>NZ_JAAKXW010000002.1 GCF_011752045.1 Microbacterium hydrocarbonoxydans
ACGGCGAGTCCGACGACTCCGATGTTCGCTGATGCTTCGGGCACAGAATGCTCCTCGATCGTGAAGTAGGGAATCGTTCGCAGTGCGGCCTCGACGATCTCGTCGACGCGCTGCTCGGCATCGACGGCGATTCCCCCCTCTCCCGCGGTGAGCGCCTCGAGGGTGTCGAGCTGGGACTCGAGAAGACTGAGTGGCATGTAGTGGTCGGCGCGCGCAGACATCCGCTCCGCGAGCACGTCCTTCGACACGCTGAGATGTACGAAGAAGACGCCGGGCGCGTGCGTGCGGAGTATGTCGCGGTAGGCCGCCTTCAGGGCCGAGCAGGCGATCACCATTCCGGACGATCGGTGAAGCGCGAGCTCCTCCCCCACTGCCGCGAGCCACGGCGCGCGATCGTGGTCGGTCAGTGGAATGCCGCGCGACATCTTGTCCACATTCGAAGTCGGATGCAGGTCGTCCGCGTCGCGGAAGGGCACACGCAGGTGCGCCGCGAGAGCGGCCCCGACCGTCGACTTGCCGCAGCCGGAGACTCCCATGACGACGATCAGCGGCGTTCCCGAGTCAGATTCGCGCATCACGCCGCTCCGATCCGGATGAGGACGGCACGGACAGCCTCCGTGGAGAGCGTGGGGAGACGCAGGGAGACAGAGTGGATCATGTTCAGACCTTTCATCAGTCGGGATCGCGACCGGTGCCCGTTCGTCGGATTCCAGGGCGGCAGCGATCACCGGGATCGACCACGCCGGACCGAGACGCAGGGCCGGCCAGTGACGCGGATCGTCGGGGTGGAGCCCACCAGGGGCGCGCCGGGTGCCGGGCGTCATCACGTCCTCTCCGCAGGGCGCTGGGGTTCATGGGCCTTCTGGACGATCGATCGGTCGGGGTCCCGACCGGTCAGGTCGGGGGATCACCGCGACGCGCCGCGCATCGCAGTGATCCCCCGGGCGCCGACGCGCGATCCCCAGATCGCTCGGCGCGGGGTGCGCTCCCGATGAGGGGAGGGATGGAGCGCACGTCTGTTTGGGTCCCGCTACTTCATGCCGCTGAGTGCGACGCCTCGGACGAGGTACTTCTGAAGGGCGATGAACAGGATGATCATCGGGAGCATGCTGATCATGGTGGCGGCGTTGATGAGGTTCCACTGGTTGAACTCGGAACCGGCGAAGTTCACCAGGCCCACGGTGACCGTGTACATGGTCTCGTCCTGGGCGACGAGCATGGGCCAGAGGAAGGTGTTCCAGGTGAACATGAACTTGATGATGATGAACACGACGATCGCGGGACTCACCATCGGCGTGATCACGCGGAACAGGATCCGCAGCTCGCTCGCCCCGTCCATCCGTGCGGCCTCGACGTAGCTGTACGGGATGCCCTCCATGAACTGCCGAAGCAGGTAGACGCCGAGGACGGTGAACAGATCCGGGAACGCCAGACCGAGATATGTGTTCGTCAGACCCGCCTCGGACACCATGAGGAACAGCGGGATGACGAGCGCCTCCTGCGGCACCATGAAGAGCGCCAGCACGAGGAGGAACACGGCCTCCTTGTACTTGAAGTCGTAATAGGCGAAGGCGTAGGCGGCGAGGAGCGCGATGAGGAGGCTCGTCACGATCCCGATGCCGGTGACGATGAACGAGTTCATGATGTACCGGCCGAAATCGTGCTGGGCGAACAGCGCGACGTAGTTGTCGAAGTTGAAGAAGTCGTCCGGCAGCCATTTCACCGGCAGGCGCAGGATCTCATCCGGACGCTTCAGAGACGACAGCGCGACCCAGATGAGCGGGACGACCATCAGGACGCCGCCGAGCGCGAGTGCGATCATGAGCGCGATCTGGCCGCGGGAGCGTCGCACCGACATCCTGGTGCCTCGCCGGGATCCTGCGGTGACGATCGCGCGGGTCTGATCCGCGGGTGCGTGTTCGATGAGCGTGTTCATTCTGAGATGTCCCTCGTGAAGAGCTTGCGGATGAGAGCTGTCACGACGATCAGGAAGGCGAAGAAGAAGAGCACATACACGGCAGCCTCTCCCCACCTGTCCATCTTGAAGGCGAGCTCGTAGATCTCCATGACGATGGACCGGCTCGAGCCGGTCGGCCCGCCCTTGGTGGCCACGAAAGGAAGCTCGAACAGCTTGAGCGCGTTCATCACCTCCACACTGATCACCAGCACCAGCTGCCGGTTCAGAAGCGGCAGCGTGATCGACCAGAACATCCGGAACGGACCGGCGCCGTCGAGCCTCGCCGCCTCGTAATAGGACTTGTCGATCGCGTGCAGCCCCGCGACGAGGATGATCACGTTGAATCCGAGGCGGGCCCAGACGTACATCACGGCCAGCGACGGGATCACCTGCGATTCCGAGGTGAGCCATTTCTGCCCCGGAATGCCCAGCCCCTCGAGCACGGAGTTGGCGAGCCCGTACGCGGGGTTGAAGATCCACAGCCACACGAACGCGACCGCGGTCAGCGAGGCGACCACCGGGGCGAAGTAGAGCGCACGGATGAAGCCGCTGCCCCGGCTGATCGTCAGCGCGTTGAAACCCAGCGCCACGACCAGGGAGAGGACGACGCCGACCGGGACTCCGATCGCGGTGAAGGCGACGGTGTTGCCGGCCGCGTTCAGGAACCGCTCGCTCGTCGCGACGTCGATGTAGTTCTCGAGGCCGATGAATTCTCGGCGGCCGATGATCGACCAGTCGAAGAAGCTGATCAGGATGTTGAATCCGAGCGGTATGAGGAACAGCACGACGACGAAGAAGAGCGCGGGGGTCAGGAATCCGTACGCCTTCAGCGTCGTGCCGATCGGCCGCCGACGCGTGGCGCCGTATGCCGGACGCGTGTCCAAGGTGGTCATGGCCCGGCTCTCAGCGTCCGCGCTCGAGGAGCTCGTCGACTTCGGCGACCGCGCCGTCGAGAGCCTCACGGACGTCTCCGCCCTGCAGCGCCTTCTCGATCGCCGCGCCGACGACGGTGGCGATCTGGTTGGTGTACGGGGCGTTGTAGACGGGCCCGGCGCCTTCTTCGATCTGCTTCTCCACGGCCTGATAGTCGTTGCGCTCAGTGACATACGGTGTATCGAAGTTCTCGGTCCACACCGGGAGGTAGCCTTCGAGCTCGGCCAGTCCGAGGTCGAGTTCGGGGTCGGAGACGGCACGCATCCAGTCCCACGCGATCTCGGCGTCGGGACTCTGCGAATTGACCATCCAGGCCCAGTTGAAGAGCAGGCTCACCTGGGGATAGCCCTCGGGACCCTCCGGGTACGGGACGACGCCGAAGTTGACGTCGGGCGCGTTCTGAGTGAGCCAGCCTTCGTACCAGCCCTCACGGAAGGTCATGGAGGACAGCCCCTGTGCGAAGGTGTCGTCCGGGCTGCCCAGTTCGAGACTCGAGACGCCGTCGTTCACCAGATCCTGCATGTACTGGATGCCCGCGACCGTCTCATCGCTGTTGAGGTAGCCGTCGGCCGTGCTCTGATCCTCGGCGTACAGACGCCCACCGAAGGCGTGGATGTAGGGCAGGGCCTTGTCGACGATGCCGGTGGGGTTGCCTGAGTAGCGCAGCGCCATGCCGTTGCGGGTGACCTTGCCTGACGGATCCTGGATCGCGAGCTTCTCGGCGTACTCCTGGAGTTCGTCGAAGGTCGTCGGAGGCTGGGCGGGGTCGAGCCCGACCTCGGTGAACTGATCCATGTTGTAGTAGAGCTGCATGCCTAGGTCGGAGCTGACGGGGTAGCCGTACCAGCTGCCGTCGAGCTGGAAGTTCCGCGCCGTCAGCGGCGTGAGGTTGTCGCTCCACAGCTTCTGCAGGTCGTCGGGAGCTTCGTCGGCGACACCGAGGCCTCCTGCGTAGTACGAGACCTGGCCCATGAAGATGTCCGGCGCGTCCTTGCCGCTGGTGAAACCGGCGGTGTAACGGGCCTCGTACTGGCCGTAGGGGATGTCGACGTACTCGATGGTGACGTTCGGATGCTTCTCTTCGAACTCAGCGAGCTTGTCCTCGTAGTACGAGGTCGTCTTGCGCCAGTTGTCCTGCGGGTTCCAGACCGTCAGCGTGACCTCGTCATCCGGGCCGCTCGACGATGAGGAGCAACCGGTGACGCCGACGAGACCCGCCACCGCGACCACGGCCACGGCAGAACGAGTGAGCAGGCTCTTCTTCATGCCAATCCTCCTTGATGAGCTGCTGTGCGCTATCTGCACAACGTGTGCACTCTATACGCGCTCAGCGGGCGATGTCAACGGTTGCATACGCCGCCTCGATCTGTCATGGTGTGCACTACACGCACAGCTTGTGCATTCATGGAACGGAGGATCAGATGGACCAGCCCCTTGCCGGCCTCAACGCGACGGTGACCGGGGGTGCGGTCGGCATCGGTCGTTCGATCGCGATCGCCCTCGCCGATGCCGGTGCCCGCGTGGCGATCACACACCGGACTCATGCCCCGGATGAGGACATGCTCCGAGCGGTCGAGGCTGGGTCGGGCCGGCCCCTTCTCGCATTCCCGGTGGACGCGACGGACTCCGCCGCCGTGGATGCAGCACTCTCCGGCATCGCCGCCGAGACGGGCGGCATCGACATCCTCGTCAACAACGTCGGCGGCCTCGTGCAGCGATCGCCGATCGCTGAGATGGACGTCGATCTCTGGCGACAGGTACTCGCCGTGAACCTGGACAGCATGTTCTTCGCCACGCGCGCGGTCCTGGCCCACATGCCTTCGGGCGCGGGCCGAATCATCAACGTGGCGTCGCTGGCAGCTCGCAACGGCGGTCACGCCGGTGCGACCGCGTACGCGGCGACCAAGGCCGGCGTACTCGGATTCACCCGCGGCCTCGCCAAAGAGGTCGCACCGAGAGGCATCACCGTGAACGCGCTCGCCCCCGGCTTCATCGAGGACACGCCGTTCCATGACACGTTCACCACCGCCGCCTCGAAGGAGACGACGATCAGCGGCATCCCCGCAGGGCGCGCAGGCACCCCGGACGACGTCGCCGGAGCGGCCGTGTGGCTGGCGGGCCCGACGGCCTCCTACGTCAACGGGGCGGTCATCGACATCAACGGCGCTCAGTACTTCGGCTGACCATGATCGCCTCACGCCTGATTCATCCGGACATTCTGGGTGCGCTCGCGCGTACCGGCCACCGTGCGCGGATCCTCGTCACGGATGCGCACTACGCCACTTCGACGGCGGTCAATCCCCGAGCGACGATATGCCACCTCGGATACACGCCAGGGGCGCCGACGATCCCGGAGATCGTCGAGCTCATCGCCGAGAACATCGCAATCGAAGCATCCGTGGCGATGCAGTCCCCGCCCGACGTGCTGAGAGAGGTCCAGGATGGGATCCGGTGCGCGCTCTCCGACGACCTTCCCCACGTCGATGTGGCGCGCCAGGAGTTCTACGACCTCGCACGCAGCGAAGATGTGGCGCTCTGCGTCGTCACAGGAGACACGAGACGATTCGGCAACGTTCTCCTCACGGTCGGTGTCACCGCGACCGCAGCCGCGGCCGCTGCCGTGCAATAATCGCAGGCCAAGGGCAAGGGGTGCACAGACATGAGTCAGACAGTCGGCAGAGCGATCTCCATTCTGGAGTTCTGCAGCACACGCCCGCGGGAGCTGCGTGAGATCGCGGCCGCACTGGAGGTCCACCGTACGACGGCGCTGCGCACGCTTCAGACCCTGGAGGCCGCCGGTTTCGTCCGCAAAGACGACCAGGGCCGCTACGGCGTGGGCTTCCGCCTCGCCGGTCTCGCGCAAGCCGCGCTTTCGCAGTTCGACCTGCGGACCGTGGTGCATCCCCACCTCGTCTGCCTGTCCGAATCGACCGGCCAGACGATCCAGTTCGCGGTGCCGCAGGGCGACCGCCTCGTCTACGTCGATAAAGTCGAGCCTGTGCAGGCCATCAGCCTGAACACGACGATCGGCGGGTACGTCGTCACGCACACTGCCGGGGTGAGCAAGGCGATTCTCGCGAACATGGAGCCTGAGCCCCGGGAGCGGATCCTCGCCGGCGTCGAGTTCGAGCGCTACACGAAGAACACGATCACCGGCATCGACGAGTTCCGAGCCCGCCTCGACCAGGTGAAGGAGCGCGGCTGGGCGACGGATGACGGCGAATACGACATCATCTCGAACTGCATCGCCGCCGCGGTCTGGGACCACTCAGGCACGGTCGCCGGGGCGATCTCGATCACCGCCTTCCGCGAGAAGGCCGACCTCGAGGCGCTCGAGGAGTTCCTCCCCGAACTGCTGCGCACCACGAACGACATCTCGCTCGAGCTCGGCTGGCGTCCTGCGGCGTAGCGCGAGCTCCCTCGCACTCAGAGCGAGATGCTGGGCGGCGGGTTCGCGACCTTCCACGGCTCGACGACGTGGATGACGGCGGTGTCCGACCCGAAAGGTGGGCGCCGGGATCCTGATAGACGAGGACGGCCCGAGCCGACGGGCCGGGCCGTCCCTGCGGCGCGGATGCTCAGCCGAGCACGATGCGCTTCGAGTGCCCGTGTCCGTCGAGTTCGAACTCGAGGACGAGCGGCGACGTCGAGACGACGCGCGCACCGGCATCCGCCTCGATCACCGAAGCGGATGCGGCGTCGGCCAGCGAGACCCTCGCGACCGCCTGCGTGCGACTGGGGTCGGAGACCGCGACCGTGGTGCGACCGGCATCCGTCCGCACCGCGACCGAGCAGGGCCCGCTCGCCGTGACGCCCTGCGCCTCGCCGGCGGCGAAGAAGTTCGCCAGCGTGAGCCCCTGGCCGGCGACGCGGATCATCTGCGCGGTCGCGTTGTTCGCGACCACCTCGACGGTCGGGGCGTCCGACTCGGTGAAGGTGACCGAGTGGTCGACGTCGGGCAGCACCATGTAGGCGTAGCCGCCGCCCGACGGGTCGGTGCCGTGGTGGTGGGTGATGGTGACGTAGTCGCGGGTCTTGGGCTCGTCGGTGCCGCCCGTGTCCCCGCCCGAGTTGATGGTCTTCCAGTCTCCGGTACGGCGCACGACCTGCACGTCGATGTCGCCGCTCACGTTCTCCCCCTTCAGGAACACGTATCCGCCGTGCCCCATGATGTGCACGTTGCGGCTGACCTTGACCGGCGCGGAGCCTGCCGCCAGGACGCGGTTGCGGCTGTCGGTGCGCAGAGTCGGCACGGCGTCGGGAGCGAACGAACGGTTGTCGATCGTGGTGAAGACCTCATGACCGGATGCCGAGGCGACGGCCGCGCCGAGGCAGACGACCCTGTCGTCGAGGAAGAACCAGGACTTGCGGGCGCTCAGCGTGCGGTTGTGGTTGAGGTGGTCCATGCCCTGGATGCCCCACCGGTCGTCGAGGGCGAGCCCGCCGCCGAAGGCCTGGTACGCCCGCGGGATGCCGGTGCCGTCGGCGGCCCCGTTGTTGCGCGGCTCGGCGGTGACCGTCGTCCCCGGCAGCCGGTACGGGTCGATCGTCGGCCAGAAGTCGGCGCTGAACTGGCCGGGGTCGGCCGGGCTGTAGAAGTATGTGAGACCGTCGCCCTGGTACCAGCCGAGGTTGTTCTCGCGGTTGCCCCACTCGTAGCGGCCGATGCGCTTCGAGGACACGTTCACCACGGCGCTGAAGTTCGGGCGGTGGTGCACCAGCCTGTCCTGATCGCCGAACGCCTTGGTGTACACCGGTGCATCGGCGGGCACCACGGCGTCGTCGCCGAGGACGGAGGTGACGAGGAGCGACTTCGCGACCGTCTGCGACTGGAGGCCGTACTGCTTCTCGCTGCTGCGCAGCAGCCAGCCCTTCACGAGCGACAGGTAGCGGCTGCGGTAGGGCTCGCCGGCGCCCTGAGCCAGCAGCAGGATCGCGGTCATCGCGCCGGCGCCGTCGACGTAGTCGGGCGCCGCCTGCCGGGAGACCGCACGACCGCGGACGGTGTCCATCATCCGGCCGTTCCAGATGAACGGGGCGTATGCGCCCTCGACAGCATCCAGGATCACGGACTTCTTCGGATCGACGACGTCCCAGCTGCTGCCGCCGAGCAGGCCGAGGATCTCGGCGATGCCGCCCAGGGTGACGACGCCGTAGGTGCCGACGTACGGCAGGTAGCCGTGCTGCACGAACGATCCGTCGGTGTAGAAGCCGTCGCCGCTGGTGACGTAGCCGAAGACGCTGTTGCGTCCGCCGCGCACGGTGTCGCTGAGAGCGTCGCGGGCCAGCGCGATCTCGTCGGGGCGGTCGTCGAGGATGCCGCGCAGGGCGCACGAGAGCGCCTTGTCGGTGCGGTTCGCGCCGGTCTCGGCGAAGCTGGTGCCGCTGCCGCGCCAGTTCGGGTCGGGTGTGAAGTAGCGCGCAGCCGCCATCAGGGCGGTGCGCACCTCGGCCGGCACGACGTCGTACAGGAGCACGAGGATGTCGGCGGCCTTGCGGGGCACGCCGATCTCCCAGAACCACCAGTTGCCGACCTTCGCCTTGCCCACGGCGTACACGTTCGCGCTCAGGTAGGTCAGCGCGTCGACGAGGTCGGCGGCGAGCGCGGCATCCCCGTGCTGCGCGCACCCGGCGGTCGAGTACGCGAGTGCGAGGTCGAAGACGCGGTTGAAGGTGACGCCCATGTTGCCCGACATCACCGTGCCGCTCACTCCGGTGAGCGGAAGGTCGGCCCAGACGCCCGGGGCGGCAGCAGGCCGCACCATGGAGCTCCACGTCGCCCCCGCCTTGGTGCTCATGTCGCTGAGCACGCCCGCGAGCTCGGGCACGGATGCCGCGCTGCCGTCACCGGCGAGCATGACACGGCGACGCAGGACGAGCGCGCCGAGCGGGTCGTCGGCGGCGACGCCGAACGCGGAGGTGCTCGCGTTCGCCGCCTCTCCGGTCATGGTGACGAGCGCTCCGGCGCCGAGCAGGGCCAGGAAGGAGCGGCGGTCGAGTTCGAGGGCGGACATCATCGGCCTCCTGTCGGTGGGGGGGGGTTCCGATGGCTACGGTATACGCTTTCCGCTTTGAATAGTAGAGGGTGTGAACAAACTCGAACACGGGGCGATGCTCCAAGACGCTCCGCGCCCGCCGCCACCGGCGCGTCGCTCCCGGCCTGCGAGAGCGACGCGCAGAGCGGATCAGAAGGAGATGCCCGGCGGCAGGTTGGCGACGTTACCGGGCTCGACGACGTAGATCACGGCGGTGTCGGCCGTCACCTTCATCTGCAGCCGGGCGGTGAACAGCGACCACCGGCTGATGACGAGCCGTTTCACGGTGGTGCCGTCGAGGCGCGTGCGCTGCCGGTCGACACCGAACCACCACCCCGAGTAGCGGATCTTGACCTCGGCGCCGGCCGGCATCTGGAACCAGGCGGTGGTCGTCACGTTCCAGAACGTCTCCAGCGTCCGCCAGTCCCCCGCGCGGACGAACTTCTCTCTCACAGGCATGATCGGTACTCCCTTCTCATCTAGGGCGCCGGAGTGACGCTCAGGCTGATCGCGTAGTGCGCCGGTTCGGCGTTTCCGCCGCTCGCCTCGAACTCGAGGGTCACGTCGGTGGGCGTCGTGGTGATCGTGTGCTTCGCGATGAAGTCGTCGCGGTCGTACCAGTGATCGCCGTCGTTCTCGAACAGGCTGAGCTCCCGCGAGCCGACGAAGAGGAACTCGTCGCTGAGAGTCAGGTTCTGCCCCTTGGTCATGTTCGGCAGCGCACGCTTGGTGCCGTTGAACGTCACGTACAGCTCGTCCGTGAAGGTCTCCGCCTGCTCCTTGCATGTGATCGACTGCAGGCGGAGGATGGCGGAACCGCTCGGCGCTCCCACGCGGACTCCCAGGGAGTAGTGCGCACCCAGCGCGTTCCCGCTGTGGCTCTCGAAGACGAGCGTCGAGTCCCCCGGGGACTCGGTGATCGTGTGCGCGGCGATGAAGTCGTCCCGGTCGTACCAGTGGTCTCCGTCGTTCTCGAACAGGCTGAGCTGTCGGGACCCGTCGAAGAGGAACTCGTCGCCGAGCACCTTCGTCTGTCCCTTGGTCATGTTCGGCAGAGAGCGCTTCGTGCCGTTGAACGTCACGTAGAGCTCGTCGGTGAACGTCTCCGCCTGCTCGTGGCAGGTGATCGACGTGAGCCTGAGAACGGCCATGTCACTCCTCCTCGTCTCCGCAGACCTTGCCAACGCCCCAGCCGATGAGGCCGCCGATCAGCATCCCGCCGGATCCCCCGGTGAGCAGTCCACCGATCAGCATCCCGAACAGCCCCGCCGCCGGGGCGACCGAGCTGTTGCGCGCCGCGTAGGTGGCGCCGACCATGGTCGACCCCATCTCGCTCGCCTCCGGGTCGTCCAGCGACTCCCGGTAGATCGTGTCGAGGGTGGCTGCGCCCTCTTCCGGAGGCTGCTTGCCCGCGCCGACGAGGAACACGGTCCGGCTCGCCTGCTCCAGGCGCTTCACGTCCGCGTCGGTGATCAAGCCGCGGGCGCGCATCCGCCGGATGCCGAGGCCGATCGCCCGCTGCCGGCTGCCGTCCGCCTCCTCGATGATGCGCCGGGCTTCGTCTTCGATGACCGACGCGACGTCGCCGGGCGAGATGCCCAGCGTCCGGTGCGTCCGCAGAAGCTCCACCGACCCGAGATTCTCGACGTGCAGAGTGCTCATGACGAACCTTCCTTCCGAGTCCGACGGCCGGGATCGGTCGCCTGGAAGGAAGAGGGGCGGCGACCGGGCCCTGATACACGGCGCTCCGGTTCAGGCTCCGGGCTGCGCCCAGGCGAGAGTCAGACGATGACCGCTCAGCCGATGGTCGAGGAAGATGCTCCGCACCGGCTCGGGATGCGCAGGGGAGACGACGGGCTTCGGCAGGCGCAGTTCGATCGGGCGTATGCGCACCCACTCGGAACCGGGGGCGCCGGTCAGGGTCACGCAGATGCCGGAAGCGCTCCATTCGAGGAGCTCGACCGTCAGCGCCGTCCGGGTGGTGAGTCCCGACACCGCCCCTTCGCCCCACGAGTCGGGCACCGCGGGCAGCAGTGCGATGCTGTCACGCGAGGAGCGCACGAGCATCGCCGCCACGAGCGCCGGCAGCGCACCGCTCGCGTCCAGGTTGAAGATCGATCCGGTGTCATGGGTCGTCGTCATCGCGGGGGTGACATGCAGCGTCGCCAGCCAGTCGACGCACTGCTCTGCGCTCCGCGCGTCGCCCAGGGTCGCGGCCGCGAGTCCCAGCTGGGCGAGCCCGAACGCCATCTCACCTCGCCCGGGCGGCGCTGCCGGATCCTCGGCGCGCCAGCCGATCTTCGCCCGGATGAGCCGTGCTGCCGCATCGCGGAGGTCTCGCCGCCCGAACGCCGGGTCGGCGTCGTACCACAGCGGGTAAAGCTCACTCGCGTGGCGGTGGGCGAGGTGCGGCGCGAAGGCCGGATCCGCCCATTCGGCCAGGCGCCCGTCGTCGTCGATGCGGAAATCGGGCGCCACGGCAGGCAGCCGTATCGGATCGGCGCCGCGCGCCTCGGCGAGGATCCGCCCCGCCCTGTCGGCGTCGCGCAGCAGCGCGACGTCCATCGTGGCGTTCACGGCCAGCGGGGTGCGCGCCCCGCCCGGCGTGTTCTCGGGCGAGTAGGAGGGCGCGACGGGCCCGCGCTCCATGACCTCCCGTGCGAAGCCGAGTATCTCCTCGACCAGCAGCCACGTCTCGTCGTCGATCAGCCCGCGATCTCCCGATGCGAGGACCGCATCGGCGAGCATCCGCAGCACCCAGCCGCCGCAGCCGATCCAGAACTGATGCGGGAAGTCGTCGGCGAAATGATTCGCGAGACCGTGCGTGCTCATCCGGCTCGGGAGCATCGCCCCGGCGAAGCCGAAGATTCGCGAGGCGTTGGTGCGGAAGTCCTCGAGATGCGGAACGAGCAGGCGCGAGAGGGATGCCGTCAGCTCGGGGGTCCCGGTCGGGGTGAGCGAGGCCATCCCGCCGTTCTGCACGTTGCCGTTCAGGGTGTAGTCAGCCGACCATGCCGGCGACCACGTCCCCTGCCACACGCCCTGCAGCGTCGCCGGCAGTTCGCCGGTCGCGCTGATGATGTTCGCCCGGCCGGCGGCGAAAGCGAGCTCGATGAGCGCTCGCTTCGCTCGAGGGTCTGCGGCGGCCTCACGCAGCAGGGACTCGGTCGGGACGTCCTCGCCGACACCGGTGCGCAGATCCAGACGCGATGCTCCCTGCAGTGCCGCCATGTCGCCGAGGTCGAGGGATTCGGGATCGGCGTCGCCGAGTGAGAGCTCGACCTCGAGAGCGAACCACGTCTCTCCGTCCAGGTCGACGGCGAGCTCCGCGGCACTCCCCTCGTCGGTGAGGCGGGTGGTGCCCCGCGAGGCCCTCGCCGTGGTCCTCAGAGCCACGGCGCGGTCGGCTCCCGCCGTCACCCGGAGCTCGATCTCGGCCGGCCCGGGGATCGACGCGGCCGCGTCGATGAACCGGGCGTAGCTCGCCGCTCCGGGGATGCCGGCCGTGCGATCGTCGGTCACCCCCAGACGCACCCGCACCGACCGAGGCGCGGTCGATCGCAGGCCGATGATCGCGCGCCGCCCGCCTCGCGGAGTGGTGATGCGGATCTCGTGCGCGCATCCTCCCGCGGTCCAGGACGTCGACAGCTCCCCCGTCTCGAGAACGCGCCGGCGGCGGTACGACTCCGTCTCGACGTCGCCCTCGTCGCCGAAGACGATTCTGAGCTCAGCGCCCGGGGCGAGGGGGTCGGTCCAGATCATCTGCGCGAAACCCGAGGAATCGGAGAACTCGGAGACCAGCGCGGCCGCCGCGTCCGCATCGTGAGCGAGGAGCGCGTCGCGCACCTGCGGCATGACCTCAGCGAAAGCCGGCGGCGCGGTGCGCGGGTTCACCGGAAGGAAGAACCGTTCGTGCGCCAGCGAGACGACGTGCTCGTGCGGTGTGCCCCAGAGAACCGCGCCCACCCGGCCGCTGCCGGCGATCATGCCGAGATCCCAGGTGGGAGCGGTGCTCTCACTGACGTAGCGTTCTCTCCCCTTCATCCGGTCCTCCGGCTCCGACGGCCTCGCGTCAGCGCACTCGCGTGTAACGGCCCTCATCGGCGGCGCTCTCCTCGACCGCGGCGAGCACGCGCTGCACCTGGTGAGCATCGGCGAAGCCCGGCGACGCCGGTGCGCTCTCGATCGAGCGGACGAAGTCGACGATCTGATGCGTGAACGCGTGCTCGTAGCCGAGCCCGTGGCCCGCAGGCCACCACGCGTCCGCATAGGGATGCGCAGGGTCGGTCGCCTGGATGGTGCGGAACCCCTGGCGGTCGTCGCCGTCGTCGGCGCTGTAGTACTCGAGTTCGTTCATCCGCTCGAAGTCGAACGCCACAGACCCGCGATCGCCGTTGATCTCGATGCGATTGGCGTTGCGTCGTCCGAGCGCCATGCGCGTGGCCTCGAACACGCCGAGGGCGCCTCCGCTGAAGCCGGCGATGAAGGCCGCCGCGTCGTCGACGTCCACCGGCAGCCGCGGGGAGTCCGGGTCTCCTGTCCCGCCCAGCCCCACCTCGGCACTGCGCTGTGGACGCGTGGTCACGAAGGTGCGCAGACGCGCCGACACGCCCTCGATGAGCTCGCCGGTGAGCCACTGCGCTGTGTCGATGCTGTGCGCCCCGATGTCGCCGAGAGCGCCGGAACCCGCGGCTGCCCTGTCCAGCCGCCAGGTGTGCGGAGCATCCGGATCGCTCAGCCAATCCTGAAGGTACTGCGCGCGCACGTGCCTGATGGTGCCGAGCGCGCCGTCCGCGATCAGCCGGCGCGCCGAGGCGAGAGCGGGCGTGCGCCGGTAGCTGTAGCCGCACATCGCCACGACGCCACGACGCGCGGCCGATTCCGATGCGGCGACCATCATCGCCGCATCCGCGGGGTCGTTGGCGAGCGGCTTCTCGCACAGCACATGTCTGCCCGCTTCGAGGGCGGCGACCGCGATCCGGGCGTGCGTGTCTCCGGGGGTGCAGATGTCCACCACGTCGATGTCGTCGCGATCGATCACGGTCCGCCAGTCGCCAGACCAGGACTCCCAGCCCCAGTCGCGGGCGAGCTGGGCCCCCTTGGATTCGTCGCGCGACACCAGCACGGACAGCCGGGGCTCCCTCGGCAGGTCGAAGAATCGCGGCGCGGTGCGCCAGGCATGGGAGTGCGCCCGTGCCATGAAGCCGGCGCCGATCACCGCGACGCGCAGCGGTCTCGTGGTCATCGGGACACCTCGTCTCGCCTCACGGCCGTACCCGGCGTCACCGAGTCCGGCTCCAGGTCCAGCTCGATGGTCGCGAACGCGTGCGGCGGCATGGTCATCGTGAGGACGCCGCCGTGCACCGCAGCGGCCAGGGGACGCGGGGTCACCCGGTCGGGTGCGTCGGCGTCGTTGTGCGCCGAGGGATCTTCCCCGGTGAGCACGCGCGCCCTCGCGACGCGCGCATCGCGACCGCGAAGGTCGATCCTCACCTCGCAGCCCGCCTCGAGCCCCAGATGACTCACCGAGATCAGTGCCGTGTCGCCTCGCGTCGATGCCGACATCGAGATCAGCGGGAGGTCCTCTCCGCGCGCCCGCACCGTCGGCACGTCGCGCAGGTGGGTGTGCACCTGCAGTGCGTCCTGGTGCCTCCTGTTCATCTCGAACACGTGATAGGTCGGCGTCAGCACGAGCCGGTCGCCGTCGGTGAGCACCATCGCCTGGAGCACGTTCACCGTCTGCGCGATGTTCGCCATCGAGAGACGCCGCGCGTACCGGTGGAAGACGTCGAAGTGCAGGCCCGCGACGAGCGCATCCCTGACGGTGTTCTGCTGGAAGAGGAAGCCCGGATTCGTCCCCTCCTCGACGTTCCACCACGTGCCCCATTCGTCGCACACCAGGGAGACGCGGTTGCCGGGATCGTAGGAGTCCATGACGGCCACGTGGCCGCGCACGACCCGCTCGATGCCCGCGGCGTACGCCAGCGTCTCGTAGTACTGGGCATCGGTGAAGGGCCGTGCGTCCTCGGTGTTGATGCCGGAACCGGAGTGCGTGTAGTAGTGGAACGAGATCGCCTGGTACGGCAGGTTCCCGTAGAGCGTGCAGCCGTGGCACTCCATGAGGGTCTTCATGAGCACGCGCGTCCAGTCGAGGTCGTCCTCGTTGGCGCCCGCGGCGATGCGCGTGAGCCTGTTGCCGCCGTGGTCGTGCGCGAACGTCGCGTACCGTCTCGCCTCCTCGGCGTAATGCGCCGCCGAGAGATTGCCGCCGCAACCCCATGCTTCGTTGCCGAGGCCCCAGAACGGCACCTTCCAGGGCTCATCCCGGCCGTTCTGCCGGCGCAGTCGCGCCATCGGGCTGTCATCCCCTCGGGTGAGGTACTCCACCCACTCCGACATCTCCTGCACCGTGCCGCTGCCGACGTTGCCGTTGACGTAGGCGTCGGCCCCCAGAAGGTCGCACAGGTCCATGAACTCGTGGGTGCCGAAGTGGTTGTTCTCCACGACGTCCCCCCAGTTGGTGTTCGCGATCCGCGGCCGCTGATCGCGCGGGCCGATGCCGTCGCGCCAGTGGTACGTGTCGGCGAAGCATCCGCCGGGCCAGCGGAGGTTCGGGATCTCCAGCGCTCGCAGGGCGTCGACGATGTCTCGCCGGATGCCGCGCACGTTCGGGATCTCCGAGTCCTCACCGACCCAGAAGCCGTCGTAGATGCACCGGCCCAGGTGCTCGGCGAAGTGTCCGTAGATGTGCCGACTGATGCGGTCGCCGGTCACGTCGAGATCGATGATCGCCCGTGCGGTGGGGGTCGTGGTCAACGTCGCCTCCAGAGACTCGCCGGTGTGAAGGGGATGAGAGGGGGCCGGTCCGGTGCCGTCGTCAGCTCGATGCGTCTCCCGCACGCCGCGGACTCGGCCAGCGCCGTCATGATCTCGAGCACGTGCAGGGCGATGTCGCCCCGGGCGCTGCCCTCGCCCGTCGTGAGGCGATCGAGCACGCCGATCCCCCGGCCGGCGTTCTCGTAGCCGGCGCGCTCCGTGACGGTCGTCCACGACTCCTCGGCCGGTCGCCGCAGGCGCACGACACCGTCGAAGAGGTTGGGATCGGGTACGGACAGCGTGCCCGTCTCGCCGTGTATCTCGAGCGGCGCGGCCTCGGTCGCCGCGCCGTCGAAGCTGAAGGTGACCGTCGAGACGGCTCCCCCGGCGTGCTCGAGCACCCCGGTGACGTGGGTGTCGATCTCGACCGGGATCCTCTCGCCGACGCGCGGGCCCGACCCGATCGCGCGCTCGGCCCTCGGTCGCGACGACGAGCCGATCACCCGCGCGACGGGACCGAGCAGGTGGAAGAGCGTCGTGAGGTAGTAGGGGCCCATGTCGAACAGGGGGCCGCCGCCCGCACGGTAGTAGAAGTCGGGGTGCGGGTGCCACGCCTCGTGCCCCGACGAGACCCAGGTGGCAACCGCGGCGACGGGGCGGCCGATGCCTCCTGCATCGACCACGGCGCGCGCGGTCTGCACCCCCGTGCCGAGCACGGTGTCGGGTGCGCAGCCGATCCACGCCGAGCCCGCTGCCCCGATGACCCGTCGCGCATCGGGCAGGGTCGCTGCCAGCGGCTTCTCCCCGAAGACGTCCTTGCCCTCGGCGAGCGCCGCGAGGGCGACGTCCGCGTGGGCGGACGGGATGGTCAGGTTGATGACCGTGTCGACGGCAGGATCCGCGACGAGCTCGTCGAGACTGAGTGCGCGGCAGCCGGGGTAGCGGGCCGCCACGGCCTCAGCCCGCGCCGCGTCGAGGTCGGCCGCCGCGGCGATGCGCACGCCCGGATGCGTGCCGAGCGTGTCGAGGTACTGCCCCGAGATGACGCCGAGACCGACTATTCCGATACCGTGCGGCTCGCCCACAGCATCCCCCTCTCGATGATGGTGCGCACACTGGTGTCCCGGAGGACGGCGAGGCTGTGTCCCGGCGTGGCGACGAACACGCGCCCATCGCCCCACTGCCGCGTCCAGACCGCCGGAGACGTGACCGGCCGATGCCAGGGGTGGTACGACTGCACGGGGTGGGTCGTGGTCGCGAGCACGTCGTTGAGGTCGTCGGCGAGCACCCAGTACTGCTCCGTGCGAAGCGTGAAGTCCTCGATCCCCTCCATGATCCGGTGCGTGCGCCCCAGATCGGTCACGTCGACCGTGTAGCAGAGGTAGTTGTCGGCCTCGCCGCCCTCACGCGCCTCCGGATGCTTGGCGGGGTGCGTGGCGAACTGGCCGCCGACGAGCTGCAGATAGTCGGAGCTGTTGCGATACGAGTCCGCGATGCCTCCGTGCCACCCGGCGAGGCCCGTGCCGCGCTCGACGGCGCCGCGCAGCCCGCTCAGCGCCTCGGCCGAGATGTCCGACATCGTGACGCTCTGCACGATGAGGTCGGTGCGGTCCATCTCGTCGCGGTCGGCATAGATCTCGTTGGTGTCCTCGATGCGCACGTCGAATCCGTTGTCGGCGAGGAACGGCAGGAACAGCTCGGTGGCCTCGACCGGTCGGTGGCCGTCCCACCCGCCGCGCACCACGAGTGCCCTCCGCCCGGTCATGATCGCCCCTCGGGCACGGTCAGCGCGCGCCCGTGTTCTGGCAGCGTTTCCGGCAGCGTGGTCTTCATCGACTCGTCCCTCCGCATCGACGGGAATGTGCAATGTCCGCCACCATGCCACCGACCGGTGGCGGAGCGGTCGTTCTTTGCGCAAAATGAGAGGATGACCTCTGCGCCGCGCGTCACCCTCACCGACGTCGCACGCAGCGCCGGGGTGAGCGTCGCCACCGCCTCCCGCGCCCTGCGTGCCCGCGGCGAGATGGCGGCGGAGACCCGCTCCCGGGTTCTCCGGACGGCCGCGGAGCTCGGCTACCCGGCGATCGGGCAGGTGCGCGGCCGGCCGAGGCGGGGGACGTCGCTCATGTTCGACCTCGTCCTCGGTCACTTCCACGACCCCTACACCGAGGAGATCACCGCGGGTGCGCGCACGACGGCGTCAGAGCTCGGATACGACCTCGTGCTCACCGCTGAGCGCGACGAGCCGTCCGACGACTGGCCGGAGCGGATCCGCTCGAGAGGTTCGGCCGGAGTCATCGTCGGCCTGATCGTGCCGACGAGCACGCAGATCGCCGCCATGCGCCGCGCATCGATCCCTCTCGTGCTGATGGAGCCGCCCTCCGAGGCCTCGAGCCCCCTGCCGAGTCTGCGCACGACGGACGACGACGGCGGAGCCGCAGCGGCAGGTCATCTCGTCGAACGCGGCGCCCAGCGGTTCGTCGTGATCGGCGGGGCGCCCTCGTACCGATACGGACGCGCACGCGTCGAAGGCTTCGTGCGCACCATCTCAGAGGTCGCCCCGGGCGCTCCCTGCGTGCGCACGAGCGCGGACTGGAGCGCGTGGGATGCCAGGCGCGCCTGCGCACGAGCGCTGTCGGAGCTCCCGGGAAGCGGACCGATCGGCGTATTCGCGTGCTCTGACGAGATGGCGGCCGGCGCGTACCGTGCGATCGCCGACAGCGGGCGCAGCATCCCCCGTGACGTCCTGGTGGTGGGATTCGACGACGTGCGCGGAGCGCGCTGGCTGCATCCCCCGCTGACCACGATCCGCCAGCCGATCCGTGAGATGGCATCGACTGCCGTGCGGATCCTCGCGCGGGCGGCTGCGGGCGACCTCACGACCGAGGCGATCGTGCTGCCGACCGAACTCATCGTTCGCGGCTCGACCCGCCCACATCGCGAGATCGATCTCTGACCTATACGCCGCGCGGCGCGGTGTGCAGAATGGTAGCCATGCCCCCGGTTCAGGTCGCCCATCTCTCCGCTCGCGACGTCTCACTGGTCCTCGCCTGGTCGACGCAGGATCTTCCGGTGATCCTGCACTGGGGAAGACGGATCACGTCCACGGACGACGACCTCCTCGCCTTCGCAGTCGCCGAGCAAAAGCCAGGTATCGAGGATTTTTCCGACATTCCATATCGCCCATCGATCCTTCCGGAGCACGGGCGGGGCTGGTTCGGACGTCCCGGACTGAGCGCACATCGGGCCGGAGCGGGGTGGGTGCCGTCGTTTCGCGTCGAGGCCGCGTCCCTCGACGGCACGCGGGTGGAGCAGAGCGTCCTTCAGGCGGAGGGCGGCTCGCTCGCACTGAGCGCGCGCGATGACCAGACGGAGATCTGCCTTGACCTGGAGATCGATCTCACCGAGGCCGGGCTGCTGCGGGTCCGCGCCGGGGTGCGCAACGACGCGACAGGCGGCGCACTCCTTCAGCTCGACGACCTCTCCCTCGCGCTCGCGGTTCCGACGCGTGCCACCGAGATCCTCGACTTCGCGGGGCGATGGGCGCACGAGCGGCAGCCGCAGCGGCATCCCGTGGTGAGAGGCACCCACACCCGAACCTCGCGGCGCGGCCGCACGGGACTCGACGCCACGACGGTGATGCTCGCCGGCACGCCGGGCTTCTCCTCCGAGAGCGGCGAGGTCTGGATGTTCCACGTCGGCTTCAGCGGCGATCACGAGCACGCCCTCGAGCGCGGCGACGGCACCCTGGCCTTCCGCGGCGGCGAGCTGCTGCTGCCGGGAGAGGTGCGCCTCGCTCCCGGCGAGGAGTATGTCAGCCCGTGGATCTACGGCAGCCACGGCGACGGCTGGGATGCAGCCTCCGCCCGATTCCATGCGTTCCTGCGGGGCGTCTCCCGCTCGGCGAAGCGGGATCGCCCGGTCACGCTGAACGTCTGGGAGGCGATCTACTTCGATCAGGATCCCGTCGTGCTCGAGGATCTCGCCGAGCGCGCCGCGGCCCTCGGCGTGGAGCGGTTCGTCCTCGACGACGGCTGGTTCCGCGGACGCCGGGACGACAGGGCGGGCCTCGGCGACTGGTCACCCGACCCGGTGGCCTGGCCGGAGGGCCTGCGGCCGCTCGCCGACCGAGTGCGGGAGCTGGGCATGGAGTTCGGCCTGTGGGTCGAGCCCGAGATGATCAACGAGGACTCCGATCTCGCCCGCGCGCACCCGGAGTGGATCCTCCGCGCGCGGCAGGAGCTGCCGGCCAGGTACCGCTTCCAGCAGGTGCTCGACCTCACGCAGCCCGCCGCGTTCGCGCACATCCTCGACACGCTCGACGCGCTGATCGAGGACATCGGCGTGATCTGCCTCAAGTGGGATCACAACCGCGATCTCGTGGCCGCCGGGCATCCGGCGACCGGAGCCCCGGCCGTGCACGCGCAGACGCTGGCGCTCTATCGGCTGATCGACGAGCTGCGCGCGCGTCACCCCGACCTCGAGATCGAGAGCTGCGCGTCCGGCGGCGGGCGCGTCGACCTCGGCATCCTCGAGCGCGCCGATCGCATCCATCCGTCCGACAGCCATGACCCGGTCGACCGTACGGGCATCCTCCGGGGCACCGGTCTCCTCGTCCCCCCGGAGATGATGGGGTCGCACGTGGCGTCCGCGGTGTCGAGCACGACCGGACGCACGTCGGATCTGCATTTCCGCTGCGCCGTCGCGTTCCTCGGGCACTTCGGCATCGAATGGGACATCCGCGAGCTCACCGACGCGGAGCGGCAGGAGCTGGCGTCCTGGATCGCCCGCTACCGCGCGCTGCGCCCGCTCATCCAGACCGGTCGCAGCGTCGGCGGCGAGGACGACCCGTCCGCTCCGTCGGTGCGCGGCGTCGTCGCCCAAGACCGCGGCGAGGCCCTCTTCACGGTCGTCACGCCTCAGGCGACGCCCGACACCCTCGCGCGCGTGCGCTTCCCCGGCCTCGACCCCGACCGGCGGTATCGGCTGACGGCCAGCGTCCCGGAGACCCTGGGGCCTCCGTGGCAGATCCCCGAGTGGCTGCGGGCGCCCGACTTGGACTCCGCGGGCGCGGCCCCGGTGCTCTCCGGCGGCGTGCTCTCGTCGGCAGGGCTCGAGTTCCCCACCTTCCATCCGGAGCGCGCGGTCGTCGTGCATCTGCGCGCGGAGCCGGCTGCGTGAGCCGCGCCGGGAGGCCGCACCGCCCGCCCGGAGGCTCCGCCCGCCTGGAGGCTCCGCCCTTCCGGCTCAGCGCGGAGGGCCGCCTGCCCAGGCGCTGAGACGATCGGCGATCTGCATCTCCCCCGACGCACGCGCCTCGGCGAGGGCCGCAGCGCCGGCGCGCGCGAAGACGGCGTCCAGCTCGACGCGCACCCCCGAGGCCGCCGACTCGACCGCCGCCTCGACCATCGCCAGACTGCGGATGTTGCGCCGGATCTCCCCGGACGGCGGGTCGCCGCCGTCGAGCGCCGTCAGGAACTCGGTGAGCGCAGCGTCGAGCCCCTCGCTTCCGCCGCCGACGGGCAGGTCCTGCGCGGTCTCACCCGGGCCCTCCACCTGCACGGCTCCTTCGCCGTCCCACGTGGCCGATCCGCCGGGGGCGCTGGCGCGCCACGAGCCGTTCCATGACGTCGTCAGCCCGTCCGCGCACCAGCTGCCTGCGTACCCGAACCGCGCCCCATCGGAGAAGCGGAAGATCGCCTGCGCCGCGGCCGCACCGCGGTACCAGCTCCACGGCGGCGAGAACTCCTCGCAGTAGACGGATTCGGGCTCGCTCCCGAGCAGGAACCGGGCCTGGTCGAACTGGTGGATCGCCATGTCGATGAGCAGCGGCGAGGGCATGACGTCGCGGAAGCCGCCGAAACGCGGGTTCTGGAAGAACTGCGCCTCCAGCTGTCCTGCCCCTCCGAGCGATCGCACCGCGTCGCGGAACGCGGAGATCCCCGGCGAGTGACGGCGCGACTGGCTCGTCGCCAGCAGCACGCCACACGCCTCACTGAGAGCCGCGAGGCGCATCGCGTCCGCCACGGACGGCGTCACCGGCTTCTCACTGAGCACGGGCACGCCGGCTCGGAGCGCGGCCTCGCTCACGACGCGATGCGCTTCCGGCACCGTCACGTTGAGCAGCAGGTCGGCTGGCGCGTCTCGCAGCGCCTCCGCCGCATCGGTGAACACCGGCACGTCCCATCCGCGCTCTGCCGCTGCCGAGCGCGCCGCCGAGAGATCGAGATCGACGACGGCGGAGGCCCGGAGCCCCGGCCGGGCCTCGACCACATCCATCCACGCACGGCCCATGCCTCCGGCGCCCACGATCACGACCTCGCGCACCGCCGGCTCCTCCCCGCCCGCGGTCATCGCGGCGTTCCGTCCCACTCGCGCGGCGTCTCGAACTCTCCCTCGCGGTGCATCGCGATCTGCGGCAGGGACCGAGGCCGGTCCTGGAACGCCCACTCGACCGCGTTGGCGAGGACACGGCGGATCTCCGGCTGGTGGTAGACCGGGTAGTCCTGGTCACCGGGCGAGAAGTAGAAGATGCGCCCATGGCCGCGGGAGAAGGTCATCCCGGACCGGAACACCTCGCCGCCGGAGAAGCTCGACACGAAGACGAGGTCGTCGGGCGCCGGCACGTCGAAGAACTCCCCGTACATCTCCTGCGCGGGTATCACGAGCGGATGCGGTACGCCCTGGGCGATCGGATGCGCGGGCGCGACCGTCCAGACGAGCTCCCGATCGACTCCCTGCCGCCAGCGCAGGCTGCAGGTCGTCCCCATGAGACGGATGAAGATCTTGGAGAAGTGCGCGGAATGCAACGGGATCAGCCCCATTCCGCCGAGCACGTGCCGATGCACCCGCTCGACCACCTCGTCGTCCACAGCATCGTGCCGGAGGTGCCCCCACCAGAGCAGAACGTCCGTGCCTGCCAGACGCTCCTCGTCGAGGCCGTGCTCCGGTTCGTCGAGCGTGGCCGTCTCGACCTCTGCACGCTCTCCCAGCAGCTCTCGCAGACCCGCCGCGATCGTGCCGTGCATCGTCTCCGGGTAGAGACGCTGCGGAACCTCGTGGTGCTTCTCATGATGGTTCTCACCCCACACCAGCACCCGTATCGGCCGCTCAGCCGTCATCGTCCGTCCTCCCCGCCGTCGACGTCCCATGCCGTCCTACCCGCGCGGGCGAGAACCGCTCGCCGGGGCCCGGACAGCCGAATGCGCGTCGCGCACGTCCGATCCGCGACGGACGGCCCTGCCGCGAGCACCACGGTACCGGGCTCGACGCTGAGCCGGCCGTCGATTCCCGTCGCGGCGAGCCGCGCGGCCTCCAGAGTGAAGCGCACGGTGCGACGGGAGCCCGCGGGGATGGTCACCCGGGCGAAGCCGACGAGCTGGGCCTCGGGTCGCACCACGGTCGCCGAGGGGAACGAGGCGTACAGCTGCACGACCTCGACGGCGGTCTCACCAGTGTTGCGCACTGTCACGGCGACCTCGGCCGCGCCGTCGGTCGGGAGGGTGGCGGGAGCGCCGATCCGCTCGTACTCCACGCGACCGCGGGTGAGTCCGTACCCGAACGGATAGAGCGGCGTGGGGTCCGCCACGGTGATGCCCGGGTTATGCCGGCCGAGCGGAGGCTCGAGGTAGGTCGTCGTGGCCGCAGGCGCACGCGGTATCTGGACCGGCAGCCGACCGCTCGGGGCGACGCGCCCGGACAGGATGCCGGCGATCGCCGCGGCCCCGTCGGCTCCCGGGAAGAAGGCCTGCACGATCGCGCGAGCCGCACCGTAGTCGCCGAGCGCGTACGGACGCCCCGACACGACGACGAGCACGGTGGGCACCCCCGTGGCGAGAACCGCCGTGACGAGGTCGTGCTGACGTCCAGGGAGACGCAGGTCGGCCGCGTCGCATCCCTCACCCGATGTGCCGGCTCCGAAGAGGCCGGCCACATCTCCCACGACGACCACGGCGACCTCACTCTCGTGCACGACGTCGACGGCGGCGGAGATCTCCTCCGCGTCGTCGAGGATCTCGCAACCGCGGACGAACGCGATCTCGCCGATCCGAGGCTCGCTGCGCAGCGCCGCCTCGATCGTCGGCACGACGATCCCCGGGTCGTGCCCGGGGTACTTCGTCAGCACATGGTTGGGGAAGGCGTAGCAGCCGAGCAGGCTCCGGTACTCTCCGGCTGCCGGACCGATCAGCGCCACGCGGGCGCCAGGGGCGAGCGGGAGGATGCCGTCGTCCTCGAGCAGCACGATCGACTCCTCGGCGATCCGGGAGGACAGCACCCGGTTGCGCTCGCTGTCGAGGTCGACGTCCTCCGCTCCCGCGGGCACGAGCGGTGCGCCGTCGAGCAGGCCCGCCTCGATCTTGTGCCGCAGATGGCGCACCGCGGCCCGGTCGATGTCGCTCTCGTCGACGACGCCCTCGCGCACGAGGCGCGGCAGGGCGGCGTACGCGACGGTCGACGGGAGCTCGACGTCCACCCCCGCACGCAGCGCCAGCATGCCGGCCTCTGCACGGTCGGCGGCGACGCGGTGCATCGAGACGAGGAAGGGGATCGCCCAGTAGTCGGCGACCACCGTCCCGTCGAACCCCCACTCGGCGCGGAGGAGCCCGTCGATCAGCGCGCGGTTCGCCGTGCTCGGGACGCCGTCGACATCCGTGTAGGAGGTCATCACGCTGCGCGCACCTCCCTGCCGCAGGGCCGTCTCGAAAGGCGGCAGCACGGTGTCGGCGAACTCGCGGGGCCCCATGCTGACAGGCCCGTGGTTGCGTGCACCGCGCGATGCCGCATACCCGGCGAAGTGCTTCAGCGTCGCGATGATCCCCGCGCCCTCCAGCCCGGAGACGTAGGCGGCGCCGAGCTGCCCGACGAGGTACGGATCCTCGCCGAGGGTCTCCTCGACGCGCCCCCACCGGTAGTCGCGCACGACGTCGAGCACGGGAGCGAGCCCCTGATGCACGCCGATGGCCCGCATGTCCTCCCCGATGGCGTGCGCCATCTCCCGGACGAGGGTCTCGTCGAACGTCGCCGCCCATGCCAGGGGCGCCGGGAAGGCCGTCGCCCCGAAGGCGGCGAGACCGGTCAGGCATTCCTCGTGCACCAGCGCGGGGATCCCGAGCCGCTGGTTCTCGACGACCCGGTCCTGCAGCATCCGCAGTTTGGCCACTCCGTCGCGCAGGGTGACCGGGGCGGTGCCGAAGACGCGCGTGAGCTGTCCGACGCCGCCCCGAAAAGGGTCTTCGACGGTGCCGGCGGGACCGTCCGTCAGGCGCGGCGCGAACGCATCCGCCGCATCCGTGAGCCAGATCGAGCCCAGCTGGGCGATCTTCTCCTCGAGAGTCAGCTCATCGACCAGCGCCTGCGCCCGCTCGCGGGCGCCCAGCGCCGGGTCGCGCCACCGATCCCGATCGACGGCGCTCCGCTCGGCCGTCATCCCTTGAACGCCCCGTCCATGATGCCGGCCACCATGCGTCGTCCGACGAAGAAGAAGACCACAAGCAGAGGCAGCGTCGCCATGAACGAGCCGCCCATCGTCAGCGCCAGGTCGATCGTGCGGTTCGCCTGCAGCTGCTTCAGCGCGATCTGGACGGTGAAGAGCTCGGGCGACTTGAGCACGATGAAGGGCCACATGAAGTCGTTCCACACGCTGGTGAACGTGATGAGCCCCAGCACGAACGCCGCAGGGCGGACGACAGGGAACCCGATGCGCCAGAAGATCTGCCAGCTGTTCGCCCCGTCGATGCGGGCGGCGGCCATGAGCTCGTCGCTGAGGGTCGTCGACAGGTGCTGCCGCATCCAGAAGATCCCGAAGGCGCTCGCGAGCCCCGGCAGGATGATCGCCTGCAGCGTGTCCACCCAGTCGAGCCACGAGATGATGAGGTACTGCGGGATCACGCTGAGCTGCGCGGGCACCGTCATCGTGAGCAGCACGATGAGGAAGAGCGTGTTGCGGCCGGGGAATTGCAGCTTCGCGAAGGCGTACCCCGCGAGAGCGCAGAGCAGAGCGGTCACGACGGCGACGGTGAGTGACACGATCACGCTGTTCAGCAGCGACTGCAGGAACGGAACCGTCTCGAACACCTTCGTCGCGATGTCCATGAAGTCGAACCCGGGGTACAGCCGCGGCGGGATCGAGGTGACGGCGGAGGCGCCCACCGAGGCGATCACGAACATGTAGTAGAGCGGGAACACGCTGATGATCACGGCGAGGATGAGCAGCGCGTACACCGGCCAGGACACCGCGCCGATGCGGCGGCTGCGGCGCTGACGGACCGGGACCTCCGGCTTCGCAGACGGCGCGGTCGCCGTCCTCTCTGTCACGTTCGTCATGCGCGCGCCTTCCGTGTACGGGTCGTGAGGTAGAAGTTGATGAGCGACACGACGACCACGATGACGAACAGCGCCACGCCGATGGCCGAGCCGTATCCGAATTCGAACTGCCCGAATCCCTGCTCGTAGAGGAACAGGGCGAGCGTCTGGCATTGGCGGCCGCCACCGCACGTCAGCCCTGACTCCGGGGCGACGAGCAGGGGCTCGGTGAAGATCTGCAGTCCGCCGATCGTCGACATGATCACGGTGAAGATGATGATCGGCCGCAGCGAGGGAATGGTCAGGTGGACGAACTGCTGCCAGCCCGACGCCCCGTCGACGGATGCCGCTTCGTACATCTCGCGGGGAAGGGCCTGGAGTCCGGCGAGGTAGAGCAGCGTGTTGTAGCCGAACCACCGCCACATCACCATCGAGGAGATCACGATCCACGACCCCAGCTGCGAGGACATGAAGTTGACCGCCGGGGCGCCCACGAGGTCGAGGACCCAGTTGATGAGACCGAAGTTCTTGTCGAAGATCTGGGCGAAGACGAGCGCGGTCGCGGCGACGGACGTGATGTAGGGCACCAGCAGCGCCATGCGGAAGAAGTTCGCCATCCTGAGCGTGGCGTGGTTCAGGAGATGCGCGAGGCCGAGAGCCAGCAGGAGCTGGGGAACGGTCGAGATGAGGAAGATGCCGAACGTGTTGACGAAGGCGTTCCAGAACCGCGGATCCTGGAAGAGACGCTCGAAGTTCGCCAGCCCGACGAAGGTCTGCTCGCCGATCGGGTTCCAGTCGAACAGTGCCACGTAGAACGTGAACAACAGCGGGAACAGCCCGAAGACGGCGAAGATGACGAAGAACGGCGCGACGTAGAGGTACGGCGCGATGCGTTCAGCGAGCGGCTGCCTGATCGCCTGAGTCGGCGGTCGGTCTCGGCGGCGGATCTTCTGGACGGGGATTGCGGTCGCTGTCGCGGTCATGGTCCTGCCTCGGTGGGGATGGTGGCCCGTGCCGGCACGGGCCACCATCGATCGGATCGGTGAGTCAGCCGCCGATGGCGGCTTCAGCGCTTTCCAGCCCCGTCCGCCACGCGTCGGAGGGCTCGACGTTGCCCGCCTCCATGTCGACGAGCGCGTTCAGCAGCGCGGCGCCGATCGCGCTGGTGTCGGGGCCGTTGTAGAAAGAGTTGAAGTTCAGCACCGCGTCGCTCATGGTCGCGCCGATGGCGGAGTCGCCGAAGAACGGGTCGGTGTAGCCGCGCACCTCCTCGCTCTCGAGCGCGCTCTTGGCGGCCGGGAAGGTGCCGGTCGTGTCGAAGTGCTCTGTCTGTCCCTCCGGCGAGAGCATGGTCTCGATGTACTGCCACGCCGCCTCCGGGTTGTCGGCGCGGGCCGGGATGGCGATCACGCTCCCGCCCCAGTTGCCGCCGACCCCGGGGATCGACGCCAGGCGCCACAGGCCCTCGGTACCGGGAGCGTCGGTCTTGATGCCGGACAGCATCCACGAGGGTGCTGTGGTCACGGCGAAGGCGCCGTTCGCCTTGCCGGGCGCCCATCCGGAGGACCAGGCGGGGATGCTGGCGCTGATTCCCGCCTCGTAGGCGCGCACGGCGACGTCGAACGCCTCCTCGACCTCGGGGTTCGAGTCGTAGACGAGATCGCCGTCCGGAGAGTAGTACTTCTCGCTGACCTGGTTCACGGTGGAGAAGAAGACGCTCGTCTCGACGTTGTCCACGAACGGCTCGCCGGTCGCGGCCGTGTACTTCTCACCCATCTCGATGAACTTGTCCCAGGTCGACCACATCTCGGCCACCTCGGCCGGGTCGGTGGGAAGGCCGGCCGCCTCGAACAGGTCGGCCCGGTAGGCGAAGCTGAGCCCGCCGACGTCGGTGGGGATGCCGATGAGGGACCCGTCCTCCGCCGTCGCACCGGCGATCGCCCAGTCGAGGTAGCCGTCGCCGATGTCGTCGCCGCCGAGCGTGCGCAGGTCGACGAAGTTGCCGGGGTTCTCGACGAACTTGGGGAGATCGTCGTTCTGGATCATGACGAGGTCGGGCACGCGACCGCCGGCGAGCGCAGCGGTGAGAGCCGTGGCGGTCTCCGTCGTGCTGCCGACCTCGCTCAGCTTCACCTTCGCGTCGGGGTTCTTCTCCAGGTAGCGGTCGACGGAGTCCTTCTGCCCGATGCCGGTGAACGACCAGAACTCGAACTCCGCATTCGGGTCCCCGGAGCCGGACTCCGAGCCGCCGGACGAGCATCCGGAGACGATCAGTGCCATGGCGCCGAGTGCGGCGACGGGCAGGGCCAATGTGCGACGGTTCACAACTGCTCCTCTTCTTCGGGGACCTGTGAGTGCGGGCGACTCAGTGCGTTCGCTCGGCTGCTTGTCTGAGAGATCGATCTCTCGCTCGGGTCACAGTAGCCAATCTCAAGCGAGAGGGCAACCCTCCTACGAGAAACCTGGCCCAGCGAGCCGAGGGAAAGACGACGATCCAGCGATTTTCGTGCAATGATCTCTTGATCGAGAGAACGATCTCGACCACGAGACGAGCTGCCCGGAGAGAGCAATGGCCAGACCAACGATCGTCGACGTCGCCCAGGCGGCGGGAGTCTCGCGCGCGACGGCGGCTCGCGTCCTTGCCGGGGCGACGAACGTCGATCCGGCGATGACGCAGGCTGTGGAGCGGGAGGCGCAGCGCCTCGGCTACCAGACGAACTTCGCCGCGCGCGTGCTCCGCGGCGGGCGGGCTGGAGCCGTCGGCCTCGTCATCGCCTTCGATGAGCTGGGCAGCCACAGCGGAACCTTCTTCACGGCCGTCCTCAAGGGAGCCGCGAAGGGGCTGGCCGCCGGCGCTGTGCAGCCGGTGCTCCTCCCGGCCGACCAGGAGGACCTCGATCGCATTCCGCGGTTCCTCCGCTCGGGGTCGCTCGACGGTGTCATCGTGATCCTGCAGCACGAGATCACGCATCTCGTCGAACGGCTGGCCGACTCCCCCGTCCCCGTCGCCTGGGTCGGGCGTCCGCATGCCGACATCGGAGCCGACCCGATCGTCATCGACTCCGACAATTACGGCGGCGGAGTGCTCGCGGCGCGCGCGCTCGTGGAGGCGGGTCGACGGTCCATCGGGATCATCACCGGCCCGCTCGACCTCGAGCAGGCGCGGGAGCGCACACGGGGGTGGACCGATGAGCTCGCTCGTCACGGCATCGCACCCGGACCGATCGTGCACGGCGACTTCACTCTGGACAGCGGCACCGCCGCGATGGCGCGCCTGCTGCAACGCGCCCCCGACCTCGACGGGATCTTCGCGTCGTCCGACCTGATGGCGGCCGGCGCGCTGCGCGTCCTGCAGGCCGCGGGGCGCAGGGTACCCGCGGATGTGTCGCTCGTCGGCTTCGACGACATCCTCGTCGCCGGCACGTCCGACCCCCCGCTCACGACGGTGCGTCAGCCGCTCGAGGAGATGGGCAGGGCCGCGGCCGACACGCTCCTCGCGACCATCCGCGGGCTGCCCGCGGAGAAGCAGCAGGTGCTTCCGACGTCGCTGATCCGGCGCGAGTCGCTCTGACCTCGCACGCGAGGCGCCGGGAGGGTGGCTGACACTCGCAGAAGAAGGGCGGCCGCCGGTTCGCGATCAGACGCGCCGGACCGCTCCGGATATGGGAAAACCCCCGATCTCTCGGGGGTTTTCATGGCGGTGACGGTGGGATTTGAACCCACGGTAGGGGGTTACCCTACACAACTTTTCGAGAGTTGCACCTTCGGCCGCTCGGACACGTCACCGCGGACAAGCTTACGCGACGGCGGGCCTGCGCGCGAATCGAGCGGTCACCGTCGCCCCCCCGGCATGAGACGGGCGACGACGATGGCACCGCGGATGCTTTGCGAAGCGCCGTGCATCGCGTGAGACACCACGCCCTTTGTGGCGCCTCACGCAGTACGCGTCGGTTCATGTCGGGGATATCGACGGCCCTGCGCCGGAATCGCCGCGACACCCCCGAGTTAGGATGGCCTCAGTCGCCCACGGGAACCCGGGAAGGATGCGCAGCATGGGATTCGTCACCTCCGCGGCCCTCGCCGAGACCGGCTACGTCGTCCTCGACGACCACGACCAGTCCGCCGACCCCGTCGAGTGGCTCGACCTCGAGTACGTCGGCTGGCGATCCTCCGGTATCACCCGCTTCGCCCCGCTCGCGAGCTACGCCGGCGAGGTCGAGTGCAACGGCTTCTGGAACCACACCCCTCCCCGCACCGACAAGGACGGCGTGTGGGTGTCCTCGCAGGTCGCCATCGCCCCGACCCTGCAGCGGCGCGCGCTGGAGCCGGGCGCGGGCGTCGGCCGCTGCCGCGTCATCGAGCTGCAGCCCAACGAGTACGCCGACGCGATCTACAACCTCCACCAGGACGACAACAACCGCCTCAACGACGAGGGCAGCGGCTGGGTGGTGCGCGGCTTCTTCAACCTCACCGACGACACCGGCTCCCTGCTGATCCTGCGCTCCGACCGCTTCGACCCCGCGACCGAGATCCGCCTGCCGCTGCGCGCCGGCTCCCGGATCGTCGTCGACACCCAGCGCTTCTGGCACGCCGTCTGGCACCGCGGAACGGCTCCGCGCTACGCGCTCATCACCTCCTGGACGTCCGGCCCCGCGCTCGACGCGTACATCGCCGCCAACCACGGCGACCCGCACCCGCCGACCGTCGACCTCGACCCGCAGCTCGTCGACGCCGCCCAGGTCGAGATGCACCGCCGCATCGAGGAGCGCCGCCGCGCCTTCGAGGCGCAGGGCATCGTGATGGAGCCCCGCGCCGACCTCGCACCCTGATCGACTTCCGCGAGCGGTGGCCGATACCCTCGGTACATGACGTCCGCCGCCGTGCTCACCGTGTCCGACCGCTCCGCGGCCGGCGTGCGCGAAGACACCGCGGGACCCATCGCCGTCGAGGCGCTCCGCACGGCCGGCTTCGACTGCGACGACGCGGTCATCGTCCCGGACGGAGCGGATGCCGTCGAGGCCGCGCTCCGCGACCTCCTCGCCGCCGGCATCCGCCTGATCGTCACCACCGGCGGCACCGGCGTCGCCCCGCGCGATGCGACCCCCGAGGGCACAGCGCGGGTGCTGGACCGCGAGCTCCCCGGCATCCCCGAGGAGCTGCGCCGTCAGGGCGCCGCCGTGAAGCCGCACGCCCTGCTCACCCGCGGCCTCGCCGGCATCGCCGGGAGGGCCCTCATCGTGAACCTGCCCGGCTCCCCCTCGGCGGTCGCCGACGGGATGCCGCTCATCCTGTCCCTCGCGGGCCACGTGCTCGCCCAGCTCGACGGAGAGGATCACTGATGCCCGTCGCCCTCGCCGCGATCAGCGACACCGCGCTGTCGCTCGACGCCCACCTCGCCGCCGTCGACGACTCGCACGCGGGCGCCGTCACCACCTTCATCGGGCGGGTCCGCGACCACGACCCGGATGCCGCGACCGACGTCGTCGCCCTGGAGTACACCTCGCACCCGGATGCCGAGACGATCCTGCGCCGCATCGCCGAGACGGCGATCGCCGCCGGCGAGAGCGGAGAGGCCACGGTCGCCGTGAGCCACCGGATCGGGCACCTCGAGGTCGGCGCGGCCGCCGTGATCATCGTGGTCGCCGCCGCCCACCGCGACGAGGCCTTCGTCGTCTGCCGCGACATCATCGAGACGATCAAGCGCGAGCTGCCGGTGTGGAAGCGCCAGGTCGAGGCCGACGGCACGACAGCCTGGAAGGGCATCGGCGGCTGAGACCGCGCCCGCCCGAAGCGGGTTCCGCCGACGCAGCGCCACTGCCAGAATGACCGCATGCGCTTCATGCTGATGCAGACCTACGGCCCCACCCCGACGGACTGCCCGCCGATGAGCGAGTGGCCGGCATCCGGCGTGCGGGCGCACATCGCCTTCCAGCAGGAGCTGAACGCACGGCTGGCCGAGCTCGGCGAGCTGATCGACGCGGTCGGGCTCGCCGACCCCGAGGCCGCCCGGATCGTCACGAGCGACGGCCGCACGCCGGTCGTCACCGACGGCCCGTTCCCGGAGGCGAAGGAGCTGCTCGCCGGGTACCGCGTGGTCGACGTCGAGTCCTGGGATCGCGCACTCGAGATCGCGTCGCAGGTGTCGGCGGCACCCGGCCCCGACGGGACCACGCCCATCCAGGCGCCCATCGAGGTGCGCCCCGTGATGGGCGCGCCGGCGACCGACGACCTGTGACGACGGAGTCCGACCCCCGCTCGATCGAGCGGCTGCTCCGAGAGCACGCCCCGCGGGCCCTGGCGATCGTCGCGAGCCGGTACCGCGACTTCGACGGCGCCGAGGATGCCGTCCAGGAGGCGCTCATCGCCGCCGCGGAGCAGTGGCCGTCCGGCATCCCGGACAGCCCCCGCGGCTGGCTCGTGACGGTGGCGTCGCGGCGGCTCGTCGACGCGTACCGCTCGGCCGATGCGCGGCGGCAGCGCGAGCGCGACGCGTGGGAGGATGCGGACGCTCCGGCCGCCGATGAGCCCGGGAGCGGCGACGTCGACGACTCGCTCACCCTCGTACTGCTGTGCTGTCACCCGGCCCTGACGCCCGGCGCGGCCATCCCGCTGACGCTCCGCGCGGTCGGCGGCCTCACGACGCGCGAGATCGCAGCCGCCTTTCTCGTGCCCGAGGCGACCATGGCGCAGCGGATCAGCCGTGCCAAGGCGACGCTACGTGCCGCGGGCGGGCGCTTCGAACCGCCGCCGGACGACGCTCGTCACGCGCGCATGCGGTCGGCGCTGCACGTGCTGTACCTGATGTTCAACGAGGGCTATGTCGCGAGCGAGGGCGACGATCTCGCCCGTCCCGACCTCGCCGTCGAGGCGATCCGGCTCACGCGGATGCTGCACGCCTCATTGCCCGACGACCCAGAGGTCGCCGGTCTGCTCGCCCTCATGCTGCTCACGGAGGCCCGCCGGCCGGCGCGCGTCGACGGGGCAGGCCGCCTCGTGCCCCTCCCCGAGCAAGACCGCACCCGCTGGGCCCTCCCCCTCATCGCCGAGGGCGTCGTGCTGCTCACGGACGCCATGCGGCACGGCGAGGTGGGCGAATATCAGCTGCAGGCGGCGATCGCCGCGGTCCACGACCAGGCGCCGGCCTATGACGACACCGACTGGGTCCGCATCGCCGGCCTCTACCGCGCGCTCGCCCGCCTCACCGACAACCCAATGGTCGGCCTGAACGCCGCCGTCGCGGTCGCGATGACCGAGGGGGTGCCCGCAGCCCTGCGCGAAGTGGATGCCGCCTCGGGCCTGCTCGGCGACCACCACCGGGTCCACGCCGTGCGGGCCCATCTCCACGAGCTGGCCGGTGAGCGCGCACGGGCCGCCGCCGAGTTCCGCGCCGCCGCCGCACGCACCGCGAACGAGGCCGAGCGGCGCTACCTCGCCGATGCGGCATCCCGCCTCTCCGAAGACTCCCGGAAAGAAACTCGAGAGAATTCCGGCGCAGATGTCGAGAACGAAGGACCGGCTCCGACTCCCTGATGAAGCCGCCGAGCGGGCGGCCCTACGGAAGGAAAACGAAATGCCTCGCATCACCCCCAACCTCTGGTTCGACGGACAGGCCCTCGACGCGGCGGAGTACTACGTGTCCGTCTTCCCCGGCTCCCGCATCACCGACGTCAGCCGCATGGGCGAGGACGGGCCCGTGCTCACGGTCTCGTTCGAGCTCGACGGACAGCCGTTCCTCGGACTCAACGGCGGCCCGCAATTCCCCTTCACCGAGGCGGTGTCGTTCGTCATCGACTGCGCCGACCAGGCCGAGGTCGACCGCTACTGGGATGAGCTCGTCTCGGACGGCGGCGAGGAGAGCCGCTGCGGCTGGCTGAAGGACCGCTTCGGCCTCTCCTGGCAGGTCGTGCCGCGCGCGCTCGTCGAGCTGCTCACCGACCCCGACCCGCGCCGTGCCGCAGCCGCCGGGATGGCACTGCAGGGCATGAACCGCATCGACGTCGCGGCCCTGCAAGCGGCGGCCGACGCCGCCGTATGACGGATGCGGGTGGTCGCGCCGCCTCGGCGCGACTACCCGCCCGCGAACGGCGGGAGCACGTCCACGGTCTCTGCGCCCGAGAACGCGAAGTCGTCGGCCACCCGGGTGCCGTCGACGAGCAGGGCGCAGCGTCCGAGGATCGGGCCGAGAGCAGGGTGCTCGTCGACCAGCTCCGAGCGCAGGGCGCCGAGCGTCGCGGCATCCGTCGTCTCCGTGGCGACGCCGGCGGCATCCTCTGCGGCGGCGAAGTAGCGCACCGTGGTCATCGGCCCACCTCACCGGCCGAGCGGGCCGCGTGCGCGGCGGCGAGCTCGACGACCGCGGCGACGGCCGCGCGGACGTCCTCCGGCGAACCACCCGCACGCCCGGCGACGAGCCCGGCGACGAAGGCGCTGAAGGGCGCGGCCGGGCGGGCGACGTCGTTCGCCACGTCCCGGGCGAGATCGAGGATGAGCGCGATCGGCACGTCCTCCGGTGCGAGGCCGAAGCGCTCACGAAGGTCGGCGGACCACTCCTCCAGCGCCTCCGGCGGCAGGGTGCGATCGCTCATGATGACTCCTCGAGGTGGGCGCGCGCACGGTCCAGGTCGGCCGGCGCATCGATGTCGCGGGTGACTCCATCTTCGTCCAGGATCCACGCGATGGCGAGGCCGCCGAGCACGGAGCGGACAGATGCTCCCGCAGGGGTCTCCACGGCGGCGAGCGCCGCGCGCAGCGAAGCCGTGCGGTAGGCGCCGGCGAGCCACTGTTCACGGCCCTCGGCCGTGAACACGACGGCATCGGCATCCGTCTCCACGGCGATCTCCACGAGGAGCCGGGCGACGACGGCATCCGGGCGCTCCAGGTCGCCGGCGATGACCAGCGTCCAGTCCTCGGTGAGCTGCGGGAGGGCGGCGGCGATGGCGGCCGTCGGTCCGCCGAACGGGGGCTCCTCCCGCACCCAGTCCACCGGTGCATCCGCGTCGAGCACCGGCCCGACGGCGACGATCGGGCTGACGCCGGCGCGGGTGAGGGCGTCGACGGATGCCGCGAGCAGCGTCCGCCCGCCGAGCTCGAGAAGCGGCTTGTCGATGCCGCCCATGCGCCGCGCCCGGCCGCCCGCGAGCAGCACGGCGCCGACGGAGGTCACTCCCCCGGCCTCCGCCACGAGCCGCTGCGGCCGCCCTCCTTGGCGGTGATCCGCACGTTCTCGATCGTGACCGCACGGTCGACGCCCTTGATCATGTCGACCACGGCGAGGGCGGCGACGGAGACCGCGGTGAGCGCCTCCATCTCGACGCCGGTGCGGTCGGCGGTGCGGACGGTGGCGGAGATCGTGACCCCCTCGTCCTCAACGGCGAGGTCGACGACCGCGCCGTGCACGCCGATCACATGCGCGAGCGGCAGCAGCTCCGGCGTGCGCTTGGCGGCCTGGATGCCGGCGATGCGCGCCACCGCGAGCACGTCGCCCTTCGGCACGGCGCCATCGCGGAGCAGGGCGATCGTCGCAGGCGCGCAGCGGACGAAGCCGGCGGCGGAGGCGGCGCGGACCGTCGGCTGCTTCTCGGTCACGTCGACCATGCGTGCGTTGCCGGCGGCGTCGAGATGGGTGAAGGTCATCACAGCTCCATGACGAGAACAGAGTCGCCGATCGAGACCTCGTCGGTCTCGGCGGGGACGATGGCGTACGCGGTCGCGGCCCCGAGGCCGACCGACAGGTGGGAGCCGGAGCCGCCGCGGGTGGCGGGCTGCACCCGGCCGTCGGCGTCGATCACGGCGGGGAGGTACTGGCGGCGTCCCGGCGGCGTGCGCCAGGCGGCGCCGGCCGGGAATGTGCGGATCGGGCGGTGGATGCCGGTGCGGCCCTGCATCCGCAGCAGCGCAGGGCGCACGAACGCTTCGAAGGACACCGCCGCGCTCACCGGGTTGCCCGGCAGCCCGAACAGCAGCATCCCCTCGGCCGTCACGCCGAAGCCCTGCGGCTTGCCCGGCTGCATGGCCACCTTGACGAAGTCCATCGCGTCGCCGAGGCTCTGCCGCACGGCCTCGTAGGCGCCGGCGCTGACCCCGCCGGAGAAGATCACAGCGTCGGCGCCGAGAGCGGCGGCGCGCGCTGCGGCCTCTGCGGGGCCGTTCCCCTCGTCGTCGACGACCTCGCGGAACAGGATCTCGGCACCGGCCTCGACGGCGAGCCCCGCGAGCAGGATGCCGTTGGACTCCGGGATCCGGCCGCGCGAGAGCGGCTCCCCCGGGGCGACGAGCTCGGATCCCGTCGACACGACGGCGACGCGCGGGCGCCGTGCGACCTCGACGGCGGCGAGGCCGACCGAGGCGAGGGCCGAGAGCTGCCGAGCGCCGAGGAGCACCCCCGGTTCGAGCACCGTCGCCCCGGCGGCCGCGTCGAAGCCGGCGGCGCGGACGTGCGCTCCCTCGGCCCGGGGCGCCTGCATCACGACGGCCGTCTCCAGCGAGTCGGCGAGCCCGCCGGCGGTGTCCTCGAACGGCACGACCGTGTCGGCATCCGTCGGCACCGGCGCCCCCGTCATGATGCGGGCTGCCGTGCCGGGCTCGAGCCGCGGGTCGGCCCCGCTGCCGGCCGGCACGTCGGCGATGACCCGCAGCGTCACCGGGCTGGTGACGGATGCCGTCGCCACGTCGGCGAAGCGCACGGCGAAGCCGTCCATGGCGGAGTTGTCGAAGGCGGGCACCGGGTTCAGGGCGCGGGCGGCCGCGGCGAGGGTGAAGCCGGTCGCCTCGGCGAGCGGCCGCACCTCGGCCGGGAGGGCGCGCACCTGCGCGAGCACGGCCTCGAGCTGCTCCTCGACGGTTCTCAGTCCGCTCATCGCGCGTTCCATTCGCTCATGCCGCCGGTGAGGACGACGGCATCCGCTCCCTCGGTCCGCAGGGCGATCGCCGCACGCCGGGCGCGGGCGCCGACCGCGCACACGACCACGATCCGCTCGGGTCCCGCGAGCGCGGCGGGGTCGCTCAGGACCTGCGCGAGCGGGACGTGCCGGGCGCCCGGGATCATGCCGCCGGCGACCTCCGAGTCCTCACGGACGTCGAGCACGACGGCTCCGGCGACGATCTCGGCGTCGAGGGCGGCGACCGCGACGTGCGGGGGCTCTGGCGCAGGGGCCGTGGTGTTCTCCGGGGCCGGGGCCGTGGACTCGACGGGAGCGGATGCCGGACGCAGCGGCACCTCGCTCATCTTCCCGCGCAGGGCGTCGATGAGCAGCACCCGGCCGAGCAGCGGTTCGCCGATCCCGGCGACGAGTTTGATCGCCTCCATCGCGAGGACGGAGCCGACCTGGAGGCACAGCGCGCCGAGCACGCCGACCGCGGCGCAGGTCGGCAGTTCGCCCACCTGCCCCGGCGGGTAGAGATCGCTGAGCACCACCGGCGCGGCACCGGCCGGCGGGCGCGACCAGAACACGGTGACCTGGGCGGCGAACTCCTGCACGACGCCCCAGACGAGAGGGATGCCGAGGCGCTCGGTCGCCGCGGCGACGACGGAGCGGGTCTCGAACGTGTCGGAGCCGTCGATCACGAGGTCGGCGTCCGCGAGGAGCTCTTCGGCGTTCTCCGCCGTGAGGCGTTCGCGCACCGCGCGCACGGTCGTCTCCGGCGAGAGGTCTGCCGCCGCGCGCACGGCGCTGTCGACCTTGGGAGCGCCGACGTCGGCGAGGCGGTGAAGCACCTGGCGCTGCAGGTTGGAGAGCTCGACGTCGTCGTCGTCGATGACGGTCAGAGTGCCGACGCCCGCGGCGGCGAGCGCCAGCACGACGGGCGAGCCGAGGCCCCCGGCGCCGAGCACGGCGACGTGTGCGGCGCGCAGCCGGCGCTGGCCGATTTCGCCGAGGTCGGCCAGCACGAGGTGCCGCGCGGTGCGCGCGGCCTCGTCGGCGCTGAGCGCGGCGACGGGCTCGACCAGAGGGGGCAGGGGCATGCGCTCAGGGTATCGCGGGTGGCGGTGCGGCATCCTCGTCCGCGTCATCCGCCGAGACCCCCGGCTCTCGCCGACACCCCGTGCTTCCGGCATCCGCAACCTGGGGTCTCGGCGACAGGGCGGGGTCTCGGCATTCGTGGTGCTCTCGCGGACGCGGGGATTCAGGAGCATGTCTTCCGCAGATGCGGAGTTCTGCCCTACCCTCTTCAGGTGAGCACCTACCGCATCGCCGAGGCCGCGCGACTGCTCGGGGTCAGTGACGACACCGTCCGCCGCTGGATCGACCAGGGCGCGCTGCCCGTGACCGGCGACAGCCCGGCCCGCATCCCCGGCGACGCGCTGGCCCGGCACGCCGTCGCCCTGGCGGAGGCTCCGGACGACCCGACCGACCGCCTCACCAGCGCCCGCAACCGCTTCACCGGCCTCGTCACGCGCGTGCAGGTCGACGGCGTGATGGCGCAGGTCGACATCCAGTCCGGTCCGCATCGGTTCGTGTCGCTGCTCTCCGCCGAGGCCGTGCGCGAGCTCGCCCTCGAACCCGGCTCCCTCGCCGTGGCCGTGGTCAAGGCCACGACCGTGATCGTGGAGACGCCGGCATGAGGCGCGTCCGCGGGGTCGCAGGACTCCTCACTGCAGCTCTCCTCCTCGCGGGATGCTCGGGCGCCCCGGCATCCGCCCCGTCGCCGGCGGCCGACGGGCTCACCGGCGAGGTCACCATCTTCGCCGCCGCCTCGCTGAGCGGCTCCTTCGACGAGATCGCCGAGGCCTTCGCCGCCGAGCATCCGGGCGTCACCGTGAAGCCGATCGTGTACGACGGCTCCAGCATCCTCGTCACCCAGCTCACCGAGGGCGCGCGAGCCGATGTGCTCGCCACCGCCGATGAGCGCACAATGCGGATGCTGGTGGACGCGGGACTGGCATCGGATCCGCAGGTGTTCGCCACCAACACGCTCGTCGTCGCGGTCCCGGCAGGCAATCCGGGCGACGTCCGCTCCCTGGCCGACCTCGCCGATGCCACCACCGTGCTGTGCGCCCCCGAGGTGCCCTGCGGCGCAGCGTCGCAGCGGCTCCTCGACGCGGCCGGCGTGGCCGTCCAGGCGGCCAGTCAGGAGCAGAACGTCTCGGGCGTGCTGCAGAAGATCACCGCGGGCGAGGCGGATGCCGGGCTCGTCTACGCCACCGACGTGATCGGCGACGAGGACGTGGAGAGCTTCGCCCCGGAGGGCGCCGCCGACGTCGTGAACCACTATCCGATCGTCGCGCTCGACGGCGCGAACGCGGCCGGCGAGGCGTTCGCCGCGTTCGTGCTCGGCCCGGCCGGCCGGAGCATCCTCGCCGCTCACGGGTTCGGTGCGCCGTGAGCGGCATCCGCTCCCGTCGCACTTCGTGCCGATCCTCGGGCTCTCCATCCACACGAACTGCGACCGGAGCAGCGAAGAGGGCCCGTCATGCGGCGGGCTGACACCGGCGCGGGCACGCCCTTCCTGCTCATCGCCCCGGCCGTGCTCGGGGTGGCGCTGCTGGTGCTGCCGCTGATCGCGCTGCTCACCCGGGCCTCCTGGAGCACCTTCTGGCAGGACATCACGTCGAAAGCCGCGCTCGACGCCCTCGGGCTCTCGCTCAGCACGGGGCTCGCCGCCACTGCGCTGTGCGTCGTGCTCGGCCTCCCGCTCGCCCTGCTGATCGCCCGCGCCGGCGAGCGGACCTCGGCGCTGCTGCGCGCCCTGGTCGCGGTGCCGCTGGTGCTGCCGCCGATGGTCGGCGGCGTCGCGCTGCTGTTCCTCTTCGGCCGCACGAGCCCGGCGGGGCGCCTGATCGCCGACTGGTTCGGCACCGGACTCCCGTTCACCCCCGGCGCCGTCGTGATCGCGCAGGCGTTCGTCGCCCTCCCCTTCCTCGTGCTCGCGGTGGAGGGCACGATCCGCAGCACCGGCAGCCGCTACGAGCGCACCGCGGCCACCCTCGGCGCGGGGCCGGCCACCGTGCTGTGGCGCGTGACGCTGCCCCTCGCCGCCCCCGGCATCGTCGTCGGGGTGATCCTCTGCTTCGCCCGCGCGATCGGGGAGTTCGGCGCCACCGCCCTCTTCGCCGGCAACGCCCCCGGCGTCACCCAGACGATGCCGCTCGCGATCTACTCCGTGTTCAACGGCGCGGGCGCCGGGCGGGAGACGGCTGTGGCGCTGTCGATCCTGCTGCTCGTCACCGCGGTCGTCGTCCTCCTGCTCGTCCGCGCCTGGCGCCCCGGGGCCCTGCGATGAGCGCGTCCCTCGACGCGCGGGTGGTGGTGGCGCGCGCCGGTCTCGACGCGTCGCTGCGGGTGGCTCCGGGCGAGGTCGTCGCGATCATGGGGCCGAGCGGCGCAGGCAAGAGCACGCTCGTCGAGGCCCTCGCGGGACTGGTGCGGCTCGACGAGGGGCGCATCTCCCTGGACGGCGAGACCGTGGCCGGCGACGGCATGCACGTCTCCCCCTCGCGCCGCGCCATCGGGCTGCTCGGGCAGGACGCCCTGCTGTTCCCGCACATGACCGCGGCCGGCAACATCGCCTTCGCGGCGCACGCGAACGGGATGTCCCGCACGGAGTCGCGGGAGCTCGCGACGGAGTGGATGGCGCGCATCGGCCTGAACGGCCTCGGCGCGCGCCGCCCCGACCAGCTCTCCGGCGGGCAGCGTCAGCGCGTCGCCCTGGCCAGGGCACTCGCCGCGCGACCTCGGATGCTGCTGCTGGACGAGCCGTTCACCTCTCTCGACGTCGAGGCCGCCGCGCAGCTGCGCCAGGTCGTCCAGGAGCAGAGGCAGGACACCACGACGATCCTGGTCTCGCACGGCATCCTCGACGCGCAGGCTCTCGCCGGGCGCCTCGTGATCCTCGAGGCCGGGAGGATCGTGCAGGATGCCGCCGTCGACGAGGTGCTCGCTGATCCGGCGACCTCGTTCGCGGCGGCCGTGGCGGCGTCGGCCCGCTGAGGCACTCGCGACGGCGCGATCGCGGCGGCTGGTGCGCGGCGCGTGGGGCGGACTGCGCCTGGATGCGGCGTCTGGTGCGTGCTGAGGTCGCCACCGCGTCCCCCAGGCGGCACTGGCGCGCACCTCGATCGAAGGGCCGACTTTCATCAGGCATCCTGGTGCGCCCTGCTGCCGCCTCCGCAGCACTCGGACGACCACAACGCGCACTCGCCCACACGGAGCACCCCCGGCGTGCATCCAGGTGCGCCCTGCTGCCGCCTCCACAGCACTCGGACGACCACAACGCGCACTTCGCCCACACGAAGCACCCCCGGCGTGCATCCAGGTGCGCCCTGCTGCCGCCTCCACAGCACTCAGGCGACCACAACGCGCACTTCGCCCACACGAAGCACCCCCGGCGTGCATCCAGGTGCGCCTTCATGCCGGGTCCGCTCCGCCCACCCGACCACAACGCGCACCCGCGGACGAGCACCCGCGGACGAGCACCCGCGGACGAGCACCCGCGGACGTGCATCCGGATGCCGGCGCCGGGCATGCCGGCCCCGTCAGCACGGTGAGCTTCAGAGAGTCCGGCCGGCCTCGATCCGGACGACGCGGTCGACCGTCCCGGCCGGCGGGTCCACGTGCGAGATGAGCAGCACGGAGCGGGCGCCCGCGGCCTGCAGGAGATCGCGCAGCAGCGCGTCGGAGGCGCCGGGGTCGACGCCGGCCGTCGGCTCGTCGAGCACGAGCACCGGGAACCCGCGCAGCAGCGCCCGGGCGAGCGCGAGCCGCTGGGCCTGTCCTCCGGAGACGAGCCCGCCGCGATCTCCGACGCGGGCGTCGAGTCCGCCGCGCTCTCGCGTCCAGTCGCTGAGGCCGACGCGGTCGAGGACGTCGAGCAGTTCGGCATCCGTCGCCGTGTCCCGGGCGAAGAGCAGGTTCTGCCGGATGTCCTCGTCGAAGAGCTGCGGGGTCTGCTCGCACAGGCCGATGGTGCGGCGGAGGGCCGGACCCGACAGCTCCCCGGCATCCATGCCGTCGAGGGAATACTCGCCCTCCGCACGCAGGAAGCCCACGAGCACAGCGGCCAGAGAGCTCTTGCCGGCACCGCTCGGCCCGGAGACGAGCACGCGCTCCCCTGGCCGCAGATCGAGGTCGACCCCGCGCAGCGCCGGGGTTCCGCCCGGCCAGGCCGCCCGCACGCCGCGCAGCCGCATGACGGGTGCGCGATCGAACTCGACCTCGGCGCCGTCATCCGCGCGCAGCTCGTCAGGCATCGCCGCCGGCAGGACGTCGACGATGCGATCGGCGCCGGATCGGACGCTGCGCCAGGATGCCGCGGCCACGGGCACCGCGCCGAAGATCTCGAACACGACCATCGGCACGAGCACCACGACGGCCAGCCAGGGACCGTCGATCCCGCCGGTCGCCAGACCCGGTGCCGCGGCGGCGAGCGCCCACGCCGATGCCGCCCCGGCGGCGAACGACACCACGCCGGCGGCGATGGCCTGCGCGAGGGAGGCGCGGCCCACGGCGCGCCGGAGCGCTGCATCCGCTGCGTCGATTCGCGACCTCGCCTGCGGCTCCGCTCCGTAGGCGAGCAGCACGTCGAGGCTGCCGAGATAGTCGACGAGGGCGGCCGAGAGGTCGGCGCGCCGGGAGGACACCGCCGCCTCCGCGCGTGACCCGAACAGCCAGCCGAGACCGACGGCTGCGGCGGCGGCGATGAGGAGGCAGGCAGCGAGGGCGAGCGCGGCCGGCGGCGCCACGATCGCGACGAAGACCACGGCGCCGACGGCGACGAGCCCCGCGACGGCGAGCGGCTGCACCACTCGCAGCGGCAGGTTCTGCAGATTCTCGACGTCATCCACGAGCGCCGAGAGCACCCGCCCGTGATCGGTGCGGCCGAGCCCGGCCGGCGAGAGCGGGATCAGCCGGCGCACCATGTCCGACCGGGTGCGCGCGAGCTGACGGAGGGCCGCATCGTGACCGGTGAGGCGCTCGAGGTAGCGGGTGACGGCACGGGTGACGGCGAAGAAGCGCACGCCGACCACCGCGATCGACAGCGGCACCAGCGAGTCGACGATCGAGGCGCTGACGATCAGCCAGCCGCTCACCGCGAGCAGGCTCACCGCGGCACCCGCGGAGACGACGCCCCAGAGGAGTCCCGGGAGGAATCGGCGCAGCGGCGGCTGCGCCAGACGGAGCACGTCGGCGCGGCGGGTCATGCGCGCACCCCCAGCGACACGAAGTGGTCGGCGATGCCCCGCGCCGACCGGCGATGCGACACGAGCAGCACCGTGGCACCGGCATCCGCCCGATCGCGCAGCGACGTCCAGAGCCGGGCCTCGGTCTCGGCGTCGAGAGCGCTGGACGGCTCGTCGAGCGCGAGCACCCGCGACGGGTCGGCGGCGTGGCGGTACAGCGCCCGGGCGACGGCGATCCGCTGCGCCTGCCCGCCGGACAGCCCGCTCCCCTGCACGCCGAGCTCCGCGGCGGGGTCGAGTTCCCCCGCGCAGGCGGCGGCGAGGGCGTGACGGACGCCGTCGGCATCCGGCTCCAGGTCGCCGAGCCCGACGTTCGCGGCGATCGTGCCGCGGGCGAGCTGCGGGCGCTGGCCTGCCCAGGCGAGCCACTCGGCGGGAGGAAGGCCGCGCACGTCGATGCCTCCGATCGTCGCGGTGCCCTCGAACTCCGCGGCTCCGCGCAGCGCCGCCAGCAGGCTCGACTTGCCGACGCCGCTGGGACCCTCGATCAGCGTGATCGTGCCCGGCTGCGCGGTGAAGGAGACGGGCGGGAGGTCGCGCACGCGGAGTCCCTCGACGACGAGGTCACCGCCGGCACGCCACGACTCCGGAGAATCTTCCCGCGCCGCCCCTGTGTCGCCGCTCCCGTCGGAGAGGGCGCCCGGATCTCCGGAATTGTGGCGCGAGCGCGTCGGAGCCACGGCCGCGTCCAGCACCTCGAACACGTCCTCGGTCGCGGCCACCCCCTCGGCGGCGGCGTGGAACTGCACGCCCACCTGGCGGATCGGCAGGAACGTCTCCGGGGCGAGCAGCAGCACGAACAGTCCCACCTCGAGCGAGAGGTCTCCGGCGAGCAGCCGGAACCCGATCGACACGGCGATGAGCGCCACGGCGAGCGAGGCCAGCAGCTCCATCGCGAACCCGGAGAGGAAGGAGAACCGCAGCACCTTCATGGTCTCGCGGCGGTACTCGTCGGCGGTCTGCTCGATGCGGTCGGCCGCGCGCCGGTCACGACCGAACAGCCTCAGCGTCGACAGGCCCTGCACGGTGTCGGCGAACCGCACCGCGAGCCGCTGAAGCGTCTGCCACTGCCGCCGCTGCACGGTGCGCGTGGCCATCCCGATGAGGATGAGGAACAGCGGGATGAGCGGCAGCGTGATGAGGGCGGTGAGGCCGCTCGGCCAGTCCCGCCACCACATCACGGCGAGCAGCACCGGCGTCGCGATGACGGTGAGCACGAGCTGCGGGATGTACCGGGCGAAGTAGGCGTCCAGCGCCTCCAGCCCGTGCCCCGCCGTGACCGCGAGTCCTGCACGGCTGCGCTGTGCGAGCCAGCCGGGACCGAGGCGTCCGACCGCGGCGATGAGCGCCGACCTCAGCTGTGCACCGGTGCGGGCCGCGGCGCGCGTGCCCGCGGCATCCGACACGGCGATGAGCAGTCCGCGCAGCGCAGCGAGGCCCAGCAGCCAGACCAGCGCCGTCCACACCGGACGGCCCGCCAGGGCGCCGGTGACGGCATCCGTGAGCATCCAGGCGAAGGCGACCGTCACCGCCGTCTGCGCCACGCCGATGAGGGCGGATGCCGCGAGGAATCCTCTCGCCGCTCCTGCGTACCGCAGCAGCCGCGGATCGACCGGTTTCATGGCGCTCCGACCGGCGCTCCGGTCGCACTTCGGCACAGTCCGTGCGCGCGGGAGCGGCACGAACTGCGACCGGAAGCGGAACGGAGTCTCACGCGTGCGCCGGTGCCGCCTCGATCGAGCGGCGGGTGACCCGCTTGCGGAACACCCAGTAGGTCCATGCCTGGTAAGCCAGCACCAGGGGCAGGGCGATCAGCGCGGTCCAGCTCATGATCGTCAGCGTATAGGGCGTGCTGGAGGCGTTCTCGATCGTGAGGCTGAACGCGTCGTCGATCGTCGACGGCATCACGTACGGGAACAGCGCCGAGAACAGCATCACCACGGCGGCAGCCACCGTCACCGCCCCTGCGGCGAAGGCCCGCCCGTCGAGCCCCCGAAGCGACAGCAGCACCGCGGCGATGAGGGCGACCGCGGCGACGGCGCCGACGCCGACCGTGAGCCCGAGCAGGGGCGCCTCCCGCCCCGCGGCCATCACGATCGTCCAGACGACGACGCCGGCCGCGGCGAGCACGGTCGGACCAGCAGCCAGACGCGCGAGCCGGCGCGCCCCCGCCTGCACCTCCCCGTCGGTCTTCAGCGCGACGAACAGCGCGCCGTGCAGGAAGAAGAGCAGCAGCGTCGTCAGGCCGGTCAGCAGCGCATACGGGTTCAGCAGCGAGAAGAAGCCGCCCACGTAGACGTGGCGCTCGTCGAGCGCGACGCCCTGCACGATGTTCCCGAAGGCGACGCCCCAGAGCAGGGCGGGCACGACCGAGCCGATCACGATCATCCGGTCGAAGCCCGCTTTCCAGCGCAGGGAGTCGCGCTGGTGCCGGTACTCGAACGAGACGCCGCGCAGGATCAGCGCGAGCAGGATCAGCAGCAGCGGCAGGTAGAAGCCGCTGAACAGCGTCGCGTACCACTCCGGGAACGACGCGAACAGGCAGGCGCCGGCGACGATGACCCAGGTCTCGTTGAGGTCCCACACCGGTCCGATGGTGTTGATGACCTGCCGCCGCGAGACGTCGTCCCTGCCGAGGAACGGCAGCGACATGCCCACGCCGAAGTCGAACCCGTCGAGGACGAAGTACCCGACGAAGAGGAAGGCGACGATCCAGAACCACATGTATTCCACGGTCTGCTCCTTCTCAGTAGACGACGGACGGCACCTGGGCCGTGTCCTCGTGGGGCTGCTCGGCGGTGTCGGGGCCCTTCTGCGCGGCCTTGACGATGAGGCGGATCTCGACGACGGCGAGAGCCGCGTAGATCGCCGTGAACGCGATCAGGGAGATGAGCACCTCGACGCCGCTCACGCCCGGCGAGACGCCGTCGCGCGTGGTCATCAGGCCGAAGACGAGCCAGGGCTGCCGGCCCATCTCGGTGAAGACCCACCCCATGATGTTGGCGGCGAGCCCGAGCGGGAACGACCAGATCGCGAGCTTCCACATCCACGGCGCCGGCGGGTTCTTGGCGCCCTTGCGGGTCACCCAGAGGCCGACGACGGCGACGAGGCCGGCGAGGGTGCCCAGGCCGATCATCCAGCGGAACGCCCAGTACGTGACCCAGAGGATCGGCGCGAACTCGGTGAGGCCGGTGTCGGCGAAGGTCGTCGCGTACTCGGCGTTCAGATCCCGGATGCCGTGCACGCACTCGTCGAGCGAGTGGGTCGACAGCAGCGACAGCAGGTAGGGCACCCGGATCGAGAACAGCTCCGAGCTGCCGTCGGGGGTGCCGAGGGTGAAGAGGCTGAACGAGGCGTCGTAGCCGCACACGGTGTTGAACGTCGCCTCGGCGGCGGCCATCTTCATCGGCTGCGCCGCGTACATCGCGAGACCGAGCTGGTCGCCGGTGAGGAAGACCCCGGCGGTGGAGAGGATCATCGCCCAGAGGCCGAACTTCAGCGAGATGCGCATGGAGTCGAAGTGCTGCCCGCGCGACAGGTGCCAGGCGGACACCGAGATCACGACACCGGCCGCGAACATGAAGGCGCCGAAGATCGTGTGCGGGAAGGCGGCGAGCGCCACCGGGTTCGTCAGCAGGGCCCAGAAGTCGGTGAGCTCGGCGCGGTTCGTCTCGGGGTTGTACACGTAGCCGACCGGGTTCTGCATGAACGCGTTGGCGGCGATGATGAAGTACGCCGACAGGATGCTGCCGATCGCGGTGCACCAGATGGTGGCGAGGTGCAGCTTCTGCGGCAGCTTGTCCCAGCCGAAGATCCACAGGCCGATGAAGGTCGCCTCGAAGAAGAAGGCGAGCAGCCCCTCGAAGGCGAGCGGAGCCCCGAACACGTCGCCGACGAACCGGGAGTAGTCCGACCAGTTCATGCCGAACTGGAACTCCTGCACGATGCCGGTGACGACCCCCATCGCGAAGTTGATGAGGAAGATCTTCCCGAAGAAGCGGGTGAGGTGCAGGTACTCGACCTTGCCGGTGCGCACCCAGACCGTCTGGAAGATCGCCGCCACCGTGACCATGCCGATCGTGAGCGGCACGAACAGGTAGTGGTAGACGGTCGTCAGGCCGAACTGCCACCGGGCGAGGACGAGCGGGTCAAGCCATTCCATGAGCGACTCCTGTTCTCTGCGTGCGCGGCCGTCGCGGACCGCGGCGCCCCAGCTGGACCGTGCATTCGGAGGGGGTGGCGCCCTGCACGCTCTCGGCGGAGAGCGGGCCGCCGGCCTCGGCGAGCACGCCCTGCATGAGGCTCAGGTGCACCTGGCACAGCAGCGGCCGGTTCTCCGGACGCGCCGCCGCGTGCGGGCAGGGGCTCAGATCGACCGTGAGGCGCTCGTCGTCGACGATCGGCTCGAACCCGCTCTCCTCGAGGTGCTCGACGAGCGCGTCGAGCTGGTGGGTCGCGTCCTGCTCGAGGTCGGATGCCGCTGCCGGGAGCATCCGGCGCAGGAGGTCCCCGCGCTGAGCGGCGGCCTTCGCCTTGTCGCGCGCGACCGCGCTCGACGCCCCGGGCGCCCCGGTGGCGGCGCTGTACAGGGTGCGCGGACGGCCGCGAGTGGTGCGGCGCTCGGTGGCCTGGATGACGTAGCCGCCCTCGATGAGACGCTGCAGGTGCTCCCGCACGGTGTTGGCGTGCAGCCCGGTGGCCGCACTGAGCTCGCCGATCGTGCGCTCGGCTCGCGTCTGGACCAGGTGCAGGATCTGCACCCGGGAGTAGGTCGAGATCGGCCCGCAGACGGGCCCGCCGTTGGCCATGTCTCCATTGTCGCGTGGAGCAGGCGACGCAAAGGGCCGTTCGGCCGTGAATAATGCCCCACGGCGATAGGGATGTCGGATGCCGGCGATAGCCTGGGTGCATGGCTGCCCGTCGTCCCGCCCCTCCTGCCTTCGTCTGCACGGAATGCGGGTGGACGACGGCGAAGTGGGTCGGCCGCTGCGCCGAGTGCCAGCAGTGGGGAACGGTGCAGGAGCAGGGCGCGCAGACCGGCATCCTGAACCGCGTCACGGCGCTCGCTCCGACGGCGGATCGGGCCGCCCGCCCGATCACGCAGATCACCACGCAGGATGCTCCGCGCCGCACGAGCGGCGTCGGCGAGTTCGACCGCGTGCTCGGCGGCGGGATCGTGCCGGGGGCCGCGATCCTGCTCAGCGGCGAGCCCGGCGTCGGCAAGTCGACGCTGCTCCTCGAGGTGGCGGCGCAGGCCGCGCGATCCGGACGACGCGTGCTCTACGCGAGCGCCGAGGAGTCGCCGGCGCAGGTGCGGCTGCGCGCCGAGCGCACCGGAGCGCTGCACGACGAGCTGTACCTGGCCAGCGAGACCGACCTGGCGACCATCCTCGGGCACATCGACGAGGTGAAGCCTCAGCTCGTGATCGTCGACTCGGTGCAGACCGTGTCGTCATCGCTCACCGACGGCGCGGCAGGGCAGCCGAGCCAGGTGCGCGAGGTCGCCGCGACGCTGATCAGGGTGGCGAAGGAGCGCGACCTGCCGATCGTCATCGTCGGCCATGTCACGAAGGACGGCCAGGTCGCCGGACCCCGCGTGCTCGAGCACCTCGTCGACGTCGTGTGCCATTTCGAGGGCGACCGGCAGACCTCCCTGCGGTTCGTGCGCGCGCTGAAGAACCGGTTCGGCCCGACCGACGAGGTCGGCTGCTTCGAGATGACCGGCGACGGCATCGCCGAGGTGCCCGATCCCTCGGGCCTGTTCCTCTCTCAGGGGGCGACCGAGCCCGGCACGTGCGTGGCGATCGCCCTGGAGGGCCGGCGCGCGATGCCGGTGGAGGTGCAGGCGCTGACCATCAACACGACCGCCCCGAACCCGCGGCGCGTGGTCCACGGACTCGACTCCTCCCGGGTGGCGATGGTGCTGGCGGTGCTCGAGCGCCGCGCGGGCATCAAGACCAGTCAGCTCGACGTGTATGTGTCGACCGTCGGCGGAGTGCGGTTCACCGAGCCCGCCGCCGACCTCGCGATCGCGATCGCGGTGGCCGGCTCGATCCACAACAGCTCGGTGCCGCGCACGGTGGCGGCGGTGGGCGAGCTGAGCCTGGCCGGGGAGGTGCGCCCGGTCACGCAGGCCGCGCAGCGCCGCTCCGAGGCCGCGCGACTCGGCTACGAGCAGGTCGTCGACGACCGCTCCAAGACCCTGCGCGCGGCGCTCACCGACGTGCGCGCCCGCAGCACCTCGCGCCGCCACGAAGGCGACATCCCGCCGTTCTGAGCGGACCGCTTCGGCGGCCGGTGGAGGTTCGCGCTGCCACTCCCGCCGCTGCTCGGCGTCGTGCGCGCTATCCTCGCCGCCGCCCTGCGACGTCTCCGCTGAGCGCTGAACCACGTGACGGCCGCCCCGGCGTGGATCAGAAACGCACCCGCACGACCCGCGCGAGCGGCACTTTCGATCCACGGTTCCGTGTCACCCGCATCGGGGCCGGCATGGCGCCGGCCACGGCAGGCCGACGAGGCGGAGGAGGCTCAGGCGTCGAGCGCCTTGAGCAGCTCCTCGGGTGACGCCTGCATCGGGTGCGGGCCCGCGATGTCGAGGAAGACCGTCGTGATCGGGTGGGTCGCGAGGAACCTCCGCAGCCAGTCGGCCGAGTAGATGCCGACCCCGGGCGGAAGGTTGGCCGGCTTGTTCTTCGCGTCGCTGAACAGCAGCAGCGCGAGGTCGCCGCTCTGCGGGTCGCGGTAGGTCCACACCTCGCCGCTGTCGAGCGGATTGTCGCGCGCTCCGGGCTTGTTCAGCGGGACGACGGTCGTGCCGTGCCGCAGGGCCAGGGCGACGGCCGCGACGTCCTGCTTCTCGAGGGCCTGGGCCAGAGCATCCGATCGGAACTCCTCGGGTGCCGGCTTCTTCTTCGCCCTCTTCGCTGCCATGGAACCAGCTTAACGATTGGGGCCCTCTCGAGTCCTCCATTGGGGACTGGGGTACTCGAGAGGGCCCTCGTACTCTCGAACGGCGAGTGTCGAAGCGCTGGGGACGCTGTAGTCGACGCCACTGGGGATGGCATGCCGCCGCATATGCACGAGAGTCATCCCATGGTATCCCACGTTGCACCGGACTGTCTGCACCGGAGCTGGGCGTTCCGCGCTCCGGAAGCCGTCAGTAGAGCAGGATCTGCTTGGTCGCGGCGGCCTTGAACCCGCCGATCTCCACGGCCACGTGATACGAGGCGCCGCCGCCGGGCGCCCGCGGCCTGTTCTCCTGCGCGCACGTCTCCACGCTCGACCGGGTGCGGTCCCAGGTCACCGGCACCTTGCTCACCACGGTGGTGCCCGCGGCGAGGGTGGCGATCATGCTGCTCGGGTTCTCCTGGCAGTCCGTCGACCGCCACCACACGTCGCTCCCGCTGGACACGGTGAAGACCTGGGTCGTCGACCCGACGTCGATCGTGCAGTCCGCGGGGCCGTTGTTCGTCAGCGAGATCGAGAGCTGCGGAAGCACCCCGGCCGGGTACGCCTCCGAGTCCGTCACCGCCTCCACCACGATGTCGCGCGCCGTGCACGCCACGATGCCCGGGGTCGCATCCGGCGTCGGCTCCGGCGAGGCCGACGGGGTGCTGCTCTCCGTCGGGTCGGGCTTCGCGCTCTCCGAGGTGCTCGCACTCGGCTCCGGGGTCGGCTCGGTCGCTGCGCCCGCCCACGGACGCGCGATCAGCAGCCACACCGAGACGCCGATGATCGCCAGGAAGACGATGAGCGCGATCAGCGTCACCAGCCGCCGGCGACGATAGACGGCGGCGGATTGACGAGGCATGCCTCCAGGCTAACCGAGCCGCTTGAGCATCCTGGTGTTGCCGAGCGTGTTCGGCTTGACGTGCGCGAGGTCGAGGAACTCCTCGACGCCGGCGTCTCCGCTGCGCAGCAGCTGCGAGTACACGTCGGGGTCGACGACCTGCTCGCCGATCGGGGTGAAGCCGCGGCGCCCGAAGAACTCCACCTCGAAGGTGAGGCAGAACAGGCGGCTCAGGCCGAGCACCCTCGCGTGGTCCTCGAGCTGGGAGACGATGGCGCCGCCGACTCCGTGGTGCAGCCAGTCGTCGCGCACCATCAGGGTGCGCACTTCACCGAGATCCTCCCAGAACACGTGCAGCGCCCCGCATCCGATGAGCTCGCCGTCGGCCTCGGCGACCACGAACTCCTGCACCGCGCCGTAGAGCACCGCGAGGTCCTTGCCGAGGAGGATGCGCTGCTCGACCATCGGCTGCAGGAGGTCGCGGATGCCGACGACGTCGGCGCTCCGCGCCGGCCGGACGATGTACTCGCTCACACCACCAGCCTAGAACCCGCGCCGGCGCCGACGCCCTCTCCGCCGTCCGCGTCGCCGGCGGGGACGACCGCCTCGACGATCGGGCAGTGCGGATGCACGGGCGCCGAGTCGACGAGCGTCGTCAGGGCCTCGCGCACCCGCACGAGATCGGCGATCCGCTCGTCGATCTCGGCGATCTTCCCCGCCACCTGCGCGGCGACGTCGCCGAGGACGATGAGCTCGGGCTCGTCCGCGAGGCGCAGCACGTCGTGCGCCTCGCGAAGCGTGAAGCCGAGGCTCTGTGCCCGGCGGATGAAGCGCACGCGGCGCACCGTCTCGGGCGTGTACCACCGGTAGCCCGCCGGGGAGCGCTCGTCGGGTTCGACGATCCCCTGCCGTTCGTAGAACCGCACGGTGCTGACGGCGACGCCGGCGGCGCGTGCGAGGCCGCCGATGGTCAGCGACGCCGCAGGCGCCACAGCCCGCTGAACTGGAGCACCAGCCACAGGACCTCCCCGATCAGGAACACGACGACCGTCGTGCTCTGCCCATTCAACAGCGCCCACGTCATCCACAGCGCGAAAGCCGCGCGCCCGGCCGTGTCGATCGCGATCAGCACCGGGGCCGGGCGGAGGATCCGGGCGATCGCCCACATCGTGACGACCGTGCCGAACAGGCTGACGAACATCACCGCCGCCGCGTCGAACTCCGGCAGCCGGGCGCCGGGGAGCCCCAGCGCGTCGTGGATCCAGCGGGTCGCGCCCAGGAGGACCGGAGCGGTGAACGGGGTGGCGAAGCCGACGGTCACGACCAGGTCGTACACGGCGCCGGCGAGGCCCCAGCGGGGGCGGGTCGCGGCAGGGACTTCAAGGAGTGCGGTGTCTGTCATGACGCCAGCCTCGGCCCTGAACCATGGTGCAGGGTCAAATCCGGCGCGGCACCGGGCACGCCATCCTGCGCGCCATCGGGCGCGCCATCGTGCGCGACGCCCCCCGGGAACGACGAAGGGACGGATGCCGCAGCATCCGCCCCTTCGTTCACCCGGAGGTCTTCGCCCGGAGGTCACTCCCCGCTGGCGACCGCCAGGTCGGGGGTGCCGGAGATCCCGCCACCGCCGGTGTTGATGCCGACGGCGACCTTCTCGCCGCGCGGGCCGTGCTCGAACAGGAACTCCCCGTCCTTCGCGTCGACCTTCACGTGGTCGCCGGAGTTGAGCTCGCCGTGCAGGATCTTCTCGGAGAGCCGGTCCTCGACCTCGTGCTGCATCGCGCGACGCAGCGGACGGGCGCCGAGCGCCGGGTCGAAGCCGATCTCGATGAGACGCTCCTTGGCGGCCTGCGACAGCTCGATCGTCATGTCGCGGTCCAGCAGGCGCTCCCCGAGGCGCTTGGTGAACAGATCCACGATCTGCACCAGCTCGTCCTTGGTGAGCTGCGGGAACACGATGATGTCGTCGACGCGGTTCAGGAACTCGGGCTTGAAGTGGCGCTTCAGCTCCTCGTTGACCTTGCCCTTCATCCGCTCGTAGGTCGAGGCGTTGCTGCCCTCGATCTGGAAGCCGACGGGACCGCCGGCGATGTCGCGCGCACCGAGGTTGGTGGTCATGATGATGACCGTGTTCTTGAAGTCCACGATCCGGCCCTGACCGTCGGTGAGACGACCCTCCTCGAGGATCTGCAGGAGCGAGTTGAAGATGTCAGGGTGCGCCTTCTCGATCTCGTCGAAGAGCACGACGCTGAACGGCTTGCGGCGCACCTTCTCGGTGAGCTGGCCGCCCTCCTCGAATCCGACGAACCCGGGAGGGGCGCCGAACAGACGGGAGACGGTGTGCTTCTCGCCGAACTCGCTCATGTCGAGGGAGATCAGCGCGGCCTCGTCGTCGAAGAGGAACTCGGCGAGCGCCTTGGCGAGCTCGGTCTTTCCGACGCCGGTGGGGCCGGCGAAGATGAACGAGCCGGAGGGGCGCTTCGGGTCCTTGAGGCCCGCACGCTGACGGCGGATCGTCTTGGAGAGAGCCGCGATGGCCTCCTCCTGGCCGATGACGCGCTGGTGCAGCGCCTTCTCCATGAAGACGAGGCGGCTGGACTCCTCCTCGGTGAGCTTGAACACCGGGATGCCGGTGGCCTGCGCGAGCACCTCGGCGATCAGGCCCTCGTCGACCACGGCCGGCGACGAGACGTCACCCGAGCGCCACTGCTTCTCCAGGCGGAGGCGCTCGGCGAGGAGGCTCTTCTCCTCGTCGCGCAGGGCCGCGGCCTTCTCGAAGTCCTGATCCTCCGAAGCCTGCTCCTTCTGCTCGCGAACGGCGGCGATCTTCTCGTCGAACTCGCGCAGCTCGGGCGGCGACGACAGGATGCTGAGGCGCAGGCGGGCGCCGGCCTCGTCGATCAGGTCGATGGCCTTGTCCGGCAGGAACCGGTCGGAGACGTAGCGGTCGGCGAGGTTCGCCGCGGCGACGATGGCGCCGTCGGTGATCTGCACCTTGTGGTGCGCCTCGTAGCGGTCGCGCAGCCCCTTGAGGATGTTGATCGCGTGCGGCAGCGTCGGCTCGTTCACCTGCACCGGCTGGAAGCGTCGCTCGAGAGCGGCATCCTTCTCGAAGTGCTTGCGGTACTCGTCGAGCGTGGTCGCGCCGATCGTCTGCAGCTCGCCGCGGGCCAGCAGCGGCTTGAGGATGCTGGCGGCGTCGATCGCGCCCTCGGCGGCACCCGCACCCACGAGGGTGTGGATCTCGTCGATGAAGACGATGATGTCGCCGCGCGTGCGGATCTCCTTGGTGACCTTCTTGAGGCGCTCCTCGAAGTCTCCGCGGTAGCGGGAGCCAGCGATGAGCGAGCCGAGGTCGAGCGAGTAGAGCTGCTTGTCCTTCAGCGTCTCGGGCACGTCGCCCTTGACGATGGCCTGCGCGAGACCCTCGACGACGGCGGTCTTGCCGACGCCGGGCTCGCCGATCAGGACGGGGTTGTTCTTGGAGCGGCGGGAGAGGATCTGCATGACCCGCTCCGCCTCCTTCTCGCGCCCGATCACCGGGTCGAGCTTGTTCTCGCGCGCGGCCTGCGTGAGGTTGCGGCCGAACTGGTCGAGCACGGCGGAGCCGCCCTGGCTGCCCTGGGTCTCGTTGGTCTGCGCGCCGACGGCCGCGGGCTCGCGGCCGGGAGCACCGGAGAGCAGCTGGATGACCTGCTGGCGGACCTTGTTCAGGTCGGCGCCGAGCTTGACCAGCACCTGTGCGGCGACGCCCTCGCCCTCGCGGATGAGACCGAGCAGGATGTGCTCGGTGCCGATGTAGTTGTGGCCGAGCTGCAGGGCCTCGCGGAGGCTGAGCTCGAGCACCTTCTTGGCGCGCGGCGTGAACGGGATGTGGCCGGTCGGCTGCTGCTGACCCTGGCCGATGATGTCCTGCACCTGCTCGCGGACGGCGTCAAGGGAGATGCCGAGACTTTCGAGCGCCTTGGCGGCGACGCCCTCGCCCTCGTGGATGAGGCCGAGCAGGATGTGCTCGGTTCCGATGTAGTTGTGGTTGAGCATCTTCGCCTCTTCCTGGGCGAGGACGACCACTCGACGGGCTCGGTCCGTGAATCTCTCGAACATTGTTCACTCCTTGGTTCGTTCCCCGAATACACGGGGTCGAAGCGCTGATACATCGAGAGTAACCACCGGGGGGATGCCGTATGCCCGTGTTCGCCGTGGGCATACCGCACTCTTGACGTTCTTATCGAGAGTCGTTATGTTAACGAAAGTCGATAACAATGACATTCGATATAACAATGACATTCGATAAGGAATGGCGATGAAGGATCAGCAGCGCGTCCTGAGCACCGGTGACACCCTGGCGCTCGCCCTGTTCGCGATCATCGGCGTCGGCATCGCCGTCACCTCAGCCTGGATGGCGGCTCTGCGCATCGCCGAGCTCACGTCCGGCGGGAAGGTGCAGGTTCTCGCGGAGTTCGTCGACACCGCCGCGCAGGCGACCGCCGGCGAGGAGACGCTCCCCGTCCTGCTCGATCGCGGCGTCGTCACCGTCGACGGACTCATGCCGATGGGCGTCGCGTCCGGCGTCCTCGGGCAGATCGCGTTCGCGGCCACCGTCGTCGGCGTCGTCTTCTGCCTCCTCGCCCTCAGCCGCAACCTCCTGCGCGGAGTCGTGTTCGGCAAGGTGAACACGGGGCTCGTCATGGGAGGCGGGATCGTCGGGCTGATCGGCGCCGCGGCATCCCGCTTCTTCGACAACATGCTCGCGAACGCCGCGATCGCGCAGGTGACGGACGGATCGTTCGACACGGCCGTGCTCACGGTCGAGCCGTTCCCCTATCTGCTGGCGGCGTTCGCCCTGTCGATCATCGGCACCGTCTTCGTGGTCGGCGACCGCCTGCGGCGCGAGACCGAGGGACTGGTATGACCCCGGCGGAGAGCGACGAGGAGTTCACCGGCATCCACTGCCGGCTCGACGAGCTGCTCGCCGAGCGCGGGATGACGCTGACCGAGCTCAGCGCGCAGGTCGGGGTGAGCATCGTGAACCTGTCGGTGCTGAAGAACGACAGGGCGCGGGCGATCCGCTACTCGACGCTGCGCGCGATCTGCGAGGCTCTCGGCTGCGAGGTCGGCGAGCTGCTGGTGCTCGCCGAGCGCTGACGCCGCAGGCCCGCACCGCGATCGGGTGTCGCGGTGCGGGCCCGGGTGCTCAGCGCACGACGGCGAGCGTCGCGAGGGTCGGGTCGGCAGCGCCGCGGATGTAGCCGCCCGGCGTCGACGCGATGCGCTGCAGGAATCGCACCAGCTCGGCGGTGATGACCTCGCCGGGGAGGACGTTGGGGATGCCCGGCGGGTAGGCGGCCAGCGCCGCGGCGGACACCCGGCCGATGGCGTCCTCGATCGGCACGGACTCGGATGCGCGCAGGAACGCGTCTCGCGGCAGCATCGCGAGGCGACCGGGCTCGGGCAGCGCGCCGAGGGCCTCGGCGGTGTCGACGTGCACGGTCGGGTCCTTCGGCAGCGCGTGCAGGGCGCGGACCACGCGATCGACGTCCGGCACCACGCCGGGCGCGATCACGGCGACGATGCAGGTCTCGGTGGCGATCTCGAAGTAGATGCCGTCCTGCTCCATCAGGGTCTCGCGAGCGGTCGGGCCGTGCAGGCCGCCGTCGACGACATCGATGGAGACCCTCAGCGGGTCGACGGCGACGATGTCGTCGAAACGGTCGAAGCTGTCGCTGGCGATCGGGAAGCGCCCGCCGGCGCGGATCTTCGTGCGCAGCTCCTCGGCGGCGGCGATCGAGGCGCTGATGCGGTCGCGGCCGTTCTGCAGCGAGTCCCGGGCGATGTCGAGCGAGGCCAGCAGCAGCGAGCTCTCGCTGGTCGACTGCGTCAGCCCGAACGCGCGGTCGATGAGCGGCTCGAGCTCGTCGGCGAACGCCCCGTGGCCGAGGTGGAGCATCGCGGACTGCGTCAGGCTGCCGCCGAGCTTGTGCACGCTGGAGACCATGAGGTCGGCGCCCAGGCGCAGCGGGTTCTCGGGGAGGTCCTCGTGGAACCCGAAGTGGCTGCCCCAGGCGGCGTCCACGATGAGCGGCGCGCCCGCATCGTGCGCGACCTCGGCGAGGCCGGCGACGTCGGCCACCGCGCCGAAGTAGCTCGGCGAGATGAGGTAGACGCCCTTGGGCTTCTCGTCGCCGAGCGCGATGAGGGCGTCGCGCAGCGCCTGCGGGGAGACACCGTGGTTGATGCCGAACCAGCCGTCGATCGAGGGCTGTACGAAGCGCGGCGAGAGGCCGCCGAGGATGATGCCGTCGGAGAACGACGAGTGCGCGCTGCGCTGGGCCAGGACCGGCTGCGCGGCGTCGCCGAAGCCGGCGAGGGCGAGCGCCGCGATGCGGTTCGCCTGCGAGGCGCCGTTCGTGAGGAACCACGTGCGGCGGGCGCCGAATGCCTCGGCCGCGAGGCGCAGGGACTCGGCGAGCGGGTTGTCCTCGCCCTTGTCGAGGCCGGCGAGCAGCGGCGGCACGTCCTTGAGGAGCAGGTCCTCGCCGAAGTACGCGGCGAGCGCGGGGGCCGCCTGCGGGTCGGCCGAGTGGCCGGGCACGTTCAGCCGCACCGTGTCGCGTGCCGCGTAGCGGGCGAGGGCGTCGGCGTAGGGCGTGGACGAGGCGGCCGCCGCGGGGTCGAGGCGGGGCGATTCGTCGGCGAGGAATGCGGTGGTCATGACATCCATGCTCCGCCTTCTGTGTCCCATACGGAATCGCGAGTATCCTGCAATCATCCATACCAGATATTGAACGAACGGATGCTCGTGCTCGACCTTCGTCAGCTCCTCGCCCTGCGGGCGGTCGCCGTGCACGGCTCCGTGCTCGCGGCGGCCGAGGCGCTGCAGTGGAGCCAGCCGACCGTGTCGCACCACCTGCGCGGACTCGAACGCGTCACCGGGGCCCCCGTCATCGCGAGCTCGCGGTCGGGCACGCGGCTGACCGTCGCGGGCCGGCTCTGGCTCCCGCACGCCGAGGCGATCCTCGATCGGGCGGACCGCGCGCGCGCCGACGTCGCGAAGGCCCTCGAGGGCGGACGACGGCGCCTGCGGCTCGGGATCTTCCCGACCGCCGCGGCCCGCCTCCTCCCCGGTCTCGTGCGCGCCCTCGCCGAGGCCGACCACGACACGCGCGTCGAAGAGGGCGAGCTCCACGAGCTCACCGCGCTGCTTGGGCGCATGGCCCTGGACGCCGCGATCGTGTTCGAACGGCCGGGAGATCCCACGCGCCTCGGCGGCGGCATCCGTCGCACGCCGCTGTTCCGGGAGCGGTTCTCGCTCATCGTGCCGGCGGAGCATCCGCTCGCCGGATCCGGCCCGCGCCGGCTGCGGGACTTCCGCGAGGAGCGATGGATCCTCGGCATCAGCGAGACCGACCCCGGCGACCTCGCCTTCCTCGCGGCCGCGCGCTTCGCGGGGTTCGAGCCGCTCCCCGGTCCGCGCAGCGACGACTACCGGGTCGTCGCCGCGTACGTCGCGGCGGGGCTCGGCGTGGCGCTCGTGCCCGAGCTCGCCGTGCCCGACCGGCCCGATCCGCAGAGCGGCGTGGCGCGCGTGGAGCTGCGCGGCACCGATCTCTCCCGCGAGATCACGCTGCTCACGGCGCCGACGCTCGACCCCGCGATCACCGAGCTGATCGCCCGGACGGCCATCGAGCATCGGGCGGCGTGACGCGTGTAACGTATGTTTCACAAGGGGGTGCAGCCATGGCGGATGCCGCACAGGACACCGGCGACGGGTCGGTCAGTGCGCTGATCAGGCGGTCCCTCGACACGCTCAGCTCCGGCGAGCGCAAGGTGGGCAGGGCGATCGTCGCGAACTATCCGATCGCCGGTCTCGGCACGGTGGCAGAGCTCGCCCAGCGCGCGAGCGTGAGCCCGCCGACCGTGGTGCGCTTCGTCACGCGTCTCGGCTTCAGCGGCTACCCCGCCTTCCAGAAGCGCCTCGTGCGGGAGGTCCAGGAGCGCCTCGGCTCTCCGCTCGAGCAGTACGGGCGCGACGATCTGCGCTCCGAGGACGGAGAGCTCGCGCATGCCTCCCGGGTCTTCTCGGAGAGCATCATCACGACGCTCGGCGACCTGCCGGAGAGCGAGTTCGAGCGCACGGTGGCGATGCTGTCGGATCCGCGCCGACGCATCCGCCTGATCGGCGGGCGGTTCAGCCAGCTCCTCGCCGAGTACCTGGGCGCCCATCTGATGCTGCTGCGGCCCGACGTCGACGTCGTCCCCGGCGACGAGTTCAGCCGCCTGGCCGCGGTCTCCGACACGCGCCGCGGCGACGTCGTCGTGGTGTTCGACTACCGGCGCTACGACCAGGCGATCGTGCGCTTCTCCCGCCGCGTCGCCGACCGCGGCGCCGAGCTGGTGCTCTTCACCGACCGCTGGCTGTCCCCGGCCGCGGACGAGGCGGGGACCGTGCTTCCCGCGAACGTCGACGCGCCGTCGCCGTTCGACTCCCTGGTCCCGGCGATGGCGGTCGTCGAGACGGTGATCGCCGGCGTGACCGATCGGCTCGGCGAGACCGGCCGGCGGCGCGTCGAGGCGATGGAGGAGCTGCGGACGAGTTCCGCCGATCGCGGCGACTGAGCGGCGACTGAGCCGCTACCAGCCCTGGAAGGGCGCGATCTCCTCATCCGAGACGGCCCCGAGCGCGGCGTCATCCAGCGCTGCCGTCAGGATGGCGGCGGCGCGGTCGATCGCCTCGGCCGAGATGGTGAGCGGCGGCGTCAGCTCGATCACGTTGCCGCGCACCGGATAGGCGACGGCGCCGAGCTGCCAGGCCCGGTAGACGGCCTTGGCGGTGAGCACCGCATCGGGCTCGGCCGACCTCCGGTCGGCGACGAGCTCGAGACCGAGGGAGAGCCCGCGTCCGCGCACGTCGCCGACGCGCGACGCACCGGGGCGGCCGCTCCGCACGTACTCGTCCAGCAGCCCGCGGAGCTGATCGCCCCGCTCTCTCGCATTGCGGGTCGCGACGCCGGAGCGCACGATCTCCAGCACCGCGAGAGCGGCGGCGCAGGAGATCGGGTTGCCCGTGGTCGTCATCAGCGCGGAGGCGACCGGCTCGTCGAGCACCTCCGCCGGGCCGATCGCGGCCGACAGCGGCAGCCCGCCGCCGAGCGCCTTTCCCAGGGTGACGATGTCGGGCACGACGCCCTCGTGCTCGAACGCGTGCGTGCGACCGGTACGGCCGAGCCCGACCTTCACCTCGTCGACGATGAGGTACGCGCCGTGCCGATCGCACAGCGCCCGCAGGCCGGCGAGGAGACCGGGCGGAGGCACGATCACGCCGCCGTCGGACTGCACGGGTTCCACGATCACCGCGGCCGTCTCGCCGCGCGCCAGCTCGACGGCCGCAAGGCGGAGCACGTCGTCGACGACGGTCGCCGGGTCCCCGGTGTGCGGACGGTATGGGTCGGGATACGGCAGGAAGGCGACGGCGGGATCGGCGGTCACGCCGGCCGACACGTGCACGCCGGAGATCCGCTGCGCCGTGCCGAGCCCGCCGTGATAGCCGTTCTGGAAGGCCAGGATGCCGGGGCGCCCGGTGGCGTGCCGGCATCCGCGGATGGCCACGTCGTTGGCGTCGGTGCCGGCATGGCCGAGATAGACCCGGCGCGCGTGCGGGGGCAGGTCGCTCGGGACGAGCGCGATCAGCTGCTCGGCGAGGGCGACGGCCGACGGGTGCGTGGCCGACAGGATCGACGCGCCCGGTGCGTCGACGGCCGCGTGCGCGATGGCTGCCGCGATCGCCTCGTGGCCGTGGCCGAATCCGGATGCCGTCCAGCTCGCGCTGAGATCGATCAGGGCGCGCCCTCCCGGTTCGATCAGCCGTTCCCCGCGACCGGACTCCACGGCGAGCGGGAAGAACCGCAGCTTCTCGACGCCGGCGATGACCGCGTCGTCGCGGGCGATGAGCCGCTCGGCATCCGTCATGCGTCCTCGCCCGGTTCGCTCGAATCGCCGCGGTGGTGCTCGATCCCGAGCACTCGCTCGGCCGCCGCGAGGTAGCCGGCCATCAGGGCGCGCGCCACGAGGTCGACGGCGTCCTCGCCCGGCAGGAACCGGGGGTGGTGGAGCGCGGGCTGCGGATGCTCCCCGGCGGTCTCGACACCCACGAAGAGCATGAGGGACGGGACCGCGTCGCAGAAGTAGGAGAAGTCGTCGGCGCCGAGCGAGCGCATCGGCTCTGCGCCGTCCACGCCGAGCCGCGCCAGCCAGTCGTCGGCGCCGGACGCGAGCGTCGGGTCGTTGATGAGCGCGGGCTCCCCCTCGATGCGCGTGGTCGTCGCCGTCGTGCCGTAGGCCTGCGCGGTGCGCTCGGCCATCTCGCGGACGGCGTCGAACAGCGTCGCCCGATCGGCGGGATCGGTCGTGCGCATCGTCGCGAGGATCCGCGCCTCGGCGGGCAGCACGTTGGCCGCCCCTTCCCCCGCCGCGAGGGTGCCGACGCTGATCAGCGCCGGCCGCAGCGGGCTGACCGTGCGGCGGACGACCTCGGGGAGGCCGATCGCGATGTGCGAGATCGCGGCGACGGCGTCGCTCGCGTCGTGCGGGTAGGCGCCGTGGCCGCCGCGCCCCGAGATCCTGATCTCGATCTCGTCCGCGGCGGCGTTGATGAAGCCGCCGCCGGACGCGACCGCTCCTCGGGGCACGCCGGGGTGCACGTGGGCGCCGATGACGTGGGCGATCTCCTGCTCTGCGATCACGCCGGCCTGGACCATCTCCAGCGCGCCGGAGGGATAGCTTTCCTCGCGCGGCTGGAGCAGCCCGACGAGTCCGAGCGGCAGGTCGAGACGCGTCGCCGCGCGCAGCAGCGCGACGAGGGCGGCCTGATGCACGTCGTGCCCGCAGGCATGCATCACCCCGCCCGAGGCGGCGAAGCTCGCACCGGTCAGCTCGGTCACCGGGAGGGCGTCGAGCTCGGCGCGGATCGCGACGGACGGCCCGTCGGCCGGGCCCGTGCGGCCCACGGCACCGGCATCCGCCAGCCGGTCGAAGGAGATCAGATCGCTCAGCGCGCCGACGAGGCGCTCCCGCGCCGGATGCTCCTGGCCGGACAGGCACGGCGCGGCATGCAGCTCGCGCCGCAGCCGCCTGGCCGCCGGGAGCTCCCGCTCGAGGGCGAGGTTCCAGCGTGCGGCGAGGTCGGTCAGCCGGGTCAGCGTGGGGGTCACGAGCGCTCCCCGCCCTCGATCACGGTGCCGTCGTTCGCGGGGCCGTCTCCCTCGATCACGGTGCCGTCGGCGCCGATGAAGCCGGTCCTCGACGCGAAGTGCGCGTCGTCGAGCCGGTAGGCACGGCGCGCGTTCCGCCACGCGACGAGCTCGGTGACCCGGGAGCGCTCGCCCGCCGGCCAGCCGTCACGCTCGGCGAACACGTCGAGTGCGCGCTGCAGCCCGCGACGGAACAGCAGCGCCCCGAGGTAGTACAGCTCGGCGGCGCCGAAGGCGTCCGAGGAGAACAGGATCTTGTGGAACGGCGCGAGTTCGAAGGTCTCGGCGATGACCTCGTCGGAGCGGGAGCCGGTGTAGTTGATCGCCAGCCCCACGTCGAAGTACACGTGCGGGAACACGTGCGCGAGATACCCCGCCTCGCGGTGGAAGGGATAGCAGTGCAGCAGGAGCACGCGCGCGCCGGTCGGCCGCGTCAGCCGCAGGAACTCCGTGAGCAGCAGCGGGCTGCAGCGGTGCAGGTCGACGTCGGCGTCGCCGTAGCCGATGTGGAACTGGATCGCGCACTCCCGGTCGACGGCCGCCCACAGCAGGTGCCGGATGATCACGGGGTCGTCCAGGCGCACGGTGTCTCCGGCAGCCGCGATCCAGCGCACGACCGCCTCGTCGACCTCCGCGGCCGACGGTCGCTCGGGGGCGAAGTCGAGGCCGATCCGGTATGCGGCGATCGACTTCACGCCGATCGCCGTGCGCAGCCGCTCGTCGAGCAGGCGCGCGTAGGCGTCGCGGAAGCCGGCGGCGTCGCAGCCGTCGATCACGAGCTCCTCGGCGAGGCGCTCCAGGCGGACGATCTCGAAAGCTCGTGCGGCGCCGGCATCCGCCATCCCCGCAGGATCCAGGATCTCGTCGGCGCGATGGCCGATCTCGATGAAGTAGTCGCTGATCCCGCTGGCGCGCAGCAGCCGCCTGCTGGCCTCCGCGCCGCCGAGCTCACGTCTGCGCGTCAGGTACTCCTCCGCGGTCGCGAAGGGCTCGAGCCCGAGCACCGGGGCGCAATGCCGGCGGATCGCGAAGCCGACCTGGGTGTCGAAGTGCGTGGTGCCGTCCGGGGCATCCCAGTCCGACTCGGTGATCAGCGCCTCGAACAGTCCGCGACCGAGGTTCTGCGTCGTGACACCGTGGCAGTGGTGGTCGAGCAGCGGGACGTCCGCGGGGCTGATCTCAGTAGACACGCGCGTACACCTCGCACTGCTCGGCGAGGGAGCGCGCCTGCACGGAGGCGAACTCGTCGCGCTTGATGGCCTCGAACGTCGCAAGGAACGCCGGGGAGAACCAGCCGGAGACGACCTCGTCGGCCTTCAGCATCTCCAGCGCCTGCTCGAGGTCGCGCGGCAGCTTCGCGAGGTGGGCGTGGCGGTCCTCGAGGTCGAGCTCGCCCTCGACGATCTCCGGGGTGCCCAGGCCCTCGCGCAGGCCCGCCATCCCCGCCCGGAGGATCATGCCGAGGAGGATCCACGGGTTCGCGCCGATGTCGCCGCCGCGGAACTCGAAGTGCAGCTGGCGGCTGGGGTCGCGGCCGTCGATCTCGTTCGTCGGGCAGATCCGCAGCAGGGCCTCGCGGTTCTGCAGGCCGAGGAAGGAGCGGGCGGTCGACCAGTTGTGCGGCGCCAGGCGCAGGTAGCTGGTCGCCAGCGGGGCGAACAGCGCGGCCATGGACGGGCCGTACTTCACGATGCCGGCGGCGAAGCTCCCGGCGAGCTCGGAGAGGCGGCCGGGGCGCGACGGGTCCCACACGAGCGTGTTGCCGTCGAGGTCGTCGAGGCCGAAGTGCACGTGCACGCCGTTCCCGGTCTCCCCCGGTGCGACGACCGGAGCGAAGGACGCCTCGCGGCCGTGCGCCTCGAACAGGTCGTAGACGATGTCGCGCACGAGGATCGCGCGGTCGGCGGCGGCGACCGGGTCGGTCGGGGCGACGGTGATCTCGTACTGGTGACGACCGTACTCGGGCAGCCAGGTCTCCGGCTCGAGGCCCGCGCGGTGCAGGATCGCCATGAGCTCGGAGCCGAGCGGCTCGGCCCGGCGGAACGCCTGCAGGGAGAACGGGTGGTGGTCGCCCTTGGCGCTCACGTCCATGAACTCGTGCTCGAAGGAGGAGCGGGTGGTGATGCCGAACTCGGTGCGCAGCTGCTCCACGGCCTCCCGCAGGAAGGTGCGAGGGCAGCTCTCCCAGGGCGTGCCGTCGGTGTTCACCAGGTCGGCGTAGACGACGTTCAGCGGCGGGCGGCCGGGGATGCCGTCGACCCGGGCGTGCGAGCTCGGATCGGGCTTCAGGCGCAGGTCGCCGGTGGAGCCGTAGGGGATGTCGTCGACGATGTGCCCGAGGGAGCCGATGCCGAGGTTCGCCGGCACCCAGCCGAGCGAGGTGCGCTCGTCGAAGTCGGCGAGGCGCATCGAGCGGCCCTTGGTGCGGGCGGCGATGTCGGTGGTGGCGATGAAGATGAGCTCGTCGTTCGCGGCGGTGCTGTCCATGTCGTCCGTTCCGGTGGGGGTGTCGTCGTTGTCGTGGTGGCGGAGGTGCTCGGTCATCAGTCCAGATCCTCCATGCTCAGCCGCGAGCCGATGCGGTCGGCGAGGGAGGGCTTGACGAGCACGATGACCAGGCCGATGAGGCACCACGCGCCGGAGATCCACGGGAAGTAGGAGTACGGGGCGACCTGGCCCGCGATCTGGATGAAGTACACGTAGGCGAGGAAGGCGAGGCCGAGCACGGGGATCACGACCTCCCACTTCGGGATCTTCGAGCCGCGCGAGAACGTGTGCTTGATCACGCCGACCGAGGTCATGCCGTAGGCGACGACCATGCACAGGGTGGCGATGGTCGCGAACCAGTAGTAGACGTCGACCGAGGTCGCGCCGAACAGGCCGAATCCGACGGCGAAGACGACGGTGAGGATGACGACGAACACGGTCGCGTGCACCGGCACCCCGGTCTTCGGGTTCACGGCCGCGAACGACTTCGGTCCGAATCCGTCACGGGCCAGCGCGAACAGCAGGCGGGCGGCGGCGGCCGTCGAGCTCAGCAGCGAGGCGAACGCGACGAGGAAGGCGAAGATCGCGATGAGCACGGCGAACCACTGGCCGACGTACGTGGACGCCAGGGTGGTGAGGGTCGAGGATGCTCCGGCGAAGGCCTCGACGCCCGCGGCATCCGTTCCGAATCCGATGGTCTGCGCGAACATCACGAGCACGTAGATGACGCCGGCGACGACCACCGCGAGGAGCAGCGCCTTGGGGACGACCCGCTTCGGGTTGTGCGTCTCCTCGCCGAGGGACGTGCCCGACTCGAAGCCCGCCCAGGACAGGAAGCCGAAGACGGCGGCGGTCATCACCGCGCTGATCGGAGCATCGCCGGGGAGGAGCACGGAGAGGTCGACGCCGGTGCTCACCGGGGCGTCTCCGGAGGCCACGCGGACGATGATGACGATCGAGAGGATGACCATCGCGGCGATGCCGACGAAGCCGATGCCGAGCAGGGTGCGGGCGGTGACGGTCGACTCGCGGACGTTGAGGATGAGGGCGAAGACGGCGACCACGACCGGGATGATCACCCAGGTCCAGGTGGGCAGGGTGACGCCGAACTCGGCCATCATCGCCTCGAAGAACACGCCGCAGGCTCCGGCGATGCAGACCGCGAAGAAGACGTAGGTGCCGAGGAGGGCGAAGCCGCCGAAGAAGCCGGCGCGCGGACCGAGGGTGGAGCCGGCGAGCGCGTAGACCGAGCCGGCGTGGGTGATGTAGCGGGTGAGGCGGATGAACGCGTATGCCACGAGCATGGTGCCGAGGAACGACACGATGAACGTGAACGGCACGCCGGAGCCGACGAGGCCGGCCACGCCGATGCCGTTGAGGGACATGGCCATCACGGGGCCCATGAAGCCCACCGAGATCGCGACCACCTCCCAGAGGCGGAGGGTCTTGCGGGGTGTCGTCCCGGCGGAGGACGCTCCGTCGCTCGGGACCTTCGTCGTCGAAGTCATTTCGGGCCTTTCGGTCTGACGTCTGCTCTGACGCCCAGGGTGGCTAACCGGATCGTTCGGGTGACGCCGGTCCGGTCGATTCTGAAACAGATATTACACACAAGGGGGTGCGTTGCCAAGAGTGTTTCAGATGTTCCGTCGGTGGGTTCGTGCCTCCTCTTCTGTACGAAAGCGTGAAAGGGTGACTCGCCCCCACGCCGACCTGGTCGACGGCGTACCGTGATCCCATGAGCGTCGACCGGAGAACCCGCCTGCTGATGACCCTGCCCGTGACGGCCCTCGTCCTGTCCCTCGCCGCGTGCAGCGCCCCGCGTCCGACCGCCGACCAGATCGCCGACGGCCTGGAGAAGTGGGCGGCGCAGCAGCAGATGGAGGACATCGATGCGGATGCCGCCGCCTGCTTCGCAGAGCATCTCCTCGACTCGGATCTGTCGAACGAGACTCTCAACTACATCGCGAACGGCGAGGACAAGCAGTCCAGCGTCGCCGATCGCGACCTCACCACGAAGATCCTCGCGGACAACTACGCCGATTGCACCGCGTGACGCCCCGTGACCGAGCGTGACGGAAACGCGCAGCATCCGTCATCCTTCGTCATACCCGCCCGGGGAATGAACAGCCGCTCCTAGCGTTGAGGTCATGGGCGTGCACACGGCGCGCCGCGATTCTGGAGTCCCCTGCAATGAGCACCACCGCACGCGCCGCGAAGGCGCCTGACACCCGCGGGCCGATCCGGAAGCTGCTGACCTCGTTCGGCTTCCAGATCCTCGCCGCCCTCGTCCTCGGCATCGCCGCCGGCCTCATCGCCCGCCAGCTGGGCGCGACGGCCGACACCCCGAACGGCCTCTCCGCCACCCTCGACACGATCGGCAGTTCCTACGTCACGCTGCTGCGCGCTGCCGTCGTCCCGCTGATCTTCACAGCGATCGTGGCGAGCATCTCGAATCTCCGCCGCGTGCAGAACGCCGCCCGCCTGGCCGGGCAGACCCTGCTCTGGTTCGCGATCACCGCGTTCATCGCCGTGACCATCGGCATCGTGCTCGGTCTCGTCATCCAGCCCGGCTCCAAGGCCGGCGACGGACTCGAGCCCGGCGACCCGTACACGGTCGGCACCTGGTGGAACTTCCTCCTCGGCCTCATCCCGCAGAACTTCCTCGGCATCGGCGTGAACACTCAGGTCGACCTGGAGGCAGGCAGCGCAACCTCGAGCGTGAGCTTCAACATCCTGCAGGTCATCGTCGTGGCCGTGGCCGTCGGCATCGCCGCGCTCAAGGCCGGCAGGAAGGCCGAGCCGTTCCTCGCGTTCACCGAGTCGCTGCTCAAGGTCATCCAGCGCGTGCTGTGGTGGATCATCCGCATCGCCCCGATCGGCACCTTCGGCCTCATCGGCGCCGCCGTCGTCAAGTACGGCTGGGAGAAGCTCGCCGCCCTCGGCTGGTTCGCGATCGCCATCTACATCGGCCTCGCACTGGTGCTGTTCGTCGTCTACCCGATCCTCGTGAAGACCCACGGGCTGTCGATCAAGCAGTACTTCTCCGGTGTGTGGCCGGCCGTGCAGCTCGCGTTCGTCAGCCGCTCCTCGATCGGCACCCTGCCGCTCACCGAGCGCGTCACCGAGCGCAACCTCGGCGTGCCCCGCTCGTACGCCTCGTTCGCGGTGCCGTTCGGCGCCACCACGAAGATGGACGGCTGCGCCGCGATCTACCCGGCCATCGCCGCGATCTTCGTCGCGCAGTTCTTCGGCATCGAGCTCAACATCGTCCAGTACCTGCTGATCGTGCTCGTCTCGGTCGTCGGCTCGGCCGCCACCGCCGGCACAACCGGCGCGACCGTCATGCTCACGCTCACGCTGTCGACGCTCGGCCTCCCGCTCGAGGGCGTCGGCCTGCTGCTCGCCATCGACCCGATCCTCGACATGGGCCGCACCGCGGTCAACGTCGCCGGCCAGGCGCTCGTCCCGACCATCGTCGCCAAGCGCGAGGGCATCCTCGACGAGGAGCTCTACAACGCTCCGCGCGCGGGCCTGCCCTTCGCGGACGATTCGGCGGACGATGCCGCCGACGAGGCCGGAGAAGCGGATGCCGGTGAGCCGGGCGCCGTCTCCGACAAGGACCCGGAGCCGGTCGGCGCCCGCTGACCCCTCGGTTCCGTCGCACCTGGAGCGCCTCGTCCCCTCGCGGGGCGGGGCGCTCCTCGCGTCCTGCCTCGTTCACAACTCCTCAGGACTGCGCCCGCTCCCTCGCACCCACCCCGTGGTTCCGCGGCGCCGAAGTGGTCGCCCCCGCGTTTCTGAGGAGTTGCGCACGCCGTCGGCCGGCCACGCCGAGACGGTCCAGGACTACACGCGGCCCTGGCTGCGGGTCGCGCCGCGGGTGTCGAGGGCGAGCTCCTCGGCATCCATCGCGATCATCAGCTCCCGCATGAGCTCCTCGTCGAGGTTGCCGGCGTCGCGCTCGGCGAGCAGGATCTCCCGGCGCACCTGCAGCCATCCCTTCGACAGCGCGACCAGGTCGTCGTAGGAGGGCCGCGCGACGGCATCCTCCACCTCCTGCGCCTGATCGGTGTCCTTCTCGACCCTGGTCATGCGCTTCGTGAACGCGTCGAAGACGCCGAGATCCACGCTGCCGTGCTTCGCCTCCCACTCGACGCGCTTCTCGGCGAGATAGGTCTTGCCTGCCTCCCGGCTCTTCTCCTTCACCGCGGCGAGGGCCCTCTCGTCTTCGGCCTCGTCGACATCGCTCTCGATGCCGAGGCCGCGGATGAGCATCGGCAGGGTCAGTCCCTGCAGCAGCAGGGTGCCGACGGTGACCACGAACGCGACCACGACGATCGCGTGCGAGGCCTCGGAGCCGAGCGTCGCGAGGTCGGCGGCGGCGAGCGCGGTCGCCAGGGTCACGACGCCGCGCATGCCCGCCCAGGAGATGACGGCGTTGTCCTTCCAGGTGAGCTGGAGCCCCGCCATCCGCTCGCGCACGATCTGGGTGCGCAGCTCCTCGGCGCTGTACTGGCGCCAGTGCCGCGACCGATCCTTGCGCTTCTCGAACTCCCCGGAGGCGATGCCGCGATCCATCCGGGCGAGGCGACGGCGGTCGAGGTGATTGGCCCAGCCGTTCGCGGGGTAGATGTACAGCGGCCGCACGACGAGCACGACGAGCAGCACGGCACCCGACAGCAGCAGGATGCGGCCGACGGACTCGTCGCCGAGGTCGGCGAGCACCCGCGGGAACTGCAGGCCGATGTAGGCGAACACGAAGCTCTCCAGCAGCAGGTCGGCGGAGAGCCACAGCGGGGTCTCCTGCTGACGTGTCGTGTAGTCGGTGCGCGGGGCGTTGAACCCCACGTAGAGCCCCATCGCGACGACGGCCAGCACACCGGAGCCGAGCAGATGCTCCGCGATCGCGTAGGCGCCGAACGGCGCGAGCAGCCCGAAGGTGCCGATCACGACGGCGTCGTCGATGCGCATCCGCAGCTGGTGCAGGCCGATCCCGAAGACGAGGCCGACCGCGACGCCCACGCCGACGGCGAGCAGGAACTGCCCGATCCCGTCCCAGACGGTGAGGGTCGCACCGGCGAGGATCGCCGCGAACACGCGGTACAGGGTGAGCGAGGTGGCGTCGTTGATGAGACTCTCCCCTGACAGCACCGTCATGATGCGCCGCGGCAGGCCGAGCTTGCGGCCGATCGCCGCGGCCGAGACGGCGTCCGGCGGTGCGACGATCGCACCGAGCAGCAGCGCGCCGGGCAGCGTCAGCGAGGGCAGGATCCACCATGCGACGAGCCCGACGGCGATCGCCGTGAGCAGCACGAGCCAGATGCCGAGCCGGCGGATCTGCGGCAGGCTGCGCCGGAACCCGACGAAGGAGACGTCCAGCGCGGCCGAGTACAGCAGCGGCGGCAGCACGAGGTTGAGCAGCAGGTGGCCGTCGATCTCGAGGTCGGGAGCGAACGGCAGGAAGGATGCCGCGAGCGCCGCGACCGTGACGAGCAGCGGCGCTGGCCATCCGCGCCACCGCGCGATCGCGGCCACCACGACCGATCCGACGAGAACGTAGAAGATCTCCGCATCCATGCGAGAAGCGTAGCCGCGACGGCTCGTCAGCGAGCGGCCCTGAGCAGCTCCACCACCTCGCTGTCGTCGACCTGGCGGAAGTCGAGGTAGTGCATCCCGACGGCCATGAAGTCCTCCGGGGCGCGGAGGCAGATGACGTCATCCGCCTCGTCGAGCGCGCTCAGCGCGTCCGGGGCGGCGACGGGGACGGCGACGACGACGGATGCCGCACCGCGCGCCCGCGCGATGGAGCACGCCGCACGCATCGTGGCACCGGTCGCGATGCCGTCGTCCACGATCACCGCGGTGCGGCCGGTGAGCGGAACCGGCGGACGCCCCTCGCGGAACCGGAGCACCCGCTGCTCGACCTCGGCCCGCTCGCGCTGCTCCGCCGCCTCGACGTCATCGAGCGTGACGCGCGCCGCCGCGGTCACCTCGGTGTTCAGCACCGTCGCGCCGTCCTCTCCCACGGCGCCCATCGCGACCTCCCGGTGCCAGGGAACGCCGAGCTTGCGGACCACGAGCACGTCCAGTGGCGCGTCGAGGGCGTGCGCGATCTCCGCCGCCACCGGAACGCCGCCGCGCGGAAGGCCGAGCACGACCGGGGTGGGAGGCGGCTTCTCGCGCAGCCTCGCCGCCAGCATCCGTCCGGCCTCGATGCGGTCGCGGAATCTGTCCATGCCACCGGCCTACGCCCGGGGCCGCGCGCGGTCAACCCCGTCCCGCACGCAGGCGCGGGGTGCTACTCGTCGGCGGAGTCGCGCTCCGCGCGCAGGTCCGCGTTCTCGTCCTCGAGGTCGAGCACGCGACGGATGCCGACGATGTTGATGCCCTCGTCGCGGAGGTCCGTCACCCGGCGGAGCCGCGCGATGTCGTCGTCGCTGTAGCGGCGCGTCCCGCCCTCGCTGCGGGCGGGGGTCAGCAGGCCCTTGGCCTCGAACAGCCGCAGGCTGGCCTCGTTCACGCCGCTGAGCTGCGCCGCGACCGCGATCCCGTAGACGGGGGTGCCGGAATCACGCTCGGCCATGCTGCCTCCTCTTTCCCGTTGCAATCGACCTCGAATTGATCTATAACAAATCTATAGCACGAGGTGCAGATAATCTCACCTCCTCACCATAGCCCATGCAGGGCCGCACGAAAGGAGAAACTCATGGCACTCACCTTCGACCCGTTCAGTCAGCTCGATCGATTCGCAGCGAGCGTGCTGGACTCCGTTCGGGCGCCCCGGCTGATGCCGGTGGACCTCTTCCGCGACGGGGAGCAGTACGTCCTGCACGCCGATCTGCCGGGCGTCGATCCCGGCTCGATCGACGTCGACGTCGACGGCGGACAGCTGACGATCCGGGCGCAGCGCACCGCGGACAGCCGCGAGGGCGTGCGCTGGCTCGCCCGTGAACGCGGCGCGGGGTCCTTCCTCCGCCAGTTCACGCTCGGCGACGGCGTGGACGTCGACAAGATCAGCGCCAACTACGAGAGCGGCGTGCTCTCGGTGCTCATCCCGGTCAGCGAGCGCGCGAAGCCGCGCAAGATCGAGGTCGAGTCGACCGAGCGCCGGCAGGCGATCGACGCCTGATGCGCCAACGGGGCCGGGCCTCGGCGCCCGGTCCCGATCCTCAGATGCACGACACGGAAAGGACGATGATCATGCCGCTCTCCCCCTCGCTCGATCGCTTCCTCCGGGCCATGGAGTATCCCGCGACGCGCGACGATCTCGAGCGCGAGGCGGCGCGCGACGGACTCGCCGTCGAGGACAGGATGCTGCTGTCCGGGCTGCCGGACCAGAGCTACGGCGCCGCCTGGCAGGTGCGCTACCGGCTGGCTCGCCGGGCGCTGGCCGACGCCTTCGCTCCGGCCGAGCCGGCGCACGCCTGACCGGGGCCGGAGCGGATGCCGCGCCACCTTCCCCTCGGCCGCACGGCATCCGCTCCGCGCGCGTCCGCGCCTGCATCCGCCCCGACCGGCGTTCGCGCGACCGGCGCCGCGGTCCCGGCATCCGACCCGCCTGCGTGCGGGAATGCTCCGGTGCGGCCCCCGGTTGGCCCCTGAGTGACTGCTCTCTCGGTCCTCGACCTCGTCCCGGTGCGCACCGGGCAGACCAGCGCAGAGGCGGTCGCCGCCTCGCTCTCCCTCGCGGAGACCGCCGACCGCCTCGGATTCCGCCGGTACTGGTTCGCCGAGCACCACAACATGCCGGCCGTCGCGTCGACCACGCCCCCGGTGCTCATCGCCGCCGCGGCCGCGCGCACCAGGCAGATGCGGCTCGGCTCCGGCGGCGTGATGCTGCCGAACCACGCCCCCCTCATCGTCGCGGAGCAGTTCGCGGCGCTCGAGGCCATCGCGCCGGGCCGCATCGACCTGGGCCTCGGCCGCGCCCCGGGCAGCGACCCGGTGATCACGCAGTTGCTGCGCGGATCGGGCACCACGAGCGACGTGGAGCAGTTCCCCCGCCACGTGCAGGACATCGCCGCGCTCCTCTCCGCCGACGGCGCGACCGTGCGCTTCACCTCCGGCGGCGAGTACACCGTGCACGCCACGCCCGCCGCGACCGGCGCCCCCGAGGTCTGGCTGCTGGGCTCGAGCGACTACTCGGCGCAGCTCGCGGCATCCCACGGCCTGCCGTACGTCTTCGCGAACCACTTCTCGGGGCAGGGCCTCGAACGCGCCCTCGATCTCTACCGCAGCGGCTACCGGCCGAGCGAGGAGCATCCGGAACCCCAGACCTTCCTGACGGTCAACGCCGTCGCCGCCCCCACGGCCGCCGAGGCCGAGGAGCGGGCGCTCCCTCAGCTGCGGATGATGGCGCGCCTGCGCCTGAACAAGCCTCTCGTCGCCCTGGAGGCCGTGGAGGAGGCCCTCGCCGCACCCTCCGACGCCGCGACCGATCAGGTCGTCGCCGACGCGCGGGCGCGCTGGTTCGTCGGCACCGGGGATTCCGTGGCCGCCGAGGTGCGCGATTTCGCCGCCCGGTGGGGAGTCGACGAAGTCATGCTCTCCCCCGTCGCCGCATCATACGAGTCCGAACCGAGGGATGCCGCCCCCGGACGAGCCCAGACCCTGGAGCTCATCGCCGCCGCGCTCTAGTCGTCCGCCTGTGTCCTTCGTGTCCCGCGCTGGATCGAAAATGCCGGCGTGAGCCGCTCCGCACCGTCATCTCTGATCCACGCCGCCAGAATCAAGTCGCGCGGGAGGCGATCGCCCGCCGTAGCCGCGCGAGGAACTCCGCCGGGTCCTCCAGGTCGTGCTGCGTCAGCCTGATCACGATCCAGCCACGGTCCTCGAGATCGCGCTGTCGGGCAACGTCTCGGCGCCACTGCTCCTTGCTCCTGCGATGTCCGTCGCCCTCGTACTCGACGGCGATCCGCCACTGCGGGTACGCGAGATCCACCCGGGCGATGAATCGCTCGCCCGCTCGCACGTCGAACTGGACGGTCGGCTCGGGAAGTCCCGCGTCCAGGATCGCAAGGCGGGTCTCGGTCTCCTTCGGCGACTCGACCCTCTCCCGCGTCATCCGGAGCGCGATGCGGACGCGTCCGCTGCCAGGAAAGCGCCCCCATGCCGCGACCCGCATCTCGAGTTCGTCAAGAGTGCACCGCGGCCGCCCCGCCTCCTCCATCCCCGGATAGTTCGTGCAATCGGTCAGGATCGCGTCGAGCAGGATCACCAGGTGCGGGACCGTGAGCTCGCCCGCGCTGCTGAGCACAGCCGCTACCGGGTCCACGACCGGCGCCTGCCGGAGAAACCACGTCTGCGCCCGCGAGCGTCCGAGATGCCGGCCCTTCACGCCTGCGGCACGCGGCGGGCTCTGCTCCTGGGGCGCCGCGATCTCGAGAGCCTCCTCGGGTTGCCACGGATCGGGGTACGGAAGCGCCCAGAGCCTCACCGCGCTGCGCCCGACGAACCTCTGATGCGGACGCAGACGCGGCAGGTAGCAGTCGACGGTCGCGCGGAACGTCTGCGGCGCCTCGACGGAGCGGATCCCGTGGAACGGACGCGCCAGGTCCGCAGCATCCGTCCGTCCCCGGCGGACTCCGAGTGCCGCCGCCTGCCGCACGCTGAAGTTCTCGCCCAGCCGAGGGGGAAGCGCGATTCGATGACGCATCCGACGATGCTCCCATCGCCGCGGCCGCGACTCCTCGCGCGCGGGCCCGACGTCCCGGAGCGTGGGGAGAACTCCGCCGCACGTCCCCCTGTGCAGTCGTTCTCCACTCGACCGTGGATCAAGAATGCCGCACGCAGCTCGCCTGGACCGGCATTTTCGATCCACGCCGCGGCAGAACGCCGCGGCAGAACCCCGAAGCAAAACGCCGCGACAGAACGCCGCGACAGAGCCGGCTACGCCTCCGGCTCGCCGGAGAGGATGCCGCGGAGCCAGTCGCGCGCCTCGACGAAGACGTCGTCGGAGTAGCGCTCCGGGTACTGCACGATCTGGCGGTCGGCGCGCGGGTACGAGCCGAGGAAGACGACACGAGGGCTGAACCGGCGGATGCCGAGCAGTGCGTCCGCCATCCGCTCGTGCTCGATGTGGCCGTCGGCGTCGATGACGAAGCGGTAGCGGCCGAGCTCGTCGCCGATCGGCCGGGACTCGATCAGCGACAGGTTGATGCCGCGGGTGGAGAACTGCTCGAGCATCTCCAGGAGCGAACCGGGGTGGTCGTGCGGCAGCTCGACGATGAGGGAGGTCTTGTCGGCTCCGGTCGGCTCCGGCGAGCGGGTCGTGCGGGTGACGAGCACGAAGCGTGTGACGGCGTGCGCGTTGTCGCCGATGCCCTCGGCGAGCACGTCGACGTCGTAGTGGTTCACGATGCCCGGGGCGGCGATCGCCGCCTGCGCGGGGAGCGTGCCCTCGAGCACGCCGATCGCGGATGCCACGTTCGAGGCCGCCGGCACGTGCGAGTGCTGCGGCAGGTGCGCGCCGAGCCAGCCGTGGCACTGCGCGTAGGCGACCGGATGCGCGGCGATGACCTTCACATCCTCCAGCCGGGTGCCGCGGGGCGCGACGAGCACGAAGTTGACCCTCACCAGGTACTCGCCGATGATGCGCAGCCCCGGCAGCGTCGCGAGGGCATCCTGGGTGGTGGAGACGCCGCCCTCGATCGAGTTCTCGATCGCGATCATCGCGGCGTCCGACACGCCCGAGAGCACGTCGTCGAGCGCCTCGCCGACGTTGTGCACCGGGCGCCATTCCTGCCCGCGCGCCTCCGCCACCTGCTCCAGCGCCGCTTCGGTGAACGTCCCCGCGGGGCCGAGATAGCTGTAGGTGCGGCGTTCAGTCACGCGGCAAGCCTAGTCGCCCGCGCCCCACCGCCCCTGCCTGTGACGAAAACCTGCACGACTCAGGAAATGTGAGGTGCGCGATCGCCGCGCGAGGGGCAGACTGTCTGCATGACGAGCCGTGCAGGCCTCCCCGCGGAGGAAAGTGACCTCATCGATGTCGACGAGCTGATCGCCGCCTACTACGATCGCACCCCGAATCCCGACGTCCCGGGTGAGCGGGTCGTGTTCGGCACCAGCGGCCATCGCGGCTCCTCCCTGTCGAACAGCTTCAACGAGAACCACATCCTCGCCACGACGCAGGCGATCGTGGACTATCGCGCAGGGCAGGGCATCACGGGTCCGCTCTTCCTCGGCCGCGACACCCACGCACTGTCGCTCCCGGCCGAGCGCAGCGCCATCGAGGTGCTGGTCGCGAACGGCGTCGACGTGCGCGTGGACTCCCGGGACGCCTGGGTTCCGACCCCGGCGCTCAGCCATGCGATCCTCACCTACAACCGCGACCTGGCGCCGGATGACGCCGGCCGCGCTGACGGCATCGTGGTCACTCCGAGCCACAACCCGCCGCGCGACGGAGGCTTCAAGTACAACCCGCCGCACGGCGGCCCCGCCGACACGGACGCGACCGGCTGGATCGCCGACCGCGCCAACGAGCTCATCGCCGGCGGACTCGAGGGCGTGAAGCGCGTGCGCTACGCGGACATCGACGCCGACACGCTCGGCAGCTACGACTTCCGCGACGCCTATGTGCGCGACCTCTCGTCGATCATCGACGTCGACGCCATCCGCAGGGCCGGCGTGCGCATCGGCGCCGACCCGCTGGGCGGAGCATCCGTCGAGTACTGGGCGCTCATCGCCGAGGTCCACGATCTCGACCTCACCGTGGTGAACCCGGAGGTCGACCCGACCTGGCGCTTCATGACACTGGACTGGGACGAGAAGATCCGCATGGATCCGTCCTCGCCCTCCGCGATGGCGTCCCTGGTCGCGAAGAAGGCCGACTACGACGTCCTCACCGGCAACGACGCGGATGCCGACCGGCACGGCATCGTGACTCCGGATGCCGGGCTGATGAACCCGAACCACTACCTCGCCGTCGCGATCGACTATCTGTTCTCCCACCGGGCCGAGTGGCCGCGCGACGCCGCGATCGGCAAGACGCTCGTGTCGTCGATGATCATCGACCGGGTGGCCGAGTCGCTCGGCCGTCGCCTGCTCGAGGTCCCGGTGGGCTTCAAGTGGTTCGTGCCGGGGCTGCTCGACGGGACCGTCGCGTTCGGCGGCGAGGAGTCCGCCGGCGCGTCCTTCCTCCGGAAGGACGGCTCCGTCTGGTCGACGGACAAGGACGGCATCCTGCTCTGCCTGCTCGCCGCGGAGATCATCGCCGTGACCGGCAAGACGCCCTCGGAGCGCTACGCCGAGCTCGAGGCAGCCTTCGGCGCCTCCGCCTACCAGCGCGTGGACGCACCGGCGTCTCCCGAGCAGAAGGCGGCGCTCTCCAAGCTGGCGCCGGATGCCGTCAGCGCGACGACCCTGGCCGGAGAGGACATCACGGCGAAGCTGTCGCACGCGCCAGGCAACGGCGCGGCGATCGGCGGCCTCAAGGTGCAGACCGAGCACGCCTGGTTCGCCGCCCGCCCGTCGGGCACGGAGGACGTCTACAAGCTGTACGCCGAGAGCCTGCGCGGCCCCGAGCACCTCGCCGAGGTGCAGGCCGAGGCGCGCGCCGTCGTCTCCGCCGCGCTCGGGGGCTGACGCCGGGCCCTCTCGCTCATGCGTGGGTGGTCAAGGGAGCATCCGGAACCGGGTTGCGCGAGGCTTTTCTGACCGCGCACCCGACGCCGGATTCCTTTCTGACCGCGCACCGGATGCCGGAGGCGACCTCCGGGCCTCAGGACTCAGAGCGCGCCAGCGCGGCCCCGGCCTCGCGCAGCCACCTCGCGGGGTCCGCGAGCGCGGACTCCGAGGAGCCCGCGAGCTCTGTGAGCGAGGCGGATGCCGCGAACAGAGCGGTGTCGGCGTCATCCGTGATCCGACCCGCCGCGAGCAGCGCCCGCGCTCCGGAGCCGGCGGCCAGGCCCGCGATGAACGAGGGGACCTTGCCGTCGCCGGACTGCCCGTCGTAGGAGCCCTCTCCGGTGATCACGACGTCGGCGCCGGCGATCGCCACGGCGAGTCCGATGAGCTCGGCCACCTCGGCCGCCCCGGGCGCGAGCATGCCGCCCCAGGCGACGAGTGCTCCGCCGGTGCCTCCCGCGGCTCCGGTGCCCGCCAGCCCAGCGTCGAGCTCCAGCAGCGCGGCGAGCCGTCCGAGCGCGGCATCGACCGCGGCGATGTCCGCCGGCGCCGTGAGCCCCTTCTGCGGGCCGAACACCGCGGCCGCGCCCCGAGGGCCGCACAGCGGATTGGTCACGTCCGTGAGCACGCGCACCTCCGGGGCGGCGCGCAGCCCGCTCCGGTCGACCGCGGCGATCTCGGCGAGACCGCGCGCCCCTCGCGCGACGGGCTCGCCCGCGGCGTCGAGGAAGCGGGCGCCGAGGGCGGTCAGCATCCCCGTGCCGCCGTCCGTGGAGGCGCTCGAGCCGATGCCGACCACCACGCGCGAGACGCCGTGGTCGAGGGCGGCGGCGATGGCCTGGCCGAAGCCGGTCGTGTCCGCGTCCCACGGCCGGAGTTCGTCGAGGAGCTCGATGCCGGAGGTGGATGCGAGGTCGACCACTGCGGTCCCGGCCGGCGAGTCCGCAGTGGGCGGCAGCAGCAGCCACGACGTCTTCACGGCACGTCCGGCCGGGCCGTCCACCGTGACCGGCATCCGCCGGGCTCCGGGCACGGCCGCGGCGAACGCCGCCACGGTTCCCTCGCCGCCGTCCGCCATCGGCCGGTGCACGAACACGGCCGACGGGTCCGCGTCGCGCCACCCCTCGGCCAGCGCCCGCGCCGCGTCCGCGGCCGTGATCGTCCCCTTGAAGCTGTCCGGGGCGAGGACCACCGTCGTCATCGACGCAGCCCGGGGGTGCTGTCCCGCACCACGACCTCCAGCGGCAGCGGCGGCTGCTCCCAGTCGGCGTCCACCGTGGCGCGGAAGGCCTGATACCCGACCTCGCTGAGCGGCACCCGCACCGTGGTGAGCGCCGGGGTGACGTCGACGCTGGAGGGGACGTCGTCGAAGCCGCACACCGCGACGTCCGCGCCCACTGCCCTGCCGGCGTCGCGGAGGGCGGACATCGCGCCGATCGCCACGACGTCGCTGAGGCCGAAGACCAGAGTCCCCGGCTCCACGCCCTCGGCGAGCGCCTGCGTCATCAGCGCCGCGCCGCTCTCCTTGCGGAAGTCTCCGCGCAGCACGCGGTGCACGGCCCCGCCACCGGCCTCGAACCCGGCACGGAAGCCGGCGAGCCGGTCGTCCGAGGTCCGCACGCCCTCGGCGGCGGCGATCGCGACGGCCGACCGGTAGCCGAGCTCTGCCATGCTCCGCCCGAGCGCCTCGGCGCCCGCCCTGTTGTCGATCTCGACATGGCGACCCTCTGCTCCGCCTTCGCCGAACGTCACGACCCGCCCGCCGAATCGCGCGAACTCGGTCAGCTCGGCGACGGTTGCGGAATCGGCCGGGTCCTCCTGGGTACGGGATGCCGCGAGGATGAGCCCCTGCGGGCGCTGGCCGCGCAGGGCGCGCACGATGCGCGCCTCCCTGGCGGGATCGCGCTCGGTGATCGCGATGGTCACGACGAGCCCCTGCTCATCCGCCCCGCGCGCCACCCCGGAGGCGATCAGCCCGAAGTAGGGGTCGGCGATGTCCGCCACGAGCAGGGCGATCACCGGGGAGGTCCCGCGCGCGGTGGCCTGGGCGGACACGTTGGCCGTGTACCCGAGGGATGCGGCCGCCTGCTCGACGCGCTCGCGATAGGACTCCGCGACCTTGCGCTCGGAGCCGTTCAGGACGCGGGATGCGGTGGCGAGGGAGACGCCCGCCTCACGGGCCACGTCATGCAGAGTCGGCGCCGCCGCGCGCGCGTGGCGCGCCTGGCGCGTGCGGGAAGGGCTTTCCTGCAGTTCCATGCCCCTGAGCATAGTGGCCGCGGGCCCATCCAACCGAGGTTCGCGCCCTGGCAAGCGGTTGCCGACTCAGGCCATCCTCGCGAGCGCCTCCTCCTCGATCCGGTGCCGCAGGGGCGACCCCTTCACGAGGCGCTCGAGCTCCTCGGCGACGAGCTGTCCCATGGCCCCGCGATCGGACCCCATGGATCCGGCCACGTGCGGCGTCAGCTCGACGTTCTCCAGCTCCCACAGCGGCGAGTCCGGCGCCGGCGGCTCTTCGACCGTGACGTCCAGGAGGGCGGTGAGATCCGGGCGGCGGGAGAAGACGGCGGCCAGGCCCTGCTCGTCGACGAGGCCGCCACGCGCCGTGTTGATGAGCGTCGCGCCCTCCGGCATCCGCTCCAGCAGCGAGGCGCCGATCATGCCCTCGGTGGCGGGGAGCAGGGGCGCGTGCAGGCTCACCACCTCGGCCCGGTCGAACAGCTCCTCGAGCGAGACGAGCTCGACGCCGAGTTCCGCGGCCGCATCGGGTGTCGCGAAGGGGTCGGCGGCGAGCATCCGCACTCCGGTGCCGCGCAGCCGCCCGGCGACCCTGCGCCCGATCTCCCCCAGCGCGACGAGGCCCACGACGGTGCCCCGGATGCCGGATGCCGCCGCCGCGGCCGCCTGGCGATCCCGCTCCGCGCGGTAGCGACGGCGTGCGGCGGGGATTCCGCGGGCGGCGAGGACGATCTGCGCGGCCGTCATCTCGGCGACAGGATCGGCGTTCGCGGCGGCCGCCGAGACCACCGTGATCCCGCGCCGCCAGGCCGCGTCGGTCATGAGGTGCTTCACCGATCCCGCCGCGTGCAGCACCGCGCGCAGCCGCGGCGCAGCGCTGAGCAGCCGGGCGTCGACGACGGGGGCGCCCCAGCCGGTGAGCAGCACCTCCGTGTCGTGCAGCACACCCGGATCGGCGGCGAGTTCCTCCGCGGTGAGGAACGGCCTGCGCAGGTCCGCGATACGGTCGACTGCGGCCAGTACATCCGCGGGATAGACGTCGCCGCGGCGTCCCTCCTCCATCACCAGGCGCACCGTGATGCGATTCGCGTCGTCGGTCATTCCCATCTCCTTTGAAAGCGAAACATCCGATCAATGATTGACAGTGCTCGCGTCCCTAGGTTAGATTCGCCAACGACGTCTTGCAAAGTGGCAAGCGTTTGCCAAACCCTGGAGATCACATGCACACAAAGATGAAAGCAGCCGCCGTCCTCGGCGTCGCCGCGCTCGCACTCGCCGGCTGCTCCAGCGCAGCCCCCGCTCCCGAAGGCGGCTCCGGCGTGAAGCAGGACGAAGAGGCCGTCCTCGAGATCTGGACGCGCACCACGCCCGGCAGTCCCAGCGAGGCCGCCACCATCCGTCAGGTCGAGGCGTTCACCGAGGCCACCGGCTTCAAGGCCGAGGTCACCGCGATCTTCGACGACTTCGAGATCAAGCTCGCCCAGCGCGCCGGCCAGAAGGACCTGCCGGACATCGTGCTCAACGACGTCAGCCAGCTCGGCACCATGCAGTCGCAGGGCATCCTCCGCGAGATCGACCTCGAGGACATCGAGAACTCCAAGAACCTCACCGCCCAGGCGCTCGAAGCCGGCAAGGCCGTCGACGGCAAGACGTACGGCATCCCGTACTCGGCGCAGGCCAACGCCCTCTTCATCCGCAGCGACTGGCTGCAGAACCTCGGCCTCGAAGCGCCGACCGACTGGGACGAGATGCTCGAGGTCGCCACGGCCTTCACCGAGAACGACCCCGACGGCAACGGCCAGGCCGACACGTACGGGCTCGCCGTCCCCGGTTCCACCAAGCGCGGCTACGCGTCCTGGTACTTCTCGAACTTCCTGTGGGCCGCCGGCGGCGACTTCATCACGGGCTCCGGCGACGAGTGGCTGCCCTCGATGACCTCCGACGAGGCGATCGAGGCGACCACCTGGTTCCGCGATCTGCAGTGCAAGGCGGGCGTGGTCCAGCCGGGCGCCCCGAGCATGGACACCCCTCCGACCAATGAGGCCTTCGAGTCGGGCGTCGCGGGCATGTACGTGACCGGCCCCTACATGATGCCGCGCTTCGACAAGGTGCTCGGCGCCGACAAGTACGAGGTCGTCCCCGCACCCGAGGGCCCGAAGGACGGCTCGGTGCTCGCCGAGGGCGGCACCGTCTACCTGATGGCCGGGTCGGAGAACGAGAAGGGCCAGACGGCGTTCGCCGACTGGTACGTCAGCCCCGAGGCGCAGAAGTTCGGCATGGAGGGCACGGATGCCTTCGCCATCCAACTCCCGGTGAACGAGAAGGTCGACATCTCCGACGTCCGCGACGACCCGCGCTGGCAGACGTTCGCCACCGCCTACAAGGAGAGCGGCCACTACGCGCCGACGATCCCGAGCTGGACCCCGGTGCGCCAGATGAGCGCCGACACCATCAACGCCCTCCTCGCGGACTGCTCGCTGGACGTCGAGGAGGAACTCACCAAGCTCGACGGCAAGCTCACCGCCGAGCTCCTGACGCAGGGAATCCTCAAGCAGTGACCATCCACACAGCCGACGCCGCGACCGCGGCCGACGCTCCCAAGGCGGCGGCGGGGGCCATCGCGTCCCCGCCGCCCGCCCGGCGGCGTCGCCGCCACCGCGTGCAGGGACAGTGGTGGGTCCCGTGGGCCTTCCTCGCCCCCGCTCTCCTGCTCTTCCTCGTCTTCCGCTACATCCCGATGGTCCAGGCCGTCTCGATGTCGGTCGAGAACGTGCGCCCCTACCTCGGCAACGAGTTCGTGGGCCTCAAGAACTACCAGACGATCCTCGCCGACCCTGCCTTCCAGGACGCGACGGTCAACACCCTCATCCTCGCCGTCGGGCAGACGGCCGGATGCCTCCTCCTCGGCTTCGTCCTGGCGCTGCTGCTCGAAGGCCAGACCCGCAAGCTCTCCTTCATCCGCTCCGCGGCGTTCCTCCCTGTCGTCGTCCCGATGGCCGTGGTGGCCGAGCTGTGGCGGATCATGTACCACCCGTCCCCCGACGGGTTCCTGAACTCCCTCATCGGCTTCCTCGGCCTCGGCCCCAGCGAGTACATCAACAGCCCCGACTCGGCGATGTGGTCGATCATGCTGATGGGCATCTGGCGCGGCGGACCCTACGACATGATGATCATCCTCGCCGGGCTCGCCGGCATCGACCGCGGGCTCTACGAGGCGGCGACGGTCGACGGCGCCAACCGCTGGCAGCGCATCGTCCACGTCACCCTGCCGGGTCTGCGCCCGGTGTTCACGATCCTGTTCATCCTCGCCGCCATCCGCGGCTTCCGGGTGTTCACCGAGGTGTACCTGATGACCAACGGCGGCCCGAACGGCGCCACCGAGGTCGTGATGACCCTCCTCTACAAGCTCGGCCTGGAGCAGCAGAAGCTCGGCGTCGGCTCGGCGGGCGCGGTGCTGCTGTTCCTCGCCACCCTGGTGCTGACCGTCGGAGTCCAGCTGCTCCTGCGCAGGAAGAAGGACGCATGAGCGCCGGAACCGATACCGCCCTCGGCCTGACCGAGAGCCGCACCGTCGTCGGCATCGGCGTGAAGGTCGTGCTGTACGCCCTCGTGGTGGCCCTGTTCGCCGGCCCCCTGGTCGCACTGCTGTCCGGCGCGTTCAGCGAGGTCACCGACCCCACCGAGCTCAGCGTCATCCCGACCCGGCCGACGCTGGAGAACTTCGCCGTCGCCTTCGACTTCGGCGTGCTCGGCTACCTGATGAACTCCTTCTTCGTGGTCGGCTTCGGCCTGCTGCTGCAGGTGATCGTCTCGGTGCTCGCCGGCTACGCGCTCGCCCGCAAGCGGTTCCGCTTCTCGGCGCTCGCCCTCGTCGCCATCCTGGCCACGATGATGCTGCCCGACGAGATCCTGGCGCTCCCGCTGTCGATCCTGCTCGCGGACCTGCCGATCGTGCACCTCAACCTGATGGGCACCCTGGCCGGCATGATCGTGCCGATCGGCGCCTGGGCGTTCTCGATCCTCGTGATGACGGAGTTCATGAAGGACGTCCCGCTCGAGCTCGAGGAGGCGGCCCGCATCGACGGCGCCAGCGAGCTCCGGGTCTTCGGCCAGATCATCGTGCCGCTGTGCAAGCCCGCGCTCGGCGTCATCGGCGTGTTCGGGTTCACGATGATCTGGGACCAGTACCTGCTCCCGCTGCTCGTCTCGACCTCGAGCGACACGTACACCCTGCCGCTCGCCCTGCGCACCCTGCGCATCGAGCCGGAGGTCACCCCCGGCGTGGTGATGGCGGCCTCGCTGCTCGCGCTCGCCCCGTCGGTGATCGTGTTCCTGCTGTTCCAGCGCTCGTTCGCCCGCGGACTCACGTCCGGGGCGCTCAAGGGCTGACCGGGACCAGGACAGGACCATGGCGGTGATCATGATCGACGGCGTGACCGGATTCCGTGACGTCGGCGGCATCCCCGCTTCCGGCGGGACGATCCGCAGCGGACGGCTGTTCCGCTCGGGTCATCTCGCCGGGCTCCCCGCTCACGCCGTCGAGGAGCTGCGCGCCCGGGTGCGCCGCATCGTCGACCTCCGTGCCGACGACGAGGTCGCGGAGGACGTCACGGCTCGCGGCGACGCGGAGATCACCCGCATCCCCCTGTTCCTCGGGTCCGCGCGCTCCTTCTTCCTCGAGGACTACAGCCTCGGCGAGATCTACGCGCACCTGTTCGCGGAATGCGCCCCGCAGCTCGTCGCGGCGCTGCGCGTGATCGCCGCCGGCGACCCGACGCTCGTGCACTGCACGGCCGGCAAGGACCGCACCGGGGTCACGATCGCACTCGCACTCTCCGCCGTCGGGGCGGACCGGGACGCCGTCGTCGCCGATTACGCGCTCACCGCCGACCTCATCCCCGCTGCGCACCGGCGGGCGACCTCCGAGCGTCTCGCCGCGAAGTACCCGCAGTCGCGGCACGCATGGATGCTCGCCACCGAATCACCCGCCGAGGTCATGCGCGACGCGCTCGCCGCCCTCGACGCCGAATGGGGATCGGCGGCGGACTACCTCCTGGCCCACGACTTCACCGCCGACGAGCTCGCCGCGCTCCGCGCCGCCCTCGTCGCACCCGACACCATCACCGAGGAGCACCGTCATGACGGCATCCGCTGATCTCGCCTTCGCACCGGCCACGCTGACGACCGACGACCGGCTCGCCTGGTTCACCGAGGCCCGCCTCGGGATGTTCGTGCACTGGGGGCTGTACTCCCTCGCGGCACGGCACGAGTGGGTGAAGAACCACGAGCGGATGACGGATGCCGACTACGAGCCGTACTTCGCGCACTTCGACCCCGACCGCTACGACCCCCGGGCCTGGGCGCGCACCGCCAGGGCCGCGGGCGCCGGCTACGTCGTGCTCACCGCGAAGCACCACGACGGGTTCTGCCTGTGGGACTCGCAGCTCACCGACTACACCTCCGTGAACACGCCGTTCGGCCGCGACGCCGTCGCGGAGTTCGTCGAGGCCTGCCGCGCCGAGGGGCTGCGGGTCGGGCTCTACTACTCCCTCATCGACTGGCACCACCCGTCCTTCCCCGTCGACGGCACGCATCCGCAGCGCGACGACGAGGACTTCAAGGCTGCCGCCGCGACCCGGGACATCCGCGACTACCAGCGCTACCTGCACGGCCAGGTGCGCGAGCTGCTCACCGGCTACGGGCGGATCGACTACCTCTTCTTCGACTTCTCCTACACGCATCACCCCGACTACTGGGGCGGCAAGGGCGCGGTGGACTGGGACGCCGAGAACCTGCTCTGCCTCGTCAGGGCCCTGCAGCCGGGCATCGTCGTCAACGACCGGCTCGGCATCCCCGGCGACGTCGTCACCCCCGAGCAGTACCAGCCGCTGGAGCCGATGACGCGCGACGGGGAGCCCGTCGCGTGGGAGGCCTGCCAGACGCTCAACGGCAGCTGGGGCTACGACCGCGACAACCTCGATGTGAAGAGCCCGGAGTCCCTGATCAAGCTCCTCATCGACGGCGTCTCCAAGGACGGCAACCTGCTGCTGAACGTCGGACCCGACGGCCGCGGCCGGATCGACGCCAGCGCGCAGCGCACCTTCGCCGAGATCGCCCGCTGGATGGACGATCACGCCAGGTCCGTCCACGGCGCAGGCCCCGCGCCCTTCCCGGCGCCGAGCGACACGCGCTACACGCTGCGCGGCGACCGCCTGTACGTGCACCTCTACTCCTGGCCGTTCAAGCACCTGCATCTGCCGGGGCTCGCCGGGAAGGTCCGCTACGCCCAGCTGATGGCGGATGCGTCAGAGCTGATCCCGCTGCACATCGACCCCGACCGGGTCGCGCAGAACACCCTGATGGGCGGCCTCCCCGAGGGCACGCTCACCCTGCAGCTGCCCGTGCAGCGCCCCGACACCCCGGTGCCCGTCATCGAGCTGTTCCTCGCCGAAGCCCCCTGACCGGCCGGGCCTCTCATCCCCCGTCTCGTCTCCCCCCTCGGGACCGCGTCGAGGGGCCCGGTCCTCCACGCCCTCAACACCCCCAACCCTCAACGAGGAGGAAACATGAAGCGCCGTACATTCATCCTGTCCGCCGTCGCCGGTGCCGCCGCAGCGATCGCCATCCCGCAGCAGGCGGGAGCGTCCGCGTTCGGCCGTGCCGCGGCATCCGTCGTCCCGATGCTGCCGGGCCGCGGCCCGTACTCCCACGTGTCGTCGCTCGAGCAGCTTCAGGCGGCGATCGACGCCGCCGACCCCGAGTCGAGCGGCACGATCATCGTCGCGAACGGCACCTACGCGGTGCCCGAGGGCGGTGCGATCGACCTCGCCGGAGTCGGCGGACGCTGGAACAAGCCGCTCACGATCATGGCCGAGTCCATCGGCGGAGTCACGCTCACCGGTGCGCGCAGCTTCGCATTCGACGGCACGCACGACGTCGTCATCAGCGGCTTCGTGTTCACGCAGTCGACGACGCTGGAGATCCCCGCGAGCTGCCGGGCGATCACGCTGAGCCGCAACGAGTTCGTCCTCGCCGACATCGAGGGGATGCACTGCGTGATGGTGCGCGCCGACGACACGGTCGTCGAGTACAACCACTTCCACGGCAAGTCGACGCTCGGCATCTTCCTCGGCATCGAGGGCGCGAACTCGACCGAGATGGCCGAGAACGTCCACATCCATCACAACTACTTCTCCGACCACACCTTTCCCGGTGACAACGGCGGCGAGCCGATCCGCCTCGGCGTGAGCCCGCGGGCGCTCAGCAGCGCCTACGCGGTGATCGAGTACAACCTGTTCGAGCGCACGAACGGCGACCCCGAGGCCATCTCGGTGAAGTCCAGCGACAACGTCATCCGCTACAACACGATCCGCGACAGCGGCGGCGGCATCGTGCTGCGCCACGGCAACCGCACGAGGGTCGAGGCGAACCACATCATCCGCGGCGAGCGCGGCATCCGCATCTACGGCAACGACCACGTCATCGTGAACAACTACATCGGCGAGACGGCGGACACGGCGATCGTGCTCGGCGCCGGCACCGTGAAGGACCACTACGAGGGGGAGCCCGCGAACTCCCGCAACAAGAACGACGCGGCGGAGCGGGTGCGCGTCGCGCTGAACACCATCGTCGGCAACGCCGGCGGCGTCTCCGGGGAGACCCACCGCCCGATCGCGCCGGCCGACTGCGTCATCGTCGACAACATCTTCCAGGGCGACACCGGCGTGCTCGCGAAGGTGCCCGTGTCGAGCGGATTCACCTGGGCGGGCAACATCCTGTGGGGCGCAGCGTCGGACGGTGATCTGCCCACCGAGGGCTTCACGCGCGTCGACCCGCTGCTCACCCGCGATGCGGCCGACGTGCTGCGCATCGGCGCCGGCAGCCCCGCGATCGATGCGGCGACGCAGGACCACTCCGCCGTCGTCCGCGACGACATCGAGGGCCGCCGCCGCACCGGCATCGCCGACGTCGGCGCGCACGAGTTCGGTGCGAGCCGTGCGCAGCGCGAGCCCCTGACCACGGCCGACGTGGGCCCGCTCGCGCCCTGACCCGGGTCTTCGCCCTCGCGGCCGGTCGCGCTCGTCTCATCGAGTGCGGCCGGCTGCTTCGCGTGCGCCCTGGGCGGGGCGGTGCGAGGCGGTCGGTCGGTCCGGTTCACCGTGCGAGGTCAGAAGCGCATCCCCACCGGCATCCGGAACCGCTGCACGGTCAGAAACGCACCGGAAACGGGCCGCGGAGCAGCCTTTTCGACCACGCACCAACGCGGATGCCGACGAGCACGGATGCCGTACGACGCGGCACCCCGCGGATGCCGCCGGGGCCCCTCCGGCGGAGTGCCCTCGGGCCGGCAGGCGGGGATCAGTGCGCGGCGGGACCGGTGGAGCCGCGCACCACGAGGTTCGTGGCGAGGTCGAAGCCGCCGCTGGGCGCCTCGCCGCCGGTGACCCGCCCGAGCAGGGCGCTCATGGCGTGGTCGCCTCCTTCACGCAGCGGGGACTTCACCGTGGTGAGGGAGGGAGAGGTGAAGTCGGCACCGAAGATGTCGTCGAAGCCGACGACGCTGATGTCGCCGGGGATCCGGATGCCGGTCTCGACGAGCTCCTGCATGAGGCCGATTGCGATGAGGTCGTTGTAGGCGAACACCGCGGTCGCCCCGCTGTCGCGCACGGCGACCGCCGCGCTGCGCCCGCCGACGACCGTCGGCGCGACCGGGTCGAGGGTGACGAGGTCGATGTGCGCCCACTCGCAGCGCTGGGCGAGCAGCTCGCCGCGGCGACGCGCCATCCACGACAGCGTCGGCCCCGGCACGTAGGCGATGCGGCTGTGGCCGAGGCCACGCAGGTGACGCACGGCCTCCGCGATGCCGTGCTGCAGGTCGGGCACCACGGAGAGCACATCGTCGATGAGGCGGTTCACGACGGCGACCGGCTTCTGCCTCGCGAGCGCCGTGATCTGCTCGTCCGACATGCGAGGGGTCGCCAGCAGCAGGCCGTCGACCATGCGCAGCATCCGCTGGGCGCGCTCGTACTCGCGCTCGTCCGACTCCTCGGATTCGGTGAGCACGAGGGTGTAGCCCGCGCGCGTGGCGGCCGCCTCCGCACCACGGATGACGTCGAAGAAGACCGGGTTCGTGATGTCGGAGACGACGAGCCCCACGATCGAGGTGCGACCGGTCGGCAGCGCCCGCGCCATCGGGTTCACCTGGTAGTTCAGCGACTCGGCGGCGGCGCGGATCCGGCGTTCGGTGACGGCGTTCACGCGGCCGGGACGGTTCAGCGCACGCGACACCGTCGACGGGTTGACGCCCGCGAGCTTCGCGACGTCGTAGATGGTGACGCTCTCCGACGGGCGCTCCGACGCGGCATCCGTCTCGCCGGGCTCTCCGACGGCGCTGTCATCAGCCAATGTCAGCTCCTCACTGCCTCGGCACGCGGAACGGCGCCGATCGGGTCCGCGTCCAGCCTACGGATCTCCCGCCCGATCGCGGCGCGCATCGCGCGCATGACGCCGGACTCGTCCACGCCGGCGAGCAGCGCGTCGACCTCGGTCTCGGAGTGTCCGCCGGCGACCGCCCATGCGGCGATCGCCGACGCAGGCGCCGAGACCGCGCCGCCGCTGCGCACCGCATGCGCGAGCACGGGCACGACGCGCTGCGGCAGCTTGTGCGCGCCGTCCGTCGCGATCTGGGCGAGGAGGTGCCGGATGCGCGGGTTGGCGAACCGCGTGCGGGTCGCCGCGATCGCCTCGGCGAGCTCGGCGGCGGGGAGGTCGCAGCTCGCCGCCGCGGCCTCCCAGTACTCCTCGACGAGGGCGCGGAGCGCCGGATCGCCGAAGGCGCCGGCGACATCGTCCACGCCGCGCAGCAGCCCCTGGTACGCGAGCAGCGAGTGCGCCCCGTTGAGGATGCGGAGCTTGCGTCGCTCGTAGGGGCCGAGATCGGCGGTGAAGCGGACGCCCGCGCTCGCCCAGTCCGGGTGCGGGCCGGCGAAGCCCTCCTCGATGACCCACTCGGAGAACGGCTCGGTGACCACGGTGCCCTCGTCGCGGATGCCGGTGGCGCGCTCGACCTCGTCGATGTCGGCACCGGTCGTGCGGGGCGTGATCCGATCGACCATGGAGGAGAGGAAGACGACGCTCTGCTCGATCCAGCGGGCGAGGGACGGGTCGAGGGCCAGCGCGGCGCCGAGGACCACGGACCGCGTGACGGCGCCGTTCCCGCCGAGATTGTCGCAGCTGATGACGGTGAGCGGTCCCGCAACGGACCTGCGCCGCGCGGCGAGGCCCAGGGCGAGGCGCACCGGTGCGGTGGCGATCGGCGCCTCGGGGTCGGCGGCGTGACGCAGATCGGCGGCGACCGCCGGCGCCGCCGTGTCCAGCCGGCCGCGGGTGTCGAGGGCGTACCCGGCTTCGGTGATCGTGAGCGTGAGGACGTTCGTGCCGGGGTCGGCCAGGACCGCCTCCCAGGCCTGGCGGTCGGACCCGTCGTGAACCGAGCGGATGCTGCCGATCTGCGTGAACGCGTCGCCGTCCGCCCCGCGGGTGAGCAGCGTGTACCGCCCCCCGCGAGCCTGGAGCAGCCGCGCCTGCTCGCCGGAGCGTCCGGTGAAGGCCGCGATCCTCCAGCTCTCCCCCGCAGGCGCCGCCCGCTGGGTGTACCAGGCCTGGTGGGCGCGGTGGAAGGCGCCCACGCCCAGGTGGGCGACGGTGGCTGTCTCGGCCCCGGGATGCCCGTCGTGCATGCGGTCTCCTCGTCTCTGGAGCCGACGTCCGCGTCGGCCTCCCCCAGTGTAATGGCAAACGGTTGCCATAACGGACTGTGACCGGTAACGTCGAGCCGGGGCCCTCCCCTGCGCACGACCCGCCGAAGGACAGCATGCCGACCACGAAGATGCATCCGGACCGCCTCTTCCCGAGCGATCCGATCACCCGCGACATCGCCCGCGAGCTCTACCTCACGGTCGCCGACGCACCGATCTGCTCCCCGCACGGTCACGTGCCCGCCGCCCTGCTCGCGGACGACGAGCCCTTCGCCTCCCCCACCGACCTCCTCATCACGGGCGACCACTACGTGACCCGCGTGCTGCACGGCGCCGGCGTCCCCCTCGGCACCGTGCAGGCCCCCGCCGGAGAGCCCGCGGTCGACCCGCGCGCGGCCTGGCGCGTGCTCGCCGCCCACTGGCACCTCTTCCGCGCCACGCCCGTGCAGTACTGGCTCGAGTATCAGCTCAGCGAGGTCTTCGGCGTCTCCGAGCGCCTCAGCGCGGAGACCGCCGACGCCCTGTACGACGAGATCGCCGAGCGCCTCGCCGAGGACGACTTCCGCCCCCGCGCGCTGTTCGAGCGCTTCGGCGTCGACGTGCTGGCGACCACCGACGACCCCGCCGACGACCTCGCCGCGCACCGCGCCCTCGCCGAGGATCCGAGCTTCCACGGCCGGGTGCTGCCCACCTTCCGCGCCGACCGCATCATGGACCCGGCGACACCCGGGTGGATCCCCGCGCTCGACCGGCTGGCCGCGGCATCCGGCATCCCCTGCGGCACCCACTCCGGCCTGCTCGAGGCGCTGCGCGCCCGTCGCGCGTACTTCCGCGGCCTCGGCGGCACAGCGACCGACACCGGCGTCGCCGACGCGTGGGCCGTGCCGCTCGCTGCGGCCGAGGCGGAGCGCATCCATGCCGCCGGGCTCCGGGGCCGCGCGACCGCCGCAGAGGGCGTGGCCTACCGCCGCGACATCCTGTACCGGCTGATCGAGATGTCCGCAGAGGACGGCATGGTCATGCAGCTGCACCCCGGGGTGCACCGCAACCACCACGCGCCGACGCTCGCGCGGCACGGCGCCGACACCGGTCACGACCTGCCGCTGCCCACGACGTTCACCGAGCCGCTGCGGCGCGCCCTCAACGACTTCGGCACCGGCACGGCGCTGCGGCTCGTGCTGTTCACGGTCGACGAGACCGCGTTCTCCCGCGAGCTCGCCCCGCTCGCGGGCTTCTATCCGAGCGTGTACGTGGGCGCCCCGTGGTGGTTCCTGGACACCCCCGACGCCATGGAACGCTACCGTCGCGCCATCACCGACAGCGCCGGCTTCGCGAAGACATCCGGGTTCATCGACGACACCAGGGCGTTCTGCTCGATCCCCGCGCGGCACGACATGGCCCGCCGGGCGGACGCCTCGTACCTCGCCTCCCTGGTCGCCACGCATCGACTGACCGAGGCGGATGCCGCCGACATCGCCCTCGACCTGGTGCAGCGCATCCCGTACGACACCTTCCGCATCCCGCGCTGAGCGGCGGGGCCGGAGGCCCGGTGGCCGCCCTGCCCGTTCACAACTCCTCAGATTCCGCCTGCGGGCGCATCTCGAAGGGCGGGATCACGCGGCACGACACGGGAGCAGCGTGCGGTCTTGAGGAATTCTGCACCACGTCGCGACGGCCCGAACGCGACGAAGCGCCGGGGAGGAATCCCTCCCCGGCGCTCCCCCTCCGGCCGCTACGGCGCGCTAGGGCCGACCTTCGACGTGGTCAGCGGGGCACGTGTCGCCGGGTTGCTCGTCACCTCGTGGGCGCCGACGTCGTAGACGCCCGCACGCAGCCGGCCCTCGATGTCGTCCGTCACCCAGGTGCCGTGGTCGGTCATGAACGCCGCGTTCACCGCGGGGCTCGACGAGCCGATCTTCCACACGCCCGCCGCGTCCTGCGCGAGCTGCGGGTTCACCCGGGTGTAGCCCACCGTGGGGATGTTGCCGTTGGCGGCCGATCCCCACAGGATGTTGCCGCGCCAGTAGAAGTCCTGCATGAGCGGCACGTCGGCGAGCTTGCCCGTGGACCCCTGGAAGATGTTGTCCACGATGGTCACACGGAGCGGCGGAAGTGTGCGGTGCGTCTCACCCGCGAGCCCGTTGACGTTGTTCGCCACGGTGTTCAGGCCGATGCGGATGCGGTCGGGGGCGTCGTACTGCTCACGCGAGTCGTCGCTCTCGCCCACGAAGTGATCGCGCACCGTGCCGGAGCCGACGATGATGGCGCCGTCGGTGTCGGTGATCCCGCTCACGTGGTTGTTCATGATGACGTGGTCGTTGCCGTAGATGCGGATGCCGTTGTCGCCGTTCATGATGTAGTTCGACAGCACCTTGTTGTCGTTCCCGTGGCGCAGCACGATGCCGCCCTCGCTGTTGCGGATCGTGTTGTACCGGATGGTGTGGCCGCTCGTCTTCACCGAGATCGCCTCGGGGTCGCCGTTCGCGTTCTCGAACAGGTTGTACTCCACGATCGCGCCGCCGCTGGAGAGCGCCTTCGGGCTGGTGCCGAGGCGGATCGGCTCGCCGCCGTTGGTGCCGGTGAAGTTGTGGTCGGAGAAGTAGTTGTGGTGGATGTGGGAGTTCTTGGCGACCGTCACCCTGTCGGGACCCTCGATGCCGAGGTAGACGCCGATCGAGTCCTTGCCGTGGAACCAGTTGTACGCGATCTCCGAGTCGTCGGAGCGGACGATCAGGTTGTGATTCGCCGCGTCGGAGAACGCGAACTCGTTGCGGACGAAGTCCACCGCCTTGCTGCTCGAGCCCACGTCGATCGTCGTCGACTGCGTGAACCGGAACCCCTGGATGCTGATGTCGTGCACGCCGGAGAAGGAGAAGCTCGATGATCCGGTGAGCGTCACTCCGCCGACGGTCTCGGCCCTGACGACCACCGGCGCCGATGAGGTCCCGGAGGCGCTGGAGCCGAGGCTCACCGCCGAGGAGACGCTGTAGCTGCCGTTCTTCAGCACGATCGTGTCGCCGGGGTCGGAGGCGTTGATCGCGCTCTGCAGCGCCGAGATCGAGGTGACCGTGGTTGTCGGGCCGCTGGTTCCGCCACCGCCCGTCGTGCCGGGCGTGCCGTAGACCTGGAGCTCCCAGAGCGAGTAGCCGTACGACGTGCCACGGGCGGTGCCGTAGACGCGCAGGTAGCGGCCGGTTCCGCTCAGGCCCGTGATGTCGTCGGTTCCGCCGTTGCCGGCGGTCTCGTCCTTGAGCGTGGTCCAGTTCGTGCCGTCGTCCGAGATCTGCACCTTGTACTTCGACGCGTAGGCGACCTCCCAGTTCAGGAGCACGCGGGAGACCGTCGCCCCCTCGCCGAGGTCGACCGTGATCCACTGCGGGTCGACGCCTTCTTCGCTCGCCCAGCGCGTGGTCGACGAGCCGTCGACGGCGGCGAATGCCGGGAACGCGGATGTCTCCAGGGAGGATGCCGTCGCCGGACGCCCCTGCGAGATGAGGGTCTCGGCGAGCGGTCCGACCTCGGCGGCGGTCAGCGGCCCTGCCTGGCCTGCCGGCGCGGCGTGCAGCGGAGCGGTCTCGGCGGCGCCGGCGGCCGCCGGCACGCAGGTCAGCGACAGCGTCGCCGCGGCGAGCACCGCGATGACCCGATGGGTGGTCTTCATCATGCAGTTTCCGATCTTCGTTGATGGGGGGTGGGGTTACTGCGTCGGGATCACGGCGTGACCGCGATGTTCGTGAGTCCGTTCACCGCATTGCTGACGGTGTTGGAGGCGTACACCCTGTTGGGGTTGCCGGAGCACTTCGACGTCGAGGTCACGAGCACGGCGTACTTCCCGACGTCGCCGAGATCGGAGTCGTTGCTCCGCCACACGTTGCCGCAGCCGTACCCCTCGAGGGGGTTGTGCGTCTCGTACCCGTTGGCGAAGGTGCCGGGGCTGGAGAAGGCGCCGGTGTTGCCCTCGAAGAGGTAGCCGTTGCCCTTCACATCGACCCAGGAGTCCGCCGAGTTCTGGCCGGAGAGACCCGTGCCGTCGAAGACGTTGCCGCGGATGACGCCGCCGGCGGTGCCCTCCTTGATGTCGATGTGCTCGGCGGCGATGCCCGGTCCGAAGACGTTGTCGATGACCTGCACCCGGTCGGAGCGGTCGCGCCCCGAGGAGTCGGCGTAGCAGGGGAAGTTCGACTTCGCGGAGCCGAGGTAGAGGCCCTCGCCGTAGCCGGGCTGCGCGAGCCCGGTGCGGGTGATCTCGGAGTTCCGGATCACGCCGTCCGCCGAGGACTTCCGGAAGTGCACGCCCTCGTCCTCGATGTCGCGCACGAGCACGCCGTCGATCGTCACGTGCGTGGCGGCGTCGAGGACGATGCCCTTCTTCGCGTCGGCCACGGTCAGGCCGGTGACGTTCCAGTGCGAGGCGCCGTACAGCCAGAGCCCGTAGCCGGAGTCCCAGCCGTCACCCGGGTGGGGGCATCCGTTCAGCGTGCCGCTGGGGCCGTCGTTGGTGAGGATCGCGCTGCGCGGTCCGGTGAGCGTGATCGGAGCGGATGCCGTGCCCGGCCTCGTCGCGACGAAGCTGCCCTGGTACGTGCCGGGGGCGAGCCGGATGGTCTGCCCCGGCACCGCGGCGGCGAGAGCGTCGGTGAGCTGCGCGGAGGTGGCGACGTCGACGACCGTGCCGGCCGGCGGGGTGCCGGTGCCGGCGGCGCCGTAGACCTGCAGCTCCCAGAGCGAGTAGCCGTAGGACGTGCCTCGGGCGGTGCCGTGCACCCGGAGGTAGCGGCCGGTGCCGCTGAGGCCGGTGATGTCGTCGATGCCGCCGTCGCCGTCGGTCTCCGCGGCCAGGGTGGTCCAGGCCGTCCCGTCGGCGGAGAGCTGGATCGTGTAGTCGGTCGCGTAGGCGGCCTCCCAGTTCAGCAGCACCCGGCTGACGGATGCTCCGGCGCCGAGGTCGACGGTGATCCACTGCGGGTCGACGCCCTCGAGGCTGGCCCACCGGGTGCTCGCGGAGCCGTCGACGGCGGCGCTCGCGGGAAAGGACGAGGTCTCCAGGGAGGATGCCGTCGCCGGACGGCCTTGAGAGATCAGGGTCGGCGTCGCCTCGGCTGCCGCCGAGGTGGCGACGGCGAGGGGGAGTACGACGGCTGCGGCCGCGAGCATGGTCAGCAGCCGTCGGCGGACGGTGGGTCGTGCGTGTGACATCGTCGTCTCCTGCGCGGTTCGAAGAGCATCCGACGGAGCCGGTCGGCACCGTTCGTAAAACTTCTTACCATTACTCGGCCATCGCGCACCAGCATTTTTGGCAAACGCTTGCCAGGCCGAGCAGGATCACTCTATGCCACGAGATAGCTCTCATGCCAGTGCCGTCTCGTGCGGCGGCGGGCGGCGGGAGACGGGAGACGCCAGACGCCAGACCGACAGCAGCGAGCTTCAGGCCGAGAGGTATCCGCGCAGGGTCGCCGCTTCGGAGGAGAGCATGCCGGGATCGTCGCCGGGGACGAACTCGAGCAGCGCGTCGCGCGGAGGGCGCTCGGCGGCCGCGGCCTCGGTGAAGAAGCGGGTCCAGAGCGCATCGCGGGCCCGGAGGGGCAGCCGCTCCCTCACCGGCCACCACGAGAAGACGTGCGCGGCGCTCGTGTGCGCGGCGAGGGCGCGGTACTCGTCGAGCACCGTGTCGACCGAAGCCGCCACGGTGGGCTGCCAATAGGTGGTCAGATGCGGGCTGCCCACCTCCTCGAGCAGACGCAGCGTCGACGGCGCTGTGGCTGCGAGCGTGCCGGAATGGAACTCCAGCGCGAGGCCGATGCCCCGCTCCCCCGCTTCGGCGGTCGCGGATCGCAGCCGTTCCACGGTCCGCGTCCAGTCCCCGTCCGTCGCATCGGCGACGTCGACGGCGCCCGCCCAGATCCGCACCCGGTCGACGCCGAGCGCCTCGGCGCTGTCGAGGATCGGCGTGAGCTCCTCGCCGGCGCCGGCGCGGAAGTACGACCCGTACGAGCAGGACCCGAGCCCGGCATCCGCCGTCGCCCTGGCGACCTCCGCCGCGCGTGCCGTGTCACCCGGCGGCACGTGCACGTCGCCGCCCCACTCGATCACCTCGAGGCCGGCGTCCGCCGCGAGCGCCACGATGCGCTCCGGAGTGAGCGCGCGGAAGGTCACAGAGCAGAGGCCGGGGCGGATCGCGGTCATGGTTTCATCCTCTCAGCGACGGACTCACCCTGCTCCGGTATGAGTTCTTGTCGCAGAATCGGGCGAAAAGGCGACAAGAACTCATACCGGAGCGAGGCGGGGCGGGGCGGGGCGACTCAGGCGAGGTGCGGGGAGACCGCGGCGCCGAAGGTCTCGGCGGTGCGGCGGACCACATGCTCGGGAGCATCCGCCCAGATGTCGGCGTTGAAGATCTCGACCTCGATGTCGCGGTCGTACCCCGTGGCGATCACGGCCTCCGTGAGCGACCCGAAGTCGATGACGCCGTCGCCCGTGTAGTGGCGCGAGAGCAGCACGTCGGCGGGCAGCGGGGTCTTCCAGTCGCACACCTGGTACGTGGAGATGCGCCCCTCGCGGCCTGCACGGGCGATCTGCTCGAGCACCTGCGGGTCCCACCAGATGTGGAAGGTGTCGACGGCGGCGCCGACGACCTCGGGCTCGAAGTCGGCCGCGATGTCGAGCGCCTGACCGAGGGTCGAGACCACGGCCCGATCAGACGCGTACATCGGATGCAGCGGCTCGATCGCGAGAGTCACACCGGCCTCCTGAGCGAACGGGGCGAGCGCGCCGATCGCGTCGCGCACGCGCTCGCGCGCCCCGATGAGGTCGCGCGATCCCTCCGGCAGTCCGCCGGCGACGAGCACGAGCACGGCCTTCGAGCCGTCCGCCCCGGCGGCGGCGAGCGTCGCGGTCTCCTCGATCGCGCGCCGGTTGTCGTCCAGCGCGGCGACCCGCCCCGGCCCCTCCGGCAGGGTGAAGAACCCTCCGCGGCAGTGCGTGGTGAACCGCAGGCCGGAGTCGGCGAGCATCCGCGCAGCCACGTCGAGGCCGACCTCGTACACCGGTTCGCGCCAGAGTCCGATGGCCTGGATGCCGGCATCCGCCGTCACCCTCAGCGCGGTCTCGAGGTCCGCGTGCTTGATGGTGGCCTGGTTGATGGACAGCCGTGGATCGACGGCGCTCATGCGTCCACTCCGTTCAGGCGCAGCATCCCGTGCCAGCGCTCGCGGGCGAGCTCCGGATCCTCCAGCGCGAGCGAGGCGTTCGCGAGCTCGACGATGCGGCTCAGGTGCGGAAGACTCCGGGCCGAGTGCAGGCCGCCGACCATCTGGAAGGCGGGCTGGTGGCCGTTCAGCCAGGCGAGGAACGCGACACCCGTCTTGTAGTAGAACGTTGGCGCGGCGAACACCTGCCGGCTGAGCTCCTCGGTGGGGCCGAGGATCTCGAGGTAGCGCGCCGGGTCACCGGCATCCAGCGCCTGGATCGCCGCGGAGGCGACCGGGGTGATCGCGGCGAAGGCGCCGAGCAGCGCGTCGGAATGCGCATCGCCCTGCCCGACCGAGTCACCGCCGATGAGGCCGACGTAGTTGAAGTCGTCGCCGGTGAACATCCGCACGCCGTCCGGCAGCTGCGCGCGCACCGCGATCTCCGACTCCGCGTTCAGCAGGCTCATCTTGACGCCTGCGACCTTGCCCGGGTTCTCGTCGATGATGTCGCGCAGCACGGCGGATGCCGTCTGCCAGTCATCCGCGCCGAAGTATCCCTGCAGCTCGGGGTCGAAGGCCGTGCCGAGCCAGTGCAGCACGACCGGGACGGTCGCGCTCTCCAGCACGGATCGATACACACGGCGGTAGTCGTCGGCGGAGGTCGCGACCCGTGCGAGATGACGGGAGGCCATCAGCACCGGGCCCGCCCCCTGCTCCTCGGTGAAGTGCAGCTGCTCCTTATAGGCGTCGATGACGGCATCCAGCGAGATGCGCGACTCGAGGACATGGTCGGTGTTGACACCCACCACGACCGAGCCGCCCTCTTCGCGGGCGACCTCGGCGCTCCGCGCGATCAGCTCGCGGGTCGCCGCGGCATCGAGGCCCATGTTGCGCTGCGCGGTGTCCATGGCGTCCGCGACTCCGAGGCCCCAGGAGTACACGTTGCGGCGGAACGCGAGGGTGGAATCCCAGTCGATGTCGGCCGGCTGACCCGGGGTGTTGTCGGCGTGCACCTTCGGCACCACGTGCGCGGCGGCGTACGCGACGCGGCTCTGCAGAGGCGCCGTCGGGCGCGCGTACCCGCCGCCCTCGTTCAGCGCGGCATCCGTGACCGCGCCGGCGGCGTCGAGGAGTCGGAGCGTGCTCATCAGATGCTCAGCGGCTCGATCGCGACCTTGCGCCCCTCGGCGCTGGAGGTGAGGCCGGCCTCGGCGAACTGCACGCCTCGGGCGCCGGCGAGCAGGTCGTACTCGTATTCGGTGCCCTCGACGTAGGAGACGAGGTACTCCTGCCACTGCTGGCGGAAGCCGTTGAGGAAGACGTCGTTCGTGGGGACCTTCTGCCAGTCTGCGTCGTAGTCGTGGCTGTCCTCGAGGTCGGGGTTCCAGACCGGCTTCGGGGTGGCGTTGCGCGGCTGGATCTTGGCGCCGAACAGGCCGACGACCGCGGAGCCGTGGGTGCCGTCGACCTGGAACTCGACGAGCTCGTCGCGGTTGACGCGCACGGTCCAGCTCGAGTTGATCTCGGCGATGACGCCGCCCTCGAGCTCGAAGATGCCGTACGCGGCGTCCTCGGCGGTGGCGGTGTAGTGCTCGCCCTTCTCGTCCCAGCGGTCGGCGATGTGCACGGCGGCCTGGGCGTAGACGCTCTTGACCTCGCCGAAGAGGTTCTCCAGCACGTAGTTCCAGTGCGGAAACATGTCGGAGATGATGCCGCCGCCGTCCTCGGTGCGGTAGTTCCAGCTCGGGCGCTGCGCGGGCTGCCAGTCGCCCTCGAACACCCAGTAGCCGAACTCGCCGCGGACCGAGAGGATGCGGCCGAAGAAGCCCGAGTCGATGAGGCGCTTCAGCTTCTGCAGGCCGGGCAGGTACAGCTTGTCGTGCACGACGCCGGTCTTGACGCCGGCCTCCTTCGCGAGGCGGGCGAGCTCGAGGGCCTCTTCGAGGGACTCGGCGGTGGGCTTCTCGGTGTAGATGGCCTTGCCGGCGGCGATGGCCTTGCGGATCGCGGAGGCGCGCGCCTTGGTGACGAGGAAGTCGGCGTAGATCTCCCATTGCGGGTCGGCCAGGGCGGCGTCGAGGTCGGTGGTGTAGTCCTCGATGCCGTGCTTGGCCGCGAGCTCGGCGAGCTTGGCCTCGTTACGGCCGACGAGCAGGGGCTTGACGGTGATGCGGGAGCCGTCGGGCAGCTCGATGCCGCCCTCGTCGCGGATCGCGAGGATCGAGCGCACGAGGTGCTGACGGTAGCCCATGCGTCCGGAGACGCCGTTCATGATGATCCCGATCTCGCGGGTGGTCGACTGCGACATGGTGGTCCGTTCTCTGCAAGCTGACGCGCTCCATCATTCGGTAAGCGCTTTCCCATAGCATGCCAGCTCTGTGCCGGCGGCGCAACCACCGGCGCTCGAATCGCGTGAATGAATGGCCCTTGCAGCGGCGGTTTCAGAGCCATCTGAGCGATTCGAACGACAGCGCGGTGTTCAAGTCTGTTCATGTGTTCACGGCTGTGCAGACGGCAGTGGAACGATGACATCGACCGCCCCCGAAGGCGGTCCTCATGCTGATTCGAGGAGGAGTCACGTGCACAAGACACGAACACGGATGCTGGCCGCCATCGCGGCGAGCGCGCTCTGCCTGACCGCCGCACCGCTGCCGGCCGCCGCCGTCGACGGCCTCGCCGGCGGCGTCCACTACGCGAGCGATCTGGACTGGGTGAGCGCGGAGAACGGCTGGGGTCCCGTCGAGCGGGACTACAGCAACGGCGCCAGGGCGGTGCCCGACCCCGATCGGAAGACGATCTCGATCCGCGGCACGAAGTACGAGAAGGGCCTCGGCACGCACGCCCCCGCGAAGATCGTCTACGACGTGAACCAGGAGTGCACCCAGCTGCTCGGCTACGTCGGAATCGACGACAGCCAGTCGGGCAAGGGGCGCGTCGACTTCGTGGTCGTCGTCGACGGCGTGGAGCAGTTCCGTCAGCAGCGCACGGGCACCGACCCCGCGGGCCGACTCAATCTCGATCTCCGAGGCGCCGATCTCGTCGAGCTCCGCGCCGAGGCGGGCCCGGAGGGCAACGGGAACGACCACGCAGACTGGGCCGACCTGAAGTTCAACTGCACCGGCGCCTTCCTCGCTCAGCCGCTCACCCTCACCCCGCAGGGAACGGACCTCTCACTGCTCTCTCCCGGCATGCCGGTCACGCTCCGCGTCGAGGGCGCGAGCCCGCAGGCGCCGGTGACGGTCGCCTTCGACGGCGAGAGCACGGTCGTGAACGCCGACGATCAGGGCACTGCCCTGGCGACGTTCGTCGTGCCCGCGGATGCGGCGAAGGGCGATCACACGATCACCGCGTTCGCCGGCTCCCTCTTCGGCACCGTGGCCGAGGGCAGCCTCCTGGCCCGGGTCGTGCGGGAATCCACGCAGACCTACTTCGTCGACTGCTCGCGCGCAGAAGCCGGCGACGGGACCGAGCAGTCCCCGTTCCGCTCCCTGGAGGAGCTCGCCGGCGTCGGCGCGTTCTACCCCGGCGAGAAGATCCTGTTCCGCCGCGGCACCGAGTGCATCGGCACCTTCGCGCCCACCGGGTCCGGCTTCGATCACGCGCCGATCGTGGTCTCCGGCTACGGCGACGGCGAGGAGAAGGCCACGATCAACGGGAACGGCGCCCTCGCCGGCATCCACCTGCTGAACGTGAGCAACTGGACCGTCGACGGCATGCGCGTGATCAACCCCGGCACTCCGGATCAGCGTCGCGTCGGCATCCTCTACGAGATCAACGACGGCTCCATCCGCCGCGGCGTGGTGCTGACGGACAACCACGTCGAGAAGGTCGCCGGCTGGTCGGACAAGACCACGCTCGGCAACGCATTCTCGCGCTCGGCCGGCATCTCGGTGCTCGGCGACGGCATCGGGGCCTTCCAGGGCATCACCATCACCGGCAACGAGGTGAACGACACCGCGGCCGGCGGCATCAAGCTCTCCGCACCGGACACGACGAAGGTCTACAACACCGGCGTCTACGTCGCCCGCAACGACATCCACGAGGTCGGCGGCGACGGGATCGTCATCCACAACTCCGACAAGCCGGTCGTCGAGTACAACTCCGCCATCGATCTCGGCCACGGCGAGTACCCGTTCCTCAAGGGCAACTTCGCGGGCATGTGGCCCTACAACTCGGTGGATCCGCTGTTCCAGTACAACGTCGTCGGCAACAGCACGGCGTCGACGTACGACTCCACCGCATGGGACTGCGACATGAAGATCAAGGGCACCTGCACGTTCCAGTACAACTACTCGTACGGCAATGCCGGCGGCTTCTACCTGGACTGCATCTCCGGCTGCGGCACGGCCTCGACGACCGCGACCGCGATCCTGCGGTACAACGTCTCGCAGGACGACTGCCGCATCGCCGGCGCCAGCGGCGGCCCCGGTATGCACCTCATCTACAACAACACGTTCTCGTGCCTGAACCGGCCGTTCGAGGACGACATGAACGCCCCGCGCGAGCTGAAGAACAACATCATCATCGCGCCCGGCGGCACGCTGCGGACCACGAACGCGGTGTACGCGCACAACGCGTACTGGGGCGGCATCCAGCCCCCGGCCACCGAGACCGGCGCCGTCGTCGGCGATCCAGGGCTCGTCGCCGCGGGCAGCGGCCAGCAGACCCGCGAGCTCCCCGGCTACCGCCTCCTCGTCGGCTCGCCGCTGATCGGCGCGGGCGTGCCCGTCGCGGATGCCGGTGCGCAGGACTTCTTCGGCGGCCCCATCCCCGCGGATGCTCCGAACATCGGCGCCGACCAGGGCGCCGGCGTCCAGGCCGCGCCCCTTCCGTTCCGCGCGCTGGTGAACCAGACCTCGGTCGCGAGCACCGCGAACCCGCGCAACGGGGCGATCACCACCGACTACCGGGTGCTCTCGGAGTCGGCGCTGGCAGACGCGGGGCTGCGCACCGGCGCGGCCGTGACGGCCTTCGGCACGGAGCTCGACTGGCATCCCGACCCGGTCGGCACCCCCGACTCGGTGAAGGCCGCCGGCCAGGCGGTGGAGCTCGAGGGCACCGGCGACGCGATCATCGTCGCCGGGTTCTCCACCGGCACCGCGAAGGCAAGGACGGCGCTCGTGCGCTACCAGGACGGAACCAGCCAGGAGATCAGGATCGACCTGCCGCTGTGGTCGGCGGCGGATGCCGGAGGCGACCCCGACACGGTCCTTCTCGGCACCGCGGCCTCGTACCTGAAGCGGGACCGCCCCTACCTCGGCGGCACGGTGACGACGGTGCCGTCGACCGCCTCGGTGTTCGCCCAGCGGATCCCGCTCTCCGGCAAGCCGGTGGCCGGCGTGACGCTCCCGGACGGCAGTCCGCTCCTCGGCGAAGGCGTCACCCTGTTCGGGCTCGCCCTCCACGCAGCCGAGGCGAAGGCGCACATCGCCGTCAGCACGCAGTGCAACGGCGGGAAGGCGCAGCTGGACACCACCGTCACCAGCGCGGACGGTCGCGCGCTCAGCGTCACGGTGACCACGCCGCTGGGCACCAAGGCCGATCAGCGCCTCGCCGCAGGCAAGGCGATGACGGTGTCGTTCAAGGCGCCGGTCCAGTTCCCGGCAGGGGTCGTGGAGGTGACGGCCGGCGCGGGCTCCGACAGCACGACGCTCGAGGTCCCCTACGCCGCGCGCAGCTGCCGCTGACCGATCACGCCGCGGGGCGGTGCGTCCTCTCGGAGGCGCACCGCCCCGTCGGCATCCCGCGACGAAGGAGACGACATGCCCGCATCCGCCCCGGACGACCGGCGACTCGCTAGCCTGATGCCGTGATAGCCGAGGAGCGACGCGAGCGGATCCTCCGCGAGCTCGTGCTGCGCGGACGCATCGAGGTGCAGGAGTTCGCGGCCCGCCTCGGCCTGTCCGGCATGACCATCCGCCGGGACCTCGCGGTGCTCTCCGAGCGCGGCCTGCTGCGACGGGTGCACGGCGGCGCCGTGCTGCCTGACGCCGCCGACGCCCCCGCGACCGGGGCGCGCGGCATCGGCTCCGCCGGCCGGCCGATCGCCACGATCGGGCTCATCGTGCCGGATGCCTCCTACTACTTCCCTCCCGTGATCCGCGGGGCCAGCGAGGCCGCACGCTCCGCCGGCATCCGCCTCGTCCTGGGAGCGACGAACTACGACGCCGGCGAGGAGGGACGCCAGCTCAGGCGCCTCAGTGAGAGCGGCGTCGACGCGATCATGCTCGTCACCGCCCGCCCGCAGATCGAGGACCAGGCCACCTGGGACACGATCGCGCGGATCGGCACCCCGGTCGTGCTGGTGGAGCGCTCGGCGGGAGGGGCCCCGACCTCGCTGCGGATCGACGCGGTGCGCAGCGACCACAGCTACGGCGCGGAGATCGCCGTGGACCACCTCGCCGAACGCGGACACCGCAGCGTCGCCCTGCTGTGCAGGGAGAGCGCCACAGCGCCGTGGATCGTGCGCGGGCACGCCAGGGCGACCGCCCGCTGGGGCCTCGACCCGCATGCGCCCGTCGTCACCGCGCCTTCGCCGCGATGGGGGGACGGGTCCACGTCCGACGTCCTCCGGCGCTTCCTCGACGACTGCCTCGCCGCGGGCGCCCGCGCCGCCCTGGTGCTGCCCGACGAGCTCGCGATCGGGCTGCTGGGCATCGCCGAGGAGCGCGGCCTTCGCGTGCCGGAGGACTTCGCCATCGTCGCCTACGACGACGAGATCGCCTCGCTCGCCGGCGTCCCGCTCACCGCCGTCGCTCCGCCGAAGCTCGCCGTGGGCCGCCGGGCGCTGGAGATGTGCTTCCTGCGGCTCGAGGAGCGCGACTCGACCCCGTCGCAGCGCACCAAGCTCGCACCGACCCTGCACGTGCGCGAGTCGACCTGAGACGACGGCGCGAGCCGGCCCGGATCGAATGCGGCGGGTCAGCGGCCGCGGAAGGCGGAGCGGATGTCGTCGACGAGAAGTTCAGGCACCTCCATCGCAGGAAAGTGCCCGCCGACCCCGTACTCGTTCCAGGTGGAGACGGTCCCGTAGGGATCGACCGCGCTGCGCACCGACATGTCAGCGGCGAAGACGGCGACGGATGCCGGCGGCATCGGGGGCATCTCCCACCCGCCCTCCGCCGGCGCGGCGCCGGAGGATGCGGTCTCGGCGAACCGGCGGAACGTCTCCATGCCCTCGTGGAGCGCATGCGCCGACGACCAGCCGAGCTCCTGGAACCAGTAGAGACTCACGATCGTGAGCAGGTCGTCGAGGTCGACGGCATCCTCCGGCAGCGCAGCCGCCGGATCGGTCCACTCCTGGAACTTCTCCACGATCCACGCCAGCTGCGCCACCGGTGAGTCGGTGAGCCCGTAGGCGATCGTCTGCGGCCGGGTCGACTGGATCGCGAGGTAGCCGGTGCCGTTCCGCTGCCAGTCGTTGAAGGCCTCGGCCCGCTCGCGCTCCCGTCCGCTCAGCGCCCCGGCATCGATCGCAGGTCCGAACGGCGAAGGCGCCGGCCCGTTGACGTGCGTGGCGATGACCCGGCCCGGAGCGACCATCGGAAGGAGCCCGACGATGCCGGCCCCGGCATCCGTTCCCTGCGCGAGGAACCGGTCGTAGCCGAGGAGGGTCATGAGCTCGGCGAACGCGCCGGCCACGCGGAGCAGGTCGCCGCGGCCGCTCTCCTCCAGGGGCGAGAACCCGAAGCCCGGGATCGAAGGCAGCACCAGGTGCACGGCGTCCTCGGCGCTGCCGCCGTGAGCCTCCGGATCGGTGAGCCGGCCGACGAGGCCGGCGAACTCGGCGAAGGAGCTCGGCCAGCCGTGCACCATGATCAGCGGACGTGCACCGGGAACCTCGGAGCGGATGTGCGCGAAGTGGAGCGTCTGGCCGTCGATCTCCGCGAGGAACTGCGGCAGCTCGTTCAGGCGCGCCTCGGCGCCGCGCCAGTCGTAGGAGTCGCGCCAGTACTCGGCGATGCGCCGGAGGTATCCGGTCGGCACGCCGCGGCCCCAGCCGAGGCCGGGGAGCTCGCGCGGCCATCGGGTCGCGGAGATCCGGGCGTGCAGGTCGTCGATCTCGGCCTGCGGGACGTCGATGCGGAAAGGGCGGATGGCGGTGGAGTTCGTGTTCATGCTCCGATGGTAGAAACCATTGAGGAACACTTTGTTCCTCGATTCCGAATATCCTCGGAGGATGCTCGAGACCTCCACCCGGCTGCTGCAGCTGCTGTCCCTTCTGCAGAGCAGACGGCACTGGCCGGGCGCCGACCTGGCCGACCGGCTCGGCGTGACCCCGCGCACCGTGCGCAACGACGTCGCCCGCCTTCGCGAGCTCGGCTACCCCATCGAGGCCGCGCCGGGCGTGGCCGGCGGCTACCGGCTGGGCCGGGGTGCGGACATGCCGCCGCTGCTGCTCGACGATGAAGAGGCCGTCGCCGTCGCGGTGGCGCTGCGCGCGAGCGCGGGCGGGGCGCTCACCGGGATCGAGGAGACCTCCGTGCGCGCGCTCGTGAAGCTGGAGCAGATGCTGCCGTCGCGGCTGCGCCACCGCATCGACGCCCTGCGCAGGTTCACCGTACCCGTCGCCCGCACCGGACCTGTCGTCGATGCCGCGGTGCTCACGACGCTCGCCGCCCTGTGCCGAGACCACGAGCGCCTGCGGTTCGACTACGCCACCCACTCCGGCACGGTGACACGGCGCTCGGTGGAGCCGTACCGCCTCGCGCACCGCGAGGGCCGCTGGTATCTCGTCGCGTTCGATCTCGACCGTGACGACTGGCGCACGTTCCGCGCCGACCGCATGACCCCGAAGATCCCGACCGGGCCGCGTTTCACCCCGCGTCCCCTCCCGCCGGAGGGGATCGCGACCTATGTCGACCGCGGCGTCGCCCGGGCCGCCTGGGAGTACCGCGCCCGCATCCGCATCCTCGCCTCGCTCGAGACGGTGAAGGCGCTCCTCCCGCCGTCAGCCGGCGATCTCACGCCCGTCGATGACGAGTCCTGCATCCTCGACACCGGGGCCGACGATCCCGGCACCCTCGTGCGGTATCTCAGCATGCTCGATCTCGACTTCGAGGTCGTCGACGCCCCGGAGGTGGCTGCGGAGCTGCGACGCCTGATCGGCCGCTACGAACGGGCGCTGTGACCGTACGCCGCAGCGTCGGCGCCCTCAGGCGCTGAGCTCCATGTCGCGTCGGGTGATCACACCCGAGAGACGGCCGCCGCGCAGGAGCGCCTCGACATCGTCGAGCGCCGAGTCCGCCAGCCGCCTCGCCTCGGTGCCCATCGACCCCGCGATGTGCGGGGTGAGCGCGACGTTCGCCAGAGCGCGCAGCGGCGCGTCGGCGGGCAGGGGGTCCGGCTCGGTGACGTCGAGCAGGGCATCCAGCCGCCCCGAGGCGCACTCGGCGTAGAGGGCCTCGTGATCGAGGATCCACCCGCGCGCCGTGTTGATCACAGTGGCGCCGTCGCGGAGCGCCGCGAGCTGCGCCGCACCGATCAGGTGCCGCGTCTCCGGCAGCGCGGGCGCATGCAGGGAGAGCACGTCGACCTGCCCGAGCATCTCGTCCAGCGGCAGCAGCTCCGCTCCCGCCTCCTCCACGGCATCCGGGGAGACGAAGGGGTCGGCGACGAGGATGCGGACGTCGTCGAGCTGGCCCAGCATCCGGACGACCCGGCGGCCGATCCGGGAGAAGCCGACGATGCCGACCGTGCGGCCGACGCTGCCGTACCGCCGGGAGCCGACCAGGTCGCCCCACTCCAGCACGCGCGCCGGGGTGCGCATGTGCACGAAGGCCCGTTTGAACGCGAGGATGATCGACGCGAAGGTGTACTCGGCCACCGGCACGGCGTTGGCGTCCGCCGCGGAGGTCACCGTGATGCCGCGCTCCCAGAGCTCCTCGGACACGAGCCCCTGCACGCTGCCCGCTGCGTGCACGACGGCGCGCAGCCGGGGCATGCGGCGGAGCATCCCGGCATCCAGACGCGGGGCGCCCCACGAGGTGAGCAGGATCTCGGTGCCGGCGATGTCGCCGTCGTCGATGGGCAGCCGCGTCGCGCCGGCCAGGGCGTGCAGCCGCTGCAGGCGGGACTCGTCGAACAGCAGGTCGAACACCTCGGGGTTCATCGCCGTGCGGATGACGCCGCTCATGCGGCCGCCTCCTCGACCTCGAGCACCGGCCGCAGCGTGTGCCGGCTGTTCGCCCAGGCGACGTACAGCGCCGGCGCGCACGTGAGGCCGACGGCGATCGCGGGGACCGTCGTGAACACCGCGAACTGCACGCCGAGCACAGCGAACGACAGCGCGGTGAGGTACCAGCGCCGCACCCCGAGGTAGAGCGCGGCCCTGAGGAGGTCGCGCATCCGCGCCCTCGGGGCCTCGGCGAGCCCGACCAGGCCGACCAGGGCGGTGGCCACGGCGACCACGGTGAGCAGCCCGAGCACGGGCACGACGACGACGGATGCCGCCGTGTCCGCCACCGCCCTGACGTCCACGAGCAGCACCACCACGGTGGCCGTCGAGAGGAGCCCCAGCAGCATCGCCTTGCGCCAGGTCGCCGTCCAGCCGCGCAGGAACGCGCGCACCACCTGCGTCTCGCCGTCGGCCGACTCGCGGAAGGCGGTGAACGCGCCGGTGAGGGCGGGCGCCGCGATCGGGGCGGCGAGGACGAGCAGCGGCCAGGACAGCGCCGGATCGGTCGTGAACAGCAGCAGCATGAGGGGCAGGGCCGACAGGAGGACGAGGAGGTTCACCATCAGGCCGAGGTGGACGACGCCGAGGATCGCTGCCCAGGTGCCGTGGGAGACGCGCTTCATCGATCAGCCCTTCATCCCGCTGGTGGCGATGCCCTCGACGAAGTACTTCTGCCCGAGCAGGAAGATGATCGCGATCGGCAGCACGGAGATCGTGAGCCCTGCGAACAGCAGGGCGTAGTTCGTGTCGAAGAGGTTGGAGACGAAGCTCTTGAGTCCGAGCTGGATCGTCCACAGATCGGGGTTGCGCAGATAGATGAGCGGGCCGAGGTAGTCGTTCCAGGTGTTCACGAAGGTGAGCAGCGTGAGGCTCGCGATCGCCGGGACCGAGAGCGGCAGCATGATCCGCCGCCAGATGCCGTACTCGCTGAGCCCGTCCAGACGGGCCGCCTCGCTGAGCTCCTCGGGGATCGTCTCGTAGTACTGCTTCATCAGGAACACGCCGAAGGCGCCGAACGCCTGCAGGAGGATGATCGACCACAGCGTGTTGGACACCTTGAGGTTCGAGAGCAGGATGAACTGCGGGATCATGTACGACTGCCACGGCACCGCGATCGTGCCGATGTAGGCGAGGAACAGGATGTCGCGACCGGCGAACCGCATGCGCGCGAAGCCGTACGCGGCGAAGGATCCGGTGAGCACCTGGAGGAAGGTCACGCTCACGGCGAGGAACAGCGTGTTGCGGATCCAGACCAGCATGTCCGACTGGGTCCAGATGTCGAGGTAGTTCTGCCAGACGAAGGTCTCGGGCACCCAGATCACCGGCACCGAGAACACCTCGTTGGCGTTCTTCAGGGAGCTCATCACCATCCAGAAGAACGGCGCGAGCAGGCCGATCGCGGCGATGATCAGGGCGGCGTAGCCGAGGACGCGGCCGGCGCGGCGGCCGGCGACGGAGCGTCCTGCACCGCGGGGCCTCTCCGGCGCGGGTGCGGTCAGGCTGTTCAGGTTCTTGCGGCCGGTGACCAGCAGCTCGGTCTGGGTCATCATGCGCTCCGCTTCTTGTTCCACAGGAACTGGCCGATGGTGACGAGGATGCAGAGGAAGAAGAGCGCGACGGCGGCGGCGGAGGCGTAGCCGAACTGCGACTCCTCGAAGCCCTTCTTGTAGATGAACTGGGAGAGCACCAGGGTGGACTGCCCCGGTCCGCCGTCGGTCATCACGAGGATCAGGTCGAAGATCTTGAAGGAGTTGATCGTCAGCATCACGGTGACGAAGAACATGGTCGGGCGCAGGCAGGGCAGCGTCACGTTGACGAATCGCTGCCACACGCTCGCGCCGTCGACGCGGGCGGCCTCGTGGAGCTCCCGCGGCACGGTCTGCAGCCCGGCGAGGAACAGGATCATGTAGTAGCCCATGTCGCGCCAGGTGCTGACGATGACGACGGCGGGCATCGCCCAGTCGGAGCTGGTGAGCCATCCGGGCGGCTCGGTGATGCCGACGGCACGGAGGATCTCGTTGACGGGACCGTAGTCGGGGCTGAAGAGCAGGTTCCACACGACCGCGATCGCGACGATCGAGGTGATGTACGGGAAGAAGGCGGCGGTGCGGAAGAACGCGACGCCGCGGAGCTTGTTGTTGAGCAGGAGCGCGAGCCCGAGCGAGACGACGATCGTCAGCGGGATGTGCAGCACGGAGTAGTAGAGGGTGTTCACGAACGCGATGCGGAAGCTGCCGTCGCCGAGTAGCCGCTCGAAGTTCGCCAGCCCCACCCAGTCGGCCTTGCCGAAGACGTTCCAGTTGGTGAACGCCATGTAGAAGAGGATCAGCACCGGGAGCAGGGTGAGGAACCCGAACCCGATGAAGTTCGGCAGGATGAAGCTCCAGCCGATCAGGGCGTTGCGGCGGCGCAGGGCGGAGCGGCGGCGCTTCGGCGGCGCCTGCCCGCTCTGCTGCGGTGCCGGACCGCGACGCGCGGTCTCGGTGGTGGTCATGTCTGTCTCTCTCCGGGGTGCTTCTCGTTCGCGTGGGGTCAGGGGCCGGCCGGTCCGGCCGGCCCCTGAGAGGTCAGTCGAGACCGACCTCGCTCTTCACGCGCTCCTCGGCGGTCTTGATCGATTCGTCGAGCGGCGCGGAGCCCGACATCACGGCCGTGTGCAGATCGGCGAGGATGCCCTGGATCGCGGCGGTCTTGCTGGAGGTGGGGTTCTCCGGCAGCACCTCGTGCGTCGACCACGCGAACTTCGACAGCTCGTCGCTCGGGGCGCCCTCGACGCCGAAGTACGTCTCGACGACGGCGTCGTTCGTGAGCGCCGGCGTGATGCCGATCGCCGCGAGAGCCTGTGCGGCCTCCTCGGAGGCGGCGAACTCGAGGAACTGCTTCGCGGCGTCCGCCTTCGCGGAGTCGATGTTCGCGTTGATGCCGAAACCGGTCGGGTCGCCGAAGGTCACGGGGGTGTTGTCCGTGCCGGCGGTCTTCTCGTCCAGCTGCGGCGCCGGGGCGATGCCCCACTCGAAGTCGTTCGCCTCGCCGGAGGCCTGCTGGGCGATGAGGGTCGCCGTGTACCAGGTGCCCATCAGCAGCATCGCGGACTTCTGGGTGCCGAACTCGCCCTGGTACGTGAGCTGGTTGGCGGTGGACGTGTTGAAGTCGACCTGGTCGCCCGCATCCTGCATCGCGAGGGCGTTCTCGTAGAACTCGGTCATGTTGCCGTAGTCGCCGTCGAGCACGCTGGTCCCGGTCTGCGCGTTCGCGAAGCCCTGCACGGTCGATTGCCAGCGGTGCAGATATGCGCCCTTCACGGTGTCGGTCGTGAGCGCGGCCGCGGCATCCGCGTAGTCGTCCCAGGTCCACGAGCCGTCGGGGTACTCGACGCCCGCCGCGTCGAACAGGTCCTTGTCGTAGAAGAGCACCCAGGAGTCCTGGCGGTAGGGGACGGCGTAGGCCGTGCCGTCGACCTTGTAGGAGTCGGCGCCGCTGATGCCCTCGGGGAGCTCCACGTCGGAGACGTCCAGCAGCTGGCTGCCCTCCTGGAAGGTGGTCATGTACTTGACCTCCTTCTGCGTGATGATGTCCGGGCCGGAGCCCGCGGCGAGGTCGGCGGTGACGAGCGTGTTGTACTCGGCGGCGTCGTACTCCTTGAGCTCGATCGTGACGTTCGGGTGCTCTGCGGTGAACGCGTCGGCGAGCGTCTGGAACTCGGGAGTCGTCTCGAGGCTCCACCCGGACAGCGTCAGGGTGACCGGAGCGTCGGGATCGGCGCTCTCGCCGGCGTCGGTGCCGCCGGCGCAGCCGGCGAGGGCGAGGGCGGCCACCGCGGCGATGCTGCCGGCGGCGAGGAACTTTCGGTTCATGAGGGTACTGCTCCTTTGCAATTGCGGGTGCCCAGGACGGGTCGGGGGTCGGGCTCAGGAGAGCCGGTGGTGGGTGACTGCGAGGTCGGGCCAGGTGATGGAGATGTCGCCGTCGGCCAGGGCGACGGCGGGGGCCGACGCGGCGGGACGGTCGGAGAGGTGCACGGCGCAGGCGATCCACGTGCCCGCCGCGATCGGATGCGTGAGCACGGGAACGGATGCCGCCGCGCCGAGCGGGCTCGCATCGCGGCGCTCCTCGACCGAGGCGGTGCCGCCGGGGGTCAGCGCGACGATCGTGCTGTGGCGGCCGGCCGCCGCCGCGATCGCCCGGTCGGCGGCCGCCGAGGAGTGCACGGCATCCGCGGCGACAGGCCAGCCGCCGATGCGCAGCGCCGTGGGGGCGGCATCCGCTGCGATGCTGTCGATGCGGACCAGCCGCACCTCCCAGGCTCCGCGGACGATCGACCAGGTGGTGACCTCCCCGGCCGGCTGCGCCTCGCCGACGATCCCCGATCCGTGACGCGTCTGCGTCGCGGCCGGCGCGATCCAGTGCGCGGTGGCGGTCGAGCCGGCGAGCGCGACGCCGTCGTCGAGACGGATGCCGCGCACTCGCATGCCCGCACGGTGCGTCGCGCGCCCGTCGGCGTGCAGCAGGGCGACGGACTGCTCGAGCGGCTCGGCCCAGGCGTCGCCGTTCAGCAGCGGGCTGGTGGCCGTCGAGTAGCCGAGGCGTGCGTAGAGGGGCGAGTCGCCGGCGAGGGCTCCGGGGAGTGCATGGTCGGTGCCGTGGTTGATCACGCGCACGATGCCGTCGTCGGCCGTGGCGGAGATGATCCAGGCCGGCGACACCGCGACGCGGAGGGTGTCGGCGGTCTCCGCGGGGAGCCGGTCCGCCGGCGCCGTCCACACCGGGTGGTCGGCGGGGAGGGCGATGCCGAGCAGGCCCTTCGACGCCCAGTACGGAGAGCCGGTGCCCGAGTAGTTCTGGGCGAGGCGGCGCCACTCGGCGTGCCAGCCGAGGTCGAGCAGCCCGTCGGCGTTGGGAACCCCGTGGCCGGCGAAGTGGCGGATGATGCCGGATGCCGCGCGGCGCAGCTGCCCGGGCGGCACCGAGGGCGCTCCGGCGAGGATTCCGGCCCAGTACGGGGCGGCGGCGGCGAAGCGGTAGACGAGGCTGCGGCCCTGGATGAGCGGCGCGCCGTCGGCCCCGACGAGGGCGATCGCGTCCTGCAGGAAGTCGTCGAGCCTGGCGATGTCGCCGGCGGTGCGACCGTTGGAAAGCTCCTCGGCGCCCTGCATGCGAGCCCACAGCACCGGATACAGGTGCAGCGCCCAGCCGACGTAGTGGTCGAAGGAGCGCTCGTCGCCGTCGGAGATCCAGCCGCCCTCGCGCAGGTAGGAGTCGTGACGGGCGAGGTCCGCGTCGATGTCGGCCTGGGACCAGGGCCCGCCGACCGAGCGGAGGAAGGTCTGCACCACCACACGGAACCAGAGCCAGTTGTTGCGCGGGTAGCTCTCGTCGCCGACCACCGGGGCGAGGTAGTCGATGACGCGCTGCCTGGTGACGGCGTCGAGACGGTCCCAGATCCAGGGGCGGGTCATGTCGAGGATGAGCGCGAGCGAGGCCGCCTCGACCTTCGCCTGCGCGTGCTCCTCGAGGCGGACCCAGCGGTCCGCAGCCTGGGGGTCCACGCCGGCGGCGATGCCTCGCGCATAGAAGTCGATGAGGTCGTCGACGCCTTCGCCGCGGGCGCCGGCGATGCGGAACCCGGCGAGCAGGAGCGTGCGGGTGAACCCCTCGAGGCCGTCCACGGCCTCCCCGTAGCCACCGGAGGCTCCGGGCAGCGTGATCCTCGCACCGTTCTCGGAGGCCCAGGGCCGCACGGCCGCCAGCAGTCCGTCGGCATATGCGATCAGATCGTCGCGGGTCCATTCCGTGGTGCCCGTGAGGGACTCGAACGACACAGGATTCTCCTTCGAAGGCTGTTCCGCGACGGGCTGTCGTCCCTTCGCGATCGTTGGGAGGCTATCATCCTGTTTCGATCAAGACAACACCAAAATAATCCTAGTTCGATCATTTTCGATCAGCTAAGCTGGGGCCGTGACCCAGCACGACGCAACGGCGGAGCCCGCCACGACCCGCTTCCGCGGCGCTCTCGCGGCAGCCCTCGGCGGCGGCGTCTCCGTCGCGCGCCTGCGTGCGCTCCCGTCGTGGGCACCCCTCCCCGTGCCGACGGCCGAGGATCGATCCTCCTGGTCGCGGGTCGACGCGGCCGCGTTGCTGACGCGGGCCGAGGCCGATCTCGGCGCCCCGTGGCCGCAGCCCCTCGCCTCCCAGGCGGCGCGCGTGCACCGCGACGGCGACCGCTCGACGTGGGAGGGCGAGGCCTTCGCGCGGCAGCATCGGCTGAGCCGCGCCGCCGTCGCCGCCGCCGTCACGCTCGAGGAGCGCTGGATCGACGAGGTCGTCGACGGCATCCAGCTGCTGTGCGAGCAGAGCTCGTGGTGCTGGCCCGCCCATGACGACGCCCTCGAGCGGCACGGCAGCGTGCTGGCCGTGGTCACCGACCCGTATCTCGACCTGGGCGCGGGCGAGGCCGCCGGGCAGCTCGCCTGGATCGACCGCGTGCTCGGCGCGCAGCTGGAGACGCGCGCCCCCGGCATCCGCACCCGCATCCGTCATGAGGCGCAGACGCGCGTGTTCACGCCGTTCCTCGCCCGCCGCGACTGGCACTGGCTGGGCCTCGACGGCGACGTGCACAACTGGAACCCGTGGATCCACTCGAACGTGCTCGCCACCGCGCTGCAGCTGCACGAGGACCCCGCCGAGATCGTCGCCCTCGTCGTCGAGGGCCTCGACCGCTACATCACCGCCCTGCCCGACGACGGCGCGATCGACGAGGGCTACGCGTACTGGTGGAACGGCGCCTGCCGCGCGCTGGAGGCGCTCGACGTGCTCGCCGCGGCCACAGGACTCGACGGCTTCGACGTGCCGGCGCTGCGCGAGACCGTCGCCTTCCCGCACCGCTGCCACCTCGGCGGCGACTGGTACGTGAACCTCGCCGACGGGCAGGCGCGGCCTCCCGCCGCCCAGCCCTGGCACGCCCTGCACCGCGCGGCGCGCCGGCTCGGAGACGCGGATGCCGCCGCGCACGCCTCCGCGCACCGCGATCGCGCTCCCTCCGAGGAGGCCGGATTCGGACGCCTGGCGCGGGAGCTCACCGACCCGGAGTGGGCCGCGGCATCCGTCACCCGCTCCCCGCTGCCGCGCGACGTCTGGCTGCCCTCGACCGAGGTCCTGCTGAGCCGCACGGCGGCGGGCAGTGCGAGCGGGCTGACGCTCGTCGTGAAGGGCGGGCACAACGCCGAGCACCACAACCACAACGACGTCGGGTCGTTCCTCGTCGCCTCCGACGGCGTGCCCGTGATCGTGGACGCCGGGCGCCCCACCTACACGAAGGCGACATTCGGTCCCGGCCGCTACGACATCTGGACCATGCAGAGCGCCTGGCACAGCGTGCCGGTGGCGGCCGGCCGAGACCAGTCTCCGGGACGCGCGTTCGCGGCATCCGACGTGTCCGCCACGGTGTCGGATGCCGCCTCCGCGCTGTCCCTCGACATCGGCGGGGCATACGACGTCCCCGGCCTCTCGTGGCGGCGGACGGCGCGACTCGACCGGGACGCCGGCCTGGTGCGCATCGAGGACTCCTGGTCCGCTGCGGGCGACCCGGCGATGCTGCACCTCGTCGTCGCCGGCGAGGTCGCCCTCCGCGACGGCGGCGCACGGATCGTGCCCCTCGACGGCGCGTCGCCGGTGCTGGTCCGCTGGCCGGCGGAGCTGACGGCGCGGATGACGGTGCGCGAGCTCGACGATCCGATGCTCTCCGCGGTCTGGGGCGAGCGGCTCACCCGGATCGAACTCGACGCGAGCGCGCGCGACGCGGCGTGGATCACGGTAGAAAGAGACATCGAGGCCCGCGCGACGGGCGACGGCGAGGACGAGGAATGACCGATCAGCAGCAGCACGCACCGCTGGCACCCGCGCGCCATGCGCACATCCTCTCCGCCCTGGAGCGCGACGGCATCGTGCGCGTCTCGCAGCTCACCGAGGAGCTCGGCGTCGCCCCGGTCACCCTCCGGCGCGACCTCCAGCAGCTCGAGGACGACGGGCACCTCGAGCGGGTGCATGGCGGTGCCGTGCCGATCTCCGTCACCGCCCCGGCGCAGCCGGCGGGAGAGAGCACAGGCGGCGCGATCGCCGTGCTCGTGCCGTCCCTCGCGTACTACTGGCCCAGCGTCATCCGCGGCATGGAGGCCGAGGCGCGCCGCCGCGGCCTCCGGCTGGTGCCGCGCGGCGCCTCGTACGAGCTGCAGGACGAGCGCCCCGTGCTGGAGCGACTCGTCGCCTCCGACGACGTGCGCGGACTCATCGTCGCCCCCAACCCGGACGCCGCGCACGCGCAGGACGTGGTGCAGTGGCTGCACGACGCCGCCCTTCCCGCCGTGTTCGTCGAGCGCGATGCCGTGCTGCTCCCCGAGCGCGCCCCCGTGGAGAGCGTCACCACCGATCACGCCCTGGGCGCCGTGCTCGCGGTGCGCCACCTCCAGCGTCTCGGCCACCGCCGGTTCGGGCTCGTGCTGTCCCGCGACTCCCCCACCGGACGGAAGATCCTGACGGGCTGGGCGAGCGCCTGCGCGGAGCTCGAGCTCGGCGACGCCGACCATTTCGAGAGCCTGTTCCCTGATCGCAACGGCCCCGGCTTCACCAGGGCGGTGAACGCGGCGATCGACACGGCGCTGGAGATGGGGGTGACCGGCCTGCTGATCCACTCCGACCCGGAGGCCATGGCGTTCATCGACATCGCACTGAGCCGGGGGCTCTCCGTGCCGGAGGATCTGTCCGTCGTGGCCTACGACGACGAGGTGGCACAGTTGTTCACCCCCGCGCTGACGGCGATCAGCCCGCCTCGGGAGAGCGTCGGAGCCGCGGCCGTCGACCTCATCGCCCGTAGGCTCGCCGACCCGTCGCGGCCGGTGCACCGGGTGTCGCTGAGCCCGACGCTCAAGGTGCGCGAGTCGTCGGCGGCACCGGCCTGAGTCGCGTCAGCGGGTGCTGGCGCGCTCGACGAGCGTCGTCGGGATGACGGCATCGCCCGACGACGTGTCGGCGCCCTCGATGCCGGCGACCAGCGCGTCGAAGGCGCGGCGGGCGAGCGCGGTGAAGTCCTGGCGGATCGTCGTCAGCGGCGGCCGGTAGTTCGCGGCATCCGGCACGTCGTCGAAGCCGATCACGCTGACGTCCTCCGGCACCCGGCGACCGGATTCGGCGAGCGCGCGGAGCAGGCCGAGCGCCATCTGGTCGTTGGCGCAGAACACGGCGGATGCCGCGGCGAGTGCGCCCCCGGCGTCGAATCCGGCGTCGGCGCTCCAGTCGCCGCGCACGACGGGCGGCGGCGCGATGCCTGCGGCCTCGAGCGTCTCCCGCCAGCCGCGCTCGCGCTCGGCGGCGGCGAAGGAGTCGGCGGGACCGGCGAGGTGATGAACGGTCGGGTGCCCGAGTGCGAGGAGGTGCGCGGTCGCCGCCGCGGCGCCGCCCACGTGGTCGCTGTGCACGCCGTCGAGGCCGGCTCCCGCCGGCGCATCCACGACGACCAGCCGAAGTCCTGCGGGCCGCGCGGCGGAGGGGACCTGGGCCGAGGCCTCGTTCAGCACGATCGCGCCGTCGACCTCCTGTTCGGCGAGGCGCTCGAAGGCGTCGGCGACGCCGCCCGAGGCTGTGACGACGGTGAGGGCGTAGCCGCGCTCGGCGGCGGCCTCGGCGGTCGCCTGCAGCATCCGGGAGTTGCCGACGGTCGCGAGGGTGGTGACGACGAGGCCGATGGTGTGCGAGCGTCCTGTGCGCAGGGCGCGGGCGGCGCGGTGCGGGCGGTAGCCGAGGTCGGCCATCGCCTTCTCGACCCGCTCGCGGGTGGCCGGATCGACGCGCGGGCTGTCGTTGACGACACGGGAGACGGTCTGCCCGGAGACGCCCGCACGGGCGGCGACCATCGCCATGGAGACACGGCCGGAGGCTGCGCGGCGTCGGGGCGCCGGGGAGCGGCCGAGGTCGAGATCCCTGTCGGTCACCGGCATCCTCCGTCCCGTCCTGCGTTCACAACTCCTGAATGTTGACGTTACCACGGCCGCCGTGCCATCATGTTTACGTGAACATGACCGAATCTCCGGAGTTGCGGACAGAGACCCTCGGCGCCGGCGTCGTCAAGCGCGCCACCGCCCTCGCCGACGGCCGCGAACTCATCTACTACGACGACCCCGGCACGACGCTCGACGCAGAGCGCTCGGTCGACGCGCGCACCCTCGACCCCCGCGGCGAGACCGCGACGATGCGCCTCGACGTGCTCACCGGCGACTGGATCACCGTCGCCGCGAACCGGCAGAACCGCGTGATGATGCCGAGCGCCGACGCCGACCCGCTCGCCCCGCAGTCTCCGGCGAACCCGTCCGAGGTGCCCTCGCTCTACGACGTCGCGGTGTTCGAGAACCGCTCCCCCGCATTCGGTCCCGCCCTCGCCGAGGCGATCGGCGCAGCTCCGGCCGCGAGCAACCCTCCGCGCGGACTCGACGACCTCGAGGCGCTCGGCCTCGGCCGCACCCGGACCTCGGTGGGCCGCTGCGAGGTCGTGTGCTTCAGCCCGGAGCACACCGGATCGTTCGGCACCCAGACCGTCACCCGCGCGCGCACCGTGATCGAGGCGTGGGCCGACCGCACCGCCGCCCTGTCTCAGCTGCCCGGCATCGAGCAGATCTTCCCGTTCGAGAACCGCGGCGAGGCCATCGGCGTGACCCTCCCGCATCCGCACGGTCAGATCTACGCCTACCCGTACGTCACCCCGCGCACGACGCGGGTGCTGGAGAGCATCGACCGCACCGCCCCCGACCTGTTCCAGCACATCCTCGACTTCGAGCAGGGCTCCGAGCGCGTCGTGTTCCGGGGCGAGCACTGGACGGCCTTCGTCCCGTTCGCGGCCCGCTGGCCGCTCGAGGTGCACCTGATGCCGCACCGCCACGTGCCCGACTTCGCGGAGACGACGGATGCTGAGCGCGACGAGCTCGCCCCGCTCTACCTGAAGCTGCTGCGAGGGGTGGACGCCCTGTACGAGACCCCGACCCCGTACATCGCCGCCTGGCACCAGGCCCCCGTGCACGTCGGCCGTGAGAGCGTGCGCCTGCACCTGCAGCTGACGAGCCCGCGCCGCGCGGCCGACAAGCTGAAGTTCCTCGCCGGCTCCGAGGCCGCGATGTGGGCCTGGGCCGCCGAGGTCACCCCCGAACAGGGCGCCGCCCGCATCCGCGAAGCCGTCGAAAGGGCATCCGCATGACCACCGCCACCGAAGCCGGCACCGCCGAGGCCACCGCCCCTGAGGCCGCCCGCACCCTGTTCACCGCGCTCACCGGCCGCGAGCCGGACGGGCTCTGGTCGGCGCCGGGCCGGGTGAACCTGATCGGCGAGCACACCGACTACAACGACGGCTTCGTGCTTCCGTTCGCGATCCCGCAGCGCACGGTCGCGGCGGTCGGCATCCGCGCCGACGACCGCAGTCGCGTCTTCGTCGCCTCGACGTTCGCCGACGAGCCGGTCGAGGTCGCCCTCGACGAGCTCCAGGAGCTGTTCCCGACCGCCGCCGGCGCAGAGCCGGGCGTGGCCGAATGGGCCGCGTATCCGCTGGGCGTCGCCTGGGCGCTCGGTCAGGACGGCGTCCGGGGGCCCGGCGTCGACATCGCGATCGCCTCCGACGTCCCCGTCGGCGCCGGCCTCTCCTCCTCGGCCGCGATCGAGGGCGCCACGGCATCCGCTCTGAACGACCTCTGGAGCGCCGGACTCGACCGCACGGCGCTCGCCCGCATCGGCCGCCGCGCCGAGAACGAGGCGGTGGGCGCCCCCACGGGGATCATGGACCAGATGGCGTCGATGCTCGGAGAGCCTGACGCCGCGATCTTCCTGGACTGCCGATCTCTGGAGACCCGGCTGGTGCCGCTGGGGATGGCCGAGGCCGGACTCGCACTGCTGGTGATGGACACCCGCGTCAAGCATGCGCACTCGACCGGCGGCTACGGCGAGCGCCGCGCCTCGTGCGAGCGGGGCGCCTCGATCATGGGCGTCCCCGCGCTGCGCGATCTCTCCGTGGACGACCTTCCCCGCGCGCAGGAGCTCATGGACGACGTGACCTTCCGTCGGGTGCGCCACGTGGTGACCGAGAACCAGCGCGTGCTCGACACCGTCGAAGTGCTGCGCACGCGCGGCGCCCGTGCGATCGGGGACCTCCTCGTCGCCTCGCACGCGTCGATGCGCGACGACTTCGAGATCTCGGTGCCCGAGCTGGACACGGCCGTCGATGCGGCGCTGGCCGCGGGCGCCCTCGGCGCGCGGATGACCGGAGGCGGCTTCGGCGGGGCGGCGATCGCCCTGGTGGAGCAGGACGCGGTGCAATCGGTGTCGGATGCCGTGACCGCCGCGTTCGCCGACGCGGGGTTCGCTGCCCCGACCCTGTTCACCGTGACCCCGTCGGCCGGCGCCGGCCGCGACGCCTGACCCGTTCCTGAGACAATTGACGCTCGACCCCCGCTGAAGGAGAAGCATGTCCTGGATCGTCACCGGCGGCGCCGGCTACATCGGATCGCACGTCGTACGGGCGCTGGCGGATGCCGGCCTCTCCCCCGTCGTCCTCGACGACCTCTCCAGCGGCGTCGCGTCGTTCGTCCCCGAGGGCGTGCCGTTCGTGCGCGGCAGCATCCTCGACCGCGAGCTCGTGGAGCGCACCCTGCGCGAGCACGCCGCCGAGGGCGTCATCCACGTCGCCGGGTACAAGTACGCCGGGGTCTCGGTGCAGCGCCCGCTGCACACCTATGCGCAGAACGTCGAGGGCACCCGTGTGATCCTCGAGGCCATGGCGGCGGCAGGGGTCGCGAACATCGTGTTCTCCTCCTCCGCCGCGGTCTACGGCACCCCCGACGTCCCGCTCGTCGTCGAGGACACGGCGAAGAAGCCGGCCAGCCCCTACGGCGAGTCGAAGCTCATCGGCGAGTGGCTGCTGCGCGACCAGGCCGTCGCGACGGCCGACTCGGAGCTCCCGCTGCGGCACACCTCGCTGCGCTACTTCAACGTCGTCGGCTCGGCCGACCCGACGGTGCACGACGTGAGCCCGCACAACCTGTTCCCGATCGTGTTCGAGAAGCTCATCGCGGGCGAGACTCCGCGCATCAACGGCGACGACTACGACACCCCCGACGGCACCAACGTGCGCGACTACGTGCACGTCGGCGACATCGCCTCGGCGCACGTGGCGGCGGCGAAGCGCCTCGCCTCCGGCGCGCCGATCGAGGCGGCGTACAACCTCGGCTCCGGCGACGGCCTGAGCGTGAAGCAGATCATGGATGCCGTCGCCCGCGTGACCGGCATCGGCTTCACACCCGAGATCGGCCCGCGCCGCCCCGGCGACCCCGACCGCATCGTCGCCAACGGCGACCTGGCCGCCCGCGACCTCGACTGGAGGATGCGGTACACGGTCGACGAGATGGTCCGCACCGGCTGGGAGGCCCGCCGCGCGGCATCCTGACGCCGCGCTCGGCCTCCACGTCCGGCCGCCGCATCCGTCGCGGCCTGCACGTCCGGTTCCGGTCGCACTTCAGCACAGTCCGGCGGCGCAGCACCCGCACGGGCTGCGACCGGAACCGCGTTCGCAGGCGGATGCCGGACACACGAGAGCCGCCCCTCCCGGTCCCTGGGAGAGGCGGCTCCTGTTGCTTCGCAGCCGGTCAGGGGACGGCGGGAGCGCGCATCGTGTAGATCTTCGCGTCGTCGCCGCCGAGGTACATGATCCCGTTGCTGACGGCGATCGAGGTGTAGCGGCCGTAGTGCGGGAGCATCGTCCCGTTGTGGTTCCAGTACGTCGTCGCGGGCACCACGACCGGCGCGGCTACCTGCGTCCAGTTCACGCCGTCGCGCGTCGCGAACACGACGTTGCGGGTCATGTCGATGTCGGCTCCGGAGATCCAGTTGCCGATCGAGTAGGCGACGCCGCCGGAGACTGTGATGTCACGCGACGCGAACGAGGGCGGGAGGTTGGACAGCTTGACGCCGCCGGCCTTGCCCTTCGCGTTCAGGTCGATGTATCCGGTCGTGTTGCTGTCGGACAGGATGATCTTGCTGCCGAGCACCTCGTACTTCGTCGGCTCATGGCGGTGGGCAAGCCCGAACCAAGCTCCGAGATCGAGAGTGGTCCAGCGTCCGCCGCTGTACACGTCGAGGACGCGGTTGGTGGCTCCCCTCGCGTCCCGGACCTCTGCGATCGCGGCGATCTTCCCGTTCACGTTCGCGAGCCAGTAGTAGCGGTCATAGGCGCTGGAGCCGCTCGCCGAGGCCCTCGCCTTGGCTATGGTCCAGGTCTTCCCGCCGTCGGCGCTCTTCTTGATCACGGCGAGATCCGGGGTCGGGCCGTACAGCGAGGGGTTCGGGTTGACCACGCTGCCGGCGAGGAAGATCTCGCTGCCGCTCTTGGCGATGTCGAAGACGTGCTGGAACGGGGATGCCGCGTTGTAGCTCCAGGCACCGCCGGCGTTCGTGACGTACCCGACGTTCGACGTCCACGACGCCTTCGGGTCGACGTCGGCGGCGAACACCTTGCCGTCGATGACGCGGAGCGCCTTGAGCTCCTCGCCGTTGAGCGTGAACTGCTTCGTCTGGGCTCCGGTCGAGACGTTCAGGGAGTTGAGATCGACCGGACCGGTGTTGGCGTCGTAGTCGCCGTAGCTGGAGTAGACCTCGCCTCCGGCCACCGCCAGGTCGGTGAGGACGTCGCCGGCAGCCGCGGCCGACGTGTTGGTGCCGAGCAGCACCGGGACGTCGTCCGCGGCGAAGGCCGGGGAGGAGAACACGGGGATGAGGAGAGCCGTCGTCGCGACGACGACGACGGCCTTGGTGGGTGTGCGCACGAGCCCTCTTTCGTAGGCGTTTCAGGGGGAGGCGCCATTCCCGTGATTTCGACGCTTCCCCAGCGCACACTTACGACGGCCCAACTCTATGGGCGCCGCTCCACCCTCCAGCAGATGACTTTCGTCGCACCACTCCCCGACTTTCGTCGGCGTTGCACCTGTGCGCCGCTCGTCGCGCGACGAGGGTTCTTGCGGATTCTGAATCCGATCGCGTAAATGACGACTGAATCAGTTGCGCAAGCACGGTATACCTGTCAATATCGACACATGAGCGCCACACCGAAGCATCCCGCCCTGGATGACGTGTCGAAGAAGATCGTCGAGCTCCTCCAGGAGGACGGCCGACGCCCGTACGCCGAGATCGGCCGCGCCGTCGGACTCAGCGAGGCGGCTGCCCGTCAGCGCGTGCAGCGGATGACCGAAGCCGGGATCATCCAGATCGTCGCCGTGACCGACCCGATGCAGCTCGGCTTCCACCGTATGTCGATGATCGGCATCCGGGTGGACAGCGACCCGCGGGCGATCGCACAGGAGCTGACGAAGATCACCGAGCTCGCCTATGTGGTCGTCACCCTCGGCACCTTCGACATCCTCGTCGAGGCCGTGTGCGAGAGCGACGAGGACCTCATCGACCTCATCGCGACGCGCATCCGCACGATCCCCGGCGTCACCCACACCGAGAGCCTGCTCTACGCCGGCCTCTACAAGGACCTCTACAACTGGGGCACGCGCTGATGGGCACCACCGTCTTCGAACGCCGGCGTCCCACCGACGCCGTCATCGACGAGTCGCTGCGCGGCACCGCCTTCGGGGTGTTCTGGCTCGATGACGTCGAGCGCCCCCGGCATCCGTCGCTCTCCGGCCACGTCACCGCAGATCTCGTCGTGGTCGGCGGCGGCTACACCGGCCTGTGGACCGCGATCCGGGCGAAGGAGCGCCACCCGGAGCGCCGCGTCGTGCTGCTGGAGGCGTCGCGGGTCTCCTGGGCGGCATCCGGCCGCAACGGCGGGTTCTGCGAGGCGAGCCTCACCCACGGTCACGAGAACGGCCTGAACCGCTGGCCAGAGGAGATCGACCGGCTCGAGGCGATGGGGCTGGAGAACCTCGACGGGATCGAGACCGCGGTCGGCCGCTACGACATGAAGGCCGACTTCGAGCGCACCGGCCAGCTCAGCGTCGCCGTGGAGCCGCACCAGGTCGAGTGGTACCGCGACGAGCCCGGATTCCTCGACCGCGAGGCCGTGCAGGCGGAGGTGCACTCGGACACCTTCCTCGCCGGCTCCTGGGATCGCGAGGGCTGCGCCATGGTGCACCCGGCGAAGCTCGGCATGGAGCTGGCCCGCGTCGCGCTCGACCTGGGCGTCGAGATCCATGAGCACTCCCTCGTCCGCGGCGTCGAGGGCGACGGCTCCGGCCCGATCACGGTCGTCACCGAGGGCGGCCGGGTGACCGCGGATGCCGTCGCCCTCGGCACGAACGTGTTCCCGTCCCTGCTCAAGCGCAACCGCCTGATGACCGTGCCGGTGTACGACTACGTGCTGATGACGGAGCCGCTGAGCTCCGAGCAGCTGGCCTCGATCGGCTGGTCGAACCGGCAGGGCCTCGCCGACAGCGCGAACCAGTTCCACTACTACCGGCTCACCGCCGACGACCGCATCCTGTTCGGCGGCTACGACGCGATCTACCACTTCGGCGGCAAGGTCCGCCCGGAGTACGAGGACCGCATGGCGAGCCACCGCAGGCTCGCCTCGCACTTCTTCACGACGTTCCCGCAGCTCGAGGGCCTGCGCTTCACGCACCGCTGGGCCGGCGCGATCGACTCGTCGAGCCGCTTCTGCGCCTTCTTCGGCACCGCCCGCAAGGGGCGCGTCGCCTACGCCACCGGGTTCACCGGGCTCGGCGTCGGCGCCGCACGCTTCGCCGCCGACGTCATGCTCGACAAGCTGTCGGGCGTCGAGACCGAGCGCACCGAGCTGCGGATGGTGCGCGAGAAGCCGATCCCCTTCCCGCCCGAGCCCGCCGCCGCCATCGGCATCAACCTCGTGCGCGCGGCGATGAACCAGGCCGATCACAACGAGGGAAAGCGCAACCTCTTCCTCAAGGCGCTCGACGCCGTCGGCATGGGGTTCGACTCGTGAGCGCGCTGGCCGCCGGCGCCGGCGCCGATGCGCACACCCTCGACCTCGCGCACGCGCCGCTGCCCGCCGAGGAGGTCGTGGCCGGCGCGCCGACGACCGGGTCGGTCGCCCTCGCGACCATCGGCGACGTCGAGGTGGGCATCTGGGAGATGACCCCCGGCACGGCATCCGACACCGAGGCCGACGAGGTCTTCGTCGTGCTCTCCGGCCGGGCCGTGATCTCCTTCGTCTCTCCCGCGCTGCCCGACCTCGAGGTGGGTCCGGGGTCGGTCGTGCGGCTCGCCGAGGGCATGCAGACCGTGTGGACCGTCACCGAGACGCTCCGCAAGGTGTACGTGGCCTGAGTCAGTCCTCGCGCGCCGTGACCTCGGCATGCGGCATCCGCTCGCGCATCACGCGGATCGCCTCGGGGTTGTCGTCGACGAGCACCGCGTCGCGCCCGAGCGCCGAAGCCACTGCTCCGGTCGTCCCCGAACCCGCGAACAGGTCGAGCACGCGGTCGCCAGGCCGGCTCGACGCCGTCACGATGCGGCGCAGGATGCCCTCGGGCTTCTGGGTCGGGTACCCCGTCTTCTCGCGGCCCGTCGTCGGCACGATGGTGTGCCACCACACGTCGGTGGGCAGCTTGCCGCGTTCGGCCTTCTCGGCCGTCACCAGCCCGGGGGCCATGTACGGCTCGCGGTCGACCGCCTCGGAGTCGAAGAAGTAGGAGCGGGGGTTCTTCACGTACACCAGGATCGTGTCGTGCTTGGTCGGCCAGCGCCGCCGCGACTTCGCCCCGTAGTCGTACGCCCAGATCAGCTCGTTGAGGAAGCAGTCCCTGCCGAAGACGGCATCCAGCATCACCTTGGCGTAGTGCGCCTCGCGGTAGTCGAGGTGCAGGTACAGCGTGCCGTCGTCGGCGAGCAGCCGCCAGGCCTCCTCCAGCCGCGGCATGAGGAACGACCCGTAGTCGTCGAACCGGTCGTCGTAGGCGCGCAGCATCCCGCGCACCCGCTCGTACCGATGCCCGTGGAAGCCGTGCCGGATCTCGATCTCCGCGGCGGGCTGTTCAGAACTCCGCAGATCCGCGGGCGTGCTCGCCCGGCCATAGCGGGAATCCGCGGGCCGTGCGCTCTCAGCCTCGGATTCCTGAGGAGTTGTGGACGTCCGCCGCGCGGTGACCACCTGACGCCCCTGCGTGCGGCCTGTGTTGAACGGCGGGTCCAGGTACACCAGGGCGAAGGATGCCGCGGGCAGGGTCGCGGCGACAGCCAGGTTGTCGCCCTCGATGACGGTCACCGCGCCGGGCGCCGTCTCCTCCCGCGGAGCGACCGACGTCACGAAGCCCGGCACCGAAGCTCAGGGGACACGGTGCAGCCACGCCTCGGTGGCGAACTTCGACTCCACGAGCGCTTCGGCGTCGGCGTACTCGTCGGGGGTGATCGCGCCGTCCTCGGCATCCGTCAGCGCGCGGAAGGTGTCCTTGAAGCGCTCGATGATCTCGGCGCGCGCGAGTCCGGTCTGGCTGCGCAGCGGGTCGACGCGCTTGGCCGCCGAGGTGGTGCCCTTGTCGCTGAGCTTCTCGCGGCCGATACGGAGCACCTCGGTCATGGTCTGGCCGTCGATGTCGTAGGAGAGAGTCGCGTGGTGCAGCACTCCGCCGTTGGCGAGGCGCTTCTGCGCGGCGCCGCCGATCTTGCCGGTGGAGCTGGCGATGTCGTTGAGCGGCTGGTAGACCGCGTCGATGCCGAGCGAGCGCAGCGCCTGCAGCACCCAGTCGTCGAGGAAGGCGTACGAGTCCGCGAAGGTCATGCCCTGCACGAGGGATGCCGGCACGTACAGCGAATAGGTGATGATCTGCCCCGCGGCCATGAGCATGGCCCCGCCCCCGGAGATCCGGCGGACGACGTCGAAACCGTGCCGCGCCGCCCCCTCGGGGTCGACCTCGTTCCGGTACGACTGGAACGAGCCGATCACGACGGCGGACTGGTCCCACTCCCAGATGCGCAGGGTGGGGCGACGGCGCCCCTCACCGACGCGGGAGGTGAGCACCTCGTCGAGGGCGAGATTCATGCGCGGGGACACGGCCTTCTCGTGGATGATCTCCCAGTCGAAGTCACGCCAGCCGGGTGCCGTGACGAGGGCGCGGCGCACCGCGGTGCCGACGGCATCCGGGGTGAATCCGAGCAGCTGCGCGCCGGCCGGAAGCGCTCCGCGCACGGCGGCGGCGATCGCCGTTGCGTCGGACTCGACGGCCAGCCCGTTCACCGCGTCGTTGATGTCGTCCAGCGCCGTGTCCGGCTCGAGGAAGAAGTCGCCCGCGAGGCGGAAACGGGCGATCCGGCCGTCCTCCACATCCAGGTCGACGACGACGAGCTTTCCCCCGGGGACCTTGTATTCACCGTGCACGGTTCCAGCTTAAGGCGCACCCGCGGCACGCCGCCCGTTCAGCCGCCGAGGACCACCGCGCGCTCTCCCGCCCTGATCGGTGCCGAGTAGCGATTGCCTGCCGTGGGCAGCGGGCAGATGAACTGGTCCGAGAACGCGCACGGCGGCAGGTACGCGCGGTTGAAGTCGATCACGGCGGTGCCGTCCGGATCGGGCTCGTCGACCGCGAGGAACCGGAACCGGTACGTCTCCAGCCCGTTGGTGCCGTCGCCGAACACCGCCCGCAGGCCGCCCTGCGAGCCTCGGGTCAGCGTGAGCGTCTGCGCCGTGCCGTCGAGCTCGAAGTGCAGGCGCCCGGCGACCGCCGACTCGTGGTCGGCGCCGTCCACCGCGGTGACGACGATGCTCTCCCCCGGCGTCGGCTCGAACACGGCGGGGAGCCGCCAGGACTCGCGCGGCGGATAGGCGTCGATCGCGGAGAACAGCTCGCGCTGCGGCCGGCGCGGATCGAACACGCGCAGGGCGAGGGCGCCCTGCCGCTCGAAGACCCGCAGCTCGCGGCGGCCGAGGCGGACGGTCTCCGCCCCGCGCAGCGTGAGGCTCTCCCCGGAGGCGCCGAGCTCGCTGCCGCGGATGCCGCCGTCTCCGGTGAGCGCCCACAGCCCGGGGATCCCCTCGACGGCGGCCGGCATCGTGATCAGCCAGTTCGTCGACTCCAGCGCCGAGGGGCCGTACTCTGCCCCCGCATAGTTCTCCCGCGCTGCATGCCAGACCCGCCAGTCATCCTCGAAGCTCATCTCGACGCACCTCTCCTCCGTCGCGAATCTAGGACGCGGCAGAGGGTCGCCGAGGGGATGACGTCACACTCCGACCCCGGACGAAATGTTTCGGGCCGGCGGGAATGCCTCAGCGCGCGGGGATGCGCGCGTCGAGCCAGCTCAGCACGTCGGCGCGGACCTCCGCCTGCTGCAGCTCGTTGAAGATCTCGTGGCGCGCGTCCGGGTAGACGAGCGTCGTGACGTCGGTCAGGCCGGATCGGGTGCGGTACTCGTCTGCGAGCCTGTGCACGCTCCGCGGACCGCCGACCGGGTCGTCGCGCCCGACCATCAGCAGCATCGGGATGTCGCGGCCGAGGTCCTTGCGCGGGCGTCCGTAGAGCTTCGCCGCCTCGATCGGGCCGAACAGCTTCAGCAGCGGCACGTCGGTGGTGAGCGGGTCCTCGTCGAAGGATGCCCAGATCGCCGGGTCGCGGCTCAGCCACTCGAACCCGCTGGCGTCCGGTCCCGCCCAGCGCGCGTTCAGCGGCGCGGCGTTCAGCGAGCCGGGCATGCGCAGGGCGGAGCCCGACAGTATGACGGCATCCCACGCCTCGGGGTGGTGGTTGACGAGCATCTGCGCGAGGAAGGACCCCCAGGAGTGCCCGAGCAGCACGAGAGGCAGGTCGGGGTTCTCCGCCCGGATGATGCCGGTGAGCTGCCAGATCGCCTCTTCGGCGGCGCGGAGTCCGCCCTTGCCGAGACGCCCCAGCCTGGCGGGGCCGTCATGCTGGCGGATGCCGGTGCGCCCGTGCCCGCGGTGGTCGTCGGCGTAGACCGTGAAGCCCGCCCCGGTGAGGGCGGCGATCAGCGCGCCGTAGCGTCCGGCGTGCTCGCCGACCCCGTGCAGCAGCTGCACCACTCCTCGCGGCGTGCCCGCGGCGGGGTGCACGTCGTAGACGATGGCGATGCCGTGAGCATCCGTGAACTCGCGCGTATCCGTCACGCCCCCACCCTACTCAGCGGTCTCGGCGGCGGCGAACCTCCCGGCTCAGCGGCCGAGCGACGCGACCACGCCGCGCGCGATCTCGAGGTCGGTGACCTCGTACCCGCCGACGCCGTCTGAGGCGGAGCCCATCCGCACCCCGCCGGTCTCGGCGACCGCGCGCTTGGCGGAGAAGTGCAGGGCGTCGACGCCCGTCGCGGCGAGCGCAGGGGCGGATGCCGCGGTCACGCCGCTCCCCGCCATGATCTCGATCTCCCCCGCGGCCTCGGCGACGAGCGCGCGGAGCGTGTCGATGCCGTCGATCGCGGCGGAGGCGCCGCCCGAGGTGAGCACCCGTCGCAGGCCCAGCAAGCGTGCGGCGGCGAGCGCCGCGACCGGGTCGGGCGTGACGTCGATGGCCCGGTGCAGGGTGACGGATGCTCCCCCGGCCGCGTCGCGCAGCCGCGCCATGGAATCGAGGTCCAGGCTCCCCTGCCCGTCCAGCGCGCCGATGACGACGCCGTCCACGCCGGCGTCGATCGCGCGCCGCACGTCCCGCTCGGAGATCGCGATCTCCTCGGCGTCGTAATGGAAGCCGCCGGCGCGGGGCCGGATCAGCGCGTGCACCTCGACCCCCGCCGCACGGGCGGCCTCGACCGACAGCTCGAGGGTGGCCGGCGATGCGGTGAGCCCGCCGAGCGGAAGCGCCTGGGCGAGCTCGACGCGGGCGGCGCCCACGATTCCGGCGATGCGGACGCCCGCGGGATCCTGGACGGCGATTTCGAGAGCGAGGGTTCGGGTCACGGGTCCATTCTCCCGTGCCGCGGCGGGCCGCCCGGCATCCGCTCTTCCCTCCGCCCCGAAAATTACTTAGACTGTCTAAGTAATGTCTGCGCCTGATGAAGAGCTCCACCTCACCGCGACAGACCTGCGCATGGCGACCTTCCGGCTCGCACGGCGCCTACGCTGCGCCCGGGCCGTCGACGCGATGAGCGACGCGCAGCTCGCGGTGCTCTCGACGCTGCACATGCACGGGCGCCGCACGATCACCGCTCTCGCCGAGCGCGAGCGGGTCACCGCCCCCTCGATGACCAGCATGATCAACGGTCTCGAGGAGCAGGGGTACGTGCGCCGGACGGCCGACGAGGAGGACCGCCGCCGCGTGCAGGTCGAGATCACGGATGCAGGCACCGCCATCGTCGCGGAGACCATCCAGCGCCGCGACGAGCTGCTGGCGGCGATGCTCGCCGAGCAGGACTTCACCGCCGACGAGCTGAGGACCCTGCGCGAGGCGAGCGCCCTGATGCGGAAGGTGGTCGAGGGATGAGCGCGATGTTCCGCTCCTTCGCGAACGTCAACTACCGCATCTGGTTCGCCGGCGCGCTCGTGTCCAACATCGGCGGGTGGATGCAGGCGACGGCCCAGGACTGGGTGGTCCTCACCGAGCTGACCGACAACGACGCCGCGGCGATGGGCATCACGATGGCGCTGCAGTTCGGCCCGCCGCTCGTGCTGGTGAGCCTCACCGGCTGGGTCGCCGACCGCTTCGACCGCCGCCACATCCTGATGGCCACGCAGTCGACGCTGCTCGTGCTGGCGCTGGCCGTCGGCCTCCTGCTGCTCGGCGAAGCGATGACGCTGCCGATGATGTTCGGCTTCGCGGCCGCCTTCGGCGTCGTCAACGCCTTCGACGCCCCGGCGCGGCAGGCCTTCGTCTCCGACATGGTCTCGACCGGAGACACATCGAACGCCGTCGCCCTCAACTCGGCATCCTTCAACCTCGCCCGGATGATCGGCCCCGCCGTCGGCGGCCTGCTGATCGTGGCGATCGGCTCCGGCTGGGTGTTCATCGCGAACGCCGCCACCTTCCTCGCGATGATGCTGGCCCTGATGTCGCTGAGGCGGAACCAGCTCGCCCCGCGGCTGAAGAACCGCAGCCGCGGCGGCCTCGCGGCCGGGTTCCGCTACGTGTGGGCGCGCAGCGACCTGCGCGTCGTGTTCGTGACCGTGTTCCTCATCGGCGCCTTCGGCATGAACTTCCCGATCTTCGCCTCGACGATGGCGCTCGAGTTCGGCGCCGGCGCCGACGGCTACGGCGTGCTCAGCTCGATCCTCGCGATCGGCTCTCTCGCCGGAGCGCTGCTCGCCGCCCGCCGCGACCGGGCCCGGGTGCGGGTCGTGGTGCTGGCCGCTGGAGGTTTCGGCGTCAGCGCGTTCGTGTCGGCGGCGATGCCCAGCTACGCCTCCTACGCGGTCACGCTGATGTTCACCGGGTTCATGATCGTGACCCTGCTCACCACCGCCAACGGCTACGTGCAGATCACGACCGATGCGGCGCTGCGCGGACGCGTGCTCGCCCTCTACATGGCCGTCATCATGGGATCCACGCCGGTCGGCGCTCCCATCGCCGGCTGGGTGGCCGACGCCTTCGGCCCGCGCACCGCGATCATGCTCGGCGGCACGGCGGGTCTCGTCGCCTGCGCGATCGGCGGGATCTGGATGCTCGTGTCGGGCCGGCTGCACCGCCACGAGAACCGGCGCTTCCTGCTGACGCTCGACGAGACGCGCCCGATCAGCATCGTGGACGAGGTCGACCCGGTCGAGTTCAGCGACGAGGCGGCGGCCACGACGCCGATCCGCACCGCGCCGGGCGCGTGCGGTGAGCGGAGCATGGCCGAGGATGCCGGGACGCGCGAGCGGAGGGACGCTCCGGGGAGCACCTGACGCCCGGCCCGCTCCGGCGTTAGCGTGGTCGGATGAGCGAACCGGATCTGAGCGCCTCGCATTCCGAAACGCCCGCTGACGGCGCCGCGGCGTCACGACGATCCCTCCCGCCCGTGCAGCGCTGGGTGTTCTGGCCGGCGTCCGCCGTGGTCGCCGTGTTCGTGACCTTCACGCTGGCGGCGCCCCAGCTCGCGGAGTCCCTGTTCCAGGTGGTGCAGACGAGCATCGTCAACGCGTTCAACTGGTATTACGTGCTGATCGCCGCGTTCTTCGTCGCCTTCAGCCTCTTCCTCGGCTTCAGCCGTTTCGGCGACATCAAGCTGGGCGGCGACGACGACGAGCCCGAGTTCTCGCTGATGTCGTGGTTCTCCCTCCTGTTCGCGGCGGGCATGGGCATCGGGCTGGTCTTCTACGGGGTCGCCGAGCCGCTCACCCATTTCGTCTCCCCGCGCCCCGGCGTCGCCGGCACGCCGGAGCAGCTCGCACAGCAGGCCCTGAGCCAGACGTATCTGCATTGGGGTGTGCATGCCTGGTCCATCTACGTCGTGATCGGCCTGGCCCTCGCCTACGCGATCCACCGCAGACGCCGCCCGATCTCCATCCGCTGGACGCTGGAACCCCTTCTCGGCCGCAGCGTCGAGGGCGGCTGGGGCCACGCGATCGACGTGATCGCCCTGGTCGGCACGCTGTTCGGCGTGGCGACCTCGCTGGGCCTCGGCGTGCTGCAGATCAGCGCGGGCCTCGACTCCGCCGGCATCGCCGACCCCGACGCGACGACGCAGGTGATCATCATCCTCGTCATCACGGTCTTCGTCATGATGTCCGTGCTCTCCGGCGTCACCAAGGGCATGAAGTGGCTGTCGAACGCGAACCTGATCATGGCAGGACTCCTGGTGCTGTATCTGCTGATCGCAGGACCGAGCGAGTTCCTGCTGCGCGACTTCGTGCAGTCGATCGGCAATTACATCCAGAACTTCGTCGGCCTCTCCTTCAACGTGAGCGCCTTCCAGGGTGAGGCCGGCGAGGCCTGGCAGGCGCAATGGACCTCGTTCTACTGGGGCTGGTGGATCTCCTGGGCGCCTTTCGTCGGCATCTTCATCGCCCGCATCTCCAAGGGGCGCACGGTGCGGGAGTTCGTCGCCGGCGTCATCCTGGTGCCGACCCTGCTCGGCATCCTCTGGTTCGCGGTCCTCGGCGGTTCGGCACTGGCCATCGAGCTCGAGCATCCGGGCACGCTCACCTCCGATGGGAAGGTCGATCTGCAGGGCGCCCTGTTCGCGCTGCTGCAGCACGTCCCTGGCACATCGATCATCAGCATCGGCCTGCTCCTGCTGATCGCCATCTTCTTCATCACCTCGGCCGACTCGGGCGCGCTGGTCATGGGCATGATCGCGACCGGCGGCCAGCAGAATCCGAAGCGCTGGATCCGCGCGTTCTTCGTCCTGGTGACGGCCGCCCTCGCCATCGCGCTGCTGCTCGCCGGCGGGCTCACCGCGCTGCAGACCGCCGCGATCACGATCGCGCTCCCGTTCAGCTTCGTGCTGCTGCTGATCTGCTGGGCGACGACGCTGGCCTTCATCCGCGAGCGCCGCGCCTACGCCCGCGCTCAGCGTGCGCAGCTGATCGATCGCATCGGCGAGTACTACGGCCTGGAGGTCGAATCGCATGACGAGCGCGGCATCCTCGGCGCGCAGCCCCGGTGGATGCGCCAGCTGCAGCGCAGGTTCCGGATGCCGGTGGCCCCGGCGAGTCCGGCGCGCGTCCGCCCGCAGGTGCTGTCGGAGGAGGCGCGATCGGATGCCGGGCCGGCGACGCTCGACGTCGACGAGCTGGTGTCCTCCGACGAGCTGTCGGCGCACGACGACGCCGACATCCCCGCGCACGGCGAGGACGAGCCCCCGCTGCTGCCCCGGTGACGGGGTGCGGGAGATGTCAATCCCCTGACGCGCACGATCACCTCGCCGTAGCGTCGCCTCATGGACGAGAACATGGACCGCACCCCGCACCCCGAAGAGCCCGCAGAAGGCGCAGCCGGTGGCGGAGACTCACTCGGGCACCGCACTCCGCACCCCGAGGAACCCGCAGAGGGTTCCGGCGACGCCACCCGCGGCGGCCACACCGGGGATCCCGAGGAGATCCCCGAGCACAACAGCGCCCCTGACGGCGTGCCCGGAGAGTCCGGGGAACCCGGAGAGCGGCAGGATTCCCCGCTCGGCGGCGACGAGACGACTGAGGAGCAGCTCGATTCCGACAACGCCGTCGAAGACGACACTCTCAAGACGCTCGACCCCGACGACCCGCCTGCCTGAGGTCGGCTCAGGCCGCGCCGGCCGCGCCCGCCAGTGAGCCGACGGCGATGCCGAGCACCAGCAGCGCCGGCGCGCCGAACGCAGTCGCCCACGCCAGCGGCGTCCACCGTGCGGCGGGCACGCCGTCGGCATCCGCCCTGCGCACGGTGAAGGAGAGGACCAGCACGGCGATCCACGAGAGGATCGCGAAGAACACGGCGATCACGAAGATCACCTGCTCGCCCGTCTCCGTGATCGGCAGTCCGAGCGTGGTCCGCACGAACGACGTGGTCTCGCCGGTGTCGCCGAAGTCCGTGAGGGAGACCACCATCGCGAGCCAGCTCCACCAGTTCAGGAACAGCAGCGAGGTGACAGGGCCCGGGGTGGACCGGTATCCGCGCCTGCGGAGGACGATCTGCGGCAACATCCCGAGCAGACCGGCGATCGGGAGGATGATCCAGGAGAACAGCAGCAGCGCGAAGGCGATCCAGCCGCCGCCGCTGAAGAACCCGCCGAACACGAACAGCGCCGGCAGGAGCCAGCTCATCCACCACCACAGGCGCCAGGCGAACAGGTGGATGCCCGGTTCCCGCGGGCCGGCCGGTAGTGCGTGCTCTGTCATGTCTCCCCCCGCCCTCAGCCTAGCGTCGGGCTCGCGAAACGATGCGGGGCCAGAAGTGCACGCTCTGACGGCTCATCACGTGCACTTCTGACCCCGCACGGGTCCGGATCGGGGATCAGGCGCCGAGGACCACCCTCAGCTGCTCGACCGCCCAGTCGAGCTCGGTCGCCCGGATCACCAGGGGCGGGGCGATGCGGATGGTCTGGCCGTGGGTGTCCTTCACGAGAACGCCGCGCTCGAGGAGCTTCTCCGCGATCTGCCGCCCGGTTCCGAGCGCGGGGTCGATGTCGACGCCCGCCCAGAGGCCGGCGATGCGCACCGCCGTGACGCCGTGGCCGATCAGGGGCTGCAGCGCCTGGGCGAGGTGCTCGCCGAGCGCGCGGGCGCGCTCCTGGAACTCGCCGGTCTCGAGCATCTCGACGACCCGGAGGCCGACGGCTGCGGCGAGGGGGTTGCCGCCGAAGGTCGACCCGTGCTCACCCGGCTGGATCACGCCGAGGACGTCACGGTCGCCGACCACGGCGGAGACCGGCAGGATGCCGCCGCCGAGCGCCTTGCCCAGCAGGTACAGGTCGGGCACGACGCCCTCCCGGTCGCATGCGAAGGTCTCGCCCACCCGGCCGAGGCCGGACTGGATCTCGTCGGCGATGAAGAGCACACGGCGCTCGTCGCAGATCTCGCGGATGCGGCGGAGGTAGCCCTCCGGCGGGATGATCACGCCGCCCTCGCCCTGGATCGGCTCGATCAGCACGGCGGCGGTGTCGTCGGTGATCGCCGCGGCGACGGCATCCGCGTCCCCATAGGGGACGACGTCGAACCCGGGCGTGTAGGGGCCGAAGCCGGCCCTGGCCTGCTCGTCGTCGCTGAAGCTGACGATCGTCGTGGTGCGGCCGTGGAAGTTGCCTGCGGCGACGACGATGCGCGCCTTGCCGTCGGCGATGCCCTTGACCCGGTAGCCCCAGGCGCGCGCGACCTTGATGCCGGTCTCGACGGCCTCGGCGCCGGTGTTCATCGGCAGGACCATGTCCTTGCCAGCCAGCTCCGCGAGCGCCGCGGCGAACGGCTCCAGCCGGTCGCTCATGAACGCGCGGCTGGTGAGGGTGACGCGGCCGAGCTGCTCGGTGAGCGCGGCGACCAGAGCCGGATGCCGGTGGCCGAAGTTCACGGCCGAGTAGGCGGCGAGCAGGTCGAGGTAGCGCCTGCCCTCGACGTCCGTCACCCAGGCGCCCTCCCCGCGCGCGATGATGACCGGCAGCGGGTGGTAGTTGTGGGCGACGTGCGGCTCGGCGACGACCTCGTCCGGTCCCTGAGCCTGCCGAAGGGCCGTCGTCACTTCGCACCCCGCAGCTCGAGGGTGCAGCACTTGATGCCGCCGCCGCCGAGGAGGAGCTCGGAGAGGTCGACGAGGATCGGGTTGTATCCGCGCTCGCGGAGCTGCTTCTCGAAGCCCTTGGCGCGCGGCGAGATGATGACGTTGTAGCCGTCGCTGGCGGAGTTCAGGCCGAAGACGGCGCCGTCCTCGTCGGACACGAGGATCGCGTCGGGGAATCGCTCCTCGAGGATCGCGCGGCTGGCGTCGTCGAAGGCGCCGGGGAGGTAGGCGATGTTGGCGTGCTCGGGGCCGCCGTTCTCCACGCCCTGCACCGGGTCGAGCACGGCGATCGCGGTGTCGAGGTGGTAGAACCGCGGGTCGACGAGGTTCAGCGAGACGACCTCGCGGCCGAAGACCTCGCCCACCTCGCGGTGGCTGTCGCCGGTGGAGCGGAAGCCGGTGCCGGCGAGGATGACGTCGCCGACGAGCAGGAAGTCGCCCTCGCCCTCGTTGACCTCTTCCGGGAGGACGGTGTCGTAGCCGGCGGCGCGGAACCAGTCGGCGAAGGCGGGAGCCTCGCCGGCGCGCTCCTCGAAGCGGAACTTCGGCACGTACGCACGGCCGTCGATGAGGAAGCCGCCGTTGGCGGTGTAGACCATGTCCGGGTAGCCCGCGAGCGGCTCGATGAGCTCGACCTCGTGGCCGAGCTCGAGGTACAGGTCGTGCAGCTTCTGCCACTGCGCGACGGCCTTGGCGGTGTCGGTCGGCTTGGCCGGCTCCATCCACGGGTTGATCGTGTAGCTCACCGTGAAGTGCTCCGGCTTGCACATCAGGTAGCGGCGGTGGTGCGCCGTGCGCGCGGGCACAGGGGTGACGGACGTCTCGGGCGTCGACATGGATGCTCCTCGGAACGGATGCGGCGGACGCTGTCCAGGGGCCCGGCGGTCCTTCGCCCGTCCTCATTCTCTCGAGAAGGATGCGGGGAAGATGCGACACGGGCACGCCGGCATCCATTCTGTCATCCGCCCCTGTGCCTCGCCAGAGAACGCGCCCCCGCCCTGCCGCCGCTGCTCGGCTCGCCTCGCTCCGGTATCCGCTCCGGTCGCACTTCAGCACGGTGCGGCAGCCGCACACCGGCGCGGACTGCGACCGGAACGTCGGGTCAGGTGCCCCGTACCACCAGCTTGCCGACGACGTGGCCGTCCTCGAGGCGGGCGAGGGCGGCGGATGCCTCGGCGAACGGGTACTCCTGCGCGATCACGGGCGCGATGCGCCCCTCGGAGAGGAGCTCGAGCAGCCGGGTCAGCACCTCGGGCCTGCTCGCGGCGGTGAGAGGGCGGATGCGCGGTCCCGGCGTGAGCGAGAGGAATGCGGCCTTCAGCATCCGCGGCACCGGACCGAGGATGTGACCGCCGTCGCCCGTCACGAGGACCACCGCGCCGCCAGGGGCGGTGAGGCGGCGCAGGTCGCGCAGCGCGATGCCGCCGGCGATGTCGATCACGGCGTCGAAGCGACCGCCGGGGATGGCGGAGAGCGGCTCCCGGCGATGGTCCAGTGTGCGCACCGCCCCGAGGCGTTCGACGACGGCCGCGTTCCGCGCGGCGCAGGTCGCCCAGACCTCGGCGCCGCGGAGGGCCGCGAGCTGGACGGCGAAGGTCCCCACTCCCCCTGAGGCGCCGATCACGAGCACGCGGGGGGTCGGAGAGCCGGCGCCGACGCCGGCGAGGTCCAGGGCCTGCCACGCTGTGCCCGCGGCGACCGGGAGGCATGCCGCGGCCTCGGCGGTGACGCCGGGCGGCACCGGAACGACGCGCTCGGCGGGGATGGTCGCGTACTCGGCCAGCCCGCCGCCGCCGAAGAGCTCCCCGATCACCTGCTCGCCGATCTCGACGCCGATCGCGTTCGCCCCCGCCGCGACGATCTCACCCGCGATGTCCATTCCGCGCACGGCATACTTCGGACGGGTGAGGCCGAAGACCGGACGGACGAGGAGCGGATCGCCGAGCATCAGACGCACGTCGCCGGCGTTCAGCGCCGTCGCGCGCACCCGTACGAGCACCTCCCCCGGCCGCGGCTCGGGCACCGGGATCTCGTGCAGCCTTGCGCCGGACGCGGATCCGTACCGCTCGTTCCGCCAGGCCTGCATCAGCTCCGCCATGTCACACCTCCGGGTACTCGAAGAGGTCGTCGATCCCGAGGCCGAAGGCGCGGGCGATCTGGAACGCGAGCTCGAGCGTCGGCGAGTACTTCTGCTGCTCGATCGCGATGAGGGTCTGCCTGGTCACGCCGATCGTGCGGGCGAGCTCGGCCTGGGTGAGGCCCGCCGCCTCGCGATGGGCGCGGATGCTGTTCGAGACGAGGGTGGGCTTGACCATCAGACAAGCCCCCGGCGGTAGGCGATGACCCGTGCGATGCCTCCGACGACCGCCGAGACCCCGAAGCCGAAGAACATGGTGTTCGCGATCCAGAACACGTCGGCGCCGACCGCGCAGAGGACGATCACGCCGATTCCGGCGATCGCGACGAAGGCCTGCTCGACGCGGCCGCCCATCCGGCTGATGTCGCGGTCCCGGATGTCGGATCGGGTCGCGCCGTCGGGGTCGCGCATGCCCGCGGCGATCCCCCACAGGATCGTCGTGACGATGGTGGCCGCGATGCCGATGCCGATCGTCCACAGCATGAGGGGGAACCAGTCGACCGCCGTGAGCGGCCCGCCGTCCGCCTGCTGCAGGACGAGGACGACGTACGCCGTCATCGCGATCACGCTGAGGACGAGCCCCGTCCACGCATTGCGCTCCTCGTAGACCATGACGCCTCCCATGTAAAGGATTCTTGACATGGGCCAGCGTACGTCGCGGCATCCGCTGTGTCAAGAATTCTTTACATTCGCCCGCGTTCCGGTCGCAGTTCGGCACGGTGCGACGGGACATGACCGTGCCGAAGTGCGACCGGAGCGGGTCAGATGACGGCGGCGCTCCAGTCGTCGGGGTTGCCGTACCGGTGCGCGGTGATCGTGATCGACTGCTCGTGCACGAACGGCAGCAGCTCGATGCGGCCGGCCGACGTCACCTCGCCGTCGTAGACCGCGAGGTCGGGGTCGCCGCCGACCGCCTCGGCGAGTGCATGGTGCAGGGCGGCGACGGAGTCCCGCGGGCCGACGAGCCGCGCGCGCTGCACCGGCGCGGGCGGCGTCGGCTCGCCGTCCTGCGGGGGCGGGTCGGCGTGGTGCCGCATCCGCTCGATCCACTCCTCATCGGTCTCCAGGAAGACGGCGGCGCCGACCCCGGTGAGTGCATGCCGGACCTCCGCCGGCAGCCCGACCGGCGTCGACACCGTGAACGCGGCGCCGGAGCGCACCGCGGCGATCACGATGCGCAGCAGCTCCCGCCACGAGGCATCCGCCGTGGCCCTGATCGCCACCGGCACCGGGCGGTAGCGGAACAGGTTGCGCTCCACGCCGAGCTGCGAGACGTCGCGGACCTGCCCGAACTCGCGGTCCCAGGCAAGAGCATCCGACAGCGCAGAGCGGCGCAGCCACTCGAAGCCCTCGTAGTCGAGCGACGGCTGAGCCGCCTCGATGAGAGCCGTGATCCGCGAGTCCAGGCCCCGCAGGTGCAGCGTGCTGGACACCGGTCCCGCCTGCTGCGCGCGCCAGGAACCGAGCCCGATGAGGTGGTTCGGCCCGCCGGCCTTCGCCCCGGGACCGACTGAGGAGCGCTTCCACCCGCCGAACGGCTGGCGCTGCACGATCGCGCCCGTGATGCCGCGGTTGACGTAGAGGTTGCCGGCCTGCACGCGGTCGAGCCAGAGCGCCAGCTCGTCGGGGTCCTGCGTGTGCAGCCCGGCGGTGAGCCCGTAGGGGACGGCGTTCTGGATCTCGATCGCACGTGCCAGCGTGGGCGCGTGGATCACGCCGAGCACGGGGCCGAAGAACTCCTCCTGGTGGAAGCGGGAGCCCGGCTGGACGCCGACGCGGATGCCGGGGCTCCAGAGCCGCCCGCTGGGGTCGTCTCCGACGAGCCGCGGCCGGATGAGCCAGCGCTCGTCCCCCTCGAGCTCTGTGAGCGCCCAGGCGAGCTTGCCCTGCGGCTTCTCGATCACCGGACCCACCTCCGCGAGCGGGTCCGTGGGCCAGCCGATGTGCAGCGAGCGGACGGCATCCGCGAGCTGCCGGGCGAACCGCGGGGAGCGCCCGACCGGACCGACGAGGATCGCGAGGGAGGCGGCCGAGCACTTCTGCCCGGCGTGCCCGAAGGCGCCGCGCACGAGATCGGAGACCGCGAGGTCGAGATCCGCGGAGGGCGTGATGATCATCGCGTTCTTGCCGCTCGTCTCGGCGAGGAGCGGCAGGTCGGGCCGCCAGGAGCGGAACATCGCAGCCGTCTCCCAGGACCCGGTGAGGATGACCCGGTCCACCGCCTCGTGCGTGATGAGGCGGCGTCCGAGCTCCCGCGCCGGCGCCGCGAGGGCCAGCGCCTCGCGCGGCACTCCCGCCTGCCACAGCGCCTCGGCGAGCACCGCTGCGCAGCGGCGGGCCTGGTGCGCGGGCTTCAGCACGACACCCGATCCCGCGGCGAGCGCGGCCAGCACGCCACCGGCGGGGATCGCGATCGGGAAGTTCCACGGCGGAGTGACGACGGTCACCCGTGCCGGCACGAAGGTCGCGCCGGAGACCGCATCCAGCTCCTGAGCCTTCGCGGCGTAGTAGCGGGCGAAATCGACCGCCTCGCTGACCTCGACGTCGGCCTCGGCGAACACCTTGCCGGTCTCGGACGCCGAGACCTCGATGAGCTCGCCACGGCGCGACTCGAGGGCAGCCGAAGCCCGCAGGAGGATCGCGGCCCGCTCTGCCGCGGGACGTGCGCCCCAGCGCGACCCGCCGTCCCTGACGCGCGCGATCACGGCGTCGAGCGCGGAGGCGTCGTCGATCCTCGCCGCGGCGAGAGTCGCATCTCCCGCGGTCGATTCCGCGATCCGCGCCCGCACCGACCGTGCCCAGTCGCGGTTCGCCGGCAGGGCCGGGTCGCTGTCCGCGGCGTTGGCGAAGCCCGGCGCGCCGCCGGCTTCCGGCTCGCCCGCCGGGTGCGTGAGCTCGCGGTCCGAGTAGACGGCGGTCTCGAGGAAGGAGTCCGGCTCGTCGGAGCCGCGGGTGATGCCGAGCACCGCCTGCGTGAGCTGCTGCTCCTCCGCCGGGGCGGCCGGCAGCGGGCGCACCGATTCGTGCACGGGTGCCAGCCGGTTCTGCGTGCGTCGCGGCCCCGTCCGCAGCGTCGGCGAGACCGAGCGGTCGAGGGCGTCGAGGAAGCGGTCCTCCTCACGGACCAGGAGCCGCTCGTCCTCGTCGAGCTGGAAGGCCACGGAGAGGAAGTTGTCGGGAGAGGCGGTCTCCTCGAGCCGGCGCACCAGATAGCTGATGGCGACGTCGAACTCGGCGGGCTTCACCACGGGGACGTAGAGCAGCACCGGGCCGACCTCGCGTGACACCGCCTGCACCTGCCCCTGGGCCATGCCGAGCAGCATCTCGAACTCGATCGCATCGCGGACGCCGCGCTCGCCCGCGAGCAGCCAGGCGTGGGCGATGCCGAAGAGGTTGTGCCCGGCGATGCCGATCCGCACCGCGCGGGTGTGCTCGGGGCGCAGCGCCCAGTCCAGGCAGCGCAGGTAGTTCGCGTCGGTGTCGAGCTTCGTGTCGTAGGTCGCGGGCGTCCAGCCGTGCATGGTCGCCTCGACCCGCTCCATGGCGAGGTTGGCGCCCTTGACCAGGCGCACCTTGATCGGAGCGCCGCCGTGCAGGACCCGGTCGTCCGCCCACGCGGTGAGCTCCTGCAGGGCGGGGAGCGCGTCGGGCAGGTAGGCCTGCAGCACGATCCCCGCTTCGAGGCCGGTCAGGCGCGGATCCTCGAGGATGCGCGTGAAGACCGCGATCGTCAGGTCGAGGTCGCGGTACTCCTCCATGTCGAGGTTGATGAAGGTGCCCTCGGTGGAGGCGGTGAGGTACAGCGGAAGGAGCCGGTCGACCACGGCATCCACCACCTCGTCGAACGCCCACATGGAGATGCGGCTGATGATGGCGGAGACCTTGACGGACACGTAGTCGACGTCGGGCCGGCGGATCAGCTCGTGGATGCCGTCGAGGCGCCGCTTCGCCTCGGCCTCGCCGAGCACGGCCTCACCGAGGAGGTTGAGGTTCAAGCGGGCGCCGGACTCGCGGAGCTTCTCGATCGCCGGTCCGAGCTTCGCCGGCCGGGCGTCGACCACGAGGTGCCCGACCATCTCGCGGAGCACCTTCCGGGCGATGGGCACCACGGGCGTCGGCAGCGCCGGCGCGACGCCGCCACCGAGGCGGACGGCGCCACGCAGGTACCAGGGCAGGAACTCCGGCACGATCGGCGCGATGCGGTGGAGTCTGGATGCCGCGGCCCCCAGGCTCTCCGGGCGCATCACGCCGTCGACGAAGCCGAGAGTGAAGGGCAGGCCGTCGGGGTCCCGGAGCACGCCGGCGAGACGCTCGGCAGCGGGATCCACCTCCGCGGCTGCCGCCTCGGTCACCCAGCGGCGGGCGAGTTCGACCGCGCGCTGCGCAAGAGGAGCGGATGCCGCGGCATCCGGAGAGGACGACGACTCTGCCATGATGCTCAGCCTAGATCGCCGCCCTCACCGACGGACCGCGCCCCGCGGTCAGAGGGCCGCGATGATGTCCTCCACCTTCTGCTTCGCGTCGCCGAACAGCATCTGCGCGTTGTCGCGGAAGAAGAGCGGGTTCTGCACGCCCGCATAGCCGGCGGCCATGGAGCGCTTGAACACGATCACGTTCTCCGCCTCCCACACCCGCAGCACGGGCATGCCGGCGATGGGGCTGCCCGGGTCCTCCGCGGCGGCGGGGTTGACCGTGTCGTTCGCGCCGATGACCAGCACGACGGAGGTCGACGCGAGATCGTCGTTGACCTCCTCCATGCTCAGCACGATGTCGTACGGCACCTTCGCCTCGGCGAGGAGCACGTTCATGTGCCCGGGGAGGCGGCCGGCGACAGGGTGGATGCCGAAGCGCACGTCCACGCCCCGCTCGCGCAGCCGGCTCACCAGGTCGGCGACCGGATACTGCGCGTGCGCGACGGCCATGCCGTAGCCGGGGGTGATCACGACGCTCTTCGCGGCCGTGAGCATCTCGGCCGCGCCTTCGGCGGTGATCTCGCGGTGCTCGCCGTCCTCGGCATCCGACGACGCCTGGGCGACGATGCCGAACCCACCGGCGATGACGGAGAGGAACGACCGGTTCATCGCCTTGCACATCACATAGGAGAGGTAGGCACCCGAGGAGCCGACGAGTGCTCCAGTGACGATGAGCAGGTCGTTGTTCAGAAGGAAGCCGGCGGCCGCTGCCGCCCAGCCGGAGTAGCTGTTCAGCATCGACACGACGACGGGCATGTCGCCGCCGCCGATCGAGGCGACCAGGTGCCAGCCCAGGGCGAACGACAGCAGCGTGACCGCGACGAGCAGCCCGAGCTGCTGGTCGATCACGAACCACACCGTGAGCACGAGGAACGCGACCAGGGCGAGCACGTTCAGCACGTTCTTGCCCGGCAGCATCAGCGGCTTCGACGAGATCTTCGCGGAGAGCTTCAGGTAGGCCACGATCGAGCCGGTGAAGGTGACGCCGCCGATGAAGATGCCGATGAACACCTCGGCGTTGTGGATGCCGGCGAGCTCGGCCGGGATCTCCGGGTGCGCGAGATAGCCGTTCCAGCCGACGAGGACGGCGGCGAGGCCGACGAAGCTGTGCAGCAGGGCGATGAGCTCCGGCATCCCGGTCATCTCGACGACCCTGGCACGCCAGAGGCCGATCGCGGCGCCGACGGCGATCACGACGACGAGCAGCCCGAGGCCGAGGAAGGCGCCCGTGGTCCAGGCGTTCGCGACGGTGAGACCGATCGTCGCGAGCAGGGCGATCGTCATGCCGGAGATGCCGAAGAGCACGCCCGAGCGGGCCGACTCGTGCCGGCTGAGCCCGGCGAGGCTGAGGATGAACAGCAGGGCCGCGACGATGTACGCCGCGCCCGCGAGCGCGTCGACGGTCACTTGCCGGCTCCCTTCGTGAACATGGCGAGCATTCGCCTGGTGACCGCGAAGCCTCCGAAGATGTTGATGGACGCGAGCAGCACCGCGATCGCCGCGAGCACCTGCACGACCGGGTTCGGGTCGGTGATCTGCAGCATCGCGCCGACGACGATCACGCCGGAGATGGCGTTGGTGACCGACATGAGCGGCGTGTGCAGGGCGTGGTGCACCTTGCCGATGACGTAGAAGCCGATCACGACCGACAGCACGAGCACCGTGAAGTGCTGCGGCAGCGGCGCGGGCGCGAACGCGTTGACGGCGAACAGCGCGGCGATGCCGAGCACGACGAGCAGCGCCTTGCGACCGGCGGGCATCGTCTTCTTCGGCGGGATCTCCACCGGAGCGGATGCTGCGGCGGCGGGCGCCGGCGCGGCAGCCACCTGCACCGGGGGCGGTGGCCAGGTGACCTCGCCGTCCCGCACCACGGTGACGGAGCGCTGCACGACGTCGTCGAAGTCGATCGTGAGCGCGCCGTCCTTCGCGGGTGTCAGCAGCGCGATGAGGTTCGCCAGGTTCGTGCCGTACAGCTGCGAGGCCTGGGCGGCAAGGCGGGACGCGAGGTCGGTGTAGCCGAGGATGATCACGCCGTTGTCGGTGACGACGCGCTCTCCGGCGACGGAGCCCTCGACGTTGCCGCCCTGGCCGGCAGCCATGTCGACGATCACGCTGCCGGGCTTCATCTGCGCGACGTCGGATGCCGTGATGAGGCGGGGCGCCGCGCGTCCAGGGATGAGGGCGGTGGTGATGATGATGTCGACGTCGGCCGCCTGCTCGGTGTAGATCTTCGCGGCGCGACGGTCGTAGTCCTCGCTCGTCGCCTTCGCGTAGCCGTCGGTGGACTTCTCCACGGCGACGTCGACGGCGAGGTACTCACCGCCGATGGACTTCACCTGGTCGGCGACCTCGGGGCGCGGGTCGGTGGCGCGGACGATCGCGCCGAGGCTGGATGCCGCACCGATCGCTGCGAGTCCGGCGACGCCGGCGCCCGCGACGAGCACCTTGGCCGGCGGGACCTTGCCCGCCGCGGTGACCTGTCCGGTGAAGAACCTGCCGAACTCGTGCGCGGCCTCGACGACCGCGCGGTAGCCGGCGATGTTCGCCATCGAGCTCAGCACGTCCATCGATTGCGCACGCGAGATGCGCGGCACGGCGTCGAGGGCGAGCGCAGTGATGCCCCGCTGGGCGAGCGACTCCACCAGGTCGGGACGCAGTGCCGGGGACAGCAGGGCGACGATCGTCGCGCCGTCCCTGAGCAGCGCGATCTCGTCCGCTCCTGGCGCGGTGATGGCGAGTACGATCTCGCTGCCCCATGCCTGCGCACGGTCGACGACGGCGGCCCCTGCCGCCTCGTAGGCCTCGTCGGGGTAGGAGGCGGCGGAACCCGCGCCCCGCTCCACGACCACTTCATGACCCAGCTTCCGCAGCGACGCGATCGTCGCCGGAGTGGCTGAGACGCGCGCCTCGCCCGCAGGCTCGCGCACGATACCGATGACTGCCAATGCAACCTCCTCTACCCGCCTGCACGCTGTTGTGTTCTCAGACGGGGGATCTTGGGGCGGCGATGCCCCTGACGCTCGGCCTACATTACTGATGACGTCGCGGCGCCCCCTGATTCTTCCGCTCCGTGACGGCGAAAGAAACGGGATTCTTGAGAAAACCGGAGAGCGAGCGGATGCCACGCGGCGGGTCATAAGATGTTGCCGTGAGCCAGCAGGGGGATGCCGCCACGTCGGCGATGCCGGCCGCCGAGCGTCCCGGCGTGAAGTGGGTCCGCGCCGCGATCGACAAGGTGCCGACGAAATGGGTCAGCGCGATCGGCGTAGGACTGTTCCTCGCGGCGACCGCTGCGTTCGGCGGCCTGAACGAGGCCGCGGAGCCGGGCACTCCCGAGGTCGGGGTCGATGAGCGCGTGCTCACATCGAATCTCGACATGACCGTGACGAAGGCGTTCCTCTCAGACCGGGTCGTCGGCGGCGCCAGCGCCGATACCGAGACCGGCGAGCGGGTGCTCGCTGTTCGACTCGAGGTCACCAGCCTGTACGACGAGCCTCGGCTCGTGCGCGGACTGCCGGGCTTCTCGACGACGCGGATCGTCGACGGGCCTGATGAGGTCGCCGACACGAGCCGTCCCGGCGAGACGGCGGGGCGGGCGATCATGCTGCAGCCGGGGGTGCGCGATGAGATCATCCTGTCGTGGACCGTCGACGGCGACGCCTATCGCGCGGGCGACGAGGTGCGGATCGCGCTGTCGAACCCGCAGCCGTACCGCGGCCAGTTCCTCGACACCGAGATGCACTGGTCGGACGGCGGCACCTCGGCGTTCGTGACCGCTACGCTCGTCGACGTCGGCGAAGGAGACCCCTGGTGAAGCGCGCGCTGCCCTGGCTCACCGCCGCGGGACTGTTCGCCTGCGCGTGGCTTGTCGCCCTCGCGACGCCGGACGATCCCGACTCGGCGCGCGCGTTCGTCGTCCAGGCGTCGCTGGGTGAGCGTGCAGAGGGCCGCAACCTCGCGGTCACCGTGCACGACGTACGGGCGGCGCGCGCCATCTCCACCTCGGCCGGCTGGCGCGCCGAGGGAACCTGGGTCGTCGTCGAACTGGACGCCGAGGCTGTCGTGAGCCAGTACGGCGCTCTGCTCAGCAGCACCACCCTGACCGTCGGCGACCGTGTCTTCAGCGCCACCGAGCGGGGAGTCGGAGAGAGCAGCATCGATCAGCTCACCCTCACCGGCGCGGCCCTCGTCCCCGGCATCCCGAAGACCGGCGCACTCGCCTTCCAGCTGCCGGACGGCGCCCTCACCGGTACCGCCACCCTCGAGCTCGCTGCCAATCTCGACCCGGACTATGACTCGATCATCGCGCTGACGTTCGATCTGGACGACCTCCCCGTCGAGGCCGACATCGAACTCATCCCGGTGGATTGGAGCGGATCGTGAGCGCCCGAGGGTGGTGGCGCACCAACGCCCTCCCGGTCGGCATACTCGCCGTCCTGCTGCCCGCCAGCGTGCTCTCGATCGGCTGGCGGGACTGGACGATCGCCCACTCGGTCGCATTCGACCGGACGACCCCGATCGTCGCGGAGGACGGCGGCACCGCCGATCTGTCCGGCGCGACCTGGGGGCCCATCCGCGCGGCCGTGATCCATGACACCTCAGGGATGACGCTCCCGCCGCACACCCAGGTCATCGGCGTCGCCATCCCGGTCGACACCGACCCTGCCGATCCGGTGCGCTGCGACCGCCCGATCCTCACCGAGCAGAGCACGGGGCGGCAGTGGAACGAGATGAGCGTCGAACTGGGCTTCGTCTACAGCGCAACCGAGCACGCATCCTGCGATTTCGAGGCGACCGGGGCGTACGAGATCATCGTCCCGTTCGTGGTGCCCGACGACGTCGAGGGGCCGTTCTGGGTCGACGTCGTCCCCTACAACGAGGTCGGAGCGGACGGCAGCGTCGACTCCCCGACGGACGGCGGAACCGGCGGGACGGGCCAGGACGGCAGGTTCGTGCGGTTCTCGATCGATCCGTCCTGAGCAGCCACCCTCGCGGGCCGGGTCGCCTTCAGGGTCGCGTCGTACGCGCCGGCGACGATCGCGATGCGCACCGGCTCGGCGATCAGGATCGGCGCGGTCGCGATCAGCGTCGAAAACGTCACCCAGAAGGTGAGTTCGTGCGGCCCGATCAGCGTGACGATCCCGCGCTCGAGCAGCGGCTGGATCGCGAGCACGAGCGTGTAGAGCAGTATGTAACCCGTGATCAGGACCGGCCCCGCACGCCACATCAGCAGGAGCGCCCGGCCCATCGGCTTGAATCTGGAAGCCAGCTCGTCGCCGAGTTCCGCGGTCCTGCGGCGGATGACGCCCGGAACCCGCTCGGCCCTCGCCTTCGCCCGCGCGATCATCGCATGCTCGATCCGCAGCTTCTCCGCCACGATCGTCTGCCCGTAGATGACACCGGCGATCATGAGCCACGCCAGCGGCTGGATGACGATCGCACCGATCTCCCCGAGCAGCCACTCGATGCCGTCCCAGATCCAGGCCAGGGGAACGAGCTGCTCTCCCACCCAGGCCCGTACGTCGGCCAGCCAGACCATGGCGACCCGACGGTCCACCCAGCCGCTGACGCTCTCGACCGCGTCGCTGATCAGTGCGACGGCGAACGCGATCCAGATCACCTCCAGATACACCGCGAGAAGCGCGGTCACGCGCGGCAGCTTCGCTGACCACTTCTTCCACGCCCAGCGCCCGGAGAAGGCGATCGCGATGATCAGCAGGGTCCAGGGTCCGAGCGAGACCTCGAGCGCGACGTCGCTGTCTGCCACCTCGCCACCGGTGACCGCGGCGAGGAAGCCGATCCCGCTGGCGACGTCCAGGGCGATCCGCGCGTACTCCGCGGCGTCCTCCCTGAGGTGTCCGGCCGCGGTGTAGACGGCGAAGAACGGCAGGATGCTCGCCATCAGCGAGCCGAGGAACATCGTGCGCCGCTCGCGCGCCGACTCCGGAACAGGGGCGATCGCCTGCAGGTTCCGCAGCGCCTCGCGGACGACGAGGAACATGCCGACGAAGCTCACCAGACGCGCGAGCACAGCGAGCGGCAGGAGCAGCATGCCGAAGGTGGCGACGTGACCGCCGATCCATCCCGCGAGCTGGATGATGAAATAGCGCGCGGTGATGCCGGCGATGAACCACACCAGAAGAGCCGGCCAGTGCCTCCACAGCACCCGGCCCGTCGTCGTCAGGATCGCCAGCACGACCCGAGACTACCGCGCCGCGCGTCCTGAGAGCAGTTCGTCGTAGCCCTCGCGGTACGTCGGGTATCGCAACCCGCCAAGGAGCTCCGCCGACAGGCTGCCGTCGAGCACCGTGCCGCCGCCGGTCTCGGGCTCGGCGTGCGGGGGCGGCTCAACGCCGAGCCGCATCGCGATGTGCGCGACGACGTCGCCGAGCGGCGCCGGAGCCTCATCGACCGCGTGTACGAGCGCGGGCGGGGTCTCGGCGCGCAGCAGCGCTTCGAGCAGCCCGACGAGGTCGGTCTCGTGGATGCGGTTGGTCCGCCGCGTGTGATCGACGGGCACGCCCCCGGTCACGCGGCGGATGAGGGAGTCGCGCCCGGGGCCGTAGATCCCGGCCGGGCGAACGACCAGCGCCCCGAGGAGCTCGGCCGCCGCGGCCTCCCCGTCGAGGAGCTCCGCGGCGCGCGCGGTACGCGGCGCGGGGGCGTCGGCCTCGGTGAGCGGCTGCGGGCCAGGGCGTCCCTCGAACACCCGGGTCGAGGAGACGAAGACGACCCGCTCGGGACGCGAGGGCAAGGCGTCCGCGAGGTGCGTGAGCGCACGCCGGTAGACCGGCTCACCGGAGGTGTCCGGTGGCAGCGTGATCACCATCGAGTCGAAGGCGGGCAGCACCTGCGGGAGCGGATGCCGGAGGTCGGCCGCGATCGCGCCGAAGACGCCGGGCAGGCCGTCGGTGCCGCGGCGCATGCCCGTCACCTCGCCGTCGCCGGCGATCAGCCGCTCCCCCAGCGCGATCCCGAGCTTGCCGCAGCCGACGAGGAGAGTCCGTCCGGGCCTTCTGCGGCTCATGCCGTCAGCTCCACAGGCTCGGCGCGGGCTTGCGTACTGGCGGAAGAGCGGATGCCGCCGCCCAGTCGTGCACCCACGGGTCGATCTCCGGCACGCCGTGGGGCTTGCCGACCGCGGCGAAGAGCTCCTCGTTGCTGACCGTGCCGCCGGTGCGGCGCAGCATCCGGGCCCGGACGATCGCACGGGCGTAGACCTCGCCGTCCACGACCGCGCGGTGCTCCATGAACAGCGCCTTGTCGTCGTGGCCGATGAACCGGGACTGCACCTCGAAGCGCTGCCAGAGCTGCAGGGACTTGCGGAAGGTGATCGTCTCGCTGGACACCACGGCGTACCAGCCGCGCTCCTTCATGGCGTCGAACAGTCCGGTGCGGATGAGCTGGTCCCAGCGTCCGAGGTCGAACAGCGACAGGTACCGGCCGTTGTTCATGTGCCGCAGGATGTCGAGATCGGTGGGCAGCGTCGTCACGGTGATGGTGCCGACGGAGGTCGGGTCGAGGACCTTCCCGCGCCGCACACGGCGGCGGGCGCTGAGGATCACGAGGAAGGTGCGCCAGATCACATTCACGAGGATCGATCGTATCCACGGACCCACGAACCTCGAACTTCGTTGTGCGATACCTCCAGCGCCCGCGACCGTGCGATGAACGGTTTTCGCTCGATTTCCTCTTCGCGGACGGCGCGCGTAGAGTCGCGGCATGAGCGCCGAAGCCCACCCCGAAGTCATCGTCCGTCCGGTCCGTGATGTGGATGCGGAAGCCCTCGGTCGCGTGCACGCGCAGTGCTGGCACGAGACCTACGACCACCTGATCAGCAAGGCCGCGCTGGAGAAGGTCTCCCCGCGCCGGATGGCCGAGCTCTGGACGCACTGGGCCGCTCAGGGCCCCGAGTTCAAGATGAACGCCGCTCTCGTCGACGGCGAGATCGTCGGCTTCGTCGGCTCGGGCCCCGCCCGCGACAAGGATGCTCCGGCGTTCCGCGAGCTGTACTTCATCTACCTGCTCGACGCGTGGCACTCCACCGGCATCGGCCAGAAGCTGTTCGACGCCGCCGTCGAGAAGGATGAGCCGCTGTACCTGTGGGTCGCCGAGGACAACCCCCGTGCGCACCGCTTCTACACACGCAACGGCTTCCACCTCGACGGAGCGACCCACACCGAGCCGTTCCTCGGCGAGACGCTGACCGAGGTCCGCTTCGTGCGCTGAGCCTCTCTCGGCCGTCGCCGAGACCCCGCTTTACCGCCGAGACCCCGGGCTGCTGACGTCAGCAGCCCGGGGTCTCGGCGACAGCAGGGGGTCTCGGCGTGCGGTCAGCGGCCGGAGACTGTTCCGAACAGCTTCGCGACGGGGGCGATCACCAGCGGACGCGCGGCGGCCCAGCCCGCCGCGATCACGGCGAGGGATGCGACGAACACCCAGAACCCTGTCCAGGTGACAGCATCCTGCGAGGCGTACATGTGGTTGAGGTTGCGCAGGAATCCGGTGAGGAAGACCAGCGCCACGTGCACGGCGATGAAGGTCACGAAGTACAGCATCACCGGGAAGTGCACGGCGCGCGCCCACTCCACCGGGTACGCCTTCGACAGGCCCTCGGCCTTCTTCGGCCACATGCCCGACATCCGGAATCCGGTGACGGCGGCGAGCGGGGCGGCGAGGAACACGGTCGCGAAGTAGGCGAGCTGCTGCAGGCTGTTGTAGTTGTTCCAGCCGTTCTCGTGCGGCCAGTCGAAGGAGACGTACTGCAGGGCCGCCGACAGGGCGTTCGGGAACACCTCCCAGCTCGTGGGCACGATGCGCACCCAGTGCCCGGTGGCGAACAGCAGCACGACGAAGACCACGCCGTTCACGAGCCACAGCACGTCGAGGGCCTGGTGGAACCAGATCGTCAGGCTGACCTTGCCCTTGGGGTTGTTCCGCGGCGTCCAGAACGCGGTCGGCCGCTTCTCGCCGCGGATGCGCAGGCCCGAGCGAATGATCAGCACCATGAGGAACACGTTGAAGAAGTGCTGCCAGCCGATCCAGGGGGCGAAGCCGGGCTCGACGTGGACCGCCGGCTCGTACTCGCCCGGGAACGCGGCGAGGAAGTCCTGCATGAACGGCAGGCTCAGCAGGGCGCGCACGAACGCCACGGCGGCACCGGCGAGGACGCCGAGGGCCGCGGCTCCGAAGAGTCCTGCGATGGCCTGCGTCCAGGTCGGACGGAAGCGCCCGGATGCCGCGGGCGCGGCCACGTGCCGCGGCGCACGGCCGTCCCACACGGTGCGCGTCCAGGGCAGCGGGGTGCTGAGGTCGCGCGCCGGGGCCGCGGCCTCGAGCGCTCCCGCGTCGCGCGCTCCCGTCGCGGAAAGTGTCGCCTCGACGGGCTCGGACTCGACGGATTGCGCGACGGGAACGCTGCTGTCGACGGGCACGGCCGCGGGGACGGCGGCGGCTGCGGTCAGAGGGGCGGTGCCGGCAGGCGGCCACGGCTCGCCGCCGGGCACGCGCGGCAGGCCACGGCGGACGGCGGATGCCCGGTCGACGCGCGGCTCGGCGCCGGCGGCCGGGCCGGGTGCGGCTTCCGTGGCGGCCGCTCCGGAGGCCGATACGCCGCCTGCAGGAGCGGAGGAGGTGTTCTGTCCGGCATCCGGCGTCTCGGCCCCCCGGGCGGCAGCCGATGCCGGGGGCACGGCGGATGCCGCGGAGACCGGCTTCGCGTCGTGCGCAGCTGCGGCGAGACGCGCGGCTCCGTCAGGACCGGGTGCGGCGCCGGCCGGGGGCCAGGGCTCTCCGCCCCGCACGCGCGGCAGGCCGCGGCGCAGGGTCGTGCCGCCCGCGCCGGCGGCGCCGACGGGGCTCGAGGCGACGATGCTCGCGACCGCGGCCGGAAGGTCCTCATCGCGGATCGGCCTCTCCACGGCCGGCGCGACGGCGCCCTCCTGCCGGACCGTCGCGGGCACGGCATCTGCAGCGACGTCGGGACCTGAAGCGACCTCGGGATCCGGCGCCGCAGCCGTCGGGGCGACGGCGTCGTCCACGACCTCGGCGACGGCATCCGCGGGGGGCCACGGCTCGCCGCCGGGCACGCGCGGCAGGCCGCGCCGGAGCATCCGCGTGGCCATGCCTACTTCTTCCGCGCCTCGAGCAGCGAGATCACCTGCGGGACGACCGTGAACAGGTCGCCGACGATGCCGAAATCGGCGACGTCGAAGATCGGGGCGTCGGCGTCCTTGTTGATCGCGACGATGTTCTTCGCCGTCTGCATGCCCGCGCGGTGCTGGATCGCGCCCGAGATGCCGAGCGCGACGTACAGCTGCGGCGACACCGAGACACCGGTCTGGCCGACCTGGTGCGACTGCGGGATGTAGCCGGCATCGACCGCGGCGCGAGACGCGCCGACTGCCGCACCCAGGGCGTCGGCGAGCTCCTCGACGAGCACGAACTTCTCCTTCGAGGCCAGTCCCCGGCCGCCCGAGACGACCCGCGCGGCCCCGCGCAGCTCGGGCCGGGACGACGTGGCCTCGACGGCCTCGATCGGGCCGGCGGATGCCGCGACCGCACCGGATGCCGTCACCGCGAGCTCCTCGACGACCGGAGACGGCACGGCCTCGGCCCGGGCGTCGATCGCGCCTTGACGGACGGTGATCACGGGGGCGCCGAACGTCGGGGCGGACTCGGTGAGGTAGGCGCCGCCGTAGACGGAGTGGTGGGCGACGATGCCCTCCTCATCCCGGCTGACACCCACGGCGTCGACCGAGAGAGCGAGCTTCGCGCGCACCGCGAACCGGCCGGCGACGTCGCGACCGGCGATCGAGTTCGAGATCAGCACGGCATCCGGGCGCACCTTCTCATAGGCGCTCTGGAGCGCGTCCACGATCGGGACGGTGAGCGCACCGGCATCTCCGGGTGCGGTCAGCACGACCTGCGCGCCGGCCGCGGCCACCGCGTCCGCGGCCGCCGCCGATCCGCCGACGATCAGCGCGACCGGCGAGCCCACGGTCGACGCCGCGCCGATCAGGCCCGCGGTGCTCGACGCCGGGCTCCCGGCGGGGTCGACGTCCACGAGGACGAGGATCGGGTTCTCGGGGTACGTCATCTCACACCAGCCTGTTCTGCACGAGGTAGTCCACCAGCTTCTCGGCCGCGTCGCCCTCGTCGACGATCTTGACGCCGGCCGCGCGCGGCGGCTTCTCGGAGACCGCGGTCATGATCGTGCGGGGGGCCAGCGAGGGATCGGCGGAGACGCCGAGGTCGTCGAGGGAGAGCACCTCGAGCGGCTTCTTCTTCGCCGCCATGATGCCCTTGAAGTTCGGGAAGCGCGCGTCCGGCAGCGCCTCGGTGATGGAGATGACGGCCGGAAGGGGCGCGGTGACCTCCTGCGATCCGGCATCCGCACCCCGGGTGCCCTTCACCCCGTCTGCGGTGATCTCCACCGCGGTGAGGGCCGTCGCCTGCGCCCAGCCGAGGTGCTCGGCGAGCATCGCCGGGATCACGCCGCCGGAGCCGTCGGTGGAGAGGTTGCCGGTGATCACGAGGTCGGGTCCGCCGCGGCGGATGGCGGCAGCCAGCACCTCGGCGGTCAGCGTCAGATCGGCACCGGCGAGCTGCTCGTCGGCGACGTGGATCGCCGATCCGGCGCCGATCGCGAGCGCACGGCGGACCGAGGCGGTCGACCCCTCGGGAGCCATCGACAGCGCCACGACCTCGGTGCCCTCCTTCTTGTCGGCGAAGCTCAGGGCGACCTCGAGGGCGCGCTCGGTGATCTCGTCGAGCACCACGTCGCCAGCCTCACGATCGGCCAGCCCGGTCTCGAGATTCAGCTTGCGATCGCCATAGGTGTCCGGCACCTCTTTGACCAGGACGAAGATCTTCATCGATTGCTCCTCACGACTGCCATGATTCTAGCCCCCTGAAACCGAGTGCCACCGTTGATGCGACTGAGACTCAGAGCATCCGATGCCCTACCGTAGATCACGTGACCAACCCGCGCCCGCTGCCCGTGGACCCGCTCGCCGAGGCGAAGCGGCAGTGGCTCGCGCACGGGTGGACGGATGCCGCCGACGGCATGGCCGTCGTCACCTCGGTGATGCGGGCGCAGCAGCTGCTGCTCGCCCGCGTCGACGCGACCCTCAAGCCCTTCGCGCTGAGCTTCGCCCGCTACGAGGTCCTTCGCCTGCTCGCCTTCAGCCGTGCCGGGCGCCTGCCGCTCTCGAGCGTGGTCGCCCGCCTCCAGGTGCACGCCACGACCGTGACCAGCACCGCCGACCGGCTCATCCGCGACGGCCTCATCGTGCGCGAACCGCACCCGCACGACGGCAGGGCCGCGATGCTCGCCCTGACGGATGCCGGGCGCGAGCTCGTCGACCGCGCCACCACCGCCCTGAACGCCGAGGTGTTCACGGACCCGGGGATCAGCAGGACGGACGCCGCCGAGCTCGTGGCGATCGTGGCACGGATGCGCAAGGCGGCGGGCGACTTCGCCGACCCCCGGCCGCAGCCGGAACCCCTCTGAGGTGGCACGGTTCGTCCTCGAGCGGGTGATCTCCGCCGAGCCTGCCGCGGTGTTCGCCGCTTCGCTCGACCCCGGCCTGCACGTGCGCTCGATGGCGCGATACGGCGAGACCATGGTCGAGGCGCCGGCGGGCGGCGCCTTCCGGGAGGGATCGACGGTGACCTGGCGGGCGCGGCACTTCGGCATCGCGTTCCGGCTGCGCTCCGTCGTGTTCGATATCGACCCGCCGCACCGGTTCTGCGACCGGCAGATCGCGGGCCCGTTCGGGGCCTTCCTGCACGAGCACGTGTTCGACGAGCATCCGCAGGGCACGCTGATGCGCGACACCGTCACGTTCCGCTCCCCGTTCGGCGCGCTCGGGCGACTCGTCGACCGACTGTTCCTGCGCGAGTACATGCGCCGGCTGATCGACGAGCGCAACGAGGTGCTGGCCGCCGAGATCGAGGGTCGCGGGCGTACGCTGACCGCATGAGCGAACTGCATCTGCACACCGTGCTGGAACCGCGTGGACCGGCCGCCGCCATCCTGCTCAGCGATGAGCAGGTCGCCGGCTTCGGCGCCGGCAGGGCGTTCCCGGTCGCCGTGACGATCGACGGCCGCAGCGCGCGCCTGCGCCTGGCGCGCATGGGCGGCGAGAACATGATCGGCTTCAGCAAGGCCGTCCGTGCCGAGCTCGGCGTGGAGATCGGCCAGGAGGTCGACGCGGTCATCGCGGTCGACACCGCGGAGCGCGAGGTCGAGATCCCGCCCGCCCTCGCCGGGCTCCTCGACGCCGACCCGGCGCTGCGCGCGGCCTTCGACGCCCTCTCCTCCTCGGTCCGCAAGGAGCACGCCCGCTCGATCGCCGAGGCGAAGCAGGAGGCCACGCGGGAGCGCCGCCTCGCGAAGGTCGTCGAGGCGCTGCGCGGCTGACACCGCGTGACCGGCCGACTCAGCGGTTCTGGAAGTCGGGGGCACGCTTCTCCCGGAACGCCGCCATGCCTTCCTTCTGGTCGGCGGTGTCGAACAGCGCGGCGAACGCGAGCTTCTCGTGCGCGAGGCCGGCCTCCAGTCCCGTCTCCATCGCGGCGTCCAGCGCGGCCTTCGCCGCGTAGACCGAGGGCAGGGACTTCGACGCGATCGTGTCGGCGAGCTTCCCCGCCTCCTCGAGGAGGTCGGATGCCGGCACGACGCGCGAGACGAGGCCCGAGCGCTCCGCCTCCTCCGCCCCCATGAACCGGCCGGACAGCACGAGCTCGGCGGCCTTGTAGTAGCCGACCGCGCGGATGAGACGCTGCGTGCCGCCCATGCCCGGGATGACGCCGAGGTTGATCTCGGGCTGGCCGAACTTCGCGGTGTCGGCGGCGAGGATGATGTCGCACATCATCGCCAGCTCGCAGCCGCCGCCGAGCGCGAAGCCGGAGACCGCGGCGATCACGGGGGTGCGTACGGCGGCGAAGTCGCGCCAGACGCCGAAGTGATCGGTCCGCAGCATCTCGGCGGCCGACATCCCCTCCATCTCCTTGATGTCGGCGCCGGCGGCGAACGCCTTCTCCGAGCCCGTGACGACGATCGCCCCGACGCCCTCGTCGACGTCGAATGCGGTGGCGGCGGCGGTGATCTCCTCTGCCAGCCGCGAGTTCAGCGCGTTGAGGGCCTCCGGGCGGTTCAGGGTGATCCACCCCACCCGTCCGCGCTGCTCGACCAGGATCGTCTCGTACTCGGTCATCGGTGCCTCTCGCCTCGTCGTCGTTCGTGTTCAGTATCGCCGGAATCCGGGCGCACACCTGTCAGATCGCGGACACGGATGCCGGGCCAGAAGGCGATTCTCACCCGTCATGCGTGCGTCCGGCCCGACATCCGGCACCGGACGCGTTCAGACCCGGCCGTCCCGGATGTCGGTGATGATGCCGGAGAAGTCGCGGGTCGCCCCCTCGCCGGCGGCGAAGGCCGCGTAGAGCTCCTGGGCGAGCCGCCCCATCTTGGCGTCGGTCGAGGTCTGCTCGATCGCCTGCAGCGCGAGCCCGAGGTCCTTCGCCATCAGGGCGCCGGCGAAACCGGGCTGGTAGTCGCGGTTCGCGGGGCTCGTCGGCACGGGACCGGGCACGGGGCAGTTCGTCGTGATCGACCAGCACTGGCCGGATGCCTGGGAGACGACGTCGAACAGCGCCTGGTGCTCGAGTCCGAGCCGCTCCCCCAGGACGAACGCCTCGGCGACCGCGATCTGCGAGACGGCGAGGATCATGTTGTTGCAGACCTTCGCCGCCTGGCCGAGTCCGGGCCCGCCGCAGTGCACGATGCGCTTGCCCATGGCCTCCAGCAGCGGGAGCGCCGCCGCGAAGTCCTCGTCGGAGCCGCCGACCATGAAGGCGAGCGTGCCGTTCTCGGCGCCGACGACCCCGCCGGAGACCGGCGCGTCGATGTTGCGGTGCCCCGCGGCGAGCGCGAGCTCGTGCGCGGTGCGTGCCTCGTCGACGGCGATCGTGGACGACTCGATGAACAGTGTCCCCGGCTTCGCGGCGGCGAGCAGGCCGCCCTGGTACGCCTCGATCACGTGCCTGCCTGCGGGGAACATCGTGATGACGACCTCGGCGTCGGCGACGGCATCCGCTCCGCTCGCGGCGACAGGGATGCCGGCGGCCCGGGCCGCCTCATCGGCTGCGGTCACGACGTCGTATCCGTGCACCTCGTGGCCGGCCTCGACGAGGTTCTTCGCCATCGGGAGGCCCATGTGGCCCAGACCGAGGAACGCGATCCTGCTCATGATGCGCTCCGCATCGACGCCGAGCCTGCCGGCCGCAGCATCTCCCGTCCGACGATGAGTCGCATGATCTCGTTCGTCCCTTCCAGGATCTGATGCACCCGCAGATCACGGACGACCTTCTCGATCCCGTAGTCCTGAAGGTACCCGTAGCCGCCGTGCAGCTGAAGGGCCCTGTTGGCGACGTCGAAGCCGGCATCCGTGGCGAACCGCTTGGCCATCGCACAGCGCATCGTGGCGTCGGGCGCCTTCTCGTCGACGGCCTGCGCGCCGTCGCGGACCATGAGGCGCGCGGCCTGGAGGTCGGTGCGCATGTCGGCGATCGCGAAGAGGATCGACTGCTTCTCGGCGAGCGGCTCCCCGAACGCGACCCGCTCGTGCACGTACTGCACGGCGCGGTCGAGCGCCCACTGCGCACCGCCCAGCGAGCAGGCCGCGATGTTGAGCCGGCCGCCGTTGAGGGCGGACATCGCGATCGCGAAGCCCCTGCCCTCCTCGCCGAGCATGGCGGATGCCGGCACCCGCACGCCGTCGAGGATGACCTGGCGAGTGGGCTGGGCATGCCAGCCCATCTTCTTCTCAGGGGCGCCGAAGCTCAGGCCCGCGGCGTCGCCGGGCACGAGGAAGGCACTGATCCCGCGGGCACCCGGCTCCCCGGTGCGCGCCATCACCACGTACACGGCGGCCTCGCCGGCACCGGAGATGAACTGCTTCACGCCGGTGAGCAGGTAGTCGTCACCGTCGCGCATGGCGCTGGTGGAGATGTTCGCGGCATCCGATCCCACGCCCGGCTCGGTGAGGCAGTAGCCGCCGAACTCCTCCATCGCGGTGAGCTTCGGCAGCCACGCGCCGCGCTGCGCGTCGTCGCCGTAGGTGTCGATCATCCACACGACCATGTTGTGGATCGAGATGTAGGCGGCGACCGCGGGGTCGCCCTTCGCGAGCTCCTCGAAGATGGCGACGGTGTCGGTGCGGCTGAGTCCGGTGCCGCCGAACTCCTCGCGCACGTAGATGCCGCCGAGGCCGAGCTCGCCGGCCCGGTGCAGCGACTCCCTCGGGAAGATGTGCTTCTCGTCGCGCTCGAGGGCGTGCGGTGCGAGCTCGGTGTCGGTGAACTCCCGGACGGCGGCCAGGATCGCCTCGCGCTCCTCGGCGGTGGTGGTGACGGCGGTCGTTGTCATCGTGGTTCCTTGTGAGCGTGGGGATCAGTGCATGGTGGGGATGACGAAGCTGGCCCCTTCGCGGATGCCGCTCGGCCACCGCGAGGTGACGGTCTTGGTCTTCGTGTAGAAGCGGAACGCGTCGGCTCCGTGCTGGTTCAGGTCGCCGAAGCCGCTGCGCTTCCATCCGCCGAAGGTGAAGTACGCGATCGGCACCGGGATCGGCACGTTCACGCCGACCATGCCGACCTCGACGCGGGCGGCGAAGTCGCGGGCGGCGTCACCGTCGCGCGTGAAGATCGCGACGCCGTTGCCGTACTCGTGCTCGTTCGCCATGCGCAGCGCCTCCTCGTAGTCCGCGGCGCGGGCGATCACGAGCACCGGGCCGAAGATCTCCTCGCGGTAGATCGACATGTCCGTGGTGACGTGGTCGAACAGCGTCGGGCCGAGGTAGAAGCCCTCTTCATGGCCGGGCACCGTGAAGCCGCGCCCGTCGGCGAGGAGCGTGGCCCCTTCGTCGACGCCCTGCTGGATGTATCCCTCCACCCGCTCGACCGCGGCGCGGGTGACGAGCGGGCCGTAGTCGACGTCGGCGGCGAGCGAGGGGCCGACCCGGAGCTTCGCGACGCGCTCGAGGAGCTTCGCGGCGAGGGCATCCGCCGTCTCCTCGCCGACGGGCACGGCCACCGAGATCGCCATGCAGCGCTCCCCCGCGGAGCCGTAGCCGGCGCCGATGAGGGCGTCCACGGCCTGGTCGAGGTCGGCGTCGGGCATGACGATCATGTGGTTCTTCGCTCCGCCGAAGCACTGCGCACGCTTGCCGTGCGCCGCGGCGGTCGAGTAGATGTACTCGGCGATCGGGGTGGACCCGACGAAGCCGACGGCGCGGATGCGGTCGTCGGAGAGCAGCGCGTCGACGGCCTCCTTGTCGCCGTGCACGACATTGAGCACGCCGGCAGGCAGGCCCGCCTCGAGGAACAGCTCGGCGAGCCGCACCGGCACCGAGGGGTCGCGCTCACTGGGCTTGAGGACGACCGCATTGCCGGCGGCGAGCGCCGGGCCGGCCTTCCACAGCGGGATCATGGCGGGGAAGTTGAACGGGGTGATCGCGGCGACGACCCCGAGAGGCTGGCGCATCGAGTAGACGTCGATGCCCGCGCCTGCGCCGGTCGAGTATTCGCCCTTGAGCAGGTGCGGCGCCCCGGCCGCGAACTCGATGACCTCGAGTCCGCGCTGGATGTCGCCCTTCGCGTCGTCGACCGTCTTGCCGTGCTCGCTCGCGAGCAGTTCGGCCAGCGACTGCATGTCGCGCTGCACGAGCTCCAGGAACTTCAGCAGCACGCGCGCCCGCTTCTGCGGGTTCGTGGCCGCCCAGCCGGGCTGCGCGGCCTCGGCGTCGGCGATCACGCGGCTCACCTCTTCGGCGGATGCCAGCGGCACCCGGGCCTGCACCGAGCCGGTGCTCGGATCGAACACGTCGGCGAAGCGTCCGCTGTCAGGAGTGAGAAGCGATCCGCCTACGAAGTGCGGGATAGTACGAGTCATTGTGTGACGTCCCTCCGTGCCGTCCTTGGCACATTGCCGATGATACTCCGGCATCCGTGCATTTACTAGGACACCCTTGTATCTCACGGCTGAGCGATCGGAACAGCGAACCTGGCCGTTCGGCTATTCCCCCACGACCTCACCTCCGGTAGACCTTTACGGGTGTGCTGATCAGCGCACAACAACCGCATCGAGGAGGCAACCCTCTCCCCGACGCGCGCGAAAGGAGAAACATGTCCAGACGGACTGCTCAGGTACGACGACGTGCCTTGGCGACGACCACTGCGCTCGCGCTGGCGACGACCGGGCTCGTGACGCTCGGCTCCGGCTCGGCCGCAGCGGCCCCGCCACAGGGAGACGCCGCACCGGCACCGGCCGTGATCGGCGCCGGCGAGTACTACATGAACTATGTGGCCCCGCGGGCGGAGGGCGCGTTCGAGTCCTCCGACGATGCGGAGGTCACCAGCGGCACCGGCAGAGCCCCGATCGGCGGCGCGGCCCTGGAGCTCGCGACCAAGACCGACGAGAAGTTCGCCCAGGGCAACCCGATGGCCGCCCGCCAGCTGGCCAAGACCGAGGCCCAGTCCCTCAAGACGGGCAAGAGCCCCAAGGCCCTGAAGAACTCGAAGACCACCCAGCAGGCGAAGCTGCTCACGATCCTCGTCGAGTTCGACGGCACCGACGACTTCTCCGACGTCCAGGTGCCCACCGCGTTCGGCGCCACGACCTGCAAGCCCGGCAGCGTGCAGGGACCGACCCTGCACAACAACATCCCCAACCCCGCGGATGCCGCACAGCCGGACAACAACAGCATGTGGGTGGAGGATTTCTCCTCCGAGCACTACAACAAGATGCTGTTCTCCGAGGAGGGCATCACGGAGCGCGTGCGCACCGACCTCACCGGTCCTGACGGGCAGCCCGGCTTCGACATCTCCGGCTACACGATGACGAACATGTACGAGGAGATGTCGCGCGGCGCGTACAGCCTCTCCGGCGAGGCCACGGCGTGGGTGAAGGTGCCGCACTCCGAGGGCTACTACGGCGCGACGGTCTGCCACCTGAACGACGAGGGCGTGTACGAGGCCGGCGCCGTGCAGGATCAGCAGGGCCACCCGGACAACCCGCTCGGCCCCGGCCAGCTGCCGATCGACGCGGTCGCCGCGGTCGCGGCATCCGACCCCGACTTCCCCTGGGCCGACTACGACATCGAGGACCAGGGCGACCGTGACGGCGACGGCAACGTCTCGGAGCCCGACGGCGTCATCGACCATGTGGTGCTCGTGCACGCCGGCGAGGACAAGTCCGGCGGCGGCGGCAAGGAGGGCACCTACGCGATCTGGGCGCACTCGTCGGCGGTCGCCGGCGGCGCCACCATCCCCGGCACCGACTTCCAGATCTCGAACTACATCGTGCAGCCCGAGGACTCCGGCGTCGGCGTGTTCGCGCACGAGTACGGGCACGACCTCGGCCTGCCCGACCTGTACGACACCTCGAACAACGGCAACTCCGACGTCGACTTCTGGGACCTCATGAGCTCCGGCTCGCACTCGGGCCCCATCTTCCAGTCGATGCCGACCCACATGGGCCTCTGGGACAAGTGGGTGCTCGGCTGGGCGGACCCGCAGGTCGTGAACCCGGGCGATGACACCACCACCATCAAGGTGGGCCAGACCTCGCGCCCGAAGAAGGGCACGAAGGACGGCATCAAGGTCAACCTCCCCGACAAGGTGATCACCCTCGCCGAGCCGCACAGCGGCGAGGAGATGTGGTACTCCGCTGCGGACCAGACCTGGGCGGACGTGCGCCTCACCCGGACCATCGAGTCGGTGCCCGCCGACGCGAAGTTCTGGATGTGGAACGACTACGTGCTCGAGGAGGACTGGGACTACGGCTTCGTCGAGGTCTCGACCGACGGCGGCAGCACCTGGACCGAGCAGAAGATCTACGACGAGGCGGGAACGCTGGTCTCGACGGATGACGGCTACTCCGACCCGAACGGCCGGATGAGCGACTACGGCGGCAAGAAGTACGGCCTCACCGGCTCCACCGGCGGCTGGCGCCACGACTATGTCGACCTGACGGCCTATGCGGGTCAGGACATCCAGATCCGCCTGCGGACGGCGACGGATGCCGGGTTCGAGGAGCGCGGCTGGTTCGCCGACGACTTCGCGCTCACCGGTGCGGGCTCCGAGGTCTGGGCCGACGACGTCGAGTCCGGCGACAACGGCTGGACCGCGACCGTCGAGACCTGGACCGACACGACCGGCGCCGGCTGGCACCGCGACAGCGGCACGCAGATCAAGGCGCAGTACTACCTCGTCGAATGGCGCAACTACGACGGGTTCGACGAGGGCCTGAAGTACGGGTACACGACGACGTACTCCGCCGAGGGCTGGAAGGTCGAGAAGGTGCCGTACAACGCTCCGGGCGCACTGGTCTGGTACCGCGACACGGCCTACGGCAACGTGAACCACGTCACAGCGAACCTCACCAGCCTGCCGAGCTACGGCGCGAAGGGCGGTCTGCTCCTGGTGGACAGCCACTTCGACCCGCTGCGCCGCACCGGCGCCGAGGCCGCACTCGACCCGACCACGCTGAAGAATCTCTCCAGCCGCGCACAGTCGTCGAACGCCGCCTTCGGCCTCGTGCCGACGACGGGGTTCAAGTCCTGCCTCGTCGACGCGTCGTTCGCCAACGAGGCCTGCACCGAGTTCGCTCCGCAGGCCCCGGTGAGCACCTTCACCGACGACCAGGGCTGGGTCGCCGGCATCGAGGTGCGCGACGGTTCGCTGTTCAACCGCCTGCGCGACGCCTCGGTGGTCGTTCCCTCTGTGGACGGCGCGCCGTACACCACCCGCGTGGTGAACCCCGACGGCTCCCCGGCGACCGACTACTACGGTCTCGACCTCGGGTTCACGGTGCTCGGCACCGGCAACCCGGCGGACGCCGGCGTGGGCTACGGCACCGTGATCACGGTGAAGAAGGCGCTGCAGGGCAACACCGCCGCGCTGATCGAGGTCACGCCGCCCAAGGCGGGCTGAGACCCGGCACGGTAGCCAAGGAGGCGCCGGTCCCGACTCTCGTCGGGGCCGGCGCCTCTCGCTGCCGAGGGCCTGTCAGTAGGCGAACACCGACAGCGGCAGCCGGGTGCGCGAGTCCTGCCAGGGGCCGGAGCCCTCGAACCGCACCGTGAGCAGGTGCAGGCCTCGGCGCAGCTTCGGCACCTCGATCGAGATCGTGCCGTCGGCGGACGCCGTGAGCTCAGCGGTCGCGACGACCTCGCCGCCGTCTCGGACGGTGACGGTGCCGAGCGGCGCACCCTCGACGCCTTCGACGGATGCCGTCACCTTGACGTTCACCGTCGCTGCCTTGCCCGCCTTGACGAACAGGTCCGAGGAGGTGAGGAGCACCGAGGTGCCGATCGGCTGGTCGTCCACCAGCACCGCCACCGAGCGGGCGGGGACGGTGACCGTGCCGGTCGCGGCGTCCCACGTCGTCGTCTTCACGACCGCGTCCGCCCCGTCGGCCTGGGCCGGGGTCAGCGCGAAGTCGCGTCCGGCCAGCCCGCTCACCGTCTGCGTCACGGCCTCGGGCGAGGCGTTGAACACCACGAGCGCTCCGTCGAGCGACGGGTCCGCGTCGGCGCCGACGAGGTCGTCGATCTGCATGAGGATGACGCCGGGCGCGGCATCCGCCCCGCCGTTCGGGAAGGTGACCTTCTGCTGGATGAGCTCGGCGGAGCCGAGGCGCAGCAGGTCGACCTCCTCACGCACCCGCAGCAGGTCGAGGGCGGATGCCTCGGCGGCGGCCATGTCGGCCGGGGCGGGCTTCAGCGCGGGGTCGGCGAGCAGTGGCGCCATGATGCCCCACTTCCCCTCGTTGTCCGCGGCGGTCGGCAGGCCGGAGCCGAAGGTCGACTCCTGACCGGTCCAGTCGATCCGGTTGAACCAGTCTCCCGAGTTGTAGCTGTTGCGGTCGAGGGACTTCGAGCGCAGCAGCTCCGTGCCGGCGTGCCAGAACGAGGGCGACTGCGAGAGCGTCACCGTCGCGAGCGACAGCGTGTTCATGCGCACCCGGTCAGCCATCGGGGTGCCGGTCGGGAGCTTGAACACCGAGAGGTCGTACAGCGTCTCGTTGTCGTGCGCGTCGACGTAGTTGATGACCTCTCCCGGCTCGTCGGCGTAGCCGGCGCGGGAGCCGCGGTAGTCGATGTCCTCGCCCGCCGTGACCTCGCCGTCGCTGGTCGTGAACGCGAAGTCGCGGAGGTTGCCCGCGAGCCCCAGCTTGACGAGGTCGGTCTCGTGGCCGAGATCGGCGAGCGCCTGCTCGGTCGAGCCGTTGATCGGGTCGCCGTTCGGGTCGGTGCCGAGGCCGGTGCCGAAGCCCTGTCGGAACGTGGACGAGCCGTCGACGGGGCTGCCGCCGTGCACGGCATCCCGCAGCCGGTCGTTGAACGTGCCGATCCCGGTGCCGCCGAGCTGACCCTGCGTGGCCTGCTCGAACAGGGCGTTGTCCGCCACTTCGCCGAAGTTCCAGCCCTCGCCGTACAGGTAGATCGCCCGGCCGTCGACACCGTCCTCCTCGAGGGTGAGGGCGTCGAGCGCATCGCGGATCGCCTGCATGTTCGTCGTGGAGTGGTGGCCCATGAGGTCGAAGCGGAAGCCGTCGACGCGGTAGTCCCGCGCCCAGGTCACGACCGAGTCGACCATGAGCTTCTGCGCGGCGAGGTGCTCGGTGGCGACGTTCTGGCAGCAGGTGGAGGTCTCCACGCCGCCCGCCGCGTTCAGGCGGTGGTAGTAGCCGGGCACGACCTTGTCGAGCACCGACTTCTCCCCCTGCCCGGAGGCCGCCGTGTGGTTGAACACCTGGTCGAGCACGACCTGCAGGTCCATGTCGTGCAGCGCCCCGACCATCGACCGGAACTCGCTGACCCGTGTGCCGCCGTCGGGGTTGACCGCGTACGAGCCCTCGGGCGTGGAGAAGTGATACGGGTCGTAACCCCAGTTGAAGCCGTCCTCGTCGGCGACCGCCTGCACGCAGGCCTGCTGCGCCGCGTCGGCGGGGCCGTAGGAGGCGAGGTCACAGGCCGGAACGGCCTGGGCGGCGCGGTCCTCCTCGATCGTGGCGATGTCGAACGAGGGCAGCAGGTGCACCGTGTCGATGCCGGCATCCGCGAGCTGACGCAGCTGGTCGGTGCCCGCGCTGTCCTCGGTGAAAGCAAGGTACGTGCCGCGCTTCTCCGCCGGAACGGTCTCGTCGGTGATCGAGAAGTCGCGGATGTGCAGCTCGTAGATCGCCCGGTCGACCGGGTTCTCCACGACCGGCGACGGGGTCGTCTTCCACTGCTTCGGCTTCCACGCCTTGTCGTCGAGGTCGATCGCGACGGCGCGCTCCGAGTTCTCGGTGAGTGCGAGCGCGTAGGGGTCGGTGACCCTGTTGGTCTCGACCTTGCCGGTGGCCGGGGCGTACACCACGACCTCCCACAGGTACTCGTCGCCCTTGAGGTCCTTCTTGCCCTTCACGGACCAGACCCCGGATGCCGCATCCCACGTGGCCTCGTGACGGACGGGATCCCCGTCGGCGGAGGGGTCCCAGGTGAGCAGCGTCGCGCTCTGCGCGGTCGGCGCCCACAGCCGGAACGTCGGGGCCTTGCCCGTGAACGTGACGCCGAGCTCGACATCCTCGAGGGAGGCCGCGTACAGGTCGTCGAGGACGCCGGGGATCTGCATCCCGGTGAAGGCGGTGAGCTCCCCTGCCTCGTCGCGCTGCGCGACGGCGAGCTGGGTGCGCACGAGTGCCGCGGCATCCGCATCCGCCGCGCTCAGCGCGAGGTAGCCCTCGAGCGCGGGGAACCGTGCCAGCTGCTCCTCGGTGAGGCCGCCGTCGACCACCTCGAGGGCGATCGGGTCGCCGCCGGTGACCTCGCCCTCGGCGACCGCCAGGCCGGCGTCGGATGCCGAGTACAGCTGGTACGCCGCCCGGTCGGTGTCGCCGAGGTTCGCCGGCCAGGCGATCGTCTGCGCGTCGATCCAGTGCGCGCGCAGCTCGCCGGTGCCGGGCAGCGGCGGGTCGTCGCTGGTGACCTCGAGCACGTGCGTGGCGAGGGTGTACCGGAAGGTCGTGACCTTGCCCTCGGTGGCGCTGAACGAGATGTTCGCGCCGTCGCGGACGCCGTCGGCGCCGTAGTTCTCGGCCCAGCTCAGGCCGTGTGCGACCTTCACCTCGTAGGCCCCGGTGGGCAGCTCGTCGGTGGAGAACTCGTACACGCCGTCCCTGTTCCCGTCGGCCATCAGCGTGGCCAGGCAGTCGGGCGCCCAGTCGCCGGCGCAGCCGAGCTCGCTCTGCTCCGAGCCCGGGAGGGTGACGATGGGACCCTCGGCCGTGGACTGCACGATGTTCGTGCGCGGATCGAAGTAGAACGTGATCGACCCTCCGGCGTGCGTGATCTGGATGTTCGCGCCGTCGGGCACGCCGTTCGCGCCGTAGTTGATCGCCCAGCTGCCGTTCACGGCCGCCTTGTACTCGTACGTGCCGGCGGGCAGGTCGAAGGTGCCGGCCCACACGCCGTCGGCGCGGAGGGCGAGCTTCGCCTTCTCGCAGGCAGGATCCCAGTCGCCGGCGCAGCCCATCTCGGAGTTGAGGCTGCCGGGCACGGTCACCATGTCGATCGGCGACTCCGGCTCCTCACCGGCCTCGAGGGTCACGGCGTTGCCGACCGAGGCGTAGGTCGAGGCGGCGGCGTGGTGGCCGGCCGCATCCGTCGTCACGGCGCGGTACTCGACGAGGGTGCCCCTGTCGAGCCCGCGGATGTCGTGGAAGACGCGCGGATCGGTGTCCTCGGCGGTGCCGAGCGCGTGCCACTCCTCGGAGCCGACGACCCGCCAGGCGAAGCTCGTCTGCGCCCACTGGTCGGCGATGCCGGCCTGCACGGCGGACTGGCCGGAGAGGCCGGCTCCTGCAGCCGGAGCGGTCACGGTGACCGCGGCGGCCTCGGCCGGCGCGGTGACCGTGCGGTCGGCCTTCCAGACCACGGCCGACAGGGCGGGCACGGTGATGCTCGTGGCGGCGCCGGCATCCGTCGTCAGCGCAGCGGCGTCGCCGTGGAGCACGCTGTAGCCGGCATCCGCCGTGAGGGTCGTGAGGTCGACCGTCTGCGGGCTCGTCGCGTTGTTCACCGCGACGAGGTACTCGACCTTCTCGGTCGCGTCGACGCGGGAGAACGCGTAGACGCCGGCTCCGGCTGCCGCGTACCGCTCGATCTGCGCGCCCTCACCGAGCGCGGGGTGAGCCGCGCGCAGGTCGGACAGCGCCGCGATGTGCGTGTAGAGGGGAGCATCCGTCGCGTAGCGGTCGGTCGAGCCGGCCTGCTCGCCGGTGATCAGGTTCTGGTTCGCGTACTCGGCCACCTGCGTCGCGAACAGCGTCTGCCTGGCGTCCTTGTCGCCGCCGGGGCCGGCGAAGCCCTGCTCGTCGCCGTAGTAGACGACGGGCTGGCCGCGGGTGAGGAACATCAGCTCGTGGGCGAGCTCGTCGCGCTGCAGCCCGGCATCCGTGTTCTGCAGGAAGGAGCCGACGCGGCCCATGTCGTGGTTGCCGAGGAACGTCGGCAGCGCGGTCGCGCTCGAATCCGGCGTCGTGTAGCGGTCGTCGCCTGCGAACAGCGACTGCAGCCCCTTGGCCGAGTTGCCCGACGCGTAGCTGACGGCGGACGACTGGAAGGTGAAGTCGAGGACCGAGTTCATGTCGGTGTCGCGCACGTACGGGGCGAGCTTGACCGGGTCGGCGTCGTAGACCTCGCCGAACATGAAGAAGTCGTCCTTGCCCTTGGCGTGCGCGTAGTCGAGCACCTGGGTGGTCCACTGCTCCCAGAACTCGAAGTTCACGTGCTTGACGGTGTCGATGCGGAAGCCGTCGATGCCGAGGTCGATCCACTGGTCGTACACCTCGACGAAGCCGTTGACGACGGTCGGATGCTCGGTCATCAGGTCGTCGAGGCCGACGAAGTCACCGTAGGTGACCGACTCGCCGGACCAGGTCGAGTCGCCGCGGTTGTGATACAGGGTGGGGTCGTTCAGCCAGGCCGGGGTCTTCGCGGTCTCGTCGGCGACCACCGGCGTGTACGGGAAGCTCGTGGCCGCGTCCAGCGCGGGGAACTCGCCCGTGCCCGCGTAGTCGGCGGGGTCGAATGCGGCGCCGTTCGCGTCGGTGTACGGGCTCGTGGCCTGGTCGATGTAGCCGTACTGGCCCTCGGCGTAGTCGATGACGTCGGCGGTGTGATTCGTGATGATGTCGAAGTACACCTTGATGCCGCGGGCGTGCGCGTCGGCGATCAGCGCCTGCAGCTCCTCGTTGGTGCCCAGGTGCGGGTCGATGCGGGTGAAGTCGGTGACCCAGTAGCCGTGGTAGCCGGCGCTGACGTTCGCGCCCTCACCCTGCACCGGCTTGTTCGCGAAGCTCGGAGTGAGCCAGATCGCGGTGGTGCCGAGACCCTCGATGTAGTCGAGGTTCTCGCGGATGCCGGCGATGTCGCCGCCCTGGTAGAAGCCCTTGTCCGTGGGGTCGAAGCCGGTCGCGAGGCGGTCGCCGGTGAGGCCGCCGGCGTCGTTCGACGCGTCGCCGTTCGCGAAGCGGTCGGTCATGACGAAGTAGAACTGCTCGCCGGCGCCGTCCTGCCGGACCGGGGCCGCGATGAGCGCGTCATCATCGGCCGTGTAGCCGCCGCGGAGCTCCGTGACCTCCACGCCGACGCGCTTGAGGGTGTCGTCGAACGTGAACCGGAGGGTCGACGGCCCGGCGATCGCGAGCGGGATGTTGTCGCTGCCGCCGTCGAGGCCGTACGCCTCGTCCCACGTGTCGTTGAGCGCGACCTTGTACTCGTAGCTGCCGGCCGGGATCTCGAACTCGGCGCTGTAGACGCCGTCGGCGCCGGTGGGGGCGAGCTCGGTGGTGGCGCAGTCGGGGGCCCAGTCGGCGGCGCAGCCGAGCTCGGACTGGAGCGACCCGACGAGGGCGACGGTGCGGTCGGCGGCGGAGGCCGGGGCGACGGCCGACGCGGTGAGGGCGGTCGCGACGAGGGCGGTCGTCGCGAGGATCGATGCTGTCTTCTTCGACACGGGGGCTCCCTGGGGGATGGGAGGGCACGGCGACGTGCCCGGATGCTGTGGTGCGAAGCTAGCAGGCTTGGCGCATAGACTGCAAGCGCTTCCAGTAACTGCATCCCGAGATCTCGCGTGTGCGACGGCGCATGCCGCTCTCCTTTCGCAAGCGTTTCCAGGAAGGGAGCGGCGGCTGCCGCGAACGTTCTCCCCGCGTTCACCTTGCGGACACGTCCGCCGATTACAACTGCAGATGCGCGGACGAAGACTCTGACCGGATCGGGTAGTCACAGCTTCTGCGCTCACGGTGAGCATCTGCTCCCGTCGCGGTTCCACGCCGCGAAGACCCCCGCCGAATCGGGTCGGCGGGGGTCTCCTCTGTTCCGGGGTGGGTGCGCCTGCCTCGGCCAAGTGCGCTTCCCTCGGCCATCTGAGCCGCATCCGGCCGAGGGAGACGTACCCGGCCGAGCGAAGCGCACGCAGGCCGGGGCGGGTTACAGCCGCTCGACGATCGTGGCGTTCGCCATGCCGCCGCCCTCGCACATGGTCTGCAGGCCGTAGCGGCCGCCGACCTGTTCGAGGTGGTCGACGAGGGTGCCGAGCAGGCGGGTGCCTGAGGAGCCGAGCGCGTGGCCGAGGGCGATCGCTCCGCCGCGCGGGTTCAGCTTCGCGGCATCCGCGCCGATCTCCGCCGCCCACGCGAGCGGCACCGAGGCGAAGGCCTCGTTGACCTCGTACACGTCGAGGTCCTCGATGCCGAGTCCGCTGCGCTCGAGGATGCGGCGCGTCGCGGGGATCGGACCGGTGAGCATCAGGAGCGGGTCGTCGCCGACGACGGCGAAGGTGTGGAACCGTGCGCGCGGCGTGAGGCCGAGCTCCTCGGCGCGCTCCGCGCTCATCAGCAGCGCGGCCGAGGCGCCGTCGGTCAGCGGAGAGGAGTTGCCCGGCGTGATCCTCCAGTCGATCTCCGGGAACCGCGCGGCGAGCGCGTCGGTGCGGAACGCAGGCGGCAGTCCGGCCAGCCCCTCAGCCGTCGTGCCCGCCCTGACGGTCTCATCGGCGACGGCATCCGGCGCCTCGAGCACGCGCACGACGGTCCGGTCGAAGAAGCCGTCCGCCCAGGCGGATGCCGCGCGGCGGTGCGACTCGGCGGCGTATGCGTCGAGCGCATCGCGGCTGAGGCCCCAGCGCTGGGCGATGAGCTCGGCGGAGACGCCCTGGTTCACAAGCCCCTGCGGATAGCGCTCCCGCAGCCGCGGCGACATCGGCGACCCGCCGGCGGCGGACGAGCCCAGCGGCACGCGGCTCATCGACTCGACGCCGCCGACGATCACGGCGTCGTAGGCGCCCGCCATGATCCCCTGCGCCGCGAAGTGCACCGCCTGCTGGCTCGACCCGCACTGCCGGTCGATGGTCGTCCCCGGCACCGACTCGTCGAAGCCGGCGGCGAGGAGCGCCTGCCGGGCGATGTTGGTCGACTGGTCGCCGACCTGGCTCACGCATCCCAGCAGCACATCGTCGATCTGCGCGGACTCCAGGCCGCTGCGCTCGAGGATCGCCGACAGCACCCCCGCCGCGAGATCGACGGGATGCACTCCGGACAGCGCTCCCCCGGACTTCCCGCGCCCGACCGGGGTGCGGACGACATCGATCAGGACGGCTTCGCTGCGCGTGCTCATGCGTCCATTTTCACGCCGTCCTTCGCGCGGGGCTCCGATTCCGGTCGGAACGGGCTCCTCGCGCCTGCGCGGCGCCCGCACGAAATAGAATCGAAGCCGCGCCGCACCCCGGCGCACCCCGTCCCATCGGTGCGCCCGCGATCCGGTCGCCCCTTCTCCGAGGACCCGCCATGTCCAGCGAACCCATCACCGTGTCCATCCGCCGCGAGGTCGACCCCCAGCACATCGCCGAGGCGACGGCCTGGGTGCAGACCGGGGTGAACCTCGCGCACCGGCATCCCGGATTCCTCGGCTCCGGCTGGGTGCGCGACGGAGAGGACTCGCACGTCTGGCACATGCTCTACCGGTTCGCCGACGAGGAGACGCTCGAGGCCTGGGAGCGCTCCGGCGAGCGGGAGTGGTGGCTGTCGATGGGCGAGGGGTTCGTGCGCAGCGAGCGGACGAAGCGGCGCACGGGCATCGAGGGCTGGTTCGACGAGCCGACGACAGACACCATCACCCTGCCCCGCGGCGATGGCACGACCACGACGATGTCGGTGGTCCGCACGCCGCCCCGGTGGAAGCAGGCCGTGTCGATCTGGCTGGGGTTCTTCCCTGTGAACCTCGCGTTCACGTACGCGATGAGCCCGGTGCCGGGATGGGATGCGCTGCCGATCTGGCTTCGCGTGCTCGCCACCACGGTCGTCCTCACGCCGATCATGACGTACTGGGTGCTGCCCCGGGTCACCCGGTCGCTGAAGGACTGGCTGGCGCGCTGACCCTCACCAGGCGCTGACGGCGTCGCGCAGCATCCGCTCGACGGCCGCGACCTCCTCGGTGAGCGGGCCGGGCCTCCGGACGACGTGCAGCGTGTTGATCGGCGGATCGTCCGTCGGCCTCAGCACCGTGAGCCTGCCGTCGTCGAGCTCGCCGGCGATGAGATAGCTCGGCAGCACGGTGATTCCGGCTCCGGCGACGGCGGCGGCGGCGAGCGCGCGCAGGTCCGGCGCGATGAGCGCCGGCTCTCGATCGAGACGGATGCCGAACACGTGCCGCCAGTACCGCCGCAGGATCGGGAGGTCCTGCGCGTAGGCGAGCAGCGGCAGGTGCTCGATGTCCGCGGGCGGCAGGCCGCGCGACGGCGCGACGCCGAGCGAGGGCGCTGCCACGAGGACGAACTCCTCGTCGCAGAGAGCGGATGCGGGCAGCGCACGTCCGCGCGGGCGCACCGCCGAGACGACGACGTCGAGGCTCCCCGCGCGCAGCTGGGCGAGGAGATCGTCGGCGAGTCCGGTGGTCACGGTGAGGCGCAGGCCGTCGGCCACTGCGGGAGCGATGGAGGGCACCCCGACCCTGGCGAGGAACTCGGCGGCGCCGCCGAGGCGCACCGCAGGCTGCGGCCCTGCGGATGCCGTGCCGACGGCCGCGGCGAGCGCGTCCAGCGGATCGGCCACCCGCTCGGCGAGCTCATCGGCGCGGGAGGTGGGACGGATGCCGCGCGGGAGGCGGACGAACAGCGGCTCGCCGATGCTGCGCTCCAGCGCCTGGAGCTGGGTCGTGACCGAGGACTGGGCGAGGCCGAGCATCCGCGCCGCAGCCGACACGGAGCCCGCCCGGTACGCGGCGAGGAAGGTCCGCCACAGCGCCACGTCCTGCAATCCATCGGAATTCCGATCGCTCACATCGCCAATGTATCGGAATCACTCTTCTCGACGACGGGTTCTCCTCGGTGTATCTCGACAGCATTGGAGCACCACATGTCCACCGTCCTCTTCGTCGTCACCGGCGCCCGCACCTGGACCCTCAGCGACGGCACCGCCCACCCCACCGGCTACTGGGCCGAGGAGCTGCTCGCGCCCTACCGGCTGCTGACCGACGCCGGTCACGACGTCGCCTTCGCCACCCCCGGCGGCGTCGCTCCCGTGGTCGACGCCGGCAGCCTCGCGGAGGGCGATGCCGACGCGATCGCCGCGATCCCCGGCCTCGCAGCGCCGCTCACGCTCGCCGACATCGATCCCGCCGCCTACGACGCGGTGTACTACCCCGGCGGGCACGGTCCGATGCAGGACCTCGCGACGGATGCCGATTCCGCGGCCCTCATCACCGCCACCGTCGAGGCCGGCCGGCCGCTGGCCGCCGTCTGCCACGGTCTCGCGGCTCTCCTGCCCGCACGCACCGCCGCGGGCCGGCCGATCGTCGCCGGCCGGCGCATCACCGGCTTCTCCGACGAGGAGGAGCGCATCGGCGGCCTGGCCGACCGCGCCCCCTTCCTCCTCGAGTCCTCGCTGCGCGAGCTCGGCGCCGACATCGTGGTGGCCGAGCCGTGGAGCGACCACACGGTGGTCGACGGCCTGCTCATCACCGGTCAGAACCCGCAGTCCTCGGCGTCCGCCGCGGCCGCGCTGCTCGCCATCCTGGCCTGACGCGGCGCGGTCGTCTCCTCCGCGGTCGTTGAGCGACGCCTCGACTCGCTTCGCTCGCTCAGTGCGGGTATCCACGAGTCGAAACGCCCCTTCAGTGAACACGACCCGAGGTCATGTATCTGAAGGGGCGTTTCGTCTCGTCGCTGCGCTCCTCGCTCAACGACCGGCGAGCGATGCGCGCCGCAGGATCGCGTCTACCGGCAGGTCGCCGCCGGGTACCCGGCGGTCACCGACGATCCCCCGGCCGTCGCGGTGATCACTCCGGCGTCGACCGACGCCTTCTTCGTCGCCGCGACCGCCTGCCCCTCGGCACCGGGCGCGACGTCATCGATCACGCGGCGGCCCAGCGGCGTCTCGACGACGACATCCGTCACGGCATCGCCGTCGTTGCGCACGGTCGACACGAGCTGCACCTTGCCGGAGACGCAGCGCGTCGTCACCGCGGGCGCGACATCGGACGACGTGGTGCCCACCGCGAGCACGGGGATCTTCAGGTACGAGCCCGGAGTCGTGAACGTGAGCCGCACGGCCGAGGCGAGCACGGCGTCGAATGCGATGGACGTGGGCTTGCCGTTGGCGCTCGGCGCCGCGTTCTGTGCGGTCGTCGCGTGCCAGGATCCCTGCGCGTCGCGGTACTCGACGCTCACGCCCGTGATCGACCCCTCGATGTTCGTGAACCCGAGGCGGTCGACGATCCGCGCCTCGGCGGGCTCGATCGTGAACGTCGCGGAGTCCTTCATCGTGCCGCCGGTCCACGTGGACCACGAGGTGGTCCCCTTGGTGTCGCAGGCGCTCTGCGGGGGCATCGTCTCCCACTCGGTCTGGTGGAAGCTCGCCGAGACCGTGGTGCCGGCCGCCGAGCAGATGTCCTCGACGCCGTCGGCGCCCCAGATCTGCACCTCCGAGATGGACTGCCACGTGTTCGTCGCCGTCTTCAGCTGCAGGCGGATGCCGTTGGTCTGCGGCAGGTCCGAGACGTCGAGCGTCGCCACCGGAGCGGATGCCGCGGCATCCTGCGCCAGGTCGACGCTGACGTCCGCCGCGACCCAGCTGCCCGAAGCGTCGAGGTACTCGGCGGCGATGCTCGACGGCCAGGTGGCCCCCGCGCCGTCCTTGTAGGTGTGCACGGTGACCTCGTCGACATCCTGCGTCAGCGGCCACGTGAACGACAGCCAGCTCGACTTCGGGTAGACCCCGCCGCCGAGCCAGTCGTCCCAGCCCTTGCCCTTGACGTTGCCGTCGGCCACGGTCGGGGCCAGGCTCGCACGGCTGGACGCCGACACGGCCGACTCGAGGGCCAGGTTCACGATCCCGGGGGTGGCCACCTCGATCGTGCGGGCGAACGTGCGCCCTGCGGTGAACTGCGCGTCCGCGGAGAGTGTGCCCGTGATCGTCTGAGTGCCGCGCTCGGCGAACGAGGTGGCGCTCCAGGTCACGGCCGTGTCGACCGTCGCGTCGCCCACCTTCACGGGGACCGTGGCCGGCAGAGCATCCGCGAAGTCCTCTCCGGGCTCCACCGACTCCGGCAGGCCGTCGTCGACGACGCTCCAGATCTCGGTGCCGAGCCCGTGCGAGTCGAAGTACGAGGCGTCCCAGCCGCCGCCCCAGCGCGCCGGGTCCTCGGTGGCGGGGTTGCGCATCTCGGCGCGGCCGTTCTCGCCGATCGTGATCGGCAGCCACACGTATGTGGAGTTCGCGGCTCCCGAGTTCCAGCGGTCGCCCATGTAGACGAAGCGGCCGCCGCCGAGGTCGAGGACGTTCGTGCCCTGCGAGCCGAAGGTCGTCCGGCGGGTGTCGCCGATCGAGAGCAGGCCGTCACCGCCCTCCGGGATCGCGTTGTAGGCGACGTTCTCGTGGGAGTCGCCGGTCTCGACTCCGCGGATCCAGGTGCCCAGGATGCTGTCGGCGGTGTGATACGTCTGCGGGTTCGGCGCCCATCCGGTCGCGCCGGAGGCGAGGGCGTAGTACTTCCCGCCGTGCTGGAAGAGCGCGGGAGCCTCGAGCATCCCGCACTCCTTCACGATCTGGAAGTCCTCGCCGCGCACGGGCGCCTCGGCGGTGCCGTCGGCGAAGACGTACGGGTAGCGGCCGTCCTCCGAGTACTGCCCCGCGTTCACCATGTCGGAGCCGGTGGTGTGGGTGACGTTCGTGTAGGAGGGGTCGAGCTCGGCGATGTACAGCGAGCGGTTCTCCTCGGAGGAGTACACGATGTAGGCGGTGCCGTCGTCGTCCTGGAAGACCGTCATGTCCCTGGCCTGACCCGGGACCGCGGCCGAGATGCAGGCCTTGTAGTCCGTGCGGTTCGGCATCCGGTACACCCCGGTCATCCGGAACGGCCCGGTCGGGCTGTCGGACACCGCGACGCCCGCCATCGAGCGCGCGTACATGCTGCCGCCTGGCGTGGTCTGCCCGTCGGAGTGCCACCAGAGCACCCACTTGCCGGTGCCCTCGTTGAACAGCACTTTGGGGCGCTCGAAGATCGTCGTGTACTCGGCGGCATCGCTGGTGTTGAGGTGGTAGTTGAGGGTGGAGATGCGGTCGGCGCGCGGCTGGCCGGCATCGTCGACCGTGTCGTAGAGAGCGTCGAAGTACTCGGTCTCGAGCTCGGCGGCGCTGGAGACCGAGCGCAGCACGACGCCCTCGTCGGTCCAGTTGAGGGTGTCGTAGGACTTGTAGGCGTGCACGCCGGGGCTGCCGTAGTAGCCGTTGCTGCGATCCTCGCCGTACCAGTAGTACACGGTGCGGCCGTCTTCGGTGCCGGTCACGACGTCGCCGCCCTCGACGCCGAGCTCCTGGGCGCTGACCACGGCGCCGCCGTGCGCCTGGATGTGCGCCCCTCCGTCGTCGAACCAGTAGGGCTGGAAGTAGCTCGGCGAGCTCGAACCCGGATCCTGGATGGCGGGGTACGCCGTGTAGGTGACGGGCTCGCCCGTCGGCACGGCCGCCTGCGCGGTCGCCACGGTCGACATCGTCAGCACCGCAGCGGCACAGGCCACCATCGCGACGCCCTTGCTTCTCTTCATTCGCACTCCCTTGTGGACCGAGGCCTCTTCGCCTCGCGCATGTTGACGTCAACAGGTTAACGTCAACACACATTCAAGCAGGACGGATGCCCGATGGGCAAGCCCTTTCCCGCGGTGCGGACGCCGCTGCCTGGCCGCCCCGCGTTCGTTCGTCCTGGTTCGTTCCGGTCGCAGTCGAGCACAGTCGTGCGCCGTCGGACTGTGCTGAAGTGCGACCGGAACTGCTCCGCGGCGGGGCGAGGGCAGGCGTCAGGGCCGGTGGCGGAGCAGGGCGGCGCCGTGTGGGGCGAGTGCGATTCGCAGCGCGGCACTGCCGGGAGCCACTCCCCTGGCCGCGTCGCTCTGCACGGTCACCGGCTCGAGCGGCACGGCGCGGCCGGTCCACAGCTCGGTGACTGCTCCGGATGCCGGGAAGCCGATGTTCCCTGCGTCGAGCGCGATCTCGGCGGGCTTCTCGCCGAGGTTGAACGCCGCGGCATACCGCTCGCCGTCCGGTCCGTCAGCCGCCCAGAGCACCAGCGTCCCCTCGCGGAACACCTCGCGGTTGCGGGTCGAGCCCCGGAGCACGGCGAGCACCTCGTCGTTCTGGAAGAGCGCGATCGTGGCGGGGTCGCTCGACGGCAGGTCGCCGCCGATCATCAGCGGCGAGCGCGCGATGATCCACAGCGTCAGCAGCGAGACCCGCTCGGCGGGGGTCAGCCGGTCGTCGCGGGGCTCCCCGCGCTCGGCGCGGATGCCGATGCGCCCGAGCGGCAGCATGTCGCCGTCCGGCCAGCCCCTCTCCCCCGCGAACGGCGCCCAGCGGGCGAAGCGCGCGAAGTTGGCGGCGACGTCGTCCCAGGAGTCCCAGAGGTCGTCGCAGATGCGCCACATGCCGGCGTGCGCACGCAGGTGGTCGAGCCGCTCGAGCGAGAGGTCGCGACCGGGCGACAGGCTCAGGGTGATGTCCCGGCCGCAGCGGGCGATCGCGGACGCGTACGCCTCGATGTCAGCCTCCTGGTACGGCCAGAGCATGTCGTCGGCCTTGATGAAGTCGACGCCCCACTCCGCATACAGCGCGAGCGTGGAGTCGTAGTACGCCTGCGCCGCCGGATGCTCGTGATCGAGCCCCAGCATGTCGGGGTTCCACTCGCACACGTTCGTCGCGTCCGCGACCTCGGCGGCACCGGCATCCGTCCCCAGGACGGGCAGGTTCTGCGCGACGGCCCGCCGCGGGATGCCGCGCATCGTATGGATGCCGAAGCGCAGGCCCAGCTCGTGGATGCGAGCGGCGAGCGGCCCGAAGCCGACGCCGCCGGCGGAGCTCGGGAACCGCTCGGGGTCGGGGATGAGCCGGCCGTGCGCATCGAGGTGCAGCGGAGCATCCGCGTTGTAGCCGTGCGAGCGCGCCGTCGGGTCGGCCCAGTCGATGTCGACGACGATCGTGTCCCAGCCGAACCGCAGCAGGTGCTCCGCCATGAACTCGGCGTTCGCGAGCACCTCCGCCTCGGTCACCGTGGTGCCGTAGCAGTCCCAGCTGTTCCACCCCATCGGTGGCGCGGGCGCGGTGGTCACAGCGCCCGGATCCGCCAGGATGCCGCGTGCGTCGCGCCGGGCTCGAGCACCACGAGGTCGGTGCCGGAGTTGAACGCGTCGGGCGGGCAGGTCATCGGCTCGACCGCGAGGCCGATGCGGTGGATGCCGTCGATCCCGGGGTTGTCGGCGGTGTGCACCTGCACCCACGGGCAGCGCTCGTCCCAGGTCATCGCGACGCCGTGCTCCCCCTCGGTGAGCCGCACCTCGGCGGCGCCGTCCGTGCGGGAGAGTGCGGTGAAGGCGTGGTCGATGAACACGTCGCCGATCGGCCGGGCCGAGCGGAAGTCCCACTCCGGATGCCGGTCCACGCTCTCCAGGGCGACGGGGCTCAGCCGGTCGGGGGTGACGGTGAGGACCTCGGAGGCGGGGAGCAGGAGGTTCCACGCATCCACGCGGCCGGAAGGCCCGGCCACGAGGTATGGATGCGGACCGGTGCCCCAGGGCGCGGCATCCGCCCCGATGTTCCGCGCGGTGACCGTCTGCGTGAGCCCGTCGTCGTCGAGACGGTACTCGGTCTCCACCTCGACGCGGAACGGGTACCCTGCCTGGGGCTCGATGACGGCGGCCAGCACCACGCGGTCGGCCTCGATCACGCGGTCGGAGAACTCCGCCCACGACAGCAGGCCGTGCAGGGCCTGACCCCGCTCCGGCTCGGTGAGCGGAAGCCGGTGCTCGGCGCCGCCGAAGGAGTAGCGGCCGTCGACGATGCGGTTCGGCCATGGCGCGAGGGTCGTGCCGCGGTAGCCAGGGCGCACCTCGTCGGCGCCGAACGGCACGACGAGGTCGCGCCCCTCGAACGTGAGCGAGCGCAGCGACGCGCCGACACTCGCGATCGCGGCCTCGTAAGAGCCGTGCGCGATGCGCAGCTGCCGTCCGGAGCGCGGCAGCACCACCGCTCCCGTCTCTGGAACTGTCGCCTGCGCGGCGGTCGAGGCGACAGTTCGCGCGACGGGAGCACCCTCGGCGGTCGTCATCACAGCCCCTGAGCGAGCCGGTAGTACGCCTGGTTCCAGCGGACCTGCTTCTGGAACTCGGGCAGCGTGGTCGCCTCGTCGATGACGAGGAGCTCGACCTCCGCCATCTCGGCGAAGTCGCGGAACGCCTCGATGCCGACCGCGGTGGACATCACCGTGTGATGCGCGGCTCCGGCGGTGAGCCAGGCGGCAGCCGAGGTGTTGAAGTCGGGGGCGGGCTTCCACACGGCGCGGCCGACGGGGAGCTTGGGCAGCGAGGCCCGCGGCTCGACGTTCTCGACGACGTTCGCCGTGAGGCGGAAGCGGTCGCGCATGTCGCTCAGCGCGACGACGACGGCGGGGCCGGAGTCGGCCGTGAAGACCAGTCGCACCGGGTCGTCCTTGCCGCCGATGCCGAGCGGGTGGATCTCCAGCGTCGGCTTGGCGGTGGTGAGCGAGGGAGACACCTCGAGCATGTGCGCGCCGAGGATGAGCTCGTCGCCCGGGGTCATGTCGTAGGTGTAGTCCTCCATGAGGCTGGCGCCGCCCGGCAGACCCGCGCCCATGACGTTCGCGACGCGCACGAGGATCGCGGTCTTCCAGTCGCCCTCGGCCCCGAAGCCGTAGCCCTCAGCCATGAGGCGCTGCACGGCGAGGCCGGGGAGCTGCGTGAGCTCGCCGAGGTCCTCGAAGGATGTGGTGAAGGCCCCGAAGCCGCCCTCCTCCAGGAACAGCCGCAGGCCGATCTCGATGGCGGCGCCGTCCCGCAGCGACTGGTGGCGCTCCCCGCCACGGCGCAGCTCCGGGGCGACCTCGTAGAGCTCCTCGTACTCGGCGACGAGGGCGTCGATGTCGGTCTCGGATGCCGCGGCGACGGCATCCGCCAGTTCGTTCACGCCCCAGGTGTTCACCTGCACGCCGAACCGCAGCTCGGCCTCGGTCTTGTCGCCCTCGGTGACGGCGACGAAGCGCATGTTGTCGCCGAAGCGGGCGAGCTTCATCGAGCGGGCGGCGGCGAGGCCGGCGGCGGCGCGCTGCCAGGTGGCGAGCTCCTGACGCACCCGCGGGTCGCTCGCGTGGCCGACGATCGTCTTGCGCGGCACGCCGAGGCGGGTCTGGATGTAGCCGAACTCGCGGTCGCCGTGCGCCGCCTGGTTGAGGTTCATGAAGTCGAAGTCGATGTCGGCCCACGGCAGCTCGACGTTCGCCTGCGTGTGCAGGTGCGCGAGCGGCTTCTGCAGCGCGTCGAGGCCGGCGATCCACATCTTCGCCGGGCTGAACGTGTGCATCCAGGCGACGAGGCCGATCACGTTCTCGTCGGCGTTGGCCTCCAGCGCGATGCGCTTGATGGCGGCGGAGTCGGTGAGCACCGGCTTCCACACGATCCTGACGGGTGTCTCGTCCGCGTCGTCGAGCAGGCGCGCGATCTCCTGCGACTGCGCGGCGACCTGCACGAGCGTCTCCGGGCCGTACAGATGCTGGCTCCCGGTGAGGAACCAGACCTCGTAGCCGTCGAGGGTGGTGGTGAGCTTCGGCATGGCGGGTCCTTACAGGGAGTCGACGGCGGCGGCCTCGATGGCCAGGCCCGCGCGGTAGCGGTCGAGGTAGGCGGAGAAGCCGGCGACGTCGGCAGGGTCGGGGTCGGCGACGGAGACGGATGCCGCGGCGAACACGGTGCCGTCGAGATAGGCGGCCAGCGTCTCGGCGCGGCCGAGGTAGGAGGCGAGGACGGCGATGCCCCAGGCCCCGCCCTCGCTCGCGAGCTCGCCCACGGCGACGGGGGCACCCAGAGCGCCGGCGAGGAAGCGCTGCGCGACCCCGGCGGTGCGGAACATCCCGCCGTGCGCGAACATGCGGTCGAGCCCGACGCCCTCGCCGGCGAGCACCTGCATGCCCAGCGCCAGCGTGCCGAACACGCCGTACAGCTGGGCGCGCATGAAGTTCGCCAGCGTGAACGCGCTGCCGGGGGTGCGCACGAACAGCGGGCGACCTTCGGCAAGCCCTGCGATGGGCTCGCCGGCGAGGTGGTTGTAGGCGATCAGGCCGCCGGCATCCGCCTCGCCCTCGAGCGCCTCGCGGAAGAGGGCCTCGAACGCGGCGTCGTCGCCGACCGGCTGCCCGGCCGCGACCGCGAACCGGGTGAAGAGACCTGCCCAGGCGGCCAGCTCGCTGGCGCCGTTGTTGCAGTGCACCATGGCGACGGCGTCGCCGGCCGGAGTCGTGACGAGATCGAGCTCGTGGTGCAGGCTGGTGAGCGGACGCTCCAGCACGACCATCGCGAAGATGCTCGTGCCCGCGGAGACGTTCCCGGTGCGCGGCGCGACGGAGTTGGTCGCGACCATGCCGGTGCCGGCGTCGCCCTCGGGCGGGCACAGCGGGATGCCGGGCTGCAGCGCGCCGGACGGGTCGAGGAGCGCGGCGCCCTCGGCCGTCAGCTTCCCCGCCGCCGCACCCGCGGGGAGGACAGCGGGCAGCAGCGCGACGAGGCCCGCCGGGAGGCGGTCGCCGGCCAGGGCGTCGTAGGCCTGCAGCATCCGCTCGTCGTACCCGCCGGTCGCGGAGTCGATGGGGAACATGCCGGAGGCGTCGCCGACGCCCAGGACGCGCTCGCCGGTGAGCCTCCAGTGCACATACCCGGCGAGCGTGGTCACGAAGTCGAGCTGCGGCACGTGCGCCTCGGCGTCGACCACGGCCTGGTGCAGGTGCGCGATCGACCACCGCAGCGGGATGTTCACGCCCAGGAGATCGGTGAGCTCGGATGCCGCGACGCCGGTGTTCGTGTTCCGCCAGGTGCGGAACGGCACGAGCAGGTCACCGTCCGCGTCGAAGGCGAGGTAGCCGTGCATCATGGCGGAGATGCCGATGGCGCCGAAGGTCGCCGGCCGCACGCCGTAGCGGTCGTGGGCGTCGGCGACGAGATCGGCGAACGCGGCCTGCAGGCCCTGCCAGACCTCGTCGAGGCCGTAGGTCCAGAGGCCGTCCTCGAGCCGGTTCTCCCAGGAGAACGAGCCGGTCGCGATCACCCCGGTGACGTCGGAGCCGATCAGGCACGCCTTGATGCGGGTGGAGCCGAGCTCGATGCCCAGGGTGGTGCGACCCGCCAGGATGTCGTCGCGCGCGCTCATCGGCGGGCGTCCGCGCTCTGGCCGTACACGTTCTGGTACCGGTTGTAGAGGCTGTCGATGGCCTCCTGAGGGATCGGGATGAGCGGTCCCGCCTCGCGGGCGAGGTGCACCGTGCGCGCCACGTCCTCGACCATGACCGCCGCCTTCACGGCATCCTTCGCGTTCACTCCGATCGTGAACGGTCCGTGGTTCTGCATGAGCACCGCACGGCTGCGGTGCCCGCTCAGGGTCTCGACGATCCCGCGGCCGATCGAGTCGTCGCCGATGATCGCGAACGGGCCGACCGGGATCGGCCCGCCGAACTCGTCGGCCATCGCGGTGATCACGCAGGGGATCTCCTCGCCGCGGGCGGCCCAGGCGACCGCATAGTCCGAGTGGGTGTGCACGACGCCGCCGACCTCGGGCATGTGGCGGTACACGTACGCGTGCGCGGCGGTGTCGCTGGACGGGCTGCGCTCGCTGCCCGGCGTTCCCGGGATGACATCGCCGTCGAGGTCGCAGAGGATCATGTTCTCCGGGGCGAGGTCGTCGTAGGAGACGCCGGAGGGCTTGATCACGAAGAGGTCGCCGCCGCCGTCCTCGGTCAGGCGGACGCGGCCCGAGACGTTGCCGCCGGTCCACACGACGAGTCCGTAGCGGACCAGTTCGCCGTGCAGGCGCGCGACGTCCTCGCGGACGGCCTGGATCGACGCCTCGACGGCGGGGCTGAAGGCGGGGGCTTCGCTGCTCACGGTGACCTCGGAAGTTCGTGACCGGTCACTGTGACCGGTCACAGTAGTGTGACACGGCCGCCGTGCGATCGTCAAGGGCGCCCAGCCGTTCACTACTCCTCAGATTCCGTGGCACTGGTCGATGACCGCCGCGTCCTCCCGGGGAACGCGGACGCGGCAGCGCGCGATACTGAGGAATTGTGAACGGCCGCGGCGGCCGCCTGCGGTCGAGACCCGGCTCAGCGCGGAGCCGCGACCGACTCCCGCGACACCAGCACGGGCGCCACGGGGGCGAGATCGGATGCCGCGGCATCCGCCCCGCCGATGAGCGCGGCCACCGCGCGGCGGGCGAGCTCGTCGAAGTCCTGGCGCACCGTGGTGAGCTTCGGCCAGTAGTAGGCCGCATCGGGGATGTCGTCGAACCCGACCACGCTGATGTCGCCGGGCACCGAGAGCCCCGCCTCGTGCAGCCCGCCGAGCAGGCCGAGCGCCATCTGGTCGTTCGCCGCGAACACGGCGGTGACACCCGAGTCGCGGATCGCCTCGGTGGCGGCGTAGCCGGATCCGGCGGACCAGTCCCCCGCGATCACCGGTCCGGGCTCCAGCCCGCGCGCGGCGAGCTCGGCCGCGAAGCCGTCGGCGCGGGATTCCGCCTCCAGCCAGTCGGCGGGTCCTGCGAGGTGCGCGATGCGGGTGTGGCCGGCATCCGCCAGTGCGGCGACGGCGAGGCGGGCGCCGGCGACCTGGTCGACCGACAGGCCTCGCGATCCACGGCCGGAGGAGTGCAGGATCACGACGGGCACGCCGATCCGCAGCTCGTCGAGCGCGTCGAGGGTGCGCGCGTGCGGGGCGACGACGACGATCCCCTCGACGCCCTGGGCGGTCAGGTGATCGACGGCCGAGACGACGGCGGCGGCATCCCCCGCGTCGGCGAAGGCGGCGCTCACCCAGTAGCCGGCCTCCCTGGCCGAGGCCTCGATCGCGGCGATGCTGCGCGATGGTCCGTACTGCAGCGCATCGGAGGCGAGCACGCCGACCGTGCGGGAGCGGCGGGTGCCGAGCGCACGGGCCGCGTTGTTCATCCGATAGCCGAGCTCGGCCATCGCGGCGAGCACCCGCTCCTTGGTCTCCGGGGCGACGTCCGGATGGTCGTTGAGGACGCGCGACACGGTCTGCCTGGAGACTCCGGCGAGGGCGGCGACGTCGCGCACGCCGACCGTGCGGCCGGGGGCGCTGCGGGACTCACTCACGCCGTCGAGTGTATGACGCCCGAGCGGACTCGTCGGGAGGTCGTGACGCCACGACCCCGCTTCCGGTCGCACTCGGGCACGGTCGACGGGCGGCGGACTGTGCCGAACTGCGACCGGAACGCCATCGGTTGCCACCCGGAGGGCTCAGAGGCCCAGCCGCTCGAGGTACTCGTTCACGAAGCGACGCTCCGGGTCGAACGAGGCGGCGAGCGCGGCGAAGTCGTCCCACCGCGGGTAGCGGGAGCGCACCTCGGCGCCGTCCAGGGTGAAGATCTTGCCCCAGTGCGGACGCGCGGATGCCGGCAGCGCCGCCTCGAGCTCGGGGAGGAGGGCGCGGACGGACTTCTCCTCGGGCTTCCAGGTGAAGTGGATGCCGACGGCATCCGTTCCGTACGAGGAGCTCAGCCAGAGGTCGTCGGCGCGCACCGTGCGGATCTCGTTCACGAGCAGCAGCGGGGCGATGCGGTCGGCGAGCGAGCGCACCGCCGAGATCGCGGCCACGGCGTCGGCGCGCGGCACGAGGTACTCGCTCTGGATCTCGGCACCGGCCGACGGGGTGAACTCGAGCTGGAAGTGCGGCAGGCGCTGGAACCAGGTGCCGGCGACCCCGCCCTGCTCGGTGCAGGCCTCGGGGTCGATGCCGAGGATCGGATGCCGCTTGCCGTCGGCCGCGACAGCCCCGAGCGCCGCGACCCTGTCGTCGCGCAGCAGCTGCAGGGCACGCGCATCCGCGCGGGTCGCGGGGACCCGCTGCTTGACCCAGATCTGGTCGGCGTCGCCGGTCTGCTGCCAGGTCGAGAAGATGCTCACGCTCGTGCCGAGGCCGGTGACGGCGTCGAAGTCGGTGAGGATGCCGTCCCACGACGGGTGCTCGAAGACGTGCTGCGCGACCTGATAGGTCGGCTCGACGTCGAGGGTGACGTCGAGCACCGCGCCGAGCGCGCCGAGACCGATGACCGCGCCGTCGAAGCCCTCGTCGCCGCGGGAGAGCGTGCGCACCTCGCCGGAGGCGGTGAGGATCGTCAGGGCGCGCACCGCGCTCGCGAGGGAGCCGATGCCGTCCCCGGAGCCATGCGTGCCGGTGGCGACCGCGCCGGCGACCGAGATGTGCGGCAGCGAGGCGAGGTTCGCGAGCGCGAGCCCCTGCTCCTCGAGCGCGGGAGCCACGTCTCCGTAACGGAGCCCGCCGGATACGCGCACGGCGTCGCGCTCAGGAGTCACCTCGATGACCGCGGGCATCCGGTCGAGCGCGACCAGCCGGCCGGCGCTGTCGGCGATGTCGTTGAAGCAGTGTCGCGAGCCGAGCACGCGGACCGGTCCCGGCTCGGCGAGAAGCGACCGGATCTCTTCGACGGACTCCGGATGCTCGACGGACGTGGCCCGGTACGCGAGGTTGCCCGCCCAGTTGCGCTCGATGCTCATGGCGCCAGCCTAACCACCCGTCTACATCGATGAATTCCGGATGACGGGCGGGCACGCGGCTAGGCTGACCGGATGACAGCGATGCCGCCGCCCGCGGCGAAGGGGGCGACGAGGCGAGCGACGATGAAGGACGTCGCCGCGCTCGCCGGCGTCTCGCCGAAGACCGTGTCGAACGTCGTCACCGGCACGGTCGTCGTGCGCGAGGAGACGAGGGCGAAGGTCGAGGCGGCGATGGCCGAGCTCGACTTCGTGCCGAACCTCAGCGCGCGGGGCCTGCGGAAGGGCCGCTCCGGGATCATCGCCGTCGCGCTGCCGGACCTCGCGACGGCGTACTCCGCCGAGCTCGTGCACCGCATCGTCCAGGCCGCCCACGAACGCGGGCTCGCCGTGCAGATCGAGGAGACGGCCACCGAGCCCGAGCGCGAGAAGGAGCTGCTCTCGCGGGCCAGGGCGCACCTCGTCGACGGCCTGATCCTGAACCCGGTCCGGCTCGAGGACAGCGTCCTCAAGTACGCCGACCGGCTGCCGCCGGTCGTGGTGATCGGGGAGGTGGAGCAGCACAGGGCCGACCACGTCCGCATCGACAGTCGCCTGGCGGCGGCGGATGCCACGAGGCACGTTCTCGCGCGGGGTGCCCGGCGGATCGCCGTGATCGGCGCCGACGGCGATGCCTCGATCGCGACCGCGACCAGCCGCCTCCGGCTCGACGGGGTGCACGACGCGCTCCGCGAGGCCGGGGTCCCGCGGGATGCCGGACTCGAGGTGAACCGCCTGCCGTGGTCGATGGCGTCGGGGGCGGATGCGGCGCGCACGCTGATCTCGCGCGGGATCGGCTTCGACGCGGTGATCGCGCTGACCGACTCGCTCGCGCTCGGCGTGCTGCACGCGCTGCACGAGCACGGCATCCGCGTTCCCGATGACGTGATCGTCACGGGCTTCGACGACGTGGAGTTCTCGGACTTCACCTCGCCGTCGCTCACCACGATCGCGTTCGACCGGCGGGCCTTCGCCGAGGCCGCACTCGGCCTGCTCGAGTCGCGGATGGACGATCGGACCGCTGCGCCGCGCGGCCTGACCCTGTCGCACCGCCTCATCGAGCGCGCCAGTACCGCCGCCTCCCCCGCCGGATACCGTCCCTGACATCGTTCCGGTCGGCGTTCCGGCCGGTCGACGTCCGCTCGTTCCGGTCGCAGTTCGTGCCGGTCTGCGCGCTCAGCACTGTGTTCAGGTGCGACCGGAGCGATTCGTTCCGATGCTTGCGTCACGGATTACCACGATGTAATGATGGGTGGCGCCCCCGACCGCAGTCACGAAGGAGTGACGGATGACGCCCCCGACAAGACACCTCGATCTGTCTCGAAGGCAGTTCCTGGCCGCCGCCTCCCTGGCCGCCGGCACGGCCGTGCTCGCGGGCTGCGCGCCCGGCGCGACCCCCGGCTCCGGCCCGCAGACGCTGCAGTTCTGGCACCTGCTCTCCGGCGGAGACGGGGTGACCATGTCGCAGCTGCTGCAGAACGCGAACGACGCGCAGAGCGCATACCGCATCCGCCCCACCGTCCTCGCCTGGGGCACTCCGTACTACACGAAGCTCGCGATGGCGGGTGCCGGCGGACGCGCTCCCGACGTCGCCGTCATGCACGCCACCCGCACGGTCGGCTGGGCGCCGGGCGGCCTGCTCGACCCGTGGGATCTCGACCGGCTCGCCGAGCTCGGCGTCGACGCCTCGACCTTCCCCGCGCCGATCTGGGAGAAGGGGTTCGTGGGCGAGGACATGTACAGCATCGCGCTGGACGCCCACCCGTTCGTGGCGATGTTCAACACCGACATCTGCGACGCGGCCGGGGTGCTCGACAGCGACGGACGGCTCGCGGAGACCGCCTCTCCCGAGGAGTTCGTCGAGCAGCTGCGCGCGATCGGCAGCCAGGCCGGCGGGCACGCCCTCTCCTACGGCTACCTCGGCGACGGAGCGCAGATGTGGCGGCTGTTCTACACGCTGTACTCGCAGCATGGGGCGCCGATCGAGCTCCCCGCCGGCGGTCCCGCGGTGATCGACAAGGATGCGGCCGTCGAATCGCTGTCGTTCGTGCGCACCCTCCTCGACGGGGAGATCGCCGCGACGCAGGCCGACTACGGCACGGCGGTGGCGGAGTTCGCCACCGGGCAGAGCGGGATGCTGTTCACCGGCGTCTGGGAGCTGCGAACGATGCAGAACGCGAAGCTCCCCTTCGACGCCACCATGATCCCGACGCTCTACGGCACCCCGGCCGTGTACGCCGACTCGCACTCCTTCGTCCTGCCTCACCAGACGAACGCCGACCCGGTGCGGCGCGACCTCACGTACCGCTTCGTCGCCGACATGCTCAAGGGCTCGTTCGGCTGGGCCGAGGCGGGGCACGTGCCCGCGTTCCTCCCGGTGACCGAGTCGTCCGAGTACGACGACCTCCTCCCCCAGGCGCACTACGCGGAAGCCGCGAAGCACGTCGTCTACGACCCCACCGCCTGGTTCACCGGCTCCGGCTCCAACTTCCAGGGCGAGTTCGGCGCGGCCGTCCAGGGCGTGCTGCTGAACGGAGACGATCCGGCGGCGGCCATCGACCGCTTCGAGCGCCGGGTGAACACCTTCCTCCGCCAGCCGAACCCCGCCGACCCCGAAGGGACGTTCGAGTCATGACGCTCACGGCCACCTCCACCCGCGCGATCGTCACCGGCACGGCATCCGCTCGCCCCGTCCGACGCTCCGGCGGCCGCGAGCAGCTCGTCAGCTGGGCGTTCCTCGCGCCGTTCCTGCTCGCCTTCGTGCTGTTCCTCGTCTGGCCGATCGTGCACGGCGTCATCCTCAGCTTCACCGACCAGTCCCTCACCGGCGCCGGCGGCGGCTTCGTCGGGTTCGCGAACTACGCCGAAGCGCTCGGCGACCCGGTGATGTGGCAGTCGCTGTGGAACACCGTCTGGTTCACGCTGCTGTCCACCGTCCCGCTGGTCGCGATCGCCCTCCTGATGGCGGCGCTCGTCGACCGGGGCCTTCCCGGCCAGTGGCTGTGGCGGCTGTCGTTCTTCATGCCGTACCTGCTCGCCTCGACGGTGATCTCACAGATCTGGGTGTGGATCTTCAACCCGCAGATCGGCGCCGCGAACAACATCCTGAAGGCGCTCGGTCTCGAGCCGCTCGCGTGGCTGCAGAACCCCGAGACCAACATGATGTCCATCGTCATCGCGACGGTGTGGTGGACGGTCGGCTTCAACTTCCTGCTGTACCTCGCCGCGATGCAGAACATCCCGCCGCAGCAGTACGAGGCGGCTTCCCTCGACGGGGCAGGCTCCTGGCGCCAGTTCTGGTCGATCACGCTCCCCCAGCTGGGACCGGCCACCGTGCTCATCCTGATCCTGCAGATCCTCGCCTCGCTGAAGCTGTTCGACCAGGCGTACCAGATGCTCGGCGGGGTCGCCAGCGACACCACCCGATCGATCGTCCAGTACATCTACGAGGCCGGATTCGTGAGCTACCGCTTCGGGTACTCGGCCGCCATCTCGTACGTGTTCTTCGCGCTCATCGTCATCGTGGGCGTCGTGCAGGCGCTGATCACGCGCCGCCGGAAGGAGCAGCTGTGATGTCCACCGCCACCCTCACCGAGACGCTCGTCACGTCGAAGCCGCCACGTGCCGCGCGCATGCCGGGCCAGAAGCCGTTCGCCCCGCTCCGGGTCGCCGCCTTCGTCGTGCTGCTCCTGCTCGCCATCGGCTGGCTGCTGCCGTTCCTGTGGGCGGTCGCGACCGCCTTCAAGACCGAGACGGATGCCGCCTCCGGCGACCCGTCGTGGATCGGCGCCTCCGGGCCGACGACCGAGGCGTTCGCCGCGATCCTCTCGCAGGGGAACGTCTACACGTGGGCGTTCAACAGCCTCTGGACGTCGGTCGCCGTCACGCTGATCACGCTGGCGATCTCGGCGCTGGCGGCCTATGCGCTGTCGCGCATGGACTTCACCGGACGCCGCTGGCTGTTCGCCGTGATCATCGCGTCGATCGTCGTGCCGCCGCAGGTGCTGATCATCCCGCTCTTCTACGAGATGCTCGCGTTCAACCTGATCGACACCTACTGGGGCCTGATCCTGCCGCAGGTGGTGGCGCCGGCGATGGTCTTCATCCTGAAGCGGTTCTTCGACGCGATCCCGATCGAGCTCGAAGACGCGGCCAGGGTCGACGGCGCAGGGCGTCTGCGGATCTTCTGGTCCATCGTGCTGCCGCTGTCGCGTCCGATCCTCGCCTCCGTCGCGATCTTCGTGTTCATCGGCGCGTGGAACAACTTCCTCTGGCCGTTCCTCGTCATCAACGACACGACGCTGATGACGCTGCCGGTCGGGCTGCAGACCGTGATCAGCGCCTACGGCGTGCAGTACGCACAGGTCATGGCCCAGGCCGTGCTCGCAGCGCTCCCGCTCATCATCGTCTTCATCGTCTTCCAGAAGCAGATCGTCAAGGGCGTCGCCACCAGCGGCTTCGGCGGCCAGTAGACACCCCTTCCATCCCCCGACAAGGAGAACCATGGCTCAGGCCCGCATCACCATCGACCGCGACTTCACCATCGCCGACGTCCCCCGGAGACTCTTCGGATCCTTCGTCGAGCACATGGGGCGCTGCGTGTACACCGGCATCTACGAGCCGGGGCACCCGCAGGCCGATGAGCGCGGCTTCCGGCGCGACGTGCTGGAGCTCGTGCGCGAGATGGGCCCGACGGTGATCCGGTACCCCGGCGGCAACTTCGTGTCGGGGTACCGCTGGGAGGACGGCGTCGGCCCCGTCGCCGACCGCCCCCGGCGCATCGACGGCGCCTGGCACACGATCGAGACCAACGCCTTCGGGCTGCACGAGTTCGTCGACTGGGCGCGCGAGGCCGAGGTCGAGGTCATGGAGGCGATCAACCTCGGCACCCGCGGCGTCGAGGAGGCGCGCGCGCTCGTCGAGTACGCGAACCACCCCGGCGGCACGTACTGGTCGGACCTGCGCCGGCGCAACGGCGCCGAGGACCCGTTCGGCATCAAGCTGTGGTGCCTCGGCAACGAGCTCGACGGGCCCTGGCAGATCGGCCACAAGACCGCGGCCGAGTACGGCCGGCTCGCACAGGAGACCGCGAAGGCGATGAAGCTGGTCGACGACTCGATCGAGCTCGTCGCGGTCGGCTCCTCGAACCGCGGCATGCCGACCTTCGGCACCTGGGAGCACACCGTGCTCACGCACGCCTACGAGGAGGTCGACTTCATCTCCATGCACGCGTACTACCGCGAGCTCGACGGCGACGCCGAGTCGTTCCTCGCCGAAGCGGTGGAGATGGACGCCTTCATCGACGGGGTGATCGCCACGATCGACGCCGTCAAGGCCGCGGGCAAGCACACGAAGCAGGTCAACATCTCCTTCGACGAGTGGAACGTCTGGGACTTCGACCGGTACAACGACGAGGAGGAGGCCGCGATCGCCGCGGCCGGCTGGCGGGAGCATCCGCGCCTCATCGAGGACACCTACAACGTGACGGATGCCGTCGTCGTCGGCACCTTCCTGAACAGCCTGCTGCGCCACGGCGACCGCGTGCACATCGCGAACCAGGCGCAGCTCGTGAACGTGATCGCGCCGATCCGATCGGAGCAGGGCGGCCCGGCCTGGCGGCAGACCAGCTTCTGGCCCTTCGAGCGGATGGCGCGGCTCGCCCGCGGCCGCATCCTGCAGCTCGCCGTGTCGGCCTCGCAGATCGGCACGAAGCAGTACGGGGACGTCGACTCGGTCGACGCCGCCGCCACCTTCGACGAGGAGACCGGGCGCGTGGTGCTGTTCGTGGCGAACCGGTCGCTGGAGTCGGCGAACGACCTCACGGTCGACCTCCGCGGCTTCGGCGACCTGGCGGTGGCGAACGCCGAGACGCTGACGATCCCCGAGGGCGGCGACCGCTTCACGGCGAACCTGGAGACGACGCCGGATGCCGTGCACATGGTGCCGCTCGTCGCGGCCGAGGTCGTCGACGGCTCGGTGCGCGCCACGCTCCCCGCGCTGTCCTGGTCGGTGATCGAGCTCGCCTGAAGCGCTCCGCCCTCCGCTGGGGAGGAGAACGCACGCTCGGGCTGAGGGTATCCGGGGATTCCTCCTCCGGAGCGCGCGTCCTCAGCCCGAAGCGCGCGGACCGCGGAGGGTGCGGACGCCGTAGACGCCCCCGACCGGGCTGTCACCGGTGCTCTGGAAGCGCACGGTTGCCACGGGGATCCGACGGCCGGCCGCGTCGAGGGCGAACCCGCCGTGCTGGTCGCGCTTGAACCCGCCCGCGGCGAGGACGGCGGCCGGGATCTCGACGACACGCTCGTAGAGCACTCCGTCCCCGTGCCCGTCCTCGAGCACCTCGCGGCGCAGCAGCGTGCCGTTCACGAGCACGTCGAAGCGGCGCCCGGCGTCCGCACCGCTGTACGTCACGCCGAGGACCGTGCCGGCCGGGTCGGCGATGAGGTCGTACTCGAAGAACGCCCCGGCATCCGCCGATGCCTCGCGGTACTGCGCGCCGCCGCGCACGCCCACCGTCGAGTGCAGGAAGCGGTGGTTCTTGTCGGCCTCGGAGTTGTTGTTGTCGAAGGAGGTCAGCGCGTCGAGCGTGCGGTCGTCGGCCGAAGCGCGCGCTGTCGATCCGCTCGCGACGAGCGTGACGTACGTCGCATACCGGGCGCCGTAGAGGCTGTAGTAGGGCTGCCATGTCCAGGTCGCGGCATCCGGATCCACGTCGCGCATCGCGAAGCGCAGGGAGCGGATGCCGTCGGCGCCCACCGCATCCTCCAGCCGCACGAGGTGCTCGCGGACGAGGTCGCGCCAGGCCTTCGGGTCGTCGACGACGACCTCCCCGGTGAGCGACGGGTCTGGCACGCCCATCTGCACGAGCACTCCCGCCTCGTAGCTCGCCTCGACGTTCTCGCGGCTGAGCTCGGCGGCCAGGAGCACCGGCCCGTAGCGGAAGGCGACCCAGTCGGGGTTCTCGGTGCCGGCGGACACGCGCACCTCGGCGGGGATCGTGTACTCGACGACGTCTCCGTCCCCGACCTCCACGGCGAGGTGGCCGGCTTCGGGGTCGAGCGCGCGCCGGGAGCCGTTCACGGAGAGCGACGGCGACCCGGCGGTCCACGACGGCACGCGCAGCCGGAGGGTCACCGGGGCGGCGAGCCCTCCGCCGTCGAGGCTCTGCACCTCGATGCGGACGGTGTCCTCCACGGGGATGTCGGCGGTCTGCACGAGGAGCAGGTTGCGCGCGGCGTCGCGCAGCGTGCTGGAGCGGAACTGGTTGACGGTCACGGCATCCGGGGAGAGGGCGTAGATGCCGTCGCCGAGCTTCGTGAAGCTCTCGACGCCGGTGCCGTGGTCGCACCAGAACTGGTCGAACGGCCGCCCGAACACCTTCGCGTAGCCGGCGCGCTGCGGCTGGAAGTACGTCACCATCCCGGTCTCGGGGTTCTGCGAGGCCAGGATGCTGTTGAGGAAGGTCGACTCGTCGTAGTCGGCGTAGGTCACGTCCCCGGTGAGGGCGAGCAGCGCGCGGGACAGCTTGAGCATGTTGTACTCGTTGCACCCCTCCGCGGTGGAGTTCTCGCCGTAGCCGGTGGTGGTGCCGCTGTGCGCTCGCGCATACAGGGTGCCGGGGGCGTGGAAGTGCTCCGACTGGCTGTTCGCGCCGTTGGCGTAGGTGTGCGCGTCCACGACGATGCGCCAGAAGTTCTCGGCGGCAGCGCGGTACGTCTCCAGCTCTGCGCGCTCCTCGGCGGGCAGATCGGGCTCGGCGGCGAGCACCGTGTACCGGGTGAGGGCCCCGACGAGCTTCGGGATGGTGGTGTTCGCGTGCCGGCCGGCCAGCACGTCCTCACCCGCGGCGAGGCTGCGGAACAGGTCGGTCTCGTCGAAGCGCTCGGCGGCCCGCTTGTGCACGGGGTCGCCGGTGATCGCGTACAGCCGGTAGAGCGCCTCGTTCATGCCGCCGTACTCGGTGTCGAGGATGGTCTGCGGGTCGTCGAGCGATCCGGCGTAGCGCTCGACCCAGGCGGCGAAGCGGGATGCCACCCCGAGCGCGGTCTCCGCGACGTCTCCCGGCGCGTACCGGTGCGCGTCGAGGAGGCCGGCGAGCACCTTGTGCAGGTTGTAGAAGGGCACGAGCAGTCCGTCGCCGCCGGCGGGGAGCAGACCGATCGGGAAGGCCGAGACGTATCCGGCTGCATCCGGATCGGCGTCCGCGTAGGCGCGCTGGCAGCGGTCGAGCCCGTTCACGGCGATCTCGAGGCGCGCGAGCAGCTCCTCGTCTCCGGTCGTGGCCCACGCCTGCGCGAGCGCGGAGATCACATGGCCGAAGAAGTGACCTTGGAAGCGGGTGCCCTCCTCGCGCTCCCATCCTCCGTAGCCCTCGTCTGTGAGCGGTTCGAGGCCGGCGTTGCGGTAGAAGGAGTACAGCAGGCGCTCGGGATCGAGCTCGAGCAGGTAGGCGATCGTCTTCGCCTGCGCGTTGCGGAGGTACGGGTCCGTGACCGTGACGTCTTCCAGGCGAGCGGATGCCGTGCGCATGAAGCTCCTTCGATTCCGTGACCGGTCACAGCCTACGCGCTGTGCTCAGGTTCCGGAAGGCCACTCGACCGCGGGCCATCCGTCGCGCCAGGTGATCGGCAGGATGCCGAGGGTCGGCACGCCGTCGGCCGCGCCGTCGTAGAAGTGGAAGGCGAGCAGGTCGCCGGACGTCGACTGACCGCCGGGACCGATCCGGTCGCCCTCGCCGGACAGCACGACCGTGCCGCCGTCGTCGAGCAGCGCGCCGCCGTCGGCATCCAGGTACGGGCCGGTCACCGCCCTCGACCGCCCGACGACGATCTCGTAGGTGCTGTCGACGCCCTTGCAGCAGAGGTTCCGCGACACGAACAGGTAGTACCAGCCGTCGCGCGGCACGATGTACGGCGCCTCGATGGCGTTCTCCAGGAGTCCGCGGTCGGCGATCAGCACGGGCTCTCCGCCGGCAGCCGGCATCCCGCTCGGCCACTCCAGCGGCACGATATGGATGCCGGAGAAGAACGATCCGAACGCCATCCAGGGCGCGCCGTCCTCGTCCTCGACGACCCCGGCATCGATCGCGTTGAAGTCGGTGCCCTCCGAGGCGATGACCGCGCCGCGGTCGACCCACTCGTACCCCGGGTCCTCCGGGTCGAGCGTCGTGTTCGTCGCCAGCGCGATCACCGACCTGTTGCTGCCGAACGTGGACGCCGAGTAGTAGAGGTACCAGGTGCCGTCGTGCTCGTACAGGTCCGGCGCCCAGAGGTTGTCGACGCCGGGCACCGCCTCGGCGAGCCACTGCGGCTTCGAAGCCCAGACCTCGCCGGCGTACTCCCAGCTCGCCCCGTCGTCGGACCGGCGGATCTGGATGTTGCCGTCGCCGATCTGCCCGTTGCCCGTCGAGTACACGAAGTGCCCGTCGTCGGTCGCGACGTAGGCGGGGTCGTGCACGAACACGTCGCCCGAGAGCTCGGGCGCCGCCGGCACGACGGCCCCGCACCCGGCCAGCGCCGCCGCGGCGAGGAGTGCGGCGACAGCGCCTGCCAGGCGCCGGACGATGCCCATCAGGAGAGGGCGAGCGCCGACCAGGACACCGGGGGCAGCGTGACGGTGAGCACGCCGTCGGCGAGCGTCGCACCCTCGAGCGCCTTCAGGCCGACCCGGTTCTGATCCTGGAGCGTGTTCTTCGCGTACACGTCGTCATCCCACAGCGTGACGGCCTCGTCGATCGACGAGACGCCCAGCTCGGACGCCGCGATCTGGACCTCGATCGACTCGGTCTGGCTCCGGTTCACCAGGAACACCGCCGAGTTCGTTCCGTCGGTCGTGACCACCGAATCGACGAGCGGCGCCTTGCCGTACACCATCGTGTCGTACGTGCCCACGTCGATGCGCGGCTTCACGATCTCACCCTTCGCCAGGCGCGAGGTCACCGAGAACGGGAAGAACGTCGTCTGCCGCCACGCGTCGCCGCCGGGCTCGGTCATGATCGGGGCGATCACGTTGACGAGCTGGGCGAGGGATGCCGAGGCGACCCGGTCGTGGTTCTTCAGCAGCGTGATGAGCAGGTTGCCCAGCACCACGGCATCCGCCACCGAGTAGACGTCCTCGAGCTGGCGAGGGGCGATGCGCCACTCGTCGTTGACCTCATCGGACGCCTGGTGCTCGTCGAGGTACCAGATGTTCCACTCGTCGAAGGAGAGCTTGATCTTCTTCGACGACTTGAGCTTGTTGCCGACGTGGTCGGCCGTGGAGACGACTGTTTCGATGAAGTACTGCATGTCCAGCGACGACGCCAGGTACGAGGCGAGGTCGCCGCCGCGCTCCTGGTAGTACGCGTGGCAGGAGATGAAGTCGACGTGCTCGTACGCGTGCTCGAGCACCGTGCGCTCCCAGTCGCCGAAGGTCGGCATCCCCGAGCCGGACGAGCCGCAGACCACGAGCTCGAGGTCCTTGTCGGCCGCCTTCATGGCCTGCGCGGTGCGGGCGGCGATCTTGCCGTAGTCCTCCGCGGTCATGTAGCCGGTCTGCCAGGGGCCGTCCATCTCGTTGCCGAGGCACCACATGCGGATGTCGTGCGGCTCGACGGTGCCGTTCGCGATGCGCTGGTCGCTGAGCGCGGTGCCGGACGGGTGGTTGCAGTACTCGAGCAGGTCGAGGGCGGCCTCGATGCCGCGGGTGCCGAGGTTCACCGCCATCATCAATTCGGAGCCGGTGAGCTTCAGCCAGCGGGAGAACTCGTCGACGCCGACCTGGTTGGTCTCGATGGAGTGCCAGGCGAGGTCGCGGCGCACCGGGCGCTGATCGCGCGGACCGACCGAGTCCTCCCAGCGGAAGCCCGAGACGAAGTTGCCGCCGGGGTAGCGGATCGTGGTCGAGCCGAGCTCGCGCACCAGGTCCACGACGTCGAGGCGGAAGCCGTCTTCGTTCGCGGTCGGGTGGCCGGGCTCGTAGATGCCGTCGTAGACGCAGCGGCCGAGATGCTCGACGAACGAGCCGAAGATGCGCCGGTCGATCGGGGCGACGACCGCCTCGCGGTCGATGGAGATGCGTGCCTTGGTCACGGATGTTCCTTCTGTGGGACGGGCCGGCTGCGACGCAGCGCGACGAGGTATGCGGGTGGGGAAGAGCGGATGCCGTCAGCCGGCGTCGTCGATGCGATCCAGGCGGCGGTCGATCAGCCGCACGGCGATCGCGAGCGGGATCGCGACGCCTGCCAGCGGCAGGAGGACCGGGACGGCACCGACGATGACGGTCCAGGCGGCGATGACGACGAGCACGCCGAGTGCCGTCGGCACGGAGGTCATCGGCAGCAGCAGGGCGAAGCGGAGCACGGCGGCCGGCCGGTCGTCGTAGCGCGAGAGCAGCACGACCGTCGTGATCGCGCTGACCAGCGCGACGGAGGCGAGGACGCCCGTGAAGACGAGCAGCGCGGCCGACACCGGCCCCTGGAGCTGCGGCAGCACCACGGCATCCGCCGCGAGGAGCGCGGCCGCGAGGCCGAACGGGATGCCGGCGAGGTTCGCCCGGCCGAACTCGGCGCGGTAGCGCGCCCAGAAGGTGCGCACGACTCCGCCCTCGGCGGTTCCGGTGAGCAGGTCGCCGCGGCGCAGAACGGCGGATGCCGCGACCGATGCCGGCATGAGACCGAGCACGCCGAGCCCGAACAGCGTGCCGAGCAGGAACATGAGGTTCACCGCGATCAGCGCCGTCGCGACGTGCAGGACCTGCATGACACGGCCCGTCCAGCCGGCGCCGGCGAGCGCTTCGGCGCTCATGAGGTCACCGCCTGGGAGCCGCTCCACACCACGCCGTGCGCGTCGATGCCGCTGAACGCGAGCACGGTGCGCGCGGCGACCGGGTCCCAGGCGCCGAAGACGACGGCGTCGAGGACGACGCGATCGGCCTCGTCCAGCCCACCCACGTCCAGCCTCGCCGCGACCGGCTCGCCGTCGGACACGGCATCCGACGCGATCGTCACCCGCTGCGCCTCGATGAGGCCCGGCACCTCGGGCGCGAAGCGCACGGCATCCCACTCCCCCGAGGCCGGCGCCGCGGTGCTCAGCCGCTCGGTGCCGGGCCCGGCGAAGGGGTGCGGCGACACCAGCGGCCACCCGCCCGCGGTCCAGTGCACCCGGCGGATCTGCGCCTCGTGCTGCGTCGGCGCATCCGCCAGCCGCACGTGGTGCACCATGAAGGTCGCGTCGCCGTCGGTGAAGACGGAGTTGTGCCCCGGCGCGATGAGCCCGGTGCCGCCGGGGAAGCGGTGACCGCCGAGCACCTTGGTGCCGGCCTCGACCGCCGTCTCCGGCTCCGGCGAGGTCATGTCCCTGCCTGCGGCATCCCGGTACGGGCCGGTGATCTCGTCGGCGACGCCGACACGCACGCTGTAGGTGCTCGCGAGCGAGTCGTAGGACACGAACAGCACGAACCGGTCCTCCTCGGCGCGGTACTGCACGTACGCGCCCTCGATCGCGCCGTCGACGCTGGCGGGCCGGCGGGCGATCAGCGTGCCGGTCTCCTCGCGCAGCCGCATCCCGGTCTCCGGGTTCAGCTCGACGATGTGGATGCCGCCGAAGAACGACCCGTAGATCATCCACGGCCGGCCATCGCGGTCGAAGGAGACAGCGGCGTCGATCGCGTTGTGCGCGTCGCGGTCGTGGAGGGTGGCCACCACGATGCCCTGATCCGTCCAGGGACCGGCCGGGCTCTCGGCGGTCGCGAGGCCGATGGCCGAGGTGCGCGAGCCGAACGTGGAGGCCGAGTAGTACATGTGCCAGCGCGTGCTGCCGTCGGTGGTCGGCCAGCGCACCACCTCCGGCGCCCAGAGCCCCTCGGCTCCGCTCCACTCGCGCGCAGGTGTCGGCACCTCGCCCAGGGCGGTCCCGTGGAACGACCAGGTCACCAGGTCAGGAGAGGTGCGCACGTGCGCGCCCACCGGGAAGCCGGATACGTCGGCCGCGGCATCCGTGGAGAACATGTACCAGAGGCCGTCGTCGCCGCGCACCACCGTCGGGTCGTGCGCGTTGCGCGCTCCCCAGCTGCTCGGATCGCTCGTGAGGATCGTCATCTCAGGCCTTCGATCCGCTCAGTGCGACGGACTCGATGATCTGCCGCTGGAAGACGACGAACACGACCAGGACAGGGACCAGCGCGATGAACGACGCGGCCATGATCAGCGGATAGTCGGTCTGGCTGGCGTAGGTGGCGTTGAAGCTCGCGATGACGAGCTGCAGCGTCTGCCTCTCCGGGGAGTTCAGGTAGATGATCGGCGCGAGGTAGTCGTTCCACACGGCCATGAACCACAGGATGAACTGCGCGGCGACGGCGGGGCGGATCGCCGGGAAGATCAGCGTGAAGAAGATCCGCAGGTAGCCGGCGCCGTCGAGCTTGGCCGCCTCGATGATCGAGTCGGGCACGGAGTCGAGGAACTGGCGGAGGAAGAAGATCATCACGATGTTGCCGAACAGCCCTGGCAGGATCAGCGGCCACAGCGTGTCGACCATGCCGGCATCCGCGAACATCTTGAACTGCGGGATCATGATCGTCGGGAACGGGATCATGATCGCGGAGAGCATCGCCAGGAACACGACGTTCTTGAACGGCAGGCGCATCTTCGCGAACGCGAAGGCCGCGATCGCCGAGCTGACCGTGCCGACCACGGTCACGCTGACCGAGACGATGACGCTGTTCCAGATGCCGCTGGCGAGGGGGCCCGCCGTCCAGACGCGGATGTAGGTGTCCCACTGCACCGGGTCGGGGATCCACTGCGGCGGGAGGGCGAACACCGCCTCCTTGGTCTTCAACGAGGTGCTGAACGTCCACAGCAGCGGAGCGATCATCACGATCCCGCCGATCGACAGGATGATCGTGACGATCACGTTCGTCATGCGGTAGGAGCGCGAGCGGGTGCCGACGGGGGCGGACGAGCCACCGGAGCCGCCGGCGACGCGGCGGGGGAGCCTGCGGCGGGCCGTCGCGGGGAGCACGGTGGTCATGGTGCCGGGCGCAGGGTCGACGTCCGGGGCTGTCTGAGCGCCAGGGGCTGAAAGAGTCATGGCTGCCTCACTCGATGGAGAACTGGGACCGGCGGTTGACCTGGAACTGGATCGCCGTGATGACGAAGACCAGCAGTCCCAGGACGACCGACATCGATGTCGCGTAGCCCATCTGGAGGTAGTTGAACGCCTTCTGCCAGATGTACCAGACGATGGATGCGGTGGAGAACTCGGGGCCTCCGGTGGGGGTCATGATGTTGATCTCGATGAAGATCTGCGCGCCGCCGATGATGCTGGTGACGACCAGGAAGAACGTCACCGGCCGCAGCATCGGGATCGTGATGTGGCGGAACTGCGAGAGCGCACCGGCCCCGTCGATCGAGGCCGCCTCGTACAGGTGCCGCGGCACCGACTGGAGGGCCGCCAGGTAGAGGAGCATCGAGAAGCCGAGCCCCTTCCAGATCGCCATGATGATGATCGCGGGCTTGGCGGTGTCGGTGTTCTGCAGCCAGTTCGGGCCTTCGATGCCGAAGAATCCGAGCACCTGGTTGACCAGGCCGAAGTCGCCGTTGTACGCCCACTGCCAGAGGATCGCCACCGCGGCGAGCGAGGAGATCACGGGCACGTAGTAGACGGTGCGGAAGAAGGTGGTGCCGCGCATCTTGCGGTTGAGCGCGAGGGCGAGCAGCAGGGAGATGATCAGTCCGATCGGGATGCCGATCATCATGAACACCGTGTTGCCCATCGCCTGCCAGAAGTACGGGTCGTTCCACATCTCGACGTAGTTGTCGAGGCCGTTGAAGACCGGGTCGCTGAGGCCGTTCCACTTCGTGAACGACGCGTACACGGCGAACAGGAGCGGGTAGGCGATGAAGATCAGGAACCCGAGCACCGGCACCGCGATGAAGGCGGCGGCGGCAAGATGCTCGCGGCGGTGCAGCCGGGATCGGCGGACGGTCGTCGTGGACATGGTCACCTCGTTCTGTGGGACGGTCGGGCTGGTGCCCCGGGGCCGGCGCGGGGCCGGCCCCGGGATTCGATCAGCCGATGCCGGCGTCCGCGTTGGCCTTGTCCAGCAGCTCCTGCATGCGCGGCTGCACCTCGGCGAGGTAGTCGGCGGCCGTCTGCTCGCCGTCGAGGACGGGCTGGATGTTCTTGAACAGCTCGTCGTACCACTCGGCGGAGTAGGTGGTGTTCGCCGGGAGCGCGCGGCCGTAGTCGTTCGCGACGTCGAGGAACTCCTGCTTGTTCGCCGGCGGAAGGGTGGACTCGGAGACCCAGGTGTCGGCCATGTCCTTGAGGTTCGGGATCTGCACGCCCGCGTCGACCAGCGACTGCTGCGCGGTCTCGTCGGTCGAGAGGTAGATCGCGAGCTTCGTGGCGAGCTCCGCGTTCTTCGTGGTCTCCGCGACGGCGATGCCCAGAGTGCCGGTCCAGGTCGCGGTCTCACCGGTGGCTCCGGCCGGGTAGGGGATCAGGTCCCACTCGAAGTCGAGCTTCTCGTAGGTGGGCACGTCCCACGGGCCGACCGGGAAGAACCCGATCTGTCCCTGCATCCAGCGCTGGTAGGTGTCCAGCGTCTGCGCGTCCGTGGTGGACGGGGTGACCTTCGCGACGTTCGACATGTCGGCGAAGAACTGCAGCGCCTCGGCGAATTCCGGGGTGTCGACGGTGACCTCGGTGTGGTCCTCGTTGAGCCAGTCGCCGCCGTTCGACCAGACGAAGGACTGCAGGTTCCACTGCACGTTCAGGCCGGTGCCCCACTGGTCGAGGGTGCCGTCGCCGTCGGTGTCGAGGGTGAGCTTCTCGGCGACGTCGATGAACTCGTCCCAGGTGTAGGGGGTGTCGGTGGAGGGCAGCGGGATGCCGGCGGCCTCGAACATCGTCTTGTTGTAGCCGAAGGAGAACGGGCCGATGTCCTTGGGCATCGCGTAGATCGCGCCCTCGCCCATGATCTTCCCGTCGAAGCGGTAGCTGTCGACGCCGTACGCCCAGACGTTGTCGAGGTCGGCGGACGCCTCGACCTCCTCGGTGATGTCCTTGATGATGCCGGACTTCACGTAGGCCTGGACGCTGCCCGGGTCGACGTAGAAGACGTCGGGGATCTGCTTGCCGGTGATCGCCGCCTTGAGCTTGGTGGAGTACTCGTCGGCGGTCGTCATGATGATCTTGACGTCGACGTCGTTGTCCTTCTCGAACTGCTCGATGGCAGCCGTGTACGCCGCCTTCTCCGCGTCGCTGCCGCGGAACATGAAGGTGAGGGTGTCGCTGTCGCCACCGGCGGCGCCTGCGCTCGAGCATCCGGTGATGGTGGCGGTGGCGAGCGCGATCACGCCCGTCGCGGCCAGGATCCGTGACTTCATTGTGCTGTGTTTCCTCTCGGGAGCTGACTTCGATGTCATCGCTCGGGGGTGGTCCGCTGGAGCGATCTCACTCGTTCTACAACGTTGTACGTAAACGTTGTAGAGACATTGTGACCCGGATCCGGCGGGCTGTCAATCGCGTCTTCCGCGATGGGAGGCCACAAGCGCATCTCGACGGGGGTGCGGGGCCGAAAGCACCCCCGAAGCGGTTCTCCGGTGCGCTTCTGACCCCGCGACCGGCTCCGGACGCGGAGCGCGGGGCGGTCGGGACAGCGCGGTGCCGTGCCGGGGCGCGGGTGCGGGGGCGCGGGTGCCGGGAGAGGCGGGTCAGGCGGAGGGTGCGGACTCGCGAGCGAGGATGCGGAAGTCGGAGAGCAGCGTGCGCGGCTCGGCATCCGTGCCGCCGGAGATCCGCTTGAGCAGCGTCGAAACGGCGGTCTTCGCGATCCAGTCCCGGCCGGGGTCGACGGTGGTGAGCGACGGGATCGAGTACTCCGCCTCGTCGAGGCCGTCGAAGCCGACCACGGCGACATCGTCCGGCACCCGGCGGCCGGCCTCCTGCAGCACGCGCATCGCGCCGAGGGCGAGCGTGTCGTTCAAACCGAAGACGGCGTCGAAGTCCACGCCCCTGGCGAGGATCTCGCGCATCGAGTCGGCGCCGTTCGCGCGGTGCCAGAGCGTCGTGTAGCCGACGATCTCGTCGTCGTACGGGATGCCGGCCCCCTCCAGGGCTTCGCGATACCCCTGCAGGCGGAGGGCGGCGGAGCCGATGACCTCTCCCTCGTGCGCGCCGACGACGGCGATCCGATGCCGCCCCTGGGCGATGAGGTACTCCGTCGCGGCCCGGGCGGCCTCCACGTTGCGCATCGTCACATGGTCGGTCGGGCCGTCGAAGATGCGCTCGCCGAGCAGCACCATCGGGTAGGAGACATCGAGCGCGGCGACATCCTCCTGCCCCATCCCCAGCGGGCTGAAGATGAGCCCGTCGGTGAGCTTGAGGCGGGGACTGCGCAGCAGCTCGAGCTCGCGATCCCGATCGGCGCCGGTCTGCTCCACGAGCACGACCACCCCGGCCGCCTCGGCCTCGTGGATGACCTGCGCGGCGAGCTCGGCGAAGTACGCGAGGCTGAGGTCGGGCAGAGCGAGGGCGATCGCCCCCGTGCGCCCTGAGCGGAGGTTGCGCGCCGTGAGGTTCGGCGTGTAGCCGAGCTCGGCGATCGCGGCCTCGACCTTCTCGCGCGTCGCCGGGCGGATGTGCGGATAGTCGTTGATGACGTTCGACACCGTCTTGATCGAGACGCCGGCGATCCTCGCCACGTCGTGCAGCGTCGCCGCCATGAGCACCCCCTGTGTCGCGATCAGTCTACAACGTTGCAGAAGCTCTGGGCCGCTGCGAGTTCACCCTATCGGCCCGCCCGCTTCACACCGCTGATCCGGCGACCGTCCCACGGAGCATCTCGCTCCGCAGGACGGTCCCGCTATGGATCAGCAGCGCTTCGCGCCGTAGTCCGCATCCAGTGTGGTGGTCACGAGCTTCCCGTCGATCTCGCCGCGCACCGTCGCCGTCACGACACCCGCCGCGAGCTTGGGCTTGCGCGTCGCGAACTCCCGAGTCGCCTCCGCCCCGGGGGCGACGGCGACGATCGACTTCCGACCATCCTTCGATTCGATGTCTGCTTCCACCTCCACGACGGACGCGTTGCCCAGCGAAGTCCTGACGACCGCCTTCTTCCCGACGCACGTGGCCGTCGCCGTGAAGGTGACATCGAGGCGTGCGGGCTGGGGCGCCGCGGCGTCGAGCGCGATCATGATCCAGCTCACCTGAACGTCCGCGCCTCGGGTCGGATGCAGGAGCAGCTCGATCTCGCCCGCCGACCCGACGGTGATGTCGCCGTAGGAGCGAGACTCGTTCGCCGCCGCGTAGTCGTGGTCCGCCTCGACGACGGCACCGTTCACGCTGACCTGCGCGCCGCGGTCGTCCCACTGATCCCACGGGTCCGCGTACCCGACATGGACGCTGTACGTGCCGGGTTCGAGATCCCCGAACCGGTACGCGAGATCGCGTCCCTCGACGGCATAGCGGAGAGTCGAGAACATCGTGCCCTCCGCGGTGCCGCTGGTCTTGCTGCCCTCGCTGATCCAGCCCCAGGACGCGTCGGTGGCGGCATCCGCTCCGTGGGCGTGATCGGCCTCGCTGTTGAGGAGGTCCTCTCCACCGAAAGCCTTCACCGCCAGCCAGTCGGCCGTCTCCTGGCCCCCGGCGTTCACCGCATACCGGAGGCCGTCCGGCACGACCGGGATCGAGCGGGTGAAGGTGCGGCCGCCGAAGTCGGGCAGTGCGCCGGTCGCGGTGACCACGCCCGGCGCCGCCGTCGAACCGGAGACGCTCCAGGTCACGGCTTGGGTGGTCTCGACGCCGTTCTGCCGTACGGTGACGGTCGTCGTGTCGAGCGAGCCGCCGACCGGCAGCGTCGCCGGGACTCCCGAGACGCTCCACGCCGCCCACTGGTCGAGCTGGCCAAGGGTCCATTCGTCGTACACCTCGACGGACAGCGTGTCGCCGCCCTCGCCCATGTTCAGCGGCAACCACACCAGAGGCGCGTTGCGCAGCGCGTCGTCGGACCCACCGTTCCAGCGGTCGCCCATGTAGATGTACTTCCCGCTCTCCCGGTCGACGGGGACCACCGACGTCGGCTGGGTGTTCCACGAGTCGTTCTGCGCCCACCACGGGAACGGGTTGCCGATCTCGGTCCACTCGCCCATGAGGTCCGTGGCCGTGGCGTACTTCGTCGGGTTCGGTGACCAGCCGCTCGTGCCCGACGTCAGCAGGAAGTACCGCTCGTCATGCTTGAACAGCGCCGGCGCCTCGCGGGACCAGCCCGCGAAGATCCGGTTGTAGTCCACGCCCTCCACGGCCTCGTCGGCCGGGGTCGCGAGGCCCGTGTAGTCCTCGTTGAGCTTCGAGATGTACATCGTCGCGTTGTCCTCGCTGGAGTAGATGATGTACCCGGTGCCGTCGTCGTCCACGAACAGGTTCATGTCGCGCGCCATGCCCGGGGTCCCCCACCCCTCGGCCGAGTGATTCAGCGGCATGCTCTCGATGTAGCGGAACGGTCCGAACGGCGAGTCGGCGATCGCGACGCCGGCCTTCGCCTTGGCGTACTGGGCGGTCGACGTGTCGGAGGGCCCGTCCATGTGCGCCCACATCACCCATTTTCCGGTGGCCTCGTTGTGGATGACCTTGGGCCGTTCGATGATCGGCGGGGTAACGCCCGCGACCGGCGTCGTGCCGAGATCGCGGTAGACGGCATCCTTCTGAGCCTGCGTGTAGTCGCCGTAGAGGGCCGCGAAGTACGGCTCGTCGAACTGCGCCGTCGAGGAGAGCGCCCGCAGGGCGAGACCCTCGTCCTTCCAGTTGTAGAGGTCGTACGAGCTGTACACGTGCACGCCGGGCGCCGAGTGGTAGCCGTTGGTGCGGTCCTCGCCATACAGGTAGTAGATCGTCCGGCCCTCGGCATCCGTGGAGGGGACGACCTGTCCGCCGTGCGCCTGGATGACGTTGCCGTTGTCGTCGAGCCAGGGCCGCCCCGGGCGGAAGCTCGTGTAGGTCGGGCCGACCTGGGCGTCGGCGTCGGCGAGTCGGAAAGTCTGGTTCGCTCCCCCGTTCGACGGCCAGAGACCGACGGTCGCGCCGACCGCGGTCGACTGTCCGCTGACGTCGAGCACCCGCTCGTGCGCGGCGTTCAGGAGCGAGAAGGTCGCACCGTCGGTGCTGCTGGCGAGCCACTGCACGGAGGGGTCGACTGCGGCATCCTCATCGCTGATCTCCCGCAGGGTCGTGCCGTTCGCATCGGCGGCGAGGGCGCGTCCGTCGGCGAGACGGAGCACGAAGCGGTCGCGCGTCGTGCCGTCACCCTCGGCGATGCGCGTCGCGGTCCAGAGCTGGGTGGCGTCGGCGTCGGGCGACGCGGCGTCTCCGAGCACGGTGGCCGGGTTGCCAGCTGTGACGGTGACGGGCTTGCCGCTCTGCACGCCGACGAGCCGTACGGTGTCGCCGTCGCGGAGGGCAGGGGCGTCGGACGCCGCGCCGCTGACCCCGTCGACGACGAAGGTGACGACGGACTTCGCCGGGACGGTGAGGACCGCAGACTTCGTCGACGGCTCGACCGGCACGGCGCCGCCCGCCACGAGCGCGTTCGACGACGGCGCCGTGGCGGGCGACTCGGTCGTGACGATCGGGGTGACGGTCGCCCCGGAGGCGATCGTGCCGAAGCGGGAGAGGTCGACCCGCACGGTCTGCGCCGAGGTGGACGCGTTGGTGTGCACGAGCACCGCGCCGTCGCCGTCGGCTTTCACGGCGCTGGTGGTCTGCGCGTCATTCGTGGGCACGATTCGGTCACCGGGCTCGATGTGATGTGTGAAGTTGCGCAGCGTGTCGAACTTCGTGTTGGTGACGACCTTGCAGGACGGGTCGGCGTCGCCGTCGGCGACGCGTCGCACGGAGTCGCCGTCGGCGTTGCAGTCGAAGTCGATGAAGACCGATCCCCAGTTGAGCTTCTCGGCCTTCTCCATGTTGTAGAGGTCCTCGACGGGTTGCCAGAGCACCCATGCCGAAGGATCCAGTTCGCGCAGGTCATCGGTGATGTGCTGGGCGATCCCGAGACCGTTCTCGATCGACGTCGGGTTCCAGGTGCTGCCGCCCCAGTTGCCCTCGACCTCGCTCATCCACAGCGGCTTGCCCGCCGCCTTCGCGATGTCGCGCACGCGCAGCCGGTCGCCAGTGCCGTATGTGTGCACGTTCAACTGGTCGACGGCCGCCTTCGCCTCCGGGGTCCAGCCGCTCCAGTCCGCCACGAAGAGCGAGGGGTTCGTCTCATCGGGTCCGGAGACGCCCGCATCGGTGGTCGAGCCGGCGAGCGCCCCCTCGAGGGCGGTGAGGACCTGGGCCTGCATCGCGGGGCCTGCGTGTGCTCCCTCCTGTCGACCGCCGGTGGGCGCGCCCTCGCCGCCGAGAGTCGTGCCCCAGTAGTTCGTGTTCGGCTCGTTCAGCGGATCGATCGTGTCGAACGAGATGCCGTGCGCGTCCTCGACATGCTCGGCGACCGTCACGAGGTAGGTCGCGAACTTCTCCACCGCATCCGACCTGATCTGCTCCGCGTTCGCGTCGAAACCGCCCGAGACGTAGCCGCTCTCGGTCATGAAGTAGGGCGGCGAATTGCTGAACGCCTCCCACTTCGTCACGCGGTCCTTGATCTCGTCGACCCAGGCGAGCTGGGTCGCGTCGGCCGTGAAGTCGTAGTCGCTCGCCTGCGTGCCGGTCCACGCGGCGAGATAGCGGTCGCGGTCGGCGTAGGTCGAGGTGATCGCGCCGCTCCCGTCGGTCAGCGGTGCGTCGGAATTCCACCACCCATCCACGGCCCCGCCCGCACGCAGGTAGTCGTCGACGTCGCTCGCGTTGCCGCCGCCGATGTTGTACCGGGCGATGTTGAGGTTCAGCCCGTCGTCGGCGAAGAGCGTGTCGATGAGCTGGGTGCGCAGGGCAGCGGGATAGTCGCCGGTGGCGTTCGCCATCCAGACGAGGCTGGTCCCCCAGCCTTCGAATGCGGGGCCGGTGACGGCAGGGTTGGGTGTGAGCACGGCATCGGGTTCCACCGCATGCGCGGCGGAAGGCGCGAACTGCAGCGCGCCGGCCGCGACGCTCGCGGCGACGAGGCCGGCGCCGAGGCGGCGCGGTCGAGACTTCGAAGAGGACATCGTTGTTCCTATCGGGAGAAGTGTTGACGTCAACACATAAATGTGATGACGTCAACATATCTGAGCCGAGAAGGGATGTCGAGGCCGATCACCCAACCCGCCCTCGCGTAAACGTTGGAACTTCAAGGCGAGCGCTTTCCGGGCATCCGGAGGGGCCGCACCCGGTGCGCTATTGTGACGCGGGTGGCCCTGACTGACCTCCCTCTCGACCTGCTCCGCGACTTCCGCCCCGAGGTGGCCGAGCCCGCCGGATTCGACGACTTCTGGACGAGCACCCTCTCCGAGTCGCGCGCTCTCGCGACCGCACCGGAGGTTCGCCCCGCCGCGACGCCGATCACGCAGCTGATCGTCGAGGACCTCACGTTCAGCGGCTTCGGCGGCGAGCCGATCCGCGCGTGGATCACGCGCCCCCGGACCGACGAGCGGCTGCCGGTGGTCGTGGAGTACATCGGCTACAACGGCGGACGCGGGGTGCCGGGCGAGCGGCTGCAGTGGGCGTCAGCCGGGTACGTGCACGTGCTCATGGACACCCGCGGCCAGGGCAGCGGGTGGGGCTCCGGCGGTGACACCCCCGACCCGCACGGCTCCGAGGGCGCGGTGCCCGGGTTCATGACCCGCGGCATCTCGAGTCCCGAGACGTACTTCTACCGCCGCGTCTTCACCGACGCCACGCTGCTCGTCGACGCGGTGAAGCAGCTGCCGTCCGCCGACGCGGGGCGCATCACCGTGACCGGCGGCAGCCAGGGCGGGGGCATCAGCCTCGCGGCTGCCGCGCTGCATCCGGACGTGTCGGCGGTGATGCCGGACGTGCCGTTCCTGTGCCACTTCCGGCGATCCGTGGAGCTGACCCCGGAGAACCCGTTCAAGGAGGTCGAGCGCTACCTCGCGGTGCGACGCGGACGTGTCGAGGACGTCTTCGAGACGCTCTCGTACTTCGACGGCGTGAACTTCGCCCGGCGGATCACCGCCCCCGCCCTGTTCTCGGTCGCGCTCATGGACGCGGTCGTGCTGCCCTCGAGCGTGTTCGCCGCCTTCAACCACCTGAGGTCGTCGGATGCCGAGATCGAGGTGTACGAGTTCAACGGGCACGAGGGCGGGCAGATCGTGCAGTGGGTGCGCCAGGCCGAGTGGCTGGCGGAGCGCTTCTCCGCGTGAGCGTCGCGCACGCTCAGCCGGCGGCGTTCTCCTCGAGGCGCTCGGCGGCGGCCCGCTCCGCCTCCGTGGGCACGTATCCGTCGATGTGCCGCTCGTCGACGCCGTCGTAGGCCGAGAGCGGGCGGATCAGCGCGTTCGAAGCCTGCTGCTCGATGATGTGAGCGGTCCAGCCCGTGATGCGCGCGGCGACGAACAGCGGCGTGAACGTGACCGTGTCGAAGCCGATCAGGTTGTACGCCGGACCCGACGGATAGTCGAGGTTCGGGTAGATGCCCTTGCGGGACACGAACTCCTCCTCGAGCCGGGAGTAGAGCTCCGCGACCTCCGGACGGTCGTAGTGCTCCACGAGCCGGTCGAGCGCGGACTTCATGGTCGGCACGCGCGAGTCGCCGCGCTTGTACACGCGGTGGCCGAAGCCCATGATCTTGCGCTTCTCGGCGAGGGCCTTGTCGAGCCAGGGCACGACGTTGTCTGCGGACCCGATCTCGTCGAAGATGTGCAGCACGGCCTCGTTGGCGCCGCCGTGCAGCGGGCCCTTGAGCGCGCCGATCGCACCGACGACGGCCGAGTACAGGTCGCTGAGGGTCGACGTGATCACCCGCGCCGTGAACGTCGAGGCGTTGAAGGAGTGCTCCGCGTACAGGATCATCGAGCGGTTGAACTCGGCGACCACGACCGGGTCCGGCTCCTCGCCGAAGGTCAGCCAGAGGAAGTTCGCCGCGTAGTCGAGATCGTCGCGGGACTCGAGCGCGTCGAGTCCACGCCGACGGCGCTGGCCGTAGGCGACGATCGCCGGGAGCGCGGCGAACAGCTGCAGGCTGCGCTCGAGGTTCTGCTCGGGGGTGCCGACGGCGTCGAGCACGTTCGTGGTGCCCGCGGTCTCGATCGCGCCGATCGCGCTGACCGCCGTGCGCACCTCGTCCATCGGGTGAGAGTCGACGGGAAGGCCGTCGATCACGGCCTTCACCTGCGGGGCGAGTGCGCGGTGCGCGCGCTCGGTGGCACGCAGCTCCGCCAGCTGCGCGGCATCCGGCAGCTCGCCATGCCAGAGCAGGTGGGCGACCGCCTCGAACGACTGGGTCGCGGCCAGCTCCTGCACGGGGTACCCGCGGTAGAGCAGGCTGTTGGTCTCGGGGTTGACCTTGGAGATCGCCGTGGTGTCGACGACGACCCCGGCGAGGCCCTTCCTGATGTCCGGCTCGGTCATGGTCACTCCTTCGTGAGGTCCCGCTCGATCGTGAAATTGAAGACGCCGGAGTCGAAGTGGTTGTACGACTCGTAGTCGATGAGGTCGTAGAGGTCGGCGCGGTGCTGCATCTCGCCGAGCCGCGACGACAGGTGCCCGTCGTCGTTCAGCGTATCCAGTGCGCGGCCCGCCGCGCCCATCGCGATGCGCAGCAGCGACACCGGCCAGATCACGAGGCGCACGCCGGCGCCGCGCAGCTGGTCGACGGAGAACAGCTCGCTCTTGCCGAACTCGGTCATGTTGGCGAGGATCGGCACGTCCACCGCGTTCGCGACGGCCTCGAACTCCTCGAGAGTGCGCATCGCCTCGGGGAAGATCGCGTCGGCCCCGGCGTCCACCAGGGCCTTGGCTCGGTCGATCGCGGCATCCAGCCCCTCGACGGCGCGGATGTCGGTGCGCGCCATGATGAGGAAGTTCGCGTCCCGCCTGGCGTCGGCGGCGGCGCGGATGCGCTTGATCGCGGTGTCGGCATCGACGACGCTCTTGCCGTCGAGGTGGCCGCAGCGCTTCGGGTTGACCTGGTCCTCGATGTGGGTGCCGGCGAGCCCGGCATCCTCGAGCTCCTGGATGGTGCGGGCGACGTTCATCGGCTCGCCGAAGCCGGTGTCGGCGTCGACGATCGCGGGCAGGTCCGTCATCCGGGCGATCTGCTTCGCCCGGCCGGCGACCTCGGTGAGCGTTGTCAGGCCGATGTCCGGCAGGCCGAGGTCGGCGGAGAGCACGGCGCCCGAGATGTAGACGCCCTCGAAGCCCTTCTGCTCGATGAGCCGGGCGCTCAGCGGATTGAACGCGCCGGGGAAGCGCAGCAGCTCGCCGCTCGCCAGACGCTCGCGGAACAGCCTCCGCTTCTCCGCCGGGGTGACGGTGGAGTACAGCATCAGAACAGCCCCTTCGGAGCGTCCCCGTTCTCCAGCAGACCGGGCTTCGCGATGATCGACAGCTCGCCGACCTCGGCGGCGGTGAGCTCCGGAAGTCGCTGCACGAGCTCGAGGAAGCGCTCGATCTCTGCCGGCTCCAGGACGGGCCCTGCGAGAAGGCGGAACTTCGCGATGTAGTTCTCGCGGACGAAAGGCCGGGCGCCGAGCGGATGCGCGTCGGCGACGGCGATCTCGTCGACGACGGTGGTGCCGTCGGTGAGGCGGATCTCGACGCGACCGCCGAACGCCTTCTCGTCAGGGTCCTCCGAGTGGTAGCGACGCGTCCACTCGGCATCCTCGGCGGTGGTGATCTTCCGCCACAGCGCGACGGTGTCGGCGCGGCCGGCACGCTCGGGGGTGTAGGAGTCGACGTGGTGCCAGCCGCCGTCCTGCAGCGCGACCGCGAAGATGTACGGGATCGAGTGGTCGAGGGTCTCGCGCGACGCCGTCGGGTCGTACTTCTGCGGGTCGTTCGCGCCGGAGCCGATCACGTTGTGGGTGTGGTGGCTGGTGTGGATGACGATGGCCTCGACGTTCGCGGGGTCGCGCAGCGCCGGGTTCTCGGCGCCGAGACGGCGGGCGAGATCGATGAGCGCCTGCGCCTGGTACTCGGCGGAGTGCTCCTTCGTGTACGAGTCGAGGATGGCGCGCTTCGGCTCGCCGGATGCCGGCAGCGGCACCTCGTACGCGGCATCCTTGCCGTCGAGCATCCAGGCGATGACGCCGTCCTCGCCCTCGTAGATCGGGGCGGGACTGGTCTGCCCGCGCATGGCACGGTCGACGGCCTCGACGGCCATCTTGCCGGCGAAGGCCGGGGCGTGCGCCTTCCAGGTGGAGATCTCGCCCTTGCGGCTCTGACGGGTCGCCGTGGTGGTGTGCAGGGCCTGGCCGACGGCCTGGTAGATCGTCTCCGCGTCGAGTCCGAGCAGGGTGCCGATGCCGGCGGCGGCCGACGGCCCGAGGTGGGCGACGTGGTCGATCTTGTGCTTGTGCAGGCAGATCGCGCGGACGAGGTCCATCTGGATCTCGTAGCCGGTGGCGATGCCGCGAACGAGAGCGCGGCCGTCGGACCCGACGTGCTGGGCGACGGCGAGGATCGGCGGGATGTTGTCGCCGGGGTGCGAGTACTCGGCGGCGAGGAACGTGTCGTGGTAGTCGAGCTCGCGCACGGCCACGCCGTTCGCCCAGGCCGCCCACTCGGGGCTGGTGCGGTGGTCGAGGGCCGCGCCGAAGACGGTGGCGCCGTGGCCGCCGGTGGACACGGGGTGGCTGAAAGCCTGCGCGCGGGCCGCGTTGATGGGCCCGCGGGTGAGGGATGCCGCGGCCACCGAGGCGTTGTCGATGATGCGGTTGATGATCATGTCGACGACGGCGGTCTCGACTTCGACCGGGTCGACGGCGACCTCGGCGATCTTCCAGGCGAGCTGATCCTCACGGGCGAGGTTCTCTTCGCTGCGGTGGACGCGGACGTGATGGGTGACGGTCATGGTTGTCCTTCGCTGTCGGTGAGGGAGTCGAGGATGCCGGTGAGGGCGTTGTGCAGGTGCACGTGGGTGGCGTGCGCGGCGAGGTCGCCGTCGCGGGCGGCGAGAGCCTGCGCGATGGTGCGATGCTCGGCGGCGGATGCTGCGAGCCGGGCGGGCTTGTCGCGGGCCATCCGCCGGACGCGCACGAGGTGGGTGCGCACGGTGCGGAGAGCGGCGGCGATGTAGTCGTTGTCGACGGCCGCATCGAGGGCGGCGTCGAAGCGGGCGATGAGCGCGTAGTAGGCGTCGCGGCCCTCATCGGCGTCGAGGTCGACGTGGCTGAACTCGTCGGCGAGTGCCGCGAAGAGCGCGGCGTCTCCGCGGGTGGCGGCGAGCCGGGCCGAGGTCTCCTCCAGCGCGCGGCGGATCTCGAACAGGGCGCGGATGTCGTCGGCATCGAGATCGGCGACCACCGTCACCCGCGGCGACTGCTGCACGACGAGTCCGTCGGCGGCGAGCCGGCGCAGCGCCTCACGCATCGGCGTGCGGCTGATCCCGAGCCGCGCCGCCTGCTCGACCTCGCCGAGCACGTACCCTGCGGGCAGGGCGCCGGACTGGATGCCGTCGAGCAGATCGGCATACGCGCGATCGCTCGCGGTGGTCCGATCGGCGGCGAGGGTCATGGGGTCAGTGTATACATAAACTGCGCGTGTTGATACTCAGGCGACGCTTGCTTCGACTTTCGTATACATAGTCGTGGCGGGTGGCTTGTCAGCGCATGGCTTCTTGTGGGTCGCTGCGGGGGGGGTTTCTCGTGGGTCGCTTCGGGGGTTCGCTTGTGGGGCGCTGCGCGATGGATGCCGTGGGGAAGACATGCCCTCGCTCGCCTTCGGCGTGCTCCCGCCAGACCCGGTGCCAGCTTCCCCACGACATCCATCGCTCCGCTCGGAACCCGAACACCACCGCCCGGTCGTTGAGCGAGCGAAGCGAGTCGAAACGCCCCTTCCGGAGCACGACTTCAGGTAAAGATTCCGGTCGTTGAGCGAGCGCAGCAAGTCGAAACGCGCTGCCGGAGGGGTTCGCCTCGCGGTCGTTGAGCGAGCGGAGCGAGTCGAAACGCCCCTTCCGACGTACGACACTAGGCTGCGGATGCTGCGGATGCATCAGGTGCGCAGCACCGGTCTTCGGGGTGGTTTCACCGGGACGGAGTGTCGCGGGGTGCGCCATCGCTGTTGCGGGTCCCACCACTCCGGACCCCGGATCCGCGGCAGGCCGTTGTTCATCCGGATCTCCCACCCGGAATGATCCAGCGACCGGTGATGCCACCAACACAACGGCACCCCATTGTCCGTATGAGTGGGCCCGCCCTTCGCGTGTTCGTGGACGTGATGGATCTCGCACCAGGATGCGGGGACGTGGCACCCGGGGATGAGACACTCCCGGTCGCGGGCGATGATCGCGCGTCTTTGGTGGACGGTGAACACCCGATCGGTCGTGGAGATCCCGATGATCCGGCCCTCGTCGAACAGCACCCGCTGAACCGCACCCGTACACGCCGTGTGCGCGGCCACGGACAACGGAACCGGAGTTTCCGCGCCCGGGATCGTCGCCCACCCCGTCCCAGTGGCGAGATCCTTCGCATCCACATGCACCACCAGGGTCGGGGCCGCGCCACCCAGCGACGGCATCTCCTCGTGGCGGGCGGCGATGCCCAACACGGCGGCGAGAGCGTCGTGACGCTTCTGCCCGGGCGTGCGGGCATCGATCAGGTTCCGCGGATCGGTATTGAACCTGTCCTCCCCCTCAGGGCCATCGAGGCCATCGGGGCCGGTATTGGCCTCGTCCTCGGCGGGCTCGAACCGCACCCCAGGAGCGGGAGCGCCGCCGACCTTCGGGTTGTTGTACGCGTCGGCGATCAACTGCCATGCCGCAGCGACCTCCGGGATCACGTTTCCGTGCACCGGATGCACGCCGTTGCGCAACCGCCCGACGGTGAAGTGCCGACGCGACTGCGCCTCCAAGTCCGAAGGCTCCGCCCCGTCGGGATCCAACCCCACCGCGAGAGCACTCGCGAACAGTGTCAAGTCCTCCGCCGATGCCCGCGGACCGTGACCGGACGCATCGCCGTCCGTGCCTGCAGTGGCGTCGTCTTCGACGTCGGCATTCGCGTTCACGTCGGTCGGGTCACCATCCGCGTCGTCGACGTCGGCATCCGCATCCGCATCCGCATCCGGGAGCTCCTCGCCCCGCGCGAACGCGGCGAGGTTCGCATCCGCCCACAGGCGCTCCTCCAGGCTGATCCGATCCCGCGCCGCCTCCACCGGCCCCACCGCAGCCAGCAGACCGGTCACGCCGACGGCACCGCCCAGGAGGGCTTCGCGCATCGCAGGCCAGCGAGCCGGCATCCGCTCCCCCGACACCAGACTCACCTCCCGCGCCACCGCGTCGGCAGCACGGATGATCCTCCCCGCCGTCGGCGCATCGACCAGGGTGGCGCGGCGGAGGAGTTCGTTCATCCCGCGGCATCCGAACCGGTGACCGAACTCCACATCCGCCGTCGCCACCACCTCCACCGTCGCCGCATCGGTCAACCTCGACACCTCGCCGAGACCCACCAGAAGCGCCGCGCGGTCGGCATCCGACAGCCCAGCGAGCGTGTCGCCGGACAGCAGCTCACGCAGGCCGGAAGCGACCTGGGTGACGAGAGCGGCGGGGCTGTTCATACCTCAATTCTGCCGAGGGCCACCGACATTGCGACGCCGGTTTCCCCAGATCGGAGATGCTTTTCCGACCTCGATTCCGGTCGCAGTTCGTGCGGGTGAAACCCCTGCGCTCCCACCCCGGCTGCGACCGGAACCACCGCGAGGCGGACTCCCCTCGGAAGGGCGTTTCGACTCGCTCCGCTCGCTCAACGACCGGACAAGACACAGGCGTTTCGACTCGCTCGCTCAACAGCCGCAACTCGGGCGCCGAGCGTTCATCCCGGCGTCGCGCCGCTCGCCCTTGAACCGCGGGCCGAAGCACCGGATCGGGCGAGATGCGGCGCGCCGGCGGCGCCATCCGCCCTCAGGTGGCGTCAGACCCCGTCAAGCACCGTCACCTGCGGGCGCACGGCCGAGGGGTCGTCGGCATCCGCCCGATCGGCATCCGCCCGATCGGCGTCCGCCCGATTGGCATCCGCTTCGTCAGCCGCCGGCTCACCGAGCTTCACGAGCACGACGCCGGCGAGCACCAGCGCGCCGCCGAGCGCCTGGATCGGACCGGGCACCTGGCCGAGCATGATCGCGCTGAACACCATGGCCGCGACGACCTCCGACAGGGCGACGAAGGAGGCGAGGCGCGAGCCGAGCCTGCGAGTCGACACGATGCCGAAGCTGTAGGCGAGGGCGGTGGAGATCACGCCGACGGCGAGCACGGGCACGAACCACGGCACCGTGACGAAGCGGAACTCGACGTCGGCGGTCGTCCACTCGAAGGGCAGCACCCCCACGAGGGCGGCGACCGTGAGGCCGAGCGATCCGATGAGCAGGCCGAGGCCGGCGAGCGCGATCGGCGGCAGTCCGGTGTCGCCCTTGCCGGACAGGATGAAGTAGGTGGCGGCGCCGACCATCGCCCCCATGGCGAAGAGGATGCCGCCCAGGTTCACCTGCGCGCCGGTGAGCACGTCGAGCATGAGGACGAGTCCGATGAACGCGATGCCCGCGCCGAGCAGGCTGCGCCTGGTGGGCCGCTCCCCCCTGCGGAACCAGAGCCAGAAGATCACCGCGATCGGGGCGGTGTACTCGATGAGCAGCGCGATGCCCACGTCCATCACCGCGACGGCCTGGAAGTAGCACAGCTGCGCGAGGGTGACGGCGAGGAGCCCGTAGAGCACGACCATGCCGGCGTGGCGACGCACGATGCCCCACTTGCCGCGCAGAGCCAGCAGCGTCGGTACGAGAAGGACCAGCGCCGCGACCCACATGCGCACGGTCACGGCAGCACCGGGCGACCAGCCGGCATCGATGAGGCCGCGGGCGAAGACGCCGGAGGTGCCGAAGGACAGCGCGGCGCCGAGTGCGAAGAGCAGCCCGGCGTTCATGCCGCGGCGCGGCGCGATTCGACGAGTGTCATCGACAACAGTGCTCATGACATGTGACGCTACTCCGGAGCCATGTAAGATGTCAACATGATCTTCACCGATGACACCGAAGACGCCCTCCGCGCCGCGGTCGGACTCGTGAACTCGGCGGAGGATCCCGACTCGCTCACCACCCGCGCCGAGGCCGACGCCTTCGTCGCGCAGTACCCGTACACCGGGCGCATCGACCACGACGATGCCGAGCTCGCCGCCCTGCGCGCACTGCGCCCGCGACTGCGAGCGATGCTCCTCGCTCCCCGCGACGAGATGGCCGAGCACGTGAACGCGGCGCTCTCCGAGGTCACGCTCACCGCGCAGCTGCGCCGGCACGACGGCCTCGACTGGCACCTGCACGCGATCGCCGACGATCGGCCGCTCGCCGAGCGCATCCTCGTCGAGACGGTGATGGCGCTCACCGACGTCATCCGCTCCGACGAGGGTTCGCGCATCACGATCTGTGCCGACGACACCTGCGAGGCGCTCGCCCTCGACCTGTCGCGCAACCGCTCCAAGCGCTACTGCTCCACGACCTGCGCGAACCGCAACGCCGTCGCCGCCTACCGTGCGCGCCGCGCCGAGGCCTGACCTCGTCCTGCGGATGCCGAAGCTCGTCGACGAGTGGATCGCTCAGCGCGACGGGAACCGCACGGATCCCGGCACGTCCACCTCGAGCACCTGATCGCGCCAGCGCACCCGATGACGCCCGGCCGCGCCGGGATGGGCGTCCTCGAGCCTCGCGGAGACGCCGTCCGGCCCCCAGGAGAGGTCGACGGTCACGCCCGGACGCGCCACGATGCCCCTGGCGCGTCCGGCGCCGAGGGATGCCGGCCAGGCGGGCAGCAGCTCGATCTCGCCGCGGTGGGACTGCACGAGCGTCTCGGCGATCGCGCCGACGAGGCCGAGATTGGCGTCGATCTGGAACGGCGGGTGCGCCGCGAACAGGTTGGGGTACAGGCCGCCGGAGAAGCCCCCGCGATCCTCCGACATGTCGCGCAGCAGCAGGGCGAGCAGGCGCTCGACCGCACCCGCGTCGCGCAGCCGCGCGCGGAGCGCGGCCTTCCAGACCAGCGACCAGCCGGTCGACTCGTCGCCGCGCAGGTCGAGCAGACGCGCCGCGGCGGCCGCGAGCGCCGCGGAGGGCTCGTCGGCGCCGGGGTAGAGGAACACCAGCGGCGAGACGTGGCGGTGGTGAGGGTCGGCGGCCGCCTCCTCCCCGCCCCACTCCGCGACGGCCCCCTGCGCGTCGAGGCGCAGGGGCTTGAGGCGCGACCGCGCGCGGGCCGCCCGTGCGACGAGCGCAGAGGAGTCCCCGGTCTCCGCGGCGAGCGCCGCGAACCGGTCGAGGAGCTGAGCGGCCAGCGTGAGATCCATCGCGGAGTCCGCAGACAGCCCCGATGTCCCGCCGGGCACCGTGAAGACGTTCTCCGGAGACGTCGACGGGGAGGTGCCGAGCATCCCGTCGCCGTCGGCCCGCAGCCAGTGCAGCGTGAACTCGACGGCGCCGCGCATCAAGGGTACGAGCCGGTCGCGCAGGCCGGCTGAGGCGCCGAACCGCAGGGAGTCGCAGAGCTGCACGAGCAGCCACACGCCCCCGAAGGGCCAGAAGACGTGGGCGGGGTCGTGACGGCCGTGTCCGATCTGCTGCGTGTACGCCCACGCGTCGGTGTTGTGGTGCAGCACCCAGCCCGGTGCGCCGTAGAGCCGCGCGGCGGTCTCCGCACCCCCGGCCGCGATGTGCTCGAGCAGGTCCATGACGGGCTCGAGGAGGCAGCTCAGCCCGGTGACGTCCGCGCCCCAGTAGTTCATCTGGAGGTTGATGTTCACGGTGTAGTTCGAGCTCCACACCGGGGGAAGGTCCTCGTTCCAGATGCCCTGGAGGGTGGCAGGCAGGCTGGCGGGGCGGGAGGAGCAGATGAGCAGGTAGCGGCCGTAGTGGAAGAGCAGGGCGGTCAGCGCCGGGTCCTCGGAGTCGCCCCTCTGCACGGCGGCCAGGCGCGAGGGGGTGTCCGCGTCGAGACCCTCCAGCTCGAGCTCGGCCCGGTCGTAGAGGGCGGCGTGCGCCGCGACGTGATCGCGGTGGAGGGCGGCCGCCGGGCGCGCGGCGGCTGCCGCGATCCTGGCGGAGGCCGCGGCGAGCGCCGTCGCCTCGTCTCCCTCCGGCGGGCGGCGAGGACCGGCGTAGGTCGTCCGCGCCGCCAGCACGAGACGGAGCACGCGGACACCCTCGAGCACGCCGTCGCGCTCCACCCCGTCGTGCTCGACGCGGCACGCCACGGCGGCCCGCAGCGACTCCCCCGCGTAGCTCACGGGGTCGGCCACGTCGTCGTGCGGGGGCGAGACGTCGGCCGGCAGCCGGATCGTGATCGACCGCAGCGGCCCCGTCCGAACGGCGCCGAGGAGCCGCAGCGGCGTCTCCAGGCCGATGCGCACCGCCACCGGCTCGGCGGCGGAGATCTCGTGCACGAGCACCCCGTCCGTCGCGCTGACCCAGGTCCGCCGAGTGATCCCGACGCCGCCGACCGCGCCGCGCGTCTCGTGGGTCGCCGTGCGCAGATCGAGCATCCGCTCGTACTCCGTCACCTCTCCTGCGACCCCGGAGATGTCGACGCGGAGGTCGGCGAGCGGCAGGTACGCCTGGGAATGCCGATGCTGGATGCCGCGCAGCGCCCTGTCGGCGTCGGCATGCCGGCCCTCGGCGATCGCGGCGCGCGCGGCCTCGATGGCGTCCGCTCCCGCGACCAGCGGCGGCATCCGCTCGCTGGCCGGAGAACCCGACCACGCCGTGTCGTCGTTGAGCGCGATCCGCTCCGACAGCAGGCCGCCGAAGCACATGGCGCCCAGGCTGCCGTCGCCCAGCGGCAGCGCCTCCACCCACTCGCGGGCAGGCTCGGGGTACCGCAGGACGTGCAGGCGGTCTCGGTGTTCGGACATCTCGCTCCTCATCCTCGTTGTGCACGGAGATCCCGTCGAACACTTCACAAACGATTATCGATTAGTGTAATCTCCCGAATGGCCCTCCCCCATGCATCAGGAAAGGATCAACGATGATCAAGGACCGCCTCCTCCCCGCCGTCGGCCTCGCCGCCTCGGTGCTCGCCCTGGCCGGCTGCTCCACCGGAGCCGCCGGCGGCGACCCCTCCTCCGACGAGGAGATCACGCTGCGCATGCTCGTGAACGTCACCCCCAACCTCACCGAGGAGTTCTGGAACGACCTCGTCGCGCCGTTCGAGGAGGAGAACCCGAACATCGACGTGGTCATCCAGAACCCGGGCGCCGAGGGCGTCGCGGCGGCCGTGCCGCGGCTGCTGGCCGCCGGCGACGCTCCCGACGTGGTGCAGTCGATCGCGCCGACCACCAAGCTGGCGCCCGAGCTCGTCGACCTCTCCCAGTACGAGTGGGCGGCCGAGGGGCCGCTCGCCGACCAGTACTCGATCGGCGGCAAGAACTACATGGCGGGCATCGGCTTCCAGCTGCAGAGCCTGTTCTTCTACAACAAGACCGCCTTCGCCGAGGCCGGCATCGACGAGCTGCCGACGACCGTCGACGAGCTCACCGAGGCGCTGGGCAAGCTGAAGGACGCCGGGTGGACTCCGATCCAGACCGGCGGCGACTGGATGACGAGCCACACCCTGCAGGCGCTCGCGCTCCCGACCGTGATCGCCGAGGACCCGACCTGGTTCCAGGACGTCTCCTCGGGCGAGGTCACGTTCGGCGAGACCTACGGCGACGCCATCGAGACCTACGCCGACTGGGTCGCCGCGGGCTACATCCCCACGGACGCCCTGGGCATCAAGTACCCCGACGCCGAGCAGGCCTTCCTGTCCGGCAAGACCGCCGTGTACTCCATGGGCAGCTGGTTCGCCGGCACGCAGGCGAAGGCGGCGGACTCCGCCGACATCGGGGTCTTCCGCGCCCCGGCGGCCGCTGCGAAGGACCAGCCGGCGATGGGCGCCAACATCGCCAGCCCCTACTCGATCCTCAAGGCGAGCAAGAACCAGGATGCCGCGGCGAAGCTCATCGAGTTCCTCGTCACCGACGAGAAGGCGGTCACCGACCAGCTCGCCGTCGACGGGAACTTCCGCGACGGGTACGAGTACGAAATGACGCCGCTCGGCGAGGAGCTGCTGCAGATCGTCGCGGACACTCCGGCGGACGCCTACACCCCCACCGGCGGCGGCTACGGCGAGCGCACCCTCCCCGACGGCTACTCCGGAGAGATCAACACGCAGACCCAGGCCCTGATCGGCGGCACCCCCGCCGCCGACGTCATCAAGGCCATGGACGACTGGTTCGCCGCCAACGCCGGCTGACCGCGACCGCGCCCGGGGCGGCTCCTCCCGCCCCGGGCGCATCCTCCGAAGGAAGGAGCGTCGACGCATGAGCTCGACCCTCGCCCCGCGCCGGCGCACAGCGCTGCAGCAGTGGCGGCATCGGCTGCCCGGCATCCTCATGGGCGGCCCGGCCGTGGCCGTCTTCATCGCCATGTTCGTGATTCCGATGATCCTCGCCGCCGTGCTGAGCTTCACCGACTGGAACGGCTACAGCCTGAACTTCTCGTTCGTCGGCTGGGACAACTACGCAAAGGCCTTCCGCAGCCCGCGGTCGGTGCAGGCGGCGATCTTCACCGGCATCATCGCCGTCGTCGGGACGATCCTCTGCAACGCCGTCGGCCTCGCCGTCGCGGCCCTCATCGCGGGGCCCGGGCGCGCGAACACCGTGCTGCGGACGATCTTCTTCTACCCCTACGTGATCAGCGCCCTCATCATCGGCTTCATCTGGTCGGCGATGCTCTCGCCGGACGGCGCGGTCAACGGCGTGCTCGGTGCGATCGGGCTGCCCGCGATGCCGTTCCTCACCGACCCCGCGTTCGCGAAGGCGAGCGTGATCTTCACCATCGTGTGGTCGCACTTCGGCTTCAACATGATCCTGTTCCTCGCCGGCATCAAGTCCGTGCCCGCCGAGTACTACGAGGCGGCGACCGTCGACGGCGCCACCCGCTGGCAGCAGTTCCGCTCGATCACCCTGCCGCTGATCGCCCCGGTCTTCACGGTGAACCTCGTGCTGACACTCGTCGGGCTGCTGAAGGCCTACGACGTCGTGCTGTCGCTCACCGACGGCGGGCCGGCCGGCTCCACGCAGACCATCGTCTACCAGATCCTCAAGGACTCCTTCGCGAACTCCGCGCTGGGCTTCGGCGCCGCGCAGTCGATGGTGCTCCTCGTCGTCACCGCGATCATCGGCCTCGCCGTCACGCTGGTGCGCCGCCGTTCCGAGCAGAAGGCGACCGACTGATGAAGCAGACCCGCAACCGCCCCGCCCTCGTGGTCAGCGCCGTCCGCTGGATCGTGCTCGCCGTCCTCGCGATCACGATGCTGATCCCGATGTACACGATGCTGATCAACGCGTTCAAGCCGCAGGCCGACATCATCGAGAACCCGCTGCTCATCACCCCGCAGAGCTTCACGTTCGACTACCTCTGGGCCGCGATCACGAGCAGCCGGTTCAACGTGATCGCCGCCTACGGCATCACCCTGCTCTTCGTGCTCCTGGTGAACGTCTGCTGCATCGCGCTCGCGGCCCCGGTGGCCTACGTGATCGCCCGCGGGCGCTCGAAGTGGCACCTGGGCCTGCTGCTGCTGTTCGTGTCGGGACTGTTCATCCCCGGGCAGGTCACGCTCATCCCCGTGGTGTTCGTGCTCCGCGTCCTCGGGCTGATCAACACGATCCCCGGGTTCATCCTGTTCGAGACGGCGGCGACGCTCCCCGTGACGATCTTCCTGTTCACCGCCTACCTGCGCAGCGTCCCCCGCGACATCGACGAGGCGGCCGCCCTCGACGGCGCCGGCCCCGTCCGCGCGTTCTGGTCGTGCATCTTCCCGATCATGAGGCCGGTCGTCGCGACGATCGTCGTGCTGAACTCGATCGGCGTCTGGAACGACTTCGTCAGCCCGCAGATCATCCTCGGGCCGAGTTCGGGGATCTACACGGTGACGACGGGCGTGTACGCGGCCGTCGGCCAGTTCTCCACCGACTACACGCAGGTGTTCCCCACCCTGCTGCTCGCCGTGCTGCCCGCCATGGTGTTCTTCATCGTGATGCAGCGCCACATCATCGGCGGCCTCGTCGCCGGCGCCACGAAGGGCTGACGATGACCGACTCCTTCACCAGCCCGCTGCGCGCCGTCCCGGCGTGGGCGGTGCTGCAGCGACGCCTCTTCGCCGAGATCGAGGAGGCGAGGAAGGTGTTCCGCGACCGCTACACCCTCCCGGACGGACGCCTGCGCGGCGTCGCCGAGTTCGTCGACCGCGACGGCGTCGACGACCTGTACGAGCCCTTCTTCAACTGGCCGGCGTTCTATCTCCTCGGCGGCGCCGACGAGGCGCTCGCGGACGCGAAGCGGCACTGGGAGGGGGTGACCGCGCAGCTCACGGAAGCGGGCATGCTCACCGACGAGTACGACAACGGCTACGACTGGTTCCACCAGGGCGAGTCCCTGCTGCTCCTCGCCGGCCTGTGCGCCGCCGATCCGGCCGACGACGCCTTCGCGGCGCGCGCCGCGAGGTTCGCCGCCCTGTTCACCGACCCCGCGCACGGCAACTACGATCCGGTTCGCAACATCATCCGTGCCCCGCACAACGGCGCCCTCGGGGCGCGCGACGGGCTCGACGACGTCGTGGTCCCGTACTCCGCCGACCGCGCGGAGATGCGCCCGTACGGACTGCCGATCCAGGGTCTGGACGGCATCCGCACCTGGGACGACCTCGCAGATCCCGAGAACGCCCGGCGGATGGCTGCCGAGATGAACCGGCGCGCCGCGGGCGACGTCGCCGTGAACCTGGCCGCCACCTCGCTCGCGGCGAACCGCTGGCTGTACGACGGCGACGAGGAGTCCGCCGCCTGGGTGCGCCGGTACGTGGAGGGATGGATCGCCCGCGCCGAGGGCGGGATGCTGCCCGACAGCGTCGGCCCCGACGGCGTCGCCGGCTCCCTCCAGGAGGGCCGCTGGTGGGGCGGCCACTACGGCTGGACCTGGCCGCACGGCCTGCACTCGGTCGGCATGAGCGCCCTGATCGGCGCGCTCAACCACGCGCTCGTGACCGGGGACGACCGCGCGCTCGATCTCGTCCGCACGATGCTCGGCACCGTCCTCGCGCAGGCGCGGCCGGGCAGCGCCGCCGAGAGCACCTACAGCCTCCGCGGCGGCTGGCTGGCCCGGCTGGGCGCGGCGGCGTCCGAACCCGGACTGCTCGTTCCCTACCGCTACGGCGTCGACGGGTGGTTCGACCACGGCCCCCTGCAGCTCGACCTGCCGACCTGGCTGTGGTGGTGGTCGCGCTCCGACGCCGATCGCGCCCTGCTGCAGCGCGCGATCGACGCGCTGCCGGCCTCCGCCGACCCCGTGGCCCCCTTCCGCGACAAGGAGGAGGCCGGGCACGAGGCCGGCTGGATCCGCTTCCTCGACGGCCGCCTGCCGGACTACCCGGAGCGGGCCCTGGAGATGGCCCTGGGCCAGGTGGCGCGGCGCACGGCGATGATGCTGGGCGACGACCAGGACCCGGATGCCGCGCACCTGCACTTCTGGCAGCGCGTGAACCCCGTCGTCACCGAGGTCCTCACCCAGCTCGTCGCCGGCGCGCCGCAGGTGCTGTACAACGGCGGGCTGGGATTCACCGCCCTGCGCTACGAGGACGTCGACCGCGGCCGCCCCGGTCTCCCCGAGGACGTCGCGGCCGTGGTGCACCGCCTCGACGCGGACGGCGCCGGCGTGCGGCTCGTCAACACCTCGACCGTGCACGCGCGCACCGTCCGGCTCCGCGGCGGGCGCTTCGGCCTCGACCGCATCGTCGCCGTCACCGCCTCGTTCGAGGAGCCCGGCGGGTACCCCGGCGCCTCCGGCAGCTACGCCGCCCCGGTCGGAGCGACCCGCACCCGCACGTGGGAGTGCGACGACGACCTCGTGGTCGCACTCCCTCCGGCGCACGGCGCCGACCTCGACCTGACCATCGCGCGCGCGACCGGCTCGCCGCGCCATCTCGCCATCGGAGGAGCCGCATGAGCACCGAACTGATCCGCCCCGACTTCGCCCTTCCGGTGCGCGGAGCCGCCTACGACCGCGCGCCGGCCGAGGTGCTCGACTCCTTCTCGGCGATCTCGTCGGCCACCGCCTGCGCCAAGCTGCACGAGCTCGGCATCCGTCGCAGCTACATCGACGGGCCCGAGCCGCTCACGACCGGTCAGCGCGTCGTGGGGTCCGCGCTGACCCTGCAGTTCATGCCGCAGCGGGAGGACATGGCGTCGGGCGCGGGGCAGGAGTACGCCGAGCGGCACACCGCGCTGTGGCACGTGCTCGAGGCCGTGCAGCCGGGGGACGTGCTCGTGATCCAGTCGTACGGCAGCCGGTTCTCCGGCTGCATCGGCGACATCCTCGCCCGCTACTTCGCCCGCAAGGGCGGTGCCGGCATCGTCGTCGACGGGCGCATCCGCGACGCGGGGCGCATCCGCGAGCTCGGGATCCCGGTGTGGTCCACCGGCACGACCCCGCACTACGCCTCACAGTCCGAGCTCGTCCCCTGGGCCTACGACGTGCCCGTCGCCGTGGGCGGCGCGCTGTGCATGCCGGGCGACCTCGTCGTCGCCGACGACGACGGCCCCGTCGTCGTGCCGAAGGCGATGGCGCCGCGCGTCGTGGAGTCCGCGCGCGATCATGAGGAGTGGGAGGTCTTCAGCCGCCTCCGTCTCGACGGCGGCGCCCGGCTGAGCGACTACTACCCGCTCACGCCCGACAGCCGCGAGGAGTACGAGACATGGCGCACCGCGCAGAGCTCCGTCCGCTGAGCCCCGGCGTCGCGGTCCGGGAGGGGGTCGGCCTCGGCTGCGCGCCGATCGGCAACCTCTTCACGCCGGTGACGGATGCCGACGCCGTGGCGACCGTGGAGCGCGCGCTCTCCCGCGGCGTGCGCCTCTTCGACACGGCGCCGCTCTACGGCTCCGGTGAGAGCGAGCGCAAGCTGGGCCTCGCCCTCCCGGGCGTGCCGCGCGACGACGTCGTCATCGCGACGAAGGTCGGCCGGCTGCTCGTCGATGCCGAGGGACGGCCGGTGACGGGTGCGGCGAGCGGTCACGACTCCGTCGCCGATCTCAGCCGCGACGGCGTGTGGCGGAGCCTCGAGGGCAGTCTCGCGCGGCTCGGCGTCGACCGCATCGACGTGCTGCACCTGCATGATCCGCTCGACGTGGACGCCGCCGTCGCCGGCGCCCTCCCCGCGCTGGCGGAGCTGCGGGAGCAGGGCGTCGTGCGGGCGATCAGCGTCGGGCTCGGCCGGCTCGACCCGCTGGAGCGCTACGCCGCGGAGGCGCCCCTCGACGTGCTGATGGAGGCGGGCCGGCTCACCCTTCTCGACCGCACGGCGCAGGAGCGGCTCCTGCCGATCGCGGCGTCACGCGGGATCGGCGTCATCGCCGCAGGGGTGTTCAACTCCGGCATCCTCGTCGACCCGGTGGCCTCCCCGTACTACGAGTACAAGCCGGCCCCGGCCGAGGTCCGCGCCCGCGCCCTGCGCCTGCGCGACCTCTGCCGCGCCCACGGGGTGCGCCTGGCCGATGCGGCCGTGCAGTTCCCGCTGCGCGCAGGAGCGGATGCCGTGGTCGTCGGCGCGCGCACGCCCGAGGAGGTCGACGCCTTCGTCGACGGCCTCGACGCCGCGGTGCCGGAGCCGCTGTGGGCGGAGCTGGATGCCGCTGCGGCCTGACCCGCGCATCGTCGACGCGCACGTCCACGTCTGGGACGTGCGCGCGTTCCCCCTCCCCTGGTTCCGCGACGATCTCGGCCTTCCCCGCGCCGCCGCCGCCGGCGACCTCCGCGCGGCGGCCGCCGCGGCCGGCGTCGAGGCGGCGATCGCGGTGCAGGCCGCCGACTCGCTCGCCGAGGCCCGCTGGCTCGCCGCACTCGCCGGCGGCGATCCCCTGATCCGCCGCGCCGTGCTGCAGTACGCGCCGGCGCCCGCAGCCCCGAGCGGACGCACCTCCGCCGCCCTCTCCCCCGCGGTCGCCGGGTTCCGGGCGGCGGTGCCGCAGTGCGCCGCCGATCTCGCCGACGTGGCCGGGCTCGACGCCCTGGCCGCCTTCCTCGGTGGCACGGGCGGGGTGCTCGAGATGCTCGTGCGCCCCGAGCAGCTCCCCGCGGTCGCGGCCCTCTCGCGCCGGCATCCGGCCGCACGCATCGTGATCTGCCATCTCGGCCTGGGTGCCGGCCGGGCGGATGCCGCGTGGTTCTCGGCCCTGGCGGTCGCCGCGTCCGCGCCGGGGGTGTCCGCGAAGGTCTCCGGCCTCGATCTCCCCGCACGCGCCGGGGCCGGATCCCGGGAGGTCGTCACGGCGGCGTTCGAGGCGTTCGGCGCCGACCGCCTGATGTTCGGCAGCGACTGGCCGATGTCGGTGCGCCGGTGCGGCTACGACGACGTGATCGCGGCGACGATCGACGCGATGCCCGCACTGGACCCGGCCGCCTCCGCCGCCTTCTGGGCCGGCACGGCGACCCGGCTGTACGCGCTCTAGCCGTCGAGCAGCGTGCCGGCGGCGTGGCTGCGGAACAGCGCGGATGCCGCCTCGGGGTCGCCGGCGTCGAGGACGTCGAGCAGCCCCCGGTGCCATTCCGCGACCTCGTGCCAGTCGCCGGTGAAGCGGGGGTCCCCGAGGACGTGCATGACGCGCAGGCTCGGCTCCAGGAGGTCCCACATCCGCGGCAGATAGGCGTTCCCGCTGGCCTCGATCACGGCGCGGTGGAAGGCGAAGTCGAGCTCGCGGAAGCGCGCGAGATCCGTGCTCTCCGCGGCGTCGTGCATCTGCTCGATGAGCCCGGTGAGCAGTGCGCGCGTCTCGGCGCCGAGGGCCCCGCAGGCCAGTCGCCCGGCGAGGCCCTCGAGCTCGACCCGCGCGACCTTGGCCTGCTCGGCCTCCTCGGCGGAATAGCTGGCGACGAAGTTGCCCTGATGCCGCACGTGCGAGACGAGGCCCTCGTGGGCGAGGCGCTTGAGCGCGTCGCGCACGGGAGCCTGGCTGACCTGCAGCTGGCGCGCCAGCTGCGACTCCACCAGCTGCTCGCCCGGGGCGAGCGTGGAGTCCTTGATCATCGCCTTGATCATCGCGTAGATCTGATCGGACAGCAGCCCGCGCTGCAGTCCGGCAGTGGCCAGAGCATCCGTCATGTTCCCAGTGTACTTTCGTTATCGACTATCGCTAATGAACGCGGCCGCCCGCCAGGCGTCGGCGATCAGGCGGGATCCGAGCGGGGTCGGATGCACGCCGTCCGGCGCCAGCGCGGCCACCGGATGCTCGGCCGCCGCCGCCGTGAACACCTCGTGCAGCGGCACCAGCTCGGCCCCGAACTCGGCGGCGAGCGCTCGGACCACGGCGCGCTTGCCGTCGAGATCCTCCAGCCACGCCGTCTGCTCCGGCACCACCGGGAGGAAGAACGGCTCCATGAGGACCAGGCGCGGGCGGTGGACGGCCACCACTCGCTCCAGCAGCGGGCGCAGCCGCGCCTCGAAGTCCTCCGCCGAGGTCGGGTCGTCCCGATCGAACCGCCGCCACATGTCGTTGACGCCGACGTACACCGTCAGCAGGTCCGGCTCCGTCGGCATCAGCTCGTCGTCCCACCGGGCTGCGAGGTCGACGGCCCTGTTCCCCGCGATGCCGAGGTTGCGCACCGTCGCCCCGCCCGCGGTGAGCTCGGGTGCGAGCAGCGACACGTAGCCGTCGCCGAGGGACGCGGGATCCTCCCGATCCCGGCCGGCGTCGGTGATCGAGTCTCCGATGAAGACGATGCGTGTGGCGGGGGTCATCACTGCTCCTTCGCTTTCTTCCGCACCGAGATCTCGAGCTCGACCGTGAACCCGTCGGTGGCGACGGTGATCGTCTGGCGCGGATCGACCTTGCGGCTGTCGAACCCGCTCACCATATCGGCGGTCACGGCCTTCTGCGTCACGGTGCCGTCGCTCCACGTCAGATCGAGCAGCATGCCGTCCACCGAGAGCTCCTCGCCGACGGCGTATCCGGTCTTCGGCGCGGCGTCCGCCGCCCACGCGATCCCGGTGACGGTCGCCGGAGGCGGCGTCGGGCGCACCGTGAACGTGTTCGTCTTGCCGTAGTGGTAGATGTTGAAGAAGCCGTCGGCGCCGATGCGGAGGTTCTGCCTCGCGTCGAGCACGTTCCAGACGGTGGCGTCGTCGACCCGCAGCACCACGCGCGTGCCGCCGGGCTCGGCGATCGCGCCGAACTCGATCCGATGCGTCGTCCCCGGGTCGATGACGGTGTTCGGGATGACGTCGAGCATGGTCTGCCCCGGCGACCAGCTCTGGAACTCGATCACGTCCTCCTTGAACACGACGAGGTAGCCCGTGTTCGAGTTCTGCCAGGCGGGGAGGCCGGTCTGGTCGGAGCGCACCTGGAAGCCGTACCAGCCTCCGTCGAAGGCGCCGAAGTCCGCGTCGACCTGCAGCAGGGTGCTGCCGAAGCGCTCGGCCTCGTAGCCGTGCACGCCCTGACCGGAGATCGTCACTCCGCTCTCGTCCACCGCGATGACGCCCGAGGTGGTCCAGTTCGCGGCATCCCGCAGCTGCGCGTCGAGGCGGGTCACCGGATAGGCGGCATCCGTCACGGTGACCGTCACCGTGTCGCTGAGCGACGGGTCCGCCACCGAGGTCGCGGTGATCGTGGTGGTCCCGGCGGCGACGCCCGCGATGCGGCCGTCGACGACCGTCGCGACGCCGGCGTCGCCGGTGGTCCACGCCACGCGGGCGTCGCTCGCGTCCTCCGGCGCCACGGATGCCGTGACGCTGCGGCGCTCGCCGACGTTCAGCCCGACCTCCTCCGCATCGAGGGTCACCCCGGTGACCGGCACCCCGGAGAGCGAGAAGCCGATGTCGTCGAAGTCGAGGGAGGCGTAGCCCTCGACGTAGAAGCCGACGCGTCCGGCCTTGCCGGGGCCGGGATCGGCGCCCTCGAGCGCGATCTCGCCGTTCACGACGATCCGGATCCGGCCGTCCTGCACGGCGACCCGCACGTGCGAGGTCGCTCCGGCCGGCAGCGCCTTCTCGGCGGGCAGCACCTGCTCGGCGACGACCTTCCAGGTGTCGTCGAAGATCGTCCAGGTCGGTCCGGCCGCGGCGTTGCGGTAGCGGATGAACCCGCCGCCCTTGCCGTTGCGGTCGTAGATCACGAGGCCGGAGCCCGCCGGCGTCGTCGCCGGGGTGGTCACGTCGAAGTCCAGCACGAACTCCGTGAAGTCGCGCGGGAGCACGGCGTTCGCGCCCTTGACGATGCGGTACACCCTGTCACCCGAGGCGTCGACCTGGATGCTCCGGTTGGGGTCGGTCGGCCAGCCGTTCGCACCGGACTCGAAGTCGGTGAAGTGCAGCACCCCGTCGCCCTCCTCGACGACGACCTCTATGGTCGCCGTCTTGGCGGCATCCGCCACGGCCGTGGCCGTGATGGTCGTGGCGCCGGGCCCGGCACCGAGCACGATCCCCTTGTCCGAGACGGTGGCGACGGCCGGGTCGGCCGACGCGTACGTCACCGCCGCGTCGTCCGCGTTCCACGGGAGCGGCACGGCGCGCACCCGCACCTCGTCGCCGGCATCCAGGGTCACCCGCGGGCCGTCGAAGGCGATGGCCTCCAGCGCGACGGTCTGCGGCTGCTGGGTCTGGCCGATGTGTCCGGCGACGCCGATCTCCGCGAAGTCGATCGCCTCGAAGCCGGGGATCTGCGAGAACACCGCCGCGTCCTCCTTCAGCCGGTAGTCGCCCGCGGCCGCGTCGACGAACCCCGGGTCGGCGGTGGCCACCCAGTTCGCCTCGTAGTTGAGGAGGTTCTTGCCGTCCTTGGCACCCTGGTCGTTGAGACCGGCGATCGGCTTGCGGTTCGGGTTCCACACCACGTTCTGCGCGAAGGTGCTGTGGTCGGGGTAGTAGTGGTTGTCCTCGAAGAAGTGCGTGAGCTCCGGGTACTTCTCGAGGTAGGGCGTTCCGACGAAGTCGTTGTTGTCGGCGAAGACCTGACGCCAGGCGGGCATGTAGTCGCGATCGACCACATTGCCCTCCTGGTCGCCCATCCACTGCTCGTAGTTGTCGTAGGGCACGAAGGCGTCGACGAAGATGTTGTTCCGCGCCTCGATGTAGTCGGCCGAGCCGCTCTTGATCGCGCTGTTGCCCATGTTGACGAAGATGTTCTTCTCGATCTGCAGGTCCCACGTGAAGTTGTCGGCGTAGATGCCCTCGACGCCGGCCATGCCGACCCCGATGTCGTGGAAGTAGTTCTCCCGGAACACGTGGCCGCGCTGCTGCGGCGTCTTGCCGGAGTTCATGTAGATCGCGCCGAGGTCGTGGAAGAGCTTGCACACGTCGTACACCTCGTTGCGCTCGAAGAGGTGGTCGTTGCCGTGCACGATGATGCCCGGGTGCGGGGCGTCGTGGATCTCGTTGTCGCGCGCGACGTTGCCGACGCCGTCGAACATCACGCCGGGGTTGTAGGCCTTGTGGTAGTACGCGAAGTCGGCGATCTCGGAGTTCTCCACCCGGTTGCGCCCCGGCGCCAGCGTGACCTTGTCGCCACCCTGGAGCACGACGCCGACGCCGCCGATGTGGGTCAGCCGGCTGTCCAGCACGGCGTGGTCGCGGCCGCCGCGGTTCACCGGGATGCCGTCGTAGGTGTACCGGCCGGGCGAGTTGATGAGCACGCCGCCGTCGGTGAAGTTGCGGATGTCGCTGCGCGAGACGGTGACGTGCGAGCCGCCGAGGATGACGGCGGCGGTGGCGCGGCCGTACTCCATGACGAGGTCGTCGAAGTTCACGTACGAGGCGCCGTCGGCCCGGAGCATCGGTTCGTCGAGCGTGGTCACGGTGACGTCGCCGCGGCCCGCGGTGAACGCGGCGTTCGGGATGAGGTACAGCTTCCCGGACGTGCGGTCGATGTAGTACTCGCCGGGTGCGTCGAGCTCCTCGAGCAGGTTCTGCGCGAAGTGGAAGTCGGGGAACCAGCTCTTCATGATCCCTGACATCTCGCCGTAGCGCAGCGTGATGGTCTTCGCCTCGGTGTCGATGCTCTCGATCTTGTTGTACGACCACTCCCAGCTGTAGCCGAAGATCCCGTCGAGCCAGACGTCCTCCGCGTTCGTCCAGAACCGCGGGCGGTCGTATCCGTAGGTGAAGGTGCCGCCGCGGTCCTGCAGGTCCGCGTCCTTGCGGGTGGGTCCGGGGTCGATGATGTCGCCCAACTGCACGGTCGGGTTCGCCGCGTCCGCGTTGGGCCACCGTGCGAGGGTCATCCCCTGCCCGTCGATGAAGAGCTCCATCGGCGGGGTGGTGCTGACGTCGTTGGCCTTCCAGTAGCCGTGCCGGCTGAGCTGGCCGTAGTCGGTGATGCCGAGTCCGGCGAGGTCGATCTCCAGCACGCGGTCGCGCGCGGACGCCTCGACGATGCGCTCCTTCACGGCGGCGTCCGCGACGGGGGCGAAGCCGTCGCGGGGGAGGTCGCGTCCGCCGGTGAGGGTCGCCGTCTCACCCGGGTACGAGCGATAGGTGAGGGGAGCCTCCGCGGTGCCGGAGTCGGCTTCGCCGATCTCGAAGGAGGCGTCGCGCAGGTACTCCCCTTCGCGGAGGTAGACGGTGAGCCCGCCGGCGGGCAGTCCCGCGTCCTGCTTCAGCTGGCGGATGCGGTCGCGCGCGCCCTCGAGGGTGGCCAGCGGGGCGTCGATCGCGCCGGTTGCCGTGTCGTCACCCCCCGGCGCGATGTAGAGGGCCGCCTCATCCGCGGCGGCCGCGGTCGGGGCGGTCGCTATCAGAGCTGATCCGAGCACCGCCGCGAGGGCGAGGGATGCCAGCACACGCTTCATTGCGTCTCCGTACTCTCGAGGAGCCGGACGGCGGGGGTCCGTCCGGCGCGTCGCACACGCGACTCTCAGGAGGATAGTCAATCGATAATCGAGTATCAAGGATCGATTCCAGATAGATTGAGACCATCATCTTTCAAAAGATCACATCTTCTACCGATTGCGCTCACGTGTTGACGTGTGCGAACTTCTCTGGAAATACTGAGATCACCCGCTCCGCACAGTGATCGTGCCCCTCATCCCCCAAGGCCAAGGACGACCTCGATGACAGAACAGACCATTTCCTCACAGATAGGAACAGGTCGACGGCCCCGCCGGCTCTCCGACGGCATGTTCGCTCTCCTGCTCACCGCGCCCGGCCTGGCCCTCCTCGCCGCCGTCGTGGTGTACCCGCTGGTCACCGCGCTCATCACGGCCTTCTTCCGGCAGAGCCTCGTCGAGCCCGGCCGCGAGTTCGTCGGGCTCCAGAACATCGTCGACGTGCTCACCGGCGACTTCCTCCGCCTGCTGTCGCAGACGCTGGTCTTCACGATCGGGACCACCGTCGCGCCCTTCGTGGTCGGGTTCGCCCTGGCACTCGCCCTGAACACCCGCATCCGCGGAGCGAAGGTGCTGCGCGGGCTGATGCTCATCCCGTGGCTGATCCCGGGCGTCGTTGTGTCGTTCCTGTGGATGTGGATCTTCAACGCCAACTACGGCGTGCTCAACGCCGTGTTCGAGGGCATCGGGCTCATCGACGGGCCGCAGGCCTGGCTGGCGAACCCGACCACCGCCATGGTCGCGGTCATCGTCGCGAAGACCTGGCAGTCGTTCCCCTGGATGATGGTCATGCTGCTCGCCGGGCTGCAGACGGTGCCCGTCGAGCTGCACGAGGCCGCCGAGATCGACGGCGCCGGCACGGTGCGGCGCTTCCTCTCGATCACGGTGCCGCAGATGCGCGGCATCATCGGGCTCGTCCTGCTGCTCGAGTTCATCTGGAACTTCCAGCACTTCGACATCATCTACGTCCTCACCGGCGGCGGGCCCGCCGGCTCCACGCAGACCTTCGCGACCGCCGTGTACGAGACGGCCTTCAGCGGCTTCGACCTCGGGCGCGCGGGCGCGCTCGGCCTGCTCTGGATGGTCCTGCTCATGGGGCTCGTCGTCGTGTACGTCCGCCTGTCCGAGAAGGGAGAGAAGCGATGACCGCTGTCCTCACCGAGAAGCCTGCGGCCGTGTCGACGCCCGCCCCCGCCCTTCGTCGTCCGCGCGTGCGCGCCGACCGCCGCGCCGTGACCATCAGCGCCTGGCTGGCGGTGGTCGTCTTCGGCGGATTCGCCCTCCTTCCGGTGTACTGGCTGCTGGCGACGTCGCTCACCCCGCGCACTGAGGTCTTCTCGTACCCGCCGAAGCTCTTCCCGACGGCGATCACGCTCGATGCGTACGCCGCGCTCGCGAACAACCCCGCGCTGTTCGGGTACCTGCGCAACAGCATCGTCGTCTCCGTGATCACCGCCGTCCTCTCAGTTCTCGTGTCGGCGTACATGGGCTACGCCTTCTCGAAGTTCCGCTACCGCGGCCGGCGGAGCCTGATGTACTTCGTGCTGGCGTCGCAGATGTTCCCCCAGGCGCTGCTGCTCATCACCCTGTACGCCGTGTTCTCCGCCTACGGGCTGCTGAACACGTATGCGGCCCTCGTGCTGTCGTTCACCACGTTCACGCTGCCGCTCTGCGTCTGGATGCTGAAGGGCTTCTTCGACACGATCCCCGACGAGCTGATCGAAGCCGCCCGGGTCGACGGTGCCTCCCGCATGCGCATCATCCACTCCATCGTCATGCCCCTGGCCGCCCCCGGCCTCGTCGCCGCCGGTCTGTTCGCGTTCGTGCGCGGCTGGAACGACTTCATCTTCGCGCTGACCCTCGCCGGCCCCGACAAGCAGACGCTCCCGCCGGGGCTCGTGAACACCTTCATCGGCGAGGCGTCGACCGCGTGGCCCGAGCTGATGGCCGCCTCGCTGGTCGTGTCGCTGCCCGTCGCCATCGCCTTCATCGCCCTGCAGCGCTTCCTCGTCGGCGGACTCACCGCCGGCGCGGTCAAGGGCTGATCCCGCACCACCTCCGCAGTACCCGACATCCCCCGAAGTCCCTCGAAGAAGAGAGCAACCATGTCTGAGAACCTGTCCGTCTCCCGCCGCCAGCTGCTGCAGTTCGCCGGGCTCGGCGCGGCCGGCCTCCTGCTCGCCGGCTGCATGCCGTCCGGCGGCTCCGGCGCCCCCTCCGCATCCCCCGGCTCCGGCCTCGGCGCCGGCGACTTCACCGCGACCGACTTCTCGTTCGCGAGCTGGTCGCTCACCGAGGAGGCCGCGGCACCGGCCATCCGCGCGATCCTCGACGGCTACAAGAAGAAGAGCGACGTCGGCATCACCGAGGTCTCGTTCCCGTACAACGAGTACTTCAAGCAGCTGATGCTGCAGGTGCGCGGCGGGCAGTTCTCCGGCGCCGCGCACGTGGACGTCGCCTGGCTCGCGTCGCTGGCCGCGCTCGGCAAGCTCGAGGACGTGTCGGCTCTGACGAAGGACCGCGGGTACACGGCATCCGCTCTCGAGGCCGCGCAGTACGACGGCATCCAGTACGGCTTCCCGTGGACGATCGGCGCCATCGGCCTCGTCACCAACTCCGAGATCATGGAGAAGTCCGGCGTCTCCGAGTTCCCGACCACGGTCGACGACTTCGAGGGGACGCTGAAGAAGCTCAAGGGCCTCGGCGGCGGGCTCATCCCCTACGCCGCTTCGACGAAGGCCGCCCAGCTCAAGGACATCCTCATCTGGATGCAGACCTTCGGCAGCGACCTCGTCAAGGACGGCGAGGTCACCATCGGCGACGACGCGAGCATCGAGGCCGTCAGCTGGTACAAGTCGCTGTACGACCAGGGCCTGATCGCGGCGGACGTCGACCGCTTCGACGCCCGCTCGCTGTTCGCCCAGGGCCGCGCGGCGATCTACGACGACGCCCCGGTCGGCCGCGGCGCCGTCACGAAGGACTCCCCCGACCCCGACCTCGCGTCGAAGCTCGTCGCGGAGTCCCGCCCCGTGCTGAAGAAGGGCGACACCCCGCGGGCGCTCGTCTGGGGCGGCGCCATCGTCGTCGTCGGCGGCGAGGGCGACAGCACCCGCACCGCGGCCGACTTCGGCCAGTGGGCCACCAGCGACCTGGATGCCGTCCTGGCCGACTACGAACTGCGCGGACTCCCGCCGGCGACGGAGGAGGCCCAGACCGCCGACGTCGTGAAGGCGGACGCGTTCGGAGCGCGGTTCGCGGAGAAGATCACCGCGACGGCGACGACCAACCCGTTCTGGCAGTACCCGCAGTACGCGCAGATCGAGACGACCATCGCCGACAAGGTGCAGGCGGTGCTCGTGGGTCAGCAGAGCCCGAAGGACGCCATGACCGAGGCCGGCGCGGCCGCGCAGAAGCTGCTGGGCTGAGGTCGCCTCCGATGTCGCGCCTCCGCATCGCCGCCGCCGCTCTGGCCGCCGCGGCCGTCTGCTCCCTCGCCGCACCCGCGCACGCCGGGGTGCACCCGTCGACGGTCGAGACCGTCCCCGTCACCGTCGACAGCTCGAACCAGTCCGGCTGGTGGAACCCCGTCGCCGTCGTCGGCGGCACGACGTACTTCGCGTACAACGTGCCCGGCTCCGCGGCGAACCGTCACGAGGTGCACCTCGGCGCCCGGGCGGCCGACGGCACCTGGACGTCCGGATGCCTGCGGGATGCCGCGGGCGCGTGCGCCGACTTCCTCGACGACAACGGCCACAACCAGCCGTCGATCGTCGTCGACGGGGAGGGGAGCATCCACGCGTTCGTCTCCATGCATCACGAGGACTGGAACTACTTCCGGTCGACCACCCCCGGAGACGTGACGAGCCTCGTCGACGTCAGCGCGGAGATGCCGGATGCCGGCTCCGCGGTGTCCTACCCGGTGACCGCGCCGGGGGCCGACGGCGACGCCTGGCTGATGGTGCGCATCGGAGCCGACCCGCAGGGGCGGCGCGACGGCGTGCTCTACCACTACGACCTCGCGACGCACACGTGGAGCCGCGAGACCGTCATCGCCTCCGCCGTGAGCCACTCCTTCTACCCGGACGACCTCGAAGTCGACGCCGCCGGGCGCGTGCACGTGCTCTGGGAGTGGGGCCCCTGGCCCGCCGATCCCTACCGCCACCTGGGCTCCTACGCCGTATACGACCCGGCCGCCCACGCGTTCAGCGACATCGCCGGCGCGGCCCTGCCCACTCCGATCCGACCCGACTCCCCCGGGTCCGTGGTGTGGCGCGGGTACGCACCGGGCGAGACGATCGGCGACGCGGTCCCCGCCGTGCAGACCGCGAAGATGGCGATCGAGGACGGCGCGCTCGTCGGCGTGGCCTACCGCTACGCCGACGAGACGGAGAACGACTTCGACGTGCACTGGGCCACCTGGAACGGCAGCGCCTGGACCGACGAGAAGCTCATCGACGCCGCGGGCCTCGGCGCCGGCGTCGCGACGATCGCCACGCTCGACACGACGAGGCACGGATCGAAGACCCGCGTCTACGCGGTCGTCTCCGTGCAGGACTGCGGGGTCACCCGCAGTCAGGCCGTGCTCCTGGAGTCGGCCGAGGGCAGCCCGGACTGGGCCGTCGAGGCCGTCGGAGACCCCGTGACAGGCCAGCAGCGCCTCCGCGCGGCGACGCGCGAGGACGGGACGGACGTGCTCTATCTCAGCGCACCGGCGACCCCCGGCGGCGGCACGCTGCGGTACGCCGAGGTGCCCAGGGACGGGCAGAAGCGCGACGGCGGCTCGCTCTCCGCGATCGTCTCCGCGCTGCGCGGCGACGCCGGCGGCGAGAACCTCGCACGCACCGGCACCGCCACGGCCACCTCGCAGCTGCGCGCCGACACCGGTCCGGAGAAGGCGATCGACGGAGGCTGCACCGACGCCAGCCGATGGATCTCGGCTCTGGACGACCGGCAGCCCGCGCTCACGATCGAATGGGCCGAGGCCGCACCGCTGGACATCGTCCGGGTGCGCAGCGGCTACTCGGTCGGCCCCGCCGCGGCATCCGTGCTCCGCGACTTCACCGTGGAGCTGCGCACCGCCGCCGGCTGGACTCCCGTCGCGGCGATCGCGGACAACACGTCGAACACCGTCGTCGTCGACGCCCAGGGCCTCAGCGCCGACGCCGTCCGCCTCGTGATCACCGATCCGTCCGACTCGACCACCGACGTGGCCCGCGTCTACGAGGTCGAGGCGATCGCGGCGCCCTGACCCCCGCGCCACCCGCACCCCACCTCCACGAAAGGACCCCACCCTATGCGCACCCAGACCGTCGAAGCCGACGTCATCGTCGTCGGCGGCGGCCTCGCCGGAGTGAGCGCCGCCGTCGCGGCCGCGCGCCTCGGACGGCGCACCGTGCTCATCAACAACAGGCCGGTGCTGGGCGGGAATTCCTCCTCGGAGGTGCGGGTGTGGGTGTGCGGGGCGACCGCCCACGGCAACCAGCGCTGGGCGAGGGAGACCGGCATCATCGGCGAGATGTACCGCGAGAACCAGTACCGCAACCCGGAGGGCAACCCGGTGTACTGGGACGACGTGGTGCTCGACACCGTGCGCAGGGAGCCGAACCTCACGCTCTTCCTCAACACCGAGGTGCTCGAGGCCGAGGCGACGGGCCCCGACGACGCCCGCCGCGTCCGCTCGGTCACCGGCTGGACGATGGGCTCGGAGATCCGCACGATCTTCCGCGGGCCCGTGTTCCTCGACTGCACGGGCGACGGCCTCGTCGGCCGGCTGGTCGGGGCGCGGCATCGGCTCGGCAAGGAGGGGCGCGACGAGTTCGGCGAGGAGTGGGCCCCGGAGCACGCCACCCGCGAGTTCCTCGGCTCGACCCTGCTGTTCTACACGAAGGACCTCGGCCATCCGGTGAAGTACGTGGCCCCGGAGACCGCGAAGGACATCACGACCACCCCGATCCCGTCCTCCCGCATCATCCGCAGCGGCGACAGCGGCGCCCACTACTGGTGGATCGAGTGGGGCGGCCAGCTGGACATCGTGGACGACAACGAGCGGATCCGCGACGAGCTGCGCTCCGTGATCCTCGGCATCTGGGACCACATCAAGAACTCCGGGGAGTTCGACGCCGACAACCTGACCCTCGAGTGGATCGGCAACCTGCCGGGCAAGCGCGAGTACCGGCGCTTCGTCGGCGATCACACGCTCCGTCAGCAGGACGTGATCGAGCAGACGTCGTTCGACGACGGCGTGGCGTTCGGCGGTTGGTCGATCGACCTGCATCCCGCCGAGGGGATGTACGCCACCGGCGCCGGGGCCGTGCAGCGGTTCTCCGACGGCGTCTTCGAGATCCCGTTCCGCTCGCTGTACTCCGCCAACGTCGAGAACCTGCTCATGGCCGGGCGCAACGTCTCCGCCACCCACATCGCTTTCGGCGCGGCGCGGGTCATGGCGACCTGCGCCGCCATGGGCGAGGCGGCGGGCACCGCCGCCGCCCTCTGCCTCGAGCACGACGTGACCCCGCGGGGGCTATACGAGGGGCACCGCGAGGAGCTGCGGCAGACGCTGCTGCGCGCGGACGCGTCGCTGATCGGCGTCGCGAACGAGGATCCGTCCGATCTCGCCCGCTCGGCCTCCCCGAGCGCGTCGAGCACGATGCGGACCATCGCGGCGGACAGCGCGGATGCCGTGCCGCACGCGCTCGTCGACGACCTCGGCATCGTCGTGCCCGTGCACCCGCGGCTGGAGAGCGTGGAGCTGCTGCTCGGCGCGGATGAGGAGACGGAGCTCGCCGTCGAGGTCTGGTCGACCGGGCGCCGCCAGAACGTCGTGCCGTTCCGGCTCGAGCACCGTACGGTGGCCGTCGTGCCCGCCGGTGAGCGCAGCCGGGTGCGCGTCGAGACGCCCTTCGCCCCGGACGTGCCGCAGAACGCGATCGTCGTGCTGCGCGCGAACCCGCATGTGCGGGTGCATCTCGCCGCTCCGCTGCCGCCCGGGGTGCTCACGCTGGTGCACCGCGTGGACAACGACGACCGCAACGTGCAGGTGGATCAGGACGGCCTGCTCGCGCAGTGGCCGACCAAGCCGCTCCGCGGCCGCAGCCTCGTGTTCCGCGCCTTCCCCGAGTCCGAGGCGCTGGCCCCGGAACGCGCGGTGTCCGGATACAACCGTCCGTACGGAGGGCCGAACATGTGGGCGTCGGACCCGGCGGCGGAGGGCCCCCAGTGGCTGCGGCTGGACTGGGATGCCGCCGTCACGGCATCCGAGATCCGCCTGGTGTTCGACGACGACGTGGATCTCGAGCTGAACACCCTGCACCACCACCGCAGCCCCGACGAGGTGCTCCCGCAGCTCGCCAGGGACTACCGGGTCGAGGTGCTCACCGCCGGCGCCGCAGACTGGACGGTGGTGGCCGAGGAGCGCGACAACCGGCATCGCCTGCGCGTGCACCCCCTCCCCGGCGACCTCGGCCCGTTCACCGCCGCGCGGGTCGTCATCGAGCGCACGAACGGCGCGGCAGAGGCGCGCGTGATCGCGTTCCGGGTGCAGGCATGACCGGGGGCGGTAACGTGAGGGGCATCCGCCGGCCGTCCGGCGATCGTCGTCCCCCCAGGAGGCCGCTGGTGACCACCTCGTCGAGCGGGCGCGCCGTGCCCGTCGCGCGGGCGACCCGCACCGGGCTGATCGCGCTCGCCGTGCCGCACCTCGAGGAGCCGTACTTCGCCGAGCTCGGCTCGCGGCTCGTCCGGGGCGCCGAGGAGCGCGGGCTCGCGGTCCTCATCGTGCAGACCGAGGGCGAGCACGCGCGGGAGGTGGATGTCGCGAACGGCGTGGGCCTTCCGGCCGTCGACGGCCTCATCCACATCCCCCGCTCCCTGACCGTGGCCGACCTCACCAGGCGCACGGCGCCCGGACCCCTGGTGCTGCTCGGCGAGCACATCCAGGTCAGTCCGTTCACGCACATCACGATCGACAACAGGGCCGCGGCCCGCACGGCGGCCGAGCACCTGATCGAGGTGGGATGCCGCCGCATCGCGTACGTCGGACGACGCGACGCCCGCCCGTCGGATGCCGCGGACCGGCGCCACGTCGGCTACGTTGAGGCGCTGACCGCGGCCGGCCTGTCCGTCGTGCCGGAGCTCACGGCGCAGGTGGAGGCCTTCACCGCGGAGGAGGGCGAGCGCCTGACCCAGGCGATGCTCGCGGCCGGCCTTCCGTTCGACGGCATCGTGTGCTCCAACGACTCCCTGGCCCTCGGCGCCCTCGCCGCCCTGCACGCCGCCGGTCGCCGCGTGCCGGACGACGTCGCCGTGATCGGGATCGACGACATCCGGGCGGCGCGGTTCGCGGTGCCGGCCCTCAGCACGATGGCCCCGGACCACGACCAGCTCGTCGATGCCGCCTTCACCGAGCTGGAGCGGCAGCTGACGTCTCCTCCGGGAGCCGATCTCCCGGTGCGTCATGTGACGATCCCGGCCGCCCTCGTCCGCCGCGCGAGCACGGCGAGGCGATGACGCCGAGGCCCTCAGCCCGCCGGAGCCTGCTCCGCGGGCGTGCCGGCGTCGCTCTCGCGCGCGGCGACGACGAGCCGGCCGACGTGCGCGGCGAGCTGCTCCCGCGCGGCGGCATCCAGCCCGTCGTCGGTGATGAGCCTGTCGATGTCCGCCAGGTCCGCGACCGTCGTCAGTCCGACGACGCCCCAGCGGGTGTGGTCGGCGAGCACGGCGACCTCTCGCGCCGCGGCCATGAACGCCCGGTTCGTCTCGGCCTCGAGCAGGTTCATGGTCGTGATGCCCGCCTGCACGTCGAGCCCGTGCGCGTCGAGGAAGACGAGGTCGCAGTGCAGGTGCTCCAGAGCGCGCACCGCCACCGGGCCCACCAGCGCGTCCGACGGGGTGCGGACCCCGCCGGTCAGCACCACCGTCTGCGTGTAGGGCGCGTCCGCCCTGTCGGGCGGGGAGAAGAGGTCGGCCACGGCGAGCGAGTTCGTCACGACGGTGAGCTCGGGCACGTCCCTGAGCTCCCTGGCGAGGGCGAGCCCGGCGGCTCCGCCCGAGATGCCGACGGCCATCCCCGCCTCGACGGCCGTCGCCGCCTCCGCCGCGATCGCGCGGCGCTCGGCGGACACGGGAGGCAGGGTGCCGGGGCGCTGCGCGCTGCGCAGGCGCAGTCCCCCGCGGATGCGCTGGACGATGCCCTCCTCCGCGAGCTGCTCGATGTCGCGGCGGACAGTCATCACGCTCACCTGAAGCGCGGCCGCGAGCTCGGGGATCGACGCCGTGCCCCGCTCGCGCGCCACCTCGAGGATGCGCTCTCGGCGCTCGGTGACCAGCACGCGCTCTCCTTCCGGTGGGGGTTCCAGTCTGCCATGCGGCGTCCGCCCGGCATCCTGCACCACCGCCCGAACCCCGAGCCCCCGCACAGGATGCTCCCGACCGCATGACCTTCGCCCGCCCCTACGACTCCTGGTTCCCCGACGCCGCGTTCGACGGCACGTACGGACGTGACCTCGGCGCACTGCGGAGGATCGCCCCCGTCCCGCCCCCGCCCGGCTTCGCCGAGCGCTGGCGCGGCTGGCGCACTCAGGCGAGGTCGGTCGACGCAGCCCCGGTGGTGCTGTCCTCCGAGGAACGGCACGGGCGACGCGTGTCGCTCGTCGAGCACGCCGGCGTCGACGGCGTGCGTCTGCGCTCCTGGCTGGCGATGCCGGCCCAGGGCCCTGCTCGCGCCGGCGTCGTGCACGGGCACGGCTACGGCGGGCGGGACGCCGTCGACCTGCGACGGGTGCCGGCCGACGCCGCCGCGATCTTCCCCGTGGCGAGAGGGCTCGGCGCGCTCAACGCGGGCATCGGCGCCCCGCAGCCGAAGGAGGAGCACGTGCTCGCCGGCATCGCCGACCCGGAGACGTACGTGCTCGGCCTGTGCGCCCGGGATCTGTGGCTCGCCGCCGACGCCCTCGTCGCGCTGGCCGGGGACGTGCCGCTCTACTACGTCGGGGAGAGCTTCGGCGGCGGCATCGGGGCTCTCGCGGTGCCGTGGGACGAGCGCTTCCGCGGGGCGACGCTCATCGTGCCGAGCTTCGGACAGTACGACGAGCGGCTCGCGGTCACCTGCCTGGGCAGCGGCGAGACCGTGCGCGCGCACGTCGCCGCGCACCCCGGAGCACGCGAGACGCTGCGGTGGTTCGACGCGTCCAGCGCGATCGGCTTCGCCGACGTCCCGATCAGGGTGGAGGCCGCGCTCTGGGATCAGTACGTGCCCCCGCCGGGTCAGTTCGCCGTCGCCGCGGGCGCGCGCGACCTGGAGCTGGCCGTGCTGCCCGCCGGCCACGCCGAGTATCCCGGCGCGCACGAGGTCACCGCAGACGCCGTCCGCGCCGGGCTCGCACACCTCGCCAGGGCCCTGGGCGCGTCCTGACCGGGCCGCGCCCGGTGCCGGTCAGCCCTGGCCGACCACGCCCTCGAACAGCCCGATGTGGTTGCCGTCGGGGTCGACGATGACGGCCCACGCGCTGGTGTCTGTGATCGGCTGCTTGGGCTGCGCGACGCTCGCGCCGGCCTCCTGCGCGAGCGCGATCGTCTCGTCGATCGAGTCGACCTCGACGTACGACCGCGGCTCGACGAATCCCTCGCCGCGCGGGGCCAGCCCGCCGCCGGAGATGCCGTTCGGGGCCTGCCACATGGGATAGCCCTCGAAGCCGGGCATCTCGGCGATCTGCCAGCCGAACAGCTTCGAGTAGAACTCCGCTCCCCGTTTCAGATCGCTCACCGGGATGTCGATGTGCGTGATGTCTCCGTGCGCCATGATGGTCCCTTTCGTCGGTCGGACGACGCCCAGTCTGGACCCGGCATCCGACACCGGCAAGGGGTTCCCGCGCCACGCCGTTCAGACTGACGGATGCCCGACGACGCCCTTCCGCAGCAGGGCGTTGCCGTACTTCCGCGTCTCCCCGGTGCGCACCATGAGATAGGCGCCCTTCGCGACGTCGTAGTAGGCGAAACGCTCCACGAACCGCGTCGTCTCGAGCTCGGTGCCGGCGGCGGCCATGAGTTCGTGCTGCACGTCGAGCACCTCGCCGTCCGCCGATGTCATCAGATCGATCCCCGGGGCGTCGTCGAGCGGCAGCACCGTGCGGATCGCCGCGACGACCTCGGGGGTGGTGGTTCCGGGCAGGTCGACCACGCGCGGGCCCAGTGCCCAGGCCGGGAAGTGCGCGTCGGCGACGACGACCGAGTCGGAGTGCCCCATCCGGTCGAGGTGCAGCAGCAGCTCCCCGGTGAGCAGCGGGTGGATGCCTTCGAGCATCAGGTCTCCTTTCAGCGGCCCCCTCCGCTCCCGTATGAGTTGTTGTCGCGATTCAAGCCGAAAAGCGACACGAACTCATACGGGAACGTCGGCGGGAATGAGTTCCTCGGCGGCGAGGTGCTCCCAGAGCGCGGCGGGGATCTCCAGGGCGGCGTACTCGGCGTTCTGCCGCAGCTGCGCGGGCCGCGAGCCGCCGACGACGACCGTCCGCACCGTCGGGTCCTGCAGCGGGAACTGCACGGCGGCCGCGGGCAGGGGCACCTCGTGCTCGGCGCACACCGCGGCGATGCGCACCAGGCGCGCCCAGAGCTCCTCCGGCAGTGCGCCGTACTCGTAGCGGCCGTCGCGCCGCGGCTCGCTCTGCGCGAGCAGGCCGGAGTTGAACACGGATGCCGCGACGATGCCGGTGCCCTTCTCCCGGCAGGCGGGGAGCACCTCGGCCGCGGCGGGCTGCTCGAGCAGCGTGTAGCGGCCGGCGACCATGACGAGGTCGAGGTCGGCGGCGCGGACGGCCGTGGCGAGAGCATCCGACACCATCGATCCGACGCCGATCCGCGCCACCTCGCCGTCGGCCCGCAGCTGCTCCAGCGCGGGCAGCGCCTCGGCGAGAGCGAGGTCGAGGTCGTGGCGCTCCGGGTCGTGCAGGTAGAGCAGGTCGAGGCGCTCGATGCCGAGCCGCTCGCGCGACTCGTCGAGGCTCGCGCGTATGCCGTCGGCGGAGAAGTCCCACACCCGCTGCAGGTCGTCGGGCACATGGAAGTCGTTCGCCGTGTCGAGCCCGCCCGGCTGATGCGCGGGGTTCGGGCGGAGCAGACGGCCGGCCTTCGTGGAGAGGAAGTACTCGTCGCGCGGCTTGGTCGCGAGGAACGCGCCGAGCCGCCGCTCGGACAGTCCGAGCCCGTAGTGCGGGGCGGTGTCGTAGTGCCGGATGCCGGCATCCCACGCGGCCTCGAGTACGGCCCAGGCCTCCTCGTCGCTCAGCTCGCGGAACAGGTTGCCCAGGTTCGCGGCGCCGTAGCCGAGAGCGGGGACGCGGAGATCATGCGAAGACATGCTCGCCCTTCCAGGTGTAGGCGTCGATGCTGCCGGCCTTCATCTCCATGCCCGCGCCGGGGGCGGTCGGCGGCATGTAGGAGCCGCCGACGATGTCGGTGGGAGTGACGAAGTGCTCGTGCAGGTGATCGACGTATTCGATCATGCGCCCCTCGCGGGTGCCGCTGACCGCGACGAAGTCGAACATCGAGAGGTGCTGCACGGCCTCGCAGAGACCGACGCCGCCGGCGTGCGGGCAGACCGGCACCCCGAACTTCGCGGCGAGCAGGAGGTTGGCGATGTTCTCGTTGACGCCGGCCACGCGCACGGCGTCGATCTGCATGACGCCGATCGCGTCGGCCTGCAGCAGCTGCTTGAAGATCATCCGGTTCTGGGCGTGCTCGCCGGTGGCCACGCGGATCGGCGCGACCCCGCGGGCGATCTCGGCGTGCCCGAGGATGTCGTCGGGGCTCGTCGGCTCCTCGATCCAGGCGGGGCGGAACTCGGCGAGCGCGTTCACCCACTCGATCGCCTCCGACACCTCCCAGCGCTGGTTCGCGTCGATCGCGATGGGGAAGTCGGGTCCGCACACCTCGCGGGCCTTGCGGAAGCGGCGGATGTCGTCCTGCACGTCGGCGCCGACCTTGAGCTTGATCTGGGTGAAGCCGTCGGCCATCGCCTCGCGGGCGAGGCGCTCGAGCTTCTCGTCGGAGTACCCGAGCCAGCCGGGGCTCGTGGTGTAGCCGGGGTAGCCCGAGGCGAGGAGCTGCTGCTCGCGCTCCGCGCGGCCGGGCTCCGCCGCCCTGAGGATCGCCAGCGCGTCCTCTCGGGTGAGCGCGTTGGTGAGGTAGCGGAAGTCGACGAGGTCGACGAGCTCCTCCGGGGTCATCCGCGCGAGCAGCTGCCACAGCGGGAGCCCCGCGCGCTTCGCCTTGATGTCCCACAGCGCGTTGATCACCGCGCCGATGGCCATGTGCATGACGCCCTTCTCGGGGCCGAGCCAGCGCAGCTGCGAGTCGCCGATGATCTCGCGGAACGTGCCGCCCATGTCATCCAGGAGCGGCTCGATCTCCCGTCCGACGAGGTGCCCGGCGAGGGCGTCGATCGCCGCCACCTGCACGTCGTTGCCGCGCCCGATCGTGAAGACGAAGGCGTGGCCGGAGATGCCGTCGCCGGCATCCGTGCGGATGATGACGTACGCCGCCGAGTAGTCGGGATCCGGGTTCATCGCATCCGACCCGTCCAGGCTCAGGGACGTGGGGAAGCGGATGTCGGTGGTGTCGAGGGCGACGATGCGGCTCACGGGGTTCCTCTCGATGCACGCTCTGTCGTGCGGATCAGCTATGTCGTGCGGATCTCTTGGAGTGTAAACATCCGATGTCTATACTGTCAACGAGACGGACGCCGAGCGGTGTCCCCACGGACAATTCGAGGAGAGACATGAAGTTCGCGCGGCTTGGCGATCCAGGGACCGAGATCCCCGTTCTCGTGGAGGGCGACCGTTTTCTGGATCTCCGCTCCGTGACATCCGATGTCAACGGCGACTTCCTCGCCGGAGACTTCCGCGCACGGGTGCAGGCCGCGCGGGAGGCCGACGAGCTTCCTCTGCTCGAGGACGCCGCGGCGATGCGCATCGGCGCCCCGATCGCCCGGCCCAGCGCCGTCATCTGCATCGGCCAGAACTACGCCGCGCACGCCCGCGAGTCCGGCGCCGAGCCGCCGACGGTCCCGATCATGTTCCTGAAGACCCCCAACACGGTGGTCGGCCCGAACGACGCCGTCACCATCCCGCGCGGCAGCGAGAAGACCGACTGGGAGGTCGAGCTCGGCATCGTCATCGGCGCTCGGGCCGCATACCTGGACTCGCCTGAGGAGGCGTCGGCGCACATCGCGGGGTATGTGGTCGCGAACGACGTCTCCGAGCGCGCCTTCCAGATGGAGGTCTCCGGCGGGCAGTGGTCGAAGGGCAAGATCGCCGCCGGCTTCAACCCCACCGGCCCCTGGCTGGTCACCCCTGACGAGGTCGACGTCGACAGCCTGCGCCTGCGCAGCTGGGTCAACGGCGAGCCCCGGCAGGACTCGAACACGTCCGACATGATCTTCGACGTGCACGTGATCGTGCACCACCTGTCGCAGTATGTGACGCTCGAGCCCGGGGATCTCATCCTCACGGGCACCCCGCAGGGCGTCGCGTTCGGCGGGAGGTTCCCGTACCTGAAGGCGGGCGACGTCGTGGACATCGAGATCGAGGGACTCGGCCACCAGCGGCAGGAGTTCGTGGCATGGGAGGCACAGGCATGAGCGGCGCACTCGACGGGCTGGTGGCGATCGTCACCGGCGGAGCATCCGGGATCGGGGCTGCCATCGCGCGCCGCCTCCACGCCGACGGCGCGCAGATCGCGGTGCTCGACCGCGACACCTCGGGAGCGGATGCCGCCTTCGCGGCGTTCACCGCCGACGTCTCCGACCGCGCCTCCGTCGACGCCGCCGTCGCTGCGGTAGCCGAGCGCTTCGGCCGCATCGACATCGTGGTGAACAACGCCGGCATCGGCGCGCAGGGCGACATCTCCGCGAACGACGACGAGGAGTGGGCGCGGGTGCTCTCCATCAACGTCACCGGCATCGCGCGGGTGACCGCCGCCGCCCTGCCGTGGCTGCGTGAGTCGCCGTCGGCATCCGTCTGCAACACGGCATCCATCGCCTCGACCACCGGCCTCCCCCAGCGCGCCCTCTACAGCGCCTCGAAGGGCGCGGTCTCGGCGCTCACACGGGCGATGGCTGCCGACCACCTCCGCGAAGGCATCCGGGTGAACGCGGTCAACCCCGGCACCGCGGACACCCCGTGGGTCGGACGGCTTCTGGACGCGGCATCCGACCCCGCCGCCGAGCGCGCGGCGCTGGAGGCCCGGCAGCCGCACGGCCGCCTCGTCTCCCCCGACGAGGTCGCAGCCGCCGTCGCCTACCTCGTCTCCCCGGATGCCGGGTCGACCACCGGCACCTTCATCGAGGTCGACGGCGGCATGGCGCAGCTGCGTCTTCGCCCCGCCGGCAGCTGAGGCCCGGCTCCCGACTCACTCCCGTATGAGTTCTTGTCGACGAAACGGCGATCTCGCGACAGAAACTCATACGGGAGCGGCGGGGTGTGGATAACCGGAGACCGATCTCGAGGCGTGGTGCAAGCATGAGCGGATGCCGACGCGGAAGCCTCTGCCCTCAGAACTGGGCGACGTGTTCTCCGTGCGAGCCGCGACGGCGCTCGGAGTCAGCGCACATCAGCTGCGGAGTCCCGATCTCGGTCGTCCGTTCCGGGGAGCACGGACACGGCCGGAGCAGGCTCCGTCTCCGGCCGACGACTCCCCCTACGCCGCACAGGCCGAGGCGCGACGCCGCGCAGCGCGAGCTTACGCACCGCTTCTACAGCCCGGGCAGTTCATCAGCCACCACTCTGCCGCCGCGCTCTGGCGTGCACCTCTCCCTCTGCTCCGTGACGAGGACGGCCTTGTCGTCGCGGACGACGCGATCCCGCTCGACGTCAGCACATTCGGCGACGGCCACCTCATCCGGGCATCGGGGGTCTTCGCCCACCGAGCACGGACCAGCACATCCACGATCTCGCGCATCGACGGCATCCTGGTCGCCGATGCCGAGACGACGTGGGCGAGTCTCGGCACGCTCTCGATCATCGACCTGGTCGCTCTCGGCGACTACTTCTGCCGGGTCTGGAGCCCTGGTGCCGGACGGCCGAACGTCGGGATGCCTCCGATCTCCACAGTTGCGCGCCTCGAGCACGCTGCGAGGTCGGGCCGACGCGTCGGCATCCGCAGGCTCCGCGAAGCCCTCCCCCTGATCCGCACCGATTCGTGGTCGCCGCGCGAGAGCGCCGTGCGGTGTCACCTGGTCTTCGCTGGTCTTCCCGAGCCGCAGCTGAACGTCGACGTCCACAGCGATGACGGACGTTTCCTCGGATGCGTCGATCTCGCGTACCCCGAGCTGAAGATCGCCATCGAGTACCAGAGCGTGCTGCACACCTCTCGGTATTCGGCTGACGTCGAACGACTCGCCCGTCTCCGCGCACACGGCTGGATCGTCATCGAGGTCACCGCAGCGCTTCTCGCCGATCCCGACGCGATGGTCGACCGCGTGCGCGACGCGATCCGCCGGCGCCGCTGAGCCGCCTCTCCTGCGCTCCCGTATGAGTTCCTGCGGCCGGGGCGTTTTCTGCGCAGGAACTCATACGGGAGCGGAGACTCAGACCCGGTAGAAGCCCGCAGCGTTGCGCCACAGGATGGCGTCGACGTCGAGGCCTCGCACCTCGGCCCAGGTCGCGACGAACTGCGCCCATCGCCTCCTCGCGGTCGGCTGGTATGCGTCGGAACCGTCCGCGGGAGCGTACGGGTCACCGGGCTCGGCGGGGCCGATCACCGAAACCGGCCAGTCGCTCCCCCACATGAGCCGCTCGGGTCCGAACGCGGCGAGCGCCGCGTCGAGGAACGGCTCGAGCTGCGCGGCATCCCAGTCGCCGCCGGCCTCGGCCGGAAGCCCGGACAGCTTGCAGAAGACCTGCGAATGCTGCGCGAGAGCGCCGAGATCGCGCAGCCACTGCTCCGACGGCTCGACCGGCGCAGACGCCGTCCCGACCTCAGGCTTGCCGAGGTGGTCGAGCACGATCCGCAGCTCCGGCACGGCCGCGGCGAGCGCCGCGACGTCGGGGAGCTGGTGCGCGCGGACGCACGCGTCGAAGCTCCATCCGCGCGCGACGAGGGCCCGGGCGCCGGACACGAAGGCCGGCGAACCCGCGAGTCCGTCGGGCTCACCCTGCAGCAGATGCCGCACCCCGACCACCCGGTCGTGCGCGGCGAGCGCGTCGAAGTGCGCGAGCGTGGCGTCACCGCGGTCGAGCCGCGCGCCGGCGACGATCGCGCGCACGCCGGCGGCGTCCGCGATCGAGTCCACCCAGCGCACCTCGTCCAGGAACTGCTCCTCGACGCACTCGGCCTGCACGAAGACCGCCGCCTCCTCGCGCGCCCCCTCGATCCGCGCGTGCTGCAGCTCCAGCGTCTCGAACTCGTAGGCGAGCGGGCCTGCGAGCCAGGTGTACGTCAGGACGTCGGGCGACCACAGGTGCAGGTGCGAATCGAGAACGCGCATGTCACCATCCTGCACCAGAGAGCGCAGACATCCGATCAATATGCGAGGATGACGCCATGGCTGTGACTGACGAGGCGATCGAGAAGATCAAGGCGATGATCGTGTCGGGCGAGCTCGCCCCCGGCGACCGGCTGCCCCCGGAGAAGGAGCTCTCCGAGCGGCTCGGCCTCTCCCGCAACTCGATGCGCGAGGCCGTGAAGGCGCTCGAGGTGATCCGCGTCCTCGACGTCCGCCGCGGCGACGGCACCTACGTCACCAGCCTGGAGCCGCATCTGCTGCTCGAGGCCATCGCCTTCGTCGTCGACATGCACGACGACGACTCGATGCTGGAGATCTTCGCGGTGCGCCGGATGCTGGAGTCCCAGGCCACCGGCCTCGCCGCCACGCTCGGCTCCGACGAGGAGATCGCCGAGCTGGTCGCCGAGGTCGAGGGAGTCGACAGCTCGGTCGGCATCGAGGAGCTCGTCGAGCACGACATCCGCTTCCACCGCGAGATCGTGCGGATGGCGGGCAACGCCTATCTCGCGAGCCTCATCGAGCACCTCAGCAGCCAGACCGTGCGCGCGCGCGTCTGGCGCGGTCTCACCGAGGGCGGCGCGGTGGAGCGCACCCTCTCCGAGCACAGGGCGATCGCCGACGCCATCGCCCAGCACGACCCCGCGCTGGCCACCTCGCTGGCCACGGCCCACATCGCCGGCGTCGAGCGGTGGCTGCGGCAGGCCGCATCCGCCTGAGCCGTCCCGGTACCCTCGAACCATGAGCGACTGGACCAGCACCGCGATCGCCCTGCTGGAAGCCGACGCGAACCGCAGCGCCGACACGCATCTGCACCTCTTCCCGTTGCCGCCCGAGTGGGGCATCGACCTGTACCTGAAGGACGAGTCGGTGCATCCGACCGGCTCGCTCAAGCACCGGCTCGCGCGCTCCCTCATCCTCTACGGCCTCGTCAACGGCCGCATCCGCGAGGACACGGTGCTCGTGGAGTCGTCCAGCGGCTCGACAGCGGTCTCCGAGGCGTACTTCGCACGGATGCTCGGACTCGACTTCATCACCGTGGTGCCGCGCTCGACGAGCCAGGAGAAGATCGACCTCATCGAGTTCTACGGCGGTCGCTGCCATTTCGTCGACCGTGCGGAGGACATCTCACCCGCGGCGCAGCGTCTGGCCTCCGACTGCCGTGGGCACTACCTCGACCAGTTCACCTTCGCCGAGCGCGCGACCGACTGGCGGGGCAACAACAACATCGCGGAGAGCGTGTTCAGCCAGCTCTCCCGCGAGCGGCATCCGATCCCGCGCTGGATCGTCGTCGGCGCCGGCACCGGCGGCACCAGTGCGACCTTCGGCCGTTACGTGAAGTACCGCCGGCACCTGACGCAGATCGCCGTCGTCGACCCGGAGGGCTCGGCCTTCTACGACGGCTGGGCCGGCACTCCGGATGCTCCGGTAGGACGCCCGAGTCGCATCGAGGGCATCGGGCGCCCCCGCGTCGAGCCCTCGTTCGTGGCGAGCGTGATCGACGAGATGATCCGGGTGCCGGATGCCGGGTCGATCGCCGCGATCCGGATGCTCAAGGAGCGCACGCTGCACTGGGCGGGCGGCTCCACGGGCACGAACCTGTACGGCGCGTTCCAGCTCATCGCGCGCATGCGCGCGGCCGGCGAGACCGGCAGCGTCGTGACGCTCATCTGCGACGGCGGCGCCCGCTACGCCGGCACGTACTATTCCGACGACTGGGTGGCGGAGCAGGGCTGGGACCTCGCCCCCCACCGCGAGCGGCTCGAACGGTTCCTCGCCACCGGCGGCTGGGTCGAGTGACGGCGGCGCGCCGTTCACAATTCCTCAAGAATCGCCCGTCGAACGCCCGTTCCGGGGCTGTGGGACGGGAACACGCCCTCTTCTGAGGAATCGTGAACGGTATCCGAGTGACCGGGCGGGGTTACGCTGTCGCCATGACCACACTCATCCTCACTGTCGCGGGTGCTGATCGGCCGGGACTCGTCGCCGCGGTCGCCGATGTCGTGGAGGCCCACGGCGGCAACTGGGAGAACAGCCGGCTCGCCGAGCTCGCAGGTACATTCGCCGGCGTGATCGAGGTGTCCGTGAGCGCGGATCGCGCCGCAGAGCTCGAGTCCGCGCTGAGCGCCCTCGACGGCCTGCTCACCGTCGCGGTGCACACGGGATCGGATGCTGCCGCGAACCCGGCAGACCGCGAGATCGACATCCGGGTGCTGGGCAACGACCGGCCCGGCATCGTCCGCGAGGTGTCCGGCGTGCTGAACGCGCACGCGCTGAGCATCGAGGAGCTGACCAGCGAGACCAAGGATGCCGCGATGGCCGGCGGACGTCTGTTCGAGGCGTCCGTGACGGCCAGGGTGCCGGCGTCCGTCGACCTCCACGCCCTGCGCGCGGACCTCGAGCGTCTCGCGACCGAGATCCAGGTCGACATCACGGTCGCCTGATCCTTCTCGGCGCTGGCACCTCCGCCGAGACCCCGTGCTATCGCCGAGACCCCGGCCTGTTGACGTCAGCAGGCCGGGGTCTCGGCAGCAGCACGGGGGCTCGGCGGGCGACCCGCGGAGCTCAGACCAGGCGGCGCTTCGGCGACACCGAGTAGGTGTGCTCCGGGTCGCGGTTCACGACGTCGCCGAGGGCGGTGTCGATGGCGGCCATCGTGTCGGCATCCAGCTTCACCCCGGAGGCCTTGACCGTGTCCGCGAGCTGCTCGGGACGCGAGGCGCCGACCAGTGCCGCAGCGACGTTCTTGTTCTGCAGCACCCACGCGATCGCGAGCTGCGGCATCGTCAGGCCCGCCTGCTCGGCGATCGGCTTGAGTCGCTGCACCGCCTCGAGGATCTCATCGCGCAGGAGGTCCTTGATGAAGTGCGCACCGCTGTGCGGGTCGGTGGCGCGGGAGCCGTCCGGCACCGGCTGGCCGGGCAGGTACTTGCCGCTGAGCACGCCCTGCGCCATCGGCGACCAGACGATCTGCGAGATGCCGAGCTCCTCCGATGCCGGCACGACCTTGCCCTCGATGACGCGGTGCAGCATCGAGTACTGCGGCTGGTTCGAGATGAGCTGCACGCCCAGCTGCTTCGCCAGGGCGTGACCCTCGCGGAGCTGCTCCGCCGTCCACTCGGAGACGCCGATGTACAGCGCCTTGCCCTGCCGGACGACGTCGGCGAAGGCCTGGAAGGTCTCCTCGAGCGGCGTCTCGTGGTCGAAGCGGTGCGCCTGGTACAGGTCGACATAGTCGGTGCCGAGGCGCTTCAGCGAGCCGTTGATCGACTCGAGGATGTGCTTGCGGCTCAGACCGGTGTCGTTCGGGCCCTTCGGGCCGGTCGGGAAGTAGACCTTCGTGAAGATCTCGAGGCTCTCGCGACGCTGCCCCTTGAGTGCGTCGCCGAGCACGACCTCCGCCGCGGTGTTGGCGTAGGTGTCGGCCGTGTCGAACGTGGTGATGCCCGCGTCGAGCGCCGCGTGCACCGTCTTGACGGCGGCGTCGTCGCCGACCTGGGAGGCGTGGGTGACCCAGTTGCCGTAGGTGATCTCAGAGACCTTGAGACCGCTGTTGCCGAGATAGCGATAGTTGACCATGGTGAAACGCTACCGGCCGCCGGGGACCTCGGGGCCGGATTCCGTGACCGGTCTCAGTTTGTGACGGATGCCACGGTGGCGGCCGCCCGCTCACGACGGGCGACGACGAGCGCGCCGATGATGAGCAGGATGCCGGAGGCGATGCTGATCGCGTAGAACGGCAGCAGTCCGAACGTCATGGCCCCGCCCGAGGCCGCGAAGGCGTCGGCGACCGCCATCCCAGGGATGAACGAGGAGTGGAACAACACCGGTGCTCCGAGCATGAGCATCACGAGAAAGCCCATCGCGGCCAGCGCGGGACGGACTCGAGCACGGATCACGACCACCGCCAGGAAGACCCCGATCACCACACCGGCGCCGAGGATAGCGATCACACCGGCCTCACCCATCGATTCACCGGACGCGAGAACCCCCGACCTAATCTCATCGATGGTGAGTCCTGGCACCATGTCGAGAGGGCCCAGGACGAGGAGCTGCAACGCGGCGAGACCCGCGTAAAGCCCCACCGCCACCACCCCGGCGATCGACACCCACATCGTCTGACTTCTCCGGTCCATGCGCGTCACGCTAGAGAGTCCCGCTGAGAGTCTCCCGATACTCCCGCCACGCTTCCCCGAGCCGGCGGATCGCCTCGGCGAGAACGTCGTCGGGCGCTGTGAACGGGATGCGGATGTGGTCGTCGGGAGAGACGGATGCCGCGAACTCGGCACTGCCGGCGACGGACACCCCGTGGGTCGCCGCGACCCGCGCGAGCGAGTTCGCCGAGCCGATCGGCAGCCCTGCCCACAGCGACAGTCCTCCGCGCGGCGGCACGGCGGTCCAGTCGGGGAGGTGCTCGGCCATCAGGCTCTGCAGCAGCCGGAGCCGCTCGTGGTGGATGCGGCTGTTCTCGCGCCGCAGCTCGTCGGCGTGGGCGAGGAGGTCGAGGGCGAGCAGCTGCGCGGGCACGCTCGTGGACTGATCGGCGAGCTGCCGCGCACCGCGGAGCCGCCGCACCAGCACCGGGTCGGCGCGCAGCCATCCGATTCGCAGGCCCGCCCAGGCCCACTTCGACACGGACTCGACGACGATGATCGGAGCATCCGCGCGCTCCGCCGCGAGAGAGGGCGGCACGACGCCGTCGAAGGAGATGCCGGCGACCACGCGGTCCTCGATCACGGGCACGCCGTACTGCGCGGAGAGCTCCGCAACCCGATGCCGGGCCGCGGGCGGAAGCCGCGTTCCGGTGGGGTTCTGGTGGTGCGGGTTCAGCGCCACGAGGGCGGGGCGCAGCCGGGCGAGCGCCTGCTCGAGGGCGTCGACGTCGAGGCCTTCGCTCGTCATCGGGATGCCGTGCACGGTGCCGCCCCGGAGACCCACGGAGTCGGTGACACCCGGCCAGGTGACCTCCTCGGCGAGCACGACGTCGCCGGGGCCGACGAGAGCGTTCACGACGAGGCTGATCGCCTGTTGCGCTCCGTGCGTGACGAGGATCTGCTCGGGCGTGGTCGGCGTGCCCTCGGCCTGGAAGAGCTCGGCGATCTGCGCCCGCAGCACCGGAAGGCCCGCGGGATCGGTCTCCGGGAGGAGAGCGAGGTCGAGCCTCGGGGTGTGCTCGCGGATGAGCCGCACGGCGAGCTCGGGGATCTGCGGAACCGTGCGCAGGAGGTCGATCGCGTTCGGCAGCGCCGAGAAGAGCGCCTCGCCGCGGCCCGGCCGGGTCACCGGTGCGATGCCGGACGCCGCTCCCCCGGCGACCCGCGTCCCGCTCCCCTGGCGGCGCTCGACCAGTCCGGACTCCGCGAGGTCGGCGTAGGCGGCGACCACGGTGCCGCGGGAGACGGAGGTCGCCGCGGCGAGAGCGCGCTCTGCCGGCAGCCGGTCGCCGGGTCGCAGCTCCCCGCCGCCGATCAGTGCGGCGATCCCGCGGGACAGATTCGACGACAGTGTGCCGCCGGCGTGGGTCCAGCGACCGAGCCGCGCGGCGAGCCGGTCCGCGGCGACATCGCCGGCGTGGACCAGCCCGGAAGGTCCATTGACCGATCTCTGGTCCATTGGCCGGCCATTGGCCCTGTCGACCTCGCTCATGAGAACCGATTCTGGACCAATGGACGAGCTGATGACCAATGATCTGGGATTTCTTGCGCCAATCCAGCCGGATTGGACCATCGCCGAACTCGTCGCGAGGCTGACCGACGACGCGCGTCAGCACGATCCTGCACTGCGGCATCCGCTCGCCCTCGTCGAGGCGGCCGTCACCGGCGCACGGTGGACCGGAGAGCCGTCGACGGTCGCGCTGATCCGCTCGCTCGCCGCCGCGGTCCGGGAACACGGTACGGAGCGGATCGGAGACTGCGTTCGAATCGCGCAGATGACCTCGAAACACCCTGATTCGGGGTCATTCGCGCGATTCGAGACGGATGCCCGGACCGACCGGATGCCGGAGCCTCAGGTCGCCTGAGAAGCCGAGGAGGCCGAGGCGACGGGGGCACCCGAGCCGGCGGAGGCCGCGGTGCCGGCGGCAGAAGCCGTGACCACGTCGGCCCGGTCGCGGAATCCCTCCGCGGTGACCTTGTCGAGCGCGACCTGCCTGCGGATCGCGGCGGCCTTCTCGTACAGCGACGGCTCGCCGTACGAGGTGAGCACCTTCACGAGCACGGGCAGCAGCTCGATCATGAAGAACAGCGCCGCGATCAGCCAGTGCGCCCAGAGGATCGTGGGCTCCTTCTCGCTGAGCCGGTTGAGTCCGCTGATCTGGCTGAGCAGGCCCACGGCGCCGGCGTTGCCCTGCGCCACGGCATCCGCCCGCGCGTTGTACGCCGCGAGCGCCGCCTCGTAGGTCTTGCGGGCCGCGGGCAGCTGCGACTGCGCCTCCTCGCGGTTCTGCTTCTCGGAGGCGGCGGTGTTCTCCTTGGCCGAGGTCCCGGCGGCGGCGAGCTCCTCGTTCGCCGTGCGCAGCTGTGCGGCGAGCGCATCGTAGGTCTGCTGCGCCTCGGCCAGCTGCGCCTCGGCTGCATCCGAGCTCGCGCCCTCGCCGTTCACGCCGGTGCAGCCCGGCACGGTGCCTGCGCCCTCGCCGGTCAGCTCGCACTGGTACAGGATGCGCGCCTGGTCGATGACCGCCTGCTGCTCGGTCATCTTCGCGGTGAGGTCGTCGACCGTGGCCTGCGCGGCCGACTCCGTCGCCGACGAGGAGTCGGTGCCCGCGACGATGCCGGTGGCGGCCTGGTTCTCCAGGGCGGCCACCCGATCGGATGCCGCATCCAGGGCCTTCTTCTCAGGCCCGGTCTCCAGCGCCTCCTGATCGGACTGCGCCTGCGTGATGTTCGTCGACGCCACCTCCCGGGCGATGTCGTTGTGGAAGATCTGCAGCACCAGCGGCTCGGCGACGACGAAGCCGATGATCGCCGCCATCACGACGCGCGGGATCGCGAGGCCGATGAGCCTCCAGACGTTCGTCGTCGACGTCATGGTCGAGGTGAGGAATCGGTCGAGGTTGAAGATGATCAGCGCCCAGACGATCGCCAGCGGCACGGCCAGCCAGATCGCCGCCTGCACACCCGTGGTGAGCGCGAACAGCATCGAGATCGCGGAGACCAGCGCGGTCCCGGCGAGCACGAAGAACATCTGCACGAAGCGCGGGGTCTCCCCGGGGACGCGGTCGAGGATCTCGCCCTCGGCGCCGCCGAGGATCGCGAGGGTGCGCAGTCGCGACCCGGGAACGCGGGGCTTCTTCTCCCGCTTCGGGCGCGGCGCGCGGCGGGGACGCGGAGCGGATGCCGGCGCGGCCGGCTCCTCCTCGACGGGCGGGATCACGGTCGTGGGGTGCGTGGCCGTGTCCTCGGCCTCCCTCTCCGACGTCTCCTGACGCGGGCTGCCGGTGGGCTCGAAGCTGCGGAGGAATTCGAGGTCCTCATCGGTGACCGTGCCGTCGGGGGCGTCGGTCTCGAAGGAGATCCGCCCCTGAGAGTCCATCCGGCCGGGGCGATGCGCGGAGTAAGCCATCGTTCCAGGGTAGGAAAGGCCGCCTGTGCGAAACCCGGGCGATCCCTGCGAGCCGTTCACAGGTTCGCAGGTGCGCGGATGCCGCTCTGCTGTCAGGCTGGACGCATGAAGACGCTGCTGCTGGCACGCCATGCGAAGTCGGACTGGGGCATGCCCGGTCTGTCGGACCACGACCGCCCGCTGAACGGACGAGGCCGCCGCGACGCCCCCGTGCTGGCCCGCCGTCTCGTCGACGACGACCTCGCACTGGACCGGATCGTGTCGAGCACCGCGACCCGCGCCCGCAGCACGGCGGAGGAGTACGCGGCGGCCTTCCACCTGTCCGTCGTCGAGGAGCGGCTGCTGTACGCGGCATCCGCTCGCTCGATCCTCGCGATCGCCGCCGCCCTCCCCGAGGAGAGCACCGTCGCCATGCTCGTCGGCCACAACCCGGGCATGAGCGACGCCGTCGCGGAGCTCACCGGCCAGTTCGTGCAGATGCCGACCTGCGCCGTGGCGGAGTGCGCGGTCGACGTCGGCTCCTGGGCCGAGCTCATCGAGGGGTCGGGCCGCCTGCTGCGCCTGCACACGCCCCGCGACGGGTCCTGATCCGCGGCTCAGCCCATGGCCGCGGCGGCTGCCTCGTCCTCGGTGGTCGCGACGAGCTGACCGCAGGCTCCGTCGATCTCCTTGCCGCGGGTGTCGCGGAGGGTCGTCGGGATGCCGGCGTCGTTGAGGCGGCGCACGAACTCGTCCTGCACCGACTTCTCGGAGGAGGTCCAGATCGAACCGGGCGTCGGGTTCAGCGGGATCGGGTTCACGTGCACCCAGCCGCGGCCGCGGGCGTTCAGCTTCTCCGCGAGGAGGTCGGCGCGCCAGGCGTGGTCGTTCATGTCCTTGATGAGCGCGTACTCGATCGAGACACGGCGACCGGTCTTGGCGTAGTAGCCATAGGCGGCGTCGAGCGCCTCGTCGACCTTCCAGCGGGAGTTCACCGGGATGAGCTCGTCGCGCAGGTGGTCGTCGGGGGCGTGCAGCGACAGCGCGAACGTCACCGGGATGTTCTCGTCGGCGAGCTTGTTGATCGCCGGCACGAGTCCGACGGTGGACACGGTGATGCCGCGGGCGCTCATGCCGAGGCCCTCGGGCTGCGGCGCGACCATGATGCGCACGGCGTCCATCACCCGCTTGTAGTTCGCGAGCGGCTCCCCCATGCCCATGAAGACGATGTTCGAGACGCGCTCCATCGAGTGGTCGCCGGCCTTCTTCCCGCCGAGGCCGCCCTCGGCGATGAGCCGGTTGGCGCGGACGATCTGCTCGATGATCTCGGCGGTCGACATGTTGCGGGTGAGACCGGCCTGGCCGGTGGCGCAGAACGGGCAGTTCATGCCGCAGCCGGCCTGGCTCGACACGCACAGCGTGATGCGGCCCGGGTAGCGCATGAGCACCGACTCCACGAGGGCGCCGTCGTGCAGGCGCCAGAGGAACTTGATCGTGTCGCCGCGGTCCGTCTCCAGCCGCCGCACCTCGGTGAGCAGCGGCGGCAGCATTCCGGCCACGAGGTCGTCGCGGATGCCGAGCGGGAGGTCGGTCATCTCGGCGGCATCCGAGGTGTAGTGCGTGAAGTAGTGGGTCGACAGCTGCTTGGCGCGGAAGGCGGGCAGGCCGAGCTCCTTGACCTTCTCGGCGCGCTCGGCCGGGGTGAGGTCGGCGAGGTGCACCGGCGGCTTGCCGCGCTTGGGGCTCGCGAACTGGAGGAGCGGGCGCCCCTCGGCATCCTTCTTCTGGGTCCAGCCCTCCGTCGCGGGGCGCACCTGCGGGGTACCGGTGGTGCGGAGCTTCCCCTGCGGGGACGCGGATGCAGGTCGCGTCTGGCGTGTGCGGGGATTCTCGGTCATACCCTCCAGGGTACGCGGTGGCAGGTGGGAAGCACCTGGGGCGCGGGTGGTCGCGTCCCTAGACTGAGCCCATGGAGTTCCTCGTGCTCGCGGGCGTCGTCGCCCTGATCGTCATCGGCGTGGTGATCATCGCTGCGGCGCTGCGGTCGATGCGGCCGAAGGAGCCGGAACCGCAGACCTACACGGCTCCGATCGTGACCGCGCGCTCGGCCCCCACGAGCGCCGTCGCACGGGCCGGATCCGGTCTCGACCCCCGAGCCACCGCGGAGATCGACCGGCTCGTCGCGGCCGGGCAGAAGATCCACGCGATCAAGGCCTACCGCCAGCACACGGGCGTCGGCCTGAAGGAGGCCAAGGATCGCATCGACCACTGGTCGATCAGCACCACCGCCCCGCACCTCGCCGCCGTCTCGCACTCGCCCGTGGCACGCTCCTCCCTCCCCGCGGCCCACCTCTCACCGGAGGCGATCCGTTCACGGCTCTCGCCCGCGGTCGCCGCGGAGATCGACCGGCTCGTCCTCTCGGGGCAGAAGATCACCGCCATCAAGCTCCTCCGCGAGCAGACCGGCCTCGGGCTCAAGGAGACCAAGGATCAGATCGAGGCGTGGGTCCCGCGCGGTCGCCCGTGACGCACGCCACCGCGCGTTCTGGTATACCGTGCACATGAGAAGATCGCGGATGCTCGTCGCCGCTCTGATGGTCGCGGCCCTGCTGGGCACCGCCGGCTGCTCCGCATCCGCCCCGGCACCCACCACCTCCGAGGAGTCCGACATGTCCGATGCCACCCGTGAACTGCACGCGGCCGCCGTCGCCGGCGACGCCGGGGCCGTGCGGTCGGCGATCGACGCCGGTGCCGACCTCGAGGCGCGGGGCTCCGGCGGCATGACGGCGCTGGTCGCCGCGACCAAGCAGAACCACGTCGACGCCGCGCGGGTGCTCATCGAGGCAGGTGCCGACGTGAACGCGAAGGACGACATCCAGGACTCCGCCTACCTCTACGCCGGCGCACGTGGCCACGACGAGATCCTGAGGCTCGCGCTCGAGCACGGCGCCGACCTGAAGAGCACGAACCGCTACGGCGGCACCGCGCTGATCCCGGCCTGCGAGCGCGGGCACGTCGAGACCGTGAGGATCCTCCTCGAGGCGGGCGTCGACCCGAACCACGTGAACAACCTGCACTGGACCGCGCTCCACGAGGCGATCGTGCTCGGCGACGGCTCGCAGGTCTACGTCGACATCGTCGAGGCGCTCATCGAGGGCGGCGCGGACATCACGATCCGCGACGGCGACGGCGTGCTGCCGCACGACCTCGCCGCCTCCCGCGGGTACGACGCCATCGCCGCACTCCTGGAGGGCTGACCCGCCGGTGCCCGATCTCAGCGCGTGGGCGTGGATCGCCCTCGGACTCGCCGCCGTCATCACCGGCGTCTCGAAGTCGGCGATCCCCGGCGGTGCGACCCTCGCTGTCGTGCTGTTCGCCGCGGTCCTGCCCGCGCGCACGTCCACGGCCGCCATGCTGCTGCTGTTCATCGTCGGCGACGTCTTCGCGCTGATCGCCTACCGGCGGCACGCGCACTGGCCCACGCTGCTGCGGCTCGCCCCCGCCGTGATCGCGGGACTCCTCGTCGGCTTCGCCTTCCTCGCCTTCGCCGACGACGCCATCGTCCGCCGGGCGGTCGGCGTAATCCTCCTGCTGATGATCGCGGTCACCCTGTGGCGGCGGCACCGGCAGGACAGAGCGGATGCCGTCGCGACGGCATCCGGCGGCATCCTGCTCTCCACCGGTTACGGCGCGCTCGGCGGCTTCACCACCATGGTCGCGAATGCCGGCGGACCGGTGATGGCGATGTACTTCCTCGCGACGCGCACGCCGGTGCAGGTGTTCCTGGGCACGTCCGCGTGGTTCTTCGCGATCATCAACCTGGTGAAGGTGCCCTTCCTCACCGGCCTAGGGCTGATCACGCCGTCGGTGCTGCTGATGGACCTGGCGCTCGCCCCGCTCGTCGTGGCCGGCGCCCTCGTCGGCCTCCGCATCGCGCGGCGGATCCCGCAGCGGCTCTTCGACCGGCTCGTGATCGTGCTGACGGTGGCCGGGTCTCTCTACCTGCTGTTCTGACCACCCGAAGTCGAGGGGCCGCGTCAGTCCAGGAAGATGTCCGGGAACAGGGCGCTGTCTGGCGTGCCGGGGATCGCGGCGTAGCCCGAGAAGTCGGTCACGCCGTCGGCCTCGAGCACGTCCTCGACGATGAGCGTCTGCCCCGTGTACTCCCTGGCGGGCTTGGTGAGCACGGAGTAGGCGGCATCCGCGTAGATGTCGGCCGTGCGGCTCGCCGCCATCACCTTGTCGCCGCCGAGCAGGTTCTGCACCGCCGCGGTCGCGATCGTCGTGCGGGGCCAGAGGGCGTTCGCGGCGATCCCGTCGCGGGCGAACTCGGCGGCGAGCCCGAGGGTGACCATGGTCATGCCGAACTTCGCCAGCGTGTAGCCGGTGTGCGCGCCGAGCCACTTGGGCGACGGGTTGAGGGGCGGCGAGAGCGACAGGATGTGCGGGTTCTCGGCATCCTTCAGTACGGGGATCGCGGCGCGCGACAGCATGAACGTGCCGCGGACGTTGACGTCCTGCATGAGGTCGTACTTCTTGGCGTTCAGGTCGAGCGAGCGCGAGAGATCGATGACGCTGGCGTTGTTGATGACGACGTCGATGCCGCCGAACTCGCCCTGCGTCTTCAGCACCGCCTCGGTGATGTCGTCGTCGTCGCGCACGTCGCCGACGATGGGCAGCGCCTGTCCGCCGGCCGCGCGGATCTGCTCGGCCGCGGTGTGCACCGTGCCCTCGAGCTTCGGATGCGGGGTGTCGGTCTTCGCGAGCATCGCGATGTTCGCTCCGTCGCGCGCGGCCCGCAACGCGATCGCGAGCCCGATGCCGCGGCTGCCGCCTGACATCAGGATGGTCTTGCCGGCCAGTGACATTTGTTCTCCTCGGGGTCTGTCGGGGGCTTACTTCGGCGCCATCCGGATGGCGCCGTCGAGGCGGATCGTCTCCCCGTTGAGGTAGCCGTTCTCGACGATCTGCTGCACGAGCGAGGCGTACTCGTCGGGGCGGCCGAGGCGCGAGGGGAAGGGCACCTGCTGCCCGAGGGAGTCCTGCGCGGCCTGCGGCAGACCCATCAGCATCGGGGTCTCCATGATGCCCGGGGCGATGGTGCAGACCCGGATGCCGTGACGCGCGAGCTCGCGGGCGACGGGGAGGGTCATCGCGTGCACGCCGCCCTTGGACGCCGAGTACGCGGGCTGCCCGATCTGGCCGTCGAAGGCGGCGACGGATGCCGTGTTCACGATGACGCCGCGGTCGCCGCTCTCGGTGGGCTCGTTCTTCGCGATCACCGCTGCGGCCTGGGACAGCACGTTGAACGTGCCGACGAGGTTGATGCGGACGATGCGCTCGAAGTCGGCGAGCACGGCGGGGTTGCCGTCGCGGTCGAGCACCTTGGCCGGCGGGGCGATGCCGGCGCAGTTCACGACGATGCGCAGCGGAGCCGCGGCCTGCGCGGCGGCGACGGCGGCCTGCACGTCCTCGACGCTCGTGACGTCACCGGGAGCGAAGGCGCCGCCGAGCTCCTCGGCGATCTCGGCGCCCTTCGAGGAGGCGAGGTCGACGATGGTGACGTGGGCACCGGCCGCCGAGAGGCGACGCGCGGTGGCGAGGCCGAGGCCCGATGCGCCGCCGGTGATCAGCGCGCCCTGTCCTGTGATCTGCATCGGAGGTTCTCCTTCGAACGTCGTTGTGCGACTGAGTGTCAGTGTACGTGACTCTTGGTCTCATCGAGCATCCGTGTCTCCGGCACTGGCGCACTGGGCTGCTCGGGTGTTGGCTGTGAGCATGGAACTGCGTCGAAAGCGAGCCTACGACACCGCCTCCGCGGATGACGGCTTCCGCGTGCTCGTCGACCGGCTGTGGCCGCGCGGCGTCTCCAAGGAGCGCGCCGGGATCGATCTGTGGGCCAAGGACACCGCCCCGACGACCGAACTGCGACGCGACTGGCATGCCGCACCGGACGACGAATGGGACGTCTACGCGGACCGGTACCGCGTGCAGCTCGCCGGGGAATCGGCCGCCGCAGTGCGGGAGCTCGCCGAGACGCTGCATCCCCATCCGGTGGTCACCCTCGTGTACGCCGCGCACGACCCCGCGCACAACCACGTGGTCGTCCTCGAGGAGGCGCTGCGGCCGCTGCTGGATCGGTGAGGGAGCACCTTCAGATCCGGGCGCCGCAGGCGTAGCGTGCAACCATGTCCGACACACCGACCCCGCCGGCGACCTACGACGACCTGCGCGCCGTGTTCGTCAACTGCACGCTCAAGCCCAGCCCCCAGGAGAGCAACACCCAGGGACTCATGGACCGGAGCATCGCCCTGATGCGATCCCAGGGCGTGACCGTGGACTGCATCCGCTTCATCGACCACGACGTCGCGACCGGGGTCTACCCCGACATGCGCGAGCACGGCTGGGCCTCGGACGCGTGGCCCGACGAGATCTGGCCGCTGATCGACGCCGCCGACATCCTCGTCGTCGGCGGACCCATCTGGCTGGGAGACAACTCCTCGATCACCCGCAAGCTCATCGAGCGCCTGTACTCGATGAGCGGCCTCTTCAACGACAGAGGCCAGTACGTCTACTACGGCAAGACCGGCGGCGCGATCATCACCGGCAACGAGGACGGTGTGAAGCACTGCGCCATGTCGATCCTGTACAGCCTGCAGCACATCGGCTACACGATCCCGCCCGCCGCGGATGCCGGATGGATCGGAGCCATCGGTCCTGGCCCCAGCTATCTCGACCCGGGTTCCGGCGGTCCGGAGAGCGACTTCACCAACCGCAACACGACCTTCATGACGTGGAATCTGCTCCACACGGCGCGGCGGCTCAAGGACGCCGGCGGCATCCCCGCCTACGGCAACCTCCGCCAGGCGTGGAACGAAGGCGAGCGGTTCGGATACGACGCCAACCCCGAGTACCGCTGACGCAGGACCCCGGCGCCGCCGGCGCCGAGCCCGCCGCCGGTCGGCGAACATGGAGTCATGAGCTTCCCCTCCCCCGGCGTCGCGATCCCCGCGCGCGTACGCCACCTCGCCGGCGACGCCGCACTCATCCCGGTCTGGGAGAACGGCATCGGCGGGCTGACCTTCCGCACCGACGACGGGCGGTACATCAAGTGGGGTCCGCTCGACCTCGAGGCGAACATGCGCGACGAAGCCGAGCGGATGCGGTGGGCGCGCGACTGGATCACCGTGCCCGAGGTCGTGGAGCAGGGGCAGGATGCTGCGGAGGAGTGGCTCGTCACCGTCGCCCTCGATGCCCGCAGCGCCGTCGATCCGCGCTGGCACGGCGACCCCCGGGTGGCCGTGCGGGCGGTCGGCGAGGGCCTGCGCGCCCTGCACGAGGCGGTCCCGGTGGACGGGTGCCCGTGGACGTGGAGCGTGCCCGCCCGTCTCGCGAACGCCGCCCGGCGCGGCATCCGCATTCCCGCCGAACTCGCGGATGCTCCGCCGATCGACCGGTTCGTCGTGTGCCACGGCGACGCCTGCATGCCGAACACGCTGCTCGACGCGGCGGGACGCCCCGTCGCCTTCGTCGATCTCGCGGCTCTCGGCACCGCGGACCGCTGGGCCGACATCGCGGTGGCGTCGATGAGCACGGAGTGGAACTGCGGTCCCGGCTGGGAGGACGAGCTCATCGCCGCCTACGGCGTCACCCCCGACCGCGAACGGCTCGCGTATTACCGGGAGCTGTGGAACGCGACCTGAGTCACACCGCGCCGATGAAGTTCCACGCGCCGATGGCCACCGCGACCCAGATCGCGACCACCGGGATCACGGCCGCCGCCAGCACGAGGACGGTGTCCTGCCAGGTCCACACCGACGCCCGCGCCCACGACCGCGGCCCGGTGCCCCCGAAGCCGCGCGCCTCCATCGCCGTCGCGAGCGAGGATCCGCGCCGGATGGCGAGCACGAACAGCGCGAACGCCATCCCCAGCGCCCGGCGGATCCGGCCCTGATCCGCGACGCCGCGGGCTCGCCGGGCGAGGCCGAGCGCGCGCCAGTCCTCGACGAGCAGCCCGAGCATCCGCATGCCGGCGAGCGCGCCGATGACGAATCGTGCCGGCAGCCGCATCCGCTGGGCGAGGTCGTCGGCGAGGTCGGTGGGGTCGACGGTGATGAACAGCACCACCGCGGGCAGGCCGATGGCCAGCACGCGCACCGCGGTGGCCGCGGCGAGCGACAGCGAGCCGTCGCTGACCCGCATCAGCAGCCACTCGAAGTGCACCTCTCCGCTGGTCACGCCGTACAGCGCGATCGTCACGGCCCCGAGCGGGGCGGCGATCCAGAGCGGGGCGGTGCGCGTCCAGAACTCCCTGACGCCGAGTCCGGCGAGCAGCAGCAGCGGGATCTCCAGGATCAGGGCGACGGATGCCGACACCACGTCGATCGAGAAGACGAGCGGCACCGAGACGAGCAGGGCGGCCGCCAGCTTGGCCAGCGCCGAGCGAGGGGCGATCGGTCCCGTGCGCTCCACGGTCGCGGTGAGCGGATCGATCATGATGCGGTCACCTCGAAGCGCCGGGCGTGCAGCGCGCGCAGCACGGCCTCGTCATGGCTGATGGCGACGATGGCGGTGCCCTCGTCGCGCAGTCGGGCGATGATGGCCACGAGCTCCGCCCAGGTCGTGGCGTCCTGTCCGAAGGTCGGCTCGTCGAGCACGATCACCCTGGGCCGCGTGGCGAGCGCCGCTGCGACGGTGAGCCGCCGCTTCTCGCCGCCGGAGAGCGTGTACGGGTTCGCCTCCGCGAGCGGTGCGAGCCGGAGCCGTTCGAGCAGCTCCTCGGTGCGCACGGCGATCTCCGCCTCGTCCAGCCGCAGCGCGCGGGGACCGACGGCGAGCTCCTCGCGCACGGTCTTGGCGAGCAGCTGATGCTCTGGCGTCTGCAGCACCGTCGCGATGCGCGTGAGCAGGGCCCGCGAGGACCAGCGCAGCGGGTCGGGCCTCTCGCCGGCGGCGAGCAGGGCGGATGCCGCCACCCGGCCGCTCTCCGCGGGGATCAGGCCGGCGAGAGTGAGGCCGAAGGTCGACTTTCCGGCCCCGTTCGCCCCGGTGATGCCGATGGCCTCGGCCTCGCGCACGTCGAGGTCGAGCGGGCCGGCGACGGGCAGGCCGCGCCTGCGGGAGACGACGAGTCCGTGCGTCTCGAGCAGCAGCTCGCCCGAGGTCCGCGCGGGGGGCGGCGGAACGGCGGGCGGGTGCCCCGGCACCCAGACCCCGGATGCGGCGAGCTCGGCGCCGCGCGCTCCGAGCACCTCTCCCGGCGTGCCGTCGGCGAGCACGATCGTGCCCTCCGGCTCCGCGCCGAGCACGATCACACGGGTGACGAGGGGCAGCCACACGTCGATGCGGTGCTCGATGACGACGAGGGTGGCGCCAGTCGCCTCGAGGGCGGCGGCGACGGCATCCCGCACGTCACGCACGCCCTCAGGGTCGAGGTTCGCGGTCGGCTCGTCGAGCAGGATCGCGCCCGGCCGCATGGCGAGCACCCCGGCCAGCGCGAGGCGCTGCTTCTGCCCGCCGGAGAGGGCGCTCGTCGCACGATCGAGCGGCACGTCGAGCTCGACGGCATCCAGAGCCTCGCGCACCCGCCACCAGGTCTCCTCGCGCGGGACGGCGAGGTTCTCGCATCCGAAGGCGACGTCGTCGCCGACCCGCGCGAGCATCGTCTGGGTGTCCGGGTCCTGCAGCACCATGCCGACCCGGCCGCGCGCCTCGGTCGCCGCGATGCCGTCGACGAGCAGCGCGCCGTGACTCTCGCCCTCGTCGGCGCCGCCGAGCACGCCCCCGAAACCCTGCAGCAGGGTGGACTTGCCGGAGCCGGACGCGCCGAGCAGCAGCACCCGCTCCCCCGGTTCGATGCGCAGGTCGACTTCGCGCACCGCCCAGCGCCGCCGGGTCGCGTAGCGCCATCCCCATCCGCGCGCCTCCAGCGCGGCAGGGGCGATCACGCGGCTCACACCCGTGCGGCGACCTCGCGGCCGGCGGCGAACCTGCTCAGGGCGCCGGTCGCGGCGAGGCCGCGTGCGATCAGCCAGGCGCCGAGACCCGCGATGACCGCACCGGAGACGGTGCTCGCCGCGATGTACACCGAGGTGAACAGCGCATCCGCGCCGGCGTACCAGAGGATCATGTCGTTGATGCCGCAGGCGACGCCGGCGGCCGCGCCGGCGAGGATCGCGACGGGCAGGCGCCACACCCCGTACAGGAACAGCAGGAAGATCAGCTCGGCGCCGAGGCCCTGGACGAGTCCGGAGACGATGGTGAGCGGACCCCACACGTTGCCGACGAGGGCGGAGATGACCGCCGCGACGAGCTCGGTGTAGAGGGCGGCGCCGGGCTTGCGGATGATGAGGCCGCCGAGGACGCCGGCGATCAGCCAGGGGCCGTTGACCAGCGCCTGCACACCGGGGAGCAGCGGGGTGAGGAAGCTGCTGGGGAGCTCGTAGCCGACGTTCCAGAGCAGGAAGACGGCCGCGCAGGCGACGGCGATGACGCTGGCGACGACGATGTCGACGACGCGCCAGCGCCAGAGCTGTGGCGAGCGGAGGCCAGTGGCTGAGGATGCCGATTCCGTGGCGGATGCGGGCGTGGACGTACTCATGATTGCTCCTCCCTGCGCTGGCATGACCCAGATCAGGTTCGACGGTCGAAGCGCGATTCGCTCCCTCTCAGCCCGGCTCGCCGGACTCCCGTGGTTGTGCGCACGATTCTACCGGTCCCGACACTCACCCGCACTCCCGTTGCAGGGGCGGGGTTCTCAGCCGGTATTCGGTACCGTGAGGAGGTGACCGTACCAGACTCCGCCGCGGTGCCCGCCGACGTGCCCGGCGATGAGCGCCTCGACGCCGCGGAGCTCGACACGCCCGCGACGCCCGAGACCGACGGAACCGCGTCCGCGGAGGCCGACGGAGTCGCCCCCGCCCCGGCCGTCGTGAACGAGGCCCTCGCGGCAGCGGAGCTCGAGGAGGCTGTCGCCGGAGGCACGGTGCGCGAGGCGACCGAGGACGGCATCCGTCCGGCCGCGCAGTGGGCCCCGGACGGACGCGGGGCGACCGCCCTCACCTGGGTCGACGATGCCGAGGTCGCGGAGCACGCTCCGATCGCCACGCTGGACGGCGAGGACGAGCAGGAGGTCGGCGCGGCCCTGCTGAAGGGCGCCCGCCTGCGGCCCGCTTTCGCCGCTCCCGGCGTGCTCGTCCCCTTCGGCATCCTCACCGGCCTCGTCGCCGTCTACGCCGGCTCGACCCTCCTCTGGCCGCTCCATGAGGTCGCCCCCACGGTGGAGGCCGCCGAGATCGCGCCGATGCCGGCGGACCCCGCGGCCGTGATCTGGCCTGCGCAGGGCAGCGCCGCGGTGGGGGTCGGCGGCATCGGCACGGCATCCTCCAGCCTCGACGCGGCGGCCATCGCCAGCGTGACCAAGGTCGTCTCCAGCCTCATGGTGCTGGAACGGATGCCGCTCGCACCCGGGGAGCAGGGGCCGGAGTTCGCTTTCACCTGGGCCGACAACCTCGAGTACTGGGAGTACCGGCGCGACGACCAGTCGGCGCTCGACGTGCCGGTCGGCGGCACGCTGACCGAGCTGCAGCTGCTGCAGGGCACGCTGCTGGGTTCCGCGAACAACTACATCGACCGGCTCGCCGCCGAGATCTGGGGTTCGGACCGCGAGTTCGCCGCCGCGGCGGAGACCTGGCTCCGCAGCCGTGGCATCGGGGGCATCACGATCGCGACGCCGTCCGGCTTCGACGAGCGCAACACGGCGACCCCGGCGGCGCTCGTGGAACTCGCCGAGACCGCCATGAGGAACCCGGTCTTCGCGAGCATCGTCGCGACGCCGTCCGTCGACCTGCCCGGTGCCGGCACGGTCGTCAACACGAACGGGATGCTCGCCGACCCGGGCGTGGTCGGCATCAAGACCGGCACGCTCGACGACAGCTGGAACCTGCTCACCGCGAAGGACGTCACGATCGGCGACTCGACGGTGCGGCTGTATGCGGCCGTGCTCGGACAGGCCGACGACGAGCAGCGCCTCGCCGCCACGCGGTCGCTGTTCGACCAGGTCGAAGCCGAGCTCACGACGCAGCCGCCCGCAGTCGCGAAGGGGACGATCGCCGGCACCGTGGAGACGCTCTGGGGCGAGAATGCCGAGATCGTCGTGGACGAGGATGCGGACGTCATCCTCTGGGATGCCGCCACCGCGCAGGCGACGGTGGACCTCTCCCTCGGCGACAGGCGCGAGGCCGGCGACGCGGTCGGCACGCTGACGACCACCGGCCCCCTGGGATCCGTCACGACAGCGCTGACCCTCGCCGACGACATCGACGGCCCGAGCCCGTGGTGGCGGCTGACTCACCCGCTGGAGCTCCTCGGCCTCGCCGACTCGCAGCGCTGAGTTCTGACGTCCCGCCCCGCCGCGCAGCGGAACGCCCCGCCCGGGTCGACCGGGCGGGGCGTTCTGCGGTGCGGCTCGGGCCGACGCGCGATTCAGATCGCGGTGCGGCTCAGGCCCTGCTCTCACCCTCGGATCTCTCGGCGATCGCCTCAGCAGCGGACGCCTCCGCCGCCGGGTTCTCCGCGCCGACGGATGCGCCGACACGAGCGTCCTCGGCTTCCTCGGCGTCGCCCGTGACGACGACCGGAGTGGCCCCGGTGAGAGCGTCCTCCGCGTCGATGTCGGCAGCGGCCTGCTCGAACTGCGACTGGTACAGGCGCCAGTAGGCGCCCTGCGCGGCGATGAGCTCGTCGTGCGTGCCCTTCTCCACGATGTCGCCGTGCTCCATCACGAGGATGAGGTCGGCGTCGCGGATCGTCGACAGCCGGTGCGCGATCACGAACGACGTGCGTCCCTGGCGCAGCGCCGCCATGGCGTGCTGGAGCAGCAGCTCGGTTCGCGTGTCGACGGCCGAGGTCGCCTCGTCGAGGATGAGGATCGACGGCTGCGCGACGAATGCCCTGGCGATGGTGATGAGCTGGCGCTCACCGGCCGAGACGTTCGAGGCGTCCTCGTCGAGCACGGTGTCGTAGCCCTCGGGGAGGGCGTGCACGAACCGGTCGACATAGGTCGCCTTGGCGGCGGCGAGCACTTCCTCGTCGGTCGCCGTGGAGCGACCGTAGCGGATGTTCTCGCGGATGCTGCCCGCGAACAGCCACGGGTCCTGCAGCACCATGCCGGTGCGGGAGCGCAGGTCGTCGCGGGTCATCTCCGAGATGTCCTGCCCATCGAGCAGGATGCGTCCGCCGCTGAGCTCGTAGAACCGCATGATGAGGTTGACCAGGGTGGTCTTGCCTGCACCGGTCGGCCCGACGATCGCGACGGTCTGCCCGGGTTCCACCCGGAACGAGAGGTCCGTGATGAGCGGCCGGTCCTCCGAGTAGGAGAACGCGACGTTCTCGAACTCGATGACACCCTCTCCGCCGGTCGGGGTCGGCGCGTCCTCTGCATCCGGGTCCTGCTCGTCGGCGTCGAGCAGCTCGAACACCCGCTCGGCGGATGCCGTGCCGGACTGCACGACCGCGGCCATGCCGCCCAGCTCCGCGAGCGGCTGCGAGAACTGCTGCGAGTACTGGATGAACGCCTGGACGTCGCCGAGACGCAGCTGGCCGCTGGCGACCATGAGGCCGCCGAGCACGGCGAGGCCCGCGTAGCTGAGGCTGCCGACGAAGGTCATCGCCGGCATGATGATGCCCGACAGGAACTGCGCCTTGAACGCGGCCTGGTACAGCTCCTCGTTCTCCACCTGGAACCTGTCGAGGGCGTCCTGCTCGCGACCGAACACCTTGACCAGCGCGTGACCGGAGAAGGCCTCCTCCACGCGCGCGTTCAGCCGGCCGACCTTGCGCCACTGGGTGCCGAAGGCCTTCTGCGAGCGCGGGCCGATGATGCCGAAGATCACGCCCATCAGCGGCAGTGCGATCAGCGCGACGAGCGCGAGCTGCCAGGAGATCGAGAACATCATCACGAGGACGCCGACCACCGTCAGCACCGAGGTGAGCGCCCCCGACAGCGACTGCTGCATGGTCTGCGTGATGTTGTCGATGTCGTTCGTGACTCGCGAGATCAGCTCGCCGCGCTGCACCTTGTCGAAGTACGACAGCGGTAGGCGGTTGATCTTCGCCTCGACCTGCTCGCGAAGGCGCCACATGGTGCGGACCATGATCACGTTGATGACGAAGCCCTGGATCCAGCTCAGGAGGGCGGCGACGACGTAGATCGCGAGCACGAGGGTGATCACCCCGCGCAGCGCCTCGAAGTCGATGCCGTCCCCGACGGCGAAGTCGCTCATGTTGGCGACCTGCGCGGCGAAGTCATCCTGCCCTGCGGCGCGCAGCGCCTCGACGACGGTCTCCTTCGGGGTGCCGGCGGGGAACCCGGGGAAGTCTCCCTGGGGCTGGCCGAGCATGTTGGTGACGAAGCCCTCGTAGACGAGGTTCGTCGCCTCAGCGAGGACCTTCGGCGCGATGACCGTCAGCACGACGCCGATCGCGCCGAGGACCGACACGAACACGAACCAGATCGCAGAGGGCTTGAGAAGCCCGATCATCCGACCGAAGCTCTTGCCGAAGTTGTCGGCCTTGCCCGGTGCGACGCTGTCCCAGTCGCCGGAGTTCTGGCGGGCCTGCTCGGCGAGCTCCGCCTCGTACCGCTCCTCCTCGGTCATCTCGGTCTCCGCCGTCGCCGTGGCCGCGGCCCGGGCCGCCGCCATGCGCTCGCGACGGCTCTGCGGCTTGTCCTTCTGAGGGGCGTTCTGCGCGCTCATGCGTCCACCCCCAGCTGCGACTCGACGATCTCGCGATAGGTGTCGCTGGTCTCGAGCAGCTCCTCGTGGGTGCCGACGCCGACCATGGTTCCTCCTTCAAGGACGACGATGCGATCGGCATCCGTGATCGTCGACACGCGCTGCGCGACGACGATCTTCGTGACGTGCGGGAGCTCCCGCCACAGCGCCTGCCTCAGGCGGGCGTCGGTGGTGAGGTCGAGGGCCGAGAACGAGTCGTCGAAGACGAGGATCTGCGGCTGGTGCACGATCGCGCGGGCGATCGCGAGGCGCTGGCGCTGGCCTCCGGAGACGTTCGTGCCGCCCTGGGCGATGCGCGAGTTCAGCCCGTCGGGCATCTCCTCGACGAAGTCGCGACCCTGCGCGATCTCGAGTGCGCGCCAGAGCTCCTCGTCGGTGGCGTCCTCCCGGCCGTAGCGGAGGTTGGAGGCCACGGTCCCGGTGAACAGGAACGGACGCTGCGGCACGAGGCCGATGCTGTCCCAGAGCGCCTCGACGTCCGCCTGGCGCACGTCCGTGCCGCCGACGGACACGGCCCCGCCGGTCACGTCGAAAAGCCGGGGGATGAGGGAGACGAGCGTCGTCTTGCCTGCGCCGGTCGAGCCGACGATCGCGACGGTCTCCCCGGGCTGCGCGGCGAAGCTGATGCCGTGGAGCACGGGCGAGTCGGCACCGGGATAGGTGAACTCGACGTCGTCGAAGGCGACGGAGCCGGGGACGGGGAACTCGACGACGCCGTTCTCCGGACGGGTCATGGACGACTCGGCGTTCAGCACCTCGCCGACGCGCTCGGCCGAGACCGCGGCACGGGGGATCATCATCGCCATGAAGCTCGACATGATGACGCCCATCATGATCTGCCCGATGTACTGCATGAAGGCGAACAGGGTGCCGATCTCGACCGTGCCGTTGTTGACCTCGATGCCGCCGAACCAGATCACCGACACGACCGTGACGTTGAGGATCAGCATGAACACCGGGAACAGCAGCACGAAGAGCGAGCCGACCTTGCGGCCGACGACCATGATGTCGGTGTTGGCCTCGCGGAATCGGTCCTCCTCGATGCGCTCGCGCACGAAGGCGCGGACGACGCGGACGCCGGTGAGCTGCTCGCGCATCACGCGGTTCACGGCGTCGAGCTTCTTCTGGTAGCTGCGGAACAGCGGCACCATGCGGCCGATGATGAGCCCGGCGACGATCAGCAGGACCGGGACGGAGACGGCGATCAGCCAGCTCAGCCCCGCATTCGTCACGACGGCCATGATGATGCCGCCGATGGCGAGCAGCGGGGCGGTGACGAACATCGTCGCCCCCATCATCGCGAGCATCTGGACCTGCTGCACGTCGTTCGTGTTGCGGGTGATCAGGGAGCCGGCGCCGAACTGCGAGACCTCGCGCTCGGAGAAGCCGCTCACGCGCGCGAAGACGTCGGCGCGGATGTCGCGGCCGGCGCTCATCGCGGCGCGCGCGGCGAAGTAGGTGGCGATGACCGAGGCGACGATCTGCCCCAGCGACACGACCAGCATGAACAGGCCGGTGCGCCAGATGTAGTCGGTGTCGCCCTGGGCGACCCCCTCGTCGATGAGGTCTTTGTTCAGTGTCGGGAGGTAGAGCGAGGCGAGGGCGCTGGCGAACTGGAACACCAGCACGCCCACCAGCAGCCACCGATATCTGGAGAGGTAGCGGACGAGTATCTTTCCGAGCACAGGCGGACTTCCTTGTGGGATCAGAGCGGCGGATTTCCCGGCAGGCGGATGCCGGCCGGCAATCGGCCGCATCACAGCGTGCCACGACCCGCGGACATTCGCATCCCCCTCAAGGGGGACCTTCGCTGACAGCGAAACAAATCCCTTCCGGCCTGCGGTTTCCGCAGTCGGATGCGGCGATTTCTGCACTCGGACGAAGAATCGGACGCCCTTGTCAGACCCCTGGCTTCGTCATGTGGGGTCGTCCGTTCGCGGGGGTGCATCAGGATGGATCGGAGCGCTCGCGAGGCGAGCCCGGAACAGCAGGAGGATCTGTGAGCATCGAACGCATCAACCCCGGCGCGCGGATGAGCGCGGCCGTCGTCCACGACGGCACCGTGTATCTCGCCGGCCAGGTCGCCGAGGGCGCCGGCGTCGAGGAGCAGAGCCGCGCGGCGCTGGCGCTCGTCGACGATCTGCTCGCACAGGTCGGCAGCGACCGCTCCAAGCTGCTGTCGGTCACGGTCTACCTCGCGGACATGGCCGACTTCGCCGGGATGAACTCCGTCTGGGAGACGTGGATCGACACCGCGAACCCGCCGGCGCGCGCGACCGTCGAGGCGAAGCTGGCCACCCCCGACTACCTCGTCGAGTTCTCGGTCATCGCCGCGATCTGACCGGCCGGATGCCGCCTGTGCCGGGGCGCCGGGCTCAGAAGAGCACGCGCTCCGGCACGTAGGCGCGCGCGTCGGCGCCGGCATCCGGGGCCAGGTCCGCGATGGTCGGCGGATCCCAGCGCGGGTTGCGGTCCTTGTCGACCACCTGCGCCCTGATGCCCTCGACGAGGTCCGGATGCTGGGTCACGAACCACATCACCCGGCGGTACTCGCCCTCCAGCGCCTCCCGCAGGCCCGGCATCCCCCGCGCCTCGCGGATCGCGTCGAGGGTGACGCTGAGGCCGGTGGGGGCCAGGCTCTCCAGCAGGTCCACGGCGGCGGCGGCATCCGTCGTCCCCTGGGCGCGCAGACGCTCGACGATCTCGGCGACGGTGTCGGCGGAGAACGCCTCGTCGATCCATGCACGCGCGGCCGGCAGCATCGAGGGCTCCGGAGTCTCGTCGAAGAGCAGCACGATCTCGGCGGGGCCGGTGGGGTCGGCGCGGTACGCGAGCGCGTCGCGCAGGGTGTCCAGGCGATCGGAAGGCACGAAGTAGTCGGCGAAGCCGAGGTGCAGGGCATCGGCGGCGCTCATGGTGCTGCCGGTCAGCCCGAAGTACTCCCCGAAGCGTCCGGGCGCCCGACCCAGCAGCCAGGTGCCGCCGACGTCCGGCGTGAAGCCGATGCGGGTCTCCGGCATCGCGAGCTTCGAGCGCTCGGTGACGATGCGGATGGCGGCGTGGCCGGCGAGGCCGATGCCGCCGCCCATCGTGATGCCGTCGGCGAACGCGACGACCGGCTTCGGATACTCGGCGATCATGGCGTCCAGCGCGTACTCCGCGCGGAAGAACTCCGCGGTGTCGCCGAGGCGGCCCTCGACGATCTGCGTGTGCAGGGCTCGCACGTCGCCGCCGGCGCACATGCCGCGCTCCCCCGCACCGTCGATGAGGACGATCTGCACATCGGTGTCCTCGCGCCACGCCTCGAGCGCCTCCGACATCAGGCGGATCATCTCCTGATCGAGCGCGTTGATCGCCTCAGGGCGGTTGAGGGTGAGCCGGCCGAGGGCTCCCTCCGTGCGGACGAGGATCTTCGGCGGAGCGACGGGAGCGGTTGTGGAGTCGGTCACACGTGCCAGGCTACTCCGCTCCCAGGATGCCGGAATCCGCAGGAAATACAGGGATAAGGGGCCTCTTCCGGCAGGATGGATGGAACTGCCCAATAAGGAGAGGTCGCGGATGCCCGACGGACAGGTGCTCGAGTTCACCCGCGTGACGAAGCGTTTCAACGACGTCACGGCGGTTTCCGACTTCTCGGCACGGGTGGAGCCCGGTGTGGTCACCGCCTTCCTCGGCCCCAACGGCGCCGGCAAGACCACGACGCTGCGCATCCTGCTCGGGCAGGTCCGGCCGACCTCCGGCACCGCGACGATCGGCGGCTCCGCGTACGCCGAGCTGCGGCATCCGCTGCGCACGATCGGCTCCGTCCTCGAGGAGACGATCTACCGGCCCCGCCGCACCGCGACCCGCCAGCTCACGATCGCCGCGAAGGCGAACGGCATCCCCCTGTCCCGCGTGGACGAGGTGCTCGCGCTCGTCGGCCTGGAGAACGAGGGCGAGGGACGCATCGGCAGCTTCTCACTCGGCATGCGCCAGCGGCTGAGCGTCGCGCACGCGCTGCTCGGCGACCCCGGCGCGCTCGTGTTCGATGAACCGGCCAACGGCCTCGACCCCGAGGGCATCCGCTGGATGCGCCTGCTCATGCGCCGCCTCGCCGACGAGGGACGCACCGTGCTCGTCTCCTCGCACGTGCTCAGCGAGGTCGAGCAGGTGGCCGACAACGTGCTCGTCCTCTCCAAGGGCCAGCTCGTGCTCTCCAGCGGCATCGAGCAGCTCGCCGACCCCTCCTCCGGTTCCGTGGTCGTCGACGCCGACGACCGGGCAGCGCTGCGCACGGCTCTCGCGGGCGCGGGCTTCGACATCGAGGTGCTCCGCTCCGGTCTGACGGTGCGCGGCGCCGACGCGAAGACCGTGGGTGCGGTCGCGGCTGACGCGGGCATCGCGCTGAGCACTCTCGTCCAGCGCGGGCCGACCCTCGAGGACGTCTTCATCGAACTGGTCCGCGGCGGCACCCTGACCCCGCGCGCCGAGGCCGCGGCGACCCAGCTCGTGCACCCGGAATACGCCGAGGCCGGGGCGCCCGCGGACGCTGAGGCCGAGGCCTCTGCCGGAACCCCCGAAGAGGCCACGCCGCCGGTGGAGGCGGAGTCGGTTCCCGGCGATCCCCTCGCTGCGGCCGTGCTGACCGCTGGTGCGGGTGCCGCGATCGCGGATGAGGCAGGTGCGGCATCCGCCGATGCGACGGATGCCGGCATCGAGAGCGCCGAGGGCGCGGATGCTGCAGAGCCCTCGCCTGCCGAGGAACCCGCTGACGGCGGAGACCCGGCGGAGGGCGAGACGTCGGCGGGGGCCGAGACGTCGGCGGATGCCGATTCCGCGGCGGCCCCGGGTTCTGAGGCGGAGCCCGCGTCCGAGGCGGACTCCGAGTCCGGATCCGAGCCCGCGTCCGTGGAAGGCGGGACCGATGCGGACGCCGGGGGCGAGACCGCGGAGGATTCCGACGACGCTGCGCCTGTCGGCACCGAAGCCGCTGAGGGAGCCGACGCCGGGCAGCCCGAGTCGACGGAGCCGGAGACCCCGCTTCTCCCCTTCACGCCGACGGCATCGCCCGTCGAGGACGATGAGCCCGAGGACGTCCCCGCACCGCCGCTGTCCTCGCTGTTCGCCACCCGGGCCGCAGCGCGCGAGGCCGAGGCCGAGCGCGCCGAGGCGACTGAGGGCGACCGCACCGATCCGTCCGGCGACGCGGATGCCGAAGATCCGGCATCCGACGCGCCGTCGTTCGACGACATCCTCTTCGGCACGGCTCCCGTCTCGGCCTCCGAACCGCTGAGCCTCGCCGAGCCGGAGGCCGAATCAGAGCCCGAGCCCGCGGCAGCGCCCGAGTCCGAGTCAGACGACGACGCCGCAGCAGACCCCGAGGCCGCAGCAGACCCCGAGGCCGAGCAGTCGAGCGCGGACGAGTCCGGCGACGACCAGCGCGCATCGGACGAGGATTCCGACGACGACGATTCCGACGACGAGGCGGACGAGGGGCACTCGGGCGTGGAGTTCTTCGAGGATCTCGAGGAGGCGGACGACGCCGAGGAGGGCTCCGCCGAGGAGGGCTCCGCCGAAGAGGACTCCGCCGAAGAGGACTCCGCCGAAGAGGACGTGGACCCGCGGTCCGCAGCCGTCAGCTCGATGCTCGCGGCCGCTGCGCGGGCGTACTACGAGGACGAGCCCCGCGACTACCCGTTCGGCACTCCTGCATCCGACGACGATGCAGCCGGCTCCTCGGAGCACGATCAGGAGGGCGAGGGCGCGCACTGGGCGGTCGCGCAGACCGGCGTCATCGACGCCGTCCCCGGAACCGAGGGCGCCGAAGAGCGCTCGGCTGACAGCGATGGCGATGCCCAGGTCGAGGAGATCCCCGAGGGCGAGGGCGCGGATGCCGACGGCGACGAGGAGTCGACCGACAGCGCGGATGCCGACCACGACGAGACCGGCGAGCAGGCCGAGAACACGGACGCGGAGCCGCAGCACGAGGAGCACGCCGGCGACGGCGCCGAGAACCACGACCACCACGAGGACCACGAGCACAACGAGCACCACGAGCAAGGCGAGCACCACGAGCAAGGCGACCACCACGAGCAAGGCGACCACCACCACGGCTGATCGCCCCGCGAACTGAGACGCCCCTCCGGCCCGAGGGCTGCGGAGGGGCGTTCTCGTTCAGAGGCTCAGGCGGGCCGGGGCCGGATCACCGGCCGGCGGCTCCCCTTGGCGACCGGAACCGGTGCGGTCGCGACGATCTCCTCGACATCGGCGGGTTCTGCCGACACGTCGAGCCGGAGCGCCTGCGTGAGCGCGAGACCGTGGCTCGTGGTGAGGATCAGGCGACCGTATTCCGCATCGCCGTCGAGGTCGATCACGACGCTCGGCCGGCGACGGCGGATCAGCACGAAGTCGACGCTGCCCGCGGCCTTCCACGACCCGGCTGCGACGACGCCCGGGATGTGCGTACCGGGGTTGGGGACTCCGCGGAGCCAGGTCCACGCGTCATCCGTCAGCTGCACCTTGGTGATCGTCTCGCGGGCGATGCGGAGGTTGTCACGGTGGAAGCTCACGGCGCGCTCGATCGGTGAGAGGACGATCTCCAGTCGCGTCCGGTCGAGCAGCAGCGTCACCATGGGTCCAGTCTGCCAGCGGCACCCTGCCAGTTGTCTGCATCTTGTTCACAGGAACGCAACGATCCCTCGTCAGATTTCCTCATCTCACTCCTTCCGAGTTTCGAACATCTGTACTAACATAGTCATATGAGCACCCGCCGGATCGACGAGATCGAGCAGCGTCGCGCGCTGCTCGATGCGTGGGTGGCGAAGCGGCGACAGATCGCGCAACTCGAGGCCGAGGCGAGCGCTCTGCTCGCCGATCGCCAGCGGCTGTGCGAAGAAGACGCTCAGGAGACTCCGTTCCACCGCGACGCGATCGAGCGGGCGATGCATGCCGAGTACGCGGCGGCAGGCCGTATCGCGAAGGGAACCATCGAGCGCGCCTTCGCCGATGCGGCCTTCCTCGCTTCCAGCCACGCGATCGTGCGGGAGTCCTTCCAGCGGGGTGCGATCACAGCGGCACACGCGCACGAGATCATCGAGGCCGGTCATGTGGTCCGTCAGGCCATCAGCGATGGCCGGGCGGATGCCGAGACACAGCTGCTCTACGAGACCGCCGCCGTCGTCACGGCTGAGGGCGACACCCCCATGCGCACCCGCGCGCGGGTCCGGCAGATCGCGGCGTCCCTGGCCGGCGAGACGATCGTGGAAACCCACCGGCGGGCAGCTTCCGAGCGCTCCGTGAAGGTCCGGTCTGTCGGCGACGGCCTGGCGCTGCTGCAGATCCTGCTGCCCGAGTATCTCGCGCTGGCGATCCTCGACCGGCTCACGCAGCTCTCACGGCAGGTCATCGCGACGCGCGGTGACCGCGAGCCGGTTCTCGACTCCGGCGTTCACGATGTGCATCCCGATCCGATCTTCGCCGAAGACCTCGGCCCCGACGATCCCGCCCTCGACGAACTGGACGCCCTCGACGACCACATCATCTTCGGCAAGGACGGCACGTTCGCCCTGGACCCCGATCTGGACGTGGAGCACCTGCCGACCGACGAGCGCACGATCGACCAGGTCCGCGCCGACCTCGCCACCGATCTGCTCCTCGCGTCCGACCCCAGTGAGGCGAACGGCACCGGACTCGATGGCATCCTGGCCCGCATCCAGGTGACCGTCGCCGCCACGACCCTGGCCGGCGCCGACGAGCGCCCCGCCGAACTCGACGGCCATGGCCCGATCCACCCCGATATCGCGCGAGACCTCGCCGGCAGGAACGGCGGGTGGACTCGTCTTTTCCACGACCCCAGCGGGATGCTCACTCAGACCGACACGTACAGTCCGACCGAAGGCATGCGCCGTTTCCTGCGCGCACGCGATCAGCACTGCCGATTCCCCGGATGCCGGATGCCCGTGCACCGATGCCAGGTCGACCACAACCACGACCACGCCAAGGGCGGTCGCACCGAGATCAGCAACCTGGGCCACTTCTGCACCGCGCATCACGTGCTCAAGCATCCCGACGTCGACGAACGGCACCGCTGGTCCGCGCGCCAGCTCCCCGACGGAAGCTTCCAATGGACCAGTCCGCTCGGCCGGCTCTACATCGATCCCCCGCCTCGACGCGTGATGTTCGTCTGACGCGCGTCGGTCGCACCACGCCGGGTCCTTCTCTCCCGAACCTGCTTCCTCAGCGCTTGCGCGATCCCAGACCGCGTGATCGCAGGCCGGCGCGTCAGGCCTGCGCGGATGCTGCCGCCGCGGCCGCTGCCGGGAGCGCCTGCTCGATGCGGGCGAGCTCCTCGTCGCCGTGCGCGGCGGTGAGGAACCAGGCCTCGAAGACGCTCGGCGGAAGGGCGACGCCCTGCTCCCGCATCGAGTGGAAGAACGGGGCGTACCGGAAAGCCTCCTGCGCCTGAGCCTCCCGGTAGTCGCGCGGCGCGGTGGCACGGAATGACGCGTTGAACAGGTTGCCCGCCTTCGCCACGGCGTGGGTCACGCCCGCCGCGGTCAGCGCCTCGCCGAGGGAGCGCGCGAGACGCTCGGATGCCGCGTCCACGGTCGCGTACACCTCGGGCGTCGCGAGCCGGAGGGTGGCCAGGCCCGCCGCCACCGAGAGCGGATTCCCCGACAGCGTTCCCGCCTGGTACACCGGGCCGAGCGGGGCGAGGAGGTCCATGATCTCCGCGCGTCCGCCGAGTGCGGCCAGCGGCATCCCGCCGCCGACGACCTTGCCGAAGGTGATGATGTCCGGCAGATACTCCTCGCCGGCCGCTGCCTGCAGGCCCCAGAACCCGGCCGGGTGCACGCGGAACCCGGTGAGCACCTCGTCGAGGATCATCAGGGCGCCGTGCGCGTGCGCGGTCTCGGCGATGAGGCGGTTGAAGCCCGGCTCCGGCGCCACGACGCCCATGTTCGCCGCGGACGCCTCGACGATCACGGCGGCGATCCGCTCGCCGTGCTCGGCGAACACGGCGTCGAGCGCCTCGGGATCGTTGTAGTCGATGACCAGGGTCTGCGCGGCGATCGGAGCGGGGACGCCGGCGGATCCGGGGAGCGCGAGCGTCGCGACGCCCGATCCGGCCGCGGCCAGCAGTCCGTCGGAGTGGCCGTGGTAGTGACCGGCGAACTTCACGAGCAGGTCGCGTCCGGTCGCACCCCGGGCGAGACGGATCGCGGTCATGGTGGCCTCGGTGCCGGTGGACACCAGACGCACCCGCTCCACGGGGCGGGCGTCGCCGAACCGCACACGATCGGCGATCAGCGCGGCCAGCTCGACCTCGCCCTCCGTCGGAGCGCCGAACGACAGGCCGCGGGTGGCGGCCTCCTGCACGGCCGCGACGACCTCGGGGTGCGCATGACCGAGCAGCGCGGGCCCCCAGGAGGCGACGAGGTCGACGTACTCGCGCCCCGCGGCATCCGTCACCGTCGCGCCCTTCGCGGACGCGAGGAACCGCGGGGTGCCGCCGACCGAGCCGTAGGCGCGCACCGGCGAGTTCACCCCTCCGGGGATCACCTCGCGGGCAGCGGAGAACAGGTCGTCATTGCGGTCGGTCATGGATGCTCCAACGGATGCGGCAGGGACAGGTCGTGGACGGCGCTCAGCCGCGCAGCCACCGGGCGGCCTCGGTCGCCCAGTAGGTGAGCACGGCATCCGCACCGGCGCGGCGGATCGACAGCAGCGACTCCAGCACGGCGGAGCGGCGGTCGATCCAGCCGTTCGCGGCGGCCGCCTCGATCATCGCGTACTCGCCGGACACCTGGTATGCCCACACCGGAATGCTGACGGTGTCGCGCACCTCGCGCAGCACGTCGAGGAAGGCCATGGCGGGCTTCACCATCACGATGTCGGCCCCTTCGGCCTCATCCATGACGGCCTCGCGGATCCCCTCGCGGCGGTTGCCCGGGTCCAGCTGGTAGGTGCGGCGGTCGCCCTTGAGCTGCGAGTCGACGGCCTCGCGGAAGGGGCCGTAGAAGGCGCTCGCGTACTTCGCCGCGTAGGCGAGGATCAGGGTGCCGGTGAAGCCCTCGGCGTCCAGCGCCCCGCGGATCGCCGCGACCTGGCCGTCCATCATGCCCGAAAGGCCGAGCAGGTGGGAGCCGGCGCGCGCCTGCGCGAGCGCCATCGCGGTGTAGCGCTCCAGCGTCGCGTCGTTGTCGACCGAGCCGTCCTCGGCGAGCACGCCGCAGTGCCCGTGATCGGTGAATTCGTCCAGGCACAGGTCTGTCTGCACGACGAGGGCGCCGCCGACCTCGGCCGCCAGCGCCTCGGTGGCCAGATTGAGGATGCCGCGCGGGTCGTCCGCCCCGGAGCCCTGCGCGTCGCGCACGGCGGGGACGCCGAAGAGCATCACGCCGGAGACGCCGGCCTCGGCGGCCTCCACGGCCGCGGCACGCAGCGAGTCCATCGAATGCTGCATCACACCGGGCATCGACCCGATCGGCGACGGCTCGCTCAGCCCCTCGCGCACGAACAGGGGCAGCACCAGATGGCGCGGCTCGAGGGACGTCTCGCGCACGAGGTCGCGGACGGCCGGCGACTGCCGGAGCCGCCGGAGCCTGGTCTCGGGGAAGCTCACGGCGCGAACTCGTCCGCCGCGTGCGGGAGGGTGAAGTGGGAGACCGCGTCGATGAGGGCGTCCACGGTCTGCCGGTCGGCGACGACCGTGATGGGGAGGCCCGCCTTGCGTGCGTCCTTCGCGGTGCGCGGGCCGATGGCGGCCAGGAGCGTCGAGTCGGGGATGTCCGGGAACTGCTCGCGCACCTGCTCTGCGACCGAGCCGCTGGTGATGAGGATCGCGTTGATGCGGCCGTTCTGCACATCGCGCATGATGCGATCGGTGACCGGCACGCCCACCGTGCGGTACGCCACGACGCTGTCGACGTCGTGCCCTGCGTCCTCCAGCAGCCTGCTGAGCACCGGCTTCGCGATCTCGCTGCGGAGGGCGAGGATGCGCTGCGGCTCCGTCGTCAGCGCGATGAGCTGCTCCGCCATGCCCTCGGCGGAGTTGTCCTGCTCCGGGACGAGGGCGACCTCGTAGCCGACGGCCTGGAGGGCCGCCGCCGTGGTCTCGCCGACCGCTGCGATCCTCGTCTTCTTCGGAACGACGGCCCGGTGCGCGAACATCACGTCGACGGTGGTCGCGCTGGTGATGGTCAGCCAGTCGTACGCCCCGGCAGCCAGCTTCTCGAGCGCGGTGTCGAGCGCGGCCTGGTCGGTGGTCGCGGCGAAGTTGATGAGCGGCGCCACGACGGGCACCGCGCCCTGAGCGCGGAGGCTCGCGGCGACGCCGTCGCCCCACGGTCCACCGCGCGGGACGAGCACGCGCCAGCCGTTCAGCGGGCGGTCCTGCTTTGAATCAGTCATGAGGAATGCTCTCGGGAGACGAGGTCAGCCGCCCCTTTTTCGAGCAGCCGACGGGCAAGAATGAGCCCGAGCTCGCGTGCGGCGTGCGTCGGGTATGCACCATCGGCAGCATCCGCTCCATTGCCACTGCCGTTCCGACGAATATACTCCCCGTTCAGGGCCTCCGTGACGTCGAGGCCGATCCGGCGCTCTCCGTCCTCGGAATAGACGACCGTTCTCACGCGGATGTCATCGCCCTCCACGACCGCGTGCGCGGCCATCGGCGCCTGGCATCCGGCGTCCAGCCCCTCCAGGATCGCGCGCTCCACGGTGATCGCGAGCCGCGTGTCCGGATCGTCCAGCTGCGCCAGTACCGCACGCAGCTCCGCGGGAGCATCCGTCGTCGTCTCCACCGCGAGCGATCCCTGCCCGGGGGCGGTCGGCCACTCGGCGAGGCCGAGGCCCTCCCAGCCCAGCGCCGCGTCCTCACGCTGCAGCGGCGAGCCGTCGCCGAGGCGGGACAGTCCTGCGGCGGCGAGGATCACGGCGTCCAGCTCGCCGGAGGAGACCCGCGCGAGCCGCGAGTCGACGTTTCCGCGGATGTCGACCACCTTCGCGTGCGGGGCACGGCGCCGCACCTGCGCGATGCGCCGCGGCGATCCGGTGCCGACGGTGCTGCCTGCCGGGAGCCGGTGCAGCGGGGTGCCGTCGCGGGTGATGACGATGTCGCGGGCGTCCTCCCGCACCGGGGTCGCCGCGATCGTCAGCCCATCGGGAACGGCCGTCGGCAGGTCCTTCAGGGAGTGCACGAGAATGTCGCACTCACCGGCGAGAAGAGCCTCGCGCAGCCGCGTGGCGAAGATGCCCTGGCCGCCGATCTCCGAGAGGGAGGCGCGGTTCGTGTCGCCCTCGCTCGTGATGGTGACGAGTTCGACGGGGCGGCCCGAGATCTTCTCCAGGGCCGCGGCGACGTGGCCCGACTGCGCCTGCGCGAGTGCGCTGCGCCGGGTGCCCAGCCTGATCGGAGTGCTCATGACGACGCCCTCACTGCAGCACGTCCGCGATCTCGTCGAACCGGAGCCGGCGTCCCGTGTAGAAGGGCACCTCCTCCTTCACGTACATCCGCGCATCGGTGTAGCGGAGGTCGCGCATGAGGTCGACGAGCTCGGTGACGTCGTCGGCCTCGAGCGGAAGCAGCCACTCGTAGTCGCCGAGGGCGAAGGCGGCGACGGTGTTCGCGATGACGCCCGAGAACGCGGCGCCCTTGCGGCCATGATCGGCGAGCATCTTGCGACGCTCCTCCTCCGGCGCGAGGTACCACTCGGGGGTCCGCACGAACGGATAGAGGCAGAGCCATCCCTTGGGCTCGACACCGCGGAGGAAGCCGGGGACGTGCTGGCGGTTGAACTCGGCGTCGCGGTGCACGCCCATGACGTTCCACACCGGGAGCAGCGGGCTGAGCAGCTCGGTGCGACGGAGGCGACGAAGCGCCTTCTGAAGCTCCTCGGCGGTCTCGCCGTGCAGCCAGACCATGAGGTCGGCGTCGGCCTTGAGTCCGGAGACGTCGTAGAACCCGCGCACGGTGACGCCGGAATCCTCGATGTAGGAGACGATCGTCTCGAGTTCGGTGGAGTCGGTCTCGGTCACGGGGGCGTCGGGGTTGCGTCGCCAGACCGCCCAGAGGGTGAAGCCGGACGGATTCTCTTCGCGCTCTTCGGACATGTCACCAGTCTGCCCGCTTTACGAGGAGGGCGCGAATGAGCGGTCGACAATCTCCGGCGCCCGACTTTGGTCGGCCGCGGGTCGCGGCGACGGCCGGGCGCCGCGACGTCAGCGGGACGTCGCCGTCGTCAGCGGGACAGCGTCGGCGTCAGCGGGACAGCGCGCGGGCGATCACCCACACCGCACCGCCGATGACCGCGGCGACTCCGACCGCTGCGGCGATCGCGCCGGCCGGGTTCTCGTCGGCGAAGCGGCGGGCCTTGGCCGCCGCACGCACCGACGCCTTCTCGATGCGGCGGGGGAAGTTGCCCTTCACCTCGATCGCGGCGAGCGCGGCCTTGAGCTCCGCCCGCGCCGAGGCGACCGGGTCGACGATCCCCGCGGGGACGGCCGTCCTGGGCAGGCGGCTCGCGTCAGCGAAGTTCGTCATGACCGGTCTCCTTCACGAGGCGGATGTCCTCCGCGACGGCCTGCGCCGGATTCTGCCGGGACAGCACCTTGCGGAACTTGAGGATGCCGAGCAGCGCGAAGAACAGCACGGCGAGGATCAGGATGCCGAAGACGGCGAGCGCCGACAGCCACACCGGCCACCAGGACGACAGGCCGGCGATGGCGAACACGAGGATGACCGGGACGGCCCAGAACAGGAAGAACAGTGCGACGAGGAACCAGACGGAGCCGATGCCGGCATCCTTCGAGGTCCTCGCGACCCACGCCTTCGCGGCGTCGATCTCCGCCTTGACGAGATTGGTGACCAGCTCGGGAAGGTCCCCGAGCAGTGTCAGCAGGCTGTCGTCCGCGCGATCGCGCCTGATCCTGCCTGTGCCGCTCTCGCGCACCACGTCACTCGCCAGTCTTCTCGGTGGTCGACGGCTTCTCTTCGACTCGCTTCGCTCGCTCAGTGCCCCGCTTCCCCGCGGTCTTCGCCTCGCTCCGCTGGTCACGGCGCTGGGCCTCCTCGACGGCCTCCTCGGTCGCCTCCGCGAGGTCCTCGGCGGCCTTGCGCCCGGTGGCGATGGCGGAGTCGAGCTTCTGGCCGGGGGTGCCGTTCGAGTTCACGGACTTGGCGACCTTGACGACGCCGTTCCACAGGGCCCCAGGGACCGCGGCGGCCTTGTCGCCGACGTAGTCCTTGACCTTCCCGACCTGCTCCTGCACAGGGTCGAGGTTCCAGACCTTGAGCCACTGCGTCTTGATCTGCTCATAACGCTCGCGCCCGGCACGCGTGCCGAGGACGTATCCGACGCCGAGTCCGACGACGAGTCCGATCTTCCCCTTCATGGGGTCTCCTCTCGTGACAGTCCAGCAACTCTGAGGCGTGCCAGGCTCCAAGCGTAACCCCGTATGCCGATTTCGGCATCTAGACCTCTGAGGGTTGACAGATGGACGTCCGTCAGTCCCAGAGCAGCGCGTGCCGGAGGCGGTCGGACTCCTCTGCGGCGTCGGGGATGACCTGGGCGAGGCCGGTGCCGGAGAGCCAGGCGCCGACCGCGGCGATCCCGGGCACCGCCCGGATGGCGGCGCGGGCGGCCTCGCGGCGCTCCGCGGAGCCGATGATCGACGCCGGCTGCGACTGCACGAATCGCGCGCGGTGCGCGGCGACCAGGGCGTCCTCGGCGAGCGGGACCCCGAGCAGAGCGGATGCCTCGGCGAGAGCGAGCCGCGCGGCGCCCTCCTCGTCGAGTCGCGCGGTGGCGGCGGGCTCGCCCTGCGCGCCGAACGACACCCGCACGACGTGGCGCTCCCCTGCGGCCCTCCGGACCCACTCCCATTTCGCGGACGAGTGGGTGAGCGCCTTGGCCGTGTGGCTTCCCGGCACCGTGAGCACGCCGGTGCCGCGCGGCGCGGCATCCAGCGCCGGAGCCTCCAGCAGCAGCGTCACGATCTCGATCTCCGGGGCGGCGGCGGCCTCGGTAGCGGCGAGGGCGGGCACGGCGTCGGCGAGGAGGCTCCGTGCGACGGTCTCCGAGGTCGCGACGATGACGGCATCAGCGGTCATCGCCTCCGTCGCGGCCTCTTCCTCGGCCTCCGCGGCGGCGGCATCCGGTGCCAGCTCCGCGACCACGGCCCAGCCGGTCCCGGAGCGTGCGACGGAGAGCGCCTTCGCCCCGGTGCGCACCTCGCCGCCCAGCTGCGCGAGGTCCGCGACGACGGCGTCGACGAGACCGGCCATGCCGCCTTCGAGCCCCTCCACCGCGGAACCGGGCGCCTTCGCGGCGCGGGCGGCGCCCTCGTCCCGCAGCGCCTGCACGGCGCCGGACAGCGAGCCGGCGGTGGTGAGCGCGGCGTTGAGGCCGGGGGCCGCGATGTCGACGTCCACGTCCTCCGGCGAGGCGGAGTAGACGCCCGTCGTCACCGGGGCGACGAGACGATCGCGGACCTTCGCGCCCATCCGCGACGAGACCAGCCTGCCCAGGCTGTGACTGTGACCGATCGTCAGCGGCGGGCGGATCCGGTCGAGGTATGCCCGCCACACGCCGGACCAGCCGATGATGCGGCGCACGTCGTCCTGGAACGGGTTGGCGGGGATGCCGAGGATGCCTCCGATGGGCAGCGGCGCAGCTCCCACGCCGGGGATGCCGGACAGCCACGCGCCGCCGGCCGCCGGAGCGACGATGCGGTCCTCCAGTCCCAGCTCGGCGAGGAGGGCGCGCACGTGCCCGCCGCGGGTCGCGAAGCTCTCCGCCCCTGCGTCGACGACCACGCCGTCGAGCTCGGCCCGGCGGATCGCTCCGCCGAGAGCATCCGCCGCCTCCAGCACGGTCACCCGCATGCCGACCTTCGCGCACTCGCGGGCGGCGATGAGCCCGCCGATCCCGCCGCCGATGACGACGACGTGCTTCTCCGCGGCGCGGGTGGCGAGACCCTCCGGCGAGACCTGCTCAGGCATCGGCGTGCACGAGCTCGACGATGCGGGTGAGCTGGTCCGGGTCGGTCTCCGGCGGCACGCCGTGACCGAGGTTGACGATGTGGGCGCGCGCCGCGCGGCCGCGGTGGAGCACCTCGCGCACGTGCGCCTCGAGCACGGGCCACGGCGCGGAGAGGAGAGCCGGGTCGATGTTGCCCTGCACGGTGACGTCGGGGCCGAGGATCGCGGCGGCCTCGTCCAGCGGCTGACGCCAGTCGACTCCCACGCCGTCGGCGGCGCCGTCGAGACGCATGTCGGCGAGGAACGGTCCGGTGCCGACGCCGAAGTGGATCGAGGGGATGCCGATGCCCTCGAGCGTCGCGCGCGAATGGGGGGCGACGAAGGCGCGGAAGTCGGCGGGGTTCAGCGAACCGGCCCAGCTGTCGAAGAGCTGCACGGCGGATGCTCCGGCGTCGCGCTGGATCTCCAGGAACCGGCGGGAGACCCGGGCGAGCCAGCCGGCGAGACGGTTCCAGGAATCGGGGTCTGCGTGCATCATCGCCCTCGCGCGCAGGTGCTCCTTGGACGGCCCGCCCTCGACGAGGTAGGCGGCGAGCGTGAACGGGGCCCCGGCGAAGCCGATGAGCGGGGTGTCGCCGAGCTCGGCGGTGACCAGGCGCACGGCCGCGGCGATCGCGTCGCCGTCGAGCGAGGCGGGGTCGATCGCCGTGATCCGGTCGACGTCGGCCGCCGTGCGCACCGGGTTCGCGAAGACGGGGCCGCGACCGGGCTCGATCTCCACCTCGACGCCCGCGAGGCGGAGCGGGATCACGATGTCGCTGAAGAACACCGCGGCGTCGACACCGTGCCGGCGCACCGGCTGCAGCGTGATCTCGGCGGCGAGATCCGGAGTGAGGCAGGCGTCGAGCATCCGCGTGCCGACCCGCAGGTCCCGGTACTCCGGCAGGGACCGGCCGGCCTGCCGCATGAACCAGACCGGGGTCCGGTCGGGGCGGGAGCCGGCGAGGGCGCGGAGAAGCGGGGCGTCGGAGAGTGCCATGGGTCCATCCTCCCATCCGGCGCCTATGCCCCCACCGACGAGGGGCCTCACATCGTCGTCGGCCTCGTCTCCACGCGGCGTTCTGAGGTACCTGGCGGCGCCGAACGCGGAGCCGAACGTCTCACGGCGACCCGAAACGCTCGCGTGATGCGGGCTCCGGTAGAATCGAGGGGTGCTGCTGTGTGTCACGGCGAGTCACAAGACCGCCTCCTTCGAACTGCTCGAACGCCTGAGCCGCACCCCCGATGACGTCGCCTCCACCCTCCTGGACCTGACGCCGAACGTGCAGGGTGCGGTGGTTCTCGCGACCTGCAACCGGTTCGAGGCGTACGTGGAGATGGACGAACCGACCGCCACGGAGGGCGTCGACCGCGTGCTGGAAGCCGTCGCATCCGCCACCGGCATCCCGGCCGCCGACCTCGACGGCGCGTACGACGTGCACTCCGGCCGCCGCGTCGCCGAGCACCTGTTCGCCGTCGCCTCCGGGCTCGAGTCCGTGGTCGCCGGCGAGGGCGAGATCGCCGGACAGGTCCGCCGTGCGCTGAAGGCGGCCCGCAAGGAGGGCACCACCTCCCCCGAGCTCGAGCGCCTGTTCCAGCGAGCCAGCCAGGCGCAGCGCAAGGTCAAGAACGTCACCGCGCTCAGCCGCGCCGGCCGCTCCCTGGTGCGCCTCGCCCTCGAGCTGGCCGACAGCCGCATCGCGGACTGGTCCGCCGAGCGCGTGCTCCTCGTCGGCACCGGCGCCTACGCCGCGGTGACCCTGGCGACGCTGCGCGAGCGCGGCGCCGTCGACATCTCGGTGTACTCGCCCTCGGGCCGCGCCGGGATCTTCGCGGCGAAGCACGGCATCCGCCCCGTCGCCGCCGAGGACTACGCGCGCACCGCCTCCCGCTCCAGCCTGCTGATCACCTGCACCACCGCGACCGAGCCCGTGCTGGGCCCCGCGCACCTGCAGCGGCCCGCCGTCGCCGCCGCCGCGGGCTGCCCGATCGGCTCCCACAACCAGCTCGTCGTCGACCTCGGTATGCCCCGCAACGTCGACCCCGCCGTCGCGGCCCTCGAGGGCGTCGCCCTGCTCGACCTCGAGACGATCCGCCTGCACGCCCCGCTCGAGGAGCTGCAGGCGACGGATGCCGCGCGCAGCGTGGTGCGCGAGGCGGCGGACACCTTCCACGTGGTCGGTGCGCGCCAGAGCGTCACGCCCTCGGTGGTCGCGCTGCGCTCGCACATCTTCGAGCTGCTCGAGACCGAGATCGACCGCGCCCGCGCGCGTGGCGACGAGGACGGCAAGGTCGAGCAGGCTCTCCGCCACCTCGCCGGCGTGCTGCTGCACACCCCCACTGTGCGCGCGCATGAGCTCGCCGCGGCCGGTCGCGCCGACGAGTTCACCGCCGCGCTCGGCGCTCTGTACGGAATCGAGCCCGAGCAGCCGGCCGCCGCAGAGGACGCCGCGACGGCCTGAGCCGTTCAGCCCCGGCTGCTCCCGTCGAGTGCGCGGAGGTGCTCCTCCAGCGTCCGCCGCTCTCCGGCTGCCGCGCTGAAGAACGCCTGGTCGGCGGACTCCACCGCCGCGTTCGCCGCATTGGCCAGGCGGATGCCGTCCGCCGTCGGCGTCACCATGAGCGCTCGCCGATCCGACGCCGCGGGCCGGCGATCGACCAGCCCCTTCGCCTCCAGGGCCCGCAGCACCTGGGACGTCATCATCGGATCCGTCTGCGCGAACCGGGCGAGCTCCGCCTGGGTCAGGCCGTCGCCGGCGTCCGCCCAGGTCAGGGCGGCGAGCAGCACGAACTGGACATGCGTGAGCGCGAACGGCGCGAGCGCCTCGCGGATCACCGCCTGCCATCGGTTGGTCGTGCGCCACAGCAGCAGCCCCGGGCTGGCGTCGGCGGCGGCGAACCTGCTGGTGAGCATCAGTCCTCCACGAGCGACACGAGACGGTCGAGGTCGGCGGGGACGGACGTTCGGAAGCCGCGGAAGGCCGTGCGCGCCCAGAACCGCGCCAGCGGGCCGTCGAGTCGCACCAGCACGCGCACGATCGAGCCGGCGTCCGCCGCCTCCACCTCGTGGCGGAACTCGAGCCGCGCTCCGGGAAGCCGGCTGACATCGGTGTAGACGGCGTCCGGTTCGCACTCGGCCACCGTGAACGCGGTGCGGGGCCCGCCGACCGGCTTGAGCATGCCACGTGCGCCGGCGACGACCGGGCCGTCCACACGCACCCAGGCGGTGTCCGGCGACCACTCCGGCCAGGTGCCGTGGTCGAGCCAGCGCTCGAAGAAGGCGGACGGCGGGGCCGTGGAGGTGCGGATGGCGGACGCGAGTTCGATCACGGCATTTAGTATGCGCGCTTATGATCTGAGTGGCAAGCTCGCTCGCGGCGCCTGCGGGCCGGGTGCGAGACTGGAGGGCATGGCCCTTCACATCACCGGAGACACCGCCGCAGACGCCCTGCTCACCGACAACCCGCTCGCCCTCCTGGTCGGGATGCTCCTCGACCAGCAGGTCCCGATGGAGACGGCGTTCGCCGGCCCGCTGAAGATCGAGCAGCGCACCGGGGCGACGGACGCCGCCGCCATCGCGCACATGGATCCGGACGCCTTCCTCGCAGCGTTCAAGCAGACCCCTTCCGTGCACCGCTTCCCGGGTTCCATGGCCGCGCGCGTGCAGACGCTGTGCCAGGAGCTCGTGGACAGCTGGGGCGGGGATGCCGCCGCGCTCTGGACCGAGGGCGACCCGTCCGGACCCGAGGTGCTGAAGCGGCTGAAGGCCCTCCCCGGCTTCGGCGAGCAGAAGGCGAAGATCTTCCTCGCCCTGCTCGGCAAGCAGTACGGCTTCACGGGAGAGGGCTGGCGCGAGGCATCCGCCCCCTACGGCGAGGAGGGCTCGTTCCGCAGCGTCGCCGACATCGTCTCCCCCGAGTCGCTCGCGAAGGTCCGCGAGCACAAGAAGGCGATGAAGGCTGCCAGCAAGGCGAAGGCGTAGCATCGTGCAGCCCACGGGGAACGACGTCGCCGGCCTGATCGCGCGCGCCAGTCCGGCCATCCGCCGGCGGGACGCCGAGACGCTGACCGCCCTGCTCCAGGAGATCACCGGCCGCGAGCCCGTCGTCTGGGGCAGCATCATCGGCTTCGGCTCCGTGCACTACCGCTATCCCACCGGCACCGAGGGCGACAGCGGGGTGCTCGGCTTCGCCCCGCGCAAAGCCGCGACCACGATCTACCTGTTCGACGGGGTCGACGCGCACGCCGACGCCCTCGCGGAGCTCGGCCCGCACACCACGGGTGTCGGATGCCTGTACATCAAGGACCTCGAGCAGATCGACCTCGACGTGCTGCGCGGCATCCTCGAGCGCTCGATGGCGTGGGTGGAGGCGGGCGGCACCGATCAGGTGCAGCTGACCGTCACCGGCTGACCCGGAGCACGACGTCGAGACCCCTGTCTGCCGCCGAGACCCCCACCTGCGGGCGTCGGCAGGTGGGGGTCTCGACGGTACGCCGGGGTCTCGGCGAGGAGGGCGGATGCCGCTCAGCGCAGCCCGGCGAAGAAGGTGCGGATGTCGCCGGCGACGAGCTCGGGGCGCTCCAGGGCGGCGAAGTGCCCGCCCTCGTCGAAGCGGCTCCAGTGCACGATGTTCGTGTTGTCGCGCTCGGCGAAGACGCGGATCGTCTGGAAGTCGTCCTTGAACACGGCGACCCCGGTCGGCGCCGCGTTCACAGCATCCGGCGCCTCGGCCCGAGCGTTCTCCAGGTAACTGCGCGACATGCCGGATGCCGCGTTGGCGAACCAGTTCACGCTGACCTCGAGCAGGATCTTCTCCAGCGGCACGAGCGAGGTGCCGCTGCCGAAGGAGTTGAACAGCTCGCTGTACGCGAGGAGTCCGACCGGGGAGTCGCTGAGGCCGACGGCCACGGTCTGCGGACGGGAGGCGTTCATGGTGTTGTAGCCGCCCACGGACTGGAACCACTGCATGTGCTCCAGGCCGGCATAGTCCTGCGGCTCGAGCTTCTCGAACTCCGCCGGGTCGCCCGAGGGGAACGAGAACAGCTGCAGCACGTGCAGCCCGAGGAAGCCTTCCGGGTTCAGCAGGCCCAGCTCTCGCGCGATCATCGCGCCGTTGTCGGAGCCGTGGATGCCGTAGCTGTCGTAGCCGAGACCGCGCATCAGCCGGTCGTAGGCCTCCGCGACCCGGGCGGTCGTCCACCCCGCGGAGGCGAGCGGCTGGGAGAAGCCGTAGCCGGGAGCATCCGGGATCACGACGTCGAAGGCGTCCTCCGCGCGGCCGCCGTGCGCGACGGGGTCCGTGAGCAGGTCGATCATGTCGAGGTAGTCGACCGCGGAGCCCGGGTAGGTGTGCGCGAGCAGCAGCGGCGTCGCACCCTCGTGCGCGGAGCGGACGTGCAGGAAGTGGATCGGCTGCCCGTCGATCTCGGTGGTGAACTGCGGGACCGCGTTGATGCGCTCCTGCGCGGCCTCCCAGTCGAACTCGCGCCAGGCGGCGATCGCCTCGCGGAGGTAGGAGTTCGGGGTGCCGGCATCCCATCCGCCCTCGCCCTCGGTGGGCGAGGGCTGCGGCAGGCGGGTGCGGGCGAGGCGATCGCGGAGATCGGCGATCTCGGCGGGGGCGACGGAGACGGAGAAGGGGCTGAAGGTGAGGTTCGTGTTGTCCATGTCTCGAGAGTAGGAAACCATTAGGTTGAATATGTTCCTAATGAGCGAAGTTCTTTCGAGAGGATTCCGATGGCCGATCCGACCGGCCGGCTGCTGGCGCTGCTGGCCCTGCTGCAGACCGCCCCGGAGCGCTCCGGCAGCGATCTCGCCGCCCGTCTCGGCGTCTCCGGCCGCACCGTGCGCCATGACATCGACCGCCTGCGGGGCCTCGGCTACCCCGTCGACGCGACGAGAGGCTCGACCGGCGGCTACCGGCTCGGCAGCGGCGGGAAGCTGCCGCCGCTGCTCCTCGACGACGAGGAGGCCGTCGCCGTCACGGTGGGCCTGCGCGCCGCAGCGGGCATCGCCGGCGTCGCCGACTCGGGGGCCCGCGCGCTGGCGAAGCTCGAGCAGGTGCTGCCCTCGCATCTGCGCCCGACCGTCGACGCGCTGCGCTCCAGTGTCGACCGCGCCCCGGAGAACAACGACACCGACGCCCCCGACCCCGAGGTCGACGCCGCATCCCTCCAGGCCATCGCGAGCGCGATCCGCGGCGAGGAGTGGCTGCGCTTCGACTACGCCGACGCCCCGGTGCTCGTCGAGCCGTACCGCCTGCTCACCTGGCATCGCCGCTGGTACCTCGTCGCCCGCGATCCGCAGTCGGGTGAATGGGGCACCTACCGCGTCGACTGGATGACGATGCGGATGCCGACAAGGCGCCGCTTCGATCCGCAGCCGCTGCCCGGCGGCGACTACACGGCGTTCGCGATGCGCACGATCGCGGTGAGCGGGTGGGTGGTGCACGCCCGGCTGCGCATCGACGCCCCCGCGGAGGCCGTGCTCGACCGCATCCACGCCGCGGTCGGCGTCGTCGAGCCGGTCGACGACGATCACTGCATCCTCGTCACCGGAGCTGACAGCCTCGACACCGTCGTCGCCTACATCGGGATGCTGATGATGGACTTCACCGTCGAGAGCCCGCCCGAGCTCGTCCCGCGCCTGAAGCTGCTCTCGGAGCGGTACGCCCGGGCGGTCGCCGGCTCGCACGCCGCTCTCCCGGGCGCCGAGACCCCCACCTGACGCCGAGACCCCCACCTGCGCACGTCGGCAGGCGGGGGTCTCGGCGGTACGATGGGGTCTCGGCGGCCCGGGCCCGAGGGCGGTCAGGCGCCCTTCAGACGCTCCGCGAGGTACTGGTGCAGCCCCTCGATCTGCACGCGCTCCTGCGCCATGGTGTCGCGGTCGCGCACCGTGACGGCACGGTCATCGAGCGAGTCGAAGTCGACGGTGACACAGAACGGGGTGCCGATCTCGTCCTGACGACGGTAGCGGCGGCCGATCGCGCCGGCGTCGTCGAAGTCGACCGACCACGAGCCGCGCAGGGTGTCGGCGACCTCGCGGGCGAGCGGCGACAGGTTCTCGTTGCGGCTGAGCGGCAGCACGGCCGCCTTCACCGGAGCGAGGCGCGGGTCGAGCTTCAGCACGGTGCGCACGTCGGTGCCGCCCTTCGCGTTCGGCACCTCCTCCTCGCGGTACGCGTCGACGAGGAAGGCCATCATCGAGCGGGTGAGGCCGAACGACGGCTCGATGACGTACGGCGTGTACCGCTCACCCGAGGCCTGGTCGAAGTAGCTGAGGCTCTGGCCGGAGGCCTCGCTGTGGCTGGACAGGTCGTAGTCGGTGCGGTTCGCGATGCCCATCAGCTCGCCCCACTCCTTGCCGGGGAAGCCGAAGCGGTACTCGACGTCGATGGTGCTGGCGGAGTAGTGCGCGCGGTCCTCGGCGGGCACGTCGAACTGACGCATGTTCTCGGGGTCGATGCCCAGGTCGACGAACCAGTTCCAGCACGCCTCGACCCAGTGCTCGAACCACTGCTGAGCATCCGCCGGCGGGGTGAAGAACTCGATCTCCATCTGCTCGAACTCGCGAGTGCGGAAGATGAAGTTGCCGGGGGTGATCTCGTTGCGGAACGCCTTGCCGACCTGGCCGATGCCGAACGGCGGCTTCTTGCGGCTCGCGGTGAGCACGTTCGAGAAGTTCACGAAGATGCCCTGCGCGGTCTCTGGCCGCATGTAGTGCAGGCCGGACTCGTCGTCGACGACGCCGAGGTAGGTCTTCACGAGACCGGAGAACGACTTCGGCTCGGTGTACTGGCCCTTGGTGCCGCAGTTCGGGCAGGGCACGTCGGCCAGGCCGTTCTCGGCCTTGCGGCCCTTGCGCGCCTCGAAGTCCTCGATGAGGTTGTCGGCGCGGAAGCGCTTGTGGCACTGCAGGCACTCCACCAGCGGATCGGTGAAGGTGGCGACGTGACCCGACGCCTCCCAGACGCGCTTCGGCAGGATGATGCTGGAGTCCAGGCCGACCATGTCGCCGCGGCCGCGGACGAAGGTCTGCCACCACTGCCGCCGGATGTTCTCCTTGAGCTCGGTGCCGAGGGGGCCGTAGTCCCAGGCCGACCGCGAACCGCCGTAGATCTCACCCGCTTGGAACACGAACCCGCGGTGGCGGGCGAGGGCGATGACCTTGTCAAGACGGGACTGTTCGGCCACGGTGGCTCCAATGGTCGGATGCTGTGGAGAAATACCCGTGAGCACGGGCATCCACAATCCTAGCCGCGACCGGCCGGTCCCTCCTCAGCGATCGCGGCGCCCACCGGGCAGGGACCTCACTCGGTGAAGAGGTACCCGCGTTCCGTGTCGAAGCCGGCGATGCGGAGGCCACGTCCGAGCAGCTCCTCCATCTCGGCGCGCAGACGCAGGCGCCACTCGTGCGCGGCATCCGGATCCGTCTCGCGCATCGCCTCGATGTCCGTCGGGATCTCGAGTGCGGCCACGACGGCGTCCTCCGCCGGGGGTTTCGCGATGTCGGCCAGCGCCCACTTCACGTCGAGGCGGTCGCTCTCGTCACCCGCGTCGCCGCCGCCGAAGATGCCGTACACGTTCACGGAGTAGCCGGTGACCCGTGCACCGAGCACCGTGAGGAAGAAGTGCGCGTTGCGGGCGACCAGCGGATCGAAGGTCCAGGTGATCTGCCCCACGTCGCGGGAGAAGGCCCACTGCCGCTGGTGCTCCTTGAGTTCCCGGCCCCAGCCGCGCCCGCGGTACTCGGGCAGGAGCGCCGTGATGTGGGAGTGCATCGCCCGCCGCCCCGGCTCGCCGAAGAAGGCGATGGAGGCGCCGACCATCCGCTCTTCCTCGCCCTCCCCGTCGAAGAGGCCGACGACGTAGTTGCCCGACTGCTGCAGCGCGCGCAGCGTGCCGGCGTCGATCACCCGCTCCCGGCCGCGGATCGCGTCGAGCACGCCCTGCGCGTCGAGGATGAGTTCAACGGTGTCGAGGTCACGGATGGTTCGCACAGACCCAGTCTGCCCCTCCTCCCGGCAATCAGGGAAACGCGCGCCGCACGACGAGACGAACCATGGCGCGCGTCGGATGCCGGTGCGAGGATCGGCTCATGGAACAGCGCGTCAGCTTCATCACCCTCGCCGTGGCCGACGTCGAGCGCAGCCGCGCGTTCTACGTGGAAGGGCTCGGCTGGGAGCCGGTGTTCGCCGCCGACGACGTCCTCATGCTCCCGGTCGCGGACAGGGTGATCCTGTCGCTGTGGTCGGTCGAGGGCTTCACGGCGGAGATCGGGGAGGCCCCGGCATCCGGGCTCGCGCCGCTCACGCTGGCCCACAACGTCCGCACTCCCGCCGAGGTCGACGACGTGCTCGCCGAGGCCGCGCTGCTCGGTGCGCCGGTGAGCCCCGGGCGGCAGCGCGAGTGGGGCGGCTACTCCGGCTACTTCAGCGATCCGGACGGCTTCCGCTGGGAGATCGCGGTCAACCCCGGCCTCAGCGGCGACTTCGTGCTGCCGCCGGAGGGGTGAGCGCCGGCAGGCTCATCTGCGGCGATAGGTGATGTGCGTCACCAGCGAGGTGGCGCGCACGGCGGTGCGCTCGAGCCGCTGCGGCGGCACCCCGTCGAAGACGCGCTCGCCGGCGCCGAGGATGCAGGGAGTGACATGCAGTCGCAGCTCGTCGAGCAGCCCTGCGGCGAGGAACTGGTTGACCGTGCGCGCCCCGCCCGCGATGGAGACGTTCCTCTCCCCCGCCGCGGCCCGCGCCCGATCGAGGGCCGCCTCGATCCCGTCCGTGACGAAGTGGAACGTGGTGCCGCCCTCCATCTCGACCGGGTCGCGCGGGTGGTGCGTGAGCACGAACACCGGCCCGTGATAGGGCGGATTCGGACCCCACCAGCCGCGCCAGTCCCGATCCCATTCGCCTCGCACCGGACCGAACATGTTGCGCCCCATGATCGTCGCGCCCGATTCGACGATCGCGTCGACCTCGGCCCGGTTCTCCTCGTAGGCGTCGAACATCCAGGCGTGCAGCCAGGTCTCGTCGATGTCGCCGAACGGCGCCTCCTCCCGCTGATTCAGCCCGGTGGCGAAGCCGTCGGCGGATACGGAGATGTCGCTGTAGACGATGCCCATGCTCTGCTCCTCATCGATCGCGTCGGACTCCGGTCTACGCGACGCGGACGGATGCCGTCAACGGGTGATCGTGCGCGGGTCCGGGTCGCCGTCGCGCGGCGGGCGCAGGCTGCCGGGGATCGGCCACGGCAGGGTGAACTGCGCGGTGGCGGGCCTGGACATGTCGCCGAAGTCGTCGATCTTCACCACGATGCGCCCCGGTGCCCCCTCCTCGTCGGGCGTGACCTCGAGGATGCGCACCCGGAGGGGTCGGTCGGCTTCGCCCTCCAGCATCCACGGTTCGGCGAGCCAGGCGAGGCCGTGCAGGTCGAGCGCCTCCTCGGCGTCGAGCCAGTCCGTCGGCTCTGAGACCGTGCGGCCGAGCACGTCGACGGCCACCCAGTCCTCGTCGTGCGGGTGGATCCAGCCGAGCAGCTCGCCGTCGTCGCGGCGGTGCGGGGTCCAGTCGGGGCGCGGCATGCTTCCGAGGGTAGCCGCGTCGGACGCCGTCGCCGCTAGGTGCGAGGCCAGAAAAGCTCCCCGGGAGCGCGTCCCAGATGCTCTTTCGACCCCGCAACACCTTGCGGATCCTGCGGAGGCCAGAAAAGCTCCCCCGCAGCGCATCCCGGATGCCCTTTCGACCCCGCACCGCCGCCGGGAATCGTCCCGGATGCCCTTTCGACCCCGCACCGCCGCCGGGAATCGAACCGGGTCAGTGCGTGTACTCCATGAGCTCGACCCCGAGCACGCGGAAGGCGTCGTGCGAGCGCAGCCGGTGCGTGATGGAGAGGTCGTCGAAGCAGACGATGAGCGAATAGGCCACGCCGGCGCGCGGGCCGGCGAGCACCCCCGCCTCGGCGCGGACGCCGCGGTCGCGGCCCGTCTTGTTGATGAAGAGCAGGCCGTGGGCGTCGTGGTCGTGCGCGAACGGGTCGAGCCCGGTCGCGGCGGCGACGAGGCTGAGGTCCTGGTTCAGGCTCAGCCACTCCGCCACCTGCGCGCTCACCGCGGCGTCGACGACCTGCGAGTTCACGAGCGCCGAGAACAGGCCGGCGAGCTCGCGCGCCGAGCCGACGGCGACCTGCGGGGCGTCGTCCGGGCCGCGCTCGTCGCGGAAGCGGTCGAGCAGCGCCGTGCGCCGCAGGCCGAGCGACTCGATGCGCGCCCGCACCCGGTCGTGGCCGACCTTCTGCAGCAGGGCGTTCACCGCGATCGGGTCGCCCGCGGTGGCCGCCAGCACGGCGAGGTCCTCGAGCGGCAGCGCGGGGGCGTGCAGATGCCGCCACAGCCCGGAGGTGGTGACCGGATCGACGGCGGTGCGGTCGATGATCTCCAGCGGGTCGATCGATCCGTCGGCGAAGCCGGCGGCGACCTCGATCAGCAGCGGGACGACGCCGAGGCCGGCGACCGGCATGGTGACGTGGTCGTCGCCCGCGAGGACGTGCACGTGGCTGTCGAGGTCGACGACGTGGACCGAGACCTGGGCCCCGGAATCCGCCAGCTCCTCCAGCGCGCGCAGCGTCGACGTGAACGACCGTCGGCCCGCGGCGGCGCGGCGGGGCAGACGCCTGCTCACACTCTGAGAGCGCCGGAGCATGGCGTGCGAAGGCTCGGGGGGAGTGCCCACGCAGGATCCTTACCGGAGGGGGTGGATGGGGATGCCGATGGGGCTCGTTCCCCAGCGGCACGGATATCGTAACCCCCTCCGGCAGGCATCCGTCACCGGCAACGGAGAAAGGTCACCAGATCGTCACACGCGACGCGGCGGGAAGCCACAGCTCGTCGGATTCGGTCACACCGAACGCCTCGTAGAACGCGTCGATGTTGCGCACGATCTGGTTGCAGCGGAACTCGTTCGGCGAGTGCGGGTCGATGGTCAGCAGGCGCAGTGTCTCGGCATCCCTGCTCTTCTGCTGCCACACCTGGCCCCACGACAGCAGCAGGCGCTGCACACCCGTGTAGCCGTCGATCACCGGCGCCTCGGCACCGCCGAGCGAGAGCTCGTACGCCTTCAGCGCGATGCCGAGCCCGCCGAGGTCGCCGATGTTCTCGCCGATGGTGAGCGCGCCGTTGACGTGGTGCTCCGCGTCGAGGCCTTCCGGCACCAGGGCGTCGTACTGGGCGATGAGCGCCTTGGTGCGCTCCTCGAACGCCGAGCGATCGGCATCCGTCCACCAGTCCTCGAGCTTGCCGTCGCCGTCGTAGCGGCTGCCCTGGTCGTCGAAGCCGTGCCCGATCTCGTGGCCGATGACCGCGCCGATGCCGCCGTAGTTCGCCGCAGCGTCGCGCGAGGCGTCGAAGAACGGGTACTGCAGGATCGCCGCGGGGAACACGATCTCGTTCATCGACGGGTTGTAGTAGGCGTTCACCATCTGCGGGGGCATGTGCCACTCGGTGCGGTCGATGGGCCTGCCGACCTTGTCGATGTGCCGGTCGTGCTCGAACGTCGCCGCGCGCCGGACGTTGCCGAGCAGGTCCTCCCGGTCGATCACCAGGGAGGAGTAGTCGCGCCACACCTCGGGGTGGCCGATCTTCGGGGTGAAGGCGTCGAGCTTCGCGAGCGCCCGCTCCCGGGTCTCGGGGGTCATCCACTCGAGCGCGGCGATGCTCTGCCGGTACGCCTCGATGAGGTTGGCGACGAGCTCGTCCATGGCGGCCTTCGCCGTCGGCGGGTAGTGCCGTTCCACGTAGACCTTGCCGATCGCCTCGCCGAGGGCGCCCTCCGTCACCGAGACCCCTCGCTTCCAGCGCTCGCGGATGCTGGGGACGCCGGAGAGCTCGGTGCCGTAGAAGGAGAAGTTCTCCTGCACGAGGTCGTCGGTGAGGTACGGGGCGGCGGCGTGCACGACCTGCGCGCGCAGCCACGCCTTCCAGTCGTCGAGCCGCTCGGCGGTCAGGAGCGTGCCCAGTCCCTCGAAGAAGCTCGGCTGCGAGGCGACGACCTCCGCGAACGCGACCGGGTTGGTCGGTCCGACCGCGTCGCGCCACGGGGTGAGGTCGACCCCGGCGAGCTCCTGCAGCTCGTCCCAGGTCTTCAGGTTGTAGGTCTCCACGGCGTCGCGGCTGCGCACGTTGTCCCAGTGGTGGCCGGCGAGCTCGGTCTCCAGGGCGATCGAGCGGTCGGCCTGCGCCTCGGCATCCGGGATGCCGGCGAGGCCGAGCAGCCGGACGAGGTGCTCGCGATAGGTCGCCCGGGTGCCCTCGAAGGTGTCGAGCCGGTAGTAGCTCTCGTCCGGCAGGGAGAGCCCGGACTGCAGGAGCACCGGCACGTAGCGCTCGGGGTCGCCGGGGTCGCCGTCGACGTAGAGGCCGATGAGGTGGGCGCGGCCGTCGCGCTCGTAGGCGCCGGCGATCCGCAGGAAGGAGGGGATGTCGCCTGCCGCGTCGATCTCCGCGAGGGTCTCGGCGAGCGGCGTCACACCGGCCGCAGTGATGCGCTCGGTGTCCATGAAGCTCGCGAACAGGTCGCCGATCTTGCGGGCCAGAGTGCCCTCCGAGGCGTCCTGCGACTCCTCGATGATCGCGCGGACGTCCTTCTCCGCCTGCTCGGCGAGGAGGTGGAAGGAGCCCCAGCGGGCCTTGTCCTCGGGGATCTCGGTGCGCGCCAGCCAGGCGCCGTTGACGTGGCGGTACAGGTCGTCCTGCGGGCGGATGTCGGAGCTGAACTCCTCGATCGCGAGGCCGGAGGGAAGGGTGGACTCGAGGTCGGTGGCGAGAACGTCGGTCATGCAGACAGCCTATGGCCCGCGTGCGGACGCGGCGCCGGATCACCAGCCCGTCGCGAGGAGCGACTGCACGACGATCGCGAAGACGACCTGCCCGCCGAGCAGCCACCGGCGCACCGAGGGGGCGAACAGGGCGAGCCCGAGGGCCGCCCAGGGCGTGAACGGCAGCCAGATGCGCTCGACCTCCGCCCTGCTCATGTTCGACAGGTCGGCGGCGAGCACCATCAGCCAGCCCGCCGCGCACAGGAGCAGGACCACCCTGTCGGGAGAGGGCAGAGGATGTCGCCGCGCGACCGCGGCGAGCGATGCGCCCACCGCCGGGCCGGCGCTGACAGCGAATGCGGCGAGGTTCCCCCACATCCAGTACTCCGGCGGCCGGCGCGAGGCCACGCCGTCCCAGTAGCGCTGCTGCAGGACCGGGAACGCCTCCCACCACGCGAAGCCGTTCACCGCGAAGGCGCCGACGACGCCGATCGCCGCCACCGCCGCGATCGGCAGCGGCGTCCAGCACCGGCCGGCGACGAGCACGGCGACCGCGAGGATGCCGAGCAGCGGCAGCCCGTACGACAGCATCACGCAGTATCCGAGGATGAGCCCGGCGGCGATCGACCAGCCGACCTGCCGCACGCCGCGGGGCCGGGTCGCGAGCGCGAGCGCGCAGACGCCCCAGGCGGCGACCGCCATGAACATCCCGTCGCCGGAGACGGCGACCCAGATGGCGGCCGGGGTGAAGACGAGGAGCGGCGCCGCATCGCGCGCGAGCTCCTCCGCCCCGAGCGTCCGCAGCGTGATCAGCACGGCCATCACGGTCGTCGCCCCGACCAGAAGCACGACCGTTCCCGCGGCGAGCGCGCTGCCGAGCCCGAGCCGCACCAGCGCGACGAAGAAGAGGAGGGCCCCCGGCGGATGCCCGGCGATGTGCACGGGCCAGTTGTCCTCGTGCGCGTACGGGATCCGCTCGACGTACTCGCGCAGCGTCTCGCCGACGTCGTCGATCGCCCTGGCCGTGCCGAGATACTCGTAGCGATGGTCGAGGATCGTGCCGATCCCGTCGAGGCCGTCGACCGTCGCGAGCGCGAACAGCCAGAGGGCCGACATCGCGAACGAGAGCAGGAGCAGCCGTGGCCAGCGGACGGATGCCGCCAGGCGCGGCCCCCAGACGATGCCCGCCACGCCGACGAGCACCGCGAGCGGGGTGCCGGGCCCGAGCCGCGGCATCCACTCGGCGTGCAGCGGAGGGAACGACTTCACGTGCACGTTCCACCCGGTCAGCGCGGGGATCGCGATCGCGGCGGCGATCAGCGCGAGCGCGACCGCGGTCCCTGCGATCGCGACCCGCGAGCCGGGGCGGTTCGCCGGGACGGCCATCAGCGGACCACCGCCGGACGCAGCGGCGCGTGCGCGAATTCCCGCACGCCCTCCTCGAAGGAGACCTCGGCACGCCATCCGAGCTCGGCGCGGATGCGGTCGGCGGAGGCGACGATGTGCCTCACGTCCCCCATCCGGAACTCGCCGGTGCGTTCCGGCTCCGGGGCTCCGAAGGCCCGCGCGAGCGCGTCGGCGAACTCGCCGATCGTGCGGGGCTCGCCGGTGGCGACGTTGAACGCCCTGGCGGCCGTGGCGTCGGCTGCCAGGGTCCAGTCCAGCGCGGCGATGTTCGCGCGGGCCACGTCGCGGACATGGATGAAGTCCCGTCGCTGCCGGCCGTCCTCGAAGACCCGAGGACCTTCGCCCCGCTCGAGCGCCGACCGGAACAGGGAGGCGACGCCGGCGTAGGGCGTGCCCTGCGGCATACCGGGGCCGTAGACGTTGTGGTAGCGCAGCATCGCGACCCGGCCGCCGCCCTGCGCCCAGGTCCGCGCGAGCAGCTCCTGCTCGAGCTTCGTCGCCGCGTACACGTTGCGCGGGTCGCAGGGCGCGTCCTCGCCGATCGGCACGGACGTCAGCGGCTCACCGGTGCGCGGAGACATCGGCTCGAAGAGTCCGGCCTCGAGGTCGGCGCGCGTCCGCGCCGGCGCCTGCAGGACCCGGTCGCCGTCGAGGTAGAGTCCCTCCCCGTACACGACCATCGACGAGGCGAGCACGAGCCGGCCGATCCCGGCATCCGCCATCGCGGCGAGCAGCACGGCGGTGCCGAGCGAGTTCGAGGAGACGTAGTCCGGGGCGTCGCGGATGCCGACGCCGAGTCCGACCTTCGCCGCCTGGTGGCACACGGCATCCGCGCCGGAGAGAGCGTCGCGCAGGGCGTCGGGGTCGCGCACGTCCGCGCGGATGAACTCGACGCCGGCGAGCAGCTCCTGCCCGTGGCCGTGCACGTCCGCGCGCAGCGAATCGAGCACGCGCACCCGCCAGCCAGTCGCCAGGGCCTCGCTCACGACCGCCGAGCCGATGAAGCCGGAGCCGCCGGTGACCAGCAGCAGACCGCTCATCCCTGCCACCGCAGCAGCGCGTCGACGACCACGGGATCCAGTCTCGGCGAGGCCCGGTGGCCGGGCGGCACCGCGGCGATGATCGCCGAGACGGCGGCGGCCAGCCGCGGCCGGGCGGCGGCCATCACCGCGAACACCCGCTCCGCGGTGACCGAGGTGTCGGCGTCAGCGGATCCGCGCTCGGTGTCGGTGTCGGTGATCAGCGCGAGGTTGACGTGCGCGAAGCCGAGCTCTGCCGCCAGTGCGGCCTCCGGCAGCTGCGTCATGTTGACCAGCTGCGCGCCCATCGCTCGATGCCAGGCCGCTTCGGCAGCGGTCGAGAACCGGGGCCCCTGGATCACCACGCTCGTCCCGGCGGGGTGCACGCGCTCGCCGATCTCCTGCAGCGCGGCGAAGGCGGCCGCCCGCAGCGACGGGTCGTACGGCTCGGCGAACGGGAGGTGCTGCACGCCCGCGATGTCGGACCGGCCGTCGAAGTACGTGTCGTCCCGGCCGTGCGTGCGGTCGATGAGCTGGTCGGTCAGCACGAGGTCGCCGGGGCGAAGCGCAGCGGCGAGCCCGCCCACCGCGTTCGTGGAGACCAGCACGCCGGCGCCGAGCCGGCGCAGGCCCCACAGCAGCGCCCGCGCGTTGACGCGGTGCGGAGGGAGCCCGTGGCCCGCCCCGTGGCGCGGGGCGAACGCCACGCCCCGCCCGCGCAGCTGGCCGGTGACGATCTCGGGCACCTGTCCCCACGGGGAGTCCCGAGCGGGCAGCACGACCCGATCGGCGAGGTCGAGGCTCTCGAAGCCCGATCCGCCGATCACCGCGAACTCGATCTCGGCAGGCGCGGGTGGCGCGTCGGCATCCGTCATGAGTCCAGCGTGCGCGCCGCCGGGCGCGAGCGGGACCCGATTTCCTTACACGCCGAGGACACGCGCGCCGTCACCGCTCTGTAATCGGATCGGGGCGCGGTCCCGCTCCGTGCGTTCGCATACTGAGGGCATGAGCGCAGACACCGGCACGGGCCGGAGCACCCGGCCCTCGGTCACCGAGCGGCTGTCGCTCGCGCTGCGGCACCGCGCCGAGGGCGCGCAGCGCGCCCTCGGGTCGCCGGTGCGCACCACCCGGATGGCGGTGGTCGTCGGCCGGCTGCTGGGGATCGCCTTCGTGATCTGCTTCCTCACCGGCTTGTACAGCCACCTGCACCAGGACCCGCTGCCGTGGCTCAGCCTGCCGACCCGGCCGGTGCACCTGTACGCCTGGAACCAGGGCATCCACGTCGTCGTCGGATCGATGCTCGTCCCGCTGCTGCTCGCCAAGCTCTGGACGGTTTTCCCGAAGCTCTTCGAGTGGCCCCCGGTGCGCAGCATCCCGCACCTGCTGGAGCGGATCAGCGTCGCCGTGCTCGTCTCGACCGCGCTGATGATGCCGGTCACGGGAGCGCTGAACGCCCTGCAGTGGTACCCGTGGGACTTCTCCTTCCGCCGCACGCATTTCGCCCTCGCCTGGGTGCTGATCGGCGCGATGGCCGTGCACATCGCCGTGCACCTGCCTGCCATCGCCGCAGCCTGGCGCGCCGACGGCGACGTCTCGGCGAGCGCACAGGAAGAGGAGGATCGCGATGACCGATGAGGTGTCACGCAGGCGCTTCCTGTGGGGTGTCGGCGGGGCGTCCGCGGTGTTCGGCGCCGCGGCGCTCGCGCATGCGGTCGCACCGGTCGGCCCGTTCAGCCTGAAGGCGCCGCGCGCCCGCGCCGGCAGTCCGCAAGATCTGCCGGTGAACAAGTCGGCCCGTCAGGCCGGCGTCGCAGAGCTCGCACTCGACCCCGGCTGGATGCTGCGCCTGCAGTCGGGGTACTCCACGATCGCCCTCGCTCCGGCCGACCTCGAAGCCATGCCGCAGCGCACCGAGGTGCTGCCGATCGCGTGCGTCGAGGGGTGGACGGCGGATGCCGTGTGGACCGGAGTGCGGCTGCGCGACCTGCTCGCCCTCGTCGACGCGCCCGAGGCGGCCACGATCCGGTTCCGCAGCCTCCAACAGCGCGGCGCGTTCCGCGCGACCACGATGCCGCCCGAGTTCGCCCGTGACCCGCTGACGCTCGTCGCACTGCGTCTGAACGGAGAGCGCCTCGACCTCGACCACGGCTCCCCCGCCAGGGTCATCGCCCCCGGAAGGCCGGGAGTGCTGCAGACCAAGTGGCTCGCGTCGATCGAGGTGCTCTGATGCGGGTCGCGCGGGTCGCGACGGCCGCCGGCGGCATCCTGATGCTCGGCTGGGGCGCCTGGCTGCTGGTGAGCGATCAGGATCCGGTGCAGCTGCTCAGCGTGGCCGTCTGGCTGGCGGCGGTGGTCGTCGTCCACGACGGCGGACTGACGGTGGCGAGCGCGATCCGCCACCGCCTTCGCCGTTCAGCGCCGGTGCACGAGCAGGACGAACGCTCTCGCTGAGACCGCCCACTCCCCCGCGAGGTCGAGCCCGGTGCCGTCCAGCCGGGTGCGAAGCGCCTCCGCACCGAGGTCGTACCAGGGGAACACGGAGCTCGAGCGGCCGTCCTCGTCCACCACGGTGGCCGCGTAGCCGCGGTCGGTGGTGCGCACGGGATCGACCTCGACGATGATGCGTCCCTCCGGCGCGACGAGCTGCGCGCAGCGCGCGAGCAGGAGCGTCGGATCCCCGCCGATGCCGATGTTGCCATCGAGGAGCAGCAGCGTCCGCCAGGCGCCCTCCTGGGGAAGCGGATCGAACACCGAGCGGTGCAGCACCGGCAGGCCGCGCTCCCGCGCGTGCTCGACCGCGGTGCGGGACACGTCCACCCCGAGACTGAGGTGCCCGGCGACGATCGCCGCGTGCACGAGCCGCCCCGGTCCGCAGCCGACGTCCAGCACCGAGCCGTCGAGCTGCGCGATCACCGACTCGTCGGCCGCGTCCGCGGCCGCCAGGAAGCGACCGATCTCGACGCGGCGCCCGGCGCCGGCGCCGAGCTCGACGAGTCGCAGGGTGCCGCCGCCGTTGCGCAGCGCGACGTCGTACGGCGCGTCGCCTCCGGCGCCGAAGTGCGAGGTCTGCACCGTGCTCACGATGCACCTCCCGTCTCGGAGAGGGCGGCGCTCTCCGCCAGCAGCCGCGCCAGCCGGCTCCGCACAGGCAGCAGCGGTCCGACCGTGCGCAGCGACGCCAGGTCGTCCACGTCGGTGAGCGCGGGTGCGTCCGCGACCCGCAGGCCGGCGTCGATCAGCCGGCGGCGCTGCACCCGCCCTGTGTCCGACCGAGACATCGGCACGCCGCGAACGAGGTCGCCGCGCCGGCCCGGCAGGCCCGGACGGGCATCGCCCAGGCCCAGCAGCCAGAACCCGCCGTCCGACGCCGGGCCGAACCAGGCGTCGACGTCGTCGGGCCACTCGTCGGCGATGCGGCGCAGCATCCGGGGATCGACCTGCGGGGTGTCCATGCCGATCAGCAGCACGCGCCCCGCGCAGGCGTCGACGGCCGCGGCGATCCGCTCGTCCAGCGGGCCCTCCGCCTGCGGCACGGCGCGCATCCCGGCCGGCGCCGCCACCTCGCCCTGCACGCACAGCACGGCGGGGAGGCCGGTGCCGGCGACCGCGTCGAGCGTGTCCGCCAGGCTGGCCGCCGCGAGGCCGGCGGCCTCCTCGAGCGTGAACGGCGGATGCAGCCGGGTCTTCACCCGGCCGGGCACGCACTCCTTCGCCATCACGATGACGGTGACCGGGGCGCTCATGCGAACCTCCGCAGCGCGCGCCGCATGTCCGCGACCGCGGTGAGGGTGCCGCGCACCGTGCCGGTCACCTTCGACCTGCCCAGGCGGGGGCGGTAGTCGACGTCGGTCTCGCTGATGCGCAGCCCCGACCGCCACGCCCGCAGCAGCAGCTCCAGCGGGTAGCCGCTGCGGCGGTCCTCCAGTCCGAGGGCGAGGAGCTGCTCCCGCCGGCCCGCCCGGAACGGCCCGAGATCTCGCAGGCCGAGTCCGGTGCGCTCGCGCACCATCGCCATCAGGGCGGCGTTCGCGACGCGGGCATGCACCGGCCAGGCCGAGCTCCGGGTGACCCGGCGACGGCCGAAGACGAGGTCGCTCTCCCCGCGCTGCACCGGTCCGGTCACCCGGTCGAGCTGGCCGAGATCGAAGGAGCCGTCGGCGTCGCAGAACGCCACCACCGGCGCCGTCGCCGCGCAGAGCCCCGCGTGCACCGCCGCCCCGTAGCCGCGCACGGGAGCGTCGATGACGAGCGCGCCGGCGCGGTGCGCGATCTCGGCGGAGCCGTCGGTCGAGCCGTTGTCCACCACGATCGCCCGCGCGCCCTCCGGAAGGGCGCTGAGCACGCCCGGCAGCGCCGCCGCCTCGTTGAGACAGGGCAGGACGACGTCGACGCGGATGCTCATGATCCGACGGTAGGAAGCGCGGGGCGCCCGGGGAACGCTAACTCCTTACGAAGCAAGGAAGGATGCCGGCCGGCCCCGGATCCGGGGGTCGGCGACGACGGTTCGAACCTACGATGAGAGCATGACGCAGGCGCCAGCGGAATCGCCCGGACTCGCCGACCGCCGCGTGCTCGTCATCGAGGACGACACGACGGTGAGCGAGGTGGTCCGCACGTACCTGCGGGCAGCCGGATACCTGGTCGACAGCGCCGAGGACGCCTTCTCCGGACTGGCCGCCGCGGCGGCCAGCGCGCCGGACCTCATCGTGCTGGATCGGATGCTGCCCGGCATCGACGGCGCCGAGGTCTGCCGTCGCATCCGGGCGGAGTCGGCCGTGCCGATCATCATGCTGACCGCCCTCGGCTCGGAGGACGACCGCATCGACGGGCTGGAGGCCGGTGCAGACGACTATGTCGTGAAGCCGTTCTCCCCGCGCGAGCTCGTGCTCCGCGTGAACTCGGTGCTCCGCCGCAGCCTGCCCGAGTTCGCCAGAGAGGCCCCGTTCGCACTGGGGCCGTTCCGGCTCGACCCGTCAGCGCGGCTGGTCAGCCGTGACGGCATCCCGCTCGAGCTCTCCGTGCGCGAGTTCGACCTGTTCGCGTTCCTCCTCAAGCATCCGCAGCAGACGTTCGACCGGCCGACGCTGCTGCGCAGCGTGTGGGGCTGGGAGTTCGGCGACCTGTCGACCGTCACGGTGACCATGCGGCGTCTGCGCGAGAAGATCGAGGACGATCCCGGCCACCCCACGGTGCTCGTCACGGTCTGGGGCGTCGGGTACCGCCTCGAGCTCGGAGACGGCTGATGCCTCTCGCGGACGTCGTCGCCATCGCCGGCATCGCCCTGGCCTGCGCGCTTCTCGTCGGCCTCGCCGGGGTGGTCGCCCTGTGGCTCCTGCGCCGGCGCTCGCTCCTGCTGCAGCTGTGCGTGGTGATCCTCGCGGTCGTGGTCTCCCTGGCAGCCGGCGTGCTCGCCGTGGCCGAGGCGATGTACATCTCCCCGCACGACTTCCTCGTGGTCGTGGTCGTGACCGCGATCTCAGCCGTCGTCGCGCTGCTCGTGGCGGCCCTGCTCGCGGCGCAGCTGCTGCGCGGCGTCCGCTCCCTACAGCAGCTGACGCACTCCGTCGGAGACGGCGAGAGGCTGGAGGGCACCGGCGGCCTCCAGGTGAACGCGGACTTCGCCCGCGTCGCCGACGAGCTCGTCGCCACCAGCGAGCGCCTCGCCGCAGCGCGGGAGGAGGTGCAGCTGCTCGACCGGTCACGGCGCGAGCTGGTGGCGTGGATCTCCCATGATCTGCGCAGCCCGCTCGCCGGCCTCCGCGCCATGACCGAGGCACTCGACGACGGACTCGCCGAGGATCCCGCCCGCTTCCACCGGCAGATGCGCCTGCAGGTCGACCACATGACCGAGCTCGTGGAGAGCCTCTTCCAGCTGTCGAAGATCACGTCCGGGACCCTCGTGCTGCGCCCGGAGACGCTGTCGCTGCACGACCTGGTCAGCGATGCGGCCGCAGAGCTGTCTCCGATCGCCGAGGCGAAGGACGTCACTCTGATCGAGCTCACCAGCCCCGACCACACGGTCGTCGGGGATGTTCGCGAACTCGCCCGCGTCGTGGTCAACCTGCTCGCGAACGCGATCGAGCACACCCCGCAGGGCGGGACGATCCGGATCAGCACGGCTCGCGAGGACGAGGAGATGGTGCTGTCCGTGCAGGACTCCGGCGCCGGCATCCCGCACGCGGACCTCGCTCGCGTCTTCGAACCGGGATGGCGCGGCACCCATGCCCGCACCCCCGGCACGGGCGTGCTCGGGACCAGCGGAGCCGGCCTCGGTCTCGCGATCGCCCGGGGCATCGTCGAAGCGCACGCCGGCGCGATCAGCGCGCACGACACCGGCCGGGGAGCACGATTCGACATCCGGCTGCCGATCGCGGGGTGACGCGGGAAAGGCCTGGTCACGCGCATCCTCGAGGCCTAGAATCGTGCCACGGCATCATTCCGCTGGGGACGCGGATGCCGTGAGGGGAAACGAGGCTGCCATGCGCGGACTTGCGCATACGCTCGTGCTCACCGGGGCGGCACGAGCAGAGGACGTCTCCGCGGCGCTGGCCGCGGTCGGCGAGGGGAACGAGCTGGGGCCGCACCTGGTGCGCAAGGGCGCCGTCACCGACGCCCAGCTCGCCGAGGCCGTCGCGCTCACGACCGGGCACAGGTACGTGGATCTGACCACCTACCCGCTCGATCCCGACGTGATCGCACTGGTGCCGGGCAACCTCTGCCGCCGGTACCGGATGCTGCCGCTGCGGGTGTTCCGCGACGAGCTCACCGTCGCGATGACCGACCCGAACGACATCATCGCCCTCGACGACGTCGCGACGCTCACCGACAGGCGGGTGACGCCGGTGGTCGCCGCGGCGGACGCTCTGGCCCAGGCGTTCGAGCGGTATCTGCGCTCCGACGGCGAGCTCACCGACCTGTCCGAGCAGATCGACGAGTCGTCGACCGGCTCCGAGGTCACGTTCACCGAGCACCTCGAGGACCAGGATGCCGACGCCCCCGTGGTGCGGTTCGTGAACCTGCTCATCACCCAGGCCATCAACGACAGGGCCAGCGACATCCACATCGAGCCGGGCGAGCATCACCTCACCGTGCGGTTCCGCATCGACGGCGTGCTGCACGAGATGCAGAGCGCCGCGCGCACCATCCAGGACGGGGTGATCTCGCGGCTGAAGATCATGTCCTCCATCGACATCGCCGAGCGCCGCATCCCGCAGGACGGCCGCATCTCGGTGCTGCACGAGGGGCGCTCGGTCGACCTCCGCGTGGCGACGCTGCCGACCGTGTGGGGCGAGAAGATCGTGATGCGCATCCTCGACAACACCGGCCAGGTGATGACGATGGAGGACCTGCGCTTCTCGACCGTGAACCGCGACCGCTTCCACCGCGCCATCACCCGCCCGCACGGGATGGTGCTGGTCACAGGGCCGACCGGCTCCGGCAAGTCGACGACCCTCTACACGGCGCTGCGCACGGTCGCGAACCCGCAGATCAACGTCATCACCGTCGAGGACCCGGTGGAGTACCGCATCCACGGCATCAACCAGGTGCAGGTCAACCCGCGTGCCGGCCTCACGTTCGCGACGGCGCTGCGCTCGATCCTGCGCTCCGACCCCGACGTGGTGCTCGTGGGCGAGATCCGCGACCGGGAGACGGCCGCGATCTCGATCGAGGCGGCGCTCACCGGCCACCTCGTGCTGTCGACCCTGCACACGAACGACGCACCGAGCGCCCTGACCCGGCTCACCGAGATCGGCACCGAGCCCTTCCTCGTCGCCACCGCGCTCAGCGCCGTGGTGGCCCAGCGCCTGGCCAGGCGCCTGTGCACGAAGTGCCGGCAGCCGTTCGACGGCGACCGCGAGGTGCTCAGGCACATCGGGATGCCGGAGGGACTGATCGAGGATGCCGAGGTGTTCCGCGCCGTCGGCTGCGCGAGCTGCTCGAGCACGGGGTACCGCGGCCGGGTCGCCCTGCACGAGGTGATGACGGTGACCGACGAGATCGAGCAGCGGCTCGTCGCGCGGGCGACGGGGGCCGAGCTGCTCGACCTCGCCCTCGAGCAGGGCATGGTGCCGCTGCGCGAGGACGGCTGGGCGAAGGTCGCCGACGGCATCACCACGGTCGAAGAGGTGCTGCGCGTCTCGGTGTGACGCGGGTCACTGCTTGGCGAGGTCTCCGTAGAGGGTGAAGATCGGCAGGTACAGCGAGATCACCATGCCGCCGATGACGACGCCGAGGCCGACGATGAGCACCGGCTCGATGAGCGAGGAGAGCTGCTCGGTGGCGGTCTCCACCTCGTCCTCGTAGAAGTCGGCGATGCTGCCGAGCATCTGCGCGAGCGTGCCGGACTCCTCGCCGACGGCGACCATCTGCGACACCATCGGCGGGAACACCGCGGCCTTCGCCAGCGGCACCGCGAAGGAGCGTCCGCCGCGGATCGACTCCTGGATGTCGCGCACGGTCTCCTCGATCTTCCAGTTGTTCGAGGCCTGGCCGACGATCGACAGCGCCTGGATGATCGGCACGCCGGCGTCCAGCATCATCGAGAGGTTCCGGCTGAACCGCGCCACGGCCATCTTGGTGATCAGCGGGCCGAAGATGGGCAGCCGCAGCTTGATCGGGTCGACGGCCTTCCGGTAGCCGTCGGTGTACCGGTTGCGCACCCACAGCACCCAGAGGACGACCATGAGCACGAGGAGCACGGGAAGGATCCACACCATGTTGTGCGAGATGGTGACGAGGATCTGCGTGGGCAGCGGCAGCTCCCCGCCGAGGCCTTTGAACATGTTCTCGAACACGGGGACGATGAAGGTCACCATCACCAGCACGCCGATGATCGCGATGACGAGCACGACCGCCGGGTAGGTGGTCGCCGAGCGGATCCTCCCGTGCAGCTCGGCCTGCTTCTGGTAGTTCTCGGCGATCGAGTTCAGCGCGGCCCCGAGGAAGCCGCCGGACTCGCCGACGCGGACGATCGAGACCATCAGCGGCGGGAAGATCAGCGGGTGCCGCGCCAGCGCCGCCGACAGCGAGGATCCGCTCTCCACGTCGACGGACACGGTGGTGAGCACGGTGCGCAGCTTCTTGTCGGTGGTCTGCTCGGTGAGCACGCTCAGCGTGCGCATCAGCGGCAGGCCCGCGTTGATGAGAGCCGCCATCTGCCTGGCGAAGATCGCGAGGGTCTTCGCGGAGACCCCGCGGCTCAGGCTCGGCATCGAGATCTCGCGCCGCAGTCCCGTCTTCTCGACGACGCCGACGTGCGTGGGCATGAGCCCCTGCGCGCGGAGCTTCGCCGTGACGGCGGCCTCGCTCGTGGCATCCATCGTCCCCTTGACGCTCTGGCTGGTGGCGGGGTTGACCGCCTGGTACTGCCACTCCTGCATGGTCGCCATCAGGATCCCCACTCCTTCAGCTGCTGGTCGACGGCGAAGTGCGACCAGGACTCGGCGTCCAGGTCGGCCGGCCGCACGTGCACCCCGTCGAGGGATGCCGGATCGGTGGCGAACGTCCGTGCGACGTGCGCGGCGATGACGCCCTCGCCGACGAGGCGCCGCAGGTCCTGGTCGAGGGTGTGCATGCCGTCGCTCGCCCCGGCCTGCATCGCCGTGTAGAGCTGGGCGACCTGGCCCTCGCGGATGAGGTTCGCGACCGCCGGGGTGTTGATGAGCACCTCCGTGGCGATGGTGCGGCCGTTCGTCTGCGCGCGCGGGAGCAGCGTCTGGCTGATCACTCCCTGCAGGGTGTCGCCCAGCTGCGCCCTGATCTGGTGCTGCTGGTCGGACGGGAACACGTCGACGATGCGGTTCACGGCCTTGGCGGCACCCTGCGTGTGCAGTGTGGAGAGCACGAGGTGCCCGGTCTCCGCGGCGGACAGGGCGGTGGAGATCGACTCCGGGTCGCGGAGCTCTCCGACGAGGATGACGTCCGGGTCCTGCCGGAGCACCCGGCGCAGCGCCTCGGCGAAGGAGTTGGTGTCGCTGCCCACCTCGCGCTGGTGGATGAGCGCACGGCGGCTGGTGTGGTGGAACTCGATCGGGTCCTCGATGGTGACGATGTGCACGGGCCGGGTGCTGTTGATGATGTCGACCATGGCGGTGAGGGTGGTCGACTTGCCGGATCCGGTCGGCCCGGTGAGCAGCACGAGACCCCGCGCACGCAGGGCGAGGTCGTGCGCGATCGCCGGGGCTCCCAGCTGCTCCAGCGTGAACACCCGGTCGGGGATGAACCGCAGCGCCATCGCGATCGCGCCGAGCTGGCGGAACACGTTGACCCGGAAGCGTCCGATGCCCTCGGCGGCGTGCGCGAGGTCGACCTCGTGATGGCGTTCGAACTCGGCCCGCTGTCCGGTGTTCATGAGTCCGAAGGCCGCGTCCCGCACCCACGTGTCGCCGAGCGCGTCGGGGTGGCCGGGGATGCCGACGAGGTCGCCGTCGACGCGCATCAGCGGCGGCGCCTCGGCGGTGATGTGGACGTCGGATGCTCCGGCGCGGGCGCCGATGCGGAGCAGCTCGGTGAGGGTCGCGGGCATCTCACTCTCCCCCGTCGGTCTGGATGAATGCGAGGGCGGTGACCTGCACGTCGAACGCGCCGGGGCTGCCGGTGACGACCGCCTTGTCGACCGCGATGGCCCGCGGCCCCTCCCGCAGAGCGTCGATGAACGCGAAGGCGCTGCCGATGTCGAGAGCGGTCACGGCGATGCTCAGCTCCACCTGGCTCCGGGACGACGCGACCGGCGCGGCGACGGCATCCCCCTGCCCGCCGGCGGCATCGGCGACGCCCTGCGCGGCGTCGATCGGCGCGCTCGGGTCGGGCACGGAGCCGTCGGCGGCGGGCGTCTCCGCGGCGGGCGGCGTGGCGGCGGGCGCGGGCACGGGGTCGTCTCCGGTCCCGGTGCGCACGGCATAGGGGACGAGGTCGCCGCGGGTGACGGACACGACCTGCACTCCGGCCGACTCCTCCGCCCGTGCGATCCTCTCGAACACCTCGTTGAGCTGCTCGGCGGCGGGGATCCGCGCACGCAGGCCGGCGACGGACTCCTCGATCTCGCCGATGCGCTCCGCCTGCTGCTCCAGCGCCGCTATCTGCGCCTCGTAGTCGGCGTTCGTGGAGGCGACGAGCTGACGCTGGGCGTAGGCGCCGAGCACTCCGGCCGTGAGCGGGATCACGCCGACCATGACGGCGACGGCGAGCACAGCGACGGTGAGGAGGACGCCGAGGAGGGTGATCAGCTGCTTGGACATCACTCGCCCCCTTCCTCGGCGGCGAACCGGGCCGTGTAGATGCTCTGGTCGAAGGTGACGTCGATCGTGTAGGTGAAGCGTCCCTCCTGGATCGAGCTCTCCGTGATCGCGTTCGCGTCGCTGAGCATGATCGCGTCGACCTGCCGCAGCGCGGCGGAGATGGTGGCGATCTCGATCGTGTTCGGGCTGTCCAGCGTGATGGTCCCCGCGAGTCCGACCGCACCCGCCGCCTCGTCGTCGGACTGCACGAGCGTCGACGGGGCGCCGGGGATGAGGTCGAATCCGACGAGGGAGACGTCGGCGGGGAGCACGGACTCCACCTTTCGGCGGACGTCCTGCCAGGTGAGGTCGGATCCCATGGCCTCTGCGAGGTATCCGGTGAGCTCGCTCTCCGCGGCGAGCGCGCCGCTCACGTCGGAGAGCGAGCCGATCTCCGCGATCAGCGTGTTCGTCCGTGCCTGCTCGGCGGCCAGCTGCTGCTGGGCGACCTGGTTCCAGACCCAGGTGGCCCCGATCATCAGGAGCGAGACGATGACGGCGGCGATGACGATCCAGGTCCAGCCCCTGCCGAGACGCTCCCGCTCGCGGCGGGCGACCTCGGAGGGCGGGAGGAGGTTGACGCGGGGCATCGCGGTGGATGCGACCGCTGCTGCGCGGGCCATCAGCTGTCCCTCCCGATCGCCAGGCCGGCGGTGCCGACGAGGTTCAGGGCGAGCTCACCCGTCGGCGGGGCATCCCGCACCGCCACCGCATCCGCCAGTGCGAGCAGGCGGACCGGGTACTCGCCTCGCTCCTCGAGTCCGCTCTGCACCCCCTCGACCATCGCTCCGGCTCCGGTCAGCAGCACCTGCGACACGGGCGTGGCCCCGGGGCGCTCCAGGTAGAAGGCGATCGTGCCGCGGAGGCGGGCGATGAGGTCGGCCACCGGTTTGTTGCCGACGTCGCCGCGGAGGGCGCCACGGGGGATGATCCCGGCGGTGCCTGAGAGGTCGTCGGCGACGTCGCCTGACAGGTACTCGTCGGAGGCGACGACGTTGCGCCGGCGGACGGCCGCCGTGTCCAGGTCGGCGGGAAGGATGCGGACGAAGACGGGGATGCCGTCGCGCATGATGACGACCTGGGTCGTGTGGTCTCCGACGCTGACGATCGCGGCGGTGCCCTCGGGCGCCGCGGTGCGCGCGGCCCGCGCGAGCCCGAACGCCGTGAGGTCGACGCCGGTCACCCGGATCCTGCTCCGCGTGAAGGCGGCGATCATCTGCTCGACGGTGTCGGCGACGGCCGCGACCAGCAGCCCGTGCAGCCGGTCCCCGCTCTGCGATGTCGGGTAGTAGTCGAGCACGGCCTGGTTCACCGGCACGGGCAGCAGGTCCTGCACCTGGAACGGCAGCGCCTTGCGCAGCACGTCAGGCGGCATGGCCGTGGTGATGTACTCGCGCACGAGCACGCGGCGGCTCGCGATGCCGAGCGTCGCGGTCTTCGCCTTGATGTGCGCGCCCTGCCAGAGCTGCCGGATCGCCGCCGCGACGGCGCCCTCGTCGACCACCTCGGAATCCTTCGCCGCGTCCGGCGGCAGCGGCGCCTCGCCGTACGCGATCACCTTCGGACTCCGTCCCGTGGTCACCTCCACCGCCCGCACGCTCTCCTCGGTGATCTCCACACCGACGTGACTGGCTCCCATCTCACACCCCTCTTGCTGTTCAGTTGGCCCTGTTCAGCCGATCAGCTGTACAGGCTCAGGTACCACGTGCTCAGCGGCGCCCCCGCCACGAGCCCGACCCACGCCCCCGCGAGGATCCAGGGCCCGAACGGGATCGCCGTCTTGCGTTTCGCGCGCCCCAGCGCGATCAGCACGACGCCGAAGACGCCGCCGAGCAGGAAGGCCGAGAAGGCGCCGACGAGGAGTTCGCCCCAGCCGAACCACCCGAGCACCGTCCCGGCGAGGCCGGCGAGTTTCACGTCGCCGCCCCCCATCCCCCGCGGGCTGATCGCCCGCACGAGGAAGTAGAAGAGGAAGAGCGATGCTCCTCCGATGAGCGCCCGCAGCAGCGGCATCCACAGCTCGATGCCCGCCGCCGGCGTTCCTGCGCCCGAAGGGCCCGCCATCGCGCTCGCCTCCGGAACCGGCTGCGGCATCAGCACGGTCGCGATCGTCGTGAGGAGGATCAGCGCGACCACCGTCGCCCAGCCGGGCAGCACGATCGCGTTCGGCAGCCTCTTCGTGTCGAGATCTATGAGCGTGAGCACGACCGTCAGCGCCGCGAACACCTCGAGGGTGAGGAGGACGCCCCAGTACTCCGGGGTCCCGAACCACTGCGGCCCGTCGACAGGGCGCGCGTCGAACGGCCGGCTCACCGTCACCCCGAGCGCCACCGCGGCGAACAGCACGCCGGTGCCGATCTCGACGAGGAGGTCGCGCACCGGGATCCGGTCCCAGCACACGGCGCACCGGCCGCCCAGCGCGAGCCAGGAGACCACGGGGATGTTCTGATACCAGCGGATGCGGGAGCGGCAGTTCGCGCAGCGACTCTCCCGCAGCAGCGAGATCCTCCGCGGCAGCCGGTAGGCGACGACGTTCAGGAAGGAGCCGATCGCGAGCCCGAAGAGCCCGGCGAAGACGGTGACGAAGATCGTGAGCGAGGTCTGCATCATCGCTCCGTCTGGTAGGTCCGGTCGAGAAGCTTGTAGACCTTCACGGTCTCCACGACGACGTCGTCACCGCTGCCGCGGACCTTGCAGCCGAGCTTCTCGAACGCATCGGGCCAGCTCATCAGCGCGCAGGTGTAGGAGGCGCCGTTGCCGAAGGAGAGATTGCCGGAGTCGTTCGAGTACAGCTGACCGGTGAAGCTCGCGTGGATGTTGCCGGTGAGACCGCACGGAGAGTAGACCATGATCTTCACGTCGGTGACGTCGCGTCCGGCGTCGAGGTCGAACGTGTCCTTCGTGTTCCCGTTGCCGCAGCTCGGCGCCGTCTCGTCGCTGACGAGCGCGCGGCTGGCATCGGCGTGCAGGAACACGAGCTGCTTGCCGCCGGTCAGGCTGGTGTCGATGTGGAGGTTCATCCTCTTGCCTGCCGGAGCGAGGAAGACGACGTCCTTGGTCACGGCCACCGTCGACGGACCGCTGATGACGATGTCCGTGTCGACGGAGGAACAGCTCTGGTAGTCGAGCGCGATCGGATCGGTGGAGCCGTTCGAGATCATGCTGACGATGTCGGCCGAGCTCAGCGAGCAGGCGGACACCGGCGTCACGCCCCACCCGGACGCGCCGTCGAGGTCGATCCAGGACGTGACCGACTTGATGAAGTCGAGGGTCGGGTTGAACTCCGGTGCGGCGGCGCCCGGGGTCCGGGTGCCGGTGGCCGTCCACTTGCTGCCGACATCGATCGCGCCGGTGGCGGAGAGGATGCCGTACGCCAGCCCGTTCGTCGAGCCGGTGTCCGTCAGATCGATGTCTCCGCCCGCGAGGATGTCGCCGTTGGGCGCGGGGGGCGCCGGAGCCGGCGTGGCACCGAGCTTCGTGCCGTTGGAGGTGAACGTGACGTCGCCGCCGGCACGGATCTCGCCGGTGACCTCGATGCGCTGAGAGGAGGCGTCGACGTTGTCCCGCACCCAGATGCTGCCGTTGACGGTGCACTCCCGGCTGAGGGTGACGCTGCCGTGCGTGACGTAGAGATCGCCGTTGATCGTGCCCTCGTTCACGCACGTGTAGCTGCCCGACCGGACGACGAGGTCACCGGTGTAGTTCGACACGGTCGAGGTCACGTTCCCGGCGAAGTACGCGAGCACGCCGCCCGCCTGCTGCTCGTCCTTGTAGTCCCAGGGGTAGACCGCGTCGATCTCGGCGCGTCCGCCCGCGGCATCCGTGCCGACCGCGTTGATGACGACGTGCCCCGGTTCACCGGTGGGACAGGTCGACGACAGACCGGCGTCGAGATGCGAGGTGGGCGCGGTGTCGCTCGGCGTCCAGTAGATCGTGAATGTGTACGTGGGATTCGTCCCGCTGCCCGTGAGCGTCCCGGCGCTGCAGGTGAACGTCCTGCCGTTCGACGAGATGGCCGCGCCGAGCTGCGCGACCGCCGCGTCTCGACCCGACTCGGCGGCGATGAACGCCTGTGTGCTGCTGCGGTTGCCGACGTTCGCCTGGATCGTGAACACCACGCTCCCCGCGATGGTGACGGCGACGAGGAAGCCGAGCAGCATCACCACGACGACGGCGACGAGCACCGCCCCCGTGTCATCACCGCTGCGTGCCCGGGCCTTGTCGAGGAAGCTGTTGATCACCAGCACGGTGCACCTGTCTCGCTGAGATTGTTGCGTGCCGAGACCTCGCCATCGAACGTGACGGGAGAGGCCTCGGTCTCGATCTGGAACGCGTAGGTGATGACCTTTCCGCTCTTGGTGAAGTAGGAGGCGGCGACCGGATCGACACTCTCCCGGATGCTCGGCCCCGACCAGGTCGTGGCACTCGCCCCGGTCGCGAGATACGCCGCGTCTCCCCGAGCGGGATTCAGCGCGTCGACGGGTTCGATCTTGAACGCCTGGCAGGTCAGGGCGCCGCCGAGCGTCGTCCGCACCAGGAGCTGCGTCTGTGCACCGTTGAGCTGGATGGCGTCCGCGTTGCGGACCGCCTTCTCGATGCTCGAGGCGTATACCTGACCCTCGTTCGTGGCGACGGTCGTGGAGTTCACGTCCTGCTGAGTCGTCCACGAGTTCACCAGGATCATCACGACCACGCTGCTGAGAATCCCGACCACCACGACCACGACGATCAGCTCGATGAGGGAGAGGCCGACGTCGTCGGCGACGGCGTGATCGGCGGCCGCGCTGCTCATGAGACGTACACCTTCGCCTCCACCACGGCCAGCACCACGCCGCCCTGCACGGCCTCGAGGGTGACCGGCACCGCCGATTTGGCCGTGCACGAGTACGTGAACCCGCTCGGCACGCGCACGAGGAATTCCTTCTGCGTGCCGCCGTAGAAGGTCTGCGTCGTCGTGATCGCGTCGAGAGCCGCGCACGTGTGAGCGTCTCTCGCCTCTTCGATGAGCGAGTTCAGCTCGCGCGTCGCCGTGGCGGTCGCCGACTGACGGGAGGATTGGGCGATGCCGTTCCAGAGCGCGGGAAGCAGCGCCACAGCGATGATCGCAAGCAGGAACATCGCGATGACGACCTCGACGAGACCGAAGCCCTCGTCGTCGTGCGCACGTGGCAGCATGCCGGCCTCCAGACGGATGCTGAGGCGGAGGCCCGCGCGCCGGTCAGGCCGGGCGGGCCTCCGCTCGTCACTCAGCGATGAGGATCAAGGAGCCGTGCAGGCGGTGCCAGCAGCATTTGCGCCCGGACCGGCATAGACGGCCGCAGGCCATCCCGTACCACCCGCCGCCTTCACACAGATCTTGTCGATCGTCGGCAAGGCGGCGTTCTCCAGGGATGTGACGATCGGTGAATCACCGGCCGAAGCCGCCGCAGTCTGTGCGGTCGCGAGTGTCGCACCCGGCTGTGTGATTTCCGCCGCAGCAGCCGTGGCGCCATTCGCCGCAGCTGCCTTGAGCGCATTGGTCTGCGCCTGGGTCTGGATGTTCGCGAACAATGGGATCGCGATCGCCACCAGGATCCCCAGGATCACGACGACGATGATGAGTTCGATGAGCGAGAAGCCGGCTTCGCCGTTCTCCTCCCGCTCGGCCTTCTTCGCCTCGATGAGGCGGTGGATAGTGCGCATGGCAAACCCCTCTTAGGGACGACGGAATGGGTTGCTCTGTACCGGCGCGCCCCAGCAGCGCCAATCATTCCGAATGTCCCGGTCCCCAGAGTCGGCGTCGCGGTCGTCCCAGTATTCCGCGGCTCCTTGAGCACATAGTGGACCTGCGTCCGCCCCTGCGCAATAGGCAGTTTCAGGATCTTCACAGACGACGGCATCCGAAGTCCGGAGAACGACATCCGAGGATCAGAAAACGACGTCCGGACGACATGCGAATCGCCCGCGGCGCCGACGCCGCGGGCGAAATGGAGCGATCCTCTTACGGTGCTGCGATCCCGCAGGTTTCCGATGCTGCGCCGATCTGGGCGCCATAGGCGGCGAAGAGGTGGTCGACGCCCGAGCCGTCGGCCATCCAGTCGCCGGACGCCCGGTTCTCACCGAGGGTGTGGTGCCCGAAGAGCAGCGTCGAGGTGTCGACGCCCTGCTCCTCCAGCGCAGGAATCAGGCACGCTGCTGCCTCCGGCTCGAACATCGTGATGATGTCGGCGAGCGGAATCCATTGCTGCGAGTTGGCGGCGTTCTCGTTCGCCTTGTCGGAGCGGTTCGGAATGAAGCACTCGTGGGCGAAAGCGGTCGCACCGCTTCCGAGCACCAGCACCGCGGTCAGACCCGAGACGACACCCGCCTGGGTGAGGAACTTCTTGACAGTGGTCATGTCATGCCCTTCGTTCAGGATCGGGTCGGACGGCCCGGTCTACCTGAGGTCTACTCCTGGCCCTGAACGGTGTCAACGGGTTCTTCCAGACGATCTATAAAACTCCCGAGGGGTCGTTTCGAGCTGCGTCCGGATGCCTTCACCTCCGGCGGAACAGCCTCCGTCGGCGCGGCTTCTCCGGAGCGGATGCCGCAGCCGGCGGGGCCGCGTCGCGGGCGGCATCCCTCCGCTCGCGCCAAGCGCGGATCTCGGCGTCCACGTCCCTCGGGCTCGTGACCACCGGCGGGCCGCCGAGCAGCTGACGGCGGGCCTCGACGACCCGGCGGTTGAAGTCCTCCAGCACGGCGCGCACGTCGCTCTCCTGGCCGAGCAGGTCGAGCTGATCGTCGAGCTCGCGGTCCTCGACGCGCAGCAGCAGCGCTGGCGGACCGAGTCCGGTGAGGTTCTCGGTCTCGATCTTCCGCCGGATCCACCAGTCCGGGTCATGGTGCGAACCGAGGCCCTCGAGAGGCTTCCCGGCGCCGGGCAGGTCGTCGAAATCCCCGCGCCGGATCACGACCTGGATCGCGGTCTCGATGTACGCGGCCCTGTCCACGGCGGCGGCCGCCCCCTGCGCGGCGGCCGATTCCTCCTCCGCATCCAACTGCGGGTTCTGCTGCCGCGCGCGGTACCGCGCCGCGGCCTCGCGCGGGTCGGTCATCGCTCACCTCCGTGACATCCGGTCCCTTCCAGGGTAATTCGCAGCGGCGGAGAAGCGGCGAGATTCTGTGGATAACCCCTTCCCTTCTTCGGAGTTATATTCTAAACTGAGCCTATGGCCTTCTCCTCGGATCTCGACCCCGAACAGCGTGGCGCGCTGCTCGACGAGTGGGTCGAGACGCGTCGCGAGATCGCCAGAATGGAGGCGAAGGCTTCCCGCCTGCTCGCCGCGCGCGCCCGCCTGATGGACGAGGATGTCGGCGAACATCCGTACCATCGTGAGACGATTCGCCGCTCGATGGTCGCCGAGTACGCCGCTGCGGCCCGGATGGCCACGGGCAGCATGGATCACGCGTTCGCCGACGCCGTGGCGCTCGAGAATTCGCTCCCCTCTGTGCGCGCGGCGTTCGAGAGCGGCACGATCACGGCGGCTCATGTGCGGGAGATCGTCCGCGCGGGAGCGGTCGTCCGCGAGGCCGTGAACAACAGGAGGGCGGATGCCGCGACGCTGGCCGCGTACGACACCGCCGCCCTGGTCGTCGCCGAGCTGGAATCCCCGTCGCGCACCCGCGCGCATGTCCGGCAGATCGCCTCAGCGCTCGCCGGCGAGACCGAGAAGCAGCGTCATCGCCGCGCGGCCGGCGAGCGGGCCGTCTCCGTGCGCCCTCTCGGTGACGGTCTCGCCCTGCTCACCGTCGTCCTGCCCGAGTACCTCGCGTACGCCATCCTCGACCGCCTGACGCAGCTCGCCCGCAAGGTCGTGGCGACGCGCGACGACCGCGAGCCGGCGCTCGACCTCGACCTGCTCGACGATGGCCCAGACCCGGTGTACGCCGAGGACCTCTCCCCCGACGACGACGCGTACGACGAGGCCTGGGGCGTCGGCGACGCCATCTTCGGAGACGACGACACCTTCACCACCGACCCGTTCGCAGACGGTTCGGTTCAGGGCGCCAGCGCTGACAGCTCCTCGAACGGCGGCCCCGAGGCCGACGTCGAGCACGTGAGCACCGCGCCGGCCGCCGAGGCCGATGTCGAGCACATCCCCGCCGACACCCGCACGCTCGACCAGATCCGCGCCGATCTGCTCACCGATCTCCTCCTCGCCAGCGACCCGAGCGCCGCGCACGGCACCGCCCTCGACAACATCACCGCACACGTTCAGGTCACGATCGCCGCGACGACGCTCGCCGGCGGCGACGACCGGCTCGCCGAGCTCGACCGGCACGGCCCCCTCGATCCCGACGTCGCCCGCGATCTCGCCGGACGCAACGGCGGATGGACCCGGCTGCTCCTCGATCCGACCGGAATGGTCATCGAGACCGACACGTACAGTCCGACGGAGGGCATGCGCCGGTTCCTGCGCGCTCGCGACCAGCACTGCAGATTCCCCGGATGTCGGATGCCGGTGCACCGCTGCGACATCGATCACAACCACGACCATGCCAAGGGGGGCCCGACGGCCCTCGGCAACCTGTCGCACTTCTGTCGTGGACACCACGTGCTCAAGCACCCCGACCTCGACGACAGCATCCGCTGGTCGGCCCGGGCGCTCCCCGACAGCTCGATCCAGTGGACCAGCCCGCTCGGCCGGCACTACGTGGATCCGCCGCCCCGTCGCATGATGTTCGTCTGACCCCGGGTCGCTCGGATCACGCGCGTCGCTCGCGCGAACCGCAGCTGCTCGGGTCGCACAGGGTGCACCCGTCCGCGTACGCCGCGAGCGCCGCATGCACCACCGCCTGCGTCGTGCCGCCCGCGTCCTGTCGTCTGCGTCGTGCCCGCTGCGCCGTGCCGCCCGCGCGTGCCGTCGGTGTCATGCCGCCCGCGTCGTGCCGCCTGCGCACGCCACCCTCAGCCCCGAGCACCGCTGTCCCCACCACCCCATAGGCTCGAGGGGTGAACCCGCGCGCCTCCCTCAACCGAGAGATCCTGCGGCTCGCCGTCCCCGCGCTGGGTGCGCTGATCGCCGAGCCGGCGTTCCTCATCGTCGACGCGGCCCTCGTCGGGCATCTCGGCACCACGCCCCTCGCGGGCCTCGGCATCGCCGGTGCCGTGCTGCAGACCATCGTCGGCCTGATGGTGTTCCTCGCGTACTCGACCACCCCGGCCGTCGCCCGTCGCTTCGGCGCCGGGGAGCCGGGCGAGGCGGTCTCCGTCGGCATCAACGGCATGTGGCTGGCGCTCGGGCTCGGTGCGATCCTCGCGGTGATCGGCGCCGTCTCGACGCCGTGGATGGTGTCGCTGTTCGGAGCATCCGACGCCGTCGCCGCCGAGGCCGGCGCCTACCTCGTCATCTCGATGTGGGGGCTGCCCGCCATGCTGATCGTCTTCGCGGCGACCGGCCTGCTCCGCGGCATGCAGGACACGATGACGCCGCTGTGGATCGCCGGGCTCGGCTTCGGCGCCAATGCGCTCCTCAACGCCCTGTTCATCTACGGACTCGGCTGGGGCATCGCCGGATCCGCCGTCGGCACCGTCACCGCTCAGTGGGGCATGGTCGCCGCCTACGTCCTCGTCGTGCAGCGCCTCGCGACGAAGCACAGCGCCTCCCTCCGCGCCCAGCGCGACGGACTCCGCAGCACCGCCCGCTCCGGCGGCTGGATGTTCCTGCGCACCATCAGCCTGCGCATCGCGCTGCTCGCGACCGTGGGCGTGGCCACCGGCATCGGCACCGAGGAACTCGCCGGCTGGCAGATCGTCTTCACGATCTTCTCCGCCGCCGCGTTCGCCCTCGACGCCCTCGCGATCGCCGCACAGGCCTTCATCGGCAAGGAGCTCGGGGCAGGCGACCAGCAGCAGGTGCACCGTGTGCTCGCCCGCACCGTCGCCTGGGGAGCCTGGTTCGGCGTGATCGTCGGCGGCCTGATCGCCGCGCTCTCCGGCGTCCTCGGCCTCGTCTTCACCGGCTCCGCCGAGGTCGCCCAGCTCGTGCAGCCGGCGCTGATCGTCCTCGCGGTCGCGCAGCCGATCGCCGGAATCGTGTTCGTGCTCGACGGCGTGCTGATGGGGGCGAACGACGCCCGCTACCTCGCCATCGCCGGGGGCATCAACCTCGTGCCGTTCCTGCCCGCACTCTGGATCATCGCGGCGACCGGCGTCGACGGCGTCCCCGGGCTCATCTGGCTCTCCGTCGCGTTCTTCGGCGTCTACCTCCTCGCGCGACTCGGCACGCTCGGCTGGCGCGTGCGCTCGGGGCGCTGGGTCACGGTCGAGGCGTAGGGACGACGCACGGTGACGAGATGTCGGCAGCGCTCATGAAGCACGCGTTCGGCACCGACCGCGGTTGACCGGGAACATCACCAGTTCCTGGCACCCGGCTCCGTCGTCGATCCCGGCCGTGGCAGAGCGGGATGCGCCAGCCACAGTGCGAGCGGATGCCGCAGGCACCAGACCCACGGCATCCGCTCTGCGCAGTCGCCTGATCACGCGCTGACGGGAACCCCCGGAATCGGAGCAGCAACCTCCGCCTGCTGCCTGCGGTGCATCGCGTAGCCCCAGGCCGCGAGGCCGAGCAGCGGGCCCCAGAGCCAGAACGGGAACATCAGCAGGAGGTACAGCCCCTCCTTCGCCGGGCCGACGCCCTCGATCGCGAACTCGACCCCGGCGGCGGTGAAGAGCACGCTGACGATGCTCGCCGGGATCACGGCCAGCGCCAGCGGCACGTCCCGCCCACCGAGACCGGCGAGGAACCGCGGGAAGCGCCGGCCCCACGGCAGGACGAGACCGAGCGTCAGCACGCCGCCCATGAGCATGCCCGTGCCGAGCATCAGTCCCGTGACAAGCATCGAGGGCTCCTCCGCGAACAGCTCGGCGCTGCCGCCGAACAGGGGCCAGGGGGTGAGCCAGCTGGCCCGGGCGAGGGCGTAGGGCAGGGCGCACGCGGCGGCCACGACCGTGATCGCGACGCGGTGACGGAGTACGAACCCGCCCACCGGGCCGATCGCGCTGCGGGCGTCGGTCACCGCCCACACGAGGAGGCCGCTCGCGGCCATCACGTGCCCGAGCGCGAGGGAGACCAACGGCAGCACCGCTGCGTACCCTCCGACGAGGCGCACCGGGATCGATGCCGCACCGAGGTTGACGACGGCGTGGGTGAGGATGCCGCCGACGACGACCGCGAGAAGGATGCCGAGCCAGGGCCGGCGCAGCACCGTGAGGACGATGAAGACGGTGCCGCCGACGACGACCGCCATCGCGAACGTGTAGCCGGCGGCGGGGATCACACCGCCCGGAGTCGTGACCGCGAGGAGCAGTCCCGCGAGCAGGGCGACACCACGGAGCGCGGCCGGCCGAACCGCCACCTGCGCGGCCGGCCGAACCGCCACCTGCGCGGCCGGCCGAACCGCCACCTGCGCGGCCGGCGAAACTGCCACCTGCGCACTTCGCTCGGCGGCGAGCGCGAGCAGCGCCACCACGAGCACGGCGAGCGCCCCGGTGAGCGCGACGGCGAGCTCCACGCCGTGACCCAGGCGTCCCGCGAGGCTGGTCGGCAGGGAAGCGAGGAACTCGGGGACGAGCATCCGCAGCAGCGAAGCCACCGCAACCGCTGCGGCGGCGAGAGCGGCGACGAGGAGGACGAGAACGCGAGTGCGAGTTGTCATGGCTCCAGCCTTGCGGCGCCTCCTCGACCGGACATCGCCCGCCGGGGTCGACCGCCTCACCCGCGCGGGTGAGAGCCGGCGCACCGCCGCACGGTCATGCGCCGGGCCGCAGCACGCCGTTCTCGTACGCCCAGATCACGACGTGCACGCGGTCGGGAAGCCCGAGCTTCGCGAGCACCGCCTTCACGTGCGTCTTCACGGTGTTCTCGGAGAGGAACAGCTGCCGGGCGATGGCCTCGTTCGAGGCGCCGGTCGCGAGCGCCCTGGCGACCTCCTGCTCGCGTGCGGTGAGCGGAGCGAGCGCCTCCTCCGGCGACCGGGCGGGCGCCCCGTCGCGCACGAAACCGACCAGTGCGGCCGTCGCCCGCGGCGACAGCACCGACTCCCCCGCGGCGACCGCCGCCGCTGCATCCGCCAGCTCCGCCGCGCTCGCGTCCTTCGTGAGAAAGCCGCTCGCCCCCTCCCGGATCGCGGCGAACACGTATTCGTCGAGATCGAACGTCGTGAGCACGAGCACCCGCGCCGAGGGCCGCACGGCCCGCACCTCGCGGGTCGCGGCGATGCCGTCCATGCCGGGCATCCGGATGTCCATCAGCACCACGTCGACGGCGTGCGCGCGCACATGCGCGACGGCCTCCGCGCCGGAGGCGACGGCGACGACGTCCGCGATGCGGGGATCGCGCGCGAGCATCACCGCGATGGCCTCGCGGAACAGCTCCTGGTCGTCGACGAGCAGGATGCGCAGGCTCATGCGGAGGCCCCTTCCACCGGCAGGTCCACGGTCACTGTCCAGCCGCGGGGCTCCCGCGCGGCCGCGGTGAGCGTGCCGCCGGCGAGCCGCACGCGCTCGGCGATGCCCACGAGCCCGGTGCCGCTGCCAAGCTCGCTGCGCCCCGGGCCGGCACCGCCGTCGTCGGCGACCACCGCGTGCAGCCGATCGGCACCCCAGGTGAGCCGGACCTCGATCGTCACGGGCGGGGCGACGTGACGGACCGCGTTCGTGAGCGCCTCCCGCACCGCGTGGTGCAGCGCGACCGCGGCATCCGGGCGCAGTCGCCCCCGCACCCCGGTCTCCACGAGCCGCACCTCGGCGGAGGGGGTGCGCACGCCCTCGACGAGCGCGCTGAGCGAGCCGATCGTCGGCAGCGGTTCTCGGGGAGCCTCGTCGGACACGACCGTGCGCATGCCGCGGAGCGCCTCCCGCCCGGTGTCGATGACCACCCCGAGAGCACGGTCGCTGCGCGCAGGGTCGTCGCGGAGGGCACGCGCCACCTCCGCCTGCGCGATCATCACGGTCATCGAGTGCGCGACGATGTCGTGCAGGTCGCGGCTGATGCGCATCCGCTCGTCGGAGAGGGCCTGCGCGACCCGCGCCTGCAGGCGCTGCTCGGCCTGCGCACGACGCAGCCGGATCAGCAGTCCGATGGTCCAGGCCGCGGCGACCGCGGCGCTCAGCCCGATGAACGAGCCGATCTTCAGCATCCCGTCGTCGAAGCGCGGTTCGGTGAAGGCGATGATCCCGGCGCCGAGCACGCCGCTCGTCAGCGCGCCGATGCGCAACGGACCCACGATCCGCATCGCGACCTGGGCCATCACCAGCAGATAGGCGGCGGCCGATGGGAAGAGCACTCCGGCGACGGCCTGGATGCCGGGGGTCAGCGCGAGGGTCAGCATCGCGAGGCTCGCGATCCCGAGGGCGACGAGCGGATGCCGCACCGCGAGCAGCGTGGCGAGGTGGAGCGCGATGAAGAGCGCGACCGCGAGCGCCACGACCCCGTCCTCGGGTCGCGTGGGCTCCACGGTCAGCAGCGCGATGCTCGACGGCAGCAGCACGACGAGCGCGGCCAGCGCCACGACGGTGTCGGCGCGCAGCCAGGCCCGCCAGCCCGGCGGAGACGGTGCAGGTTCGGGGCGCATCGCCCTCATGCTCTCATGCACCGGAGAGACGCCGGATCGCCCGCGCGGGTGAGTCAGACCGCGTGCCTCCGGCACCACTCGTACATGATCACGGCCGCGGCGGCACTGGCGTTGATCGAGCGGGTCGAGCCGTACTGGGTGATCTCGATGTGGGCGGATGCCGCGGCGAGCGCCGCCTCCGACAGGCCAGGCCCCTCCTGTCCGAACAGCAGCACGCACCGCGGCGGCAGATCGGCTCTGTCGACGGGCACGGCGCCCTCGACGTTGTCCACGGCGATGATCGGGATGCCCTCCGCGGCCGCCCATGCGGCGAACGCCTCCACGTCCTCGTGGTGCACGACGTGCTGGTACCGATCGGTAACCATCGCGCCCCGCTTGTTCCAGCGCCGCCGGCCGATGATGTGCACGGTGTCGGCGAGGAACGCGTTGGCGCTGCGCACGATGGACCCGATGTTCATGTCGTGCTGCCAGTTCTCGATCGCGACGTGGAACGGATGCCGGCGCGTGTCGAGGTCGGCGACGATCGCTTCCATCCGCCAATAGCGGTACCGGTCGATCACGTTGCGGGTGTCGCCGTGCGCGAGCAGATCGGGATCGTACTGCTCACCCTCCGGCCACTCGCCCTCACCGCCGGGCCAGGGGCCGACGCCGTAGGTCGTGCGCTCGGGCGTCTGCTCTTCCATCCCGCCAGGCTATCCGCCCGGCAGCCCAGGGCCCGCCGCTCAGTCGATGATCACGAACACCGTGTTCGACCAGATCGCGAGCCAGATCAGGCCGATCGCGAGCACAGGCAGCAGGCTGACGACCCATCTTCCCCCGCTGCCCTACCGCAGCGCGAACGGCGTGAGCACGACGCACGCGCCCGAGGCGATGAGCGCGGCGACGGTCACTGGCCAGCCGGTCTGGGTGTCCCCCGCCTCCCAGTCGCAGTGCAGCCCGGAGGGGATCGCGGTGACGGCCGCGCTGCGCAGCGTGCCGTCGCGCGGCTGCACGCCCTCGGGCAACTCGCTCTCCCAGCAGGAGTCGACGACGTCCGCACCGGCATCCGCCGCCTGCGACAGCCCCGCGGTCGCGACGGGGAACACGCACAGCACGGCGAGGAGCAGTAGCACCCACCAGCTCGCCCGCGCCCGCTTGAGCACCATTCCGCCTCCCGTCGATGGTCAGGCTTCAGGTCTAACACGTCGCCGCTCCCTCCCACGATCCGCCCGGCCGAGGCATATTTAGGCACACCGAAAAATCCGATACGATCTCGGTATGCCTCAACGTCGCCGCATCCTCACGGGCGTCCTCCTCGGCGCCACCCTGCTGCCGCTTGCCGCGTGCGGAGCGCCTGCGGACGCGCCCGGCTCCGACCGCCCCGTCGTGCTCACGACGTTCACCGTGCTCGCCGACATCGCCGCCAACGTCGCCGGCGACCACCTCACGGTCGAGTCGATCACGAAGCCGGGTGCCGAGATCCACGGCTACGAGCCCACCCCGCGCGACATCACGAAGGCGGCCGAGGCCGACCTCATCCTCGACAACGGGCTGAACCTCGAGGCGTGGTTCGCGCAATTCGTCGAGTCCGTCGACGTGCCGCACGTCGTCGTCTCCGATGGGATCGAGCCGATCGACATCACGGAGGACGCCTACGCGGGAAAGCCCAACCCGCACGCGTGGATGAGCCCGCTGAACGTGCAGATCTACGTCGACAACATGGTCACGGCGTTCAGCGAGCTCGACCCCGACCACGCCGACGACTTCGCCGCGAACGGCGAGGACTTCAAGGCCGAGCTGCAGGCCGTCAACGACGAGCTCGTCGCCGAACTGTCGGCGCTGCCCGAGCGCCAGCGCGCCCTGGTCAGCTGCGAGGGCGCGTTCTCCTACCTCGCCAGGGACGCCGGCCTCAGCGAGGCCTACATCTGGCCGGTCAACGCCGAGCAGCAGGCCACCCCGCAGCAGATCACGCGGGCGATCGAGTACGTCGAGGAGAACGACGTCCCCGCGGTGTTCTGCGAGTCGACCGTGTCGGACAAGGCCATGCGCCAGGTGGTCGAAGCTACGGATGCCGAGTTCGGCGGCATCCTGTACGTCGATTCGCTGTCGGAGGCCGACGGGCCGGTGCCGACCTATCTGGAGCTCATCCGTCACGACGCCGAGACGATCGTCGACGCCCTCACCGGGAGCGCCCCATGACCACAGTGTCTCCCGCGATCGACGCGCATGACGTGAGCGTCCGCTACGGCGAGGTCACTGCCCTCGAGGACGTGTCGCTGCAGGTGCCGTTCGGGAGCGTCACGGCCCTCGTCGGAATGAACGGCTCCGGCAAGTCGACCCTGTTCAAGACGCTCACCGGCATGGTGCGCCCGGCGCACGGCCGGGTCCGCCTCGACGGCGTCGCTCCGCTCGAGGCGCGCAGGCGCCGGATGATCGGCTACGTGCCGCAGAGCGAGGACGTCGACTGGGCGTTCCCCGTGTCGGTGCGCGACGTCGTGATGATGGGGCGCTACGGGCATCTCGGCCCGACCAGGCGGGCGCACCGAGCCGACCGGGAGATCGTCGACTCCGCGCTGGAGCGCGTCGAGCTGGCCGACCTCGCCGACCGTCAGATCGGCCAGCTCTCCGGCGGTCAGCGCAAGCGCGTGTTCGTCGCCCGCGGCATCGCCCAGGACGCGCGGATCCTGCTCCTCGACGAGCCGTTCGCGGGCGTCGACAAGAAGTCCGAGGCGATGATCGTCCGGCTGCTGCGCGAGTCCGCCGCCGAGGGCCGCACCGTGCTGGTCTCCACCCACGACCTGCACGCTCTCCCCGCACTCGCGGATGCCGCCGTGCTGCTGCTGCGCCGCGTGCTGTTCCACGGTCCGGTGGACGAGGCGCTCCGCCCGGAGCAGCTGGCCCGCACCTTCGGGCTCGACGTGCTCGGCGACGGCCGGGGCGACCGCAGCAGCGGCAGCGGCGGCGACAGCAGCCACGGAGACGGGGAGGGCGGCCGATGAGCATCCTCGACCTGCTCCTCGAGCCGCTGCAGTACGAGTTCATGGTCCGCGCGCTCGTCGCCACCGTGATCGCCGCCGTCCTCTGCGCCGTGCTCTCCTGCTGGCTGGTGCTCATCGGCTGGTCGCTGATGGGCGACGCCGTCTCGCACGCCGTGCTCCCCGGGGTGGTGATCGCCTACATCCTCGGCGCCCCGTTCGCGATCGGAGCGCTGGTCTTCGGCTTCCTCGCCGTCGGGCTGATCGGGCTCATCCGCGGCACGAGCCGCGTCAAGGAGGACGCCGCGATCGGCATCGTGTTCACCACGCTGTTCGCCCTCGGCCTCGTGCTCATCTCGGTCACCCCGAGCCAGACCGACCTCAACCACATCATCTTCGGCAACATCCTCGGCATCTCCGCGGCGGAGCTCATCCAGATCGCCGTGCTCGCGGCCGCCGCCTTCCTCGTGCTGATGATCAAGCGCCGCGACCTCACCCTGTACGCGTTCGATCCGGCGCACGCCTTCGCCATCGGGCTCTCCCCGCGGCTGCTCGGAGCCCTGCTGCTCAGCCTGCTCGCACTGACGGCCGTGGTCGCCCTGCAGGTTGTGGGCGTCATCCTCGTGGTGGCGATGCTCATCATCCCCGGCGCCACCGCCTACCTGCTCACCGACCGCTTCGGCCGGATGCTCGCGATCGCCCCGACGATCGCCGCGCTCTCCTCCGTGCTCGGCATCTACCTGAGCTACTGGCTCGACGCGGCATCCGGCGGTCTCGTCGTGCTCGTGCAGGGGTGCGTGTTCGGCCTCGTCTACCTGTTCAGCCCGCGGCAGGGAGTGATCCGCGTGCTGCTCCGCCGGCGCCGGCATCCGGTCCTCCACTAGGAGGCCTGGACGCCAGGCGAAGGTCGTTCGCCAGGCCGGCGATTAGGCTCGAAGCATGACTGCCGCAGCGAAGGTCCGTGTCCTCACCTGGATCGGCGTGGCCACGGGCGTGATCGGCATCCTGCTCGTCGCATTCCCCAAGGCGCTGCCGGCCGGCGGCCCGTGGGTGCAGCTGGCTCTCGGCGTCGCGACCATCGTGCTCGCGTTCCGCGCGCGCACCGTCGGCATCGCCGAGGTCGAGGGCTTCGACGGACGGCTCTCGCTCGCCGCGGCCCTGCTCGGCTTCGCCGTCGTGTTCTTCGCCGGCCAGGTCGCCTTCGGCCTGCTGGCCGCCGCCACGGCCTGAGGCCTCTGACGTAGGCTGGCACCCGTGGCATCCCCGGCGGCAGACGACTACCTGAAGACGGTGTACGCGCACACCGAGTGGCAGGACGCGCCGATCACGCCGTCCGTCCTCGCCGCGAAGCTCGGCATCGCCCCGTCCTCGGTGACGGAGATGGTCAAGAAGCTCGCCGCCGCCGGACTCGTCTCGCATGTGCCCTACGGCGCGGTGCGGCTGACGGATGCCGGAACGCAGCGCGCGCTCGCCATGGTGCGCCGCCACCGCCTGATCGAGACCTGGCTCGTGCGCGAGTTCGGCTACGGCTGGGACGAGGTGCACGACGAGGCGGAGGTGCTCGAGCACACCATCAGCGACCGGCTGCTGGAGGGCATCGACGCCCGGCTCGGGCGCCCCCGTTTCGACCCGCACGGCGATGCGATCCCGGATGCCGACGGCACGGTCCACCGCGAGCCGTTCGTGCTGCTCGCCGATGCGCCGGCCGGGCACGAGGGCCGTGTGCTGCGGGTCGACGACCGCGACCCGGAGCTGCTGCGCGCCCTGGAGTCGCTCGGCCTCACCGTCGGCAGCGCGGTGACGGCGACGGCATCCGGCGTCGAGCTCGACGGGGCGGCCGTCTGGCTGCCCGAGGGCGCCGCCGAGGTGGTCTGGCTCAGCGCCTGAACCCGACCCCGGTGCGCGCCTCATTCGCACCCCGAAGCGTCACGCTCGTCACTGCGAGGTCAGAAGTGCATCCCCGCAGCCCTGAAGAGAAGCGATATTGACCACGCACGCCTCAGCGGAGCCCTCGAGAGGAGCATCTTCGACCACGCACGCGCCCGTGCGAGAACCCGACATCTGCCCGCAACGTCCGCCCTTTAGGCTGTGCACATGGCTCAGAGAGACGACATCGAATGCTGGCTGACCGACATGGACGGCGTGCTCGTCCATGAGAACGACGCCATCCCCGGGGCATCCGAGCTGCTCGCCGGCTGGGAGAGCGCCGGCATCCCCTACCTGGTGCTGACCAACAACTCGATCTTCACCGCGCGCGACCTCTCCGCGCGCCTGCGCACCAGCGGGTTGCACGTGCCGGAGGAGCGCATCTGGACCTCCGCGCTCGCGACGGCCGACTTCCTCAAGCAGCAGCTCCCCGGCGGCTCCGCGTTCGTGATCGGAGAGGCCGGCATCCTCACCGCGCTGCACGACGCCGGGTTCATCATGACCGAGACGAACCCCGACTTCGTGGTCGTCGGCGAGACCCGCAACTACTCCTTCGAGGCGATCACGAAGGCGATCCGGCTCATCAACGCCGGCGCGCGATTCATCGTCACGAACCCGGATGCCACCGGCCCGAGCGCCGACGGCCCCCTGCCCGCGACCGGCGCGATCGCGGCGCTCATCACCAAGGCGACCGGCAAGGATCCGTACGTGGTCGGCAAGCCGAACCCGATGATGTTCCGCTCTGCGCTCAACAAGATCGGCGCGCACTCGAAGCGCACCGGCATGATCGGCGACCGCATGGACACCGACGTCGTCGCCGGCATCGAGGCGGGCCTGCACACCGTCCTCGTGCTCACCGGCATCAGCGACCAGGCGGAGATCGAGAGGTATCCGTTCCGGCCGGACGAGATCGTGCAGTCGGTGGCCGATCTGCTGCCCCGCATCACCGACACCATCCCGACGGTCAAGACGAAGGGCTGAGATGGGCGTCCTCGACGACGGCGAGCGGATCACGGCCGCGGATGCCGCGACCTGGCGCTCCTGGCTCGAGGCGCACCACGAGCGAGCCGCCGGGGTGTGGCTGCTCAGCGTGCGCGGCGGGGCTGCGGAGGGCGTCGGCTACGAGGATGCGGTCCGGCAGGCCCTGTGCTTCGGCTGGATCGACGGCCCGGTGCGCACCTTCGACGACGGGACCGTCGGGCAGTGGTTCTCGCCGCGCCGGCCCTCCGGTGGCTGGGCGGCGACGAACAAGGCGCGCATCGCCGAGCTCGAGGCGGCGGGACAGCTGGCACCCGCCGGCATCCGAGCGATCGAGGCCGCGAAGGCGAACGGGTCGTGGACGGTGCTCGACGGCCCGGAGGCGGGCATCGAGCCTCCCGAGTTCGCGGCGGCGCTGGACGCGGTGCCCGCGGCCCGGCAGAACTGGGACGCGTTCCCGAAGTCGGTGAAGAAGCTCGGGCTCACGAGCATCGCGATGGCGAAGCGGCCGGAGACCCGCGCGGCGCGGATCGCGAAGATCGTGGCGGATGCCGCGGAGGGGAGGAGACCGTGAACCAGTCCGACTGGCTGTTCCTGGTGCTGATCGCGATCACGTCGACGTCGCTGATCGTGTTCGTCGTGCAGTTCTTCCGCGGGCGGCGCGGCGGAGGCTCCGGCGACGACGGCCGCGCGGGCTGGTGGGAGGGCCCGTGGGACGAGGACCGCAAGCCCTGAGTCGGGAGGCCGGGTTCAGCCGAGCGTCAGGCTCCGCAGCGCGGCGACCGGCTCCGGCAGCCTCAGCGGCCCCGCGCCGGGGGTGATCGTGCCCAGGATCCGCGGCTCCTGCGCCCCGGTGCCGCCCGGGATCACCGCGGGCACGCCATGCAGGGTGCACCAGCCGATGAGGGCGAAGAGGATGGCCTCCTTGCTGTCAGCAGGAGCACCGAGCTCGTCGGCGAGCACGACCTCGACCCCGGGGAGCGCCGCACGCAGGCCCTCCATGATCAGCGGGTTGTGACAGCCCCCGCCTGAGGCCGCGAGGAAGCCGATCCCGGCGGCGCGCACGTCCTGCGCGACGGTCCGCACGGTGAGCTCGGTGAGGGTGCGCACGAGGTCGGCGACGGCGAGGTCCCTCCCGGCGGTGTGCGCGCGCACGTAGTCGAGGTGGAAATGCTCCTTGCCCGTGCTCTTCGGCGCGGGGAGGGCGTAGTAGGGGTCGGCGAGGAGGGCCGCGAGGAGGTCCTCGTCGACCGCTCCGGTGCGGGCGATGGCGGCGTCGGCGTCGTAGCCGCGCTCGTTCAGCCCCTCCGCCACGACCACCGCGTCGACGAGGGCGTTCGCCGGTCCGATGTCGTAGGCGGAGAGCCCGTCGGGTCCGACCACGGTGATGTTCGCGATGCCACCGAGGTTGACCGCCGCGGAGACGCCTGCACGGCCGCGGAGCAGCAGCTCGTCGAGGAACGACACCAGCGGCGCGCCGTGTCCGCCGGCCGCGATGTCGCGGATCCGCACGTCCGACACGACGGGTGCGCCGGTGCGCTCGGCGATCCAGGCCGGCTGGCCGATCTGCAGCGTGCCCCTGGCCTGCTCGCCATCCACCCAGTGGAACACCGTCTGGCCGTGCGAGCAGACGGCGTCGACCCCGCCGACCGCGGCTGCCGCGTTCGCGGCCACCTCGGCGAACGCCTGCCCGATCAGGGTGTCCAGCTCGCACACCTCCGCGAAGGTCGTCTGCGCGGGCGGGAGCGCGGCGACGAGCCGGGCGCGCAGCGCCGGATCGTACGGGATGCTGTCCTCGTGGAGCACGGTGCCGTGCACCGCGCCGTCGCTTTCGGTGAAGTCGACGACGGTGACGTCGATCCCGTCGTGCGAGGTGCCGGAGAGCAGGCCGAGAACGCGCATCTCCGTCCTTCCGTCGAGGGTTTCAGCGCAGCACGAGGGCGGCGGCGCCGATGAGCGGGCCCTCGTCGCCGAGGCCGGAGCGGACCACGCGGGTGCGGCGGGAGTACTCGTGCGCGGCGCTCGCGGTGAGCGCCTGCTGCACGAGATCGATGTAGTCGGCGGAGACGCGGGAGAACCCGCCGCCGATCGCGACGACGTCGAGGTCGACGAGGGTGGCGGCATCCGCCAGCGCCTCCCCGACCGCCGTCGCCGAGCGCTCGATGGCGGCGCGGGCGACGGCGACGCCGGCCGCGGCATCCCGGGCGAGGTCCTCGCCGGTGGCGCCGGTCCAGCCCTGCTGCTGCGCCCAGGCGGCGCTCGCGGGGCCGGAGGCGATCTCCTCCAGCGTCAGCCCGCCCTCGCGGCGGACCTGCCCGAGGTGACCCGCGTTGCCGGTGGCTCCGGGGATGTACGCCCCGTTGACGACGAAGCCGCCGCCGACGCCCGTGGAGACGACGATGGAGAGCGAGGCGCCGGCATCCTGCGTGGCACCCAGCCAGGACTCGGCGAGCGCGAGCGCGCCGCCGTCGTGACCGAGGACGGTGCGGACCTCGCGGCCGAGCACGGCGGATGCCGCGGCCCGGACAGACTCGACGAGGCCGAAGCCGCACGCCTGCGGCATGTTCACGGGCATGATCGTGCCGGCAGTCCTGTCGACGGGGCCGGCGCTGCCGATGCCCGCTCCGACGAGCTCGGCGTCGGCGGGGAGGGCGGCGAGGGCGTGCTCGACGATCGCCCGCACGGCGGCGTCGAGCGAGTCGAGGGTGGCTTCGCGCCCCGTCGCCTGACGGCTGCGGCTGCCCGGGACGAGGGCGCCGTCGGCGCCGACGAGCGCGGCCTCCATCTTGGTGCCGCCGACGTCGACGGCGAGGGCGAGGCGGGTCACTGCGGGTCGAGGCCCAGGTCGTCGAGGTCGAAGGCGGCGCGCCACTCGAGTCCCTCGGCTTCGATCGCGGCCTGCGCCCCGGTCTTGCGGTCGACGATCACGGCGACGGCCACGATCTCGGCACCCTCCTTGCGCAGCGCCTCGACGGCCTTGAGCGCGGACTGGCCGGTGGTCGAGGTGTCCTCCAGGACCACGACGCGCTTGCCCTTGACGTCGGCGCCCTCGATCTGACGGCCGCGACCGTGGTCCTTGGGCTCCTTGCGCACGACGAAGGCGTCGAGCGGCCGGTCGGTGGCGACCGAGGCGTGCATCACCGAGTTCGCGATCGGGTCGGCGCCGAGGGTGAGGCCGCCGACGGCGACGACGTCGAGATCGGCGATGAGGTCGAGCATGATGCGGCCGATGGCGGGGGCGGCGCGGTGATCGAGGGTGAGCTTGCGCATGTCGACGTAGTACGTCGCCTTCTTGCCGCTGGAAAGGGTGAAGTCTCCGTGGAACACCGCCTCGCCCTTGATCAGGTCGAGGAGGTTCTGACGGTCTGCGTCGAGTGCGGTCACGGCATCCAGTGTAGAAGGCGCGTGAAAGGCACGCTGGACCTCGTCGAGCATTTGTCATATGATTCCGTCATGCGAGAGTAATTATTCGCTATGTGAATTTCCGAGATGACCGCCTGCATGACCCCGACCTGCACGAGAAGAGGAGACAGCATGTCTACCCACCGCCAGATCGTCGCCATCACCTACGAGACGGCCGCCCGTGCCGTCGCGGTCGCCATGGAGGTGGGAGAGCAGCACGGCGTGAAGACCGTCGTCTCCGTCGCCGACCCGTCGATGACCCTCATCGCCTACGGCATGGCCGACGGCGCCACCCCGCACAGCGCCGAGACCAGCAGGCGCAAGGCCGCGACCTCGGCCTCGACCCGCCGCCGCACCGGCCTCATCCCCGAAGCGCTCTCGACCGCCCTGCCGCTCGGCACGGGCGGCGCCCTCACCACCATCGACGGAGGCGTGCCGATAGTCTTCGGCGATACGCACGTCGGCGGGCTCGGCGTGGCAGGCGGCAGCCCGGCGCAGGATGCCGAGATCGCCCTGAAGACTCTGAAGCGCCTCGGCGCGAACACCGTCGGATTCGAACAGCAGTAAGGAATGGAACTATGACCTCGTATCTCTCCCGCGCCGACCTCTCGGTGGCCGCGCCGATCGTCGAGTTCGCCGAAGCGGCGCTCGCCGATTCCGGGCGCGACGTCGACGCGTTCTGGTCCGGGGCGAGTGCGATCATCCACGACCTCGTCCCCCGCAACGCCGCCCTTCTCGCGAAGCGCGACGAGCTCCAGCAGCGCATCGACGAGTACCATCGCGCGAACCCGGGCACGCCCGATCGCGATGCCTACCGGGCCCTGCTCACCGAGATCGGCTACCTGGTGCCGACGCCCGAGCAGGTCGCCGTCACCACCGAGAACGTCGACCCCGAGATCGCGACCATGGCCGGCCCGCAGCTCGTCGTGCCGCTGCTCAACGCCCGCTTCGCGCTGAACGCCGCGAACGCGCGCTGGGGATCCCTCTACGACGCCCTGTACGGCACCGACGCGATCAGTCAGGAGGGCGAGCTCGCCCCTGGCCGCGAGTTCAACTTCGCCCGCGCCGCCGAGGTCGTCGCCTGGGGCCGTGAGTTCCTCGACGAGATCGCCCCGCTGACCGAGGGCTCGCACACCGCGGCGACCGCGTACCGGGTCGACGCCGACGGCCTCGTCATCGACACCGCCGACGGCGAGCGCCGCCTCAAGACCGCCGAGAGCTTCGTCGGGTACACCGGCGAGGCGGATGCTCCCTCCGCCGTGCTGCTCGTGCACAACGGCCTGCACGCCGAGATCCTCATCGACCGCGCCGGACGGATCGGATCGACGGATGCCGCCGGCGTCCAGGACATCATCCTCGAGTCCGCGCTCACCGCGATCCTCGACCTCGAGGACTCCGTGGCCGCGGTGGACGGCGACGACAAGGCCCTCGGCTACCGCAACTGGCGCGGCTTCATGGACGGCACCCTCACCGAGACGGTGACCAAGGGCGACCGCACGTTCGAGCGTCGCCTCGCCGCCGACCGCACCTACACGACGGCGGACGGCAGCGAGATCACGCTTCCCGGCCGCGCCGTGCTGTTCATCCGCAACGTCGGCCACCTGATGCGCACCGACGCCGTGCTCGACCGCGACGGCGGGGAGATCTTCGAGGGCATCCTCGACGCGATCATGACCACACTGGGCTCCCTGCCCGAGCTCGAGGGCCCGGACGCCGGCCGCAACTCGCGCACCGGCTCGATGTACATCGTGAAGCCGAAGATGCACGGCCCGGAGGAGGTCGCCTTCGCCGCCGAGCTGTTCGGCCGCGTCGAGGAGCTCCTCGGGCTCCCCGCCCGCACCATGAAGGTCGGGATCATGGACGAGGAGCGCCGCACCTCGGCCAACCTCGCCGCCAGCATCGCCGCGGCATCCGACCGCGTCGTCTTCATCAACACCGGCTTCCTGGACCGCACCGGCGACGAGATCCACACCTCGCTGCACGCCGGCCCGTTCCTGCCGAAGGCCGCGATCAAGGCGCAGCCGTTCATGAAGGCCTACGAGGACCGCAACGTCGCCATCGGCCTCGCCGCCGGTCTCGACGGCCGTGCCCAGATCGGCAAGGGCATGTGGGCGGAGCCCGACCTCATGCACGACATGCTCCAGAAGAAGATCGCGCACCCGCAGTCCGGCGCCTCCACCGCGTGGGTGCCGTCGCCGACCGCAGCGACGCTGCACGCCCTGCACTACCACCAGGTCGACCCCTTCGCCGTTCGCGCCACCCTCCCTGCCGTCGGCGACGAGGCCCTGGACGCGCTGCTGGTGCCGCCGCTGGCCGGCGAGGGCGACCTGACTCCGGAGATCGTCGCGGAGGAGATCGACAACAACGTGCAGTCGATCCTCGGCTACGTGGTGCGCTGGATCGACCAGGGCGTCGGCGTCTCGAAGGTGCCGGACATCAACGGCGTCGGTCTCATGGAGGACCGCGCCACCCTGCGCATCTCCAGCCAGCTGCTGGCGAACTGGCTCGAGCACGGCGTGATCACCGTCGAGCAGATCGATGACAGCCTGCGCCGCCTCGCTCCGGTCGTCGACGAGCAGAACGCCGGCGATCCGAACTACGAGCCGCTCGCCTTCCCCGAGGGCGGCGAGCCCGGCATCGCCTACACGGCCGCCCGCCGCCTCATCCTCGAGGGTGCAGCGCAGCCGAGCGGCTACACCGAGCCGCTGCTGCACGGCCTGCGCCGCGAGAAGAAGGCCGAGCAGACCGCCAAGGCCTAAATCTCGGCTCTTCGACCTCAGAATCGCGCTTCCCTCGCAGGAATCTTCCGGATTCGTGCGAGGGAAGCGCGTCTCTGCGATCGGGGCGCGGTGCAGTCCCCGGGGTCTGGATCAGATTCCGGATGCCGGTCGCGGGGCCGTCGCATCCAGCATCCGGATGCTCTCGCCGAGTACGCTCCTGGCGAGGAGGTCGCCGAGCAGAGGGCCCATCGTGAGCCCGCCGGCGCCGTAGCCGGTGGCGACGAAGAGCCCCGGCATGCCGGGCACCGCGCCGACCACGGGCGTGCCTCCGTCGGCGAGCGGCCGCAGTCCGACGCGCGTCTCGATGACCGTGGCGTCGGCGAGCCCCGGCGCCACCGACAGCGCATCCCGCAGCACCTCGAGCTGACCCTGCGCGGTGACGCGCGCGTCGAACCCGGCCTCGCTCTCCCTGGTCGCGCCGACGGCGACGCGGCCGTGATCGAAGGCGACGAGGTAATGATGCGAGAGCGGGAACACGCTCGGCCAGGCCGCGGTGTCCACACCCTCGACGCGCAGGTGCGTGATCTGGCCGCGCTGCGGCTGCACGGGGATGTCCAGCCCGAGGCCGGTGAACAGGGCATGCGTCCACGCGCCGGTCGCCACGACGACCGCATCCGCCGAGAGGGTCTCCCCGTCGACGACGACCTCGGTGTCACCGCGGAGCGCCGCCGCTCCGCCGCGCACCGTTCCGCCGAGGGCGCGGCCGGCGGCGATCAGCGCGTCGCAGAGCGTCCGCCCGTCGACGCGACCGCCGCCCTCCACGAGGAGCGCGTCCAGTCCCTCGGCGAGCGGCGGGAAGAGCTCACGGGCGCGGGCGCCTCCGATCCGCTCGACCCGGCCCATCGCCTCCCCGTGCTCGGCACGGCGGTCTTCGAGGAGCGCCTCCGCCGCGTCGAGCTCCGCCGGGTCGCGGTGCACGATGAGTCCGCCGGAGCGGCGGTAGTCGGTGCGGGTGATCCCGGCAGCGGCGAGCTGCGACAGGAGCTCCGGATAGTACGCGGCGCCGGCCATGTAGAGGTCGACGTAAGCGCCGGTCGCGCTCGAAGACCAGGGCTGGATGATCCCCGCGCTCGCGGCTGTCGCCTGGCCCGCCGCGCCGTCGTCGACGAGCGTGACGTCCGCGCCGCGGCGCGCGAGTGCGAAGAAGACGGCGGCCCCGGCGATGCCGGCCCCGATGACGATGACTCTCTGCACGTGCGCTCCTCTCGACCGGCGGTCGGCCCCATTCTGGCGGAGGGGGCCGACGCCCGGCATCCGGTGTCCGCACCCGCCTCTAGGCTGGACTCATGCGCTTGGCCACCTGGAACGTCAACTCCATCCGCACCCGTGTCGCCCGCACCGTCGAGTTCGCCGTCCGCGAGGACGTCGATGTGCTGGCGATGCAGGAGATCAAGTGCAAGCCGGAGCAGTTCCCGTACGGCCCGTTCGAGGAGGCCGGCTATCACGTCGAGGTGCACGGCCTGAACCAGTGGAACGGCGTCGCCATCGCGAGCCGCCTGCCCATCACCGACGTGCAGACCTCGTTCGCCGGCATGCCCGGCTTCGCGAAGGGGCACGAGGGGCCGGATGCTCCGCTCGAGGCGCGCGCTCTCGGCGTGATCGTCGACGGCGTGCGGGTGTGGAGCCTGTACGTGCCCAACGGCCGCTCGCTCGACGACCCGCACCTGGCCTACAAGCTGCACTGGCTCGAGGAGCTGAAGAAGTCGACGGCCGCGGAGCTCTCGGCGAACCCGGAGCTGCCGCTCGCGCTCGTCGGCGACTTCAACATCATCCCGTTCGACCACGACAACGGCGACCCCGACATCGTGGTCGGCCGCTCCACCCACGTCTCCCCGCAGGAGCGCGCCGCGTTCTTCGCCCTCGCCGATGCCGGCGTCAGCGACGTCGTGCGCCCGCTGCTGCCGGAGGGCTACACCTACTGGGACTACCAGCGCCTGAAGTTCCCCCGTAACGAGGGCATCCGCATCGACTTCATCCTCGGGTCGCGCACGCTGGCGGATGCCGTCACCGGCGCGTCCATCCACCGCGACGAGCGCAAGGGCGAGCAGCCCAGCGACCACGTCCCTGTGGTCGTCGACCTCGATTTCGGCTCGGCCGCAGAGGACGACGACCTGCCGATGATCTTCTCCTGACCGGCTTCCGGTCATTGAGCGAGCGGAGCGAGACGAAATGCGGCTGATCGCGACCGATCTCGACGGGACCCTCCTCGACTCTGCGGCCGCGGTCACGCCGCGCACCCGCCGCGCGCTCGATGCGGCGCGCGCCCGCGGCATCCACGTCGTCCCCGTGACGGCCCGCCAGCCCATAGGACTGCGGGCGATCGCCGCCGAGGCGGGCTTCGACGACTGGGCGCTGTGCGGCAACGGCGCGTACGCGACGAACCTCGCGGACGGCCGGATGCTGTTCGCCGAGGAGCTGCCGGCCGACACGATCCGCACGCTGGCCGAGGCGCTGCGTGCGAGCATCCCCGGACTGCTGTTCGCGAGCGTGCGCGAGGGCGGCGAGACCTTCGTCGCACAGCACGGCTACGCGGAGATCGCCGACTACGCCGACCACAAGCGCCACCCGCGCACGATGGGCGGGGTCGACCTGGAGCACGTGCTCGCCGCTCCCAGCCTGAAGCTCGTGATCCGGCATCCGGAGCTCGCGCCGTCCGTGCTCTTCGACAACCTCCGCGACCTCGGTCTCACCGGCTTCGAGGCGACGCTGTCCGGCGCCCCCTTCGTCGAGGTGATGGCCGAGGGCGTCACCAAGGCGACCGGGCTGGCGCGGCTCTGCGAGCACCTGCACGTCGACCGCGCCGACGTGGTCGCCTTCGGCGACGCGCTCAACGACGTCGAGATGCTGCGCTGGGCGGGGCACGGCGTCGCCATGGCGGGGTCCGAGCCGATCGTGCTCGACGCCGCCGACGAGGTGGCCCTGTCGAACGACGACGACGGTGTGGCGCGGGTGATCGAGCGGATGCTCGGCTGACCCTCAGCCGGCGACGGCGTCGAGGAACGCGACCGCGCGGACCGGAGCCCCGTCGCCCTCGAGCCGCAGCGGGAAGAAGCCGACGCGGATCCTCGTGGGGAGGTCATCGAGCCCGCAGAGGTTCTCGACGATGAGCCCGTCACCGCCGAGCACGATCTCGTGCACGGGGAAGCCGGCGCCGGACGTCGGGTCGGGGCTCAGGGTGTCGACGGCGAGCACACGCATCCCGCGGCGCATGAGCTCGCGGACGGCGTCCGGGTCGAGGAACGGATGCCGCAGTGCGCGCTCCGTGCCGAAGAGGCGCGCCCAGCCGGTGTCGACGATCACGATCGAGGGCAGGTCATCGGGGGCGGCGAGGTCGTCCCAGCGGATGGCGTGCCCTGGTTCGGTGTTCGGCGGTCGCAGCACGACGGCCTCGCCGACGAGTGCATCGAGTGAGACGTCGGCGAGGGTGCGGCCGCCGGCGATCGTGTGCGCGGGCGCGTCGACGTGGGTGCCGGTGTGCGATCCGAGGCCGAGGCGAGCGACCGCGGCGCCGTCCGCTGTCACGGTGAGCGCGGGGCTCACCGTGACAGCGGGATCTCCGGGGTAGACCATCATGCCGTCCCGGATCGGGTGGCTCAGATCGCGCAGCATCCTGCCATCATGCACCGTGCGGTCGATCAGCCGACCGGCACGTCGCGCTTCGGACCCGCATAGACCGGCGCCAGCACGGCAGATGCTGCCTCGGCGGGGATGTGCCCGGCAAGGGTTCCGGTGACGACGACGCTGATGCGGGCTCCGCGGAGACGCCCCGTCACCTGCAGAATGTCACTCTGCGCACCCGGGATGGGCTCACCGTCCGCCAGCCACTGGTAGTGGAGTTCGACGCCCGAAGGGCCCCAGTCGCCGGGCAGGACCGTGAGCACCTGACCCATGCGGGGCTCGCCCACGATCACGGGGACACCCGCGGAGACGCCTGGTGAGGGACACTCGCGCGACAGTTCCACGTCGATGCCGGAGTACGTCTGCCCTGCCGAGAGCTCGAAGGTCTCGGCGTCGGCCAGCGATGTCGCGCCACCGTAGTAGAGGTCGCAGAATCCCTCGGCCTGGACGCCGATCGTGTAGGTCCCCGCGGGAAGCCTCCCGGCTTGAACGTCCTCGAAGGAACCGCTGAACGAATAGTCCCCTGCTCCGGTGAGGATGCTCTGGATCGCCTGCCATTCCTCGCCGCTCCAGCGGTATGCGGTCACGTGCGCCTGGACCTCGCCGCCGGCGACCCCCTCCGCGGAGAGAGCTCCGCGGATGTCCGCCCCGCGCTCGAGTGTGAAGTCGATTCCTGAGATCGTCTGATCTCCGGCAAGGGTGATCGGGGTGGCGTCAGCGCGCCTCACGGCCGACTCGTAGTACTCGGTGACGAGCGCTCCCTCGCGCGCAGTCGCGTAGGCCTCGATCGTGTAGGTTCCCGGCGCGACGTACATCGTGTACGTGCCGTCTTCGTTCAGCCATGCCATGCCACCGAACTCGTCCCCGCTCCAAGCGGAGACGGAGCCCTCGAAGATCTCGACACCGCCGGTGGAGACGGTCCCGGTGATCTGCGCGGCCGACGTCAGCTGCGCGTCGATCCCTGTGACCTGCGCGCCGATTCCGGCTGAGAAGCGCGTGGCGTCGGCTTCCGCCCGTGCGTCCTGCCAGTACTCGGCGAGAAGGGACTGGTCGAAGGGCTGGAAGTGGACGGTGTACTCACCGGGAGCCACTCTCACCGAGTAGTTCCCGTGCTCGTCGGTCGTCGTGTACTCGCCACCGACTGTCACACTGGCCTCGACAGGGCTGCCATCGCTCCCCCGCGTCACCGTTCCGCTGATCGTCGCCGCCTCGACAAGCGACGCATCGATACCCGATGAGTCCTCGCCGGGCGCCACCGCGACACTCGTCGCCTGTCCCGCACTGTGGACGCCGTCCCAGTACTCCACGGCGAGTCCATCGTCGACGCCCGGCCGGAAGGTGACGGTGTACTCACCCGCGACCAGGGAATCCACACGGTAGAAGCCGCCCTCGTCGGTCACGGCGCTGGAATAGGCGGAGCCGCTCTGGTCGACGACGTGCACATATGCACCCTCGACGGGCGAACCGTCGCCCTCACGCGTCACAATGCCCGAGATCGATCCGCCCTGCGCCAGTCCCGCATCGATGCCAGAGGTCGTTTCGCCCGGGTTCACCACCACGAGCTGGGCGTCCACCCACGACCGCGCGCCGTCGAAGTACTCGCCGGCCAGGCCCGAGTCGCCGAGGAACTCCACCCGGTACTCCCCGGGCATGAGCCCGGAGATCACGTACTCGCCATTCGCATCCGTGAACGCGGAACCGTGACCACCTGAAGAACCCGATACCTGAACGATCCCGGATTGCACGGGCGCGCCATCCGAATCCCGCGTCACCCGACCTTCGATGGAACCGCCCAGCTCGAGCGATGCATCGATGCCCGTCACGTCCTCTCCGGCACCGACGGGAACCAACTGCGCCTCCCAGCTCCAGTGAACGCCGTTGTAGAACTCACCGACGAGAGGTGCCGGGGGCTCGGTGAACTCGACCTTGTAGTCCGAGGGCGCCAGCCCTTCCAGGACATAGGCGCCCGCGGCATCCGTCGTCGCCGAGGCCCAACTGCCGTCTTCGCTCCAAGCCGCCACCGACACACCCTCGACGGGCTGCCCGTGGGTCTCGCTGGTCACGACTCCGCGGATCGAGCCAGTCCCCGGGACCGGCTCCTCGGCCACTGCCGACACCGACCCACCCAGCATCAGGGCCGCAGCCGCCAGTCCGGCGATCGCACCGCCCAGAATCCTGCGCCGGAGCGCACCACGCATCGACATCTTCTTCCCCCACGGGTCGGGGCGCGGCACCCCTCAGTGCGCGCCGATCAGCAGATCACCCTGCCGATCGCGGCAATGTGCCTTCCGAATCTAGGGGATCCCGGGGTTTCCGTCGAGCGTCTTGATGAAAGCGATATCAGTCCTCGAAGGTGCCGACCTCCGGCACCCGATCGGTGCGGCGGTATCGGAGCAGTGTCACGCCGCCGTCGTCCGCGACCGGAGGGGCGAGGAGCTCCAGCACCGAAGGCAGAGCGTGGTCGTCGAAGACCTTCTTGCCGGCGCCGAGCAGGATCGGGTAGACCCACAGATTCAGCTCGTCGAAGAGCCCCTCGGCGAGAAGGGTGTGCACGAAGTCGAGGCTGCCGATCACGTGCACCTCGCCGTGCCGCTCACGCATCTCGGCGATCTCGGCGGCGAGATCGTCGCCGACCCGCGTCGAGCCCTGCCAGCCGAGCGCGATGCCGGCGTCGCGGGAGGCCACGTACTTCGGCACGCGGTCGAAGAGCCGGCCGATCTCCCCCGAGGGCCCGTCGGTGTGATGCGGCCAGTACGCCGCGAAGATGTCGTAGGTGCGGCGGCCGAGGAGCAGCGCGTCGAGGCCCTGCATCCCCTTCATCACCTCTTCGCCGACGCCCGAGGAGGGGTGGCCGGCCTGCCAGCCGCTGAAGCGGAAGCCGCCCGAGGTGTCCTCCTCGGTGCCGCCGGGCCCCTGGGCGACGCCGTCGAGGGTGGTGAACAGATCGATCAGGATGCGACCGGTCATGGTGATGCTCCTTACGCAGTCGGTTCGTTACGCACTCAGTCTTTCGTCGATCGGGGCGATGTGGAAGGTCGTCGCGAACGACTCCAGGTGGCCGAGATCGCCGCGCACCACGGCGAGCACGTCCTGCTCCAGAGCCTCGGCAGGCGTGATCTCTCCCCCGATCAGACGGCGGATGCCGGGACCGGCGACGATCACGGCATCCGGCTCACCCTCAGGCCCTGGGCCGCCCACCGGCTCGGGTGGGGCGAGCCGGAAGACCGTCAGGGTGCCGCCCTGCACCGAGGCGCGCAGAGCCACCTCGCCGACGTGCAGCTCGTACTCGGCATCCAGCGCCCCGTCTGCGGCGGCATCCGCCTGGAAGGCCGTGCGCAGCGCCATCGTGAGGGAATCGGGGGTGACCACGTCGCCCTCCTCCGGGTCGCCCATGGTCTGGAAGCCCCACCGTCCGAGCTCGAGGATAACGGGTTCGAGCGCCTGCCCGTAGGGGGTGAGCTCGTAGGCGAGGCCGCGTCGCAGCGGGATGCGCCGCACGACCCCGCCCTCCTGCAGCTCCTTCAGGCGCGTGGACAGGATGTTCGTGGGGATGCGCGGCAGGCCCTGCTTGAGATCGGTGTAGCGACGCGGCCCGACGAGCAGATCGCGGACGATGAGCAGCGCCCATCGCTCCCCGATCAGCTCGACGGCCGTCGTCACACCGCAGTACTGGCCGTAGCCGCGCGCCGCCATGTCAGGCCGTGGCGCTCTGCTCCGCGACGTGCTCCGGACCGTTCTCCACGGCCTCGGGGGTCATGTAGAGGAAGCCCAGCGAGTTGCCGTCGGGGTCGTCGATGTCGCGCGAGTACATGAAGCCGTAGTCCTGCGCGGGCTTGGGCTCGGAGCCGCCGGCTGCGAGGGCCTTCTCGGCGATGGCGTCGACGTCCTCGCGGGAGTCCTTCGCGAACGACACCGAGACCTGGCAGACCTCCTTCGGGTCGGCGATCGGCTTGTCGGTGAACGTGGCGAAGAACTCGCGCTTGAGGACCATGAAGTAGACGTCCTCGCTCCACACCACGCACGCGGCGTTCTCGTCGGTGAAGAGCGGGTTGATCTCGCAGCCGAGCGCAGTGTAGAACGCCTTGGCGCGCTCGAGATCGGTGGTGGGCAGGTTGACGAAGACCTTGGTGGACATGCGTGCTCCTTTGTCGATGTCGTTCTCGATGTCTGGGACGGCGCTGTCGTCGACCCGATGAGGCGATACTTGCAAAAAACAAGCCCGCTTGTCAATAGCAAGCCCCGAGCCGCGATCCGCCCTGCGGGGGATGCCCCCGGCATCCGGCCCCCGTACCGTGGGAGGCATGCCGTTCACCCGCACGCCCACCCCGCGCGAGCTGCGCAGCGACCTCGTGCTGGCGGCGGTGATGTTCGCCGGGGCGGTGCTCAGCGCTGCGCTCTCGTCGATCGCCGAGGTCTACGGCGACGAGCAGGCCGAACTGTGGACCGCCCTCGTGTACGCCGCCGTGATCACCGCTCCGCTCGCCGTGCGCCGCCGCTGGCCGGGCATCGTCGCGATCATCACCGCGCTGGCGTACTTCGCCGCCGTCACGATCAAGGTGCCGGAGATCTACGTCGGCAACATCGCCATGTTCGTCGGCCTGTACACGGTCGGCGCCTGGATGAACGACCGCCGCCGCGCGCTCGTCGTGCGCGTCGGCATCATCGTCGGGATGTTCATCTGGCTGATCATCACGATGTACCGCGACGCGATCAGCGAGGCGGACAAGGCCGACGTCGCCGCCGGCGCCTTCTCGCCGTATGTCGCCTTCATGATGATCCAGATCCTGCTGAACGTGCTGTACTTCGGCGGGGCGTACTACTTCGGCGAGCGCTCCTGGCACGCCGCCGTGCAGCGCAGCGTGCTGGAACAGCGCACGATCGAGCTGGAGCGCGAGCGCGAGGTCACCGCGGCGCAGGCCGTCGCCCTCGACCGCGTGCGCATCGCCAGGGAGCTGCACGACGTCGTCGCCCACCACGTGTCGGTCATGGGCGTGCAGGCCGGGGCCGCGCGTCTCGTGCTCGACCAGGATCAGGAGCAGTCCCGGCGGATCCTGGCCGGGATCGAGAGCTCGGCCAGGGACGCGATCCGCGAGCTCCGCCAGCTGCTGGAGACCCTGCGCACGCCGGGCGATTCCTCGGATGCCGCCTCCACCGTCACCCTCGCCGACATCGCCGACCTCGCCGAGGCGTCGACCGCGGCCGGGCTCCCCACCGAGTACGCGGTGATCGGCGACCCGGTCCCCGTGCCTTCCGTCGTGGCCGTGAACCTGTACCGGATCGCGCAGGAGTCCCTGACGAACGCCCGCCGGCACGCGGGGCCGGGCGCCACCGCCGACGTGCGCGTCCGCTACGACGAGGACGGCGTCGAGGTCGAGGTCGTGAACACCGGCCGCGCCGTGGGCGCGCTGCGTCCCGGCCTCGGTCAGCTGGGAATGCGGGAGCGGGCCGCGGCATCCGGCGGCACCCTCGAGATCACGCCGCGCACGCCCGGCGGCCTGCGGGTGCGCGCGCGGGTGCCCCTGCAGCCCGAGCCGCACGCCCCGATCCCCCGCGCGGCCGAGGGGACGCTCTCATGATCCGGGTGCTCCTCGTCGACGACCACGCGATGCTCCGTGCCGGTTTCCGCACGATCCTCGACACGCAGCCCGACATCACCGTGGTCGGCGAGGCGTCGACCGGCGCGGAGGCGGTGGAGCAGGCATCCGTTCTCCGCCCCGATGTGATCACGATGGACGTGCAGATGCCCGACATGGACGGCATCGAGGCGACGCGGATGCTCGTCGCCGACCCGGCCGTGGAGGCCGCGATCGCGATCATCACGACCTTCGACCGCGACGACTACCTGTACCGGGCGCTGGATGCCGGGGCGAGCGGCTTCCTGCTGAAGAACGCGGGCCCGGAAGACCTCATCGCCGCCGTCCGCGCGCTCGCCGCCGGCGACGGGATGCTCGCGCCCGAGGTCACTCGCCGGGTGCTGTCGCGCTTCGCCGCGGCATCCGCCCCCGCTCCGGTCGCACCCCCTGCCGGTGCAGCCCCCTCCGGACCGGGCCGAACTGCGACCGGAGCGCATCCAGGACTCGCCGAGCCGCTCACCGAGCGCGAGGCGGAGGTGCTCGCCCTCCTCGCCGACGCCCGCAGCAACGCGGAGATCGCCGGCGCGCTGTTCATCGGGGAGGCCACGGTGAAGACCCATGTCTCGCGCATCCTTCAGAAGCTCGGCGCCCGCGACCGGGTGCAGGCCGTGGTGCTCGCGCACCGGATGGGCCTCGCATCGGCGTGACCGCTAGCCTCGAAGGCATGCCCGAGGCCGCACCGCTCTCCCGACCGATCATGGCGGGCGTGGTCACGGCGCTCGTCGGCTTCACGAGCTCCTTCGCCGTGGTGCTCACCGGACTCTCCGCGGTCGGCGCGAGCTCGGCGCAGGCGGCCGGCGGCCTCCTCGCGGCGAGCATCACGATGGGACTCGCCTGCGTGATCCTCGCCTGGCGGTACCGGATGCCGATCACCGTCGCCTGGTCGACGCCCGGAGCCGCGCTGCTGGCCGCGACCGGCGCCGTCGACGGCGGCTGGCCGGCGGCGATCGGCGCGTTCCTCCTCACGGCGGCGCTGATCCTGCTCACCGCCCTCTGGCCGGCGCTCGGGGCCCTGATCGCCCGCATCCCGCCGTCGATCGCGCAGGCGATGCTCGCCGGTGTGCTCCTCCCGCTCTGCCTCGCGCCGATCACCGGCCTCGTCGAGAACCCGTGGGGAGTCGTGCCGGTCGTGCTGACCTGGCTCGTGTTCGCGCGGATCGCACCCCGGTGGGCCGTGCCCCTGGCGTTCGCCGCCGCGGCCGTCGTCGTGGGCGTCTCCCTGATCCGCGAGAGCGCCGCCGTCGACCCGGCCCTGCTGCTGCCGCATGCAGAGCTCACCACCCCGACGTTCACTGCGGGCGCGGCCGTCGGCATCGCCCTGCCGCTGTTCATCGTGACGATGGCGTCGCAGAACGTGCCGGGCGTCGCCATCATGCGCAGCTTCGGGTACGAGGTGCCGTGGCGCCCGGCGATGCTCGTCACCGGGCTCGGCACGGCGCTCGGCGCCCCCGCGGGCGGGCACGCGATCAACCTCGCCGCGATCAGCGCGGCCCTCGCCGCAGGACCCGACGCCGATCCCGACCCGCGGCGGCGCTGGGTGGCCGGCGTCTCGACCGGCGTCTCCTACCTCGTGCTCGGCGGCCTCTCCGCCGCCTTCGCCGCCCTCGTGCTCCTGGCACCGGATGCGGTGATCCCCGCGGTCGCAGGCCTCGCGCTGTTCGGGGCCTTCGGCTCCTCCGTCCAGCAGGCGATCGACGACCCCGGCGAGCGCGTCCCCGCCGTGGTGACCTTCCTCGTGGCGGCATCCGGCATCTCCCTCCTCGGCGTCAGCGCCGCCTTCTGGGCGCTGGTCGCCGGCCTGATGGTGCGGGTGGTGCTGCACGCGGGGCGGCGCTGAAGAGCGGATGCGCCGGAAGGAGGGGCTCGCGCTCACGCCCTCGGGTTACCGTAGACGCGTGACCGCACCCGCCGCCGGCGCTCCCCTCGGCTACTTCGACGCCCGGGCGCTCACCGACCCCGTCGACGATGCCGCCGTCGACGCGTTCACCCGAGCGCGCCGTCCTGCCGCCTCCTCGGCATCCGCCCTCCAGATCGTGGGCTGGGTCATCGCACTCGGAGCGATGCTGCTGCTCGTCGTGCCGATCCTGTCGATCACCGTGCTCGGCCTCGGCTACATGCTCGGGGGCGTCGGCGGCCTGTTCGCGGCGGGCGTGCTCGCGCTGCTGCTCGTCGGCGGCGTCGTCGTCGGCGCGGTGCTGCTGATCCGCAGCTCGCTGCGCGCGCAGAGGGTCGCCCACTACCGTCTCGCACAGTTCGCCGCCTCGAACGCCCTGACGTACATCGATTCCATCGAGGCCCCTCCCCTGCCCGGGATGCTCTTCGGGCACGGGTCCGGCCGCCGGTCCACGCACGTGCTGCGCGGGGAGAAGCCGAGGTTCGTCGAGTTCGGCAACTACCAGTACACGACAGGGAGCGGCGACGACCGCCGGACCCACCACTGGGGCTACGTCGCGGTGAAGCTCGACGTGCCGCTGCCGCACATCGTCCTCGACGCCCTCGGCAACAACGCGCTCGGCAGCGCCATGGCGCTCGGCTTCCAGGGCGATCAGCGGCTCTCGCTCGAGGGCGACTTCGACCGGTACTTCTCGCTGTACTGCCCTGCCGGCTACGAGACCGATGCGCTGTACCTCTTCACACCCGACGTGATGGCGCGCTTCATCGACCACGCCGCCGAGCTCGACGTGGAGATCGTCGACGACTGGCTCTTCCTGTACACGCGCCGGGCAGCCTCGAGCCTCGACCCCGCCACCTGGGCCTGGCTGTTCGGCGCCGTCGCCGCGCTGCTGTCCAAGCTCGACCAGTGGGCGCGCTGGCGCGACGACCGGCTGCGCGGGGTCACGCCGGCACCGATCGCTGGAGCGCCGCCCGCGCTGCCCTTCGCCGCGCCGACAGCGCTGCTCACCCCGCCACCCGGAGTCGCGCCGCCCGGGCAGCGACTGAAGCGCCGGAGCCCCTGGCTGATCGTCGGGATCATCGTCGCCGTCCTCGGCGCGGTGGCCCTCTTCCCCGTGGCGCTCGGGATGCTCGCCCTGCTGCTCACGCGCTGAGACTGCATGTCCCCCGCACGGCGGACCGCACCGCCCGCGGCATCCGCCTTCCGGATCAGCCGCACGGGGGATGCCCCCGCCCCGCGGCATCCGTAGCGTGAAGGGCATGACAGGAGATCTGCGACTCACCGGCATCACCAAGAGCTACGGCTCACGGCGTGTGCTCGACGACGTGTCCTTCCAGGTGGCGCCCGGGCGCCTGACCGGGTTCGTCGGCGGCAACGGCGCAGGCAAGACGACGACCATGCGGATCGTCCTCGGGCTGCTCTCCGCAGACGGCGGGAGCGTCGACCTCGACGACCGGCCGGTCACCACGGAGGACCGCCGGCGCTTCGGCTACATGCCCGAGGAGCGCGGCCTTTACCCGAAGATGAAGGTGCTCGAGCAGATCGTCTACCTCGCCCGCCTGCACGGCTTCGGGAGGACGGATGCCACGGCCCGCGCCACCGCGCTGCTCACCGAGCTCGGGCTCGAAGCCCGGCTGAACGACACCATCGAGTCGCTCTCCCTCGGCAACCAGCAGCGCGCGCAGATCGCCGCCGCCCTCGTGCACGAGCCGGAGGTGCTCATCCTCGACGAGCCGTTCTCCGGACTCGACCCGCTCGCCGTCGACGTCGTCGCCGGGGTCCTCCAGGCGAGCGCGGCGCAGGGCGCTGCGATCCTCTTCTCCTCGCACCAGCTCGACGTCGTCGAGCGGCTCTGCGACGACCTCGTCATCCTCGCCGGCGGCACCATCCGCGCGGCGGGCTCGCGCGACGGCCTCCGCGCCGAGCACGCGAGCGACCGCTACGAGCTCGTCTCCGCCGGGGACGCGGGGTGGCTGCGCACCGAGCAGGGAGTCACCGTGCTCGACTTCGAGGGCGGCTACGCCCTGTTCGACGCCGACGGCCCGGAGACGGCGCAGCGCGTGCTGCGCAGCGCGGTGGAGCGCGGCGACGTCGCCAGCTTCGCCCCCAAGCATCCGTCCCTCGCCCAGATCTTCAAGGAGGTCATCCAGTGAGCACCCCCGCCCGCCCTTCGAAGAACTCGGGCTCCCCGCTCTCCGCCTCCGGCGGCATCTGGCTCGTCGCGGAGCGCGAGATCACGTCGAAGCTGCGCAGCAAGACGTTCCTCATCTCGACCGGCATCCTGCTGCTGATCGCCCTCGCCGGCATCCTCATCGGGGGTTTCACGAGCAAGAACCCTGAGGCCACGGCGGTCGCCGTGACCTCGGAGACGGCATCCGTCGTCGAAGCGCTGCCGAACGTGAAGACCACGGAGGTGGCCGACCGCGCCGAGGCCGAACGGCTGGTGCGCGATGAGGAGGTCGAGGCGGCGGTGCTGCCCGGCGACGGGCCGACCGGATACACGGTCGTCGCGCTCGAGGACGCCCCCGGCGCCCTCGTCTCCGGGCTGTCGCTGTCACCCGCCGTCGAGATCCTGGAACCGGCGACGACGAACCCCCTGCTGCGCTATTTCATCGCGATCGGCTTCGGCCTCGTCTTCTTCATGGCCGCCTCGACCTTCGGCGCGACCATCGCGCAGAGCGTGGTGGAGGAGAAGCAGACACGCGTGGTGGAGGTGCTGCTCTCGGCGATCCCCGCCCGCACCCTGCTCGCCGGCAAGGTCGTCGGCAACACGGTCCTCGCCATGGCGCAGATCCTCGCCCTCGCCGCGATCGCCACGGTCGGGCTCATCGTCACCGACCAGGACGAGGTGCTCTCCGGCCTCGGCGCCCCGATCATCTGGTTCGCCGTGTTCTTCCTGTTCGGCTTCGTGCTGCTGGCGGCGCTCTACGCCGCAGCGGCGGCGCTGGTGTCGCGCATGGAGGACATCGGTTCGACCACCACGCCGATCATGATGCTCGTGATGGCGCCCTACCTGCTCGTCATCCTCTTCAACGACAACCCGCTGGTGCTGACGATCATGTCGTACGTGCCGTTCTCGGCGCCGGTCGGGATGCCGATGCGGCTCTTCGTCGGCGAGGCGCAGTGGTGGGAGCCCCTGCTCTCCCTCGTCATCCTGCTCGCCGGCTGCGTGGTGGCGATCATCCTGGGCGCGAAGATCTACGAGAACTCGCTGCTGCGCATGGGCGCCCGCGTCAAGCTCGCGGAGGCGCTGCGCGGCTGACCCGAGCCGGGCGGGGCGCTACGACCGCTCCGTGGACTTCCGCTCCACGAGGGTCGCGGGGAGGGTGTGCCGGCGCACCGGCAGGTCCTCCCCCGCGATCGCCCTGCGCAGCAGATCGACGGCGAGGCGCCCCATGTCGTCGTACGGCTGCCGCATCGTCGTCAGCTGCGGACTCGTCAGCAGCGCGGCCCGCTCGTCGTCGAATCCGGCGACCGCGACGTCGGCCGGCACCGACAGCCCGTGCGCCGCGAGCGTGCGCAGCACCGGCGGCGCCACGAGATCGGCGACGCAGAAGATCGCGTCCGGCACGGTGCCTGCAGCGAGGAGGTCATCGAGCGGGGGCACGATCTCGGCGCCCTCGCTGCCCACGCCGCCCCAGGCGAGCACCAGATCGTCGGAGCGGATGCCGGCGGCCTCGAGCGCCTCGCGATGGCCCGCGAGGCGCTCTTCGATGAACAGGCCCTCGCCCCACGAGTCGCTCAGCTCCTCGAGGGCGGCGCCGACGAAGGCGATCCTGCGGTGGCCGCGCTCGATGAGGTGCTCGGTCATCGCCCGCGCGCCCGCGCGGTTGTCCACGGTGACGGTGGGCAGATGCAGCGAGTGCGTGCTGTCGTCGATGGCGACGACCGGAAGGCCGATCCGGTCGCATGCCGCGCGGATGGCCTGCTGATCGGGCACGCTGATCGCGATGACGCCCTCGGTGGGCACGTCCGCAAGCCCTTCGATGAGGCTCTCCGGTCCGCCCTCGACGGTGCCGACAGGATGCACGAAGAGGTGGATGCCGGCCTCTCCCGCCGCGGATGCCGCGGCGCGGAGCACCGGCTCCCACCAGCCCCAGTCCGAGTCGGGCACGATGACGCTCAGCGCCGAGAAGGATCCGCGGCGCAGCGCCCGCGCGGTGCCCGACGGCCGGTAGCCGAGAGCGGAGGCGACCTCGCGCACGCGCGCCGTGGTCTCGGCGCTGACGTCGGGCCGTCCGTTGAGCGCTCGCGACACGGTCGCGAGGCCGACACCGGCCTCCCGTGCGACGTCGGCGAGCGTCGCCCTTGCGGCTGCCATGCATCCTCCCTCTTGACGAAGTCTTCTCCGTGCTCGTACTCTATGTGAAAACCTACCGGAATCGTTTCCGGTAACGATTCCGGATCGCGCACCCGAAGCGCATCCCCCTCGCTCAAAGGAGAGTCACGCCGTGACCGACACCACCCGCAACGAACCCCGGCCTGACGCGGCCGTCCTCGCCGACCGCGTCGGCCCGCTGTTCATCGTCATCTACGCCCTGGCGCTCTTCGGCATCTGGATGTCGATCATGCTTCCGGCATCCGTCACCATCGCGCTGCGCATCTCCGAGATCGACCCCGAGGGCAAGACCACGAGCTACTCGATCGCGTCCGGTCTCGGCACGCTCGTCGCCCTTCTCGCCAACCCCTTCTTCGGCCGGCTCAGCGACCGCACGCGCAGCCGATTCGGCCGCCGCCGCCCCTGGATCGTGATCGGCCTCGCCGGCACGATGGTCGGCGCGCTCATCATCGCGCTGAGCGGCTCCTTCCCGATGCTGCTGCTCGGCTGGCTCGTGATGCAGGCGTTCATCAACGCATCGATCGCGGCCGCCCTCGCCGTGGTCGCCGACCGCGTGCCGGTCGCACAGCAGGGTCTCGTCGGCGCGCTCTCCGGCATGGCCTCCTCCGCCTCGCTCGTCATCGGCGTGTTCTTCGTGCAGTGGTTCCCGACGAACATGCTCGCCCAGTTCGGGCTCCCCGTCCTGATCGCGCTCGTCTTCTGCGGCATCCTGATGTGGCTCCTGCGCGGCGACGACTCGCGCGACCTCGCGCCGCAGCCGTTCGGCATCGCCGAGTTCTTCGGCAGCTTCTACGTCGACCCGCGCAGGTCCCCCGACTTCGCGAAGTTCCTCGTGACGATGTTCCTCGTCTCCTGCGGCATCGCCGTCGTCGGCACCTACACCGTGTACATCCTGCAGGACCGCGTGAACGTGACGGAGGACGAGATGGGCGGCGTGATCACCCTCGCCTATGTCATCCCCGGCGTCATCGCCACCGTCATCGCCCCCGTCGCAGGATGGCTCAACGACCGCACCGGTCGCCGCAAGGTGCTCATGGGCTCCGCCGGCGTCGTCATCGCCCTCGGCACCGCCATGCTGTCCTTCACCACCGAGGTGACGCCGTACCTGATCGCCGTGGTCATCGCCTCCGGCATCGGCACCGGCATCCTCTCCGGCACGTACATCGGCCTCGCCATCGCGACGATGAACGATCCGAACTCCTCGGCCCGCGACCTCGGCGTCACGAACATCGCGTACACCCTGCCCTACTCGATCATGCCGTTCGTGGCGCCGGTCCTGCTCGGCATCGGCGGCGGACAGGGCAACTACCCCGCGCTGCTGATCACCGGCGCGATCCTGTCGCTCGCGGGCCTCGTGCCGCTGGCGATGATCAAGTCGACCAAGTAAGGAGACCGCACGCATGGCCGACTATCTCGACCCCGCACTGCCCGTCGAACGCCGCGTCGAGGACCTGCTCTCGCGCATGACCGTCGCCGAGAAGGCCGCGCTCATGTTCCACCCCTCCACCCAGCCGGGCGACACCCCGGACGCTCCGGCCGCCCTCGCCGCAGCCGAGGAGGACGTCGTGAACCGCGGCATCACCCACTTCAACGTGCTCGGCGGCGAGGACTCCGCCGCCGTCGCCCGCTGGCACAACACCATCCAGGAGATGGCGGAGAGCACGCGCCTGGGCATCCCGATCACGCTCTCCTCCGACCCGCGCCACGGGTTCCGCGACAACCCGTTCACGGGCCAGGCGCTGGACAGCCTCTCCCGCTGGCCGGAGACCACCGGGATCGCCGCGATCGGCACGGCGGAGGCCGCGCGCGCCTACGGCGAGGCGATCCGCCGCGAGTTCCTCGCGATGGGGATCCGGGTGTACCTCGGCCCGATGGCCGACATCTTCAGCGAGCCGCGCTGGTCGCGCGGATTCGGCACCTGGGGCGAGGACCCCTCCCGCGTCGCCGAGTTCACGGTCGCCTTCATCGAGGCGCTCCGCGGCGGCCCGGAGCTCGGCGCCGGCTCCGTCGCCGCCGTGGTGAAGCACTTCCCCGGCGGCGGACCGCAGCTCCGCGGCGACGACGCGCACGACCCGCGCTACCCCGAGCAGGTGTACCCGGGCGGGCGGCAGGAGCTGCACATCGAGCCGTTCGTGAAGGCGTTCGCGGCCGGAGCGACGCAGGTGATGACGTACTACGGCAAGCCGGTCGGCACCGACTGGCCCGAGGTCGGCTTCGCGTTCAGCGAGCCGGTCGTGCGCGACATCCTGCGTCGCCGCCTCGGCTTCGACGGCATCGTGGTGACCGACTGGAACCTCCTCGAGTCCACGCCGATGGGCGACATCGAGTTCGGCCCGAACGGCTGGGGCCTCGAGGACCGCACGGCGGTGGAGCGCGCGGGGATCGCCCTCGCCGTGGGCGTCGACCAGTTCGGCGGCGACCGCAACCCGGCGCTGATCGAGGAGCTCGTCGACAGCGGGCAGATCGCGGAGTCCCGGCTGGACGAGTCGGTCCGCCGGCTGCTGCGCGAGAAGTTCCGCCTCGGCGCCTTCGAGCACCGGCGCGTGGACGTCGACACCGCCGGGGCGATCTGCGGCGCCCCCGAGCTGCTCGAGGCCGGCCGCCAGGCGCAGCGCGATTCGCTCGTTCTCATCTCGCAGAAGGATCCCGCGCCGATCGCACCGACGGCCCGGCTGTTCCTCGACGGTCTGACCGCCGCGGGCGCGGGTCTCCCGAACGAGATCGTGGACGACCCCTCCCAGGCGGATGCCATCGTGGTGCGCCGCGACGCGCCCTACGAGGAGGGGCGCGGCTCGCTCGGCGACTTCTTCCGCGGCGGGAGCCTGGAGTTCTCCCCCGCGGAGCTCGCTCAGCTGAAGGCGTACGCGGCGATCGCGCCGGTGCACGTCGCGGTCTTCCTCGAGCGGCCCGCGGTGCTCGCGCCCCTCGTCGACATCGCGACGAGCGTCGTCGGCGACTTCGGGGCGAGCGACGCGGTCGTGCTCGACGCCCTGAGCGGCATGGCGCCGTTCACCGGGACGCTGCCTTTCGACATCCCGTCGTCGATGGCCGCGGTCGAGGCGTCCCGCGAGGACGTGCCCTTCGACACGGCGGAGCCGAGCTTCCGGTTCGGCCACGGCATCCGCACCGGGGCGTCGGTCGCGGTCTGACCCGCCCTGATCGCCGAGACCCCGCCGTATCGCCGAGACCCCCAGCTGCCGACGTCGGCAGCTGGGGGTCTCGGGGTTATCCAGGGGTCTCGGCGCTCAGCGGGAGGTGTGCCTCAGATCACGCCTTCGGAGAGCGCGGTCGGGTTGCCGAAGCGGTGGTTCGTGATCGACACGGCCTGCTCGTGCAGGAACGGGAGGATCTCGACGCGGCCGGCACCGGTCACGGCGTGCGACCAGACCGCGACATCCGGGATGCCGCCGAGCGCCTCGAACAGCGGAGCCGAGTCTCCGCCGACCAGGCGGACGCGCCGCCAGGTGTGCGCGGCCTTCGACTGCTCCTTCGCGAACCGCTTGACCCAGGCTGCGTCCTTCTCGTGGGTCACGGTCACGCCGGCGGCGCGCAGCGCCTTCTCGACCGCCGAGGGCAGCGCGGGAGCGGAGACCGTGAACGGGCTGCCGCTGCGGAGAGCTGCGGCGAGGACGCGGATGCCGTCCACCAGCGGCGCCTGCTCGGAGATGCGCACGTCGACCGCGACCGGGCGGTAGCGGAAGACGTTGCGCTCCACGCCGAGACCCGACTCGTCGGTGACGGCGCCGAACTCGTCGACCCAGGCTCGCTCGTCCGAGACCGCCGCGCGGTGCAGCCACTCGGACTCGACCGGGTCGAGCGCGCCGCCGGCCGCCTTCAGCAGCTTCTCGACGGCGGGGGCCACGGCGGCACCCGGAGCAGCAGCGGGGAGATCGGCCGGAGCCCACTCGCCGAGGCCGAACAGGTAGTTCGGGCCACCGGCCTTGGCGCCGGCGCCGACGGCGGAGCGCTTCCAGCCGCCGAACGGCTGGCGCTGCACGATGGCGCCGGTGATGCCGCGGTTGACGTAGAGGTTGCCGGCCTCGACACGGTCGAGCCAGGTCGCCACCTCGTCGGAGTCGAGGGAGTGCAGACCGGCGGTGAGACCGTAGTCGACGGCGTTCTGCAGCCGGATGGCCTCGTCGAGGTCCTTCGCGCGCATGATCCCGAGCACCGGGCCGAAGAACTCGGTCATGTGCGTCGTGGAGCCGGCGACGACGCCCGTCTTCACTCCGGGCGTCCACTGCTTCCCGTCAGCGTCGAGCTTGCGGGGCTCGACGAGCCAGCGCTCCCCCTTGTCGAGCGTGGTGAGCGCCTTCAGCAGCTTGCCGCTCGCGGGCTCGATGATCGGGCCCATCTGCGTGGCCGGGTCCTGCGGAAGGCCGACCCGCATGGACTGCACGGCGTCGACGAGCTGGCGCTCGAACCTCTTCGAGTCGGCGACCGAGCCGACGAGGATCGCCAGCGAGGCCGCGGAGCACTTCTGGCCGGCGTGGCCGAAGGCGCTGCGGGCGACGTCGGCGGCTGCCAGGTCGAGGTCGGCCGACGGCGTCACGATGATCGCGTTCTTGCCGCTGGTCTCGGCGAGCAGCGGCAGGTCGGACCGGAAGGAGCGGAACAGCTGCGCGGTCTCGTAGGCGCCGGTGAGGATGACCCGGTCGACCGACGGGCTCGACACGAGCTGCGTGCCGAGTTCGCGGGAGGAGAGGTCGACGAGGGCGAGCAGGTCGCGCGGCACGCCGGCGGCCCACAGCGCCTCGACCATCACGGCGCCGCAGCGCTGGGTGAGCTTGGCGGGCTTGATGACGGCGGCGGAGCCCGAGGCGAGTGCGGCCAGCACGCCGCCGGCGGGGATCGCGACGGGGAAGTTCCACGGCGGGGTGACCACGGTCACCTTCGACGGCACGAACTCGGCTCCCGCGACGGCCTCGAGGGCGAGGGCGCGCTCCGCGTAGTAGTGCGCGAAGTCGATCGCCTCGCTGACCTCCGGGTCGGCCTCGGCGATGGTCTTGCCGGCCTCATGGGCCATGATCTCGAGCAGCTGCCCTCGGCGGGCGGCGAGCTCGTCGCCGGCGCGGTGCAGCACGGCGGCGCGGTCGGATGCCGGTCGTGCGGCCCACTTCTCCGCGGCGGCGGTCGCCGCGGCGAACACCTGGTCGAGCTGCGGGGCCGTCTCGATGCGCGCGGAGGCGATGGCGTCCACGCCGAGTCGCGTCGACGCGGAGCGGCTGAGGATCTCGCGGCCCCAGGCCCGGTTGGCGGCGAGCGCGGGGTCGGTGTCCGCCTGGTTCTCGAAGCCCGTCGTGACGGCATCCGTGGTCTCGGTCGTGCGATCCTGCACCCGGTTGGGCGCCGGCACCGAGCGGTCGACCTCGAGTGCGGCGAGCGAGCGCTCGAAGCGCTGACGCTCGCGGGTGAGCAGGGCGGGGTTCGAGGCGAGCTCGAACACCGCAGACATGAAGTTCTCCTGGCTCGCGTTCTCCTCGAGCCGGCGCACGAGGTACGCGATCGCGACGTCGAACTCGGCCGGGTTCACGACCGGCGTGTAGAGGAGCAGGCGGCCCACGTCCTTGCGGACGGCCTCGGCCTGACCGGTCGCCATGCCGAGGAGCATCTCGTACTCGACGGCATCCGTCACGTTGCGGGCCTTCGCGAGCAGCCAGGTCCAGGCGATGTCGAAGAGGTTGTGGCCGGCGACGCCGATGCGCACGGCATCCAGCCGCTCGGGTGTCATCGCCCAGTCGAGCACGCGCTTGTAGTTCGTGTCGGAGTCCTGCTTCGTGCCGTAGGTGGCGAGCGGCCAGCCGTGGACCTTCGCGTCCACCTCCTCCATCGCCAGGTTCGCGCCCTTGACGACACGCACCTTGATCGGCGCCCCGCCCTTCGCCCGGCGGGCGGCGGCCCACTCCTGCAGATGCTGCATGGCGCCGAGGGCGTCGGGCAGGTAGGTCTGCAGCACGATGCCGGCTTCGAGGTCCTTCAGCTGCGGCTGGTCGAGGATCGTCGTGAAGGCCGCGATGGTGAGGTCCAGGTCGCGGTACTCCTCCATGTCGAGGTTGATGAACTTCGCCTTGCCCTGGGCCTCGGCCTTCGCCGCGAGCTCGTACAGCGGGGTGAGCTTCTCGACGACGTCGGCGACGGCCTCGTCGAACGACCACATCGAGAGCTGGCTGACGACGCTGGACACCTTGATCGACACGTAGTCGACGTCGTCGCGGGCGAGGAACTCGTAGGTGCCCTTCAGGCGGCGGCCGGCCTCGCGCTCGCCGAGCACGGCCTCGCCGAGGAGGTTGAGGTTCAGCCGGTTGCCGGTCTTGCGGAGCTTCGCGATCGCCGGCCCGAGCTTCGAGGGGGTGGCATCGAGCACGAGGTGGCCCACCATGGCGCGCAGCACGCGACGGGAGATCGGCACGACCACGCCGGGGAGCTTCGGCGCCCAGAACCCGCCCGCCTTGATGGCGAGACGGAGGTAGCCGGGCAGCAGGCTCGGGGTGATCTCAGACAGGTCGGCGAGCTTGCGACCGGCGACCGACAGGTCCTCGGGGCGCATCACGCCGTCGACGAAGCCGACGGTGAAGGCGAGGCCGTTCGGGTCCTTCAGGACCTCCGAGAGACGCTGCGCTGCGGGCTCGACCGGATGGGTCTCGCTCTCCGTCAGCCAGCGCTGGACGAGGGCGGCGACCTCTTCGGTGCGCGGAGTGGTGGTGTCGACGACGGACATCGGCGGGCCTTCCGGGTTCAGGGGGCGCACACCCGGGTCGTGTGCGTCTCGATCATTTTCCGGCCGGCCAGTAGGCTACGTCTATCAACCGATCTGCATGATTTCCGTTCGGTCAGACTGAACAATCGGGAGGACCGGATGCTGGACGTCAACCGGCTGCGGATGCTCGTCGAGCTCTCCCGCCGCGGCACGCTCTCCGCTGTCGCCGACGCCCTCTCCTACAGCAAGGCGACGGTGTCGCAGCAGCTCAGCGCGCTGGAGCGCGACGTGGGCGCCCCGCTGCTGCGACGCGTCGGCCGGGGCGTGCAATTCACCCCGCAGGGGAACGTGCTCGTGGCCGAGGCGATCGGCATCCTCGATCAGCTCGAGCACGCCCAGGTCGCGGTCGCCGAGTCGCTCACCGAGGTCACCGGCACGGTGCGCATCGCCGTGTTCCAGACGGCCGCGCACGCGCTGCTCCCGCCCGCGCTGCTCGCCCTGCAGGCGCAGCATCCGGCGCTCCGCGTCGACGTCACCGAGAGCGACCCGGAGTCCAGCCTCGTCGGCGTCGCGAGCCGCGACTTCGACCTCATGCTCGCGGAGCAGTACCCGGGTCACACCCGGCCGATCAACGCCGACCTCGACCGGGTGGTGCTCACGCACGACGCGATCGCCCTCGCCCGGAGGTCGGTCGGAGCGGAGGCGCGCTCCACACCCGAGGACGTCACGGCGGCCCTCTGGGCGACGCGGGAGGAGCCGTGGGTGCTGGAGCCGCGGGGCACGGCCTCGCGCGCCTGGGCCGAGCAGCTGTGCCGGACGGCGGGCTTCGAGCCCGACGTGCACTTCGAGGTCGCCGACCTCACCACGCACATCCGCCTGATCCGCGCCGGGCTCGCCGTCGGGCTGCTGCCGGAGCTGGTCTGGGCCGGCGACGCCCCCACGGTCGACCTGCTGCCGCTGCCGGGGGCGCCGCGCCGCGAGATCTTCTCCTCGGCGCGGCGCGTCTCGGCGGCCGCCCCGTCGATCAGGGCCGTACGGCGGGCGCTCGCGGATGCCGCGGGGCTGATCCTGCCGGACTGAGCCCCGTCACATGCTCGCCGAGACCCCGTCTCAGCGACGAGACCCCGGGCTGTTCGCGCGAACAGCCCGGGGTCTCGGCGAAATGTGGGGGTCTCAGCGACGTGCATGCGCGCTCAGCGGCGACGTGCATGCGCGCTCAGTGGGTGTGCACGTGCTCCTCGCCGGCGCCGTGCCCCGAGGCCGCCGGGTCCTCCGCGCGTGCGGCGGTCGGTGCGGCGAGCGCGCCGGCGGAGTGCGCGAAGCCGCCTCCGACGATCGTGAGCTCGGCGTGCTGGTCGAGGAGTCCCGCCGGGTCCTGCTCATGCCGGTACAGGTCGTCCGACCACACCACGAGGTCGGCGAGCATGCCCTGGCGCACGCGGCCGCGATCGCCCTCGGCGTGCCAGGCACGGGCGCCGTGCAGGGTGTACGCCTCGAGCGACTGGTCGAGACCGACCCGCTCGGCGGCGGTCCAGGCGTCCGAGCCGTCGAGTCCGGCACGGGTCGCCGCGGAGAAGAGACCGATCAGCGGGTCCATCTCGCCGACCTGCCAGTCGCTGGAGAAGGAGACCGTCGCCCCGCTGTCGAGGAGGCTCTTGAACCGCCAGGCGCGCGACCAGCGATCCTCGCCGATGTTCTCCATCCAGGTGCCTGCGACGAGGTCGGGCGAGCAGTGCCGCGGCTGCATCGCGGCGGTGACCCCGAGCTGGGCGAACCGGGGCAGGTCGTCGGGGTGCAGGCACTCGACGTGCACGATGCCGTGCCGGCGGTCGGTCGTGCCGTTGCGCAGGCCAGCCTGCTCGATCGCGTCGAGGGCGAGGCGGATGCCGGCATCCCCCGTCGCGTGCGTGTGCGTCTGGAAGCCCATCCGGTCGAGCTCCGTGATCACGTCGACGAGCTCGCGGCCCGGGTAGCTCGGCCGTCCGCGCACGCCGGGGCGGTTGGCGTAGTCCTCGAGCATCAGCGCGGTGTGCGGCTCGATGACGTCGTCGGCGTAGAGCTTGAGCGGGCCGAGACGCAGCATGCCGGCGGCATCCGCGTTCGCCTCGGCATCCGTCACCGCCTGCTTGAGCTGCTGGCGGAAGGCGCCGTCGGCGCCCACCGGGTGGAACAGCGCGGTGATCACGCGCGAGGTGAGCTCCCCCGCGGCGAGGGCGCGCTGGAAGAGGCCGATCTCGGCGAGCGGGACCTGTGGCTCCACGGCGGTGGTGATGCCGCTCGCGGTGGCCATCCGCATGCTGGAGAGCAGCTTGCGGTAGCGGCGCTCGGGCGAGTACATCGGGATGTCGCGCTGCAGCTCGGCGAGGCCGGCGATGGTCATGGCGCTCGTGTAGAAGTCGGTCACCCAGCCGGTGGCCTCGCCGGCGGCATCCCGCTCGGGGCGGCCCCAGGCGATGTCGACGCCGTTCGCGATGCCGAGCACCGTGAGCGCGTGCCGGTTGAGCCACACCGAGTGCTGGTCGTACGTGGTGACGAACACCGGGCGGTCGGTGAGCCCCTCGAGGTCGGCGGCGTTCGGGCGGCGCCCCTCGACGACGGAGTAGACCGCGTTCTCCGCGCAGATCCAGGTGAGGTCGGGGCGGCGGGCGGCGAACTCGGCGATGCGGCGGCGCACCTCGGCGAGCGTGTGCGCGCCCTCCAACGAGACCGCGTCCTCGTCGAAGCCGAGCAGCAGGTGGTTGTGGCTGTCGATGACGCCGGGGGTGAGCAGGCGCCCCTCGGCGTTGATCGTGCGGCGGGCGGCCGGAGCGTCGACGGCCGGGCCGACGTAGGAGATCCGGTCGCCGTCGATGGCGACGGCCTCGGCCCACGGCTGGGCGGGGTCGAAGGTGCGCACGCGCGCACCGGTGATCAGCGTGTCGACGGTCATCGGGGAGCTCCTCGTAATTCTTTGACTCAAACGTCAAATAACTCTTCGAGTGTGACACGGCGCTCGGGTAGTGTCAAGGGATGGCACGACCGAAACGGCAGGAGGAGCGGCGCGCTGCGCTCATCCAGGCGACCTACGCGGCCGGCAAGGAGCACGGCCTCCGCTCCCTCTCCCTCACCGACGTCGCCGCGACCGCCGGCCTCACGCGCGGCGCGATCCTGTACTACTACGAGGACCTCGACGCCCTGCTCGTCGAGGCGCACGCCGCCGGCGTCCAGCGTTTCTGCGACGAGCGGGACGCCGTGCTCGCCGACATCGAGGACCCGCGCGACCAGCTCGGCGCGGCGATCGACGCGGGCCTGCCCGACGGGCCGGAGGACGCCCTGATGAGCCTGCTCTACGAGTTCGACGTGCTCGCCGGGAACTCGGAGCTGCATGACGAGCTCGTGCAGACGCTCTACGTGCGGCAGCTGGAGACTTACCGGGGCGTGTTCGCCGCGGGTCGCGCGGCCGGCGTCTTCTCCCCCGGCCTCGACGACGAGCAGCTGGCGATGACCTTCGTCGCACTCGAAGACGCCTACGGCCTGCACATCGTCGCCGGCAACGCGCTGATGACGGTGCCGAAGGCGGCGGCGGCGATGCGTGCGGTCGCCGAGCAGCTGGGGTGCCCGACGAGCTCCTGACGCGTGCCGGAAGTCGTTCCGTGACATCGGGAATATGCATTCACATACATGTGTTTAGACTCGATGTACGCGGACGAAGGAGTCCGATCCACTCCTTCCGAAAGGCACTTCCGTGAGCACTCCCGTCCTCGACCGCACCGCCCCCACCGAGCACCCCGTCCTCGACGTCCTCGCCGGCCGCTGGAGCACCCGCGCCTACGACGCGGAGAACACGATCGACGAGGCCAAGCTGTCCGCCGCCCTCGAGGCCGCCCGCTGGGCCCCGTCCGCCTACAACCTGCAGCCGTGGCGCTTCATCGTCGCCCGCCGCGGCACCGCCCTGCACGCGCAGATCGTCGACTCGCTGGTCGAGTTCAACCAGCTCTGGGCCGCGAACGCGGCAGTGCTCATCGTCGCGATCGCCGAGACCGAGTCCGAGGACGGCAACGCGATCAGCCACGCGATCTACGACCTCGGCCAGGCCGTCGCCCACTTCTCCGTCCAGGCCCACAACGACGGCCTGCTCGTGCACCAGATGAGCGGCTTCGACCCGGAGGTCGTCCGCGAGTTCGCCGACCTCGCCCCGCGCTTCACCGCCACGACCGTCATCGCCGTCGGCGAGCTCGGCGACGCCTCGGCGCTGCCCGAGGGCCTGCAGCAGGGCGAGACCGCCCCGCGCGTGCGCCGTCCGATCGCGGAGACCGTGATCCTCAGCGCCTGAGCGCTGCACCCCCCGCACGCCGACGCCCCATCTGGCGGTCGACGCCCCACCTGACGGGCGTCCGCCAGGTGGGGCGTCGAGCGTGCCCGGGGTCAGTGCTCGGGGCGGTCGACGGTCACCTCGTTGCCGTCCTTGTCGACGATGCGGCCGTCGACCACGGAATCTCCGTCCTCGAGCGCCTCGAGATAGGCGACCGGGATGCTGCGCGTCGGCGCCGCGGCGAGCACCGAGGCATCCTTGTCGGGGCCGTTGCCGAGGTGGTTGAACAGCAGGTTCAGCAGGATCGCGGCCACCGCGGCCGAGCTGATGCCGGAGTGGAAGATCGTGTCGAACCAGGCGGGCATCTGGTCGTAGATCGTCGGCGCGGCGATCGGCAGCATCCCGATGCCGATCGAGGTCGCCACGATGACGAGGTTCATGTTGCCGCGGTAGTCGACCTTCGCGAGGGTCCGGATGCCGCTGGCCGCGACACTGCCGAACAGCACGATGCCCGCGCCGCCGAGGACAGGCGTCGGCACGGCGGCGACGACCCGGCCGAGCACCGGCAGCAGGCCGAGCACGACGAGCACGACGCCGCCGGCGGTGACCACGAAGCGGCTCTTGACGCCCGTGATCGCGACGAGGCCGACGTTCTGCGCGAATGCCGACTGGGTGAACGAGCCGAACACCGGCGACACCGCGCTGGAGAGCATGTCGGCGCGCAGGCCGGCCGCGATGCGCTTCGAGTCCACCTTGGTGCCGACGATCTCGCCCACGGCGAGGATGTCGGCCGTGGTCTCGGTGAGCGTCACCAGGATGACGATGAACATCGAGATGATGCCGGCGATCTCGAAGGTCGGCATCCCGAAGGCGAACGGGCTGGGCAGCGCGAAGATCGGGCCGTCGGCGACGGTCGCGAAGTCGACGCGTCCGAGGATCGCGGCCACGATCGTGCCGAGCACGATGGCGAGGAGGATCGCCAGGCGCGAGATCGCCCCGACCGGCACCTTGCTGAGCACCAGCACGATCACGAGCGTGATCCCGGCGAGCAGCAGGTTCTGCGGGGAGCCGAAGTCCTCCGCCTCCCGGTTGCCGCCCATCGCCCAGCCGGCGGCGACCGGCAGCAGGGTGAGGCCGATCGTCGTGATGACGACGCCGGTGACCACGGGCGGGAAGAACCGGATGATCGTGGCGAAGACCGGCGCGATGAGCAGGCCGATGACGGATGCCACGATCACCGCGCCGAACACAGCCGGCAGCCCGCCGCCGCTCGTCACGATCGCGCCCATGGTCGCCACGCCCGCGAAGGAGACGCCCTGCACGAGGGGCAGCTGCGAGCCGAAGAACGGGATGCCGACCGTCTGCAGGACCGTCGCGAGGCCGCCCATGAACAGGCAGGCGGTGATCAGCACCCCGATCTCGGCGCCGTCGAGTCCGGCGATGGAGCCGATGATGAGCGGTGGCGCGATGATGCCGCCGTACATGGTGAGCACGTGCTGGAAGCCGTACGCGATGGTGGAGCCGAGCGGGAGCCGCTCGTCCTCGGGGCGGACCGCCGTCTTCTGCTTGTTCATTTCGACCTCTTCGTCGGTGTGGTGGTTTCGGTGGCTGTCGGTGTTCAGGAGTGCCTGGCGAGCAGGCCGCGGGCCGCTTCGCTGTGGTGGGCGATGAGCTGCGGGACGTCGAGCCCCACGACGGCGCCGTCGAGTACGCGCCAGTCTCCGCCGACCATGACGCGGTCGGCGCGATCCGCGCCGCAGAGCAGCAGAGCCGCCACGGGATCGTGGCTGCCGGAGAAGCGCAGCTCGTCGAGGGTGAACATCGCGAGGTCGGCCTGCTTCCCGGGTGCGAGGACGCCGAGATCGTCGCGGCCGAGGGCACGGGCGGACCCGGCCGTCGCCCAGTCCAGGGCGCGCTCCGGCGTCACCGCCGCCGCCCCGTAGCGGAGGCGCTGCAGGTACAGGGCCTGACGCACCTCCTGGATCATGTTCGACCCGTCGTTGGAGGCCGAGCCGTCGACGCCGAGGCCGACCGGCGCACCGGCATCCTCCAGCTCGAGGACCCTCGCGATGCCGGAGGCGAGCCGCATGTTCGAGGTGGCGCAGTGCGAGACCGCGGTTCCCGCGGCGCCCAGCCGGGCGATCTCGGCGTCATCGAAGTGGATGCCGTGCGCCAGCCAGGTGCGCTCGGTGAGCCAGCCGACGCTCTCGAGGTAGTCGACGGTGCGCAGCCCGAACATCTCGCGGCAGAAGTCCTCCTCGTCGAGCGTCTCGGCGAGGTGGGTGTGCAGGCGCACGTCGAGCCGGTCGGCGAGCGCGGCGGTGTCGCGCATCGCTCCGGTCGTCACCGAGAACGGCGAGCACGGTGCGAGGCCGATCTGGACGAAGGCGCCCTCCCCGCGCTCATGATGGGCCGCGATGAGCCGCTCGCTGTCGGCGAGGATCACGTCGGCATCCTGCACCGTCCGCTGCGGCGGGAGACCGCCGTCCTCCTCGCCCAGCGACATCGAGCCGCGGGTCAGCGTCGCCCGCATCCCGAGTCGCCGGACGACCTCGACCTGCACGTCGATGCCGTTCTCGAGCCCCTCGGGGAAGAGGTAGTGGTGGTCGGCCGCCGTGGTGCAGCCGGAGAGCAGCAGCTCGGCGAGCGCGACGGTCGTGGCGAGCTCGAGATCGCGCGGGGTGAGCCCCGCCCACAGCCCGTACAGTCCCTTCAGCCAGGGGAAGAGCTCGGCGCTGACGACCGGCGCCCAGGCTCGGGTGAGCGTCTGGTAGAAGTGATGGTGCGTGTTGATCAGGCCGGGGATGATCACGTGCCGCGACGCGTCGACGACCTGATCCACGGGGGCGGCGGGCGCACTCCCCGCGGGAACGAGCTCGCGTACCCGCGCTCCGTCGACGACGATCCCGCCGCGGGCGTCGGCGTCGGTGCCGGTGTGGATGCCGAGCGGGTTCTTCAGCCAGACGCTGGCGGTGTTCTGTGACATGGGAGACTCCATCCGTGACGGTGGGGTCGCCGGCGACCCCACGATGAGGGGGCCAGCTCAGTTCTGCCCTGTCTGCTGATCCAGGAGTCCCGCCATCGGAACCCTCCAGATGTATCACGGCGCGCTTCCGGAGGTCAACAACTTCTTCCGAGAACCGGACTGCTTATTCCATGAAGCGAAATTGACGCGCTTGGGCCGGTGCGGGCGGATGCTCCGGCACCAACCAGCAGGAATGACGGATGATGCCCCGCGCGCTCATGTCGATGACGGATCACCGTCAATTCCGGACCGGGACTGAGCGAGCACCCCTACCATCGGCTCATGACCGCCCTCTCCCGCCGCACCCGGGCCGGCTACGCGCTCGGCGGCATCGCCTCCGGCACCTACGGCACGGTCCCCGGCCTCATCCTCATGCCCTTCCTCACCGACCTCCTCGGCGTCGAAGCGGCGATCGCCGGGATGATCGTGTTCGCACCGAAGGCCTGGGACTTCTTCCTCAACCCGATCGCCGGGCGGCTCAGCGATCGCTCCCGGCATCCGCACGACCGCCGGCGCCCGTTCATCCTGCGCGCCGGCATCCTGCTCGCCCTGGCGTTCCTGGCGATGTTCTTCGGCCCCACCGCTCCCCCGGTGGCCGCCGCGCTGTGGGTGCTGGCGCTCTTCCTCGCCTCGGCGACCGTGTACGCCTTCTTCCAGGTGCCGTATCTGGCGATGTCGGCGGAGATCACCGACGACTACTCCGAGCGCACCCGGCTCATCACCTGGCGGGTCATCGTGTTCACCCTCGCGATCCTCGTCTCGGGCGCGACCGCGCCGGCACTCGTCGAGGCGGTGGGCGGCGTCGGCGGATACCGGATCATGGCGGGCGCCATGGCCGTGCTCATCCTCGTCGGCGCCTTCGGGGTGTGGTGGGGCACCCGGCGCGTGGCGCTGACCCGCACCGAGGTCGCCGGCGGGCGCCTGTTCGGCCAGCTCGCGATCGTGCTGCGCGACCGCGATGCCCGCACGCTGATCGTCTCGTTCGTGCTGCAGGCCGTCGCGATCGGCATGGTCCTCGGCGGGGTCGTCTACGTGGCCCGCCATGTGGTGCACGACCCGGGCGTCGCGACGGTCGCGTTCCTGTGCTTCGTCGCCCCGGCCGTCGTCCTCACCCCGGCCTGGTCGGCGCTGGGCCGCCGCATCGGCAAGAAGGGCGGCTTCGCGGTCGCGACCCTCGTGATGACCGCGGGCCTCGTCGCCCTGCTCTCGGCGCGCACCGGCGATCCCGTGCCGATGCTGATCGCCTCGGGTGTCGTCGGCGTCGGTTACGCAGGCGCACAGCTGTTCCCGCTCGCGATGCTGCCCGACCTCGCCGCGGAGGACGCGAAGCGCACCGGCACCAACCGGATCGGCATGATCTCAGGCGTCTGGTCGGGCTTCGAGCTGCTCGGGTATGCCCTGGGCCCGGCGGTGCTGGGTCTCGTGCTCAGCATCGGCGGCTACGTCGCGACGACCGGCGCGGAGGTGGTGCAGTCGGACGCCGCGCAGTGGGCCATCGTGCTGGGCGTCTCGGTCATCCCCGCCGTGCTCTGCGCGATCAGCCTCGTGCCGCTGTCGCGCTACCGCCTGGACGCGCGCCTGCGGGCCGAGGCGGCGACCGCGGGGAGGAGCCCCGCCTGACCGGCGCCTACCAGCGCAGCGGCACGCGACCCGCCGAGCGCCCTTCGGCATCGAGCAAGTGCCCGTTGCGCTTGATGCTGCGCAGCACGGTCCAGCGGTCGACGACCTCCACGCCGTCACCCCACGCCTCCTCGATCGCCGGCAGGGCGGTGAGTGAGCGGGCGCGGACGCAGACGAACAGCGGCGCGCGACCGACGAGGATGCCGACGCGATGCGCCTCCGGCAGCCGTGCGGCGTGCCCGGCCGCGGCCTCGGCATCCGTCGCGCGCGCCCACAGCACGGCGCCACGCCGGTAGCCGGCAGCGGGCATCGCGACGTCGCAGCCGAGCCGGAGGAGCCCGGCTGCGACGGCGCGGTCGACCGTGCGCCGCGCGGTCGCCTCCGAGACGCCGAGCATCTTCGCCACGGAGGCGGCCGGCATCCGCGGGTCCTCGTCGAGGGCCTCGGCCAGCTCGGCGACGATGTCGGGCCGAGGCGCCCGCGCCTCGTCGGGGCGGTTCGGGTCCCGCAGGGCCCGCTGCTGCTGGCGTGAGAGCACGCGCAGCCGCCACCCGGAGTCCTCCGCGGTGATCGCGGCCGCCACGTCCATCCGCCGCACCCGGGCGCCGAGCGCGGCGATCTCGCGCACGCGCTCCCCGAGCTGGGCGAGCCCGCCGGAGGAGGCCACGAGCACGAGGCAGCCGGCCGAGGTCTCGTCCGCGCTCAGCACCCACGGCAGGGCGGAGACACGGTCGATCACGTCCGGCGTCGTGCGCGGATCGAGGAGCACGACGGCGACGTCCGTCGACGACGACCAGCGCTCCGGAGTCGGCCACGCGGTGAGCCACGCCGTCGACTCGTCGCGAAGCGCCTGCCAGTGTCGGGCGACGGTGGCCGCGTCCGCTCCGACGGCGGCGGCGACCCGCGTCCACGGGGCGCGGGCGTCGATCTGCAGCGCGTGCACGATGGCGAGGTCGAGCTCGCCGAGCATCCGGGCGTCGCCGTCGTCGAGTGGTGCCATGTGACGAATCGTACGCATCAGAGCATCCGTACTGAAGGATTCGATGCGCATGGCGCGGCACAACCGCGGTCTCCCTAGCCTCGAGGGCATGAGCATGACCGAAGACGCGATCATGGCGACCATCGAGGATCTCGTCGCGATGGCGCCGCGGGCGACCGGCTCGCCGGGCGGCGCCGCGGCGGCCGGCTACGTCGAGCGGCGGTTCGCCGCGGCCGGGCTGACCACCGAGGTGCTCGAGGTCCCGTCGTTCTCCTGGCGGGCCGGCACCTGTGCGGTCAGCGTCGGGGGCGAATCCGTCGCCTGCGCGCCGATCCTGCACTCGGCGCTTCCGGCGCATGACTGGACGGGCGCCGCGGAGCACCGGATCGAGGCGCGGGTCGTCGACATCGGCGACGGGCGGGTGCGCCGGCACGACGTCCGCGGCGCGATCGTGCTGTTCGACCTGACCTTCGACATGACGGTGGCGCACTCGCTGCCGCTCACGCTCTTCCTGCACGACCCCGGCCGGCGGGTGCTGCGCCGCGAGGTGCTCGGCAGCCGCAACCCGTATGTCACCTCCCTCGCCCGCACGATGACCGAGGCGGCGGCGGCCGGCGCAGTGGGCGTGATCGGCGTGCTCCGCGACTACCCGGACTCCCGGAACTACCACAACGAGTACTACCGGCGGACGCTCTTCCCCCTGCCCGGCGCCTGGGTCACGCGCGCCGAGGGCGCGCGTCTGCGACGGCTCCTGCGGGGCGCATCCGCCGCTCGGCTCACCCTCGACGTCACCCGCACCGAGGTCGTCTCGCGCACCGTGATCGGCATGCTCCCCGGCCGCACGACGGATGCCGTGATGATCCAGTCCCACCACGACTCGATCGGCCCCGGCGCCGTGGAGGACGCCTCCGGCACCGCCGAGGTGATCGCCCTCGCCGAGCACTACGGGGCGGCGGCCGCGGCGGGAGCGACGCGTGAGAAGACGCTGCTGTTCGTCACCTTCGACACGCACTTCACGGGCTACCAGGCGCACCGCGAGTTCGCCAGGAGGCACGTGCTCTCCCCCGGCGCCCCGTGGAACATCGTGCTGAACGCCACGATCGAGCACATCGGGCTCCGCGCGGTCGAGGGCGCGGACGGCGGGTTCGCGTCCACAGGGGAGACCGAGCCGCGCGGTATCTTCGTCAACGTGAATCCGGCGTTCACCGGGCGGATCGGCCGCGCCGTGCGGCGGCAAGGCCTGCACGGCACGAGCCTCCTCGGCGCCGGGCTGCTCGAGTTCCTCGCCTCCGGCATCCCCACCGACGCCTCGTTCACGTTCGTCTCGGGCGTGCCCACCGTCAGCCTCATCTCCGGCCCGCTGTACCTCTACGACGACGCCGACACGATCGACCGGATCGACCGCGGCCAGCTCGTTCCGGTCGCCCGGTTCTTCGCCGACGTCGTCGACGACGCCGAGCGGCGGGACGGACGGATGCTCGGCACGATGCCCGCCGCGCTGCGTCGGCTCCTGCCGCGGGGGCGCTGGTGACCGGGGCCCCGATGACCGGGCCGCTCGCGAAGGGCTGCGTCGTCTCCTTCCCGGCGACCGGCATCGACGGGGAGCCGCAGGAGCAGACCGGACTGATCCATCTGCCGTCTGCGGCGCCGCCGCGGGGCGGGTTCCCGGTCGTCGTGTACGGCCACATGACCACCGGCGGCTCGCCCCGCTCCGCACCCAGCACCGGTGATCCCGAGCATCCGGAGTGGCGGCGGATGTCGCAGGGCGATGCGCTGTGCGCCGCCCTCGTCACCCGTGGCATCGCGGTGCTCCGCCCGGACTACGAGGGCATCGGGGGCCCCGGCATCCACCCGTATCTGATCGGGGCGTCGCTGGCGGCGTCGATGACCGGGATGATGCGGGCGCGGGACTCGTTCGCAGCGGATCTGGGCGACGACTGGGTCGCCGCCGGGCACTCCGAGGGGGCTGTGGCCGCGCTGCACGCCTCGGTGGCATCGGAGCCCGACCGTCGCTCACGACTCCTCGGCACCGCGGCGTTCGCGCCCGTCACACGCATGGACGTGAGCATCGGGCTCGCCCGGCGCGCGCCGGGGCGCTTCCCCGGATCGGGGGTGGTCTCGGCGCTGATCGCGCTGATGCTGCGCGGCGCCGCCACGACCGACGAACGGATGCGGGCGCTCCTCGCCGCCGACGGGCTCGGCGCCGCGGCGTCCGCCGTATGGCGTGATCTCGACCGGCTCACCCTCACCGAGCTCGCCGCGTCCCGCTCCTGGGGCGGGATCGCGCCGGGCCGCATCGGCGGTGCTTCCGGTCGTGAGCTGTTCGCGCGGCTCGACGCCTCGTTCCGGGCGAACGAGGTGGTCGCGCTCCGAGGCTTCCGCGCCCCCGTACGCGTCGACGCCGCCCGATTCGACGAGGTGGCTCCCGCTCCCCTCTCCGGCCGCCTGCTGCGCGCCTACCGCGCCGCGGGCGTCGACCTCACGAGCCGCTGGTGGCCCACGCACCACTCCGGGACGATGCATCCGCAGCACGCCCCGTCAGAAGCCGCGGACTGGATCGCGGCCCGGTTCGCATCGCGCCGACGCCCCATCTGAGGCGCGACGCCCCACCTGGCGGACGCCGTTCAAGTGGGGCGTCGGCGCGCAGGTGGGGCGTCGCGGTGGAGGATGTCAGTCGTCGAGCAGCTCGGCCTCGATCACGTCGTCGTCGGGGCCGGTGGCCTCGGGCGCCGGGCCGGCGCTGGTGAGCACGAGCCCCGAGCCGTCGGCGGCCACGTCGACGCGCACCGCGTCGCCGTCGCGCACGCCGCCTGCGAGCAGCGCCGTCGCCAGCTTGTTCTGCACCTCGGTCTGGATGAGGCGGCGCAGCGGCCGGGCACCGAACACCGGGTCGTAGCCGCGCTCGGCGAGCCAGGCGCGCGCGTCCGGAGTGACCGCGAGCGTGAGCCGGCGGTCGTGCAGGCGCCGCTGCAGCTGGTCCACGGAGAGCTCCACGATCTGCGCGAGGTCGTCCTCGCTGAGCGCGGAGAACATCACGACATCGTCGAGGCGGTTGAGGAACTCGGGCCGGAAGGCCTGCCGCACCAGCGCCATCACCTGCTCCCGCTTCACCTCGTCCGACAGGGTCGGGTCGATGAGGATCGGCGAGCCGAGGTTGGAGGTGAGGACGAGGATGACGTTCGAGAAGTCGACCGTGCGCCCCTGGCCGTCCGTGAGACGGCCGTCGTCGAGCACCTGCAGCAGGATGTCGAACACCTCGGGGTGCGCCTTCTCGACCTCGTCGAGGAGGATCACGCTGTACGGACGACGCCGCACGGCCTCGGTGAGCTGACCGCCCTGCTCGTAGCCGACGTACCCGGGAGGGGCGCCGACGAGCCTGGAGACGGAGTGCTTCTCGCCGTACTCGGACATGTCGATGCGCACCATGGCCCGCTCGTCGTCGAAGAGGAACTCCGCGAGCGCCTTGGCCAGCTCCGTCTTGCCGACGCCGGTCGGGCCGAGGAAGAGGAACGATCCGGTCGGGCGGCCGGGGTCGCTGATGCCGGCGCGCGAGCGGCGCACGGCATCCGACACCGCCCTGACGGCCTCCTTCTGGCCGATCAGGCGCTTGCCGAGCTCGTTCTCCAGGTGCAGGAGCTTCTCGCTCTCCCCCTGCAGGAGACGGCCGACGGGGATGCCGGTCCACGCCGCGATCACCGCGGCGATGTCCTCCTCGGTGACCTGCTCGTTGACCATGCGCCCCTCGTCGGAGACCGTCGCCTCGGCCTGCTCGGCCTCGGCGATGTCGCGCTCCAGGCGCTTGATCGTCTCGTACTCGAGCTTGGAGGCCTTCGTGTAGTCGGCGTTGCGCATGGCGAGGTCGCGCTGGGTGATCGCGTCGTCGAGCTGCTTCTTCAGCTCGCCGACCCGGTTCAGGCCCTGGCGCTCGCGCGCCCAGCGCTCCTCGAGGCCGGCGAGCTCCCGCTCCATCTCGACGAGCTGCTCGCGGAGGGTGCCGAGGCGCTCCTTGGACGCGGCGTCCTTCTCCTTCTTGAGAGCGAGCTCCTCGAGCTTCATGCGGTCGACCTGGCGCTTGAGCTGGTCGATCTCCACCGGGGAGGAGTCGATCTCCATCTTCAGCCGCGACATGGACTCGTCGATGAGGTCGATCGCCTTGTCCGGCAGCTGCCGGGCCGGGATGTAGCGGTTCGACAGGGCCGCCGCGGCGACGAGGGCGCTGTCGGAGATGGTCACCCCGTGGTGCGCCTCGTAGCGGCCCTTGAGCCCGCGGAGGATGGCGATGGTGTCCTCGACCGAGGGCTCGCCGACGTACACCTGCTGGAAGCGGCGCTCGAGCGCGGCATCCTTCTCGATGAACTCCCGGTACTCGTTGAGCGTGGTGGCGCCGATGAGGCGCAGCTCTCCGCGGGCCAGCATGGGCTTGAGCATGTTGGAGGCCGCGACCGACCCCTCGCCGCCGCCGGCGCCCATCAGGACGTGCAGCTCGTCGATGAAGGTGATGATCCGCCCGTCGGACTCGGTGATCTCCTTGAGCACGCTCTTCAGCCGCTCCTCGAACTGCCCGCGGTACATCGCGCCGGCGACGAGCGCGGAGATGTCGAGGGTGACCAGCTCCTTGTCCTTGAGGGATTCGGCGACGTCGCCGGCGACGATGCGCTGGGCGAGGCCCTCCACGACGGCGGTCTTGCCGACGCCGGGCTCGCCGATGAGGACGGGGTTGTTCTTCGTGCGGCGGGTGAGCACCTGGCTGACGCGCCGGATCTCGCTGTCCCGTCCGATGACGGGGTCGAGCTTGCCCTGGCGGGCGCGATCGGTGAGGTTGATGCCGAACTGCTCGAGGGCGGACTGCTGTTCCTGGTTCTGAGAGCTGGTCTGCGGGGTGGTCATGCGTTCCTCCTGAGGAGACTCCTTCTGGTCGTTCGCCGGCGACCGGTGCGGCCCTCCGGAACAAAGTTGAGTGTTGTTGACTCAACTTTACTCCTGAGGCCTCTCCCCCGTCAACGCCGAAACCCCCGAATGCCGTCGAGACCCCCAGCTGTCCGCGTGAACAGGTGGGGGTCTCGGTGGCAGACAGGGGTCTCAGCGACTGCGACGGATCACTCCGCGACGGATCACTCCGCGTCGGTCATGCCGCGGCGCAGCAGCCGGCCGCGCGGGGTCTCGAAGTCGATGACCTCGCCGTGCAGCCACGTCCTGCGCACGACGCCGGCGAGCGCCTTGCCGTGGTACGGGGTGAGCGGGTTCTTGTGGTGCAGCTTCTTCACGTCCACGACGTAGGCGTCGTCGGCCGCGAAGATCGAGAAGTCCGCGTCGTAGCCGGGGGCGATGCGGCCCTTGCCGGTGAGGCCGGCGAACTGCGCGGGGCGCTCGCTCATCCACGACACGACGGTCTCCAGCTCGAGGCCGCGCTGACGCGCCTCGGTCCAGATCAGCGACAGGCCGAGCTGCAGCGAGGCGACGCCGCCCCATGCCACGGCGAAGTCGCCGTTCTCCAGGTCCTTGAGGTCGAGGGTCGAGGGCGAGTGGTCCGACACGATGAAGTCGATCGTGCCGTCCTCCAGGCCCTGCCAGAGCAGCTCGCGGTTGCCCGCCTCGCGGATCGGCGGGCAGCACTTGAACTGCGTGGCGCCGTGCGGGATCTCCTCGGCCGTCAGGGTGAGGTAGTGCGGGCAGGTCTCGACCGTGAGCTTCAGTCCGTCCTGCTTCGCCGAGCGCAGCATCGGCAGCGCATCCGAGGACGACAGGTGCAGGATGTGCGCCCGGCCGCCGGTCCAGCGGGCACGCTCGATGACCTCGGCGATGGCGAGGTTCTCCGCACCGCGCGGACGGGACGCGAGGAACTTGCTGTAGTCGTCGCCCTCCGGCTGCGGGGCGCGGTCGATCGCACGGGAGTCCTCGGCGTGCACGATCATGACCGAGTCGAAGTTCGCGAGCTCGCGCATGTCCGTCTCGAGCTCGTCCGCGTCCAGCGGCGGGAACTCGTCCACGCCGGAGTGCAGCAGGAAGCACTTGAAGCCGAAGACGCCGGCGTCGTGCAGCGGGCGCAGGTCCGCGGTGTTGCCGGGCACGGCGCCACCCCAGAAGCCCACGTCGACGTGCGTCTGCCCCTTCGCCGCCTCGCGCTTGACGTTCAGCGCCTCGACGCTGACGGTCGGCGGGATGCTGTTCAGCGGCATGTCGACGATGGTCGTCACGCCGCCTGCCGCGGCGGCGCGGGTCGCCGACGCGAAGCCCTCCCACTCGGTGCGGCCGGGCTCGTTGACGTGCACGTGCGTGTCGACCAGGCCCGGGATGAGCGTCTCGTCCTCGCCGAGCTCGATGATCTCGGCACCGTCGAGGTTGTTGCCCAGCGGCTGCATCGCGACGATGACGCCGTTCCGGACGCCGACCTCCCGCGGACGGATGCCGGCGCTGGTGAGCACGCGCTCACCGCGGATCACCAGGTCGTAGTGCTCGCCCGTCGGGTCGAGCGATGCGCCTGCGGCATCCTGCTTCTCGTTCTCCTGCGACATGTCGCTCTTCCCTTCTTCCGGCGCCTTCGCCGGGCCGTGTGTGATGTGGTGGTGTCTGTTCTGGATTATCCGCGAGTTCAGCGGGCGGCGGACGGGAATCCGGTGATCCGCTTCGGGCGGGGCGGGGCGTAGGTGCGCACCTTCGAGGTGGTGAGTCCGAGGCGCACGAGGCTCTCGGCGACCGCGACGGCCGCCTGCACGCCGTCGACGACGGGCACGCCGCAGAGCTCGACGACGCGATCCTTCAGCTCGGCCATGCCGCCGCAGCCGAGCACGATGACCTCGGCGCGGTCCTCCTCCACGGCCCGCTGCGCCTCGGAGGCGATGGCCTCCACCGCGCGCTCCGGGTCGGACTCGAGCTCGAGCACGCCGAGCCCGGAGGAGCGCACCGAGGCGCAGCGGTCGTGCAGGCCGCCGAGGATCAGGCGGTCCTCGATCAGCGGCACCGTGCGGTCGAGCGTGGTGACGACCGAGTAGGTGCGGCCCAGGTACATGGCGGTGGACGCGGCCGCCTCCGTGATGTCGACGACGGGCACCGAGAGCAGCTCCTGCAGCCCCTCCCGGCCGTGCTCTCCGTAGCCGGCCTGGATGACGGCGTCGTACTCGCCCTCGTACCGGACGACCTTGTCCATCACGGCGATGGCGGCGAGATAGCTCTCGAAGTTGCCCTCGCAGGAGTCGGCTCCGAAGTCCGGGGTGAGGCCGATGATCTCGGTTCCCGGCGAGGCGGCCGCACGGGCCGCCTCGGCGATCGCCTCGGTCATCGTCTCGGTCGTGTTCACATTGGCGACGAGGATGCGCATGTTCGTGCTGCCTTCCGGGTCAGTGGGTCGGGGTGACGGCGATGTCGCCCGCCTCGACATCGTGGAACGGGCCGCGGCGGTCGGCGAGGACGCCGTACACGATCGCGCCGAGGCCTGCGGCGAGGAACCAGGAGAACTGGCTGACCACCTGGAACGCCGGGACGAAGGTGAGGAGGAGGGCGATCACGCCGGAGATCACCAGGGCGATGACGGCGCGGGGGTTGAAGCCGCGCGTGTAGTGGTATTCGCCGGTGGCGTGCTCGGAGTACAGGTCGGGGATGTTGATCCGCTGCTTCCGGATGAGCCAGTAGTCCACCATGATGATGCCGAACAGCGGACCGAGCAGGGCGCCGAGGCCGTTCAGGAAGATGCCGATCACGACGGGCGAGTTGTAGAGGTTCCAGGGCAGGATGACGAGCCCGATGACCGCCGAGATCAGCGCCGCCCTGCGGAAGTTCAGCCGCTTCGGGAACAGGTTGGTCAGCGCGTAGGTCGGGGCGACGAAGTTCGCCATCAGGTTCACCGCGATGGTGAGGACGATGAGGGCGAGCGAGGCCAGCACGAGCAGCAGCGTGTTCGGGATCGCGGCGACGACGTCGGCGGGCGAGCCGATGGCCTGGCCGTTGACCGTGAACGAGCCGCCGGCGAGGATCACGACGATGAGCCCGAAGAAGAGCATGTTGATCGGGATGCCCCAGAAGTTGCCCTTGATGATGGCCTTCTTCGAGCGGGCTCCGCGGGTGAAGTCGCAGAAGTTGAGCACGAAGGTTCCGTAGATCGCGACCCAGGCGGATGCTCCGCCGAGCATGTTGAGCCAGAGCTCGACGCCGGTGAGCGGCGCGTCGTTGGACCAGGAGATCTGGAAGTCGGCCTGCACGAGCACCCAGACGGCCAGCGCCACGAAGGTCGCGAGGATGATCGGGCCGGCGAAGGCCTCGTACTTGCGGATCATCTCCATGCCGTAGCTGACGATGATCGACTGCACGACCCAGAGGGCGAGGAAGGTGATCCAGCCGAGCGCGGAGAGGCCGAGGAACGCGCCCTCCTGCAGGCCGGCGGCGCCGGGGATGAGCGCGAGGATGACGACCTGCAGCACCTGCGAGGCGAGGTACGTCTGGATGCCGAACCAGGCGATGGCGACGCCGCCGCGGAGCAGGGCGGGGATCTGGGCGCCGTGGATTCCGAAGCTGATGCGGCTCATGACGGGGAACGGCACGCCCGTCTTCTCCCCCATGAACCCGGACAGGGTGAGCAGGAGGAACAGGAACAGGGCGCCGAAGGAGAGCGAGCCCAGGATGGCGCCGCCGCTCATGCCGAGCGAGAACAGTCCGATCGCCCAGACGTAGTTGCCCAGGCTGTGGACATCGTTCGCCCACAGGGCGAAGATGCTGTAGGCGTGCCAGTGGCGGCCCTCGCGCGTGGTCGGAGCGAGGTCGCTGTTGTAGAGGCGCGGACTGATGCCGGCCTGCACCGCGATGAGGGCCGACGGTGCTTCGTCGAGTCCCTCGGAGCGGCGGCTCGGGATGTGTACGTACTCTTCAGCGGACATCTTTGGCCCTTCCTTGACGACGACGTCAGGTCTGTGAAGATTCTATTCCAGAAAGTGGAAAAGTAATTTCGGGATGTAGAGATCAAATCATATGACAAATCACTTGTCAATGGTTTTGGGCGGGGCTCCGAGGAGCCCCGCTGAGCACACCTCACCGGGTGAGGGACTCCGAGGCGATCCGCGCCCCCACCCGCACCAGCAGCGGCTTCGCGTTGGCGATGCTGACGGCGGGGTCGGGCTCGATCTCGCTGAGCGGGTAGACGGCACGGAAGCCGGCGGCTTCCGCGTCGGCGGGACTGAGGGTGGAGCGGCCGCACACGGCCACGACCGGGACTCCGGCCGCCCTCGCGGCGGCGGCGACCCCGAGCGGGGTCTTGCCGCCGAGACTCTGGTCGTCGAGGCTGCCCTCGCCGGTGATGACGAGGTCGACGGAGGCCACGCGCGCGGCGAGCCCGGTGAGGCGCTGAACGACGTCGATGCCGGGCTCGCGGCTCGCGCGGAGCACGGCGAGCGCGGCGTAGCCGACCCCGCCGGCGGCGCCGGCGCCGGGGTCGCCGGCGGACGGCCGGACGCCGGGCTGGGCCTCGAGGAGATGGGCCAGCCGCGAGAGGCCCGCCTCGAGGACGGCGACATCGTCGGCGCTCGCCCCCTTCTGCGGCGCGAACACCGCAGCGGCCCCCCGGTCGCCCAGGAGCGGGTTGTCGACGTCGCTGGCCAGCACGATGCTCGCCCCGGCGATGCGCGGGTCCAGTCCTGAGACGTCGACGGAAGTCAGGTCGGCGAGGGCCGCGCCACCGGGCGCGACCTCGCCGTCGGCGGTGCGGAGCGAGACGCCCAGCGCCTGCAGCATCCCCGCGCCGCCGTCGGTGTTGGCGCTGCCACCCACGCCGAGCACGATCGTGGTGCAGCCGCGATCGAGCGCGGCGGCGATGAGCTCGCCCGTCCCCCGGCTCGTCGCCGTGAGCGGCGCCTTCTCGCCGTCCGGCAGCACGTCGAGGCCGCTGGCGACGGCCATCTCGATGATGGCCTCCGCGCGCCCTTCTCCGAAGCGCGCCGCGAACCGGGCCTCGACGGGTTCCCCCGTGGGCCCGGTCACCGTCGCGGTGATCGCCTCGAACCCGGCGGCGAGGGCGGCGTCGACCGTCCCCTCGCCGCCGTCGGCCACCGGCACGGCCTCGATGACGGCATCCGGGATGACCTCCCGGATGCCGTCCGCGAGGGCGGCGGCGACCTCGGACCCCGTGGCGGAGCCCTTGAACTTGTCCGAGGCGATCAGGATGCGCATGACGGTGCGGAGCTCAGTCGAGCAGCGCGTAGACGGCCTCGGGCGCGTCCTCGGCGGTGACTGCGAGGTCCTCGAACTCGTTCATCGTGTCGAGGTCGGCACCCATGGCGATGTTGGTGACCCGCTCGAGGATGACCTCGACGACCACCGGCACCTGGAACTCTGCCTTGAGTCGCTCCGCCTCGGCGAAGCCGGCGGCGAGGTCCTCCGGACGCTCCACGCGGATCGCCTTGCAGCCCAGCCCCTCGGCGACCTTGACGTGGTCGACGCCGTAGCCGGTGGCGACGCTGTTCTCGTCGTACGGGGTGTTGATGTTGTCGAAGGCGAGGGAGACCTCGTAGTCCATCTCGAACGGACGCTGCGACTGGCGGATCAGTCCGAGGTAGCTGTTGTTCACCACGACGTGGATGTACGGCAGTTTGTGCTGCGCACCCACGGCGAGCTCCTCGATCATGAACTGGAAGTCGTAGTCGCCGCTGAGCGCCACGACCTTCTCCTCCGGCTTGCCGCGGACGACGCCGAGGGCGGCGGGCAGGGTCCAGCCGAGGGGCCCGGCCTGGCCGGCGTTGATCCACTGGCGCGGTCCGTACACGTGCAGCAGCTGCGCGCCGGCGATCTGCGAGAGGCCGATCGTGGTGACGTAGGTGGTGTCGTGTCCGAACGCGGACAGCATCTCCTGGTAGACGCGGTGCGGCTTCATGGGCACGTTGTCGAAGTTGGTCTTGCGCTGCAGTCGCGCCTTGCGTCCGCGGCACTCCTCGGCCCAGGCGTTGTAGTCGGGCAGCTCGGCGACGCGGTCGCGGGCGGCCTCGAGCAGGGCGTCGATGAACGCCCCGGCGTCGGACACCACGCTGTAGTCGGGAGCGAAGACGCGGCCGATCTGGGTGGGCTCGATGTCGACGTGCACGAAGGTACGGCCCTTGCGGTACGTGTCGAGACCGCCGGTGTGGCGGTTCGCCCAGCGGTTGCCGATGCCGAGCACGAAGTCGCTCTCCAGGAAGCTCGCGTTGCCGTAGCGCTGCGAGGTCTGGATGCCGACGAGGCCGCCGGCCAGCGGGTGGTCGTCGCCGATCGCGCCCCAGCCCATCAGGGTCGGGAACACGGGAACGCCCAGCGTCTCGGCGAGCTCGACGAGCTTCGCGGAGGCGCCCGAGTTCACCACGCCGCCGCCGGCGATGATCGCGGGGTGCTTCGCCGCGATGAGCATGTCGAGCACCTTCTCGGCCTGCGCGCGGGTCGCGGCGGGCTTGGCCACGGGCAGCGGCTCGTAGGTGTCGATGTCGAACTCGATCTCCGTCATCTGCACGTCGAACGGCAGGTCGATCAGCGCGGGGCCTGGACGGCCGGAGCGCATGATCTGGAAGGCCGTCTGGAAGGCGCCGGGGATCTGGCCGGCCTCGAGCACGGTCTTCGCGAACTTCGTCACCGGCTTCGCGATGGACGCGATGTCGACGGCCTGGAAGTCCTCCTTGTCGAGCTTCGCGACCGGCGCCTGGCCGGTGATGCACAGCATCGGGATGGAGTCCGCGATCGCCGCGTAGAGTCCGGTGATCATGTCGGTTCCGGCCGGGCCGGACGTGCCGATGCAGATGCCGATGCGGCCGTCGCCGGTGCGGCTGTAGCCGTCGGCCATGTGCGAGGCGCCCTCGACGTGGCGGGCGAGGGTGTGGCGGATGCCGCCGTGCCGGCGCATCGCGGAGTACAGCGGGTTGATGGCGGCGCCGGGAAGGCCGAACGCCTCAGTGGCGCCCTCCTTCTCCAGGATCTGGACGATGGCGTCCACTGCGCGCATGCGAGTCATGGGAGTGTCCTTAGGTTTTGCGGTCGTTGAGCGAGCGAAGCGAGTCGAAACGCAGAGACGAAACGCGTCAGCGGCCGGAGAGTTCGGTGGTGAGCTTGAAGAGCCCGGAGTGGTCGAGTCCGCCGTCGCCGCGGGCGACGAGGGCGTTCACGAGCTGGGCGACTGCCGCGCCGAGCGGGACGGTGACCCCGACGGAACGCGCTGCGGAGGTGACGATGCCCAGATCCTTGTTGTGGAGGGCGAGGCGGAAACCGGGGTCGAAGTTGCGGTCGAGCATCTTCTGCCCCTTCTGGTCGAGGACCTTGGAGCCGGCGAGCCCGCCGCCGAGCACCTTGAGGGCGGCATCCGTGTCGACGCCGAAGGCCTCGAGGAAGGTGACGGCCTCGGCGAGGGCCTGGATGTTCACGGCGACGATGAGCTGGTTCGCGGCCTTCACCGTCTGACCCGCGCCGGCGGGACCGACGTGCACGATGGTCTTGCCGATGGCGTTCAGCACCGGCTCGGCGGCCGCGAAGTGCTCGGGCGAGCCACCGACCATGATCGAGAGGACGCCGTCGATGGCGCCTTGCTCGCCGCCGGAGACGGGAGCATCCACCGCGCCGAAGCCGGCCGCGACGGCCTCCTCGGCGAGCGTCTTCGCGACGTCGGGACGGATCGAGGAGTTGTCGATCCACAGCGCACCGGCCTTGGCGTTGGCGAACACGCCGTCCTCACCGCGCACGACGCCCTCGACATCCGGGGAGTCCGGGACCATGGTGATGATGACGTCGGCGTCCTTGACGGCGTCCGCGACGCTGGAGGCGCCCTTGCCGCCGGCCTCGACGAGCTTGTCGATGGGCTCCTGGCTGCGGTTGAAGCCGGTCACGTCGTAGCCGGCCTTGACGAGGTTCTTGGCCATGGGCAGGCCCATGATGCCGAGGCCGATGATGGCGATGCTGGTCATGTCGTCGCTCCTTAGCGGGAAGAGGGTGTCAGGCGTTCTGGCCGAGCCAGGCGAACGGTGCGGCCTGGGTGGCCTTGTACTCGAGGCCGATCGGTCCGGTGTAGCCGCCGGCGCGGGCCGCATCGATCCACTCCTCGAGGGGCAGCTCGCCGGTGCCGGGCTCGCCGCGGCCGGGCGCGTCCGCGATCTGGATGTGGCCGAACTCGGCGGCGTGGCCGGCGATGACCGCCGCGACGTCGTCGCCGTTCACGGCCAGGTGGTAGTAGTCGGCGAGCAGCTTGACGTTGTCCACGCCGTGCTCGGCCTTGACGCGGTCGATGATCGCGAGAGCATCCGCCGCCGTCTTCAGCGGGTAGGCGTCCATGCCGGAGACCGGCTCGAGCAGAACGATGCCGCCGATCTTCGCGACCGCGGCGCCGGCGAAGGCGAGGTTCTGCACGGCGAGGTCGTCCTGCGCCTTCGCGTCGGCGCCCTCGATGCGGTTGCCGTAGAGGGCGTTGAAGGCCTTGGTGCCGAGGCGCTCGCCGATGCCGACCACGACGTCGACGTTCGCGCGGAACTCGTCCTCACGGCCGATCCAGGAGACCAGGCCGCGGTCGCCGCCGGCCATGTCGCCGGCGAAGAAGTTGAGGCCCGTGAGCTGGACGCCGGCGTCCTGGATGGCGGCGACGAAGGCGTCGACCTCCTCCTGGGCGGGGACGGCCGTGGCGAACGGCCACCAGAACTCGACGGCGTCGAAGCCGGCGGCCTTGACCGCGGCGGGGCGGTCGAGGAGCGGCAGCTCGGTCAGCAGGATCGAGGCGTTCACGGTGTAGCTCATGGGATCATCCTTGATTTCGGATCGTGGAAGAAGAATTCCTAGTAATGAAACTCTACGCGCGTCGCGGGAGCATGTCAACGGGAAGGTTCACCCTTTTGGTATACCAGAACTTTCATCATATGGAGGTTTGCTTTCCTATTGCGGAATTTCTGGCGTCGGCGTTACAGTTCACGAACGCCCTGATTCCAGAGGCGTCCAGACTCAACTCGATGTCGAGCAAGAGAGGTCTCCCATGAGGATCACTGATCCAGACACTGCAACTTCCACGATCGGCGTTCCGGCCAAGCGCCAGCCGTTCTACAAGTCGCTCTTCTTCCACCTGGCCGTAGCCGTCGTGCTCGGCGTCGCGATCGGGCATTTCTTCCCGGACATCGGCGCGCAGCTGAAGCCGCTCGGCGACGGCTTCATCCGGCTCATCAAGATGATCATCGCGCCACTGATCTTCCTCGTGATCGTCACCGGCATCTCCGCCGTCGGCGACGTGAAGTCCGTCGGCCGGGTCGGGGTGAAGGCGCTCGTGTACTTCACGGCGGCGACCGGGTTCGCGCTCGTGTTCGGCCTCATCGTCGCGAACATCGTTCAACCGGGCAAGGGACTGAACATCGACCCGTCCACCCTCGACGAGGGAGCGCTGGCGGACAAGACCGGAGAGGCGAAGAGCGCCTCCGAGTTCCTGCTGAACGTCATCCCTGACAGCGTCGTCAACGCGTTCGCGACGAACACCCTGCTCCAGGTTCTGTTCTTCGCGATCTTCTTCGGCGCGGCGATCATCGTGATCGGGCCGAAGCGCTGCGCTCCCGTGCTCAGCCTGTTCGAGCTGATCCTCGAGCTGATCTTCAAGATCATGTCGTGGATCATGCGCATCGCGCCGATCGGCGCCTTCGGCGCGATGGGTTTCATCATCGGCCAGTACGGCATCGAGACCCTCAGCACCTACGGCGTGCTGATCCTCGCCTGCTACGGAGCGGCGATCATCTTCATCGGCCTGCTGTTCGTCGTCGCCTGGGTGTTCGCCGGCGTCAACCTGTGGTCCTTCATCAAGTACATCAAGGACGAGCTGCTGCTGGCCCTCGGCACCGCGTCGACCGAGGCCGTGATGCCGCGCATCATGACCAAGCTCACCAACGCGGGCTGCTCCCGGGCCACGGTCGGTCTCGTCGTCCCGACCGGCTACTCGTTCAACCTCGACGGCGCGGCGATCTACCTGTCGATCTCGCTGCTGTTCCTGGCACAGGCCTTCGGCCACGACCTCAGCTTCGGCCAGCAGCTCGCGGCTCTCGGCATCCTGCTGCTCACGTCGAAGGGCATGGCAGGCGTACCCGGATCGAGCTTCCTCGCGCTGTCCGCCACCGCGGCCGCACTGGGGATCTTCCCCGTGGCGGGCGTCGCCCTGCTGCTCGGCGCCGACCGGCTGATGGACTCGATGCGCGTCTCGGTCAACCTCCTCGGCAACTGCGTCGCCACCTTCGTCGTCGCGAAGTGGGAGAAGCAGTTCGACCCCAAGGTGATGAAGGCCGCCTTCGCCGGCGCGATCACGAACGAGGACTCGGCGATCATGCTCGGCGAGGACGAGGAGTTCGAGCGGGCGAACGCGCAGCGCGTCGCCGAGGGCAAGCCGGCGCTCCCGAAGTTCGGCGGTGGACCCTTCGAGGACGAGTACCCGGAGATCCGAATGGTCGACGGCACGACGATCGCCCTGCCGGATGCCGGCGCCAAGGACGACGCGAAGCCCTGAGTCGCACGCGTCGAAAGCGGGGTCCGCCATCCGGCGGGCCCCGCTTCTGCGTGTTCCCGCTCAGAGGGGCGGATGCCGGGTCTCGCCCTGCGGGAGGAGAACGCACACTCGGGCTGAGGTTCGCCACAGATTCCTCCTCCCGTACGCGCTTTCCCCTCCCGACGGGCAGCCCCCCCTCCCGGTCAGCACTGCCTCACAAGCATCCGCCCCGCACCTTCGCACGCCCCCGGACACGCGGAAGGCGCCGCCCCGCTGCGGGGACGGCGCCTTCCGGGTCGGACCTCAGGTCAGCTTGATCTGACGGTTCATGTCCTTGTAGAGCAGGTAGCGGAAGTTGCCGGGACCGCCGGCGTAGCAGGCCTGCGGGCAGAACGCGCGCAGGAGCATGTAGTCGCCCGCCTCGACCTCGACCCAGTCGCCGTTGAGGTGGTACACGGCCTTGCCCTCCAGCACGAAGAGGCCGTGCTCCATGACGTGCGTCTCGGCGAACGGGATCGAGCCGCCCGGCTTGAAGGTGACGATGTTCACCTGCATGTCGTGCGCCATGTCGTTCGAGTCCGCGAAGCGGGTGGTGAGCCACGCGTCCGTCCCGACCATCGGAGTGGGCTCGATGTCGTCGTCGCTGGTGACGAAGGATGCCGGGGCGTCGACGCCGTCGAGCCACTCGTACGCCTTGCGGATCCAGTGGAAGCTCGTGATCTCGTCGCCCTCGTTGGCGAGCGACCAGTTCGCGCCCGGCGCGAGGAACGCGTAGCCGCCCGCCTCGAGCACGTGGGTCTCGCCCTCGAGCGTCAGGGTGAGCTTTCCGGTCGTGACGAACACGACGCCTTCGACGCCGGCCTCCGGCTCCGGCTTCACCGCACCGCCCCCGGGGGCGATCTCGACGATCAGCTGCGAGAAGGTCGTCGCCGAGCTCGGCGTCGGCCGGGCGATGATCCACGCGCGGGTGTTCGTGAAGCCCGGGAGGCTGCTGGTGACGATGTCGCGCAGCACCCCCTTCGGGATGACCGTGTAGGCGAGCTTGACGATCGCGCGGTCGGTCAGCAGGTCGGTCTGCGGAGGCAGCCCTCCGGCCGGGGTGTAGTAGGTGCGAGCCTCGGTGCTCATGAGTTCTCCTTCTCGGACGTGTCGGATGCCGCAGCCAGGGCGAGCTTCGGGTGGGCGAGCCTGATCAGCTCGGCACGGGTGGCGCCGGTCGCCTCGCGCGACTCCGTCTCGATGATCGCGCCGCACTCCAGGCCGCGGACGACGAAGCGCGCCAGGGCACGGGCCGTGGCCGGCTCGTCCATGATCGTCGCGTCACTGCCGTGCAGGTAGTTGTCCAGGCGCTTCGCGGCGGCGGCGAAGCCCTCGCGGTAGAACGCGTAGGTCGCCAGATAGCGGGTCGGCAGCTGCGTGGGATGCAGGTCCCAGCCCTGGTAGTAGCCACGCTCGAGCGAGCGCCGCACCAGGCGGGCGTGCAGTTGCCAGGCGCCGCGGACGTGCTCCGGTTCGCCGACCGGGATGACGTTCGTCGACCCGTCGGAGAGCCGCACGCCGGTCTCGGCGACGGCCACCTGCATGACCTGCTTGGCGTAGTCGGCGGCCGGATGCTCCATCGACTGGTACGCCGCCGCGATCGCGAGCGAGGCGCTGTAGTCGTAGGTGCCGTAGTGCAGCGCCGAGACGCGGCCGTCCGCACGGTGCAGCAGCGTCGCGACGGGCACGGTGCCGTCGGCCGCGACGATGAGCTGCGGCGTCTCCATCTGCACCTCGAAGCGCAGGCGGCCGGGCGCGAGGCCCAGGCGCTCCTCGAAGATCTCGCACAGCGCGACCATCGCCTCGACCTGCTCGACGGTGGTCACCTTCGGCAGGGTGAGGACCAGTCCGTCGGGCAGTCCGCCGTTCGCGACCAGGGTGGTCAGGAACCGGTCGAGGGTGCGGATGCCGCGGCGCCGGGTCGGCGCCTCGAAGCACTTGAACCGGATGCCGATGAACGGCGGCGCCACGCCGGCGGCCACGGCCTGCGCCACCTGCTCGGCCGCGCGCACGGCATCCGCGTCCTCCTCCTCGTCGGGGCGGGCGCCGTAGCCGTCCTCGAAGTCCAGGCGGAGGTCTTCGATGGGCTCGCTCGCGAGCTTGGCGTCGACGAGCGGCGCGAGCTCCTCGGCCAGGTGGCCGAGTCCGACCGCCTCGGCCAGCGCCGCTGCGCCGCCGAATCCGGCGACCGCCGCGGCCGCCTCCGCGCCGAACCGGGCGGGAAGCTCCGGGTCGTAGCGGTCGGCGGGCACGTAGAGCGTGTGCACGGGCTGACGCGTGCCGTCATCCCCCGGGTAGGAGGTGGCGAGCAGCGTGTCGGTGCCGGACAGCCGGGCGTCGATGGCGGCGAGATCCTCCTCGCCGAGGGTCGAACTGCTCGTGTTGACGCTGGCGGCCACTGTGCTCACTCCTGGCTCGATGCGGCGACGCGGACGATCGCCTCGGCGACCGCGCCGGCCACCAGCGGGTCGAACACGCTGGGGATGATGAAGCTCGCGTTGAGCTCGTCGTCGCCCACGCGGGAAGCGATGGCCTCGGCGGCTGCGACCAGCATAGGCGCGGTGATGTCCGACACGCCCGCGTCGAGCAGGCCGCGGAAGACGCCGGGGAACGCCAGCACGTTGTTGATCTGGTTCGGGAAGTCGCTGCGGCCGGTGGCGACGACGGCGGCGTGCTTCGACGCGACGACCGGGTCGACCTCGGGGGTCGGGTTCGCCATCGCGAAGACGATCGCGTCGTCGGCCATAGCGGCGATGTCGTTCTCGTCGAGGATGTTCGGGGCGCTCACGCCGATGAAGACATCGGCGTCCACCATGGCCTCCTTGAGGGTGCCCTGGAAGCCGCGCGGGTTCGTGGTCGCGGCGAGCTCGCGACGGTGCGCGTCGGTGTACTCGGCGCCGGCGTGGATCGCCCCGTCGCGGCCGCAGGCCACGATGTCCCGCGCCCCCTCGGCGAGCAGCAGTTGCACGATCGCGTTGCCGGCGGCGCCGACGCCGGAGACGACGATGCGCACGTCCTCGAACTTCTTCCCGACTACCTTGAGGGCGTTGCGGAGGGCCGCGAGGGTGACGATGGCGGTGCCGTGCTGGTCGTCGTGGAAGACCGGGATGTCGAGCTCTTCGCGCAGGCGCGCCTCGATCTCGAAGCAGCGAGGGGCGGCGATGTCCTCGAGGTTCACGCCGCCGTAGACCGGGGCGATGGCCTTGACGATGGAGATGATCTCCTCGGTGTCCTTGGTGTCGAGGCAGACCGGCCAGGCGTCGACGTTCGCGAACTGCTTGAACAGGGCGGCCTTGCCCTCCATGACGGGAAGCGCGGCCTCGGGGCCGATGTCGCCGAGGCCGAGCACGGCGGTGCCGTCGGTGACGACGGCGATGGTGTTGCGCTTGACGGTGAGCTTGCGGGCCTTGCTCTTGTCCTCGGCGATCGCCATGCAGACGCGGGCGACGCCCGGGGTGTAGGCGCGCGACAGGTCGTCGCGGTTGCGGAGGGGGACACGCGGGTTGACCTCGAGCTTGCCGCCGAGGTGCATGAGGAAGGTGCGGTCGCTGACGAGGCGGACGGTGACGCCCTCGAGCGCGTCGATCGCGGCGCGGACCTGCTCGGCGTGCTCCTCGCCCGCGGTGTTGCAGGTGAGGTCGACGACGATCGTCGACGGATGGGACTCGACGACGTCGAGCGCGGTGACCGCGGCTCCCGCCTCGGCCGCGGCTGCGGCCAGCTCGCTGGTGACGCTGAAGTTCGACGGAGCGTCGATCCGCAGCGTGATGGAGTTTCCGGGACCCGGATTCGCCATGATTCCTCCTCGTCGAGATGCGCCGGGCTGCGACGCCCGGACCCACCGTGTGATTGTGTAGCGATTTTCGTATCGTGGACTCTATTATCTACGTTATGGAAGTTTCGCGCAAGACGCGAAATACTTCCGGAGAAGTCATGCACACGCGTCGAACTTCAGAGCCGTCCGAGTTCCGATACCGGGCTCTCGCATGATGGAATGATCGCGACACAATGGAGGTTTCGATGGCCGAGAACAAGACCCCGAAGGGGGCCGGATCCGGCGTGCAGTCGGTGGAGCGCGTGTTCGAGCTCCTGGAGCTGGTGACGGATGCCGGTGGCGATGTGACGCTCAGCGAGCTCGCGGCATCCACCGATCTGCCGCTCCCGACGATCCATCGGCTGCTGCGCACGCTCGTCTCGCTCGGCTACGCGCGGCAGCTGCCGAACCGCCGCTACGCCCTGGGGCCGCGCCTCATCCGCATCGGCGAGGGCGCCTCGCGCCAGTTCGGCGCGCTCGCCCGGCCGCAGCTCAAGGGCCTCGTCGACGCTCTCGGCGAGAGCGCGAACATGGCGGTGCTCGACGGCGACATGATCGTGTACGTCGCCCAGGTGCCGTCGCTGCACTCGATGCGCATGTTCACCGAGGTCGGTCGCCGCGCCCACCTGCACGACACCGGCGTCGGCAAGGCGATCCTCGCGCAGCTCCCCGACGACACCGTCCGCGGCATCGTCACGCGCGCCGGGATGCCGACGCCGACCGAGCACAGCATCGGCACCGTCGACGAGCTGCTCGTCGAGCTCGAGCGCATCCGCGAGCGCGGCTACGCGATCGACGACCAGGAGCAGGAGATCGGCGTCCGCTGCTTCTCCATGGCTGTGCCGGACGCGCCGACGCCGACCGCCGTGTCGGTCTCCGGGCCGATCTCGCGCGTCGACGAGGCCTTCGGCGCCCGCGCCGTGCCGCTGCTGCGCCGCGCCGCCGCCGCGATCGGCGACGAGCTGGTCTCCTGACGGAGGCCGTTCATGCGGAACGGCCGCCGGAGGATCTCCCGTCCCTCCGGCGGCCGCGTCGTTCCGGCGCCTACTCGGCGTCGGAGCCGCTGGTGCCGGCGTTCACGTCCAGCAGGCGGTACTTCTCGGCCGCCTGGGCCGGAATCGCGGCATCCACCTCTCCCCGCTTCGCGAGCAGCTGCAGCGTCCGCACCACGACCGACGGGCCGTCGATCTTGAAGAAGCGGCGCGCGGCCGCGCGGGTGTCGGAGAAGCCGAAGCCGTCGGCGCCCAGGGTGGCCCAGTCGTTCTTCACGAACTGGCGCACCTGGTCGGGCAGGTCCTTGGCGTAGTCGCTCACGGCGACGATCGGCCCCTCGGCGCCCTCGAGCTGCTTCACGAGGAACGACGTCCGCGAGCCGCGCCCGAGGAACTCGTCCTCCTCGGCGGCCACGGCGTCGCGGCGCAGCTCGGTCCAGGAGGTCACCGAGAAGACGTCCGCCGCCACGCCCCACTCGTCGCGCAGCAGCTGCTGCGCCTCGAGAGCCCACGTGACGCCGATGCCCGAGGCGAGCAGGTGCGCCCGCGGGCCGTCGCCGGCCGCCGGAGCGATCCGGTGGATGCCGCCGAGGATGCCCTCGACGTCGACGCCCTCCGGCTCTGCCGGCTGCACGATCGGCTCGTTGTAGACCATCAGGTTGTAGATGACGTTCCGGTCCTCCGACGACGGGCCGTACATGCGCTCGATGCCCGCGCGCATGATGTGGCCGATCTCGTAGCCGAACGCAGGGTCGTAGGTGACCACGGCCGGGTTCGTGGCAGCGAGGAGAGGCGAGTGGCCGTCGGCGTGCTGCAGGCCCTCGCCGGTCAGCGTGGTGCGCCCCGCCGTCGCGGAGATGAGGAAGCCGCGGGCCATCTGGTCGGCGGCCGCCCAGAGGGAGTCGCCGGTGCGCTGGAAGCCGAACATCGAGTAGAAGACGTACACCGGCACCAGCGGCACGCCGTGGGTGGCGTACGAGGTGCCGGCCGCGGTGAACGCCGCGATCGAGCCCGCCTCGTTGATGCCGACGTGCACGATCTGCCCCGAGGTCGACTCCTTGTACGAGAGCACGATGTCGCGGTCGACGGCGAGGTAGTTCTGCCCGTTCGGGTTGTAGATCTTCGCGGTCGGGAAGAACGCGTCCATGCCGAAGGTGCGCGCCTCGTCCGGGATGATCGGGACGATGCGCTTGCCGAAATCCGGGTCGCGCATGAGGTCCTTGAGCACGCGGACGAACGCCATGGTCGTGGCGGCCTCCTGCTTGCCCGAGCCGCGGGCGGCGACCTCGTACGCCTTCCGGTCCGGCAGCGCGATCTCGCCCGAGGCGTGCGGGCGCCGCTCCGGCACGAACCCGCCGAGCGCGCGGCGGCGCTCGTGCAGGTACGCGATCTCCGGAGCATCCGCGCCCGGGTGGTAGTACGGGGGCTGATACGGGTCGGCCTCGAGCTGGGCGTCCGTGATCGGCACCCGCAGGTGGTCGCGGAAGTCCTTGAGGTCCTGCAGGGTGAGCTTCTTCATCTGGTGCGTCGCGTTGCGCGCCTCGAAGCGCTGGCCGAGGCCGTAGCCCTTGACCGTCTTGACGAGGATGACGGTGGGCTTGCCGTTGCGCTCCATCGACTTCGCGTAGGCCGCGTACACCTTGCGGTAGTCGTGGCCGCCGCGCTTGAGGCCCCAGATCTCGTCGTCGGTGAGACCGTCGACGAGGGCGCGGGTGCGCGGGTCGCGGCCGAAGAAGTTCTCCCGGATGAATGCGCCGGATTCGGCCTTGTAGGTCTGGTAGTCGCCGTCGACGGTGGTGTTCATGATGTCGACGAGAGCGCCCTCGGCATCCGCCTCCAGCAGCGGGTCCCACTGACGGCCCCAGATGACCTTGATGACGTTCCAGCCGGCGCCGCGGAAGAAGCCCTCGAGCTCCTGGATGATCTTGCCGTTTCCGCGCACGGGGCCGTCGAGGCGCTGCAGGTTGCAGTTGACGACGAACGTGAGGTTGTCGAGGCTGTCGTTCGCGGCGAGCTGCAGCAGGCCGCGCGACTCCGGCTCGTCCATCTCCCCGTCGCCGAGGAACGCCCAGACGTGCTGGTCGGAGGTGTCCTTCAGTCCGCGGCCGTGCAGGTACCGGTTCGACTGCGCCTGGTAGATGGCGTTCATCGGGCCGATGCCCATCGACACGGTCGGGAACTCCCAGAACTCCGGCATCAGGCGCGGATGCGGGTAGGAGGAGAGCGCGTGACCCTCGCGGGACTTCTCCTGGCGGAAGCCGTCGAGATCCTCCTCGCTGAGGCGGCCCTCCATGAAGGCCCGGGCGTACATGCCCGGGGAGGCGTGACCCTGGAAGTAGATCTGGTCGCCGCCGCCGGGGTGGTCCTTGCCGCGGAAGAAGTGGTTGAAGCCGACCTCGTAGAGGGTCGCCGCTCCCGCGTACGTGGAGATGTGCCCGCCGACGCCGATGCCGGGCCGCTGCGCACGGTGCACCATGATGGCGGCGTTCCAGCGCATCCAGGCGCGGTAGCGGCGCTCGAGCTCCTCGTCGCCGGGATACTCGGGCTCTGCCGAGACCGGGATCGTGTTGACGTAGTCGGTCGTCGCGCTCGGCTCCGAGCGGATGCCGGCACGGTCGGCCAGCGTGCGGACGATGTGCTCGCCGCGATCGGGGCCGCGCTGGCTGATCAGCGCGTCGAGGGACTCGAGCCACTCCGCGGTCTCCTCGGGGTCGAAGTCGGCGGCTGCGGGGGCACTGCCTGTGGCGGCACTGCTCGTGAGGGCGGAGACGCGATTGTCGGTCACGGTTCGGCCTTTCTTGTTAGATGGAGGGAAGCTGCCGGTCGGGCAGATGGTCGAAGTCGGAGGTGTCGGGATGGACGGACGGATCGCCGTCGTGACGGGTGCGGGTTCAGGGATCGGCCGTGCCGTGACGCACGCGCTTCTGGAGGCCGGATTCCGCGTGGCTCTGGCCGGCCGGCGCGAGGATGCCCTGCGGGAGACCGCGGCCGAGCATCCGCACGCGCTGGTGGTGCCCACCGACGTCACCGTCGAGGCGGAGGTGGAGGCGCTGTTCGCGCGAGTGGTCGCCGAGTGGGGCCGCGTGGACGTGCTGTTCAACAACGCCGGCGCGTTCGGGCCCGCCGCATCCGCCGCGGAGATCTCGCTCGAGGACTGGCAGCGCACGCTGGACGTGAACCTCACCGGCTCGCTGCTGTGCGCCGGGGCGGCGATGCGGGCGATGATCGCCCAGCAGCCGTCCGGCGGACGGATCATCAACAACGGCTCGATCTCGGCCCACGTGCCGCGGCCGCTCTCGGTGGCGTACACCGTGACGAAGCACGCGATCACGGGTCTCACGAAGTCCATCGACCTCGACGGCCGCGCGCACGGCGTGTCCGCCGGCCAGATCGACATCGGCAACGCCCGGACCTCGATCATGACCGAGCTCGGCGTGGGCTCCGGCGCGCTGCAGGCGGACGGCACGCGCAGGGTGGAGCCGACCTTCGACGTGGCGGATGCCGCGCGCGCCGTGCTCTTCATGGCGCAGCTGCCCGCCGAGGCGAACATCTCCTCGCTGACCGTGGCAGCCTCCGGGATGCCGTTCGGCGGCCGCGGCTGAGCGCAGACGGATGCCGATCATCGCAGACCTCCTGTCGATGCGCGGGTCGGAAGCTTCTCGGGATTCAGGGTTCGGGGAACGGGATTCGGGGTTCGGGGTGAGCCCGGCGTCAAAGGAACGGGCTCACCCCTGATGCGCCGGCAAGAGGACCGGCGTACCTCACATACGGCTCTGCCGCTCCTGCGCGGCGCGCGGCCGCGACCCCCGGGAGCAGTTCGAGCTGTTCTTCCATATCATGAAAGAACTATTTCAATATGTGTAACAAGTGTGCGCTTCCCGGGGTGCGCTTGTCAAGGCATCGGGGCCCGCGGACGCAGATCCGCAGGCCCCGATGAGAGCACTCGGCCTCAGTGCCCCGAGCCGGCCGGCTCGTCGTCGACCACGGGGATGGGTGTGCCCTTCGCGTCGATGAGCTTGCCGTCGACGTAGCGGTCCCCGTCGCGGAGCACGCGGATGACATCGGTCTTCACGGCGCGCACCGGGCTCGCGGCGAACACAGAGGGGTTCTCCGGCGTGCCCTTCTGGAAGTGGTTGAACACGAGGTTCAGGAGGATCGCCATGATCGCGGCCGAGCTGATGCCGGAGCCGAAGATGACCTGGAACCACGTCGGGAAGTTCGTGTAGATGTCGTGGTTGACCTCGGGCAGCACGCCGAAGGAGAGCGAGGCGGCGACGATGATGAGGTTCATGTTGCCGTCGTACTTCACCTTGGCGAGCGTGCGGATGCCGGAAGCGGTGACGGTGCCGAAGAGCACGAGGCCCGCCCCGCCGAGGACGGCGGTGGGGACCGCGGCGACGATGCGGCCGAGCACCGGCAGCAGGCCGAGGATGATGAGGATCACGCCACCGGCGGCGACCGCATAGCGGCTCTTGATCTTCGTGACCGCGACGAGGCCGACGTTCTGCGCGAACGCGCTCTGAGTGAACGAGTTGAAGATCGGCGAGATGGCGCTGGACGCCATGTCGGCGCGCAGACCGGCCGCGATGCGCTTGCGGTCGACCTTGGAGCCGGTGATCTCGGCGACCGCGATGATGTCGGCGGTGGTCTCGGTGAGAATGACGAGGACGACGATGGTCATGGAGATGATCGCCGCGAAGTCGAAGGTCGGCGCGCCGAAGGCGAACGGCGTCGGGAAGGCGAAGACCGGCCCCTCGAAGACCTTCGAGAAGTCGGCCTTGCCGATGAGCGCCGCGAAGATCGTGCCGATGACCATGGCGAGCAGGATCGACAGGCGGGAGATGGTCGCGTTGCCGAGCTTGCTGAGCAGCATGATGACGAGCAGCGTGAAGCCGGCGATGCCGACGAAGACCGGGTCGGCGTAGTTCGGCGCCTCGGGGTTCGCGCCGGTGATCCAGCGCGCGGCGACGGGGACCAGCGACAGGCCGATCATGGTGATCACCGTCCCGGTGACGACCGGCGGGAAGAACCGCACGATCTGCGCGAAGAAGGGCGCGATCACGAGACCGATCAGCGAGGCGACGATCACGGCGCCGAACACCGCGCTGAGGCCCGCCCCCTGGTTGACGATCGCGAGCATGGTGGCGACGCCCGCGAAGGAGACGCCCTGCACGAGCGGGAGCTGGGAGCCGAAGAAGGGGATGCCGAGGGTCTGCAGGAGGGTCGCGAGACCGCCCATGAAGAGGCAGGCTGCGACGAGGACGCCGACCTGGGCGGGCGTCAGGCCCGCCGCGTTGCCGATGATCAGCGGCGGGGCGATGATGCCGCCGTACATCGTGAGGACGTGCTGGAGACCGAACGTGAAGGCGGTCCCGACGCCGAGGCGCTCGTCCTCTGGCCGGTTCGACTCGGTCTTCGTCTTGGTCTTCGTGGAATTGCGTGCTGCGAACATCGATGGACCTCCTTGTCCGTGACCCGCTGAATCGGGGTGGGCGTGTCGGTTTGTGGGCATGGCGAAGCAGCCCGTCGGCGGGCAGCCTCGAAGAGGGTGCGGGGTGAGCCCGGTGCGTCGGGAACGGGCTCACCCCGGGTGCGCCGGCAAGGTCGCCGGCACAGTTCAGGCGATCAGTCGATCGCAGTCAGGATGCGGTGGACGCGGGCGGCTCAGCAGAAGTTCGCCGCGCCCGTCCACGACCAGTGGTCGGTGTCGGCTCCGTCGCGCAGGAACGCCGCCTCGATGAGCCCGTACGGACGGTCGGCCGCGAAGAACACCTCGTTGGGGTTCTCCAGGCCGAACGGCGACAGGTCGACGACGAAGTGGTGCTTGTTCGGCGTCGAGAAGCGGATCTCGTCGATCTCGGGGTGCGCCTCGAGCACAGCCTCGGCCATCTCCTTCAGCGTGTGCTGCAGCGCGTAGGAGTAGTTGCGCGAGAAGCCGGCGAGCAGCAGGCGGCGGACGTCGGCGAAGACCTCGTTGAAGTCGAGGTCGATGCGGTTGTAGCGCCACCGGGCCGTGACGGAGGTCGCGAGGATGCGATCCTCGGTCTCCGGCAGCGTCGTGTACTTGTCGCGCGGGTAGCCGACGAAGCCGCTCGCGGTGGACTTGAGGACCGTGAGGTCCTGCAGTCCGCCGATGACGACGGTGTCGTCTCCGTCGATCTGGACGATCGCCGTACGGGTCTCGGTGCCGGCGCGGACGAAGGCGTGGTCGTGCGGGCCGCTGTCGCCCTCGATGCGGGCCCACGTGTACTGCTCGGCCGACCAGCGGCCGCCGGTCACCCAGTCGAACTCGCCCGTGAAGTGACGGCCGAGACGCAGGAGGAAGTCCTCGGGGCTGCCGATGCCGTCCTTGGCGAAGGCGTACACGGTGTTCTTCTGCGTGTCGGTGGCGACGACGTTCTCGTTGTTGCCGTCGAAGTGCGCGCTGGCGAAGTCGCCGCGCAGCTGCGAGGTGACGTTCAGGTCCTCGATCTCGTGGCGGGGGGTGTCGCGCGTGATGCGGACGACGCGGTTCTCGGCCTTGCCGTACTGGTTCTTTCCCAGAATGATGTCGGTCATTTCGTACTCAGCTTCCTCGGTAAGTGGAATAGGCGAACGGGCTGAGCAGCAGCGGCACGTGATAGTGCGCCTGCTCAGAGTCGACCAGGAAGGTCAACACCACCTCCGGGAAGAAGGTGTCCGTGTCGATGCCGGCGAAGTAGGCCGCCGTGTCGAACCGGAGGCGGTACGCACCGCTCTCCAGCCTCTCGGGGCCCAGCTCTTTCACCCGCCCGTCAGCATCGGTGAGGCCCGTACCGATCCCGACCCATCCGTCGCCGGCTCGGGCCTCGAGTTCGACGGCGACGCCGGGCGCGGGGCGCCCGATCGATGTGTCCAGGATGTGGGTGGTCACGTGAGAGACGCTCATGCGCGTGCTCCTTCTGTCTCGGCGCCGGGGGCCTCGACGGCTCCGGCCAGGCGCAGGGCGGCGATCTCGCGCAGCTGCTGGTCGATGACCGCCAGCTCCTGCTCGGGGGTGTTGCCGAGGCGCTGCTGCAGCAGGGCGAGGATGTCGTCGGCGCTGCGGCCGGCGGCGCGGACCAGGAACACCCGGTCGAACCTCTCCTCGTACGCCCGGTTGCCCGCGGCGAGGGCCTCGGCGGCGGAGGCGTCGACGCCGGACTGCTCGTTGCGAGCGAGCGCGGCCTCGGCGGTGGCGCCCTGCGGGCGCTCCCCGATCCGGGGATGATGCGCCAGCGCGCCATCGAGCTCGCCCTCGCTGAGCGGAGCGGCGACCTCGAGGGCGGCGGCGGTCAGGTCCTCGACGGATGCGTAGGGACGTGCGTCCACGATCGCGTCGATCCAACGGGGGATGTCGAGCGCCGGCTTCACGAACGTGACGGCTGCGTCACGGGATGCGGCGTTGAACTCTTCGAGCAACATCTTCGTACCTCAGCACATACTGGCATCCGGGGTGTAAGAGCTATACGGAACTCCCCCGAGGGAGAGACTGATTTCCGTATCCCGGAACTGTTATTTCAGCATGTGCAACTAGTGTGCGTGAGGTCCGAGCGGTTGTCAACCCTTTTCAGACACCGAGTTCTTCTCGGAGCCTAGCGACATGTCCGTTCGGGTCGACGCCGTACTCGGCGCGCTGCACGATTCCGTCGCCGTCGAGGACGAACGTGGAGCGGATGACGCCGTCGAAGGTGCGGTCGCCGACGGTCTTCTCCCCCCAGACGCCCCAGGCGCGCGCCACGGCAGCGTCGGAGTCGGCCAGCAGCGGGAACGTCAGCCCCTCGGCATCCGCGAAGGCACGGATCTCCTCGACCGTGTCGGGCGAGACGCCGAGCACGGCGTATCCGGCTGCGGCGAGGGAGGAGAGGTTGTCACGGAAGTCGCAGGCCTCCGTCGTGCATCCGGGCGTCGCAGCCTTCGGGTAGAAGTACACGACGACGCTCCTGTCGCGGTAGTCGGCGAGCGCGACGCCGTTCCCGTCTGCGTCGGCGAGGGTGAAGTCAGGGGCGGCGTCGCCGGCGGCGAGTCGTGCGGTCATGATGGTTCTCCTTCTCTCGGTGGTTCTGGGCGCGCTCAGCGCAGGACGAGGTGGACCTCGAAGGCCTCGGCGAGCTGCAAGATCTTGCGGGCGCGGCCGAGCCTCGGCAGGTCGCTGCCGTCGCGCACGATCCGGCCGCGGGCGTCGAAGTCCTCGAGGAACGAGTGCGCCCACTCGACATCCGTGCGCGTGGGGCTGATGACCTCGTTGACGACCGGCGTCTGATCCGGCGACAGGCAGAGCTTGCCTGTCATGCCCATCGACACCGTGATCGCGGACTGCTCGCGCAGGAGCGGGTGGCTGCTGCCGACCGTGGGCCCGTCGATCGGCCCGGGGAGCTCGCCGCAGCGGCTGGCGATCACGAGCCGCGCACGCGGATACGCCATGGCCTCCCTGTCGGCGGACATGCCGGTGTCACGGCGGAAGTCGCCGCTGCCGAACGCCAGGCGGAACACGCCCTTGGCCCGGGCGATCTCGGTCGCGTTCTCGATGCCCATGGCGGATTCGACGAGAGCCACCACGGGCACGCGGGCGCCGAGGCGGTTGTATGTGTCCATGACCTGGCCGCCGAGCTCGGTCTTGGCCAGCATCACGCCGCGCAGTCCGGGGGCGTCGCGCAGGGCCTCGAGATCGGCGTCCCAGTGCTCGCTGGTCGCGTCGTTGATGCGCACCCAGCCGCTGCCGCCACCGGAGAGCCAGTCGACGACTCCCTGCCGCGCCTCGTCCTTGCGGCTGGCGTCGACCGCGTCCTCGATGTCGAGCACGACGACGTCGGCGGCGGACGCGGCCGCGTCGTCGAAGGTCTCCGGCCTGGTCGCGGCGACGAGGAGCCAGGAGCGGGCCAGTTCGGGCGCGATCTCGCGCGGTGCTCGGGCGGGCAGAGGAGCGTTCATGGGTGATTTCCGTTCTGTGGAATCAGACTTCTACAGTTCGAAAATTGTAACGCTCCGGGGATTGCGGCGCCAGCCCTCAGCGCGCGCCGGCGATCGCATCCCAGACGGCGGCGGACACCGCGCGCTTGGACCCCGATGCCGATCCGGCGGCCGCGCCGTCGCGCCCGAGGATGTGCACGGCGTTGTCGGCGCTCTCGAAGCCCCGATCCCAGCCGACCTCGTTGACCACGAGGACGTCGACGCCCTTGCGCTGCTGCTTGCGGCGCGCGCGGGCGAACAGCTCCTCCTCATCCTCGGGGGTCTCCGCCGCGAAGCCGACGACGAGCTGACCCGGCCGGCGGGCGGCCACGAGGGCGGCGACGATGTCCTCGTTCTCCACGAGCTCGATCGGCGGGATGCCGCCACCCTCCTTCGTGAGCTTGCGGTCCGACACCGCCACCGGCCGGTAGTCGGCCACGGCCGCGGCCATCACGAGGACGTCGGCCTCAGCCGCGGCATCCTTCATCGCCGCCGACAGCTCCGCGGCGGAGCCGACCGGCACGACCCGGATCGACGGATGCTGCGCCGCGGAGAGCACGTCTGCGGAGATGTTCGCCGCGACCAGCACGACCTCCGCACCTCTGGCCGCCGCCTCCGCAGCGAGGGCAGCGCCCTGGCGTCCACTGGATCGGTTGCCGAGGTAGCGCACGGGGTCGATCGGCTCCCGGGTGCCGCCGGCCGAGATCGCCACGGTCAGCCCGTCGAGGTCGCGCGGAGCGAGCAGCGCCACAGCGGCGTCGAAGATCTCCTCCGGTTCCGACATCCGCCCCAGGCCGCTGTCGCCGCCCGCGAGCTCGCCGTCGGCAGGGCCGACGATGTGCACGCCGCGCGCGCGGAGCGTGGCGATGTTCGCCTGAGTGGCCGGATGCCGCCACATCTCCGCGTGCATCGCCGGGGCGATGAGGACGGGCGCCTCGGTCGCCAGCAGCGTGGTGCCGAAGAGGTCGTCGGCGAGCCCCGCCGCCATCTTCGCGATCGAGTTCGCGGTGGCGGGGGCGACGACCACGAGATCGGCGTTCTGGCCGAGCGCCACGTGGCGCACCCTGGCGACGTCGTCGTGCACGCTCGTCGTGACGGGGTGGCGGCTGATCGCCTCCCAGGTGGGCAGGCCGACGAAGCGCAGCGCGTCCTCCGTCGGCACCACGGTCACATCGTGGCCCGCCTTGGTGAGCAGGCGCACGAGGTGCACGGTCTTGTAGGCGGCGATGCCGCCGGTGACGGAGACGACGATGTTCACGGTTCGATTCTGCCCCAGCATCCGGTGCCGCGGGCGCGCGGGCCGCAGCAGCATCCGCTCCCGCCGCCACGCCCCGAACCCTGCATCCCCAACCACGTGCGCGGAATCGCCGCCCCCACCCGCGAAACCCGACAACGACGCGCACCCGGATGCCGCCACCCAGAGCCCGGACCCCCGCATCCCCCAACCACGTGCGCGGAATCGCCGCCACCACCCGCGAAACCCGACAACGACGCGCACCCGGATCCCGCCATCCAGAGCCCGAACCCCGGGACGCACGCGCCGGCCCGGACCGAGCTGTCACTCGCGGGCACGACCTAGACTGACGACCGTGTGCACGGTCGTGATCGATGTCGATGGGTCGGACGCGGCGCGGCTGCTCGCCGTGCGCGATGAGGACCCGCTGCGCGAGTGGGATGCGCTCGGCGCCTGGTGGCCCGAGCAGTACCCCGGAGTGTCCGGCATCCGGGATCGGCGCGCCGGCGGCGCCTGGCTCGCGGTGAATCCGGCGGAGCGGCGCCTCGCGGTGCTGCTGAACCGCGCCGACGTCGTGGACCTGCCGGAGGAACTCGCTCTCTCCCGCGGCTCGCTCGCACTGGAGTCGGTCAGCGGCCGCTCCCCCGCAGCGCCGCTCTCGATGCACGGCTTCAACCTTCTCGAGGTGGGCGCCGAGGGGGCACGGGTGCTCAGCTGGGACGGTGCACTCCTGCGTGAGACGGCCGTGGACGCGGGGACGCACATGATCGCGCACGACGACCTCGACGACCCCGGCACCCCGCGCATCGCGGCCTGGCTGCCCGAGTTCCGCGCGCTCGACCCTGCCGCGGCGAGCGCCGACTGGCCGGCGGAGTGGATCGCCGTGCTGGCGGCATCCGCCCGCCTCTCCCCTGAGGACGACAGGGCGATCATCCGCGACAACCGCCCCCACGGCTACCCCACCCAATCATTGCTGTACTGCACCGCCGCCGTGACCGCGACGGGAGTCGACGTCGACTATCACGCCCTGCCTGCACCGGCGCACTGGGCCGACTGATTCCGGCCCTCTACAGCGAAACCCTTGACGGCGCGCCCGACTTCGACGTACTCTTTCCATAGTTCAAAACATTAGTTCCGGATTATGGAATCTAGAACGACTGAACGTCCGAGGAGAGAGGTGACCGTCATGAACCGCCATGAGACGACCAAGGCCCCCGCTGCGAACCGCACGGTCCGCGAGCAGCCGATCGTCAACATCGATCCCGATTTCTACATCCCCGCCGGCGGCGAGCGCGGCAACAGCTACCTCCGCGCGATGCGCATCCTCTTCCCCAAGGCCTCCTGACGTCGAGCCCGCGACGGGCGCAGGGAACGCCCGCGCACGCGGCGGCCCCTGGCCTCACTCCTGAGCAGGCGCCGCAGGCGCCGACTCCACCACCGCGGCCTCGTCGATGAGCTGCAGCAGCCGGGCGGCGACGCTGACGGCGATCACGGCCGGCTGCTTGCCCGCGACCTCGGGGATGCCGATCGGCGTGGTCACCCGCGCCAGGGCGTCCTCCCCGTGACCGAGCTCGCCGAGCTTCTTGCGGAAGCGCGCCCACTTCGACGCCGAGCCGATGAGCCCGATCGAGGCCAGCCCCGGGGTGCGCAGCGACATGTCGACGATCGCGAGATCCTCGACGTGGTCGTGGGTCATCACCAGCACGTGCGATCCGGCGGGCAGCCCCGCCAGGGCCGCCTCCGGCACCGGCGCATGCGTGATGTGCATCCGCGCCACGGCGTCGGCGAAGACGCCGGACCGTCCCGGAACCCCGATCCGCTCGGCGGTCAGCATCTCCGGCCGCGAGTCGATGAGGTGCAGGTCGACCTCGTGCCGGGCGAGGATGCGCGCGAGCTCCAGTCCGACGTGACCGATGCCGAACACGGCGATGCCCGGGGTCACTCGCATGGGCTCCAGCATCATCGTGACCTCTCCTCCGCAGCACTGCACCCCGTACTCCGTCACCGCCTTGTCGCTGAGCGTCAGGGTCAGCAGCTCCGGTTCCGCCGCGCCCTCGGCGAGCATCGCCCGCGCGCGCTCGACGGCGGTCGCCTCGAGGTTCCCTCCCCCGACGGTTCCGAACACCGTGTCCGGGGCGACAACCATCTTCGCGCCGCCGTTGCGCGGAGCGTGCCCGCGAACCAGCGCGAGCGTCACCACCACTGCGGGGGTGCGCGCCGCGCGCAGGTCCTGCAGGGCGTCGAGCCAGTCCATGACCGTGCCTCTCGGACTGCGCCGGTTCAGCCGACGCTGTCGGCGCCGACGAGCTCGTGCGATGACGCAGCCGAGCCCTCGGCATCCGCCGCCTGCTGCGCGGCGCGCACGGCCCAGAAGACCGCCTCGGGCGTCGCCGGCGACGCGAGCTCGACCATGTGCCCCGCGGGCCCGAACTCGGCCACGGCCTGGCGGATCGCCTCGCGGGCGCTGAACGCGAGCATGAACGGCGGCTCACCGACGGCCTTCGAACCGTAGACGGCGCCGTCCTCGCGGGCGTTCTCGAACAGGCGGACGTGGAACTCCGAGGGCATCTCCGAGAAGCTCGGCAGCTTGTACGTCGACGCCGACTGGGTCTGCAGGCGGCCGCGGTTGGGGCCGTCGGTCTCGTCCCAGCGCAGCTCCTCGAGCGTCAGCCAGCCGACGCCCTGCACGTACGCGCCCTCGATCTGCCCGATGTCGAGCATCGGCGAGAGCGAGTCGCCCACGTCGTGGATGATGTCCACGCGGCGCACCGTGTACGCACCGGTGAACTCGTCGACCTCGACCTCGGTGGCGGCGCTGCCGTAGGAGAAGTACTTGAACGGCGACCCCTGCATGATGTCGGGGTTCCAGTGCAGCCCCTCGGTCCGGTAGTAGCCGGCGGCGAACAGCTGCACGCGCTGCAGGTAGGCCGCATTCACGACCTCGGCGAAGCTCAGCCGCTGCTCGCGGTTGCCGAGGCCCGTGACGAACCCGCCGGAGAACACCACGTCGCGCTCGTCGACGTTCAGCAGCCGGCCCGCCACCTTGGCGAGACGCTCGCGGATCTGCTCGCATGCGTTCTTCACCGCGCCGCCGTTGAGGTCGCTGCCCGAGGAGGCCGCGGTCGCCGAGGTGTTGGGCACCTTGTCGGTGCGCGTCGGCGCGAGGCGCACCTGGTGCAGCTCGAGTCCGAGCGCGGTCGCGGCCACCTGCAGCATCTTCGTGTGCAGTCCCTGGCCCATCTCGGTGCCGCCGTGGTTGATCAGCACCGAGCCGTCCTTGTAGACGTGCACGAGCGCGCCGGCCTGGTTGAAGGCCGCGAAGTTGAAGGAGATGCCGAACTTGATCGGCGTCATCGCGATCGCACGCTTCAGGTGCAGGCTCCGCGCATTGAACTCGGCGATCTCCGCACGGCGCGCGTCGACGTCGGCCTCCTCGCGGAGCTGACCCCAGATGGTGTCCATCCGCTCGGCGTCCTTCACGAGCTGTCCGTACGGCGTGCTCTGACCGGGCCGGTAGAAGTTCCGCTGCCGCAGCTCGATCGGGTCGATGCCCAGCGCCGGGGCCACCCGGCCGAGGATGTCCTCGATGAGGAAGACGCCCTGCGGGCCGCCGAAGCCGCGATAGGCGGTGTTCGAGGTCTTGTTCGTCTTCGCGATGCGGCCGTGCGCGTGCACGTTCGGGATCCAGTAGGCGTTGTCGAGGTGGCAGAGCGCCCGGCCGAGCACCGGCTCGGAGAGGTCGAGGCTCCAGCCACCGTCGCAGGTGAGCACGGCGTCCAGGCCCTGCAGCATCCCGTCGGCGTCCAGGCCGACCTTCCATGAGATGTGGAACGGATGCCGCTTGCCGGTCATCGTGATGTCCTGCGTGCGGTTGAGTCGCAGGCGCACCGGCCGGCCGGTGAGCTTGGCGCCGAGCGCTGCGATCGCGGCGAAGCCGTGCGGCTGCATCTCCTTGCCGCCGAAGCCGCCGCCCATGCGCAGGCACTGCACCGTGACCTCGCTGGAGCTGATGCCGAGCACGTGCGCGACGATCTCCTGCGTCTCGGACGGATGCTGCGTCGAGCACTGCACGAAGTAGCCGCCCTCGGTGTCGCGCTGGGCGAAGGAGGCGTGCGTCTCCAGATAGAAGTGCTCCTGGCCGCCGAACTCGGTGACCCCCTCGAAGACGTGGGCGGCGGAGGCGAGGGCCGATGCCGCGTCGCCGCGCTGCACCGTTCGCGCGATCCCCTGGAACGAGCCCGCCTCGATGGCGTCGTGCACGGTGATCAGCGAGGGCAGCGGCTCGTACTCGACCTTCACCCGCTCGGCGCCCAGGCGTGCGGCCTCCTGCGTCTCGCCGAGCACCCACACCAGGGCGTGCCCGTAGAACATGGCCTCGCTGGGGAACAGCGGCTCGTCGTGCTTGATGCCGGCATCGTTCACGCCCGGCACGTCCTCGGCGGTGAGCACCCGGACGACGCCCGGGACGTCGTACGCGCCGGAGACGTCGACCGTCACCTTCGCGTGGGCGTTCGTGGACTGCACCGGCCAGGCGGTGAGCACGCCGGCCGTGTGCGCGGCGACGTCGTCGGTGTACATCGCGGCGCCGGTGACGTGCAGGGCCGCGCTCTCGTGCGCGGCGCGGGTGCCCACCACGGGGTCGGCCGGACGATCGGCGAGAGCGCTCATGCCGGCACCTCCTTCGAGTCGATGCTGCTCTTGTGATCAGGCGCGAGTGTCGAGCTGTACAGCTTCAGCAGTGCGGTGTTGAGCATGAGCGCGCGGTAGCCGGCGCTCGCCCGGTGGTCGGACATCGGGGTGCCCTCGGACCCGAGGATCTCGGACGCGGCGCGCACTGTCGCGATGTCCCAGGGCCTGCCGACGAGGGCCTCCTCGGTCGCGGAGGCCCTCAAAGGTGTGGCGGCGACGCCGCCGAGGCCGATCTTCGCCGCGGTCACGACGCCGCCCTCGATGTCGAGGGCGAACGCCACAGCGACGCTGGAGATGTCGTCGAAGCGGCGCTTCGCGATCTTGTGGAAGGCGGTCACCTTCGCCAGCGGCAGCGGGATGCGGATGGCGCGGATGAGCTCCTCGGGTCGGCGCACGGTCTGCCGGTAGCCGGTGAAGTACTCGGCCAGGTCGACCTCGCGCTCGACGAGACCGCTGCCGGATGCCGGCGCCGAGGCCAGCACGAGCTTCGCGCCGAGCGCGAGCAGGGCGGGCGGGGTGTCGCCGATCGGAGAGCCGGTGCCGAGGTTGCCGCCGAAGGTGCCGCGGTTGCGGATCAGCCGGGACGCGAACTGCGGGAACAGCTGGGCGAGCAGCGGCACCGTGCCGTCGAGGCGCTTCTCCACCTCGGACAGCGAGAGGGCCGCGCCGATCTCGATCTCCTGATCCGAGACGCGCAGGGTGCGCAGCTCCTCGAGCTGCTCGATCGCGACGACGAGCGGAGCCCGGCGACCGCGGATGTTCACCTCGACGCCCCAGTCGGTGGAACCCGCGACGAGCAGGGCCTCCGGCTCGTCGCGCAGCAGGCGCAGCGTCTCGTCGAGGGTCGCCGGGCGGAGGAATCGGGCCCCGCCGACCTCGGCATCCGTCGGCACCGGCACCGGCGCGGGCTCCGCGAGGCGCTGCTGCAGCGGGTCGTCGGCCGCCGACTCGCCGAGCGTGTAGGCGGCGTCGCGGATCGGCCGGTAGCCGGTGCAGCGGCAGAGGTTGCCGCTGAGGGCGTGCAGGTCGAACCCGTTCGGGCCGTGCTCGGCATCGTGGACAGGGCAGTCCTCGCCGTCGCCCGCCGGGGCCTTCCGGTCCTCGCGATAGAACTCGCCGGCCATGCTGCAGGCGAAGCCCGGGGTGCAGTATCCGCACTGCGACCCGCCGGCCTCTGCCAGCTTCTCCTGCACCGGGTGCAGGGCCTCGGGGCTGCCGAGCCCCTCCGCGGTGACGATCTCCTGTCCGTTCAGCGCATAGACCGGGACGAGGCAGGCGTTCACCGGGGTCCAGGCGGTGCCGCCGTCCGGCGTCGGCGTCGCGAGGAGCATGGCGCACGCGCCGCACTCCCCCTCCGCGCAGCCTTCCTTGCTGCCGGAGAGACCGACGTCCCGCAGCCAGTCGAGCGCTGTCGCATGGGCGGCGGTGCCCGCGAGGGGCCGGCGCTGACCGTTGACGTTGACGGCGATGTCGTTCATGGAGGTCTCCCGAGTGAAGTGAGTCTATGCCTGTGCGGCGGCGGAGGGGAGGGATTCTTCGGCTACCCGGCGAGCAGCTGCTCGATGGGCCCGCGGACGAAGTAGAGCGTGAAGCCGACCGCCACGATCCACATCAGCCAGTGCACCTTGCGGGCCCGGCCGGAGAGCGCGTTCACCAGGGTCCAGGCGATGAAGCCGACGCCGATGCCGTTGGCGATCGAATAGGTCAGCGGCATCGTGACGATGGTGAGGAAGGCGGGCAGCGCGACGGCGAAGTTGGAGAACTTGATCTCCTTGATCTGCGCCATCATCATCGCGCCGACGACGACGAGAGCCGCCGAGCCGACCTCGATGGGCACCACGAGCGTGAGCGGCGTGAAGAACATCGAGAGCAGGAAGAGGATGCCGACGACGACCGAGGCGAGTCCGGTGCGGGCGCCCTCGCCGATGCCGGAGGCGCTGTCGACGTAGACCGTGTTCGAGGAGGTCGAGGTCATGCCGCCGGCGACGGCGCCGAAGCCTTCGACGACGAACGCCGAGCGCAGCCGCGGGAACATGCCGTCCTTGTAGGCGAGCCCGGCGTTCTTCGCGAGGCCGGTCATGGTGCCCATCGCGTCGAAGAAGTTCGAGAACACCAGGGTGAAGACGAGCATGGTGGCGGCGAGGGCGCCGATGCGGCTGAACGAGCCGAACAGGTCGAACTGGCCGATCAGGCCGAAGTCGGGGATCGTGACGAAGGACGTCGGGATCTCCGGGATCGTCATGTGCCAGCCTTTCGGGTCCTCGAAGCTCGGGCCGAGCTTGAGGAACGCCTGCGCGACGATCGCGATCACGGTCGAGGCGACGATGCCGATGAGGATGCCGCCGGGCACCTTCCGCGCGACGAGCACGCCGATGATGAGGAGCCCGAGCAGGAAGATCAGGGTCGGCACCGAGGTGATCGAGCCGCCGTCGCCGAGCTGCACGGGCGGGCCGCCCGGCGTGCGGTTGACGAAGCCCGAGTCCACGAAGCCGATGAAGGCGATGAAGAGGCCGATGCCGACGGTGATCGCCGCCTTGAGCGGCTGCGGCACGGCGTTGAAGATGGCGGTCCGGATGCCGGTGGCTCCGAAGAGCACGATGAGCACGCCGTTGATGACCACGAGGCCCATCGCCTCGGCCCAGGTGACCTGGCCGACGACGGAGACGGCGAGGAAGGAGTTGATGCCGAGGCCTGCGGCCAGGGCGAACGGCAGCCGCGCGACCAGGCCGAACAGGATGGTCATGACGCCGGCGGTGAGGCCGGTGGCCGCGCCGATCTGCACCCCGTTGAGCTCGGTGCCGGCGACGTCGGCGACGCCGCCGAGGATCAGCGGGTTGAGGATGACGATGTAGGCCATGGTCACGAAGGTGACGATGCCGCCGCGGATCTCACGGGCGACGGTCGAGCCGCGCTGCGTGATCTCGAAGAAGCGGTCGAGCGCGTTCCTGGGCTCGGCGTCGACGGTGGTGGTCGCGCCGGTGGGCAGCGGCGGATGCTCCGCCGGCCGGACTGCTTCGCCCTCGGACTCCTCGGGCAGGGAAACGGATGAAGACATCTTCGGCTCCAGTACGTTCAGTCGGGTCAGTAATCGATGCGAGTGGCGGTGGTGCTCCACTCGGTGAAGGGGGCGACGCGCTGCGCCGGAGGCAGCGTCTCCTGGGTGACCGGCATGATCGCCCGGTCCTCCTCGCCTCCTTCGAAGTAGCGGTAGAAGACCGCGTCGTCGAATCCGGCATCCGCTGCGTCGTCGCGGTTCGCGGCGAAGTACACGCGGTCGATCCGCGCCCACAGCGATGTCGCCAGGCACATCGGGCACGGTTCGCAGCTCGTGTAGAGCACCGCGCCTGTGAGGTCGAACGTCCCCAGTCCCTGGCAGGCGTTCCGGATGGCCGTGACCTCGGCGTGCGCCGAGGGGTCGAGGTTCGCGGTGACGCGGTTGACGCCTTCGAAGACGCGTCCGTCCGCGGACACGACGATGGCCCCGAACGGACCGCCGGCGTTGCGGACGTTGTCCGTTGCGAGGGCGACGGCGCGGGCGAGATACTCGACGGGAGTCGGCTGCGGCCCGTCAGCGGGCACGTCGATACGGTTCATGCGGAAAGCTTCCTTGCTGTCGTCGCAGTGATACGGCTTATCGGGTCGGGCCAGGATCGGGCCGCTTCCACGAGATATACGTCGAACCGCTAGGTTGTGCTTTTTCCGCCCGACGACCTCTGTTGAGGCCCGAGCTGGGTTCGACTGTAACAGCCGCATCCGCAAAGGTCCACACAATCTTCGGAACTGGTTTTCCACATCGTGGTATGGAAACGTGACCTTACCGGCTGTGCCGATTCCGGTGCGACGGTGTACCGTTGCCCCGTCGAAAGGGGGTGGGAGCATGGCGTCCACGCCGACCGCCGCAGGCTCGGACCGGACCGCCGGGGCACTCCGCCTGCCCTCCTCCGGCCGCCTCGCCGATCGCTTCGACCGCCCCCTGCGCGACCTCCGGATCTCGGTCACCGACCGCTGCAACTTCCGCTGCGTCTACTGTATGCCGCGATCGGTATTCGGCCGCGACTATGCATTCCTCGACCGTGATGAACTGCTGAGCTTCGAGGAGATCGAGCGGATCGCACGGGTCGCGGTCGCCCATGGCGTGCGCAAGATCCGCCTCACCGGCGGGGAGCCGCTGCTCCGGCGCGGCCTCGAGGACCTCATCGCCAGGCTCGCCGCACTGCGGGGCGCCGACGGCATCCGCCCGGAGATCGCACTGACCACGAACGGCTCGGCGCTCACCGTCAAGGCGCGGTCCCTGAAGGATGCGGGGCTCGACCGGCTGACCGTGTCCCTCGACTCCCTGGACGACGAGCTCTTCCAGCGCATGAACGACGTGCGCTTCCCGGTCGCGCGGGTGCTCGAGGGCATCGACGCCGCCCACGAGGCCGGCCTCGCCCCCATCAAGCTGAACATGGTCGTCAAGCGAGGCCTCAACGACGGCGAGATCGAGGCGATGGCGACCCGGTTCAAGGGCACGCCGTACACGCTGCGCTTCATCGAGTACATGGATGTCGGCACCTCGAACGGGTGGTCCCTCGACGAGGTCGTGCCCTCCGCGGAGATCGTCGAGCGCATCAGCGCCCTGCATCCGCTGGAGCCCGCGGCGCCGGCGGCGCCAGGCGAGACGGCCGCACGCTGGCGCTACGCCGACGGCACCGGTGAGATCGGCGTGATCTCCTCGGTGACGAACGCGTTCTGCGGCACCTGCAACCGCGCCCGCATCTCCACCGAGGGGAAGCTCTTCACCTGCCTGTTCGCCACCGAGGGGCACGATCTGCGCGCGCTGCTGCGCGGAGGCGCCGACGACGAGCAGCTCGCGGCCGCGCTGTCCTCCCTCTGGGGAGCTCGCGACGACCGCTACTCCGAGATCCGCTCCAGCCTCACCCCGGAGCTGCGCGCAGCGCGCAACCGCATCGAGATGAGCTACATCGGCGGCTGAGCCCGCACCCGGCCGGCAGCGGTGCGCTCAGGCGGCGTCGCTGTCCTCCTCGGTCGCGCAGTCCTCGTCGGCGCAGGAGAACCGGGCACGGTAGGCGGTCGGCGTGAGCCCCAGCACGCGGGCGAAGTTCTGCCTGAGCACGGCGGCCGATCCGAAGCCGCACTGGTCGGCGATCTGCTCCAGGGGGAGGTCGGTGCGCTCCAGCATCCGCTGCGCATGGATGATGCGCTGGCGGGCGAGCCAGGCGGCCGGCGTCGCGCCGTACTCGGCCTTGAACCGGCGTGCGAACGTCCGCGGCGACATCAGCGCCCGGGCCGCGAGCTGGTCGACGCCGAGGTCCTCGCGCAGGTTCTCCACCGCCCAGTCGGCGACCAGGGCGAGGGAGTCGCTCGGGACGACGGGGATCGGCCGGTCGATGAACTGCGCCTGGCCGCCGTCGCGCTGCGGCGGGACGACCATGCGTCGGGCGATGCGGTTGGTCAGCTCCGCCCCGATCTCCTGGCGCAGCAGATGCAGGCAGGCGTCGATCCCCGCCGCGGTGCCGGCGCTGGTGATGATGCGGCCGTCCTGGACGAAGAGCACGTCGGGGTCGACGTCGATCTGCGGGTACATCGCGGTCAGGTGGTGGGCGTACATCCAGTGCGTCGTCGCCCTGCGACCGTCGAGCACTCCGGCGGCGGCGAGGATGAACGAGCCGCTGCAGACGCTGATCACCCAGGCGCCGCGGGCGACCGCGTCGCGGGCGACGTCCAGCAGCAGCGGGTCGATGCTGCCCCAGTGTTCGCGCGGAAGCGGGCAGAACACCACGAGGTCGGCCTCGTACGCGAAGGACAGATCGTTCTCGACGTTGAGGGAGAAGCCCATCTTGGACTGCACGACGCCGGGGCGGGGTGCGACCACGCGGAAGTCGAAGTTCGGGATGCCGTCCTCGGAGCGATCGAGCCCGAAGGCCTCGCACGCGACGCCGAACTCGAACGGGGCGAATCCGTCCTGGATGACGCAGGCCACCGTCTTCATGTGCACTCCTCGTCTGGCTTGCTGAGATTGTCGAAGCATGGCAGTTTTCATACGAACTAAGTCATTTCTGCCACTCGTGGCGGTAAGACGTCGAACGTAGTGTTTCTGCCATGATACTCGTCATCGCACTCATCGCCATCGTCGTCTGGGGGATCGTCGCCACCGTCATCGAGGTGCGCCGCGACGGCTACCGTCCCGTGCCGACCGATTGGAGCCGCGTCGCGGGCAGGGAGCCCCTCGACCGTGCAGAGATCGGGCACGGATACCGCTGAGACCGCGCGGCATGGGCACCTCTGACCTCCCCGTCGTGCCGCGCATGCGGTTACGCTCGACGGCATGAGCGACCCTTCGCAGCCTCCCGTCCCGCCGTACGCGTCGCAGCCGGGCCCCGCGTACCCGCCTGCCGAGCCGCAGCAGCCGCCGATCGCGCAGCCGTACGGCTCCCCACCGTCGGCGCAGGCGTATCCCGCCGCGCCGGCCCCGCGACAGGCGGGCACCGGGAACGGACTCGCCCGGGCCGCGTTCCTCGTCGCCCTGATCACGATGACGGTGACGCTGCTGATGTCGCTGATGCTGCCGTTCGCCTACCGCGCCGTCGACTTCGACGGAGTGCTCCTCGAGCTGTACAGCGGCGCCACGGGCCTCATCAGCGTCGCCGGGTCCGTCGTCGCCCTGATCCTCGGCATCACGGCGCTCCGCCGCCCCGGATCTCCGCTGCTGGCCGGCATCGCGATCGGCATCGCCGGCTCGAGCATCCTCGGCACGGTCATCACCTGGATGTCGTCGCTGTTCTTCCGCTTCTTCTGATCTCCCCCCCCCCCCCCCCCGCAAGGCGGCACCGCTCAGCCGGCGAGCACCCGCTCGTAGACCTCGATCATCGCGGCGGTGCGCGAGGACTGCCGGAACGCCTCGGCGACCTCCTTGGAGGGGACGGGGGCGGTGCCGTTCGCGATGTCGGATGCCGCGCGCCGCAGCGTCTCGATGAGCCCCGCCGTGCGCTGCGCCTCGGTGCCCTCGGCCCCGGGCACGGCCCACAGGCCGCCGCCGAGCTCTGCGGCGATGTCGGGGTCGCAGATGACCGAGGGCGTGCCGAGCGTGGCCGCCTCGAACGGCGTCATGCCCTGCGTCTCGAAGCCGATCGATGTCTGCACGAGGGCGTCGGCCGCCGCGATCCGCGCGAGCGTCTGCGGATAGCTGAGGCGTCCGGCGAAGCGCACCCCGGGGAGCCCCGCGACGATCTTCTCGGCCGCGGCCTTCTGCCCGCCGCCGCCGATGATCTCGAGATCGGCGTCCACGCCGGAGGCGACGAACGCCTCGAGGAAGGGCAGCAGGCGCTTCTCCGGGCTCATCCGTCCGAGCCAGACGAACCGCGGGCGGCCGGGCTCGCGCGTCACGGGGGCTCCGGCAAGCGTCTCGGCGCGCACGTCGTCGTCGATGCCGTTCCAGATGACGTCGACCGGCGAGAACACGCCGTGCTCCTCGAGCCGGCGCGCGAAGTGCGTCGACGGCGCGGTGACGGCATCCGCCCCCGCGGCGAGGCCGCGCAGAAATGCCCAGCCGTCGTGGCCCGAAGCGCTCTCGGCGACACCGCGGAGGGCCCCACGGCGCCAGGCGTTGAGAACGGCGAGCACGGGCCGGTGCAGCGGGGTGACCGCCTGGATGCCGACGTCGACGCGGTTGTGCATCGTGTGCACGACGGGGAGTCCGTGGCGCGCCGCGTAACGGTGGCCGATGAAGGCGCCCCAGAAGTCGGCCTGCACGTGCACGAGGTCGACCGGCGGGCGCCGGGTCAGGGCGCGGTCGAGGAAGCGGTCCGTCGCGCGTCCCGGCAGGCTCATCGAGTACTCGCGGTCGACGGTGATCGGCATCGAGGGGAGGTCGATGTACGCCGGGTCCGGAGCCGCCGCGCGGGGGCCGTGCATCTTCGGCGCCACCACCGTCACCGTGTGGCCGGCGCGCTCCAGGAACTCCCGCTGCAGCCGCATCGAGACCTGCGCACCGCCGAGCGAGCCGAGGTGCTGATCGCCGAAGAAGACGATGTGCATCGTCACTCGGGCAGCGGCTCGTCGCGGTACAGGGCCTCGAAGGTGTCGAGCGTGCGGTTGATGTCGTGGATCGCGACGCCGTCGAGCGAGGCCTGCTGCATCCGCTCGTACTCGGCCTGATCGGCGGTGAGCACGTCCGTCAGCCGCGCGGCGAGCTCGGCGTCGTTCCCCGGCTCGAACAGGTAGCCGTTCTCGCCGTCGTGCACGAGGTGGGGCAGGGCGACGGCATCCGCCGCGACGACCGGCAGCGCCGAGGCCATGGCCTCCATGGTGGCGATGGACTGCAGCTCCGCGATCGAGGCGATGGTGAACACCGAGGCCCGGGACAGCAGGGCGCGCAGCTCCTCGTCGGTGGTGCGGCCGTGGAAGGTGACGCGGTCGCCGAGGCCGAGCTGCGTGCTGAGGTGCTCGAGCTGCTTGCGCTGGTCACCGCCGCCGACGATGTCGAAGCTGACGTCGAGCGCGGGGTCGAGCCTGGTCATCGCCTTGAGGATGACCTCGACCTGCTTCTCGGCGGTGAGGCGGCCGACGAAGATGATCCGGTTCTTCTCGCGGGGGCCGATCACCGGCTGGTACTGCGACCGGTCGATGCCGCAGCTCACCGGGATGACGCCCTCGACGGCGACGGTGCGCTCGAGGAAGTCCGCGGCGCGGCGAGTGGGCGTCGTGATCGCGCGGGTCCGCTCGAACGTGCGCTTGGCGTCGGACCACGCGACGCGCAGGATCGGCTCGGCGACGACCTTCGGCAGCAGGGTGTGGTCGAGGATGTTCTCGGCCATCACGTGGTTCGTCGCGATGACCGGGATGCCCCGCTCGTGCGCGATGCGGGCGAGACCGCGGCCGATGATGATGTGCGACTGGATGTGCACCACGTCGGGCTGCACACGGTCGAGGACCTCGCGGGCGTAGTGCTTCGAGCGCCACGGCCACACGAAGCGGATCCAATCGTGCGGCAGCCAGCGCACCGACGGCAGGCGGTGCAGGGTCATCGGCTCGCCCTCGATGACCTCGGTGCGCGCCGGCGTGCGGCGGTAGGCCTGGTTCGGGGCTGAGACGTGCACGTCGTGGCCGCGCTGCACGAGGCCGGCGGCGAGACGCTCGGCGAAGCGCGCGGCGCCGTTGATGTCAGGCGCGAAGGTGTCGCAGCCGATCAGGATGCGCAGCGGTCGCTGCTCCGCACCGGCCCCGCCGGGCTCGGCCCTATCGGGTTCGGCGGAGGGTGCGCTCGTCGGGTCGGAGGAGGAAGAAGACATGCTGCCTTACGGTACAACGGCCACGGGAGGCCCTTTCGGGCGCTGGCCACTCTACCCGAGGGCCCTGATCGCACCGCCCAGGCATACCGGCATCCCCTCAGGCTCCGCCAGTACCGTGGGGGGCATGCGACTGACAGCCGAGGCCGACCCCCAGCGCTGGATCCCCGTGACCGACTCCCTTGGTTGGAAAGGACGCCGGCACCGCAAGGCGGCGATCCGGATGCTCCTGGGGCAGGCGAGCACCGCGATGGGCGCGACGCCGCGGCCGGGGTCGAAGCTCGGCGCATGGGCGATGAGCCAGGCTGCGCCGCTCCTCATGAAGAAGGCCGACGGCCGCGTGCTCGCCTGGACATGGAAGGCGGAGCCCGAGCTGGTGGTGGCGATGGCCACAGCACAGGCACTCACCCCGGATGTGCGCATCGCCCGGGCATCCATGCCGATGGACTACGACGACACGGAGACGTTCCGGAGCCGCTGGCTCGGCGCCGGCGAGAAGCTCGTGGTGGCGATGCCTCCGTCGCCGACCGCTCCCCCGTTCACCACCTACACCTGGGACACCGGCACGCACCTCATCACGCTGACCGCGATCTGCAGCGACCGCGAGCGCTTCGGCACGCTGAGCGGCGCCCTCGACGACCTGGCGCGCAGCATCCGGGTGGCCGACGAGCTCACCGGCGGAGAGTCGCCCGAGGTGCTGCGGCTCGATCCGGCCTGAGCCGGGCTCAGCGGCGGCTCCACGGCCACCGGCGACGGCCGCGCCGGCGGATCGGCAGCGGCTCGGGCTCCGGAGGCGGCGGCACGGCCGTGCGGTCGCCGGACACCCAGCGCAGGAACAGCGCATCGGGGTTCGGCTCGAGCACGAGGGTGCGCGCGAGGAGCGTGAGCGGGATGGACAGGATCGCGCCGAGCGGGCCGATCACGAAGGTCCAGAAGATCACCGAGAAGAAGCTCAGGGTGAGGCTGAGGTCGACCGCGTCGCTGACGAACTTCGGCTGCACGAGCACCTGCAGCACCACGTTCACGACGCTGTAGACGGCGATCACCGCGAGCAGAAGCGGCCAGTCTCCGACGACGAACGCGAGGATCGCGGGAGGCACGAGGCCGAGCACGAAGCCGATGTTCGGGACGAAGTTCGTGACGAACGCGAGGATCGCCCACACCAGCGGCGCAGGCACGCCCATCCACCACAGCGCCAGGCCGTCGACGATCGCGACGACGGCGCCGAAGGCCGCGTTGACGACGTAGTACCGGCGGATGCCGCTGTTGAGGTGCGCGATCCGTCCGAGCACCCGGCCGCGGACGGCGCCGAACAGCGCGGGAGCCTCGCGGTAGCGGGCAGCATCCGCCGTCATGAAGATGATGTACGCGAAGACGAAGAAGAGGGCTGTGGCCACCGCGAGGACCGCGCCGCTGACCTGCGAGACGATCGAGAGGAGCGTCGCCGGGTCGAGGGCGGAGGCGAGGGCGTCCGCCCCCTCCTCCGCGAGCCCCAGGGACTGCAGCCAGGCGATCAGGTCCTTCACCCGCCCGACGAGCTCTCCGTCCGACGCGAAGTCCCTGGCGAGGCCGGTGAACTGCACGCCGGCGAACCAGAGCAGCGCCCCCATCGCGAGGAGGATCAGGTAGGCGAGCACGATCACGGCGGTCGTGCCCAGCCCGCGCGGCCAGCCGCGGCGCTCGAGCGGGGCGCGCGCCGGCTCGCAGACGATGACGATGACCGCGGCGAGAGCGAGCGGTCCGACGATCTCGCGGGCGAGCGAGATGCCGGCGATCACGACGACGGCCGCGGCGAGCGCCAGCAGGGTGCGCAGGCTCGGGGACAGGGAGCGATCGGCGGATGACGCGGGGCTGCTCACCCGGTCAGCGTAACCCGTGCTCGCGCTTCCGCCGTGGTCGGACGCGGGGTCAGAAGTGCACGTTCTCAGCCCGCGGAACGTGCGTTTCTGGCCCCGCGCCGTCGGCGAAGCGGACGCGCACTTTCGTGAATATATGTAATCATGTAGTAAGGTAACGGTTATGGAACCCCTTCTTCTCGACCGGCTGCTGCAGATCGGCGACCTGTTCCAGAAGGACATGGATCGGGCCTTCGCGGGCACCGGCCTGACTCCCGCCCGGGTGCACGTGCTGTGGGCGCTGCAGCACGCCGGCCCGTCGACTCAGCAGGCGCTGGCAGGCCTCTGCGGTGTCACGCCGCGCAACATCACCGCACTCGTCGACGCACTCGAGGGGACCGGGCACGTGCGCCGCACCCCGCACCCGACGGATCGCCGCGCCGTCCTCGTCGAGCTCACGCCGGACGCGGTCGCGACGATGACCCGGATGCAGCAGGACCATCAGGAGCTGAGCGCCTCGCTGCTCTCGGCGGTCGCGCCGGAGGATCGCGACGCCGTGGAGCGGGGTGTCGCGGCGATCGCCGAGCACCTCGCCGCCCTCGTGGCGCAGGCCGGGGAGGCACGATGACGACGACGATCGCCCCACCCTCGCGCGGCGCCCGGCTCCGAGACCTCCTCCGCCGCGCCCTGCACGCCGAGATCCGCGTCTACTCCAGCATCGGCCGGGCCATCGCGCGACGTCCGGCGATCCCCACCGGGGGCACGGGCCTGGGCTACCACCGGCCCGTCCTCACCGTGCTGTTCATCTTCATCGGCCTCTCGACGGTCGAGATCCCGATCATCGACCTCATCGTGCACCGCTGGCCGGCCGTGCGCATCCCGATGCTCATCCTCGGGATCTGGGGAGTCACCTGGATGGTCGGCCTGCTCTGCGCGATGCTCATGAGGCCCCACACGGTCGGGCCCGACGGCATCCGCGTCCGCAACGGCCTGGAGGTCGACGTCCCCGTGCCCTGGGACGCCATCGCCTCCGTCGAGATCTCCCGCCGCGTCGACGAGCCGAAGCAGCCACGGGTCACGGACGGCGAGTACGCCGAGCGGATGCAGGACGAGACGAACATCCTCATCGAGCTGGAACGCCCCCACGTCGTCACCCTGCCGGGACTGGCGCCACGCGGCGGGTCGCACGAGGTCGAGAGCATCCGACTGTGGGCCGACGACCCGCGGGCGTTCCTCGCGGCCGCGCGGCCGTTCCTCGTCGGAGACTGAACGACTCCTGCCTCAGCGCGGCGCTGCCGCCTCTTCGATCGCACGGATGCCGCGAGCCCTCGCGTCGACGACGATGCCGTCGCCCGCGCGGCCCGCCGGCTCGTGGCGGCGGGCGCGGTCCGCCTTCCACGCCGCATCGATCCGCGCGAGGACATGGTCGTTCCCGGCCGCGAGCCAATCGATCGCCTCGAGGCCGTGCGCGCCGAGGTCGGGGCGGAAGTCCTTCACGCCGGGGAACGGCAGGTCGACGCCGGATGCACGCGCCCAGCCGAGAATGGCCAGCGACAGGAGCCGGTAGGCGGGCTCGGCGTCGCCGTCGCCGTCGGATGCCACCATCACGGGGTCGACGTAGCCGCGCTCGATGCCGAATCGCACCGTCCGGTCCTCGCGGCGGACGGTGAGGGACCACACGTCCATCTGCTCGGGTCCCCAGAAGCTCTGCACCGACCAGCCGCGATCGAGCAGCTGACGCGCCAGCGCCGCGGCACCCGCGTCCCGGTCGCCGAGACGGGCGAGGAACCGCGGCAGATCGGTGAGGTCGAGCTCTGCGGGCGGGGTCATGGGATCGACACTAGGGCCCGGGGCGTCCGTCGCTCGCGCGCGGGGCGTGTTCTGTGGGCGCTGCGCTTCCTGTGGGGTGCGGCATCGGTTGCTTGTGGGGCGCTGCGCGATGGATGTCGTGAGGAAGACATGCCCTCGCTCGCCTTCGGCGTGCTCCCGCCAGACCCGGTGCCAGCTTCCCCACGACATCCATCGCTCCACTCTGAACCCGAGCACCCATCCGGTCGCTCGGTCGTTGAGTGAGCGCCCACCCGCTCGTTGAGCGAGCGGAGCGAGACGAAACGCCCCTTCCGGAGCACGACACGTACGCGCGGATAGTGCAGATGCTGTTCAGGTACGCAACACCGGCCGCCGCGCTGACTTCAGGGGAAGGGAATGTCTCGGGGTGCGCCATCGCTGTTGCGGGTCCCACCACTCCGGACCGCGGATCTGCGGGACCCCGCCGTTCATCCGGATCTCCCACCCGGAATGCTCCAGGGAGCGGTGATGCCACCAGCACAACGGCACCCCGTTATCGGTATGGGTCGGACCGCCCTTCGCGTGCTCGTGGACGTGATGGATCTCACACCACGACGCGGGGACATGACAGCCGGGGATCAGGCACTCCCGATCGCGGGCGACGATCGCCCGCCGCTGATGCACCGTGAACACCCGATCGGTGGTCGAGATCCCGATGATCCGGCCCTCGTCGAACAGCACCCGCTGAACCGCACCCGTACACGCCGTGTGCGTGGCGACGCCGAGCGAGACGGGGGTGTCGGCGCCGGGGATCGTCGCCCAGCCCGTCCCGGTGGCGAGGTCCTTCGCTTCCACATGCACCACCAGCGTCGGCGCAGCACCACCCAGGGACGGCATCTCCTCGTGGCGCGCGGCGATCCCCAGCACGGCGGCGAGAGCGTCGTGGCGCTTCTGCCCGGGCGTGCGGGAATCGATCAGGTTCCGCGGATCGATATTGAACCTGTCCTCCCCCTCACCACCATCGGGGTCGGGGCCATCGGGGTCAGTGTCGAACTCATCCTCGGCGGGCTCGAACCGCACCCCAGGAGCGGGAGCGCCGCCGACCTTCGGATTGTTGTACGCGTCGGCGATCAGCTGCCACGCCGCAGCGACCTCCGGAGTCAGATTCCCGCGCACCGGATGCACCCCATTGCGCAACCGGCCCACCGTGAAGCAGCGACGCGCTTGCGCCTCCTGATCCGAGGGCTCTGCCCCATCCGGATCCAACCCCACCGCAAGAGCACTCGCGAACATCTTCAAGTCCTCCGCGGATGCCCGCGGACCCCGACCGGGCGCATCGCCGTCCGTGCCTGCAGCCGTATCGTCCTCGACACCCGCATCCGGACGCCCCTCGCCCGCATCGACATCCTGGCCAGCCCCAGCCTCCACCGCGGCCCCTGTGTCCGCATCCGCATCCGCGTCCACATCCGGGAGGTTCTCACCGCGCGCGAACGCCGCGAGGTTCGCGTCCGCCCACAACCGCTCCTCGAGCGAGATCCGATCCCGCGCGCGCTCCAACGGGCCCACCGCCGCCAGCAGACCGGTCACGCCGACGGCACCGTCCAGCAGTGCTTCGCGCATCGCGGGCCAGCGGGCCGGCATCCGCTCCCCCGACACCAGACTCACCTCCCGCGCCGCCGCGTCCGCAGCGCGGATGATCCTCCCTGCCGTCGGCGCATCGACCAGGGTGGCGCGGCGGAGGAGTTCGTTCATGCCGCGGCATCCGAATCGGTGACCGAACTCCACATCCGCCGTCGCCACCGCCTCCACGATGCCGGCATCCGCCAGCCGGGAGACCTCACCGAGGCCGACGAGTAGCGCCGCGCGGTCGGCATCCGACAACCCGGCGACCGTGTCGCCGGACAGCAGCTCGCGCAGGTCGGAAGCGACCTGAGCGACGGTGTCGGCGGGGCTGTTCATACCTCCCATTGAACACGGGGCCACCGACATTGTGAGGCCGGTTTCCCCAGATCGGAGAAACTTTTCGACCGAATCTCGAGTCGTGCTCGGAAAGGGCGTTTCGACTCGCTCCGCTCGCTCAACGACCGGTGGACTCGCGCTCGCTCAACGACCGCGGGGCAGGGCACAGGCGTTTCGACTCGCTCACTCGACGACCGCGGACGGAAGCCCTCGTCCACCGGGCGGGGATCACTCCAGCCCGCGCTCCGCGAGCCAGGCCTTCGCGGCGGTGCGGGGTGCGCGCAGGAGCCATGCGTCGGCGATCACCTCGGCGAGCCGGTCGCGGTCGATCGCGTCGAGGCGCACGAGCAGCGCGGGGTAGCCGTCGAAGTGCGGGATCGTGAACAGCCAATCCGGCTCCGCGAGAAGGAGGGCCTCCTTCTCCTCGAGCGAGCCGACGCGCACGCCCAGAACCTCCCCCGACGGCCAGCTCCGGCCGACGTCGGCGAGCTGGCGCAGGTCGGCTCCGGTCGGACCGCGCAGCCACGCGATCTGCCCGCCCTTCAGGCGCCACGCGGCCGCGCCGGTGTGCCCGCCCATGACCTCGGTCACCCCGGGCAGCGCCAGCGCGATCTCGCGCACGTCGTCGACGGTCGCCACCGCACCATCGTCCTCCCGCGCGTGCGCCCTCGCAACGCCACACGCACGAACGGCATCCGCACCTCGCACGCGCAGCCCCGCCACCGGCACGCGCAGCATCCGCCGCCCGGGAGGCGGAGCCGAGGGGCGGAGCCGAGGGGCGGGCGTCGCCGTGCGAGAAGTCGGAGTTCCGGAGGGACACGCCGCCCGACGTGCCCGGCGCCGCGCATGTCGCGCGGAAACTCCGACTTCTCGCACCCGCCGGGGCGGCGATCAGCGCACGATGCGCAGCGTCCGCACCTCGAACGGGCGCAGCCGCAGCTCGCCGCCGGTGCGCGGCGACTCCAGCTCGTCCTCGATGAGAGAGACCTCGCGCACCTCCCGGTGCTCGAACCCGACCGACAGCGCCCCCGTCGCGCGACGGCCGAGCGACTCGTACACCCGCACGATCACGTCTCCGGAGGCGTCGTCGGCGAGCTTCACGCCCGAGACCACGATGCCCTCGCCCGCAACCGAGACCAGCGGCTCGACCTCCCGCGCACCGCGCACGAGCGTCGCCGGCGAGTTCAGCCGGATGCCCTCGGCGGTCGCGATGCCGGCATCCGCGCCGATCACGAGACCGACGGTGATCTCGTGCCTGCCGTGGTCGGTGTCGGGGTCGGGGAAGCGCGGCGCGCGCAGCAGCGACAGCCGCACGGTCGTCGTCACGGCGTCGCCGTCGACCTCTCGCGTGGTGTCGTAGCCGTAGATGGAGTCGTTCACGAGGGCGACACCGAAGTCCTGCTCGCGCACCAGCACGAAGCGGTGCATCGAGGTCTCGAACTTCGCCGCCTCCCAGCTCGTGTTCGTGTGCGTGACGCGCGCCTGATAGCCGAACTGCGTCTCGGCCTCGGTGTGCGCGGCCTGCGCGTCGAGCGGGAAGGCGAGCTTGAGCAGCTTCTCGGTCTCGTGCCAGTCGATGTCGTTCCGCAGCAGGACGGTCCGTGAATCCGGAGCGAGGGTGATCGTCTGCACGAGGGTCGACTCCGAGAACGCCCGGGTCACCGTCACGGTCGCGACCCCGTCGACGACGGATGCCGAGAGCTCGGAGACCTGCGTGAGGTCGTCCACGCGGTTGCGGTAGTACCGGTCGATGTCCCAGGCGTCCCACATGTTCGGGAAGTCCTGGTGCAGCTGGAAGAGGTTCGCCGCCTTCCCCGCCGCGACGGCCTCGCGGCCGGTGGCCTTGTCGACGGCCGACACGATCAGCCCCTCGGCCGAGATCAGCACCGACACGAGATCGTTCTCCAGGCGGTGGCCCCCGGCCTCCTCGGCGAGGGAGACGGATGCCGTCGTCGGCGCCTCTGCGAAAGCGGCGCCCAGCGCGCGTCCGCCGCCGACGGAGGTGGGGTCGAACACGAGCTCGCGCTCGCCCTCTCCCGCGAGCGAGCGGCGGGCGGCGTCGGCGAGCCCGCGAGCATCCGCCAGCACTCCCGAGAGCACCTCGACGGCCTCGCGGTGCACCCAGGCGATCGAGGTGCCAGGGAGGATGTCGTGGAACTCGTGCAGCAGCACGGTCTGCCACAGCCGGTCGAGGTCGGCCTGCGGGTACGCGGCGCCGGTGCGCACGGCATCCGTCGCCGCCCACAGCTCGGCCTCGACCAGGGCGTGCTCGGCCCAGCGGTGCAGGGCCTTCGTGGCGTGCTGGCTGGTGAGGGTTCCGCGGTGCAGCTCGAGGTAGAGCTCGCCGACCCAGACCGCCGGATGCGGCAGCTCCGCGCGCGCCTTCTCGAAGAAGGAGTCGGGATGCTCCCACTCGACCCGAGCGCTGCCCTCGAGATCGGCAAGGCGCGCGGCCTTGCCTGCCATCTCGCGGGTGGTGCCGCCGCCGCCGTCGCCCCAGCCGACCGGGGCGATCGAACGCGAGGTGACCCGGTTCTCCTTGAACTGGCGGGAGGCCTTGGCCACCTCCATGCCGCTCAGCTGCGAGTTGTAGGTGTCCATCGACGGGAAGTGCGTGAACATCTGCGAGCCGTCGATGCCCTCCCACAGGAAGGTGTGGTGCGGGAAGACGTTCTGCTGGTTCCAGGAGATCTTCTGCGTGAAGAACCACTCGAACCCGGCGCGGCGCATGAGCTGCGGCAGCGCGGGTGAGTAGCCGAAGCTGTCGGGCAGCCAGACGCCCCTCGAGCGGATGCCGAACTCGCGCTCGAAGAAGCGCTGGCCGTACTGGAACTGGCGCACCAGGGATTCGCCGGAGGGCATCACCGTGTCGGACTCGACCCACATGCCGCCGAGCGGCAGGAAGCGCCCGTCGGACACGGCCGCCTTCACCCGCGCGTACACCTCGGGACGGTGCTCCTTGAGCCAGGCATACTGCTGGGCGCTGGACATGCCGTACTGGAAGTCCGGCTGCTCCTCGATGAGCGTCGTCATCGAGGACGTGGTGCGGGCGACCTTGCGGATCGTCTCGCGCACCGGCCACAGCCAGGCGGAGTCGATGTGCGCGTGGCCGATGGCCGAGATCCGGTGGGCGCTGGCCTCGGCCGGCGCGGCGAGCACCTCGGCGAGCCGGGCGCGGGCGTCGGATGCCGTCTCGGCGATGCGCTGCAGGTCGAGCACGTCGAGGGCGTCGTCCATGGCCTGCAGGATGCGCATGCGCCGCGGCGAGGTCGCCGGCAGCTCGGCCTGCAGCTCGAAGAGCACATCGAGGTCGAGGGAGAGCTCGAACACCTCCTGCTCGAAGACCGCGAGGTCGATCCGGCGGGTGCGGTACAGCGGCTCGGGCGAGGAGGTGCGGATGTCGCCCTCCTGGGTGGGCAGGAAGGGGTGATAGTCGAGCAGCACCGGGTTGGCCGCGGCCTCGAGGTACAGCTCCACGGGCTCGTCGCCCTGTGCGACCTCGGCGATCGGCAGCCACTGGTTGCGCGGGTTGATGCTCTTCACCGGGGTGAGGTCGGGGCGGTAGACGAGGGCCTCGCACTGGAACCCGGGCATGTTGATGTCGAAGCCGAGGTCGATCACGGCCTCGACGCGGCGACCGGCCCACTCGGCCGGGACCTGGCCGGTGAGCTTGAACCAGGTCGTCGACCAGGCCGGCCCCCACATGCTCGGCACGGCGGTGGGGGCGAACTCGAGGGCGAGTCCCTCGGCGGGCGTGATCGGCTCGCCGGGGAGCTCGTTCACCTCGACCGTCAGCGGCACCGAAGCCGAGTGGATGGCCGGGCGGATGCGCTCGTCGAGGACGCGCTTGACGCGGCCGACGGTGAGCGAGGTGTCGTCATGCATGAGGTCGTGTCTCCGTTTTTGACGGGCGGGGGATTTACTCAGGCTAATTTACTAAATCGCTCTAGTGACCCTGATCTCCCGAGCCTAGTGATCGCGACGCCCTCGACGCTACCGGCGCGCTCGCCCGACTTCGGTTGCGACACCGATCAGCGCGTCGATCTCACAGAACTCCTGATGCGACAGCAGTGTTCCGGCATTCCAGGCTCGCTCGACCATCGCACGCATCGGCGAACGGATGCCCTCGGCGACCTGCTCCGGCGTCTGCGCCTCAGGCCGGTCCGACCAGATCGCGAAGGCGCATCCGACCAGCGGAGCGGGATAGGGAGCCGCCAGCTCCTGTCGCACGGTGGCCTGCCCGCCCTCGCCCCAGAGCCGGGGGAACAGGCCCGGATGCCAGTCCGCCGCCCAGATCCGCTCCGCGGTCGGGTAGCGGTAGCCCGCGTTCTCCCCCAGCACGTAGTAGAGGAGATCGTCGTTCAGGTTGACGAGTCGATGTCCGGCCGTCAGGGCCTCCGACACCGGCCGCATCGCGGCGTGCCAGTTGGTCCACCACGTCAGCACCACCTCCGGGTCCAGCGGCACGACCGCACCGCGCAGCATCCCGTCGTTCCACGCCCGCGCCTGGAGACCCCGGCCGCCCAGGTGCCGCGCGATCTCGTTCACGAACGCGGCGAGCAGATCGAACCCGGTGCCGTCGGGGCCGTATCGGGCCCGCGCCGCGTCGGTCAGCGCGGGGTAGTCCTCGATGCGCTCGAACGCGACGAACTCGTCTCCGCCGAGATTCCACTTCGTGCTGTGCGGGAAGACCGGCGCCATGTCGTCGATCAGCCCCCTCGCGAAGGCGATCGCCTCGTCACGCGTGATGTCGAGCGCGTGCGCGGTGTCGACGGCGCCTCCCGAGACGGCGTCGACGCCCGGTGGCAGCCTCAGCTCCGGATGCGCGGACAGCACCCGCCGAAGATGCCCCGGCATGTCGAGCGACGGGACCACGTCGACGTGCAGGTCGTGCGCGACCTCGACGATCCGGCCGGCCTCCTCCCGGGTGATGTGGTCGGCCGAGACGACCTCGGGGAACGTCTCGGACGCCAGGCGGAACCCCTCGTTCTCGGAGAAGTGCCACTGGAAGACGTTGATGCCGACGTCGGCGGCGGCGTGCAGCATCCCGACGATCCAGTCCGCCGGGAAGTGCTTGCGCGCGGCGTCGAGGTGGAGCCCGCGCTCGGCGACGGCGGGAGCCGATTCGACCCGGCCGCACGGCACGAAACCCTGCGCACGGAGGTTGTGCAGCAGCTGCCGCGTGGCCCGGAAGCTGCCCGCCGCATCCCCCGCCCTCACCTCGACGTCCTCGCCGATCTCGATCGCGAACGCCTCCGGAGACGAGCCTGAGCGCCGCAGCCGGACGACCGCGCGATCGCCGCGAGGGATGCCGAGGGCGGCGAGCTCCTCCTCGAGCCGCACCGCCTCACCCTCGAGGGCCGGCTCCTCAGCGAAGACCCGTACGGACGACGGCATCCATCTCCCGCCCGCGGGCGCGAACGAGGACGGCTGCGGGATCGCGAGCCAGCGCTCCCCCGCAGCCGTCCGCATGTCGTGCTCTGGCACAGCGCCAGGTCAGCCGCAGTCCGGCACGGTGTACACGGCGTCGATCGCGCTCGCGCCGTCGGGGCCGCCGAGGCTCACCCGCACCGCGCCGTCGGCGATCGCGTCGCCCTTCGCCCGGTGCACGGCCACCGCGTCCTCGCCGGCGGCGATGCCGGTGAGCACTCGGTTGCCCAGCGACGACACGACCTCGGCATCCACGGACACTCCGCCGGCGTTCGCCACGCGGACCTTGAGCTTCACATCGTCGCCCGCGCAGGTCGCGGTCGCGTCGACGTCCACGTCGTACCAGGGCGCCCGGTAGGCGGTGCGCAGGCCCGTGAGCGGCTCAGTGATCGACGACAGGTACCCGGAGTGGTCGCCGGCGGTGAGGTTGTACGTGACGATCGCCCCGTAGCCCTCGTCGGCGGTGCGCTGCGCGAAGGCCGCCGCAGTGCCTTGGCTCGTCGCGGTGAGGTTGATCGCTCCCGGGGCCAGCCGCGAAGCGTCCATGCCCGCGGTCTCCGGGACCCACCAGTAGCCGTACCAGGGGTTCCAGGCGTAGTCGAGCAGGTCGCCGGCCCGGATGCCGTCGTACTCGGTGGCCTCCGCCGCCTCGCCGATCTTGTAGAAGGTGAGGAGCTTGTCGTCGCCGAGTCGTTCGCGGAGCTCCTCGACGAGGTACACGAACGAGTACTCGTTCGCCGGTCCTGTGCCGTTCTCGCCGTACTTCGACCACTCGTCGTCGAAGTCGACGCCGTCGAGGCCGTACTGCTCGACGACCGCGGCCAGCTCGTCGGCGAACGCCGCGGCGGCCTCCCTGGTCGGGAAGTTCGCGATGCCGGCCCCCTGGTGGTTGCCGAGGACGGACAGCAGCACCTTCGTGCCGCGCTCCTGCAGCGGACGGATCTGGTTCTCGGCATCCTGCAGCGTCTCGGTGACCCGCTCGTTCAGGTGCAGGTACGCGCTCTGGGCGGCGGTGTCGTAGTTGATGTTCGCCGCGAAGATGATCGCGATGTCGAAGGCGGGACGCTGGGTGCCTTCGAGCGAGTAGTCGGCGACGTTCGCCATGTCGTTGCTGTTGACCTCGACGTACACGACGCGCTTCGGGTCGTCATCCGGGTTCGGGGGCGCAGTCTGGGCGGATGCCGTGGCCGGCACCCCCAGTCCCGCGACGGCCAGGCAGGCCGCCGCGAAGGCCGTCCATCGTGCACGGCGTCGGCTGTGACGCTTCTCGTTCGAATCGATCATGAACCTCGTACCTCTCTCTGCGTCATCGCAGGTCCGGGGCGGGGTCTCCGCCCAGGTCGAAGAGCTCGAGCTGTGTCAGCGCGAGCGGTGCCACGGCGCGCACGCGGAGCATCCGCGCGGTGACGGGACGGGTGAAGGCGAACGGCGTCGTGCGGTCCGCGTGCAGGGCCTCGGAGTGCGTCGTCGGAACCGCGGCCCACCGTACGCCGTCGTCGCTCGACTCCCAGACGACCGCATCGGCGGGCGCCTCGGCAGCGGCCGTCATGGAGACCTCCGTGACCTTCGTCGGCGCGCGGAACTTCCAGCCTGCGGACTCTCCCACGGCGAGCGCGACCGCGGTCTCACCGCGGTCGTCGAAGAGCTCCGGCCTGCCGAAGGCCGCTCCGGCGGGCGCGCCGCCGCCGGCCGTGAGGTCCGGATGCCATGCGAGGGGCGTCTCCCGCACGGACCACAGCGGGCTGCGGGCCGCGGTCGCGGCGTCGCTCGTGAAGACCAGCTCCAGCTCGGTGTCGCCGCGGAGGGCGTCGACGGGCAGCACAGGCCGGTCCAGCGGCGCGCCGTTCAGCCTGGCCCCGACGAGGAAGCGGGCGTCCACCTCCTCCCGCACGGAGCGGATGCGCAGGCGGATGCCGTCGCCGCGGCGCACGGTGACCTCGTCGAGCAGCGGGGAGCCGATGCGCAGCTCGCCGGAGGCGAGCTCCAGCGGGTACAGGCCGAGGGCCGCCCACAGCCACCAACCGCTCATCTCCCCGTTGTCCTCATCGCCGGGGAAGCCCTGACCGATCATCGCGCCGGCGAACAGCCGCTCGGCGAGGCCGTGCACGAGGGCGCCGGCCCGCCACGGCTCGTCGCCGTGCACGTGCATCCACGGGATGTGGTGGGCGGGCTGGTTCGAGATCGCGCACATGCCGGAGCGCTGCGCCCGGGCCTCGCGCTGCTCGTGGATCACGGTGCCGTACGAGCCGCCGAAGGCCTCGTCTCCGGTCTCCGGCTCGGCGAACAGACGATCGAGGTGGGCGCGGAGCCCCGCCGGCCCGCCGTGCAGGGCCGCGAGCCCTGCTCCGTCGTGCACGGCGCTCACCGAGATGCCCCAGGCGTTGGTCTCCACGTTGTCGCCGCCCCATACGCGCGGATCGAACGGCTCGTCGCCGAAGCGGCCTGCTTCGTCGCGTCCGCGGAAGAACCCGTGCCCGTCATCGAACAGCGACCGGTAGGAGCGCGAGCGATTGGCGAAGTACCTGGCGAATGCGCGGTGCCGGGCGGCCTCGGGCCCGCCGCGTGCGGCCAGCCTCGACGCGAGACGGCCGATCGCGGCATCCGACACCGCGTTCTCCAGGCTCCAGCTCATCCCCTCCGGTACCGCGGAGGACACGTATCCTGCGAACCGGCCGCGTCCGATGCCCTTGCGCCCGCGGCGCGGGTCGGCGCTCGGCTCGCAGGCGTTGCGCCAGGCGCTCTCCAGCGCCTCGGCGTCGGCGAGCGCCAGGCCCCAGCGCTCGGCGTCCGCGAGGATCTGGTCGCTCGAGGTGCCCACCATGGAGTCGACGTAGCCGGGAGCGCTCCAGCGCGCCATCCAGCCGCCACGGCGCCACTGCTCGAGGATGCCGTCGAGCATCCGCTCCGTCCCCCGCGGGTCGACCAGGCCCAGCAGGGCCCAGGCCGTGCGGTAGGTGTCCCAGTAGCCGTTGTTCACGAAGAGCCCGCCCCGGCGCACGGGCGCGCCCGTCGTCTCCTCGCCATGCGGGCCGGCGGGGGCGAACGGATCGGCGAAGCGACCCCGTTCGGAAGCGTCGTTCGGGTACAGATGCAGCCGGTAGAGGGCGCTCGCGATCCGTTCCCGGGTCTCCCGCTGCGCGAGCATCGCATGCGGCTGGTCCTCGGAACGGGGGACCTCCACCGCGCCCAGCAGGGCATCCCACCGCTCCCGCAATCTCTCGCGGATCTCGTCGAAGCCGATGTGCGCCGGCAGCTCCTCCTCGAGCGAGCGGCGCGCCTCCTCGACCGAGAGGAAGGACTGCGCGATGCGCACCTCGACGACGCCGGTCCCGCCGACGTACCCGGCGACGGAGGGACGACCGGCATCCGTCAGCATCCCGGTCGCGGCGTCGCCCAGGACCACTCCGGCGAAGTAGGTCCGCGGCGGGTTGCCCCAGTCGGCACTCCCCTCGGGAATCCAGCCGTCGAAGGCGCCGCCGGCGTGCATCCGCAGGCGGCCCCCGTCGTCGACCTGGTCGATCACGAAGCCGATCGCCGCGGCGGGGTCGTCGGCCAGGACACGGAAGACGCCGCCATGCGACGTCGGCGTCGCCTCGACGGCGAGGCCCCCGCGGAGCTCGGCACGGTATCCGTACGGGCGCGCCCGCTCCGTGCCGGGAACGATCCGGCGACGACGGGCGGCGCGGTCGGAGGTCGGCTCCCCCCGGAACGGCATCAGCTGCAGCACCCCGCGATCGCCGATCCACGGACTCGGCTGATGCGAGAACTGGATCGCCTCGAGCGCGCGCCCCTCGGCGTCGTCGTGCACCGACCAGCGGTACGGCCAGCGCGGATCCGACGCGTCGGTCGCGGGGGTCAGGAAGCAGAACCCGTGCGGGGCCGCGGCGATCGGGATCGTGTTCCCGCGTGAGAAGCGCGCGCCCGAGTGGCTGCCCCTGCGGGTGTCGACGAGGTCGGAGAGCGAGCCCGGCTCCTCCGGCATCCGTCCCCAGGCGATCTCCACGAAGCCGGATGCCTCTCCGGCCAGTCCGACGGCGCCGAGCACGACCTCGACCGTGCCGCGGCGCCCCGACCAGGGGGCGAGCGAGACGCTGTCTGCGTTCCACTGCTCGGGCATCGACCAGGCCGCCGCGAACTGGGTGTCGGGGGTGACCGCGAAGCCGTAGCGGTCGCGCACGCGGACATCGTCCGAGAGCCGCGAGCCGTCGTCGAACACGACGTCCACCGTCACGGCGAGCGCCGAGTGCGGCGCGTGGGTGGCAGCAGGGCCGTCCGCGTAGAAGGCCCAGTGCAGCAGGGCGTCCCGAGCGATCTCCACGTCGGTCTCGCCGGGGATCGCGAGACGCTGGACACCCTCGGAGGCGTCGAAGCGGAAGGCGAGCACCTGCCCGCCCAGCACCCCGGACGAAGGGCGGGACGACGGCGGATCCGCCGGTCCGTCCGCCGCCCGCAGGGTGGGGAGGGTCATCCCTTGACCGCCCCCTCCTGGACGCCGCGGAAGAAGAAGCGCTGCATGATCGAGAACAGCACGATGATCGGGATCAGGGCGACCATGGTGCCCGCCGCGATGAGCCGGGGATCGGGCGAGAAGTTGCTGTTGAGATACGCCATTCCGACCGTGAGCGTGTAGTTGTTCGGGTTCGTCAGCACCATGAGCGGCCAGAGGTAGTCGTCCCAGGCGCCGATGAAGGTGAAGATCGCGACCACGCTCGCCATGCCGCGCACGTTGGGCCAGACGATGTGGCGGATGCGCTGCCAGGTCGTGGCCCCGTCGACGGTCGCCGCATCCAGCACGTCCTTCGGGATCATCCGGCAGGCGGTGGCGATGAGCAGCACGTTCATCGCGGCGATCGCTCCCGGCAGGAACACGCCCCACAGGGTGTTGGCCAGGCCGAGCGCGTTGATCGTGAGCAGGTTGCTCGTGATGGTGACCTCGCCGGGGAGCAGCATGGTGGACACGAGGATGCCGAGCGCGATCATCTTGCCGCGGAACCTCATGCATGCCAGCGCGTAGCCGCCGAACACCGACAGCACCACATTCGTGATGACGGACCCGACCGCGACGAGCAGCGAGTGCCAGGCGTAGGTGTACACCGGGACGATGTCGGTGACCTTGCTGTAGTTCTCCAGCGTCGGATCGACCGGGAAGAGGTTCGGCGGGAACGTGTACAGGTCGTCGGCCGGACCCTTGAAGGAGGTCGAGAGCTGCCAGAGGAACGGGCCGATGACGAGCACGAGGACGAAGAGCAGCAGCACGTAGCGGAGGATCAGCGACGCGAGCGTCGGCTTGCTGAAGTCGCCGGAGCCCTTGCGCCGCCAGCGGCGTTCGCGCGGCAGGCTCTGCGCGGCGGGGGCGGTCGTCTCGCGATCTGCGGTGAGGGTCATGCGGGAACCTTCGCCTTCTTCTCCCGGTTCAGCAGGGCGATCGCCGTGAGCGGGATCAGCGTCAGCAGGAAGAGCACGACGCTGATGGCGGCCGCGTAGCCGAGGTTGCCGTTGAGGCCGGAGCCGACCTGGCGGATCAGCATCACGATGGACATGTCGTAGCCGCCGGGGCCGCCCGTGCCGTTGGACAGGATGTCCAGCTCGGTGAACACGCGCATCGCGGAGACGGCGATGAGCACCGAGATGAGGAGCATCGCCCCGCGCACGCTGGGGATGGTGACGCTGAGGAAGCGGCGGAAGCTGCCCGCGCCGTCCAGCATGGCGGCCTCGTGCAGCTCCTTGCCCGCGTTGCCCAGGGCGGCGAGGTACACGACCATGTAGTACCCGACGCCCTTCCACACCGTGAGCAGGATGGCGCAGCCGAGCAGCCACCAGCGGTCGACGAGGAAGGCGATCGGCTGATCGACGATGCCCATGAACTCGAGTGCCTGGTTGATCACGCCCTTGCTGTCGAAGAGCCAGCTCCAGATCAGCGCCACGACGACGACCGAGGCGATGACCGGGAAGTAGAACGTCGTCCGGAAGACGGCGATGCCGGGGATGTTCTTCTCGACCAGCAGTGCCAGCAGCAGCGGGAGGATCGTGAGCAGGGGCACGCACACCACGACGTAGATGAGGCACGTGATGAGCGCGTACTGGAACTGCTCGTCGGTGAGGAGCCGTTCGTACTGGGCGAAACCGACCGGGTTCGCGGGTCGCAGCGGCCGCGCATCGGTGAAGCTGAGCATCACCGTGTTGAGGAACGGCCACAGCGAGAACACCAGCACCCAGAGGACTGCGGGCCCGATGAGAAGCCAGGGGGTGAACCATCTGTGCGATTTCATGCGAGTCTCCTCCTCGGGGTGCTGGTGCCTGCGCTGCGCGGCTACTGGTCGATGCGGTTGTCGTTCGCGTACTCGACGATCTTGCCCAGCGCCTCCTCAGCGCCGAGATCGCCTCGGATCGCGAGCGCCATCTGCTGGTTGAGGTAGTCCGTCATCGCGCCGGTCCACTGGAACGGCGTGGCCTCGGCGGTGCTGAGGGCGTCGAACATGACGGTCATCGCCTCGGCCTGCGCCGGGTCGAGGTCGGCGGACACCGAGGAGACGACCTCATCGGCGCCCTCGGCGGTGCCGGGGGCGAAGCCGACGGCGAGCTTCACGAACTCCACCTGGTTCTCCTCGTTCGTGACGAACTCGGCGAAGGCGAGCGCGGCCGACGGGTTCTCGGTGTCTGCGGAGACGTTCAGGCCCTGCACGAACAGCGGCGGGATGCCGGGGCGCGCCGTGGCGGTGGTCTGCTCGAGCAGCGTCGGCGCCTTGGTGCGCAGGTCTCCGGCGAAGCCGGAGCCGCCGGTCGTGTAGGCGACCTTGCCCTGCAGGTACATCTCGGCGTTGCCGGCGTAGCTGCCGGTCAGCGCCTCGGCGGGCATCGCGCCGGCGGCGTAGGCATCGGCGTACTGCTGCACGATCTCCACCGCCTCGGGGGTGTCGAAGATGAAGGCGCCGTCTTCGTCCATGATGTCGATGCCCGCGGAGACGAAGGTGTCCAGCCCCGGCATCGAGGAGACGAGCTGGACGCTGCCTCCGGAGTCGGCGGCCACGGTCTTGGCGAGCTCGAGCCAGTCGGACGTCTCGGCCGGCAGGTCGGCCTTGGTGACGCCGTACGGCGCGAGCTTCTCGAGGTTCCACCAGGAGAGGTCGCTGCCGAGGTACCAGGGCAGGCCGTAGGTGCCCTCGACACCCGTGAACTGGCTGTACGCCGCCCAGCCCCCGGCGTTGTACCCCTCCTCGAGCTCCGGGTCCGCCGCGGCGAGGTCCATGAGCTTGCCGGCCTGAACCAGGGGGAAGGCGATGTCCGGCGGCAGATTGAGCACGTCCGGGAGCGTGTCGGAGTTGGCCTGGCTGAGGATCTTGTCCTGGTAGCCGTCGCCGGGCTGGTCGATCCAGTCGACGATGACGTCCGGGTGCTCCTCCTCGAACTCGGCGATGAGGTCCTCGAAATAGGGGGTGAACTTCTCGTTCTTCAGAGACCAGGTCTGGAACTGGATGGTGCCGCTGAGCTCTCCGTCCGTGTCGATCGGGCCGGCCGCTCCCCCGCCGCCCGTGGCGCCGGTGCACCCGGCGAGGGCGAGGGACGCCACTGCCGCGATGCCCGCGGCTGCTGTCATTCGGAACTTCATGGACGTTCTCCTTCGAAGTGGTCCAGGCTGCTGCTGCGCTCCGTTCGAGTCGCTGTCACAAGCCCTACTAAAACGGTATAGTGACCATAGCATGGCACACCGGCTCTCGGAGCGTCCACCCTCGGATCCGTTTCGACCCGCGGCTTCACCCTCGAAAGGACAGCGATGCCCCGCTCGACCGCCCCGCTCCGGTTCGGCGCGAACTACACGCCGCGCTCGCAGTGGATGCACGCCTGGATGGCCCTCGACCTCGACGAGGTGCGGCGCGACTTCGAGGCCCTGGCCGAGCTCGGCCTCGACCACGTGCGCATCCTCCCGCTGTGGACGCAGCTGCAGCCGAACCGCACGCTGATCCGCGAGGAGGCCGTCGAGGACGTGCGGGCTGTGGTCGACATGGCGCGCGAGTTCGGGCTCGACGCGAGCGTCGACGTGATCCAGGGGCACCTGTCGAGCTTCGACTTCATCCCGTCCTGGCTGTTCACCTGGCACGACAAGAACATGTTCACCCACCCGGACGCGCTCAGCGGCCAGGTCGCACTGGTCACCCGGCTCGGCGAGCGGCTCCGCGACGCGGACAACTTCCTCGGATTCACCCTCGGCAACGAGACGAACCAGTTCTCGGCCGCGAACCACCCCTCCCCGTGGCCGGTCACCGAGGCCGAGGCCGCGCACTGGATCACCACCCTCCTCGACGCCGCGCACGCCGTCGCTCCCGCGCAGCAGCACGTGCACAGCGAATACGACGCCGCCTGGTACATGGACGGGCACGGCTTCACCCCCGCCCTCGCCTCCCGGCTCGGCGACATCACCACCGTGCACTCCTGGATCTTCAACGGCACCGCGCAGAAGTACGGCGGCCGGTCCGTGGCATCCGACCGGCACGCCGAGTACATGATCGAGCTCGCGCGCGCCTTCGCCACCGATCCGGGCCGGGCGATCTGGCTGCAGGAGGTCGGCGCGCCGTCGAACTGCCTCGCCCCCGGGCAGACGCCGGACTTCCTCGAGGCGACCGTGCGCTCCGCCGCGCGCACGGAGAACCTCTGGGGCGTGACCTGGTGGTGCTCGCACGACGTGAGCCGCGCCCTCGCCGACTTCCCCGAGCTCGAGTACACGCTCGGCCTCGTCGACCAGGACGGCGCGGCGAAGCCGATCGGCCGCCGGTTCGCAGAGATCATCCCCGAGCTGCGCGAGCGCCGGGAGCCGCCCGCCCGCAGCCTCGGCATCGTGGTCGAGGTCGACGAGCAGGAGACGCCGGTCAGCCGCAGCGCGATGGCCCCCGGCGGCTCCGTCTTCCAGGCATGGGTCGACGCCTGCACCGACGGCGCAGACCCCGCCTTCGTCACCTCGGCGGATGCGGACAGGCCCGAGGTCCTCGCGGCGCGCGGCATCACCGAGCTGGTCCGCCCCGCCCTCTCCGGCGCCCCCTACTCCTCGCAGAACACCGTCGTCTAGTGCGGGGCCGCCGTGCTCTCCCGCACGGTGAGCCGCGGGGCGGCGCCCCTCCGGTCCTCCAGGATGCCGGGCGCGTCGATCTGGGCGAGCAGGAAGGCGGCGGCATCCGCTCCCAGGCCGAAGGTGTCGCGGGTGATGCAGGTGAGCGACGGGTGCACCAGGCCCGCGACGACGGAGTCGTCGAAGGAGGCGATCGAGAGGTCTCCGGGCACGGCGACGCCCCTCTCCTGCGCGACCCGGAATCCGGCGATGGCCATGACGTCGTTGTCGAAGACGATCGCCGACGGGCGATCCTCGCGGTCGAGCAGCCGCCGGGTGGCGGCGGATGCCGAGGCCGGCGAGTAGTCCGTCGCGATGACCTCCCCGGTGATGCCGCCGGCGGCGAGGCCGGCCAGCACGTCGGTGCGCAGCCGGGTGTGCTGGAACTCGGCGGGCCCGGCGACGTAGACGATCGAGCGGTGCCCGAGGGATCCCAGGTAGCCGAAGAGCTCGTGCGCGACCTGGCTGTCATCGAGCCAGATGGTCGCCGGATGACCCGGCTCGGAGGCCCGGCCGCCGATCACGACCGCGGGGAGCCCGAGGTCGGCGAGCACGGCCAGGCGCGGATCGTCCTCGAGCGGGTCGATCACGAGCACGCCGTCGACCTGGTTGGCGCTGCTCCAGCGACGGTAGGTGGCCACCTCCTCCTCGATCGAGGAGACGAGCACCATCTGCATACCGATCCGCCGTGCCGCGAGGGCCGACTGCGCGCCGGCGATGAGGTCGGTGAAGAACGCCTCGGCGCCCAGGGTCTCGGCGCGACGGTTCACCGCGAAGCCGATGACGCCGGCCCGGGCGCCGACGAGGGCCCGCGCCGCCGAGCTCGGCTCCCACTGGTGCTGCGCGGCGATGTCCAGGATGCGCTGCCGGGTCTGCTCGCTGACGCCTGGCCGCCCGTTGAGCGCGAACGACACCGCGCCCGGCGAGACCCCCGCAAGCCGCGCGATGTCTGTGATCGTCACGCGCTTCGCTTTGGACATGCGACAACTGTAGCGATTCAGATTCGCTCAGGACCCGGGATCCCTTGCATCCACGCGCCCGGTGCCGCTCCCTCGCTCAGGCGCCCCACTCGACCGGGACCCGGAGCCGCCGGCGCTGCGGTGCCGCGCCCGGCGACTCGATCTCACGGATGAGCGCCTGCGCCGCCATCCGGCCGAGCTCCGACCCGTCGACGTCGATCGCGGGAACGTCGCGCAGACCGAGCGCCTGCACGATGGCCCGCTCCGAGCTGACCACGGGCGGCTGCTCCCCCGCGGAGAGATACGCGTACTGAGCGCCGAGACCCAGCGCCGTGGCGTAGGGGATGACCGCATCCGGCTTCAACGATCGGATCTCGGCGGCGGCTCCGATCCCGGCGGCGAAAGTGGGCGGATACGGCCCGACCACCTCCACCTCGACGCCCGATCGCTCCGCCGCCGCCCGGACTGCCGCCTCTCGCTGCCGATCCTGCCAGGACCCGGCGGGTCCTCCGGCGTAGACGAGTCGCCGGTACCCGCTGCGGATGAAATGCGCGGCCAGCTCGCCGAAGGCCGTCCCCGTGTCCGCCACGACCGAGGAGACCCCTTCGGTCTCGCGGTCGACGAGCACCGTGGGCTTGCGGCCGGCCACCGCCTCGACGAGGTCGTCGGTGCCGAGCGGCGCCACGATGATGAAGCCGTCGACCTGTCGCGAAAGCCGCTCGAACGCGAGGAGATCGCCGCTGTGCGCGAGGTTGTGCACGACGACCGTGAGCTGCAGCCCCGCCGCGTCGGCGCACGCCTGGGCGCCGCCGATGATGGGCGTGAAGAAGCTGTTGTCGAGAGTCGGCACGACGAGCGCCACGATGCCGGTGCGTCCGCCGGCGAGCTGGCGGGCGGCGTTGTTCGCGACGAAGCCGAGCTTCTCGGCGGCCTCGCGTACGCGCTGAGCCGTCGCAGGCGACACCATCTCGGCCCGGGAGAACGCGCGGGACGCGGTGGCCTTCGACACCCCTGCGAGCATCGCGACGTCTGCGATCGTCGCCATTCGCCCTCCCCTGCCGGTTCGACCGCGCTGTTCGAACAACCGGTTTCATGATCCCGCAGGACAGATGTTACTCCAAGTCTGGCGCAAACTCCCTCCAACGCGTACTGTGTCATGCAACCGGTTACATTGACGAATCTGGAGGCAGCGATGAGGACCCGACTCACACCAGCGCTCCTGTTGCTGCCGGGGCTCGCCTTCCTGCTCATCGGCTTCCTGGTTCCGTCGCTCGCGATGCTCCTCGCCCCGCCCGGCACCGCGACATCCGACATCTTCGTGCGTCTCGGCGAGATGCTCACCGACCCCTACGACCTGGCGATCATCGGCCGCACGCTGCTGCTGGGACTCGTCGTCACCGCGATCTGCGTGTGCCTCGGCTTCCCGACCGCCTACCTGCTGGCCCGCTCGACCTCGCGCTGGGCCGGTGTCTTCCTCGCCCTCGCGATCTTCCCGCTGCTGCTGAGCAACGTCGTCCGCACCTTCGGCTGGCTCGTCGTCCTCGGATCGAACGGTGCGATCGGCCAGCTGCTCACCGGACTCGGCCTCGTCGACAAGGCCCCGCAGCTCCTCTACACACCGCTCGCGATCATCCTCGGTCTCACCCAGCTGTTCCTGCCGCTCGCGATCATCACCTGCTATTCCGCGGTGTCCCAGGTCGATGCGGGCCTCGACGATGCCGCACGAGGACTGGGAGCCTCCCGCATCCGCACGTTCTGGGACGTCGTCCTCCCGCTGTCCCTGCCTGGGATCGTCGTCGCGTCGACCCTGGTCTTCGCGGGCTCGGTGACGGCGTACACCACGCCGTACCTGCTCGGCGGGTCCGGAAACCGGATGCTCTCGACCCAGCTGTTCTCGTACGCCAGCGTCACGATCGACTGGGCGAGCGCTTCCGCGACAGCACTGATCATGACCGTGCTCGTGTTCGCCGTCTCGGCGGTCGCCACGACGGTCGGACGCAAGGGAGCGACGTCGTGAACACCCGCCGCCCGATCGCGACCGCGCTCGCCGTCGCCGGCTACATCGTGATGATCGTGCCGATCCTCTTCGTCGTGGCGACCGCGTTCACCGGCGGAAGCACGCTCAGGTTCCCTCCGGAGGGCTTCTCGCTGCAGTGGTTCGGCGAGGCCCTCAGCTACGCGCCGTTCGTACGCTCTCTCCTGACGAGCACCGAGATCGCCATCCTCGCCACGGTGCTCGCGCTGCTCGTCGGCGTCCCCGCGACGCTGGCCATCTACCGCGGAAAACTCCCCGGCAGGGGCATCGTGGAGGGGCTGTTCCTCTCCCCGCTGATCGTGCCCGAGCTCGTCGTGGGCCTCGCTCTGTTCCAGCAGCTCATCGTCACCTTCCGCATCGACAACTTCCCGGTGCTCCTGCTCGGCCACACCGCACTGCTGCTTCCGTACGCGGTGCGGGTGACCGGTGCGGCGCTCGTGGGCGCCGACGCCGGCCTGGAGGAGGCCGCGCGCGGACTCGGCGCCTCGCCATGGCGCGCGTTCTGGACGGTGACGCTGCCCGTGCTCCGTCCCGGCATCTTCTCCGCCGCGCTGCTCAGCTTCATCACCTCGTTCAACAACGTGCCGCTCTCGCTCCTGCTGCAGAGCCGCACCACCCAGACCCTGCCGATCACGATGCTCGACTACGTGCAGCAGAGCTATGACCCGATGATCGCCGCCACCTCGACCCTCATCCTCGCGGCGACCGTCGTCATCGCCATCATCGCGGAGCGCACAGTGGGCTTCGCCAAGATCTTCGGAGGCATCAACCGATGAACGCCGCTGCCCAGTTCGTCTCCGTCAGTCAGGTCTTCGGCGACTTCACCGCCGTCGACGACATCGACCTGAGCATCCCCGCAGGCAAGCTCACGACGCTGCTCGGCCCGTCCGGCTGCGGCAAGACCACCTCGCTGCGGATGCTCGCGGGATACACCCGCCCCACTTCGGGCCGGATCCTGATCGACGGCGCGGACGCCACGGACCTGCCGCCTGAGAAGCGCGGCCTCGGCATGGTCTTCCAGTCGTACGCCCTCTTCCCGCACATGACGGTCGCCGACAACGTGGCCTACGGTCTCAAACTTCAGCGCACGTCGAAGGCGGAGCGCACGGCCCGCGTCGCCGAGTGCCTGGAGCTCGTCGGCCTCGGACACCTCGCCGCACGCCGCCCCCGCGCACTGTCCGGCGGCCAGCAGCAGCGCGTGGCCCTCGCCCGCGCGATCGCGATCCGACCGAAGCTGCTGCTGCTGGACGAGCCGCTGTCGAACCTCGACGCCCGCCTGCGCGTGCAGATGCGCGCCGAGATCCGGCGCATCCAGAACGAGACCGGCCTGACCGTCGTGCTCGTCACCCACGATCAGGACGAAGCGCTCGAGATGAGCGACGAGATGGTGCTGATGCGCTCGGGGCGGATCATGCAGCAGGGTGCGCCTTCCGACGTGTTCGGATCCCCCGCGAACCGCTTCGTGGCCGACTTCCTCGGTTACGAGAACTTCGTGACCACGCCGCAGGGTCTGGTGACCGTGCGGCCGGAGCACCTCTCGGTCACCGCCGGCGAGCGTCCGGATGCCGCCGGCCTCGCCCTCACCGGCACGGTCACCGATGTCGCCTACCGTGGCGTCGACCTGCTCATCACCGTCTCCGCGAGCGACGCGGCGGGCATCACGACGCTCCTCTCGGACGTCCGTGCCGACGGCGCCCCCCACGTATCCCCCGGTGACACCGTCACCGTCACCGCCCCGGCGTCACGCCTGATCGCACTCGCCGACTGACCCCCCTCCCGAAAGGACGACACCATGTCGCGTCACCTCCCCATCCGGCCGCTCGGGCTCGCAGCCGGCATCACCGCCGGCGTACTCGCGCTCTCCGGCTGCACCGCCGGCACCGACGACGCCCCCGAGGGCGCCGGCGATCCGAAGACGCTCGTCGTCAGCACCTTCCCGTTCGGCGTGGAGCAGCTCCAGGAGGCGGTCATCGACCCGTTCACGGAGGCGACCGGCATCGAGGTCGAGATCGCGACCGGCTCGAACGCCGACCGCCTCTCTCAGCTGCAGCTGGCCGGCGGCGTCGACCCGGGCGTCGACGTGATGCTCATGAGCGACTTCTACGCGGCTCTCGGCCAGGAGGACGACCTCTTCCAACAGGTCGACGCCGATGCCGTTCCGGCTCTCGCCGAGATCGCCGACTTCGCCCGCGAGGACGCGTACTTCGGCCCCGCTTACAGCTACCAGCTCAACGGCACGCTCTACCGCACCGACGAGCTCTCCGCCGAAGAGGCCTCCAGCTGGGATCTCTACGGGAACGAGGCCTACGCTGGTCAGCTCGCGCTGCCGAACATCTCGGTGACCGCCGGTCAGCTCGCCGTCAGCGGTGTGGCGGCGACCTATGGCGACGGCCCCTACGACGCCGACACCGCGTTCGCCACGATGGGTGACTGGGCGCCGAACATCCTGCAGTTCTACAGCTCGTCGACCGAGGTCACGAACCTCCTCACGCAGGGTGAGATCGTCGCGGCCGACGCGCTCAACGGCTTCGCGACCAGCCTGGTCGCGGCGGGTGAGCCGATCGCCTGGGTCGCCCCGTCCAGCGGCGCCTACATGGCGACGAACCGGGCGATGATCCCGACCGGGGCTGCGAACGTCGACGCCGCGCACCAGTTCATCGACTACCTCCTCGGCGTCGAGGCGCAGACGGCGTCCGCCGCGCTCGTCGGAGACCTCCCGGTCAACCCCGGAGCCGAGATCCCGGCCGAGATCACCGCCGTCGTCGGAGACATCGCCGTCGACCCGGTGGCCGCAGGCTTCGAGACCCTCGACCCGACCGAGCTCATCCCCACGCGCAACGAGTGGGTCGAGCGCTTCGCCCGCGAGGTCACGGCCCAGTGAGCCCGACCGCAGGCGCAGTCTCCGCAGGGTGGATCGAACGGCTGCCGAAGGTGGAGCTGCACTGCCACCTGATCGGCGCCGTCCGGGCGACGACGTTCGCCGAGCTCGCGCGACGCGAGAAGCTGGACCTCCCGGACGATCCCGAGCGCATCTTCGCCGACATCAACTCCCTGCCTCCGGATCCGGCGCTCTACCGGAACACCGTGATCCCCGTGCCTCAGGAGCGCTCGGCCGACGAGCCGGAGGTGTCGTACTCGCTCTTCCAGGCGTCGAAGTGGGTGATCGACGCGCTCCGCTCCGCCGACGATCTCACCCGCATCGTCTACGAGGCGTTCGAGGACGCACATCGGCAGAGCAACGTGCGTCACCTCGAGCTCTTCTTCGACGACGTGCCGGAGCACCTCGCCTCGCTCGGGTACGCGGGAAGCGTCGAGGCGTACGCGGAGGGCATCCGGATGGCCGAGCGCGAGTTCGGGATGACGGGACGGATGATCAAGGGAATCGACCGCTCGAAGAGCGGCGAGGCGGCGCTCGCGCAGGTACGCGAGGTGGTCGACAACCCGCATGAGTACGTCGCCGGAATCGGGCTCGACAATCTCGAGACGGCCGGCCCTCCGGAGAGGTTCGCCGAGGCGTATCGTCTCGCCGGCGAGGCGGGACTCGGCCGCACCGCGCACTCCTCCGAGCATGTGCCGAGCGCGCAGAACACGATCACCTGCCTCGACCTTCTCGGCTGCGACCGCATCGACCACGGCTACTACGTGGTCGAGGACCCGGAGGTCGTGGCACGCGTGCGCGATGAGGGAGTCGTGTTCACGGTCGGGTCCACGACATCCCGCCGTTCCTGGCGCCCGTGGCGGCGCGCGTCCATCCGGGCCATGATCGACGCCGGGCTGTCGGTGATCCCCTGCTCCGATGATCCGGGGATGTTCCCGACGACGCTCACGAACGAGTACACGATCCTCTCAGAGCAGATCGGCGCGACTCATGCCCAGCTGCGGGCGATGGCGCTGCGCGCTGTCGACGCCTCGTGGCTGCCCGCCGCTGAGCGCGACACGCTGCGCGCCGAGGTCGAGGCGGAGATCGACGCGCTCGACGCGGAGTTCGCGCCGGCCTGAGCCGCGTCCGCTCGCGGGAGATCCCCGTCAGGAGGTTCCACCGGAACCGTCCTGACGGGGATCTTCGTCCTTCCGGGCTCAGCTCATCCAGGCGGGGACCCGGCCCCGCAGGAAGGCTCCGTCGAGCGAGAGGCGCCCGGCGCCGGTGAAGGCGAGCGCGAGCGCGGCGGCCCCGAGGACGGCGACGAACTCGTAGCCGCCCTCGCCGACCCACAGCCCTGCCGGAAGGTGCACGGCGATGAGCGCGACGATCATGTCGACCGCGAGGAGGACGCCGATGGGTCGGGCGAACAGGCCGAGGATCAGCAGGATGCCGCCGATGAGCTCGACGAAGGCGACGACGGGTGCGGCGACCTCCGGGAGCGGCACGCCCATGTCGCTGAAGCTGCCGATCGTGCCGGGGATGGTGAACTCGAAGATCTTCTGCGCGCCATGCGCGGCGAAGACGGCGCCGACGACGATGCGGAGGATGAGGAGGCCGAACGAGGCGGCCGGAGTGGATGCGGTGGTGTTCGTCATGACGGAGATGTTCCTTCGTGGCAGGACACCGCGCGCAGGCGCGGAGCAGGGGCGATCCCTGCCTCCACGCTAGGAAGCCGACATTTCCGCGGGCTGTACGTGACGCCGACGACCCGATCGGATCAGGAAGCCTCCGTAGACTCGCTGGAACGGCGAAGGACGGAAGGAGACGCGAAGACGGTGAGGGCACGGACGGTCTTCGGCGCACTGCGCCTGGCCGGCGCGGCCGCCTGCACGGCCGCCCTCGTGCATCGCCTGTTCTGGGGGCTGAGCTCGCGCACGATCGCGGGCGAGAACTTCCTCGCCTATCTGACCGTGCAGTCGAACTGCGCCCTCGTGATCATCCTGCTGCTGGGCGCAGGACTGGCGTTCTACCGTCCCTCCGATCCGCGCTGGTTCTCGGTGGCCCTCGCCCTGGTGCTGACGTGGACGATCACCGCAGGACTCGCCTTCGCGCTGATCGTGTGGCAGGCCGGCCTGCGCGGCATCCGCGTCGACGTGCCCTGGTCCGACCATCTGCTGCACTTCTGGCTGCCCGCGTGCACCGCCCTCGCGTGGATCCTCACCCCCGGCCACCGCGGAGTCCCGTGGTGGGTGGTGCCCGTCTCCCTGACCTTCCCGCTCGGCTGGGGCGGGGTGACGATGTGGCGCGGCCCGTCTGTCGGGTGGTACCCGTACTACTTCCTCGACCCGCGCCAGGTGTCCGGTCCGCCCGAGTTCCTGCTCACCAGCGGTGTCGCCCTCGCGATCTTCGCGGCGGTCGCGACGGTGCTCGTCATCATCAGCCGGGTGCGCCCGCGCGGTCAGGTGCCGCTGCCGGTATGACCGGTCTCAGCCGCCGGATGCCGTGAACACGGCGAGTGAGGAGAGAGCGGCGGCGAGCGCGTCGTCGTCATCGAGATCGGCGAACTCCGCGGCGGATGCTCCTCCGACGATGCCGACGAGCACGTTCTCGCCGGTGGCAGGAGCGAGGCTGTACCAGGTGCGGATCAGCGCCTCGCCGCCGACGACGTGCCAGAGGGCGGCGTCGGTCTCGATGAGCGGCTCGTCGAAGCGGAGCCAGATCGTCTCGATGCGCCCCATGCCGAGAGCGGCGATGGCCCCTCGGTGGCTGAAGGGCAGCGCCGGAGAGAACTCGATCCCGTCGCTCTGCAGCACGCCGAGCGGCACCGTGAGGACCACGCGGTCGAAGGACAGCGATTCTCCCGTCGCGATCCCCAGGCTCACACCGCGGTCGTCGTGGGCCACCCGGGACACCGGCGACGACAGGCTCATCCTCGCGCCCTCGAGCAGCGAGTCGAAGACGGAGCCGAGATCTCCGAGCGCCACGGTCGGAGACGCGGCGGGAAGCGCGGGCGGGAACCAGGAGGACGCCTCGTCCGGCGCGATCCCCGTCGATGCGGAGACCGCGGCCAGCAGGGCGGCGAGACCCGGCTCCTCGATGTCGGCGCCGGCCGCGGCGAGGGCGTCGGCGAGCGAGCTGTCGGCGGGGAGGAGCTGCGCGGCGGCGACGGCATCCGTGATCCGCTGATCCGGCACCGGTTCCACCTCGCCCTCAGCCGAGCGCCAGGCGGGCGTCTCGAGCGTGGCGGTGCGGATGTCGAGCGCGTCCAGCCGCTCGCCCATCTCCGCACCGTCCTCCCCCACCAGCCAGCCGCCGAGCTGCGCGGGGAACGGCCAGGACTCCTCGTCGACCACCGATCGGACGCGGCCGCCGACGCGGTCGCGTCCCTCGAACACGGTCACCTCGAGCCCGGCGGCCAGGAGGCGGGAGACCGCTGCCGCCCCGGCGAGCCCGGCGCCGACGACCGCGACCCGCTCGCCCTCGACGGCGACGTCGAGAAGCTCCTCCGCGGCGCGGAGGCCGGAGCGCAGAGCCGCGGACAGGGTGCCGGGGGCGTCGGCATCCGTCGCCTCACCGGCCATGAACAGGCGGTCCCCGACCGGCGCGGCCAGGGCCTCCCGGGCGCTCGGCTGGGTGCCGACCGGCGTGAAGCTCGCCGCTCCGCGGGAGAACGGATCGGTCGTCCAGGCGCTGCGGGCGAAGGCGCTCGGCGTGGGCCCGTCACCGCTCGGCGTCGGCTTCGGCGACGGCGAGGTGGGCGTGGGCGTGGGCACCGGCTCCGGGGTGCAGGAGGCGAGCAGCACCCCCAGGACGCCGGCTCCGGCGCCGACCAGCAGAGTGCGCCGCGTCATCCTCATCGTGTCGCAACGATACCGCGCATCGCGCGGCCGGCGGATGCCGTGCCGCCGACGCCGCGCGGAGGTAATTGTTTTCTCTGGTCCTGGCCGTGGCCCGACGGACAGGATGTGGCCGTCCCCACCGGGACGACGTCGCCCCCCTCGAAGGAGAAGCAGTGAAGATCCTGTCCAAGTCCCTCGCCGTCATCGCCCTCGCCACCGGAATGGTGCTCGCCGCCGGCGTCGCTCCCGCCTCCGCGGCCGACTATGTGAGCGTGCCGGATCGCTACGTGTACAACCCCGACGCCACCTATCAGCGGACGCTGCACGACTACTGCACGATGTCGCCCGACGAGTTCTCCGCGCCGGGCACGAACGCGAACTTCCGCGGACCGTGCGCGCGCCACGACCTGTGCATCATGGACCGCGCGGTCACGCGCTCCACCTGCGACAGCCGCTTCAAGAGCAACCTGCTGCAGCAGTGCGAGCACTACTACGGCAGCTGGGATCCGCGCCGGGCAGCCTGCAAGTCCACCGCGCTCACCTACTACGCGGTCGTGTCCGTCAAGACGAAGCTGTCCTGAGGCGCGCGGACTGCGTCACGGCGCCGGCTGCGGAGACTCCGCGGCCGGCGCTTCCGCGTCCGGATCCTCCGCGGCCGGATCCTCCGCGGCCGGCACGAAGAACTCGCGAACGAGCCCGGCCACGGCGGCGCCGAACAGGGTCCAGGATTCGTCGGCACGGCCCGGTGCGCTGCGGGTCACGGTCTCGTGCTCGAGTCCCTCCAGCGCCTGCAGGGCGAACCCCTCCCCCAGCGCCGCCATCGCGGTCGTGAACTGGGTCATCGTGTAGGTCCCGCGCAGCCGCATCCCGTAGCGGCGCATCGCCTCGGAATAGAACGCGGTGAACTCGGCGATCGACCGCTCGTGGCGGTCGCGGCTCGCGGCGATCAGCCGGTCGGAGGCCTGCGCGGTCGCCCGCAGCGCCAGCGCGGCGAGGAAGATCCGCGACGACACCTCGGAGCGGTTCTCGGGCGCGAACGTCGCCATGTGGCGCTCCGCCCCTCGGCGGATGACGTCGTCGAGGTGCTCCGGCCAGCCTTCGCCGCAGACCACCTCACGGGTGCTCGCGGTCGGCTCGTCGATGCGGCAGCGGATGACGGCGGCGGCGAGCTCGCGCTGGAAGTCCTCCTGGTCGGCCCAGATGCGGTACGCCGCGCCGGTGGTGAGGCCCGCGATCCGGAGCACCTCCTGGAGGCGGATGTGCGCGACGCCGCTGGTGACGCCGCGGGTGAGGACGAGGTCCATCGCGATGGCGATCAGCAGGCGCCGGGTCTGCTCCGCGGTGCGTCGCGGCCGAGCCGTGCGCGGCGCGTGTGTCATCCCCCCGGAGTCCATCGCGCGCTCAGCCTCGATCAGGGTGCCAGAGCACGACCTCGGTGGAGCGGCGGATGCGGCGGCCGCTCGGCACCGGGACGACGCCGGAGGACCCGGCGGCGAAGACGCGGACGCCGGGGCGGTTCTCCCGCTCGGCGCGCAGCGCGCCCTCCAGCTCGGTGATGCGGCGCCGCAGGGCGCGGTTCTCGTCCTCCAGGTCGAGCAGCCGCGCGATCGCGGGGAGGCTCATGCCCTCCGAGGAGAGGTGGGCGACCTCGCGGAGCTGCTCGATGTTGCGGGTCGAATAGCGGCGGGAGCCGCCGGAGGTGCGACCGGGCACGACGAGCCCGATCCGGTCGTACTGCCGCAGCGTCTGCGGGTGCATGCCCGCCAATTCCGCCGCGACGGCGATCGCGAACACCGGGGTGTCGGCATCCATGCGCCTGTCAGCCATGGTCCTGCACCTCCTGCCCCGGTGTCGCGGTCGTCATCGGCGCGCCTTCGCCATCAGGTCGGCGCGCGGGTTCTCGTTCGGCTCGAGGGCCTGGAACTTCTCCAGCGCCTCGCGTGCGGCCTCGTCGAGGTGCGACGGCACCGCGATCTGGAGCTCGGCGAGCAGGTCGCCGGTGCCCTTCGTCGTGGTGACCCCGCGGCCCTTGACCCGCAGCACGCGGCCGGACGGGGTGCCGGGGGCGACCCGGAGCTTCACCGGGTCCCCGCCGAGGGTGGGAACCTCGATGGTCGCGCCGAGCGCGGCCTCCGTGAAGGTCACCGGCACCACGACGCGCAGGTTGAGTCCGTCGCGGGTGAACACCGGATGCGGCCGCACCGTGATCTGCACCACGATGTCGCCGTTCTCCCCGCCGTCGGGCGAGGGCCGGCCGCGGCCGCGGAGCTTGATCTTCTGACCGTCGGCGACGCCGGCGGGGATCTTCACCTTGAACGGCTTGCCGTCCTCGCCCTGCAGTGTGATGGTCTCGCCGTGCACGGCGGTGGCGAAGTCGATCGTGGTGCGCGCGGTCACGTCGGCGCCGCGCTGCGGGCCTCCGAAGCCGCGGAACCCGCCAGAGGTCTGCCCGAAGCGTCCGGAGCCGAAGCCGCCCTGCCCCTGGTTGAACATCGCGAAGATGTCCTCGAAGTCGGCGGTCTGTCCGCGCCCCTGCTGGCCGAACCGGCTGAACACGTCCTCGAAGCCGCCCGCACCCGGGCCGCCCGCCGTGAAGCGGGCGCCCGAGCCCATGGCGCGGATCTCGTCGTACTCCTTGCGCTGCTCCGCGTCGGAGAGCACCGAGTAGGCCTCGCTGATCTCCTTGAACTTCGCCTCGGCCGCGGCATCCCCCGGGTTGGAGTCCGGGTGGTACTTGCGGGCGAGCTTGCGGTACGTCTTCTTGAGATCGGCGTCGCTGACGTTCTTCGTGACCCCGAGGGTCTTGTAGAAGTCCTTGTCGAACCAGTCCTGGCTAGCCATCGATCACCTGCCTACTCGGCCGGAACAGCGACGACGACCTTCGCGGGACGTAGCTCGATCTCGCCGAGACGGTAGCCCACCTCGACGACCTCGAGCACCGTGGTCTTCTCGGCACCCGGGGTGGGCTGCTGGAAGATCGCCTCGTGGCGCTGCGGGTCGAACTCCTCGCCCTGCTCGCCGTACGAGACGACCCCGAGCCGCTCCACGACCGCGCGCACCTTCTCGGCGATCACGGCGAAGGGGCTGCCCTCCACGAGATCGCCGTGCTGCTCGGCCCTGGCGAGGTCGTCGAGCACGGGGATGAGGCCCTTGGCGGCCTCGCCCTTCGCACGCTCGACGTCACGCTCGCGCTGCTCCTCGGTGCGACGGCGGTAGTTCGCGTACTCGGCGGTCAGGCGCTTCAGGTCGACCAGGAGCGCGTTCTCGGCGTCCTCGATCGGGTCGCCTGCGGCGGCATCCGCGGTCTGGTCGGCGTTCAGGATGTCGTCGACGGTGAGCTCGTCGTCGGAGCCCTCCGCCGCCCTGGCCTCAGCGGAGTCCGGGTTCTGCGGCGCGGGGCCGGATGCCTGAGCATCCGACCCCTCCGGAACCTCGTTCTCTTCGAAGTTCTTGTCCGTCATGGTTACTTCTTCTCGTCCTCGTCGTCGACGACCTCTGCGTCGATGACATCCTCCTCGGAGGCGGCGTCACCCGCGGGAGCCTCGCCGGAGCCGTCGGCAGCGGCCGCGGCATCCGCCTGGGACTGCGCGTAGATCGCCTCGCCCAGCTTCGTCTGCGACTCGTTGAGCTTGTCGAACGCGGCCTTCACGGCGTCGTCGTCCTCGCCGGCCAGGGCCGTCTTCAGGGCGTCGACGTCGGCCTGGACCGACTCCTTGACGTCGGCCGGGAGCTTGTCCTCGTTCTCCTTGATCAGCTTGTCGATCGAGTACGAGAGGGTCTCGGCCTGGTTGCGGACCTCGGCGGCCTCACGGCGCTTCTTGTCCTCCGCGGCGTGCTCCTCCGCCTCGCGCACCATCCGGTCGATGTCCTCCTTGGAGAGGGACGAGCCGCCCGTGATGGTCATCGACTGCTCCTTGCCGGTGCCCTTGTCCTTGGCGGACACGTGCACGATGCCGTTCGCGTCGATGTCGAAGGTGACCTCGATCTGCGGGATGCCGCGGGGGGCCGGGGCGATGCCGGTCAGCTCGAAGGTGCCGAGCGGCTTGTTGTCGCGGGTGAAGTCGCGCTCGCCCTGGAAGACCTGGATCGCGACGGACGGCTGGTTGTCGTCGGCCGTGGTGAAGGTCTCGCTGCGCTTGGTCGGGATGGCCGTGTTGCGCTCGATGAGCTTGGTCATCATGCCGCCCTTGGTCTCGATGCCGAGGCTGAGGGGGGTGACGTCGATGAGCAGCACGTCCTTGCGCTCACCCTTGAGGACACCGGCCTGCAGGGCGGCGCCGACGGCGACGACCTCGTCCGGGTTCACGCCCTTGTTGGCCTCCTTGCCGGTCTCGCGCTTGACGAGCTCGGCGACGGCGGGCATGCGGGTGGAGCCGCCGACCAGGACGACGTGGGCGATGTCGCCGACCTTGATGCCGGCCTCGCGGATGACATCCTCGAAGGGCTTCTTGGTGCGGTCGAGGAGATCCTTGGTGAGGTCCTCGAACTTCGCGCGCGTGATCGTCTCGCTCAGCGACACCGGACCGGACTCCGTCAGCGACAGGTACGGCAGGTTGATGCTGGTGCTCGTCGAGGAGCTGAGCTCCTTCTTCGCCTGCTCCGCGGCCTCCTTGAGGCGCTGCAGCGCGATCTTGTCGCCCGAGACGTCGACGCCGGTGGTCTCCTTGAACTGCTTGATCAGGTAGTCGACGAGGCGCTGGTCCCAGTCGTCGCCGCCGAGGCGGTTGTCGCCGGCGGTGGCGCGCACCTGGATGGTGGAGAAGTCGTCGTCCTTGCCCACCTCGAGGAGGGAGACGTCGAAGGTTCCGCCACCGAGGTCGAAGACGAGGATGAGCTCGTCCTCCTTGCCCTTGTCGAGGCCGTAGGCCAGGGCGGCTGCGGTGGGCTCGTTGATGATGCGCAGGACGTTGAGGCCCGAGATCTCGCCGGCCTCCTTGGTGGCCTGGCGCTCGGCGTCGTTGAAGTACGCGGGGACGGTGATGACGGCATCCGTCACCGTGTCGCCGAGGTACGACTCGGCGTCGCGCTTGAGCTTCATGAGGATGCGCGCGGAGATCTCCTGTGGCGTCCACTTCTTGCCGTCGACGTCGAAGGTCCAGTCGGTGCCCATGTGGCGCTTGACCGACGAGATGGTGCGGTCGACGTTGGTGACGGCCTGGCGCTTGGCGGTCTCGCCGACGAGCACCTCGCCGTCCTTGGTGAATGCGACGACGGACGGGGTCGTGCGGAAGCCCTCCGCGTTGGCGATGACCTTCGGCTCACCGCCCTCGAGGACGCTGACGACGGAGTTCGTGGTACCGAGGTCGATTCCAACAGCACGTGCCATGTGTTTCTCCTTTGGGTTAGAAGTCTTGTCTGATCGGGAAGATCTGCGGCGATCAGGAAAACCTGAGTCGCGATGACTCAACCGTACTCCGAGCGTCGGATGCTGTCAACCAAAGTTGATATGAATTGGCTCAACTTTGAGCGAGGCGGGTCATCCCCGTGCCAGCGGCCTCGGATGCTGCGCGCGCCGTCGCGCCGCTGTGCGAATGTGGTCCCGTGCGCATCGACTCCTCAGACCTGCCCGTCGCCGTCACCTGGATCGGAGAGGATGACGCGGACCCGGCGGTGGTGCTTCCCGGCGGCGCCTGCCGCGGCCCGGAGTATCTCGGCGATCTGGCCGGGCTCGGCTCGACCCGGCCGCTGGTCGTGCTGCATCCCCGCGGCACGTCGCGCACTGGCGGGCTCTCCCGCGGGTGGTGGACGGATGCCGAGGACGTCGCCGCGGTCATCGACGCACTCGGGCTCGAAGCCGCCGACCTCGTCGCGCACTCGGCGGGCACCCGCCTGGCTCTCGCGGCGGCGACGCGATTCCCGGCGCGGGTGCGCACGATGGCTCTCGTGACGCCGCCCGCGATGTGGCTGACCGGCAGCGCCTATGACGGCGACGATCTGGTGGTCGACAGGGAGGATCCGGTCGTCGCGGAGGCGATCCGCTCCCTGATGGAGGACGGCGACGGCGACTCCGAGGAGGAGTTCCGTGAGACCTTCCTGCGGCAGGCTCCCGCGAGCTACGCCCACTGGACGACCGTCGAGCAGGAGCACGCACGAGTCGGGGCGGTGAGTCTGGCGTCGGACGCGGCGTGGTTCCAGGACATCCCCGAAGACGTGACGCAGCGCATCCTCGCGGCGGAGATGCCGCCGGCCCTGGTGGTGGGCGGCGACCGCGACGTGCTCACCGGCGTCCGCCCGGTGCTCGACTACGCGGCCGCGCTCGGCGCCCAGGTCGAGATGATCGAGGACTGCGGGCACTATCCCTGGGTCGAGCAGCCGGAGGCGTTCCGGCGGGTGCTCGGCGAGTGGCTCGCGCGGATCAGCTGATCCGAGGCGCCCCCGCGGCCCCCACAGCCGTCACGCCATCAGTTCGCGCATCTCCGCGTACGTCGCCTCGACGTGCGTGCGGAAATCGACATCCGGTTCACCCTCCAGCCATCGCTGGAGCGACTCGGCGTATCCGATCATGCCGAATCGAGCCGTCAGCCGCGCCGTCTGCGCCGCGAGACCGGCCGTGACGCCGGCGGAGTAGATGGTCGCCTCATACCGCCGATGCCGCGCTCTCTCGCGCGCTTGCAGAGCCGAAGAGGATTCCACCAGCTTCCAGCGCTCGACCAGCTCCGCACGACGATCCTCGACAGTCAGGGCGACGGCGACCGTCGCACCACGAAGGGCGGCGATCGGCGCCGTCTTCAGATCTCTCGCCGCGAGTTCACGGGCGAGGAGCTCGCGAAAGTCATCGTCCTCGGCGAAGAGAAGGTCCTCCTTGTCGGCGAAGTAGCGGAAGACCGTTCGCTCGCTGACCCCCGCCGCAGCAGCGACATCGGCGACGGTCACGGCACCGAATCCATGCTCGATGAAGAGACGCAGCGCAGAGTCGGCGATCGCCGTTCGCGTTCGCGCCCGCTTGAGAGCTCGCAGCCCGGATGCCATCGAACCAATGTACTGGGCGAGGCGATCATTGCCGCGCAATTCTTGACAGTAACTGTCACTTGGCAGACACTGCCATTATCGACCAGACGGACACACACCGGGAGCCTCATGCCGTTCTTCATCGCCATCGCAGTCGCACTCCTCATCGCCTCCGGCATCGCCTACGCCGCCCGCCGGACGATGCATCCTCCGGTCCCTCGCCCGGAAGCGGGCAAGATCACCGTCGCCGCGATCGGCGACAGCAACACCTACGGCGCGGGAGTGCTCCTCAAGGGGCGTCGCAGGTGGTCCTATCCAGCCCAGCTCGCCCGCCTGCTCGGCGACTCGTATCAGGTGCTCAACTACGGGCTGAATCGACGCACGCTGCAGCGCGACGGCGATTGGCCGTACGCCGCGAACCGCTTCGCGGAGGCGTCCCTCCGGGCACGGGCCGACATCGTCCTCATCATGCTGGGGACGAACGATGCGCGGGGCGGCAACTGGAACGCAGACGCCTATGAGTCGGAACTCGCCGATCTCGCCATCCGCTACCGGGCCGGCGGCCGGTCGGCCGTCTACCTCCTGACGCCGCCCGTCGCATTCCCCAACCGCCGAGGCGTCTCGGAGCGCATCGTCGCCGAGGAGGTCGCGCCGATCGTGCGCCGCGTCGCCGCGCGACTCGGCCTGCCTCTCATCGACGTCTTCGCGGTCACGGAACAGGGCGTCACGGCGCACCCCGACGGCATCCACCTGGACGCCGAAGCGAGCAGGCTGGTCGCCGAAGCGGTGGCCGCGGCCATCGCCCCCGCGCGCAGCCAGGAGACCTGATACGACGCAGCACCGGGTACCCTCTCCACGATGAAGATGCACGCCGGCGAACTCGACATCGACCATGCCACGGCGAGCCGGCTCATCGGCGCGCAGCATCCGGAATGGCGCCACGAGGAGATCCGCAGGGTCGCCTCCGAGGGCACCGTCAACGCGATCTTCCGCATCGGCGACGATCTCGCGGCCCGACTGCCGCTGACCGACGCCGATCCCGACGAGCTGCGCGCGGCTCTCGAGCGTGAGGCCGCCGCCATGCACGAGCTGGTCGGCGTCTGCCCGGTGCCGACTCCCGCGCCCGTCGCGATCGGCGAGCCCGGCCCCGGCTATCCGCTTCCCTGGTCCGTCCAGACCTGGGTGCCGGGCGACGTCGCCACCCCTGACGGTCTCGCGCACTCCGCGACGTTCGCGCGCGACCTCGTCGAGCTCATCGTCGCGCTCCGCGGCGCCGACACCCGCGGCCGCGCCTTCGACGGCGGCGGACGAGGCGGCGATCTGCGCGACTCCGACGCGTGGATGGAGACCTGCTTCCGGGAGAGCGCAGCGCTTCTGCCTGTCGACGACCTGCGCGCACTGTGGGCTCGCTTCCGGATGCTCCCGGCGCCCGGCCCCGACGTGATGGCGCACGGCGACCTTACGCCCGGCAATCTCCTCGTCTCCGGCGAGCGCCTCGCCGGAGTGCTCGACGGTGGCGGGTTCGCCCCGGCCGATCCATCCCTCGACCTCGTCTCCGCCTGGCACCTCCTCGATGCCGAGGCCCGAGCGGTCGTCCGCGAAGGTCTCGCTTCCGGCGAGACGGAGTGGCTGCGCGGAGCGGCCTGGGCGTTCCAGCAGGCGATGGGTCTCGTCTGGTACTACCGCGTCTCCAATCCGGGCATGAGCGCGCTGGGCCGCAGCACCCTGCATCGCATCCTCACCGACCCGGAGGTCGGGAACCCGCGAAACGCCCCCGTCACACCCGCGTCATAGGCTGAGCGCATGTCACGCCCCACCCTGCTCGCCGTCTCGCACGGGACCTCGGATGCCGAAGGCGCCCGCACCATCGCCGCGCTCGTCGACGAGGTGCAGCGCGTCCTCCCCGACGTGCCGGTGCGCGCGGCGTTCGTCGACGTGCAGCAGCCCGACGCGGCCGACCTGGTGCCGGAGATCGAGGGACCAGTGGTCATCGTGCCGCTGCTGCTGTCCAGCGGCTTCCACGTGCACCACGACCTGCACGGCATCGCGGCGAAGCGGGCGGATGCCGTCGTCGCCGATCCGATGGGCCCGGATCCGCTCCTCGCCGAGGTGCTCGCCGAGCGCCTGGGCGAGCTCGACCAGGACGCTCCCGTCATCCTCGCCGTCGCCGGATCCCGCGATCCACGCTCGCTGACGGATGCCGAGGGCATGGCCGCCCTGCTCACCGAGCGCCTGAGGCGTCCCGTCGAACTCTCCTACCTCGCCGCCCGCCAGCCGGACCTGCCGACCTCGCTCGCGGAGCATCCGGATGCCGTGGTGTCGATCTACCTGCTGGCCAGGGGCTTCTTCTTCGACCTCGCCGTGCGCCAGGCACCGGGTCGCGCGCTCACGCTGCCGCTCCTCGACGGCGGACCGGTGCCGCGGCCGCTCGTCGATCTCGTCGTCGCGCGCTACCGGGATGCCGCCGCGCGCATCGAAGCCTGACTCCCCCGCCCTGTCAAGACCTTCAGCCGAACATCACCTTGTGTGACGTTCGCTGACGCAACATGTCATCCCGGATTCTCGAATGGGACGCGGCGTCTCACTCTTGAGTGATAGCCACCCAGGGAGCAGGCATGACCATTCAGCAGCCGACGCCGATCCGCGGCGCGCGCACGCGCACCACCCGGACGCCGACGAAACCGCACGGCCAGTGGGCCGTCGACGGCAACGAGCCCCTGAACGCCAACGAGGAGTTCAAGCTCGCCGACGGCGGACTGAACGTCCGCGAGCGCATCGAGAACGAGTACGCCAAGGGCGGCTTCGCATCGATCGACCCGACCGACCTGCACGGGCGCTTCCGCTGGTGGGGTCTGTACACGCAGCGCAAGCCCGGGATCGACGGCGGCCGCACCGCCCAGCTCGAGCCGCACGAGCTCGAGGACGAGTACTTCATGCTGCGGGTCCGCATTGACGGCGGCCAGCTCACCACGCAGCAGCTCCGCGTGATCGGCGAGATCTCCACCGAGTTCGCCCGCGACACCGCCGACCTCACCGACCGTCAGAACGTGCAGCTGCACTGGGTCCAGGTCGAGGACGTCCCGGAGATCTGGCGCCGCCTCGAAGAGGTCGGCCTGAGCACCACCGAGGCCTGCGGTGACGTGCCGCGCGTCATCCTCGGATCCCCGGTGGCCGGCATCGCCGCCGACGAGATCATCGACCCGACCCCGCAGATCGAGGAGATCGCGGCCCGATTCATCGGCGACCCTACGCTCGCGAACCTGCCCCGCAAGTACAAGACGGCCATCACCGGCCACCCCAGCCAGGACGTCGTGCACGAGATCAACGACTGCGCCTTCGTCGCCGTCGAGCACCCCGAGCTGGGCATCGGCTACGACCTGTGGGTCGGCGGTGCGCTCTCGGTGGTCCCTCGCCTCGGCGAGCGCCTCGGCACCTTCGTCGCCCCCGAGCGGGTCGCCGAGGTGTGGCACGGCGTCACCCAGATCTTCCGCGACTACGGCTACCGGCGCCTGCGCAACAAGGCGCGCCTGAAGTTCCTCCTCGCCGACTGGGGCGTGGAGAAGTTCCGCCAGGTGCTCGAGACCGAGTACCTCGAGACCCCGCTCCCCGACGGCCCCGCCGCGCCGAAGCCCACCAGCCTCGGCGACCACGTCGGCGTGCACGCACAGAAGGACGGCCGCTTCTTCGTGGGCGCCGCCGCGCTCGTCGGCCGGGTCTCCGGCAGCACGCTGACCGCCCTCGCCGACCTCGCCGAGGCGCACGGCTCGCAGCGCATCCGCACCACGCCGTACCAGAAGCTCCTCGTGCTCGACGTCCCCGAGGGCGAGGTCGAGTCGCTCGTGAAGGGTCTCGACGAGATCGGCCTCTCCGCCCGCCCGAGCCTGTTCCGCCGCGGCACCATCGCCTGCACCGGCATCGAGTTCTGCAAACTCGCGATCGTGGAGACGAAGGCGAACGCCGCCAACGCCATCCAGCAGCTCGAGGAGCGCCTCGGCGCGCTCGAGCCCGAGATCGGCCGCCCGATCACGCTGCACGTGAACGGATGCCCGAACTCCTGTGCCCGCATCCAGACCGCCGACATCGGCCTGAAGGGCCAGCTCGTGCAGATCGACGGCGAGCAGGTCCCCGGCTACCAGGTGCACCTCGGCGGCGGCCTCGCCGGCGTCGACCGCGAGGAGGCCGGCCTCGGCCGCACCGTCCGCGGCCTGAAGGTGCCCGCCGACGGCATCGCCGACTACGCCGAGCGCGTCATCCGCCGCTACCTCGCCGACCGCGAGGACGCCGAGACGTTCGCGCAGTGGGCGCACCGCGCCGACGAGGAGGCGCTGCAGTGAGCACGCCGGTCACCATCCGTCCGGCACGGCCGGCACGTCGCTCGACCGAGGAGCTCAAGGCCCTCGCCGAGCGCGGCGCCGCCGAACTGCGCAGCGGACAGCCCGACGAGGCCTCCCCCGCCGAGGTCGTCGCCTGGGTCGCCGAGAACTTCGCCGTCTCGCAGGCAGCCGTCGCGTGCTCGATGGCGGATGCCGCGCTGCCGCACCTCGTCGCGCAGAGCCTCCCCGGGGTCGACGTGCTCTTCCTCGACACCGGCTACCACTTCGCCGAGACCACCTTCACCCGCAACGAGGTCGAGCGCGAGCTGGACGTCAACATCGTCGACGTGAAGCCCGTCCAGACCGTGCGCGAGCAGGATGCCGAGTACGGCAGGAACCTCTTCGAGCGCGACCCGGGCCTGTGCTGCCAGCTCCGCAAGGTCGAGCCCCTGCAGCGATCCCTCGGGGAATACGAGGTGTGGTTCACCGGCGTCCGGCGCGAGGAGGCCCCGACCAGGGCGAACTCCCCCCTGATCGCCTGGGACGAGCGCAACGGACTCGTCAAGGTGAACCCGGTCGCGAGCTGGAGCTTCGACGACCTCATCGACTACGCCACCGAGCACGCCGTGCCGGTGAACCCCCTCATCGCGAACGGGTATCCGTCCATCGGCTGCGCGCCGTGCACGAAGCCCGTCGCCCCCGGCGAGGACCCGCGGTCCGGTCGCTGGGCCGGACTCGCCAAGACCGAATGCGGACTCCACCTATGACCACCATCACCCAGACCCCGGCACCGGAGCGCGCGAAGCGGGAGGGCGGCCTCAGCGCCCTCGACCTGCTCGAGGCGGAGGCCATCCACATCATCCGCGAGGTCGTCGCCGAGTTCGAGCGCCCCGTGCTGCTGTTCTCCGGCGGCAAGGACTCCGTGGTCGTGCTGCACCTGGCCACCAAGGCGTTCGCCCCCGGACGCGTGCCGTTCCCGGTGCTGCACGTCGACACCGGCCACAACTTCCCCGAGGTCATCGCGTTCCGCGACGAGACCGTCGCGCGCCTCGGCATCGACCTCGAGGTCGCCCGCGTGCAGGACTACATCGACGACGGCCGCCTCGCCGAGCGCCCGGACGGCACCCGCAACACGCTGCAGACGCAGCCGCTGCTCGACGCCATCGCCGCGGGGAAGCACGACGCCGTCTTCGGCGGCGCCCGCCGCGACGAGGACAAGGCACGCGCCAAGGAGCGCATCATCTCGCTGCGCGACGAGTTCGGCCAGTGGGATCCGCGCAACCAGCGCCCCGAGCTGTGGAGCCTGTACAACGGCCGGCACCTGCCCGGCCAGCACGTCCGCGCCTTCCCGATCTCGAACTGGACCGAGCTCGACATCTGGAACTACATCGAGCGCGAGGGCATCGCCCTGCCGGCGCTGTACTACGCGCACGAGCGCGACGTCTTCCGCCGTGACGGCATGTGGTGGGGCGTCGGCGAGTTCTCCCAGCCGCTGAAGGGCGAGGAGATCGAACGCCGCGTCGTCCGCTACCGGACCGTCGGCGACATGAGCTGCACGGGCGCGGTGGAGTCGGATGCCGCAGACACGGCATCCGTCGTCGCCGAGGTCGCACGCTCCACGCTCACCGAGCGCGGCGCCACCAGGGCCGACGACCGCATCAGCGAGGCCGCCATGGAGGACCGCAAGAAGGACGGGTACTTCTGATGAGTATCGACATCGCAGACGTTTCGTCTCGCTCCGCTCGCTCGACGACCGAGAAGGAGGTCGCGACGCTGTTTCGCTTCGCGACCGCCGGCTCCGTCGACGACGGCAAGTCGACCCTGGTCGGGCGGCTGCTGCACGACGCGAAGGCGATCCTCGCCGACCAGCTCGAGCAGGTCGCCGCGACGAGCCGCCAGCGCGGGTTCGCCCACGGCGCCTTCGACTTCGCGCTGCTCACCGACGGCCTGCGCGCCGAGCGCGAGCAGGGCATCACGATCGATGTCGCCTATCGGTACTTCGCCACCGACCGGCGCAGCTTCATCCTCGCCGACTGCCCCGGCCACGTGCAGTACACGCGCAACATGGTCACCGGTGCCGCGACCGCCGACGCCGTGATCGTGCTCGTCGACGCGCGCAAGGGCGTGGTCGAGCAGACCCGCCGCCACCTCGCCGTGGTGTCGCTGCTGCGCGTCGCGCACGTCATCATCGCGGTGAACAAGATCGACCTGGTCGGCTTCGACGAGAACCGCTTCGTCGAGATCGAGCTCGAGGCCGCGCGCGTCGCCGAGCAGCTCGGCCTCGCCGGCATCCACGTCCTGCCGGTCTCGGCGCTCGAGGGCGACAACATCGTCGACCGCTCCGAGCGCACCCCGTGGTACCAGGGCCCCACGCTCTTCGACCTGCTGGAGACGCTGCCCAGCGCCGAGGAGATCGAGTCGGCGGCATCCGACTTCCGCCTTCCCGTGCAGCTGGTGCTGCGCCCGCAGGGCGGGCTCGCGCCGGCGATCGCCGAGACGGATGCCGAGCGCTACCGCGACTTCCGCGGCTTCGCCGGCCGGATCGCCTCGGGCTCCGTGCAGGTCGGCGACGCCGTCGAGGTGTTCCCCGGCGGGCACCGCACCACCGTGACCGGCATCCACGTCGCCGGCAGCGAGGCGGATGCCGCCAAGGAGCCGCAGTCGGTGACCCTCACCCTCGCCGACGAGCTGGACGCCGCCCGCGGCGCCGTGATCGCCGCGGCGGGCACCGCGCCCGCCGGCCGCCGCGAGGCCGTCGTGGAGCTGTTCCAGCTCGACCCGCGCGCCACGACGCCTGGGTCGAAGGTGCTCGTCAAGCACGGCACCGCCACCGTGCAGGCGCTGATCGCCGAGGTCATCGAACGCCGTGACCTGGAGACCCTCGGCCACCACGACGCCGACTCCCTCGCCGTGAACGAGATCGGCCGGGTGCGACTGCGCTTCGCCGCCGACCTGCCGCTCGAGCCGTACGCGCAGAACCGCGCCGGCGGCTCCCTCGTGCTCATCCACCCCGCCGACGGCGCGACCCTCGCGGCCGCGACCGTCGTCGATGAGCACTGACCTGCTGAATCCCGACCTGCAACACCCGACTCGCTAAGGAGGCGAAACCGTGAAGATCAACCGCACCACCACCGCTCTCACCGCTCTGGGAATCACCGCCATGATGCTCGCGGGCTGCGCCTCGGCATCCGCTGCTCCCGAGTCGGGCGAGGAGGGCGACGGCCTCGCCGAGGTCCGCCTCGGCTACTTCGCCAACGTGACCCACGCCCCGGCCCTGGTCGGGCTGTCGGAGGGCCTGTTCCAGGATGCTCTGGGCGACGTCGACCTGAAGACCGAGGTGTTCAACGCCGGACCGGCCGCGATCGAGGCGCTCTCCGCGGGCGCGATCGACGCCACCTACATCGGCCCCAACCCGTCGATCAACACCTTCATCCAGTCCGGCGGCACCTCTGCGCACATCATCGCCGGCGCGACGACCGGCGGCGCGGCCCTGGTCGTGCGCGACGGCATCGACAGCCCCGAGGACCTCGAGGGCGCGACCATCGCGTCCCCGCAGCTCGGCAACACGCAGGACGTGGCGCTGCGCACCTGGCTGGCCGACGAGGGCTACGAGACCTCCACCTCCGGCGGCGGCGACGTCACGATCACCCCGACCGAGAACGCGCAGACGCTGACCCTGTTCCAGGACGGCCAGGTCGACGGCGCATGGCTGCCCGAGCCGTGGGTGTCGCGCCTGGTCGTCGAGGCCGGCGCGCACGTGCTCGTCGACGAGGCGGACCTGTGGCCGGACGGGGAGTTCCCGACCACGGTCCTGCTGGTGCGCGCCGAGTTCGCCGAGCAGCACCCCGAGGTCGTCGAGGAGCTGCTCGAGGGGCACATCGCCTCCGTCGCCTGGCTCGACGAGAACGCCGAAGAGGCTCCGGCCGTGATCAACGGCGCGCTCGAGGAGGCCACCGGCAAGAAGCTCGCCGACGAGGTGCTCGCCAGGGCGCTGGAGAACGTGACGTTCTCCGTCGACCCGCACGCGGACACCTTCGAGACGCTCGTGGAGGACGGCCTCGCCGCCGGCACGCAGAAGGAGGGCTCCATCGACGGGCTCTTCGACCTGCGCGCCCTGAACGCGCTGCTCGAGAAGGACGGCGAGGAGCCCGTCTCCGCCGCCGGACTCGGGGAGGACTGATGGCTGCGCCCGCGGGGAACACGGTGAGCGCGCCGGTGCCCGTGACCAGGCTGACGCCGAGCTTCGACGGCGTCACGCCGGTGGCCGCGCCCGCGCCCGCCGTCGACCCCGCGGTGCGCATCTCCCACGTCACCAAGCGCTACGGATCAGGGCCGGTCGTCCTCGACGACATCTCCCTCGACATCGCGCCGGGCGAGTTCGTGTGCCTGCTCGGCGCATCCGGCTGCGGCAAGTCCACGCTGCTGAACCTCATCGCGGGACTCGAGCCGCTCACCTCCGGGGAGCTCTCGACCCCGGCGAGCGGGTCCTCAGTGATGTTCCAGGAGTCGGCTCTGATGCCGTGGCTCACCGCGCGCAAGAACGTCGAGCTGGCCCTCCGCCTCCGCGGCGTGCCGCGCGCCGAGCGCCGCGAGGAGGCAGAGCGGCTGCTCGGCACCGTGAACCTTTCGGAGGCGGCCGACAAGCGCCCGCACGAGCTCTCAGGAGGCATGCGCCAGCGCGTCGCTCTCGCCCGCGCTCTCGCCCAGGACCGCGACGTGCTGCTGATGGACGAGCCGTTCGCCGCCCTCGACGCGATCACCCGCGACCTGCTTCACGAGGAGCTGGAGCGCGTCTGGCGCGTGACCGGCCGCACCATCGTCTTCGTCACCCACAACGTGCGCGAGGCCGCCCGCCTCGGACAGCGCGTCGTCCTGCTCTCCAGCCGCCCCGGCCGCATCGCCGGCGAGTGGCGCATCCACAACACCGCGGGGCGCCGCATCGAATCCCCCGAGGTGGCGGCTCTGGCCACCGAGATCACCACCGAGCTGCGGAAGGAGATCGCCCGCAATGCCTCTTGACACCGCCGCGCCTCGTGACACCGCCGTGACCGAGCCGGCCGACGAGCTCGCCACGCTCTCCGCCGGCCTCGACCGACTCCAGTCCGACACCGAGCAGCACACGCCGCGGTGGCGCGACGTGCTCGGCAAGACGCTGCCTCCCGTCGTTCTCCTCGCCGTGCTGCTCGGCATCTGGCAGCTCTACATCCTCATCGCGAACCCTCGGCCCGACAAGGCGCCGAGTCCCGCCGCCGTCGCCGGCGCCCTCGGCGACGCGTGGGAGTCGGGACGCCTGCAGGAGGCGGTGCTGACCAGCCTCGAACGCGGGGTCCTCGGCTTCCTCATCGCGATCGTGGCCGGCACCGCCCTCGGGATGCTGCTCGCCGAATGGAAGCTGCTGCGGCGGGCCGCGGGCCCGCTCATCTCGGGTCTCACCGTGCTGCCGTCCGTCGCCTGGGTGCCCGCCGCGATCATCTGGTTCGGACTCACCGACGCCACCGCCTATTTCGTGATCCTGATGGGCGCGATCCCGTCGATCGTCAACGGCCTGCTCTCCGGCATCGATCAGGTGCCGCCGCAGCTGCGCCGAGTGGGCGTCGTGCTCGGCGCGAGCCGCTGGCAGCTCGCCACGTCGGTGACCCTCCCCGCCGCCCTTCCCGGGTACTTCGCGGGCCTGAAGCAGGGGTGGGCGTTCTCGTGGCGCTCGCTGATGGCGGCCGAGATCATCACGATGGGCGGGACGATGGGCTTCGGTCTCGGCACCCTGCTCAACCAGTCGCGCGAGCTCGCCGACCTCGCGAGCGTCCTCGCGACGATCCTGCTGATCCTCGCCATCGGAATCCTCATCGAGCTGGCCCTGTTCGGCCCGCTCGAGCGGCGGATGCTCCGCAACCGCGGTCTCCTCCTCGGAGGCACGCGATGAGCGGGCACGTCACCCTCGTCGGCGCAGGCCCCGGCGATGCGGGACTGCTCACCCTTCGCGGCCTGCGGGCCCTGCAGGAGGCCGACGTGATCGTCGCCGACCGGCTCGGCGCCCGCGCCGTGCTGCAGCAGCTCGCCGAGGAGGGCGTGGAGATCACCGCCGAGGTCCTCGACGTCGGCAAGCTCCCCGGCCACCACCCCGTGCCGCAGGACGGCATCAACGAGCTGCTCGTCCGGCTCGCCCTCGAGGGCAGGCGCGTCGTGCGCCTCAAGGGCGGCGACCCGTTCGTGTTCGGCCGTGGCCGCGAGGAGCAGCTGTTCTGCGAAGAGCATGGCGTGGCGGTCGATGTCGTTCCCGGCGTGACGAGCGCCGTCTCGGTGCCCGCCGTGGCCGGCATCCCGCTCACCCACCGCGGTGTCGCCGCCTCGTTCACCGTCGTCAGCGCCCACGATCAGATCGAGCGCCTCTCCGGCGGCAGCGACCACACCGTGGTGCTGTTGATGGGCGTGAACACCCTCGGCCACTCTGCGCACGTGCTGGCCGCCGGCGCCCGCGGCGGCGACTGCCCCGTCGCGATCGTGGAAGACGGCTACGGCGAGAACCAGCGCGTCACGATCGGCACGCTCGGCACGATCACCGCCCTCGCCGCCGCCCGCCAGGTGCGCTCCCCTGCCGTGATCGTCGTCGGCGACGTCGTGTCGCTGAGCCCGCATGCCGCGTCCCGATCCGCCGACCGCGTCCCGATCACCGGTGAGGACGCCCCGGAAGATCGGCAGATCGGGACGGCATCCGCTGATCGGGTCACCCCGCCGTCGGATGCTCACGCGCCGAAGTCGCACTGGGCCGACACCCTCATCGCGGGCGCCGACACCGGCCTCGTCCAGGCGGTCGACACGCTCGACGGCGGTGGCCGTCACCGCCCGCACCTCGCCCTTTCCCTCTGAGCACACCGAAAGCATCCTCATGTCTGCACCCACTCTCTCCCTGCGCGTCGCGATCGTCGGCGCCGGTCCCGCCGGCATCTACGCGGGCAACCTGCTCGCCACCGCCGTCAAGGAGCGCGGCGGCGCCCTCGAGATCGACCTGTTCGAGTCGCTCCCCGCCCCGTACGGCCTGATCCGCTACGGGGTCGCCCCCGACCACCCCCGCATCAAGGGCATCGTGAACTCGCTGCACGAGATGCTCGACGCGTTCCCCGACACGGCCGAGGGTGAGCCGGCCGCCTCGCGCCGCACGATCCGCTTCATCGGCAACGTCGAGGTCGGCCGCGACATCTCCCTCGAAGAGCTGCGCGAGCGCTACCACGCGGTGATCCTCGCCACGGGCGCGATCCGCGACGCCGCGCTCGACATCCCCGGCGTCGACCTGCCCGGCTCCTACGGCGCCGCGGATTTCGTCGCCTGGTTCGACGGCCACCCCGACGTCGCCCGCACCTGGCCGCTGGAGGCGTCGTCCGTCGCAGTGATCGGCAACGGCAACGTCGCCCTCGACGTGGCTCGCGTGCTCGCCAAGCACGCCGTCGACCTGCGCAGCACCGAGATCCCCGACAACGTGCTCGAGGGCCTCGAGTCGTCGGCCGTGACCGACGTGCACGTGTTCGGCCGCCGCGGACCCGCCGACATCAAGTTCACGCCGATCGAGCTCCGCGAGCTCGGCGAGGTGAACGACGTCGACATCGTGCTGCACGACGAGGACTTCGACGGCGTCGACCCGGCATCCGCCACCAACAACCAGCTGAAGGTCATGCTGCGCACCCTGAACAGCTGGCGCGACCGGCCGGCCGGCTCGGCATCCCGTCGTCTGCACCTGCACTTCTGGCACGCGCCGGTCGAGATCACGGGCGACGGCCGGGTCGAGGGCATCCGCTTCGAGAAGACGCGCACGGATGCCGAGGGCAGGCTCGTGCGCACCGGCGAGTTCCGCGACTACGACGTCCAGGCCGTCTACCGTGCCGTCGGCTACTACGGCACGCGCGTCGTGGACGCGCCCTTCGACGAGGCGCGCGGCGTGATCCCGAACGACGCCGGTCGCGTCGACGCCGAGCCCGGCCTGTACGCGACCGGGTGGATCAAGCGCGGCCCGGTGGGCCTGATCGGCCACACGAAGTCCGACGCGCTGGAGACGATCACGAACCTCGTGGCCGACGCCGAGGCAGGCCTGCTCACGGCGGCCAAGACCGACGATGACGTGCTGGACGTGCTCGACGCGAGCGGCACCGCGTACACGACGTGGGACGGCTGGCTCGCCCTCGACGCGCACGAGCGCCACCTCGGCGAGACCCACCGGCACACGCGCGAGCGCGTCAAGGTGGTCCCGCGTGAGGAGCAGGTCGCCGTCTCGCGCGACGGGGCGCTGGTCCGATGACCTACGTCATCGCGCTGCCGTGCGTCGATGTGAAGGATCGTGCCTGCATCGACGAGTGCCCCGTGGACTGCATCTACGAGGGCGAGCGCTCGCTGTACATCCATCCGGACGAGTGCGTGGACTGCGGCGCCTGCGAGCCGGTGTGCCCTGTCGAGGCGATCTACTACGAGGACGACCTGCCCGAGGAGTGGCAGGACTACTACAAGGCGAACGTCGAGTTCTTCGACGAGATCGGCTCGCCCGGCGGCGCCGCCAAGGTCGGCGTCTACGACTTCGACCACCCGCTGGTGGCCGCGCTTCCCCCGCAGGACGGCGGTCATGACTGACGACTACGACGTCCTCATCGTCGGCGGCGGCCCGGCCGGTCTCTCCGCCGCACTGAACCTCGGCCGCTCGCTTGTACGGGTCCTCGTCGTCGACGCCGACCGCCCGCGCAACGCGGCCACGCTGAACTCCCACGGGTTCCTCACCCGCGACGGCGTGCCCCCGCACGAGCTGCGCAAGCTCGCCCGCGAGGAGCTCGCCGCCTACCCGAACGTCGAGATCCGCTCGCGAGTGCGCGTCGCCTCGCTCACGCAGACGGCGACGGGGTTCGCCGCCGGCATCGGACGCCGCGAGGCCACCGAGACGGTCACCGCCCGCTCTGCGCTGCTCGCGACCGGGCTCCGTGAGACCCTGCCCGAGGTGCCGAACCTCCGCGGCTTCTACGGCATGAGCCTGTTCAGCTGCGCCGCCTGCGACGCGTGGGAGCTGCGCGGTCGCCGGATGGCGCTCATCGGCGAGTCCGCCGATCTCGCCGACCGCGCGCGCCTCATCGGCCGCTGGACGGAGAGCCTCACCGTGTTCACCAACGGCGCCGACGTCGTCACGACCACGGAGGAGGCGGAGCTCGCCGCCGCCGGGGTGGCCGTGCTGCGGCATCCGATCTCCGAGCTCGTCGGCGAACGGGGGCGCCTGGAGGCGATCCGCTTGGAGGACGGCACCTCCGTCGCCGTGGACGGCGGCTTCGTGCGCCCGGAGTGGGAGACCGACCTGTCGTTCCTCTCCGGCTTCGCACCGGCGATCGACGGTCACGGGCACCTCGTCACCGACCGGTCCGGCCGCACCGACGTGCCGGGCCTGTACGCCGCCGGCGACGCCGCGGCCCCCGGCCCGCAGCAGCTCATCGTCGCGGCCGGGGCGGGCGCCCGGGTCGCGGCCGTGATCGTGCACGACACGATCGGCGTCGCCACCGCCCACTGATCCGGGTGCGGCCGGGTCTATGCTGACCGGCATGGCACGTACATCGGGGGGCCGTCTCATCGCGGCGATCATCGTCGGAGCAATCGCCGTGCCGCTGAGCGGATGCCTGTACGCGCAGATCCCGTCGGATCCGGTGGTCGTCGACGAGCCGGTGGACGAGCCCGTCGACGAGCCGGCGGAGGAGCCGAGCGGGTCGCTCCCGTCGACCCTGAGCTTCGCCGACGGCACCGCGCTGCCGGCGACGGCGTACGTCGAGTGGGGCGACGGCTTCTTCGCGGACGACGGCTGGACGGTCGAGCAGCCCGACGACGGCAACGGCGGCTGGAGCTACCGGACGATCGACGGCACGTGCCTCGCGCAGTTCTGGCAGGGGCTCATCCCCGACGTGCCCGTGGTCGACGGCGACGACGGCATCAGCTCCGACGCGATGCTCGCGGTGATCCTCGGTGACGCGGCCACGGCCGACATCACGCCGGTGGCCACGACCGGCGGCTTCGCCTACCAGTCGAGCGGCAACACCGACGTCGAGAACCGGCAGGTCACCGGGCAGGATGGCGAGCGCGTCTGGATCATGGCCGCGCGCGCGTTCACCGCGACGGGCGTCGGCGTCTACGTGATCGTCGACTGCACCGGGGGCGACGCCGCAGCGGTCATGGCGGAGGTCGTCGCCGCGAACGCGATCGTCGTCACGGAGTGAGCGCGGTCAGCCCTCCCGGCGGTCACTTCCCGCCGGGAGGGCCGGCCAGCAGAAGGACGACGTAGAGCACGACGACCGCGATCGCGATGAGCCCGCCGAGCACCCACGGCCGCCGGAGGAACCAGCGCATCAGCCCGTCGTACCAGCGGCGGTCGCGCGGGTCGTCCGTCGCCTCCAGGCGCCAGGCTCCGGCGAGGCGGCCGGTGCGGTGGAGCCAGATCTCCATGGGGATCGTCGCGTACGGCACCACGGCGCTCGCCACGGCCAGCACGGCGACGCCGGCATGCCAGCGGTTGTTCAGCGCGACGAGGATCGCCGTCGCCCCGTAGGCGAGGAACACGAAGCCGTGGATGCCGCCGCCGATGGTGACCACCACCCCCGGGGCTCCCGCGGCGCGCGCGACGAGCGCCGTGATGAGGATCGTCCAGGTGATCGCCTCGGCGATCGCGAGGACGCGGTACAGACGGGAGGGCTCGGTGAACACGGTGCTCCTTGGACTCGGGTGCCTCCCACGCTAGGCGAGAGTCCTGTGCCCGGAATCCATCGAAAGGTTGAGACGCCCGGAATAGCACGGCGCCGCACTGCGTTGCCGAAGGCATGGTGACCGTCGACCCCGAAGCCCTCTCTCAGGTGCTCGGCGCGGTCGATCTCCGGGTCGGGATCGCGCGGCGCAGCCGCCTCACGGCCGGCGACCTGCTGCCCCTCGGCCCGGCATCCGCGACTCTCGTGTACGTGGCCGCCGGGAGCGTGCACGGCATCCCGCCGCTGGACTCCGGATGCCGTCTCGACGTCGACCGCACCTCGCACAGGGTCGCCGTCGACGAGCATCCGGCCCGGTCCCTGCTGCACGCCGGGGACGCGTTCCTCACCCTCGGCCGGCGCGCCGTCGCCCTGGAGGCGGATGCCGACGCCACCCTCGTGATCGTCGACCTCGAACTGGCGGACGCGGCCTCGCGGCTCAGCGCCGTGCTTCCCGACCTCATCACGGTGACCGGGTTCGACGCGCTGGAGCCCGCCGCGGCGGCGCTCGCGCAGAACATGGGCCCCTCCGACGAGCCCGCCTGCCCTGCCCGCCAGGGCGACCCGCTCATCTGCCGCATGATGGCGACCACCGTGCTGCTCTCCGTCATCCGGGCGTGGGCGGCGAACGGGTGCGCTCCCGAGGGCTGGCCGTCGCTGTCGAAGGATCCGTTCCTCGACCGCGTCGTGGAGGCGATCCACGAGGAGCCGGGCCGGGAGTGGACGGTGGAGCGCCTGGCCGGCGTCGGCGCGATGTCGCGCTCGGCCTTCGCGGAGCGGTTCCGCACCGCCCTGGGGCGCTCCCCCGCCGAGTACGTCACCGAGGTGCGCATCGACGCCGCGAAGCGGATGCTGGAGGCCGGGCGCACCGTGACGGAGATCTCGCGCGAGCTCGGCTACACCTCCGACGAGGGCTTCAGCCGCGCCTTCCGCCGCCGCACCGGCATGACGCCGAGCGCCTGGCGCCTGGCGCAGCGGATGCCGGTTCCCGCGTAGCCCCCGGCGCCGGCATCCGCCCCCCTCTCCTGCGAGCCGAGCACAGCTTCGGAGTCCGGATGCGACGCGCCGTAACCCGCCGCTGCCCCGGCGCCGAGTCATCCGCCGGGTCCGAAGCTGTGTCCACGAACCGGGGTCGAAGCTGTGCCGCGAGCCGGGTCCGAAGCTGTGCCCGCGAGGCGGGTCATGGTCAGCCGCGCACCCGGTTCGAGGCCCCGAACAGCACCGCGCCCACGAGCAGCGCGGCCGTGCCGACGACGTAGACGAGCTCGACGCCGAGCGTGTCGACGAGGAGCCCCCCGACCCCCGCCGCCAGCGTGATCGCCGCCTGGAACCCGACGACGACGAGGCTGCCGCCGGCCTCGAGCCGGTCCGGCATCCGGTGCCCGACCCAGGTGTTCACGACGATCAGCCAGGACGAGAAGAAGAAGCCCCACGCCAGCACGACCACCGCCACCCCGAGCACCGTCCCGGAGAGCAGCAGCATGGAGAGGACGGATGCCGCGATCACGACGGGCGCGAACACGGCGAAGAACGCGAAGGAACGGTCGATGACGAGCCCGATCACGATGTTCCCGACCAGGCCGCCGAGTCCGAACAGGGCGAGCAGCACGACGATCGTCGACGCGTCGACACCGGGGATCCGCTCCAGGGCGAGCCGCACATACGTGTAGGCGAGGAAGTGCCCGAGCACCACCAGCACGTGCCCGACCATGCCGAGGCCGATGCCGGGCCGGCGCAGCGTGTCGACGAGCAGGCGGAGGCTCGACGCCTCGGCCGCCGGAACCGACGGCAGGGCGGCGCGCAGCGCGACGGCGAGCAGGAGCATGAGGCCGCTCGCGATCGCGAAGACCGCCCGCCAGTCGACGAGTTCGGCGAGCATCACCCCCAGCGGCACCCCCGCCACCGTGGCGAGAGAGACGCCCGCGGAGGTGAACATCACTCCGCGTCCGAGGCGCTCCGGACCGGCGAGAGCCGCAGCGACCGTGATCGACATCGACCAGAACGCGCTGATCGCGGCGCCGAGCAGGAACCGTGCGATCAGCACGATCAGGAGGTTCGGGGCGATCGCGACGACGAGGTTCGACACCCCCGCGGCGAGCGCCATCCACACGAGCAGCGACCGGCGATCGAGTCGCGGGAAGATGAGACCGATGGTGGGTGCGACGACGAGCCCGACCAGCGCGGTGACCGTCACGGTCTGCCCGGCCTGCCCCGGTGTGACGCCGAGGCCGTCGGCCATCTCGGTGAGCACGCCGTTCGGCAGGAACTCGGCCGTCACGAGGAGGAAGCCCATCATCATGAGCGCGATGAGCCCGCCGTAGCGCATGCGCTCGGCCGGGGTCGTGACTGCGGTGGGGATGGGCGCTGTCGTCGTCATGCTTCCACGCTCGCAGGGGGCGGATGCCGGCGCCCGACCGCGCGTCCACGGCATCCGACCGATCGTCCGATGCTGGACAGCATCCGCCCGACGCCCTAGAGTCGAGTCCGCACCGGGATCCGCCCGGGAAGTGCGAGCGAGAGGAGCCGAGGACATGAACACCGTCTTTGTCGCGCCCCTCGCCGACATCCTTCCCTGAGGCCACCGTCTGCGTGGCCTCCGTCCCCGGAGCCACATCTTGTCTGATCTCTTCGCGTCCTTCGACGCATCCTCCCTCTCCTTCGCCGACGTCGAGCCCGGCGATGGCCAGCGCTGGACCACCTGGCCGTCCACCATCCCCACGCAGCGCGGACCGCAGCCCTGGCCCGCCTGGGTCGTGCAGGATGCCGGTGCGCTCGACACCGAGCTCGGCATCCTGAAGACCGGCAAGGAGGCCGACGTGTTCCTCCTCGAGCGCGCCGTACCCGGCGACCCGTCGCAGCGCAGCCTGCTGGCGGCGAAGCGGTACCGCAGCAGCGAGCACTCGAGCTTCCACCGCTCCGCGGTCTACACCGAGGGCAGGACGACCCGGAACACCCGCGACGCCCGCGCCCTCGCGAAGAAGTCGTCGCACGGCCGCGAGGTGGCGGCATCCGCCTGGTCCCTCGCCGAGTTCGAGGCGCTCTGCCGCATGCACCAACTCGGCGCTCCGGTGCCCTACCCCGTGCAGGTGAACGGCACCGAGGTGCTCATGGAGTTCATCGGCGACGCCTCCGGCACCGCCGCCCCGCGTCTCGCGCAGGTGCGCAGCGATCGCGGCGAGCTCGCCGGTCTCTACGCGCAGATCGTCGGCATCATGCGGATCTTCGCCGCCGCCGGGTTCGCGCACGGCGACCTGTCGGCGTACAACCTGCTCGTGCACGAGGGCCGCGTGCGGGTGATCGACCTGCCGCAGATCGTCGACCTCATCGCGAATCCGCAGGGGATGGACCTGCTGCACCGGGACTGCGTCAACGTGTGCGACTGGTTCACCCGCCGCCGGGTGGAGTGCGATGCCGAGGAGCTGTTCGCCGAGCTGCTCGCTGCGTCGTGGGCGTGAGCGCGGATTCCTCGGCGACGTGTGAATCGTCGGAGTCTCCGCGCGACACGCCGCCAAACGGACGACGCGTGGCGGCGTGTCGCGGGAGTCTCCGACTCTTCACACCGACGGCGGCCGAGGCCGCCCCGGCCTCAGCGGGCGTTCTGCGCGGCGAGCAGCGTCACCAGCTCGTAGACGACGTGGCTGGCGGCGATGCCGGTCATCTGCGCGTGGTCGTAGGCCGGGGACACCTCGACCACGTCGGCGCCGACGATGTTCCGGCCGGAGAGCGCGCGGAGGATCCTGAGCAGCTCCCGGCTGGTGAGGCCGCCGGCCTCGGGGGTGCCGGTGCCGGGGGCGTGCGCGGGGTCGAGCACGTCGATGTCGATCGACAAGTAGAGCGGCCTGTCGCCGACCCGCTGCAGGATGCGCTCGATGCCGGCCTCGACGCCGTGCTCCTCGATGTACTCGCTGGAGACGATCGAGAAGCCCAGCCGCTCGTCGTCGAGCAGGTCCTGCTTGGAGTACAGCGGACCGCGGGTGCCGACGTGGCAGCTCGCGGTGAGGTCGATCAGCCCCTCCTCGCTGGCGCGGCGGAACGGGGTGCCGTGCGTGATGGGTGCGCCGAAGTACGTGTCCCAGGTGTCGAGGTGCGCGTCGAAGTGCAGCACCGCGACCGGACCGTGCTTCGCGGCGACGGCGCGCAGCAGCGGCAGCGCGACGGTGTGGTCGCCGCCGATCGTGACGATCTGCCGCACCTGCTCGCCGAGGGCCTTCGCGGCGCGCTCGACCTCGTCGACGGCCTCGGTGATGTTGAACGGGTTGACCGGGATGTCTCCGGCATCCACCACCTGGGCGATCGCGAACGGCGAGACGTCCTGCGCCGGGTTGTACGGGCGCAGCAGACGCGACGACTCGCGCACGTGCGACGGACCGAAGCGGGTGCCGGGCCGGTAGCTCACACCGGAGTCGAACGGGATGCCGACGACGGCGATGTCGGCGCGCGGCACGTCCTCGAGGCGGGGAAGCCGGGCGAAGGTCGCGATCCCGGAGTACCGCGGGTTCACGGAGGCGTCGATGGGTCCGACGTTCTCGGTCATGGTTGGTCCTGTCTGTGAGCGGTTCAGAGGGAGTGCTGCGGGATGTGCACCAGCTGCACGCCGCCGTCGGCGATCGCGGAGCGGATGCTGTCGGCGATGTCCTCGCGGCGGGCCACGCGGCGCCCGGTGGCGCCGAACGCGGTGGCCAGCGCCGCCCAGTCGGGCTGGACGAGGTCGACGCCGATCGGGGCCATGCCGCGGTCGACCTCGTTCTGCCTGATCTCGGCGTAGCCGCCGTTGTCGACGCACACGACGGTGACGTCGAGGCGCTGCTCGACCGCGGTCATCAGCTCGTTGACGCAGAACATCAGCGCGCCGTCGCCGATCACGGTGAGCACCGGCCGCTCCGTCTGCGCGACGCGGGCGCCGATCGCCGCGGGCAGCCCGTAGCCGAGGGTGGCGTAGGTGGGCGTGTAGAGAAGGGAGTGCGGATGCTGCTGCCGCAGCACGCTGCCGAGCGCCAAGTAGACGATCTGCGAGGAGTCACCGGCGATGATCGCGTCGTCCGGCAGCCCGTCCGCGATGAGCTCGGCGAGGGCCACGGCCTCCGGCGCCGTCGTGCGCATCTCCGCGTCGATCGCGGCGCGGGCGGCGTCGAGATCCGGCGTCCGCGCGGGGCCGGACACGGCCGCGAGCAGCTGCCCGGTGACCGTGGCGGCGTCGCCGGCGATGCCGACGGTCGCCGCGAGGTTCTTGTCGAGCTGCGCGGGCGAGATGTCCACGCGGATGACTGCGCCGCGCGCCTCGAGCCGGGGCGCCCAGAGCTCGGCCTCGCCGAGCTTGGAGCCGACCACGAGCAGCACGTCGGCATCCTCGGCCACCGCGCGGGCCGCGGCGAGACGCAGGTGCGACCCGAGGGCGAGCGGATGCCACTCGTCGACGACGCCCTTTCCGTTCAGAGTCGTGAGCACGGGTGCGCCGAGGCGCTCGGCGAGCGCGGTGAGCTCCGCTCCGGCCCCCGTGGAGCCGCCGCCGGCGACGATCACGGGCCGCTCGGCTCCGGCGAGGAGCCGCGCCGCCTCGGCGACGAGGGCATCGTCACCGGATGCGGGAGCCGGCGCCGGTCGAGCCTGGCGCGCATCGGCGGGCACCTCTGCCGGCGCCTCGAGGACGTCGAGCGGGATCTCGATGTGCACGGGGCGAGGGCGCCCGGTGCGGAACAGCGCGAACGCGTCGTGCACGGCATCCACCGCCTCGGCGGCACTGGTGACCCGGCGCGACCACTCGGCGATCGCCCCGACCATGGCCGTGGCGTCCTTCGTCTCGTGCAGGGTGCCGACGTCGGCGAACTCCGCGCCGAGCGGCACGCCCGGCGAGAGCACGAGCAGCGGCCGCGACTCGCAGAAGGCGGTGCCGATCGCGCTCATCGCGTTCTGCAGGCCGGGGCCGGACGTCGTGATGACCACCCCGGGCAGCCCGGTCTGCTGCGCCCAGCCGTCGGCGCCGTAGCCGGACCCCTGCTCGTGGCGGTTCGTCACCGCGCGGATGCCGAGATCGGCGAGCGGCCGGTAGAGCTCGAGATTGTGGGTGCCGGGGATGCCGAAGACGGCGGTCACGCCGTAGGCGCGGATCGTCTCGAGCACCGCGCGTCCGGCGGTGTCGGCGTACTGATCGGTCATGCTCGCATCCTCGCTCATGAGGCTCGGTGGCGGGGCTCGCCGTCGACCCAGGTCTCGCGCACCGCGATCGAGGAGATCTCCTCGGCGGGGACGGCGAGCGGGTCGTCGGAGAGAACGACGAAGTCGGCGTACTTGCCGACCTCGAGCGAACCCAGGTCGTCTTCGCGGCCGATCGACACGGCGCCCTCGATCGTGTGCGCGCGGAGCGCCGACAGCGCGGAGATCCGCAGGTCGTCCGGGCCCAGCTTGTGCCCGCGACGGGTGACCCGGGTGACCGCGGTCTGGATCGCCTCGAGCGGGATCGGCTCGGCCACCGGAGCATCCGAGGAGATCGTGTAGCCGACGCCGGCCCGCTCGAACTCGCCGAGCGGGTTGAACCGCTCGCCCGGGGTGCCGATGGCCTCCTCGACCCCCTCTCCCCAGTTGAAATAGTGCTGGGTCTGGTTCACCGGGCGGATGCCGGAGGCGGCCATGCGCTCGATCTGCTCGGGCGTCGGCAGGCCGCAGTGCTCGATCCGGTGCCGGGCGTCGGCATCCGGGCGCTCGGCGAGCGCCGCCTCGATCGCCGAGACGACCATCTCGATCGCGGTGGGCGACTGCGCGTGGGTCGCTGTCTGCAGCCCGGCCACGTGCGCCTTGCGGATCAGCTCGGCGTAGGCGGCGGGCTCGTGGTAGAGCTGACCGGTACGGCACGGGTCGCCGACGTAGCCGTCGGGGAAGTACGCCGTCCAGCCGCCCAGGGTGCCGTCGGCGTAGAACTTGATGCCGGCGAAGCTCAGGTGCGCGTTGCCGAACTGGCCGACGAGACCCATCTCCAGCGCCTCGTCGAGGAGGTGCGAGAGCAGGTACATCGAGACGCGCAGCTCGAGGCGCCCGGCCTCGGCGAGGCGCAGGTACATGTCGAACTCGCGGCGCGTGACCTGGGCGTCGCCGATGGAGGTGACCCCGCCGGCGAGGAAGCGCTGCGTCGCGGCGTCCAGCTGGCGCAGATGCTCCTCCGGTTCGTCGGCGAGGTGGAAGTTCGGGCCGTGGTGGCCGATCTTCACACCGTGCACGCCGGTGAGGATGTTGCACGCGGCGTCCGACAGCTCGCCGGTCAGCTCGCCGTCGGCGTCGCGGAAGAACTCGCCGCCGTCGGGGTTCGGGGTGTCGCGGTCGACGCCGTTCTTCTCCAGCGTGTACGAGTTCACGACGCCGCCGTGGCCGGAGGCGTTCATCAGGTACACCTCGCGGTCGGTGGCGACCTCGTCGAGCTCGAACCGGGTGGGGTGCCGCTTCTCGGAGAGGTTGCGCTGCTCGTAGCCGTAACCGCGCACGGGGCGGCCTTCGGGGAGCTCGGCCGCCGCGCGCCGGAGCAGCTCGACGATCTCGGGGATGCTGCCGGCCTTCTCCGGCCCGCAGTCGACCCAGGTCATCATCTGCCCGAACATGAGCGGATGCGCATGCGCGTCCACGAACCCGGGGACGACGACGGCGTCGCCGAGGTCGACCCGCTCGGGTGCCAGGCCCACCCCCTTCGCCGCCTCCTCGCAGGCGGCGAGGTCGCCGAGAGCGAGGATCCGGCCGCGGTCGATCAGCATGGCCGTCGCCGTCGTGGCCTCGGCATCCACCGTGTGGATGGCGCGGGCCGTGACGATCCGGGGAGCGGTCTGGGCGGACGTGTCGAAGGGGGTGAGCTTTCTCATGGCAGCGGGTTCGCAGTCGTGTCGGTGCGGGCGGTGTAGGAGGCGGTGACGGGGGCCTCGTCGGAGTGCTGCGGCGCGAGCCGCGTGCAGATGCCGGCGATGATCGCCATGCCGATGAACATCCCGATGACCGACCAGATGCTGCCGGTCCAGGCGACGAGCTGCGTGGCGAACCACGGCGAGAAGCCGGCCCAGAGCGCCGCGCCGACGCCGTAGGACAGCGCGATCGAGGTGTAGCGGGCCTGCGGACGGAACATCGCCGCGAGGATCGCCGCGATCGGCGCGTAGGTCGCGCTCATCGCGATGCGGACGAGCGAGGCGAACAGGAAGATCAGCGGCTCGACCCTGCCGGGCATCACCAGGAGGAACGGGATGAACGTCAGCACCGAGGTGACGAGGCCGATGTACATGATGTTCTTGCGGCCCCACTTGTCGCCCAGCCAGGCGACCGGGAGGGTGACGACGAACTCGACGAAGGAGGCGATCGTCATCGCGTCCAGGATGACCTGCTCGCTGATGGAGATGGGCTCGCCGGTCGCGTACGCGGTGGCGAAGGTGGTGGCGAGGTAGTAGCCGCCCGTGGAGATCGGCAGCAGGCCGATGCCGAGGAGGATCGGCAGCCAGTTGGCGCGCAGCGCGAAGCCGAGCGGCATCGACTGCTTTCGGCCCTCGATCTTCTCCTCGAAGACGGGGGACTCCTCGACGCGGTAGCGGACCCAGAAGCCGACGCCGACCAGCACGATCGAGAGCAGGAACGGGATGCGCCAGCCGCCGTCCATGATGAACGAGTCGCCGCCGCGGGACATGATGGCGAAGATGCCGGAGGCCAGCAGCGCGCCGGCCGGGTTGCCGAGCTGGGTGAAGCCGCCGTAGAAGGTCTTCTTGCCGGCCGGGGCGTGCTCGACGCTCATGAGCACGGCGCCGCCCCACTCGCCGCCGACCGCGAGGCCCTGCAGCGCGCGCAGCACGATGAGCATGATCGGGGCGGCGAAGCCGATGTCGGCGTAGGTCGGAAGGCAGCCGACCAGCACGGTCGCGACGCCCATCAGCAGCAGCGTGATCACGAGGGACACGCGGCGGCCGAACTTGTCGCCGATGTGGCCGAAGATGATGCCGCCGAGAGGACGCACGAGGAACGCGACGGCGAACGTGGCGAAGGCCCGCGAGGTCTCGGCGAGGGGGTCGTCGCTCGGGAAGAACAGCGGACCGAAGACGAGGGCCGCGGCCGTCGCATAGACGTAGAAGTCGTACCACTCGATGGTGGTGCCGACGAAGGCGGCGATGCCTGCGCGTCGCGCCCGGGTGTGGGTGGAGGTCATGAAGCCCGCTCCTTTGCGGAAGTGGTCGGATAGCGAAGGATGCTACGGCCGCGGCGGCCCTCGAGACAAGGGCAGAACTCCAGCGAAAGTCGCTATTCACTGATGATCTGATCGCATCGACCGACATATCTTGCCCTCGTGACACGTCGTAAGCGTTCTACACTGAGTTTCTGCGCGCACGTCCGTGCGTTCGCGGGTTATCGAGGAATTTTCGGGGACGCCATGGATTTCGACGCCGAGCTCATCCGGGCGCTGCAGGAGGACGGCCGCGCCAGCATCCGCTCCCTCGCCGACCGCCTCTCGCAGACCAGGGCCGCCGTGGCCTCCCGGCTGCGCGCGCTGCTCGACGACAGGACGGTCCGGGTCGTCGCGGCGGTGGACCCGGTGTTCCTCGGCCAGCACGTGCTCGCCCATGTGTCGATCCGCACCACCGGGGCCGCCGCGGTCGTCGCGGAGCCGCTGCGGGACATGCCCGAGACCGTGTTCGTCTCCTCCGTCGGCGGGGCGCACGACCTCGTCACCGAGGTGCGGCTCGGCTCCATGGCCGAGCTGCACGAGCTCCTCACCCGGATCAGGGCCCTGGACGGCGTGCTCGACATCAACACGATCATCTACTCGACCGTGGTGAAGGGCTTCTTCGTCTCGGACTACCACGGCGACATCACGCTCGACGGGATCGACGAGGCGCTCATCGAGCAGCTGCAGTCCGACGGCCGCAAGAGCTTCCGCGCACTCGGCGAGGCCGTGCGCCTCTCCCCCTCGGCCGTCGCGACCCGGGTGCAGCGGCTCATCGACGGCGGCGTGATCAAGATCAGCGCTGTCGAGGCGCGGGGGCTCGCGCACCGCCAGCTGTCGATGGGCGTCGGCATCAACCTCGACGACGACACCGCCGTCGTCGAGGAGCTGCGCAGCGGCCGGGGCGTGGACTTCGCCGCCCGCACGCTGGGGCGCTTCGATGTCGTCGCCACCCTCGTCGAGCCGTCGGCCGGAGCCCTGTACGCGAGCATCGAACGGCTCCGCGCCCTGCCGGGGGTCACCGGGATCGAGGCCTGGCTGCACCTCGCCGTCCTCAAGGAGGACTACGCCCGCACTCTGCGCGACCCCCGCATCAGCGCCTGAGCCTCACACCCGGCTCAGTGCCGCATCGAGCAGAGCGACCAGGGGCCGGGGCATCCGCTCGATCGGGATCGCGTCGATCACGTCGGCCGCGAACCGCGCCTTGCGTCCCGACGCGGTGCCGGCGAACCGGTGCAGCTGATCCTCGACCGGCCGCCCGCGCTGCGCCGGCTGCTCCTGGAACACCCGGAACCGGGCGAGCTCTCCCCTGGCGGCCAGGGTCTCCACGACGAGATCGGCGCCGGCGGCCGCGATCGCCTCGTCCTCGAGGTCCCGCTCGCAGCCGAAGAAGCCGGCGTCCTCGATGCGATCGCCGGAACCGATCACGCAGAGGTCCTGAAGGACCCGCGCGACGTAGCCGCCCTCAGCCGCGTCGTACAGGCCGAGCACCCGCCGTCCGCCCTCGCGCAGGGCGCGCAGCCGCGTGCGGAGGTTGGTGATGCCGCCAAGGTCGACGAGCTCCAGGCCGTCGAGGGGCATCGCGAGACGGCGCGCGGCGGCCTCGAAGGCGAGGCGATCGCTCGCACCCTCGAACAGCACCACGGTGCGCGCCATGGCTCCGACCCTATCGTCGGGGGCGGGACGGCGCGCCGTCACCGCCCGTTCACCGGGCACCGCCAGACTTCGAACATGAGCGATGACGCCCCCACGCCGAGACCACAGGCGCCCGCCCGCGCGGGCACCGTCGGAGTGATCGGCCTCGACCTGCGCGGCGAGACCCCTGCCCCGAAGAAGCAGGTCTATTCGTGGGCGCTGTGGGACTGGGCGACGCAGCCGTTCAACACCGTCATCCTCACCTTCATCTTCACGGCCCTGTACCTGGTCGGCGACTCCTTCCTGCCCGCCGGAGTGGCCGCGCTCGACAAGGGCGACCCGGTCAAGGAGGCGGCGCTCGCGGAGCTCACCAGCGGCCTCGGGCTCGGTTCCACGATCGCGGCGTTCGCGATCCTCCTGCTCGCCCCGGTGCTCGGTCAGCGGGCGGATGCCGCCGGCAGGCAGAAGCTGTGGCTCGGCATCGGCACCGGCGCCCTCGTGATGTGCATGCTCGGCCTGTGGTTCGTCGAGCCCGTGCCGAGCCTGTTCTGGCTCGGCGTCGCACTGATCTCGGCGGGCTCGGTGTTCGGCGAGATCGCGGCCGTGAACTCGAACGCCATGCTCATCGGCATCGCGAACCCGAAGACCGTCGGCCGCATCTCCGGCCTCGGCTGGGGATTCGGCTACCTCGGCGGAATCGTCGCCCTCGTCATCGTCGTCGTGCTCGACGCCGCCGACTGGTTCGGCATGTCCACCGAGAACGGCCTGCCGTTCCGGCTCATCGCCGTCGGCTGCGCGGTGTGGGCCATCGTGTTCAGCATCCCGATCTTCCTCAATGTGCCCGAGCCGTCGCTGGGACGCCCCGACCGCAGGGTGGGCTTCTTCGCGTCGTACCGGCTGCTCGTGAAGGACGTCGCGGGGCTCTACCGTGACCCGCAGACGCGCCCGACCTTCTGGTTCCTGCTCGCCAGCGCCGTATTCCGCGACGGGCTGAGCGGCGTCTTCGCGTTCGGCGCGGTCATCGCCGCGACGGTGTTCGGCTTCGAGTTCCAGGAGCTGGTGATCTTCGGCATCGCCGCGAACCTCATCGCCGGGGTCTCCACGATCATCGCCGGGTACTTCGACGACCGGTTCGGCCCGAAGCGCATCATCCTGCTTTCGCTGGGGGCGATGATCGTCGCCGGTCTCGCGGTGTTCCTCCTCGTGGACGCCGGAACCACCGTGTTCTGGATCGGCGGCCTCATCCTCTGCGCCTTCGTCGGCCCGGCGCAGGCGGCGGCCCGCTCGTTCCTCGCCAGGGTGACGCCGGCCGGACGGGAGGGCGAGATCTTCGGGCTCTACGCGACCACCGGCCGCGCGGCGAGCTGGATGGCCTCGGGCGCCTGGACGATCCTCATCGCGCTGACCTCGCAGACCGCCTTCGGCATCCTCGGCATCGTCGTCGTGCTGGTCGCCGGCTTCCTCCTCCTGCTGCCGGTGAAGGCGCATCGCGCGGCGTGACCGGGAGTAGTCTTCCCGCGTGACCGTCCTCATCGCGTTCCTCGCCAACGTCCTGGTCGCGGTGGCCAAGACGATCGCCGCGATCGTGACGTCCTCGGCGTCGATGGTCGCCGAGGCGGCGCATTCGTGGGCGGATGCCGGCAATGAGATCTTCCTGCTCATCGCCGACCGCCGCGGAGCCCGTGCGAAGGACGCACTGCATCCGCTCGGGTACGGACGGGCGGCCTTCGTGTGGTCGCTGATCGCGGCGTTCGGCATCTTCACGGCCGGGTCGATCGTGTCGATCATGCACGGCATCCAGGAGCTCGAGGAGCAGGGCCCGGTGGAGAGCCCGCTCGTCGCCTACCTCGTGCTGGGCGTCTCCTTCGTGCTCGAGGGCATCTCCTTCACGCAGGCGATGGTGAAGTCGCGACGGCTGGCCCGGGAGCGCGGCACGTCGACGTGGGACTTCGTGCTCGACACCAGCGACACCACGCTGCGCGCCGTCTTCTTCGAGGATGCGGCGGCGCTGATCGGCCTCGCGATCGCAGGCGCAGCCATCGCCCTGCACCAGATCACCGGCGTCGCGGCGTGGGATGCCGTGGGCTCGATCCTGGTCGGCATCCTGCTCGGGGTCGTCGCGATCATCCTCATCAGGCGCAACGTCGCGTTCCTCGTCGGCACGAACGCCGCGCCGGACCTCCGCGCCCGCGCAGGGCGCGCGCTGCTCTCGTCGCCGCAGATCGAGCGCGTCACCTATCTGCACATCGAGTACGTGGGTCCGAACCGGCTGTTCATCGTCGCCGAGGTCGACCTCGCGGGCGACGCGCGCGAGCACGACGTCGCGCGGCGGCTGCGGGCGATCGAGCGGCAGATCGAGACGAACGCGGTCGTCGAGACCGTCGTGCTGTCGCTCTCCGTCGCCGACGAGCCCTCGCTCGAGTTCGGTGAGACGGCCTGACTCAGGAGTCCCAGTTGTCGGCGAGCTTGTTCAGCAGGCGTGCGAGCTCGGTGCGCTCCTCCTCTGTGAACGCGGCGAGCGCCCGCCCCAAGGCCTCTCGGCGCTCCCCCCGCATGCCGCGGGCGATCCGGCGGCCCTCGTCGGTGAGCGCGATGCGGGTGCGACGGGCATCGTCGGGGTCGGCCTCGCGGCGAACGAACCCGCGTTCGACGCCCTGCTGCACGAGCCGGGAGGCGCGCGGCTGATCGACGCCGATCGCGGCCCCCAGGTCGCTCACGCTGAGCGGGGCGGATGCCGCGGCGAGCGCCTCGAGCATCCGCATGCGCGCGGGTCCGCCGAAGCGCCCGGAGGGATCCCCCATCCACGGCGGACCAGGGAAGCCGCCGCGTCCGGGATGCGCGCCGTGACCGGGGTGCTCGAAGTGCTCGGCGTGGGGGCCGCCGTGCCACCCGTGGGGACCGCCGTGGCCGCGACCGCGCTCAGGGCCCGGCCGCCGGCCGCGCAGACGCGAGAGGGCACGGGCGATGGCGTCGGCGGGGTCGTTCTCTGCGGAGGTCACCAGACGATTTTACATGTGACTTGACATGCATCACGACTGCATGTCACCATACATATACATGCATTGTGACAAGCACATGCACATTGACATCCAAAGGACTTCACCATGAACACCTCAGAACCGCAGAACACCCCGCGCCCCTTCGGCTACTGGCTCACGGCCGTCGACCGCCTGATGGCGGCCGAGTTCGCCCGGGCCTTCGAGGCCGAGGGCGCGAGCCGTCGCGACTGGCGGCTGCTCAACGTCGTCGACGGAACCGCTCCCGCCCGCCGGCCGCTGCACGCCCGCAAGCTCGAGGGCCTCATCGCCCGCGGCTGGGTCACGCAGGAGGGCACCGGCTGGGCGCTCACCGACGAGGGCCGCGCCGCCAAGGAGCGTCTCGGCGCCCTGGTCGACGGCATCCGCGCCACCGTGGCGGATGCCGTCAGCCCGGAGGCCTTCGCCACCACCCTCGCCTCGCTCGAGAAGATGGCCGTCGCCCTCGGCTGGGACGAGAGCACGCCGCTCCCCCGCCGACGCGGACGCCAGGGCAGCCCCCGAGGGTTCGGGCGCGGCCGGCCGTTCCCGTTCGGCCGCGGATTCGGGCCGGGCTTCGGACCCGCCGTCGCACGGCACCTCGGCTTCGGTCCCCACGCCGGGCACCACGGTCACGGCGGTCACGCCGGACTCGGTCACGGCGGTCACGGCGGTCACGGTCACGGTGACGGCTGCGAGCACGAGCGCCGCCACGGCCACGGCCACGGCCACGGCCACGGCCACCCGCATCACGGCCGCCACGGCGACCACGGTGCGGAGCGCACCGCACAGCACGCCTACGAGCGCGGCTTCGACGCCGGCTACGCCCGCGGCCGCGACGCCTGATCGCCCCCATCCGGGTCGCTGAGCGACGACCGCGGGCGACCGAGCGCCGCACCGAGCGAGCGCGGCGAGTCGAAGTGACGAAACGCCCCTTCCCGAGCGGGAGGGGCGTTCTCGCGCCTGCGGCTAGAGGTCGAGCAGCGCGAGCGCCTCGGCGCCCACGCCGGCCGACGCGAGCCGAGCCCGCATCGCCGCCGCGGCGAGGGCGTACGGCCGGGCGTCCTGCATCATCAGCGAACGGGAGTTCGCCTGTTCGTTGAGCGCGATGAGCTCGAAGGCGAGCACCTCCGGATCGTCGGTCCGCAGCTCCCCGGCCGCGACGGCATGACCGATCTGCGCCTCGACGTAGCCGTACCACGCGGCGAGCCCCTCGCGCACGGCGTCGTTCACGGGGCCCGGCTTGGAATCCACGTCCGCGGCGGTCGCGGCGAAGAAGCATCCGCCGGTGAACACGCGGTCGCGCGAGTAGACGAGCGCGTTCCGCATCAGCAGCACGAGCCGCCGGGCGCCGCGAGGCTCGGTCCTCGCCGCCTCGACGATCTGCTGCACGAAGATCTCCCGCGCCGCCGCGATCGTCGCCAGCTGCAGCCCCTCCTTGCTGCGGAAGAGCGTGGCGATGCTGCTCTTGCTGTAGCCGGAGGTCTCGGCCAGCCGCCCGATCGTGAGCCCGTCGAGCCCCTCCACTGAGGCGAGGTCGGTGGCGCTGGCGAGCACGACGCGGCGGGAGGCGTCGCCGCGCGCCCGCCGCCCGTCCACGATCACCGGATCCGACATCTCCCTAGTATACGTACGATCGTTCGGATACTATACGTACGATCGTACGCATACAACGCCGACAGGAGCCGCCATGACATCCGCCCCCGCCCTCATCGCACGCGGCATCCGCGTCGCCTCCGCCGTCTCTCCCGCGCTGGGCGGGGCGCTCGCGGATCGCGCGTTCTTCAGCACGGCCCCTCGCATGCGGGTGCACGAGCGCGATGAGGCCACGCACGACGCGGCGACCCGCTCCCGGCTGCGCATCGGCCCGGCAGAGGTCGCGACCTACGCCTGGGGTCGCGGACCGCGCACCGTCCTCCTCCTGCACGGCTGGCGCGGTCGCGCCTCGCAGTTCGCCCCGCTCGTGCGCGAGCTCGTCGCCGAGGGCCTCACGGTGGTCTCCTTCGACGCCCCGGCGCACGGCTCCTCCGGCGGCCGCCGAACCGACATCCGCGACTGGGTCGCCGCCGCCGAGGCGCTGAGCCAGGAGCACGGCCGGTTCGACGCGCTCATCGGCCACTCGTTCGGCGGGCTCGCCGCCCTCGCCGCCGCCCGCAGCGCGGTTCCCGTCCCGACCGTGGTCACGATCGCGGGGGCCGGAACGCCTGCGGCCTTCGTCGGCGAGTTCGCGCGCGAGTTCCGGCTGAGCGCTCCGGCGCGGGCGCAGATGGAGCGGCGCTTCCTCGGTCACTTCGGCCTCGCCGAGCGCGACTTCCTCGCCCGCTACGATGCGGTGCGGCATCCGCTGCCGGATGACACGCGCCTGCTCGTCGTCCACGACCGCGCAGACCGCCGGATGCCCGACGCCGACGCCCTGCGGCTGCACGCCGCGCACGAGGGGCGGTCACGACTGCTGCGCACCGAGGGGTTCGGGCACTCGCGGATCCTGCACGCGGATGCCGTGCTCGACGCGGTGGTCGCGGAGCTCCAGGACGCGCCGCGCCCTGTCGGCTCGGCTCAGCAGGGCGGCGCGTAGAAGCCGGGCAGCGGGCGACGCCGGCATCCGTCTCATCCGCCGTGCGCGCCCACGTCGGTGACTCCGACGTCGGTGCGGTGGAAGTTCTGGAACGACCGGGATGCCGTCGGCCCGCGCTGCCCCTGGTAGCGGTTGCCGTAGGGACCCGAGCCGTACGGGTTCTCGGCCGGCGAGGTGAGGCGGAAGAAGCAGAGCTGGCCGATCTTCATGCCCGGCCACAGCTTGATCGGCAGCGTCGCGACGTTCGCGAGCTCGAGAGTGACGTGCCCTGTGAAGCCGGGGTCGATGAAGCCGGCGGTGGAGTGCGTGATGAGGCCGAGGCGGCCGAGCGAGGACTTGCCCTCGAGGCGTGCGGCGATGTCATCGGAGAGCGTGACCTGCTCGAAGGTCGCCCCCAGGGCGAACTCTCCGGGGTGCAGGATGAACGGCTCGTCGGGGTCGACCTCGATGAGGCGCGTCAGCTCCGGCTGGTCCTCCGACGGGTCGATGAACGGGTACTTGTGGTTGTCGAACAGGCGGAAGTACCGGTCGAGGCGCACGTCGATGCTGGACGGCTGGATCATCTCGGGTTCGTGCGGCGTCAGGCCGATGCGGCCGGATGCCAGTTCTGCTCTGATGTCGCGATCACTGAGAAGCACGGCACCAGCGTAGTCGCGATGACCCGCCGTCACCGTTCTGTTGCCGCGCTCGCGGGCTGTGGCCGAACGCTGGCATCGGCGTTGCCCGCCTGTGGCCGGGCCGTTGTGCGGCGCTCAATAGCGTCATGGACAGAGCTTTTCCCCCAGGACGACCCCCACAGAACGGATCCCCATGTACGCCACCACCGAGACCGCCGCCGTCGCAGAGAAGCCGGCCCGGTCGCGCAAGCGCATCCTCCTGCCCCTCGCCGGTCTCGCCGTGGCCGCGGCCATCGCGGTCGGCTCCGGCGCCGACTTCGTCTCGAACTCGGTCAACGCCGCGAACGCGTACAGCACCGGCACGCTCGAGCAGACGAACTCGAAGTCGGGCAGCGCGATCTTCGATCTGTCGAACCTCAAGCCCGGCGACACCGTCAACGGCAAGGTCACCATCAAGAACTCCGGCACGCTGGCCGCGGACTTCACGCTCACCGAGGACGCCGTGAACGGCTTCGCGACGAAGTCGAACCTCACCCTCGTCGTCACGCAGACCGGCGTGAGCACCCCGGTCTGGTCGGGCACGTTCGGCGCCCTCACGACCAGCGGTCCGCTGAGCCTCGGCACCTTCACCGCCGGCGAGGCGCGCGAGTACACCTTCAGCGTCACGCTCGCGCAGTCGGCGACCAACGCCGAGCAGGGCAAGACCGCGACCGCGAGCTACTCGTGGAACTCCACGCAGACCGCCGCGACGACCACCGAGCAGTGATCTGACCCGGCCGGGGACGCCCCGGCCGGGCATGAGCTCTCGTCAGAGGGGGCGAGAGAGAAGGAGACGAGCATGAGCGCGACGAAGACGGCACGCACGATCGGCGGTACCCTGGCCACGATCGCTGCGGTCATCATCACAGGGGTCGCCGCGCTCATGCTCGTCCCCGGGGTGCTCGGCCTCGACCGCTACGTGATCACCGGCGGCTCGATGTCGGGCACCTTCGAGCGGGGCGCGCTCGTCTTCGAGAAGCAGGTGGCGGTGGAGGACCTCCGCGTGGGCGACGTCATCACCTACCTGCCGCCCGAGGGCTCCGGCGTCACCGAGCTCGTCACCCACCGCATCACCTCGATCACCGAGCCCGCAGAGGCCGGCGGCCCCCGCGTTCTCAAGACGCAGGGCGATGCCAATGCCAGCGAAGACCCGTGGGACTTCACGCTCGCCGGCGCCGTGCAGCCGCGCGTCGAGGGCTGGATCCCGGAGGCCGGCTGGGTGTTCATCGCCCTGTCGGATCCGATCGTGCGGATGCTGGCGATCGGCGTGCCCGCCGCGGTCATCGCGCTGCTCTTCCTGCGCGACCTCCTCCGCGAGACCCGGCGGCCCCGCGTCGCCCGGGCAGCCGCAGCCGCCGCCGAGGCGCCGGCGACCGCACAGGTGACGACGTGAACGGCGCCGGCTGCACCCGGCTCCCCGCCGTGCAGCAGCGGCCGCGCCGCCTCTCCGCAGTCGCCCTGCTCGCGCTCGCCACCACGCAGCTCGCGACGGCATCCGCTGCGGATCTCGCGAACGACCCGGTCGCCCTCCTCACCGCCGTTCTCGGCGTGGCCGGCCTGCTCACCGCGATCCGCCTCGGCACCGCCGGATGCGTCGAGTCGCGCATCGCGACCGGCCTCCTCGCCGGAGCGGCGCTCATCGGCGTGGTGCTCTCGAACACGCTCGGCGCACCGGGCTCACCGGCCTCCTCGTGGACGCTCCGCGACATCCTCCTCGGCACCCTGGCGCTCGGGCTCGCCGCTGCGACGATCCGCGCCGGCCGACGCCCGGCCGGCGGATTGTGGCGCCGCTGAGTGACTGCCGTGGACTGGCTGTAACCCTCCTCCCCGTAGCGTCGGAGGGACGACCCGGAAGGACACTCCGATGATCCGCTCGCTGCGAGCCACGGCACTGACGGCACTGGCGTGCCTTCTCGTCGCGGCATCCGCGCTGGCGGGTCCCGCGTTCTCCTCTGCGGCGTTCACGACGCGCACCGCCAACACCGCCACGGCCTCCGCAGCCTCCGACTGGACCCCGCCGTCGGTGAGCGTGCAGGATCCGGGCACCGCGCTCAAGGGCACGGTGACCCTCGCCGCCGTCGCATCCGATGCGGAGAGCGGCGTGAAGAGCGTGACCCTCTCCGTGCAGGCCGTCGGCGCCGGCACCTGGACGACCCTGTGCACCGCGACCGCCGCCCCCTACGGCTGCGCCTGGGACACGCGCGCCGTGACCGACGGCGCGTACGACGTCCGCGCGGTGGCCGTCGACGGCGCCGGGTACTCCACGACCTCCGCGACCGTCCACGTCACCGTCTCCAACGCCTTCGGCGTGACCCTCGCCGCGCCCGCCGACATCGTGCGCGGCAGCGTCCAGCTCTCGGCGACGCTGCAGAACGCCGGCATCGGCGTGTACACGGTCCGCATCGAGTACGCCGTGGCCGGCAGCGGCTCGTGGAAGAGCCTCTGCCTCAACCTGCTCGCGCCGTTCTCGTGCTCCTGGGCGACGGCATCCTTCGCGAACGGCTTCTACGACCTGCGCGCCGTCGCCACGCAGGGCCTCTCCACCAGCGTGTCCCCCGTCGTCGCCGACGTGCTGGTCGACAACGCGGCGCCCAGCGCGTCGATGATCGATCCGGGCACGCCGCTCAGCGGCACGGTGACCCTCGCCGCCTCCGCGAGCGACGCCGATTCCGGGGTCGCGTCGGTCGCGATCCAGTACGCGCCGACGGGTGGATCCACCTGGGCGACCGCCTGCACCGTGACGACGCCGCCGTACTCCTGCCGGTTCGGCACGACGACGCTCGCCGGCGGCTCCTACGCCTTCCGGGCGGTGGCGACGGATGCCGCGGGCAACAGCGCGACCTCGTCCGCAGTGACGAACCGCATCGTCGACAACACGATCTCGTCCGTGTCCGCCGAGGACCCGGGCGCCTACCTCCACGGCACCACGGCGCTGACCGCGTCGGCGAGCTCGACGGCCGGGATCGCCTCGGTCACGATCCAGTACGCACCGGGCGGCACCGGAAGCTGGGCGACGGCATGCACGCCGACCTCCGTCCCGTACAGCTGCGCCTGGGTCACCACCGGCGTCGCCGACGGCCTCTACGACCTCCGCGCCGTGCTCGTCGACGGGACCGGGAAGCAGACCGTGTCGGCGACGGTCACCGGCCGGCGTGTGGACAACACCCCGGTGCGCGGGGCGGACGTGCAGACGGCCAACGGCGGCGCGACCGCCGGCCGTGTCGACGCCGGGGACACCCTCACCTTCACCTACGGCAAGCCGATGCTGGCCTCCAGCATCTCCCCCGGATGGAACGGCACGGCCCTGCCCGTCACGCTGCGGCTCCGCGACGGCGCACTGCTCGGGCTGGGCGGCTCCGGCGACACGGTGGACGTGCTGCGCTCGGGCGCTGCCGTGAACCTCGGCAGCGTCAACCTCCGGGGCGACTATGTGAAGGCCGGCAAGACGTCGACGTTCAACGCCACGATGGTCGCGACCACCGCCACGGTCAACGGCGCACCCGTCACCGTCGTGACCGTCACGGTCGGATCGCTCCACGGAGCCGGCGCGCTGCGCACGGCCACGGTCGGCGCCGCCATGACGTGGACGCCGTCCGCCACCGCCACCGACGGCGGCGGGGCGCCCTGCTCGACCGCCCCGGTCACCGAGGTCGGCGCACTGGATCGGGAGTTCTGATGACGAATGCCGGTATATCGGGCGAGGGCGAGGTTGATAACCTCGATCACGTGGGACGACGCATCCTGGTGGTGGAGGACGACGACGGCATCGCCGTGCCCCTGCTGCGCACGCTCGATCGCGAGGGGTACGTGGTCGAGCGCGTCGCCGACGGCGCCGCCGCGCTGGAGCGGGCCGGCGACGATGTGGACCTGGTCGTCCTCGACCTGGGTCTGCCCGACATGGACGGGCTCGACGTGTGCCGGCGGCTGCGCGAGCGGGACTTCACCGGCGGGATCGTCATCCTCACCGCCCGCGACGGCGAGCTCGACCGCGTGGTCGGCCTCGACGTCGGCGCCGACGACTACATCGCCAAGCCCTTCGCGCTCGCGGAGCTGCTCGCCCGCCTGCGGGCCCTCCTCCGCCGCGCCGGCGCGACTCCGGTCGCCGCTCCCGCAGGCGCCGAGGCGGATGCTCCCGCCGCCGGGGTGCTGACGGTCGACGTCGACGCCCGCCGCGCGTACACCCCGGCGCGCGAGCTGCAGCTGAGCACCAAGGAGTTCGATCTGCTCACGCAGCTTCATCTGCGCAAGGGCACCGTCGTGACCCGCGAGCGCCTCATGGACGAGGTGTGGGACGAGAACTGGTTCGGGTCCACGAAGACGCTCGACGTGACGATCGCGCGTCTGCGCCAGAAGCTCGAGGAGTCCGACGCGGGAGTGCACATCACCACCCTGCGCGGGGTCGGCTTCCGGCTCGACGACGGGCGACCGGATGCGTGATCGCCTCGTCATCGCGTTCGTGATGCTGGCGGTCGGGATCATCGCCCTGTACGGCATCCCGCGCGCGTACATGATCGCGGAGCTGATCGAGACGAGCGAGGCGCAGCGGGTGGTCCGCCTGGCGGACTTCCTGTCGGTGCTCGTCGAAGAGCGTGAGCATGACCGCGAGGTGTCCGAGGAGTTCCTCGAACCGCTCCTGCGAGACGGCGAGCGCATCGAGTACGTCGACGCCGACGGGGTGACCACCGAGGTCGGGGTGGCCGCACGCGAGGACGACATCGCGACCACGGTCGATGTCGCGGGGGGCGGCACGCTCACCTTCAGCCGCTCGGCCGAGGTGATCGGCAGCCGGGTCGCCGACGCCGTGCAGCCGGTCATCATGATCGGGCTGGCGCTCACCGCCGCGTCCGGCATCGCGGCGATCCTTCTCGCCCGCCGCCTGTCGCGCCCGTTCGTGCAGCTCGCCGAGACCGCCCGCGATCTCGGCCGCGGCCGTCTCGACGACGACTCCCCGGTGCTGCGCATCCCCGAGGCGCGGGCCATCGACGAGGCGCTGCGCGCCAGCGCCGACACCCTCGAGCGGCGCATCCGCCGCGAGCACGAGTTCGCGGCGAACGCCTCCCACCAGCTCCGCACCCCGATCACGGCCGTGCGCCTCGAGCTGGAGGATCTGTCGCTCTGGCCGGAGACGCCCCCGGCCGTGCGCGATCAGCTGGGCCATGCGATCCGCGAGATCGACCGGCTCGCCGACGCCATCGCGCAGCTGCTGCAGATGGCCCGGGGAGACGCCCTCGACGCGGGGCCCGCCGAGCCTCTCGACGAGATCATCCGCGGCGCCGCATCCCGGTGGACGCCGGAGGCGCACTCGACCGGCCGCCGGATCACGGTCACGAGCACGGATGCCGCCCTCGGCTCAGCCCCCGCGCCGACCTCGCAGATCCTCGACGTACTGCTGCACAACGCACTCACGCACGGACGAGGGGACGTGCGCGTCGGGGCGTTCCGGCGTGCCGAGTACGTCGTGGTCCAGGTCTCCGACGAGGGACCGCGCCCGAGCGGGAACTCCGTGTTCGAGCGCCGGCCCGAACAGCGCAGCGCCACCTCCGGCGAGGGCATCGGGCTCGCGATCTCGGCCGAGCTCGCCGAGTCGCTGGGCGGGCACCTGCTGCTGGAGAGCGGCGAGACCACCACGTTCTCCCTGATGCTCCCCGCACGCGAGACCGAGTAGCGGCGGGTCGCGGACCCGTCCGCGTTTGTTATGCTGGCCAGGCACCACCACGGGGCTGTAGTTCAATGGCAGAACTTCTGCTTCCCAAGCAGACAGCGCGGGTTCGATTCCCGTCAGCCCCTCCACCTCCTGGAACAGCCGATCCGATCCGCGACGAGCATCCGTGATCAGGATCTGCTGATCCTCAGCACCTGCGCCGACGTGGCGACGGCGGCCCCGGGATCCTCAGAGCCGAAGACGAACGCGGAGTCCCTGCTCACCGTCGACTCGCCGATGGTCACGCTGCCCTTGAGGACGACGAGTGCCAGGAGGTCCCGCGACAGCGGGAGCGCACCGTGCGAGGCCGTCACCGCGAACCGGGCCGGCGGGAGGGATGCCTCAGAGCTCAGGACGATGACCCGGCTGAGGCCGATGCCGCGGATCCCGGGGCGGGAGAACTCGACACTCGACCCGTGTGCGACGAGTGCGTGGTCGCGACGCAAAGGGGTGGGGCGGGCGTCGGCCGCCTGCACCTCGACCTGAGCGCCCGAGATCCCGACGATGAGATGGACGGTGTCGTCCGGCAGCTGGATGCGGCCCTGAGGACCCCGCAGCTCCACCAGCTGGAGCTGCCACTGCAGTCGCAGCGCACGGTCCTGTTCCACCCAGAGATCACGCAGCCCGCCTGCTCCTCGTGCGAGCGACTGCCGGGGCACCTGAGCGAACCGCCGGATGCCGCCCCCCGACAGGATGAGCTCACTCTCGCGGCGACTGGACCCGTGCCCCACGCTGTTCCTCGTCAACTGCAGATGGCCACTGTGCCGGGCACGCGACGCGGCCCGGCACAGTGGTCATGATGATCCGTGTCAGGCCTGGGCGGGGTCGAGGACGTAGCCCTCTTCGCCGTGCACGACGGTGTCGATGCCCGCGACTTCGTCTTCGCTCTTCACGCGGAACCCGATCGTCTTGTGGATCGCGAATCCGATGATCCACGCGAGCACGAACGAGTAGATCAGAACGCTGAGCGCCGCGATCGCCTGCACGAGCAGCTGGGTTCCGTCGCCGCCCATGAAGAGCCCGGTGCCGTTTGCGAACAGGCCGAGGTACAGGGTGCCGATGAGCCCGCCGATGAGGTGGATGCCGACGACGTCGAGCGAGTCGTCGAAGCCCAGCTTGAACTTGAGCTCGATCGCCAGTGCGCAGACGGCGCCGGCGATGAGTCCCAGAAGGATGGCCCACACCGGGTGGAGCGAAGCGCACGCGGGGGTGATCGCGACCAGTCCGGCGACAGCTCCGGATGCGGCGCCCACGGATGTGGGCTTGCCGTCCTTGATCTTCTCGACCACGAGCCAGGCGAGCAGGGCCGCTGCGGGAGCAGCGATCGTGTTCACGAAGGCGAGGGCGGCCACGCCGTCGGCGGCGAGTTCGGAGCCGGCGTTGAATCCGAACCAGCCGAACCACAGGAGCCCGGCGCCGAGCAGGACGAACGGCGGGTTGTGCGGCACGTGCGCGCCCTTCTGGAACCCGACGCGCCGACCGAGCACGAGCGCCAGAGCGAGCGCGGCGGCACCGGCGTTGATGTGCACCGCGGTACCGCCTGCGAAGTCGATGGCGCCGAGACCGAAGGTGTCCTGCAGGCCATGCGTGATCCAGCCTCCGTACGCGAAGCTGCCGTCTTCTGCGAGACCGAAGTTGAAGACCCAGCTGGCGACGGGGAAGTACACGACGGTCGCCCAGATCGCCGCGAAGATCAACCAGGATCCGAACTTCGCACGGTCGGCGATCGCACCGGAGATCAGTGCCACGGTGAGGATCGCGAAGGTGGCCTGGAAGGCGACGAACGCCAGCGGCGGATAGGCGGCGCCCTCAGGCGTCTCGAGCAGACTGCTCAGCCCCAGGGCCGACCAGTCGATCGCCCACGGTGCCAGCGTGCCCTCTGCGCCGGGGAACGCGATCGCGTACCCGTAGAGGACCCACAGCACCCCGATGAGACCCAGTGAGCCGAAGCTGAGCATCATCATGCTGATCACGCTCTTGGCCTTGACCAGGCCGCCGTAGAAGAACGCCAGGCCCGGGGTCATCAGGAGAACGAGCGCGGCGGATATGAGAAGGAACGCGGTATTGCCTTGATCCATGGTCGATCGGACCTCTCTCCGGGGACGCACACAGGCGTCGCGTGACTCTCAGCGTGGCGCACCGTCGTTTCGCGCGCTGGTCTGCGCAGTTACAGTCACGTTTCCTGATCCGCCGCCGCCCGCAGTCCGTCCTCGACCTCGTCGAGCCAGCGGCCGACCGATGCCCTGGCCTCCTGGGTGTCCGGGTACCGGCAGCGCAGGTGCAGCCCCTCGTCGTTCACGATGAACCACACCATCACGCCGTCGGTGCTGATGACGGCCGAGACGTACTGCACCGACATGTCGCCGGGCGCGGGCGGCAGTCGCCGCGAGTCGAGCCAGGAGACGGCGAACATCCCCGGCGTCTCCGGCATCCCTCCGTACGGGGCGAAGATCGGCGCGAGCGGCTGCGACCCCAGCACCAGCGCCTCCTTCACCGCCCGTGCGCACGCCGCGGGATCCGGATCGACGCAATCGATGACGGAGTTGGTGATGAACCAGCCCACGCTGTCGTACCAGCGCGATTCGTGCCGGCTGTGCACCGGGAACACCGCGCGCAGCGGCCGGCCGGCCAGGTCGCGGGTCACCGTGGTGAGCACCGAGAGCGCCAGAGCGGTCACTCGCACGCCGTGCTCCGCCGCCACCCCCTCGAACCGCGCCAGCTGCGGGCCGTCGAGCACGTCGCGGACCTCCACCACCTCGGGCCGAGGCTGCGCGAGGTCTCCGAGCGGCAGAGGGAAGCGCGGCATCCGCCCCTCCCCGTCGGCGAGGATCTCGTGCCAGCGGTCGATGACGGCCGCGGGAGCCGGCGGCATCCGCTCCAGCGCCGCGGAGTGATCCGCGAACGAGGCGGCGGGCTCCGCGAGCCCGTCCGAGTCGAGCGCCTCGCGCAGGTCGCGGGCGAGGATCAGCAGCGACCACATGTCGACGTGGGCGTGGTCGGAGCCGATGATCGCGACCGGCCGCTGATCGTCCTCGCCGGCGTCCGGCGCGAGCAGTGCGAGCAGGTGCGACGGCCGGGAGAAGGGCGTGCACGCCTCGTCGAAGACGCTGCGCAGCACGTCACGGGCCGCGGTGCCGGGCGCGACCGGATGCCGGCGCCACTCCGTCGCGTCGACCCGGTGCTCCTGCAGCACGAGTGCGCCGTCCGGACCCCGCGAGAACACCGTGTTCAGTGCGCCGTGCCTCGCGACCACGGACATCCAGGCCTTCGCCAGCCGCTCACGGCGGATGCCGGCGGGGATCCGGAGGCTGATCGCCATCCACGAGCCGGGGCGATCCCCCGCTCCGACATGACGGCGCTGGTCGAAAGACACGGGAAGGCTGCGCAGCGCCGGGCTGACGACGCGCACGCCGAGCGAGTGCAGCGTGCCCTGCGGCAGCTGCATCTGGGCGACGTTCGTCAAGCGCATCCGCCGTATTCTAGGGGCGCACGATTCCAGTCATGTGAACGGGAGCACGATGGCCTCTCACGATCTCGGCGAGGTGACTCTCGACTACGCGATCAGCGGCGACGACGGCCCCCTCGTCGTGCAGCTGCACGGCCTGACCTCCAGCCGCGAGCGGGACGCGGAGCTCGGACTCGACCTCGCCCGATCCGTGCGCGGGCACCGGGTGCTGCGCTACGACGCGCGCGGGCACGGACGCTCGACGGGTTCATCCGAGCCCGCCGACTACGGCTGGGACCGCCTCTCCGACGATCTGCTCAGCCTGCTCGACCGGGTCGCTCCCGGCGAGAGGGTGCACGGGGTCGGCCCGTCGATGGGAACGGGCACGCTGCTGCACGCCGCCGTCCGCGAACCTGATCGCTTCCGGAGCCTGACTTTCGCTGTGCCTCCCACGGCGTGGAAGACGCGCGCCGCACGGGCGGACGTCTACCGGGGAAACGCCGCGCTCGTCGAGCGCGACGGCGTGGAGGGGCTGGTGGAGCTGGCGCGCCTCGCGCCGACCCCGCCGGCTCTCGCAGGCTCGGCGACATCGCTCCCCGAGGTCGCACCGGCCCTGCTTCCCACCGTGTTCCGGGGCGCAGCCGCGACCGACCTCCCGCCGCGCGCGGACATCTCCGGGCTCCGCATCCCGACGCTCATCCTCGCGTGGACGGGCGACCGCGCGCATCCGCTCAAGACCGCCCGCCGTCTGCACGCCCTGATCCCGGACAGCCGGCTCGTGATCGCCCGCACGCCGTACGACATCATGGCCTGGCCCGGCCTGTTCGCCGAGCACGTCACCGGCGGAGACCGCACCGGCGCCGGTGAGATGCCCCGCGCCGGCCAGACGCCCCGCGCCGTCAGGTCTGGTGCAGGAAATCGGTACGGGGGCGAGGACTCTCCGGCACGAAGCTGAGCTTCAGCGCGTAGCCGTCCGGGTTCGGGCGCTCGGCGGGGAGCCGGACGCGCAGGCCGTCGAGGTGCCGCTCCCAGGCCAAGGGCTCCGCGACGCCGAGCATCCGCACCTGATGGATCTCCCTCGGCTCGACCTGGAGGCGCCGAGCCAGCGTCGTGAGCACGACGTCGTCGCCGTCGGCCGGCCACGCCGGCGTCGACGCGTACAGGTACGAACCGGTGACGTCCTCGCGCACCGTGAAACGGAAGTCCTCCGGCCCGAAGGCCGACGGCGTGCCGTCGACGAAGGAGCCGCCCTCGACCTGCAGCGGGCCCTCGCCGGGGACGACATAGGGGATCGTGCCGTAGATCGCCTCGCCGTTCACCGACAGCCAGGCGCCGAGGCGCTCCAGCAGCTCCACCTCTGCGGCGGCGATCGTCCCGTCGGGCTTCGGGCCGATGTTGAGGAGGAGGTTGCCGTTCTTCGACACGACGTCGAGCAGCTCGCCGAGGAGCTCGGAGGCCGGCTTGTACTCCTGCCCCTCGGTCCAGCACCAGGAGCTCCGCGAGACAGCGCTGTCGTTCTGCCAGGGCACCGGCTGGGAGGTCGCCATCGCACCCCGCTCTATGTCGTACACCGCGGAGCCCTGCATGAAGGCATCCCACTTGTAGTTGATCACCACCTCCCGACCCCAGGCTGCGGCGCTGTTGTAGTAGTAGGCGGCGAGCCTGCGGAGATAGGGCTCGAAGGCGGGCGTCTCGATCCACCAGTCGAACCAGAGCAGCTCGGGCCGGTAGCGGTCGATCACCTCGACCGTGCGCAGCAGCCAGTCGTCCAGGTACTCGCGCGAAGGAGAAGTCTCCTCCCGCTGGGCGGGGCCGTAGAAGTCCGCGAAGGCCGGATCGCGGACATCGGAGTCGAAGCGCTGGCCCCCGTTCATGTAGAACCAGTGCTCCGCGCGGTGCGACGACGCCCCGAAAGTCATCGACAGCGCCCGGACCTCGGCGGCCAGCGCACCGAACACGTCGCGACGCGGTCCCGCCTTCGCCGCATCCCAGCGCGTGCGGTCGCTGCTGTACATGGCGAAGCCGTCGTGGTGCTCGGCCACGGGCACGACGTACTGCGCCCCCGCGCGGCGGAACAGGGCTGCCCATGCGACCGGGTCGAAGTCCTGCATCCGGAACTGCGGGATGAAGTCCTTGTATCCGAACTCGGTGTGAGGGCCGTGCACGTCGATGTGGTGCCGGAAGGCGGAGGTGCCCTCCCAGTACATGTTGCGCGCGTACCACTCGCTCTCGAAGGCCGGCACCGAGAAGACGCCCCAGTGGATGAAGATGCCGAACTTGGCCTCCCCGAACCAGCGGGCCGTCCGATGGCGCCGCAGCGAGTCCCAGGTGTCGTCGAAAGGCCCCGCCGCGACGACCGCGTCGACGCGCGCCAGCTCGGCGGCGTCGTCGCGCGCCGGCAGCGCCTCGGGCACCCAGGAGAGGTCGGTCATGCAGGACTCCTTCGTTCCGCGTCCGCGTCGAACGGCGACGCTCCGTCCGCGACCGCGGGGCCGCGCGACCTGTAACGATACAAGAAGTCGCGCCGGAACGACAGACAGCAGAACGCCGCGCCCCCTCTCGGGGACGCGGCGTTCTGTCACTGCGTGAAGGTCAGGCGCCGATCTTCTTGGCGTCGTCGGTGTTCAGCAGACGGAACAGCAGCGCGCCGACGGCCGCGCCGACGACCGGGGCGAGCACGTACAGCCACAGGTTGCTCCAGGCGAACTGGCCGCTGACCGAGAGGCCGAGGGCCACGGCCGGGTTGAAGCCGCCGCCCGAGATCGGACCGACCGTCGTCGCGCCGATGAAGACCAGGCCACCGATCGCCAGGCCGTAGAACGAGTTGCCGTCGGTGTCCTTCGAGGTGGCGACGTTCAGAACGACCCAGGCCAGGGCGAGCGTGAACAGCGCCTCGACGAGGAACGCCGGGCCGACCTCGATCTCGGCAGCAGCCTCAGCAGCCGGCCACAGGGCGAAGCTGACGAGAGCCGCGACGACGGCGCCGACGAGCTGCGCGACGATGTAGGCGATCAGGTCGACGACGCCGAGGCCGCCGCGGAGGAAGACCGCGACCGAGACGGCCGGGTTGAGGTGCGCACCGGAGATGTGGCCGGTCGCGTAGACGAGCACCGCGAGGGCGAAGCCGATCGCGAGCGGAGTCAGCGGGCTGCCGCTGTTCACCGCGCCGATGATGCTGAGGACGAAGAGGAACGTGGCGATCGCCTCGGCGAGCGCCGTACGCGCAATACCAGTCATGAGAGTGCTCTTTTCTTGTGAAGTGTCTCGAAGGCGGCCACCCCGTCCGCCCGCGCACTCCGGCCGACGCACCCGCCATTGCGTCGTCGAGAATATCGGTTTCGTATACCGTCTCCCGCATGCCGCGCCGGGAATCTGTGAAAACGCTGAGCGCGCTACAGCCAGCCCTTGTGCTTGAACACCCCGTACAGGCCGACCCCCATCGCGACCATCAGCCCGATCGCCATCGGGTAGCCCCATACCCAGTGCAGCTCGGGCATCACCGTGAAGTTCATGCCGTAGATCGTGCCGACCAGCGTCGGGGCGAAGAGGATCGCGGCCCAGCCGGAGATCTTCTTGACCTCGTCGTTCTGGCGGATGCTCAGCTCCGTCATCCGCCGCATCTCCTCGTTCTGCCGGCGCGCGACGATCGTCGACTCGACCGTCAGCGCGTTGTCGAGCACCGCGCGGAATGTGGTGGCGCGGTCGGTCACCCGCAGGGTGTGGTCGAGCACGTCGCGGAAGTACCGCTGCAGCTCCTGGTCGACCTGATGCCTCTCCGTACCGCGGAGCAGCCCCTCCAGCATCCCGGAGAGCGGCTGCGTCGCCCGCTGGAAGTCGATGACCTCGCGGCCGAGCTCGTAGATGCGCTGCGTGGCGTCCACCTCGTCCTCGAAGAGCTGGCTCTCGATCTCGTCGATGTCGTTCTCGAGCCCGGCGAGCACCGGCGTGTACTCGTCGACGACCTCGTCGAGGATGGCGTAGAGCACCGCCTCCGGCCCGAGCCGCAGCAGCTCCGGGTCGTCCTCCAGCCGGCGGCGGACGCGGGCGAGGTTCGGAGACTCCGCGTGCCGGATGGTCACCACGAAGTCCGGGCCGACGACGACGTGCACCTCCCCGAACTCCACCTCCTCCGCCGCGTCGAGGTAGCGCGCCGGACGAAGCACCATGAAGAGCACGTCGTCGTACCGCTCCAGCTTGGCGCGCTGATGACCGGCCAGAGCATCCTCGACCACAAGCTCATGGATGCCGAACTCGTCGGCGACCTCGCGGATCTCCTGCTCGCCGGGGCGGTACAGGCCGATCCAGCCCATGCCGCCGCGGTCGCGCATGCACTCGAACGTCTCGCTCAGGCTCGCCGGATTCGCGGTGCGGATGCCGTCGACGTAGATCGCGTTGTCGATGATCGCCATCGCTCGCTCCTTCCCGCTCGTCCCTGAGCTGCTCCTGCGCGGGTTCCTGAGCCTGCTCCTGCTTCGGTTCCTGAGCCTGACGAAGGATCAGGCCGGCGGCGCGACGCAGGCGATCGCGGCGTCCGCGATCGCCTGGTGGTACTGCTCCGCCGTGAAGGGCAGGCCGAAGTCCGGTGCGGTCTGGCCGGAGGCAGCCGGGGCCTTCGAGGCGAGGGCCGCGAGCTCCCAGGCGAGGAACTGCGCGAACTTCGCGCCGGCCGTCGAGTCGTTCAGCGCGACGGCGACGGTGAATCCGGTCGCCGGGTCGGAGTACGCCGCCGTGGCGTATCCGGGCGTCCAGCCGTGCTGGCCGATCATGGAGCCGACGAGGAAGCCCCCGCCGGTCGCCTGCAGCCAGGCCGGTGCGTCCTGGTACGCGGGAAGGGGCGCCGCGAAGCGCGCCGGCTCCTCCTGGGTGCGCAGTGCCTGCTTCGCCTCCGCCTGGGCGTACCGGCCGAGGTCCTCGATCGTCGACACGACACCGGAATCGGTGTAGCCGGAGCTCGCGGAGAGGGTGGTGATGTCCACCGGGGCGGTGCAGTCGAAGCCGCCCTCGACCGCGTTGAGATAGTGCCCCTTAAGGACGGGGCCGTCCGAGGGCGGTGCCGCCTTCGCCCCGGGCAGGGATGTCTCCTCCAGACCCAGCGGAGTCGTCACGTACTGCTCGATGAGCTCGGAGGCGGTACGGCCGGTCGCCCGCTCCAGCGCCAGACCGAGCAGGATGTACCCCGCATCGGAGTCCCGGTAGGTCGTGTGCGGGGCGACCCGCTCGTGCCCGAGGCCGTAGGCGGCGAGCTCGAGGGGCTCCCACTGCCGCTCCGGCGTGTTCAGCCACGCCGACTTCACGATGCCCTCGGAGGATGCCGCGCCGCTCGTGCCGTTGCAGAGGTCCAGCAGCGTGACGTCCTTCATGTCCGCGACGCCGGAGACATACGTGGGCACCTTCGCGTCCAGCTCCACGACGCCCTCGTCCACCAGGCCGTAGAGCACGTCGCAGGTCATCAACCGGGTCACGTCCGCGATGCGGAAGGACATGTCGGTGCCCACCTCCGCCCCGCCGGGCTCCTGGGTGCCGACGCCGGCGACCCAGCTCCCGCTCCACGGCGCCCACACTCCGACGACGGCGCCGGTCGCCCCGGAGGCGGTCAGCGCCCCGGCGACGGCATCCTGCATCGCAGCGACGGTCTCGTCCGGGAGTGAGCCCTCCACCTGCTCGGGCGGCGTGTAGGTGAAGGCGTCCTCCGTGGAACATCCCGTCAGGACGAGCCCGAGCGCGACCGCCCCGGCCACGGCTGCGCGCAGTCTGCGCGACGAAAGAAGCTGCATGGAAGGACCCCCGGATGACGTGTCCCCCGAGTCTAGAACGCGCATCCTGAAAGTCGGCATCGCGACCTGCACCCAGTCCTCGGAGCGGGTCAGCGCTTCGGCAGCTCTGGGGTCGACTTCGCCTCCCAGGCCTCGCGCATGAACCGCCGTACGTCCTCGTCGACGCGGATGTCGCTCGGTCGCAGCGCGCGGGACAGGTACAGCCCGTCCAGCGAGGTGAGCCGCGACAGCGCCACGTAGGTCTGCCCCGGCGCGAACGCGCCGGAGCCGAGATCGATGATCGCCCGGTCGTAGGTCTTTCCCTGCGACTTGTGGATGGTGACGGCCCAGGCCAGACGCAGCGGGAACTGCGTGAACTCCGCGACCACGTCACGGGTCAGCTTCTTCGTGGCCGGCTCATACGAGTAGCGGAACCGCTCCCAGACCGCCGGCTCGACGTCGACCTCCTCGCCGTCGATCTCGACCCGGACCGTGTCTCCGAGGATGCGCGTGACCGTGCCGATCGTGCCGTTCACCCAGCGGGGCGGCTCCCCCGACATCGACGTGTCGTTGCGCAGGAACATCACCTGCGCGCCGACCTTCAGCTTCAGCTCTGTCTCGGCCGGCAGCGAGGCCTCGCCCCGGCCGAAGTCGCCGCTGATCTCCGCTCGTGCGGTCTGCTCCTTGCCGGGGAGCGCGGCGAGATGGCGGCTGTTGATGCTGTTCACGATGTCGTTGCGTGTGGCGAGAGTGATCATGGGGACCTCGCCGGGCTCGGGCTCCGGGGGCGTCCTGGCGCCCTGCGCGTTCAGCACCCCTGCGATCTCCGCGGTCACGCGTCCGTACCGCACGGCGTTCAGCATGGCCTTGAAACCGTCGTCGGACTGACGGTGGATCTGCACGAGCTCGCGGACGTGCAGCTCGGCCTTCGTGTCGACGGCGAACAGCCCCTCGCCGGCATCCGCGTCCGATGACCCGGCCCAGACCTTCGCATCGAAGAACCAGAACGAGCGGTAATGGTCCTGCACGTAGCGCAGCTCGTCGCCGCGCGGCGGCACCGGGGCCAGCTGATACGGGTCGCCGAACATCACGACCTGGACTCCGCCGAAGGGGATGCCGCGCTTGCCGCGCGCCTGGCGGAGCGAGCGGTCGATGGCATCCATCAGGTCGGCGTTGACCATGGAGATCTCGTCGATGACGAGGGTCTCGATCGCGTTCAGGATGCGCCGGGTGTTGTCGTTCTGGTCGATGTCGGAGTCGCCGATCAGGCCGATCGGCAGCCGGAACAGCGAGTGGATCGTCTGCCCCTCGACGTTGAGCGCGGCGACGCCGGTGGGCGCGCAGATCGCGATCTGCTTGTTCGTGTTCCAGGCGAAGTGCTGCAGCAGCGTCGACTTGCCGGTGCCCGCACGGCCTGTGATGAAGACGTGCTCGCTCGTGTCCTCGATCAGACGGAACAGCTCGTTCTGCTCATCGGACAGGGCAGGAAGGGACACGGCTCACTCACGGGGTACGACGGGCGGATGCAGGCGCTCCCATGGTACGTCCCGTGACAGGTCAGCCGGGGTCACGCTCGGCGTCGTCCCAGGCCGCCCTCCTAGACTGGCGCCATGCAGCAGGTGGAGACGAAGGCGCCACGGCGCTCCCGCCTCGGCGTGGACCTCGCGATGCTGGCGATCGTGGGCCTGCTGCTCATCGCGGCGATCGCCGCCGGCGCCTCCACGCTCTACCAGCAGTTCTACAGCCCGTCCGCGTTCGTCGTGCGCTACCTCGACATGCTCTCCGCCGGCCGGGCGGCAGACGCCCTGCACGTCCCCGGCGTCGCGATCGATCGCGAGACCCTCGAGGCGGCCGGCATTGCCGACGCGGCATCCGAGGCCCTGCTCCGGAACGCGGCGCTGGGCCCGCTCAGCGACATCGAGGTGGTCTCCGAGAAGGCCGTGGACGGCCGCAGCGAGGTGACCGTCGAGTACGAGGCGTCCGGTCACACCGGCACGACGACCTTCACTGTCGAGCAGGACGGCTGGGCGGGCGTCATGCCGAACTGGCGCTTCACGACCAGCCCGCTCGCCGTCGTCGAGCTCACCGTGCGCGGCGCCGACCAGTTCGCGGTGAACGGGTTCGAGATCGATCGCCGCCAGGTCTCCCAGGCCGGGGTCGACGCGGCGCCGCTCGATCCGCTGCCCCTGCTCGTCTTCACCCCCGGCCTCTACGCGGTCACCGTCGACACTCCGATCGCGGCATCCTCCGGCACCGGCGTCCTCGCCGACACCCCCCTCGCGACCACCCCCGTCGACGTGCAGGCGGAGCCGACCGACGAGTTCATCGCCGTCGTGCAGCAGCGCGTCGAGGAGTTCCTCACCCAGTGCACGACGCAGGAGGTGCTGCAGCCGACCGCCTGCCCGTTCGGGCTCGAGGTCACCAACCGCATCTCCTCGCTGCCGAAATGGTCGATCGCCGTGCAGCCCGCCGTGACCGTCGTCCCGGACGGTGCTCACTGGATGATCCCGCCGACGGATGCCGTGGCCCACGTCGATGTCGAGATCAAGTCCCTGTTCGACGGCAGCGTCGAAAAGGTGTCCGAGGATGTGCCGTTCCAGGTGAACGGAACGATCGTGATCCTCCCCGACGGGTCGGCCTCGATCAGGGTCGGCGCCCCGAGCGAGGAGCCGGCGGGCTGAGAGCCCCGTCACGGCGCCTCCGTGGTGAGGTCAGCCGTCCTCGCGCGCGGCCCGGCGCTGCTCCCGCTCGGCGAGGCGCGCGAGCTCCGCGTTGTACTCCTCGAGCTCGGCGTCGCCGGTGCGATCGGCGTGACGGTCGCGGCGGCGCTGCAGGCGGGTGTCGCTGCGGCTCCACTGGATGGCCACGGTGATCGCGAGGATGAGGGTGGGGATCTCGCCGATCGACCAGGCGATGCCTCCGCCGATGTACTGGTCGTCCATCGGGTCCGGGCCCCAGGTACGGCCCATCGAGCCGAACCAGTCCGCGACGAGCAGCCCGTCCTGCATCATCATCGCCATGCCGAAGAACGCGTGCATGGCCATCACCGCGATGAGGGTGATCAGCCGGCCCGGGTACGGGAGGCGGTACGGCACCGGGTCGGCGCCGATCAGGCTCATCACGAACAGGTAACCGGAGATGAGGAAGTGCGCGACCATCCACTCGTGTCCGAGGTGCTCGTACATCGACCAGCGCACCAGGTCGGTGAAGTAGAACGCCCACAGCGAGAGGATGAAGATCGCGGCGGCGACGAACGGATGCGTGACGATGCGGGCGAACGGCGAATGCACCGCCCACATGATCCACTCGCGGCCGCCTCGGGTGCCGTCGTCGCGCTTCTGGGTCGCGCGCAGGGCGAGGGTGATCGGCGCGCCGGACACCAGCAGCAGCGGGATCGCCATCGACAGCATCATGTGCCCGAGCATGTGCACGCTGAACAGGTACTCCTGGTATGCGTTGATGGGCCCGCCGGTGACCCACACCAGCAGGAGCATCCCGAGCACCCAGAAGACCGTGCGGTGGAGCGGCCAGCGGTCGCCCCGTCGGTGCAGGCGCGCCACCCCGGCGAGGTAGAGGAAGAGACCGAAGCCGGCCGCGACCAGCCAGAGCACGTCGACGTCCCATGCCGTGAACCAGCGGTCGAGGGTGAACTCGGGCGGCAGCGGCGAGCGGGTGAGGTGCTCGGCGGGCGTCTGCACGAACGGCGCCTCCTCGCCGACCGGCGGGGGCGTGCGTGCGAGCGCGGCGGCGGCGCCGGAGGCGAGGCCCATCAGGCCGATCTCGCACAGCACCAGCATCCAGAACCAGCGGGCCGCGTGCGCGCCGACGAGACGAGGGATGAGGCGGACCCGGTACCAGGCGCCGAGGAGGCCCATGCCGATCAGCAGCACCACCTTCGCGAGCAGGATCGCGCCGTACGGGGTCCACAGCTGCGACCACTCCACGATCGCGACGAGCGAGCGGGTGAGGCCCGACACCGCGACCACCGCGAACGCCGCGATCGCGAGGCTCGAGTAACGGCTCACGAGTCGAGCCGTGTCGATGTCGGGGGCGCCGCGGAGCAGCACCACGAGCAGCAGGCCGCCGAGCCAGACGGCGGCGCCGATCGTGTGCAGGAGGATCGAGTTCACGGCGACGTTGTGCCCCGAGAGCTCCCCCGAGTGACCCTGCGTGGCCAGCGGGAGGAAGGATGCCGCGGCGAGCAGCGCCGTGAACAGAGTGGGGGTCCAGGAGCGCCAGGCGAAGGCGAGCACCGTGATGATCGCGCCGAAGATCGTGGTGATCAGCCAGGACTGGCCCAGCGAGGTCTCCAGCAGGAAACGGCCGAGCTGCGCACCGAACTCGCGATCGGCGCTGAGCTGCGGGTTGAACGCCGCCATGAAGGTGAGGAAGGCGCCGAAGCCCGCCGTGATCGTGAAGACGGCCGCGCCCACCGAGGAGACGTTGAGCGCGAGATCGAAGGAGCGGTCGCCGCTGCGCAGGGCGAACAGGGCGAGCACCAGCGAGCCGAGCATGGCCGCCGCGGCGAGGTTCATCACCAGCTTGGCGATCGGGATCATCCACCGGACGAACGGACCGGGATCCTGCAGGAGCAGCGGCGCCGCTCCGCCGCCGATCATGAGCGCGACGATGACCGCGACGAGTCCGCCGGCGAGGAGGAGCCCCACGCCGCTCGCACGGTACGCCGAGCTCGTCGGGTCCGATGCGGCGAGGCGGGAGTTCACCCCTCCAGCCTAGGCGCGCCGTGCGGGGAGAATGCACGAAGGCCGCCGCCCCGAGGGGCGGCGGCCTTCGTGAGGAAGCTGTCTTACTTGACGGCGGCCTTGAGCTTGGAGCCGGCGGTCACCTTGACGCGCTTGCCGGCCGGGATCTTGATCTCGGCGCCGGTCTGCGGGTTGCGGCCGGTGCGGGCGGCGGTCGCGACCTGCTCGAACGAGATCCAGCCCGGGATCGAGACCTTGCTGCCCTTGGCGACAGCGTCGGAGACAGTGCCGAACAGTGCGTCGAGGACACCGGAGACGGTGGCCTGGCTCTGGCCGGTGGCGGAAGCGATGCTCGCGACGAGCTCGGTCTTGGTGATGGACTTGTCAGCCATGTCATCCTCCAGCGACGAGGATCCCGTCGCGTTGTCGTTTTGGTCGGAGCGGATGCCCCTGGTCGAGTGACCGCCTTGAATGTATCAACGACCACCCGCATTTCCGCGTCATTTCGCGGGTTTTGGGGTTTTGGGCGGCGTGTCGTGTCACTTTCGTCACTCCAGTCACACTTTTCGGGCTGTTCCGGGGCGTTCCCGCCGGGATCCGCGTGATTCCGCGGGAGTCGGGCCCGCGCGCGTCAGGCGGTGCGGAATCCGGCGACCGCAGCCCGGGCGGTGCGCTCGAACGCGGGCGCGACGCGCTCCTCGCCGTCGAGGTAGCCGCCGACGAGGGCGGCGTCGCGCAGCAGAACCAGCGACGCCGCAGCGTCCGCGGGCCGGGCGAGGCCCGCGCCTGCGGCGACCTGCTCGAGGGTCGAACGGAACCACTCCCGGTGCTCGGCGATCAGCTGCCGCACTGCGCCGGACTCGTCCGGGTACTCGGCGGCGGCGTTGATGAACGGGCAGCCGCGGGTGTGACGCAGGCGGATGTCGGCGGCGATGCCGTCGATCACGGCGTCCAGCAGCAGCGAGGGGTCGGTCACGGCCGCGCCGGCATCCGCGAACATCCCCCGGAGGATCTCGTCCTCATTGCGGAGGTACGCGAGGACGAGGTTCTCCTTGCCGCCGAACTGCTTGTAGAGCGTGGCCCTCGTCACCTCCGCCTCCGCGATGATCCGGTCGACGCCCACGGAGTGGATGCCCTCCTCGTAGAAGAGACGCGTGGCCGTGTCGATCAGGCGGGTGCGAGCCGGGCTCGGGCGCTTCGGTGTGCTGGTCTCCATGATGTTCCTTCCCCATCGTGGCATCCGAACGACGGCATCCGATCTCCGACTTCTCGATTTCCGGGAATATCTTGCGGTGGATAGAACGTTCGGTCTACTATCAGCATACGCCACCCGCACAGGGCGGGACCGATTCAAGGAGAAGAAGAGATGAACACCACCGAGAAGACCCCGATCGTCCTCATCCACGGTCTCTGGATGACGCCGAAGAGCTGGGACACCTGGGCAGAGCGCTTCCGCGCACAGGGCCACGAGGTGATCGTCCCCGGCTGGCCCGGCATCGACGACCGCTCCGTCGCCGACATCCGCCGCGACCCGTCCGCACTCAAGGGCATCGGCCTGAAGAAGATCGTGGACCTCTACGAGCGCATCATCAGGAAGCTCCCCGTCAAGCCGATCATCATGGGCCACTCCTTCGGCGGCGTCATCACGCAGATGCTCGCGGACCGCGGTCTCGGCGCCGCCTACGTCGGCGTCGCGCCGGGGCAGACCGCCGGCATCACCACGCTCCCCCTCTCGACCCTGTGGACCGGCACGCCGATCCTCTCGAACCCCTTCGGCATCAACGGCGCGAAGCCGCTGTCGAAGCGGCACTTCCACTTCACCTTCGGCAACGACCTCAGCCGCGCGGCATCCGACGCCCTGTGGGAGGAGTACGCCGTGAACTCCTACAACCGGGTGTTCTTCGAGGGCGTGAGCTCGGTGCTGAACGAGAAGGGCGGCGTGACCCACGTGGACTACGCGCGCGCCGACCGCGCCCCGCTGCTCGTCATCACCGGCGAGATCGACCACGTCGTGCCGCCGGCCATCGGCAAGGCGATCGTGAAGAAGTACCGCTCCTCCGGAAGCCCCGCGATCGTCGAGTACAAGGAGTACGCCGGCCGCACGCACCGCCTGGTCAGCCAGGACGGCTGGGAGGAGATCGCCGACGAGGCCCTGACCTGGGCGGTGGCGCACGCGACGGCATCCGTCGCCTGATGCCGGACGGGTTCCGGCTCGCCTCCCACCCGCGCCGTTCGGGAGGAGAACACGCGCTCGGGCTGAGGATCGCCGCAGATTCCTCAGCCCGAGCGCGTGTTCTCCTCCCGAGCCTGTGTACGGACAGGCGCGGATGCGGCGGAACAGCGGATGCCGGGGACGCGAAAAGGGCGAGGATCCGAGGATCCTCGCCCTTCTCAGAAAGCGATGCTTACCAGCTCGACTTGGTCACGCCGGGCAGCTCGCCACGGTGCGCCATGTCACGGAAGCGGACACGCGAGATGCCGAACTTCGTGAGGACACCGCGGGGGCGGCCGTCGATGACGTCACGCGAACGCAGGCGGACCGGCGACGCGTTGCGCGGCAGCTTCTGCAGGCCGACGCGAGCGGCCTCGCGGGCCTCGTCGGTGGCGTTCGGGTCGACCAGGGTCTTCTTCAGCTCGAGACGACGCTCCGCGTAGCGGTCCACGACTGCCTTGCGCTGCTCGTTGCGAGCGATCTTGCTCTTCTTAGCCATGGATCAACGCTCCTCTCGGAATTCGACGTGCTGACGGATGACCGGGTCGTACTTCTTGAGCACGAGACGGTCGGGGGTGTTGCGGCGGTTCTTCTTCGTCACGTACGTGTAACCCGTACCTGCCGTCGAACGCAGCTTGATGATCGGACGGACGTCCTGTGCCTTCTTGGCCATTAGAGCTTCACACCCTTCGCCTGGAGGTCCTTGACCACGTTCTCGATGCCGCGGACGTCGATCACCTTGATGCCCTTGGCGGACACGTTGAGCGTGATCTTACGACCGAGCGAGGGGACGAAATAGGTCTTCTTCTGCACGTTCGGGTCGAAGCGGCGCTTCGTCCGGCGGTGCGAGTGCGAGACGTTGTGACCGAAGCCGGGAACAGCACCGGTCACCTGGCACACTGCTGCCATGATGTGACTCCTTCTATACCGTGAGACCGGACGGCCTCACCCAAGATCCCTTGTCTGCGCGCAACCCTCGACCCGCCGATTCCTCGGCCGCGGAAGGGGGAAGCACACGAACTGCGCACAGGAGTGTGCGCAGACAAAGAGTCAGTCTAGCACGGATGCCGCGGCGGCCACTTCGCGTGCCCCGCGACCCCAGCGGAACGGCGAGACGGTCGGGTCGCCGGCGATCCAGAAGCGCCAGGGGAAGGCGTCCGTGCCTGCCACTCCGGCGACCCCCACGCGCGGCCCGGTGGCGATGTCGGCGACGGGCTCCTCGCGCAGCAGCAGCTCCGCGCGCGCACCGTGCCATTCCGCGCCGGTGATCGCGTCGACTCCGTCGTGGAGCGGATGCCGCAGTCCCGAGGCCTGCCCGAATCGGCCCGGCCCCCGGGCGAGGTCGCGGCGCTCGGCCGCCGTCAGGGGCAGCGCCCGCCCGCGACGGGACGCGGCGGCCTCCAGCCCCGACAGCACCTCCCCCGCACGCAGCAGCACACCGCCGGCCTGACCGTCCGGTCCGCACACGACGTTGACGCAGGAGTGGATGCCGTGACTGAGGTACACGTAGAGGTGCCCGGGCTCGCCCCACATCGTGGCGTTGCGGGCGGTGCGCCCCATCCGCGCATGCGACCCGGGATCGGGCACAGGACCGGTCCCGTGCCCGTGATAGGCCTCGACCTCCGTGAGGCGGAGCCTCACCTCGCTGCCGCCGAGCACGGTCCTCAGCTCGCCGCCGAGCAGCCGCGGCGCGACCTCGGCGGGAAGTCCGCGCAGATCGTCACGGGCGGCCGGGCGCAGAGCATCCGTCATGGCGCTCAGAACTGGGGCGCCGTCTGGCACCACGAGGCGTCGAATCCGGTGAGCGGCACGATCTCCTCGCCGGTCTCCAGGTCGAGGAAGTGCGTCTCCAGCCTCTGCGGCAGCGGCAGCAGCATCCGGTCGTAGGGGTTGTCCATCACCGAGGGGGCGATCACCACCGCGGCGTACTGCCCGCTGGGCGAGGCGCAGGCCTGCAGGATCGAGTCGGCCGGACCGACCTCGACGAGCGGGGTCGCCGTGCCTTCATCGTCCACCTTGACGATCGCCTGCCCGCTGGGCACGCCGTTCGCATCGCGCGCGACGACGTGGCGCAGCGTGCCACCAGGGAACGGGCTGATCGTGATCGCCTTGCCGTAGTCGGGGTCGGAGGCCGCGAGCGGCTGCTCCGAGCCGTCGGCGAGGTTCAGCTCCACCACGGTGCCGTCGAGCCGCTCCACGACCGCGGTGTAGGTGCCGCGGCTGATGCCCTGGATCGTCGTCGCCAGCCCGAGCGACTGCACGCCGGCGTCCGTCGAGTGGTCGACGAGCGAGAGCGCCCCGTCGAAGTCGATGAAGAGCACGGCGGCGCTGTCGGGCACGAACTGCCAGACGAAGATGTTCGCCTCCTCGCCGCCGACCTCGGTGATCTGCGGCTCGTCGTCGCCGTCGAGCGACTGGGTGACGAGCACGCTCGCGCGGCCCTCGGTGTCGCTGAGCTCCTTGTCGGAGTAGCTGTAGCCGACCAGGCCGCCACGGTCGGAGACCTGGATCGCGCCGACGTAGCCGACGCCCGGCAGCTCGAGCTCGCGCTGGTTCGAGCCGTCGCGGTCCATCACGAGGAGCTTCGAGCCCTCGTCCTCCTCGATCGACACGACGAGCCGCGTCGACGTCGCCCGGAAGTCGTTGATCCGGTCGGCCGCGAAGACGGCGACGCCCTCGCCGGAGAGGCCGGTGCGGAAGATCTTGTCGTCGCCCTCGGCATCGCGGTTCAGCAGGAAGATCTCGGATGCGGGCGTGCGGAAGCTCGTGGTGAGGTCGGCGCTGGGTCCGCCGCCGGCGCCCTGGGCGCCGGTGACGGACACCGTGTACTTCGTGTCGTCGTCGAGGGGGACGGTGAAGCGGATGCCGACCCCGCGGCCCGAGGAGTCGACGGTGAACGGCACGGCCGGCTCGACGGTGATCTGCGACGCGTCGATCTCGGCGAGCGACTGGTTCGCGGTGAGGATGACGCGGCTGCCGCTCGACTCGATCGCCTGCTTCGGATCGACCTGCACCTCGGTGATCCGCGGCCCCTGCGTGAGGCTGACCGCGCCGAGCCCCGCCCCGATCAGGACGAGGATGCCGAGCACCGCGCCGATCGCGAGGAGGAAGCGGCGGTCGCGCGGGGCGGCCGGTGCTGCCGGCCGGGGCTTCGCCGCGGACTGGGGTGCGTCCTGCGGAGCCGTCACCTTCTCCTCGGTCGTCGAGCGAGCGAAGCGAGACGAGACGCCGTGAGCCGACGTCGGCGGCTCGCCGCTGGAGTCGTGCGCAGCGTGAGGCGTTTCGTCTCGGTCGGCTCCGCCGTCCTCGCTCAACGGCCGGGGCGCTGGACCCGCCGCGTCGCGCTCCTCGCTCGACGACCCGGCGCTGACCGCGTCATTCTCGGGTGCGATCGGCGCGGCGTCCTCCGCGGCGGCCTCCCGCTCCGCCGCCCCGCGCTCCGCGGCTTCCCGGGCCGCGCGCATCTCCGCGCGGGTGCGCGGGACGGCGGGTGCCTCGGGGCGCTCGTCGTCAGTACTCATACGGGTCCCCCGGCTCGTCGATCGCCTCGACCGAGTCCGGCACGACGTGCAGCGAGCCGTCGGCATCCGCCTTCACCGTGCCGGTCACCTGCACCCACTGCCCGGTGCCGAACTCGCCGGCGTCGATCGTGACGGGCAGGGTGGCGGTCTGCGCGTCGATCACGCAATGGGTGATCACCAGACGCGTGAGGTTCACCCCGTCATCCGCCGGGGTGACGAACCCGGTGAGCGTGACGTCCTTGCCGTCGTACGCCGCGGGGTTCGTCGCCGTGGCGAAGACGCTCGCCCAGTCGCCCACGCCGAAGGTCGAGGTGTCGGCGACTCCCAGCGTGATGTCGTCGGCGCCGGCGAAGAGGGCGGTCTGCTCGCCTGCGCGCGACATGGCGAGCTCGACCGACAGCGAAGCGGGCGGGAGCAGGAGGGCGGCGGCGACCACGCCGGAGGCGACGACGCCCCCGGCCACCGTTCCCGCGGTCGCGAGCGTGCGACGCGTCGACGGCTCGGCATCCTGCGCATGATCGTGTCCGTGGTCGTGCCCGTGGTCGTGCTCCGTCTCGGAACCGAGCGGGAGGGCGAACGACCAGATCGCACCGGCCAGGGTGACCACCGCGGCGGCGCACGCGAACCAGACCGACTCCGGGCTGATGTAGAGGGTGAGCCTGCCGGTCATCCCGAGGCCCAGCGTGACCACGGCGATCACCGCGGCGAGGCCGATGCCCAGCCAGCGGGAGCCCAGGGCCCTGGCGCGTGAGGAGACATGCTCAGACAAAGACGTTCACCCCGATCCCGATCGCGAAGGCGGCGAGCACGACGACCCCGACGATGCCGGCGAGGGTGCGGGTGGTGAAGGTCGTGCGCATGAGCGCGAGCATCTTCACGTCGACGAGCGGTCCGACGAGGAGGAACGCGATGAGCGCTCCGGAGGAGAACGTCGAGGCGAACGAGAGCGCGAAGAACGCGTCGACGTTGGAACAGATCGCGACGGTCATCGCGAGCGCCATCATCGTCACGATGGACAGCACCGGGTTCGACCCGATCGCCAGCAGCACGTCGCGCGGGATGAGCACCTGCACCGCTCCGGCGAGCGCCGAGCCGACGACCAGCGCCGGCATCACGGCGCGCAGCTCGACGAGGAACTGCGTGAGGCTGCGGCGCACCGGGGTGCCCGGCTCGTGCGTGACGCGCTCGCAGGTGTCGACGAAGCGCTGCGTGAGCAGGGTGTCGGGCGCGGGGTGGCGGCTGTAGATCCAGCCGATGACGTTCGCGATCAGGTAGCCGCCGACGAGCCGCGCGACGAGGATGCCGTCGTCGAACCCGAACGCCGCATGCGTCGTGAGGATCACGATCGGGTTCACGATCGGCGCCGCGATGAGGAAGGTCAGCGCCTCGGCCGGCGCGAGACCCCGCATCATGAGGCCGCGGGCGAACGGCACGTTGCCGCACTCGCACACCGGGATCAGCATCCCGAGCAGGGAGAGCACCGCGCGGCGCGCCCAAGCGCGCTTCGGCAGCCAGCGGTGGATGACGTCGGCGGGCAGCCACACCTGCACGACGATCGACAGGAGCACGCCGAGGATCACGAACGGCAGCGCCTCGATGAGCACGCTGAGCGCGAGGGTCAGGCCGTCCTGCGCCCGGCTCGGCAGCGACACGTCGTACAGCGACGGCAGGAAGCGGTCCACGAGGAACAGCGCGGCGACGATCGCGACGCCGAGTCCGACGCCGATCCACGGCGAGCGCGGCGGCCGGCTCGCCCGGGGCGCGTGCGCGTGGCCGGTCGGGGTCGCGGTGGAGGTGCTCACGCGCCCGCTGCCGCTTCCTCGTCGCGCAGGCGGGTGCACGGCGTGCACAGCCCGAAGATGTCGACCACGTGCGCGGCATCCGTGAACCCGTGCAGGGCAGCCGTGCGATGCGCCCACTGCTCGACGTCCTTGGCCTCGATCTCGACCGTCAGGCCGCAGTTCCGGCAGATCAGGTGGTGATGGTGGCCCTGGGTGGTGCAGGCGCGGTACAGCGCCTCGCCCTCAGGGCTCTGCAGCGAGTCGGCGTCGCCGGATGCCGCGAGGCCGGCGAGCGCGCGGTAGACCGTCGCCAGGCCGATGCCGGTGTTGTCGTCGCGGAGGGTCGCGTGCAGGCTCTGCGCACTCACGAATCCGCGCGCGTCGGCGAGCGCTTCGCGCACGCGTTCGCGCTGCCAGGTGTTCCGCTGAGCCATACCCAGAAGTCTAGGCGGCCCCGGTGTCCGCGGGCTGGGAGCCGCCGGCCGGTGTCCTCCGCGCCGACGATCCGCGGATGCCGCGACGATCAGCGGACCGATCCGGCGCTGTCCGCCCGTGAATCGTCATCGGCTCCGCGGATCGTCGTGTTACGGGCCGTCCTGGGATACCCGGCGACCCGCCGGTATCGTTGCGGCATCCGACCCGAGGGAGCCCTGATGACCGGCTGGCGACTGCGCGAGTTCCACAACGACGATCTGGGCGGCATCCTGCACCTCTGGGAGAACCTGAAGCGCTCGGGATCCGAGCCCGTCTACGACCTCAGCGAGGTCGTCGCGTCCTGCCAGAAGGACCACGCGATCGTGGCGGTGCACGGCGACGAGGTCATCGCGGCGGTGGTCGGCCGGCGCGCACACGACCAGGGCTGGGTGGTCTTCTTCGCGATCGACGACGGCTGGCGCGGTCGCGGCATCGGCTCCGCCCTGCTCGCCGCCCTGGAGAAGAGCATGCAGCCGTACGGGCTGACCAAGCTCTCCGCGCTGATGCCCGAGGAGGAGACGCGGCTGGCGGCCTTCGAGGCGCGCGGCTTCGAGTCCAAGCACCACCTCAAGTACTTCGAGCGCCGCATCCCGGTGCAGCGCCAGGAGCTCACGTCGCTCGCCGAGCTCGGCGGCCGCCTCATGCCGCAGGGCCTGTGGGAGGCGGTCTCCGGCATGCGCCGCGAGAAGGAGATCCTCGAGCAGCGGCTCGTGATGCCGCTCGCCGAGCCCGACCTGGCCGACAGCTTCGGCGTCGTGCCGCCGCGCGCCGTGGTGCTCTTCGGCCCTCCCGGCACCGGCAAGACGACCTTCGCGAAGGCGATCGCCTCGCGGCTGGAGTGGTCGTTCGTCGAGGTCTTCCCCTCGCGGCTGGCGGCCGACCCCAAGGGACTCGCCGGAGCCCTCCGCGAGACCTTCACGAAGATCTCCGAGCTCGAGCACGCCGTGGTCTTCATCGACGAGGTGGAGGAGATCGCGGCACAGCGGTCGGGCGAGCCGCCGTCCCCTCTGCAGGGCGTCACGAACGAGCTGCTGAAGATCATCCCCGCGTTCCGCGAGCAGCCCGGGCGCCTGCTCGTGTGCGCCACGAACTTCATCCGGGCGCTGGACAGCGCGTTCCTCCGGCACGGCCGGTTCGATTACGTCATCCCGATCGGCCTCCCCGACCGCGCGGCGCGCGCGTCGATCTGGCGCCGCTACATCCCGGAGCTGGTGGCGGATGACGTCGACGTCGACGTCCTCGTCGACCGCACCGACGGCTTCTCCCCCGCCGACATCGAGTTCGCCGCGCGCAGCGCCTCCCAGCGCGCCTTCGAGAAGGCCCTCGGCGCGGGCGTCGACGCCGCGGATGCCACGGGCCCGACGACCGAGGACTACCTCGAGGCTATCGGCGGCACCCGCACGACGGTGTCGCCGGAGACCGCGGCCGAGTTCCTCGAGGACATCGAGGCGCTCGCCCGGGTCTGAGCCGGGCGAGCGTCCTGTTCACAACTCCTCGATTCCCGCGGCCCGGCGCTGCTCGGTCCGCGTGACCGCGCGGGACGACGCGTCCTCGCGCGGCGTTCGCGAGGAGTTGTGAACGTCAGGCGCGGCGCACGCGGCCGCGGATCCAGCTGATCACCCAGCACACGGCGTAGATCAGGAACGAGAGCGTCGTGATGTAGGGGCTCACCGGCAGCGTGCCGGCGAGCGCGAGGAGGATGCCGCCCACGGCTGCCGTGAACCCGAACAGCGCCGCGAGCACGGGCACGGCGACGGGGCCCGCCGTCACGCGCATCGCGGCGGCGGCCGGGGTGACGAGCAGCGCCATCACCAGCAGCGCGCCGATGATGTGCACGCTCACGGCGACGATGAGACCGAGCAGCACCATGAACAGCAGGCTCACCGCCCGCGTCGGCACGCCCCGCGCGGCCGCCGACTCCGGGTCGAGGGAGTCGAACCGCAGCGGGTTCCACATCAGCAGGAGACCTGCGAGCACCACGACGCAGATGCCGATCAGCCAGCCGAGGTCGGGGCTCGACACCGAGACGATCTGCCCGGTGAGCAGGCTGAAGCGGTTCGCGCTGCGCCCGTCGTAGAGCGAGAGGAACAGGATGCCGAGGCCGAGGCCGAACGGCATCAGCACGCCGACGATCGAGTTCCGGTCTCGGGCCTTCGCGCCGAGGAGGCCGATGAGGATCGCGGCGACGAGCGCCCCGCCGAGCGATCCGAAGACCACGCTGCCGCCGAAGAGCAGGGCGGCCGCGGCCCCCGCGAACGAGAGCTCGCTGACGCCGTGCACCGCGAAGGCGAGGTCGCGCTGCATCACGAAGACGCCGATCAGCCCGCCGACGATGCCCAGCACGGCGCCGGCGACGATGGAGTTCGCCAGCAGGGCGACCAGCTCGCCGTAGTCCTGGAACGAGAAGATGTCGCCCCAGTTCATGCGGTGCCTCCGTGGTTGTGGTCGTCGTCGTGCACGTGGTGCGGCTCGGCGTCGGGCACGCCGACCACGACCAGGCGGTCTCCGGCGCGGAGCACGAACACCGGCGTGCCGTACAGCTCGGTGAGCACCCGGGTCTGCAGCACCTCGTCGGGGGTGCCGAGCAGGAACCGTCCGCCGGCGATGTACAGGATGCGGTCGACGCGGCCGAGGATCGGGTTGATGTCGTGGGTCACGAACAGCACCGCGGCGTCGCGCTCGCGGCGCTGCCGGTCGATGATGTCGGTCACGGCGTGCTGGTTCGCGAGATCGAGGTTCGACAGCGGCTCGTCGCAGAGCAGGAGCGACGGCTCGTCGGCGAGCGCCTGACCCACCCGGAGCCGCTGCTGCTCGCCACCGGAGAGCAGCCCGACCCGGCGCTCGGCGTAGTGCGCGGCGCCGACGGACTCGAGGAGCCGGTCGACCTTCGCCCGGTCGCCGCGGTGCGGGATCGGGAGTCCGAAACGGCTGCCCTGCACGCCGAGGGCGACGAGGTCGCGCGCCCTCATGCTCGTGTCCGCCGGGATCGCCCGCTGCTGCGGGATGTAGCCGATGCGCGGGTTCCCCCGGCGCACCGGCTCGCCGGCGACGCGGATGCTCCCCGAGGAGAGCGGCTGCAGTCCCAGGATGCTGCGCAGCAGCGTGGTCTTGCCGGAGCCGGACGGACCGAGCACGGCGAGGAACTCGCCGGGCTGCACCGTCAGATCGAGTCCGGACCACAGCTCGCGGTCACCGCGCTGGAGGGCGGCGCCGCTGATCTCGAGGACGGGCGCGGTGGCGCGCTCCGACCCGCCGGTCACGAGGTGACGGCGTCGGCGAGGCTCTGGATCCCGTCACGCATCCACTCAGCGTACGACGATCCGTCCTCCAGCAGCTCCGTGAATGCCACGACGGGGATGCCGGCGGCCTTCGCCGCCTCCTCCACGCGCTCGGTCTCTGCCCCGCCGGTCTGCGCGTTCGTGAGCACGGCGCGCACGTCTCCGGCCTCGATCACGTCGAGCGCGGCGAGCAGGGTGGCCGGAGACACGTCCGACCCCTCCTCGACGGACTCCGCGAAGCCCTCCGGCGTGACGTCGGTGAGTCCGGCTGCCGCGGCGAGGTAGCCGGGCAGCGGCTCGGTCATGAAGACGCTCGCGCCGGCTGCATCCGTCTTCAGGGTCTCCAGGTCGGCCTCGAAGCCCTCGAGCTCCGTGACGAGGTCGGCGGCGGCGGCCTCGAAGCCGGCCTTGCCCTCGGGGTCGAGCTCGGCGAGCTCGTCCGCGATCGCCTCGACGACGTGCACCATGGTGTGCGGGTCGAACCAGACGTGCTCGTTGAAGCCCTCGATGTGGTCATGACCTTCGTGGTCGTGACCCTCCTCGGCGTGCTCCTCCTCGTGCTCGGTCTCGTCGGCGTGCTCGGCGTGCTCCTCCTCCGCCTCGTGACCCTCGTTGCCGGGGAAGTCGTGCGAGAACTCGACCGCGGTGACGACCGCCGGGTCGTCGGCATCCTGCAGGAGGGTGTCGATGAACGAGTCGTAGCCGCCGCCGTTCTCGATGACGAGGTCGGCGTTCTTGACGGTGAGGCGGTCGCGGGCGCTGGCCTCGTAGGAGTGCGGATCCTGCGCGACGTTCTCGATGAGCGAGGTGACCTCGACCCGGTCGCCGCCGATCTGCGCGGCGATGGAGCCGTAGACGTTGGTCGAGGCGACGACGGTGATGCCGTCGCTCGCGCTCTCGGCCGCGGGGGTGCCGGCGCATCCGGCGAGGACGAGGGCGGCGGCGGAGGTGAGGGCGAGAGCGGCGACGGGCTTGTGCATGCCTCCACTCTAATCGCTAATGAGAACCATTATCAAATGAGCGCCTCGCCTGCGCCGGCCCGCGCACAAGTGCAGGCGCAGAATGACGGATGCAGGTCCGGAACCGGGTTCCGGACCTGCATCCGTCCATTCGCCCTGCAGCTGTCAGGGGCGGTCGCGGGTCAGTCGACGAGCCCCGCCGGAGCGATCCACGCGGTGGCGTCGCCGGGCAGCGCGCCACCGGTGATCTCCAGGTTCGAGAGCACGACACCCTCGGCGTCCGCCCCCAGGTCGAACGGCTCCGCGCCGAAGTTGGTCACGATCTGCCAGCCGTTCGGGCGGGCGAAGCGCAGCACGTCGGGCCGGCCGGTCTCGATCCACTCCAGCTCCTCCTCGGACTGCAGCCGGTGCCGCAGCCGCAGCGCCTGGCGGTAGAGCGACAGGGTGGATGCCGGGTCGGCGGCCTCGACCTCGGCGGCGTGCGCCGCGAACCAGGCCGGCTGCGGCAGGTGCGCGCCGCCGGCGCCGAACCCGAAGGACTCCCCGTCGGCGGTCCACGGCAGCGGCACACGGCATCCGTCGCGGCCGAGCCGGTCGTACTCGGAGCCGCGGAAGAACCCGGGGTCCTGCCGCTGCTCCGGCGCGATCTCGGCCACCTCGTGCAGGCCGAGCTCCTCGCCCTGGTAGAGGTACGAGCTGCCGGGGAGGCCCAGCATCAGGAGCGTCGCGGCGTGCGCACGGCGCAGGCCCTGCGCGCGGTCGATCCCCTCCTCGGGTCCGCCCGCCTCGACCCACTCGGTGCCCTGCTTGACCAGGCTCCCGTTCAGCGGCGGCAGACCGTACCGGGTGGCGTGCCGCGTGACGTCGTGGTTCGACAGCACCCACGTCGTGGACGAGCCGCTCAGCTTCGACTGGGCGAGGTTCTCCGTGATGACGGTGCGGAACTGCGTGGCGTCGAAGTCGGCGATGAGCAGATCGAAGTTGAACGCCTGGCCGAGCCCTTCCGCCGAGGCGTAGCGGGCGCGGCGCTCCGGTGTCTTGACCCACGCCTCCGCCACGGCGGTGCGCGGCGGCTGGTACTCGTTGAAGACCTTGCGCCACTCGGCGTAGATCTCGTGCACGTCGTCGCGGTCGATCAGCGGATGCTTGCCGTCCTGCGGGAGGCGCTCGAGCTCGGCGCGGCTGGGCAGCGGGTCGGTGAGGTCCTTGGTGAGCATGTGCGCCACGTCGATGCGGAAGCCGTCGACCCCGCGGTCCGACCAGAACCGCAGCGTCTTCAGGAAGTCCTCGTGCACCTCGGGGTTGTCCCAGTTCAGGTCGGGCTGCTCGACGGCGAAGTTGTGGAAGTACCACTGGCCGTCCTCGACCCGCTCCCACGCCGGCCCGCCGAAGACCGACTCCCAGTCCGTCGGCGGCTCCTCGCCGTTCTCGCCCCGGCCCTCGCGGAAGATGTAGCGGTCGCGGGCCGCCGAGCCGCGCCCGGCGGCCAGCGCCTCCTGGAACCACTCGTGCAGGTCGGAGGTGTGGTTCGGGACGATGTCGACGACGACCTTGATGCCGCGGGTGTGGAGGGCGGCGACCATGGCGTCGAAGTCCTCCAGGGTGCCCAGCCGCGGGTCGACGTTCCGGTAGTCGGCCACGTCGTACCCGCCGTCCGCGAGGGCCGACGGGTAGAACGGGCTCAGCCACACCGCGTCGATGCCGAGGTCCGCGAGGTAGTCGACGCGGGACAGGATGCCGGGGATGTCGCCGATGCCGTCGCCGTTCGCATCGGCGAAGCTCCGCGGATAGATCTGGTAGACGGCGGCCTGCCGCCACCAGGTGGCGTCTGTCGTGGGGGTCTCGACGAGAAGCGCGTCGGTCATGAGGGGTGAAGCTCCTTCTTTCTTGCGGGTTCGTTGATTGTCGGTGATCCGGACGGCGATCCGGTCAGCCCTTGACAGCGCCCTGGGTGACGCCTTCCATGACCCAGCGCTGCGTGAACAGGTAGGCCACGATCGCGGGCGCCATCGCCATGAGGTACGACGCGAAGGACACGTGGTAGTTGTTGCTGAACTGAGTCTGGAACAGGTTCTGCCGCACCGGCAGGGTCTGCAGCGCCGGGTCGGAGATGATCAGCGACGGCATCATGAAGTCGTTCCACGCGTAGAGGAAGGCGAAGATGCCGACCGTGGCGCTCATCGGCGCGAGCAGCGGGAAGATCATGTGCCAGAACGTCTGCCAGGTCGACGCCCCGTCGATGCGCGCGCTCTCCTCGAGCTCCAGCGGGATCGACCGCAGGAACGCGGTGAACAGCAGCACGCTGAAGCTCAGCTGGAACATCGTGGCGAGGATGATCACGCCGAACGGGTTGTCCAGGCCCACCCGGCCGGTGAGCTGGATCTGCGGCAGCGCCACGACGGGGAACGGGATGAACATCGCCGCGAGCAGGTAGAAGAACGAGTAGCGGAAGAGCTTCCTGTCCCAGTTCCGCACGATCGCGTAGGAGGCGAACGCAGCGAGCACGATCGTCGCGATCACGGTGCCGGCCGTGACGAGCAGCGAGATGCCGGCGCCGACGGGGAACTTCGTGAGGTTCCACGCCTCGATGAAGCCCTCGATGCTGAACGGCGCGGGGAAGGAGAAGGCGTTGCCGTCGACGGCCTGGCTCTGCGTCTTGAACGCCATCGAGATGGTGACGTAGAGCGGCAGCAGCACGGTGACGGCGCACAGGATGAGGATGATCGTGCCCGACCAGTTCACCCGCTCCATCTTGATGCGGGGCTTGCGGCCGGATGCCGTGACGGTGGTGAGGGTCTGCGTGGACATCAGAGCGCGTTCCTTCCGCGGGTCAGCGAGAGCTGCAGGACGGAGATGAGGATGGCGACGATGAAGAAGATCGTCGCGTTGGCCATCTGGTAGGCGTAGTCGCCGCCGTTGAAGCCCGCGATCACGGTCATCGCGATGCTGCGGGTGGAGGTGCCGGGGCCGCCGTTGGTGAGGCCGACGATGATGTCGTAGGCGTTCAGGAAGCCCTTGAACCCGAGGATGACGTTGATCACGACGTAGCCCGCAACCAGGGGGATGGTGATGCGGGTGAGCTGCTGCACCTTGTTGGCGCCGTCGATGTCGGCGGCCTCGTACACGTCGCCCGGCACCGACAGGAGGCCCGCGATGTAGATGAGCAGCGTGCCGGGGATCGCCTGCCACGCGGTGACGATGACGATCGCGATCCAGGCGAGGTCGGGGTTGGCGAGCAGGCTCGTCTCCAGCCACGGGATGCCGGTGGCGGCACCCGCTGCGGGCAGCGAGTTCGAGAACAGGAAGTTGAAGACGTAGGCGATGATGATGCCGGAGATCACCATCGGGATCACGAAGATCGTCCGCAGCCCGGTCTTGAAGCGGATGCGGGAGGTCAGGCCGACCGCCAGCAGGAACGCGATCACGTTGACGACGATCACCGTGGCGATCGAGAAGCCGAACGTGAACAGGTAGCTCTGCAGGATGGCCGGGTCGCTGAAGATCGCGATGTAGTTGGTGAGGCCGTTGAAGCTCCACTCGCCGATGCCGATCGAGTCGGTGAAGCTGAAGAAGATGCCCATCACCCCGGGCAGCGTGATCGCCAGCGTGAACAGGATCACCGTCGGGATGAGGAACAGGTAGTAGATCGGCTCCACGCGCTTCGTGCTGCGCCGGGCCGTGCGGTCGCCACGGGTGACGATGGTCGTCGTGGTGCTCATTCTCCGGACTCCTCTGTCGTCGGAACGGGGGCGCGGAACGCGAGTCGCGCCCAGTCCGCGTCCATGGTGCGCAGCATCGCTGCCGGGTCCGCGCCGAGCACGATGGCCTGCGCGTAGTTGAAGACCGGGATGGTCTTGGGCACGAGCACGGAGGGGCCCTGGTACACCTGGCCGGCGTCGTAGTACTCGATCATCCCCTCGATGCGCGGGTCGTCGGGGGCGGCGGCATCCTTCGTCGGCGTGAAGCCGAGCTGGGACGCGTTGTACGCCTCGATGTTCTCCGGCAGGTAGAGGAACTCCAGGAAGTCGCGGGCGGCCTCCTTGTGCCGCGAGCCCTCCGGGATCATCGCCGCGAGGTCCATGTTGACCCGCACGGCGAGATCGGAGGCGTCGTCGGTCATCGGCAGCGGGAAGGTGCCGAGCTCGAGGTCGGGGGCGGTCTTCGCGATCTCGCTGAAGGCCCACGGGCCCTGCAGGTACATCGCCGCCTCGCCCTTCGAGAACGCGAGGTTGCCGTCGCCGTAGCCGCGGCTGGCGGCATCCTCGTTGACGTAGTTCCCGGTGAGCTCGAGCATCCGGTCGACCGGGGCTGCGAAGTCCTTCTCGAACGAGACGTCGGAGTCGGGACCGACGTCAGCGCCCTCCGCGGCGAGGTCGTCGTAGAACTCGACGACGTCGAGCGAGCCGCCGACGGAGTAGTCGTACCAGCCCTGCCCGATCGTCCAGTCGTCCTTGAACGTGGCGTAGAACGGGGTGATGCCGGCGGCCTGCAGCTGGTCGCAGACGGCGATGAGCTCGTCCCAGGTGGTCGGCACCTCGAGGCCCTGAGCCTCGAAGATCTCCTTGTTGTAGATCACGGAGGACGCCATAACCGAGTACGGCAGGGCGCTGATCCGGCCCGCGCAGGAGCCGTACTGGTCCATGAGCGGCTGCAGGTCCTCGCGGACGGATGCCGCGGCGTCGGTGCCGGTGAGGTCGCTGAGCGTGCACCGCTGCACGAAGCGGGCGACCTCCATGTTGTAGTTGGCGAGCATGATGTCCGGCGGGTTGCCGCGGACGAAGCTCGCCGAGACCACGTCGACGCCCGAGGTGTCGATCTCGACGTGCACGTCATCCTGGGAGGCGTTGTACTGCGCGACGAGATCGGTCATGAACTCGATCGCCTCGCGCTTGCTGAACGTGAAGCGGATGGTCTCCGCCCCGTCGCCGGCTGCGCAGCCGGCGAGCGCCGTGCCGAGCAGGGCGAGCGCGGTCGCGCCGGCGGCGAGCCGGATCGCGCGTGTGGATTTCACAGACACCGTCGTCCTTCCGAGTTTGTACATCCGTTGACTAAATCTAGTGAGCGAATTTACTTCGTCAAGAGGTACTGTCTCATTGGAGGAGAGGGGAGGTCAAGACCCGTGGCAGAAGTTTCCGCAGACCTGGGCACCGGGCGCGCGAGCGTCGGCGCCGTGCTCGACTTCGCCTGGACCGCAGGCGAATTCACCGCCACCGATGTCATGGCCGCCACCTCGCTCACCCGCTCGACGGCGATCGACGCGGTGGACACCTTGGTCAGCGGCGGAATCCTGCGCGAGCTGCCGAACGCGCGCGCCGTCGGGGCCTACCGCGCCGGCCGCCCTGCCCGGCGCTTCGCCCTGGCGCCGGACCTCGGCGTCGTCGTCGGCATCGACGCCGGAGACACGCACCTCGCCGTCACCGTCGCCGACCTGCTGGAGACCACCCTGGTGCAGCACCGCGCCGAGGTCGACCCGGATGAGACGCCGGAGCAGCGCCGCGCCGTCATCCTCGCGCGGCTCGAGGAGGCCCTCGCCGAGGCCGGCCGGACCCGCGACGACGTGCTCGCGATCTGCGTCGGCGTCGCCGCCCCGGTGAACCGCGCCGGCAGCTCCCCGCCGCACCCCGACGGTTTCTGGGAGCGCACGAACCCGGGGCTCACCGAGGCCCTGCGCGGCTGGGCGCCGGTCGTCGAGATCAAGAACGACGCCCTGCTCGCGGCCGTCGCCGAGGGCTCGCAGGGAGCGGCGATCGGATGCCGCGACTACGTGGCCCTGCTCGCCGGCGAGCGCTTCGGCGGCGGCGTCGTCGTCGACGGGCACCTGCTGCACGGCGCGCACGGCGGCGTCGGCGAGGGCGTGGTGTTCGACCACATCATCGGCGTCGGCTCGGCCTTCGGCCTCGGCCCGAGCCTGCACCACCAGCTGCTCGCAGCCGTGGACTCCGGCGAGGTCGACCCCGGCAGCCCGGTGGGACGGCTCGTCGGCGCAGACCGCATCGACACGCGCCAGCTGCTCGCCCTCGCCGCCGCCGGCGACGCCGACGCCCTGCTCGTCACCGGGCGGCTCGGTGAGATCGTCGCCCGGATCGTCGGCGTGCTGGGCAGCATGTACGACCCCGCGCGCGTGATCATCTGCGGCGCCATGGCCGAGAGCATCGAACCCGTCCTCGCCGCCGCCAGGGCCGTGCTGCCCGAGCAGCTCCATCTGCCCGCGCCGGACCTGATCGCCTCCTCGCTCGGCGTGGAGGTCGTGTCGCTCGGGGCCGTGGCGAGCGCGCGGCGGGCGGCGCAGGAGCGCGCGGTGCCGCTGCTGGCCGAGCAGCGGCTCGCGGTGCGGGCGTAGCCCGCGGCATCCGCTCCGGTCAGTCGACGAGCAGCGCGGGCTCCTCCAGCACCGACGCCACGTCGGCGATGAAGCGGCTCATGCCGTCGCCGTCGATCACACGGTGATCGAAGGAGCCGGCGACGGTGGTCACCCAGCGCGGGCGCACCTCGCCGTCGACGACCCACGGCTTCTGGCTGATCGTGCCCATGGCCACGATGCCGGCCTCGCCGGGGTTGATGATCGGGGTGCCGGCATCCATGCCGAAGACGCCGATGTTCGTGATCGTGATGGTGCCGCCCTGCTGGTCGGCGGGGCTCGTCTTGCCCTCCCGGGCGGTGAGCGTGAGGCGGTTCAGCGCGCGGGCGAGGTCCTTCATGCCGAGGTCCTGCGCGTCCTTGATGTTCGGCACGAGGAGTCCCCGCGGAGTCGCGGCGGCGATGCCGAGGTTCACGTAGTGGCGCACGACGATCTCGGGGCCGTTCTCGGTCTCGACCCAGGCGGCGTTCACCATCGGCGTGCGGCGGGCGGCCCAGATCACGGCGCGGGCCATGATGAGCAGCGGCGAGACACGGATGTCGGCGTACTCCGGCGCGGCCTTGAGGCGCTTCACGAGCTCCATCGTCCGGCTCGCGTCGACTTCCTTCCACACCGTGACGTGCGGGGCGGAGTAGGCGCTCTGCACCATCGCCGAGGAGGTCGCCTTGCGGACACCCTTCACGGGGATCGACTCGGTGCGGCCGTCGTCGTTCACCGCGGATGCCGGCGCCGGCGCGACGCCCCTGGCCAGGCCGACCGGGGCGGTCTGCGGCGCGGGCACGGTCTCCTCGCGGACGTCGCCCCACTCGGGGGTCTGGATGTTGCGGAACACGCTCGCCTGCGAGGCGTGCTTCATCACGTCGTCGCGGGTGACCTCGCCGTCGGCGCCGGTGGGGGTGACGGTCGTGAGATCGACGCCGAGGTCGCGGGCCAGCTTGCGGATCGGCGGCTTCGCGATCACGCCGACCGAGGAGCGCACCGGGCGCTCAGCCGGGCGCTTGCGTCGGGAGGTGGCCCCTCCCCCGGTGCCGTAGCCGACGAGCACCGAGCCTCCGGCCTCCTCTGCCGCGGGCGCGGCCGGCGCCGCCGGGGCCGCGGGGGCGGCATCCGTGACGAAGGTGATGATCGGGGTGCCGACCTCGACCGTCGCGCCCTCGGCGGCGAGCAGCTCGCCGACGACGCCGGCGTGCGGTGAGGGCAGCTCGACGAGCGACTTGGCCGTCTCGATCTCGCAGATCACGTCGTTGATCGCGACGGTGTCGCCGGGGGCGACCTTCCACGACACGATCTCAGCCTCGGTGAGGCCCTCGCCGACGTCCGGGAGGTTGAAGTTCTGCGTGCTCATGATTGATCCTCTCGTGCACGGCGTTCAGAACTCCTCAAGAACGCACCGGAAAGGGCCGGAATCGCGGATCCGGAGCCGAGATCCGGCGTTGTCCGAGGAGTTGTGAACATGGAACGACTGTCAGTAGGCCAGCGAGCGGTCGACGGCCTCGAGGATGCGATCCGCATCCGGGAGGTACGCGCCCTCGAGCTTCGCGGGCGGGAAAGGGGTGTCGTAACCGGACACCCGCAGCACCGGCGCCTCGAGGGCGTAGAAGGCGCGCTCCATGACGGTCGCCGCGACCTCGCTGCCGAGGCTGGTGAACTGGGGAGCCTCCTGCGCGTAGACCATGCGTCCGGTCTTGCGCACCGAGTCGAGGATCGGCTCGTAGTCGATCGGCGACAGCGAGCGCACGTCGACGACCTCGCAGCTGGTGCCCTCGGCCTCGGCGAGCGCTGCTGCCTGCAGCAGCGTCGTGACGATCGCGCCGTGACCGACGAGGGTGACGTCGGTGCCGGTCCGCACGACCCGGGAGGCGTGCAGCGGCACGGCCGACGCGTCGAGCTCGACCTCGCCCTTCTGCCAGTACCGGCTCTTCGGCTCCATGAAGATCACGGGGTCGTTCGAGGCGATCGCCTCCTGGATCATCCAGTAGGCGTCGTTCGGCGTCGACGGCGACACCACACGCAGGCCCGGGGTGTGCGTGAAGTACGCCTCCGGGCTCTCCTGGTGGTGCTCGACGGCGCCGATGTGCCCGCCGTAGGGGATGCGGATCACGATCGGCAGGGAAAGCCTGCCCTCGTGCCGGTTCGTGAGCTTCGCGAGCTGCGTGGTGATCTGGTCGAATGCCGGGAACACGAACCCGTCGAACTGGATCTCGATGACGGGACGGAACCCGGCCATGGCGAGCCCGATCGCGGTGCCGACGATGCCCGACTCGGCGAGCGGGGTGTCGAGCACGCGGCGGTCGCCGAAGTCGCGCTGCAGGTGCTCGGTCACGCGGAACACGCCGCCGAGCTTGCCGATGTCCTCACCCATGAGCAGGACCCGGTCGTCGTCCTCCATGGCCTTGCGCAGGCCTGCGTTCATCGCCTTGCTGAGCGGCATCGTCTCCAGAGCCATGATCAGTTGCCTCCCTCGAACGACGCCTCGTAGGCGGCACGCCACGCCTTCTGCTCGGCCATCAGCGGATGCGGCTCGCTGTACACGTGGTCGAAGATCAGGTCGGGGCTCGGCGGGCCGAGCTCCACGGTGCGGGCGCGAAGGTCCTCCGCGGCATCCGCCGCCTCGGCATCAACCCCGGCAAAGAAGGCGTCCGACGCTCCCTTGCCGGCGAGGAACGCGCGCATGCGCACGATCGGGTCGCGCTCGGCCCACGCCTGCTCCTCCTCGGAGCCGCGGTACTTGGTCGGGTCGTCGCTGGTGGTGTGCGCGCCGAGCCGGTAGGTCACGGCCTCGATCGCGCGGGGGCCGAGACCGGAACGCGCCTCGTCGAGGGCCACGCGGGAGACCGCATAGCTCGCGAGGACGTCATTGCCGTCGACGCGGACGCTCGGGATGCCGTAGCCGGCGCTGCGCTCGACGAGCGGCACCCGCGACTGGGTGCTCACCGGGACCGAGATCGCCCAGTGGTTGTTCTGCAGGAAGAACACGGTCGGCGCCTGGTAGCTGGCGGCGAAGACCATCGCCTCGTGCACGTCGCCCTGGCTGGAGGCGCCGTCGCCGTAGTAGACGATGACGGCCTCGTCTCGCTCGGGGTCGCCGGTGCCGGTGCGGCCGTCGAAGGAGAGGCCCATCGCATAGCCGGCGGCGTGCAGGGTCTGCGAGCCGAGCACGAGCGTGTACAGGCGGGTGTTACCGTTCTTCGGGTCCGCCGGATCCCAGCCGCCGTGCGAGACGCCCCGCATGAGCTTGATGATGTCCACCGGGTCGACGCCGCGGATGCGCGTGACCACGTGCTCGCGGTAGGAGGGGAAGATCGTGTCCTGCGCGCGGGCGGCGCGCCCGGAGCCGACCTGCGCCGCCTCCTGCCCGCGGGACGGCGGCCACAGGGCGAGCTGTCCCTGGCGCTGCAGGTTGGTGGCCTGGGTGTCGATCGCGCGGATGACGACCATGTCCCGGTAGAACTGCTCGAGCTCGGCGTCGCCGATCGCCTCGATCAGCGGCAGGTACCGCTCGGCGGCGGGACTCGGTGCGAAGCGGCCGCCCTGATCCAGGACGCGGACGAGTTCAGTCTCAGGCGAGGTCACGGTCCCACGCTACTCGCGCCCGCATGCCGGGTCACGCATACCTAGGACGCCCTCGTATCTGTCCGGAACCCGGAGAAATGGCCGGTCAGAGGGCTCCGCGGAGCGCGGCGGCGACGTCGAGGATCCGGGCGACGGAGTCCTCCTCGCCCACGGAGATGCGGATGCCGTCGCCCGAGAACGGTCGCACGATGAGGTCGTTCTGCACGAGCGTCGCCGCCGCGGCATCCGTCTGCTCGCCGGTGGGCAGCCACACGAAGTTGCCCTGGGCGTCGGGGACGTCCCATCCCTGTGCACGGAGACCCTCGACGAGGCGGGTGCGGCGCTCGACGATGACGTCGACCCGGGCGAGGAGCTCCTTCTCGGCGTCGAGGCTCGCGATGGCGGCGTTCTCGGCGGCCCCGGTGACGGACAGGGGGATGCCGGTGGTGCGGGCGGCGTCGAGGACCTTCTCGTTGCCGATCGCGTAGCCGATGCGAAGCCCGGCGAGCCCGTACGCCTTGGAGAAGGTGCGCAGCACGACGACGTTCGGGTGGCGTTCGAAGACGCGCTCGGCGAGGCCGTCGATCGCGTCCGGAGCGGTGACGAACTCGGCGTAGGCCTCGTCGAGGACGATGAGCACGTCGGCCGGAACCCGCTCGACGAAGTTCGCGAACTCGTCGCCCGTGATGATCGGTCCGGTGGGGTTGTTCGGGGTGCACAGGATGATCGCGCGGGTGCGGTCAGTGACGGCATCCGCCATCGCGTCGAGGTCGTGACGGGAGTCGGCGGTGAGCGGCACCTGCACGCCGGTCGCCCCGGCGACGAGCGGGAGGCTGGGATAGGCCTCGAAGGAGCGCCACGCGTAGATCACCTCGTCGCCCACGGAGGACGTCGCGAGGATCAGCTGATGCAGGATCGAGACGCTGCCGGCTGCGACGTGGACCTGGTTCGGGTCGACGGCGTATCGCGCGGCGAGCCGCTCGCGCAGCCGGCCGGCGGTGGCGTCGGGGTAGCGGTTGATCGGCGTCGCGCGCTGCAGTGCGTCGACCACGGAGGGCAGCGGCTCGAACGGGTTCTCGTTGCTGGAGAGCTTGAACGCCTCCGGCCCGGCCTGCTTCCCCTGGCGGTACGGCGCGAGGGCGGCGATGGCGGGGCGGATGCGCGGCAGGATCGGGTCGGTCACGCTCCCAGTGTAGGAGGGGCGCGGATGCGGCCGCCCGGCGCATACCGGCATCCGCCCTTCGACAAACCCGGGGGCCGGTGCGAGACTGGGCGGACCATGCGATTCATCATCCGTGTCGTCGTCAACGCGTTCGCCCTCTGGGTCGTGACCCTGATCCCCGTCCTGCAGGTGGTGATCACGCCGTTCCCGCCGGGCGAGACGCTGCAGCTGGTGCTGACCCTGCTCGCGGTGGCCGCGATCTTCGCCCTGGTGAACACGATCATCGGCACGGTCGTGAAGGTCATCGCCTTCCCGCTGTACATCCTCACCTTCGGCCTCATCGGCTTCGTGATCAACGGCTTCCTACTGTGGCTCACGGCCTGGATCACGAGCGGCTTCGGCTGGGGGCTCACCGTCGGCCACTTCTGGTGGGGCGTCGTCGCAGCCCTGATCATCTCCGTGATCAACGGCATCTTCGGCTTCATCCTGCGCCCGCAGAGCAAGAGACAGCGCCGCGACTGAGCCTTCATCGGGCCAGCCGTTCGATGTAGGCGTGCGGGTCGCCGGACGGGGGCGGGTCGGTCCGCTCGGCCCGGTAGTCGGTCGCCTCGACGCTCTCCGCCTCCGCGAGCCGCGACCAGAACGCGTCCATGGCCTCGACCCGGGGGTCGCCGGAGGCGTCGACCTCCTCCGCCATCGCGACGTACGACTCCATGAGGTGGGGCGACACCGGATCCGTGGCCCAGTCGCCGAAGTCCTCCCACGGCGCGGGCTGATCGTCCACCGCCGCCGCCGTGAAGCTCTCCGGCGACCCTGTGCCGGCGTGGGAGCCCCCGCCGGCGAGCACGCCGACGAGGTCGTCGGTGTGCCGGAACGCCGACAGCGTCTGATCCTCTGCAAGGGACGGCTCGACGGGACTCCCCGCGGTGATCTGCACCCTGACGTCGTACTCGCTCCCCATCGCGAGGTGCGCCGCGATCATCCCGGACTGCGAGTGGGCGACGACGTTCACCTCGTCCCCCGGCTCCACGCCGGCCGCGGCGAGCGCGTCGAGAGTCGCCTGATACGAGGCCGACCGCTGACCGGTGTAGAGCTCGACGTTCGACTTCATGTCCCAGGGCTCGGCGCCCCCGACACCCGGGCTCTGCGTGCCCTTGAGGTAGACGAGGTAGGTGGGCGGGCCCTCCTCGAACGTGTACTTCTCGACCCGGATCTGCGCATCGGGCGCCTTCGCGAAGCCGCGGAACGCATCGGCGAAGCCGGCCGGCGCCGTCGTGCGCGCGGTCGCCACAGCGGTCACCGCGACGGCATCCGCCGTGCCGGAGAGCGTGGCGCCCGGCGGGATCCTCCCGCGGCCCGCGAAGGTGCCGATGCCCGCCGCGGCGAGGAAGAGCGGAGTCATGAGGCCGTGCCAGGTCGACTGGTCCGCCATCCCCTCGTAGCGGTCGTCCTTCCAGCCCTCGACGAGCATCGCGGCCATCGGTGCGATGCGCTCGTCGGAGGCGACGAGCTGCTCCATGCGCAGCCTCAGGTCGTCGGGGAAGGCGGCGCCTTCGAGGTCGGCGGCCGCCTGCAGCTCGACGTACTCGTACACGTCGGCCATGAGCAGAGTGCCCGACGTCGCCTCCGCGCACTCGTCGCGCAGCGCCCTGATCCTCTGGGCGCTCGACCAGAGACCGCCGCCGGCCTGCGCCGCGCGCTCCGGCGCTTCCGCGACCAGTGCGTGCGCGCGCAGGATCGCGACGTGCGCGTCGTCGTAGTGTCCCGTGACGAGGTCCATCCGGCGGGCGACGTCGCGCAGCGCCCCCGGATCGACCGAGATCGCCCCGCCGTGGTCGATGCTGATGCCGCTCACGGCACGCCGCCCAGTTCGGACCCGCTCCCGTGCACGGCGCCGATCGCGGCGAGGGTGCGATCCTGGAACTCGGCCAGCTTCCGATGCAGCGCCGAGATGCCGTCGGACCGCCATTCGGTGTCAACGCCGAGGGAGACGAGCAGCCCCGTGGCGGCATCCAGCGCCTCGCACGCGTCGGACAGCACGCTGCGCGCGACGGCCACCTGCCAGGCCTGATCGGTGACACCGCCGGTCGCGGCGGATGCGAAGGAGTACATGGCGACAGCATCCGCGATCCGCGCTGCGCTGTGCGGCCGGATGCCGCGGGATCCCCGGGGACCGCGCACTACCCGCCGCATCCGTCGCCTGTGCAGAAGGGTTCGGCGTCGCGGGAACCTCGGACGACCGGCAGAATGGTCAGGTGACGTCCCCGGATCCCTTCCGCGTGATCTTCGTCTGCACGGGGAACATCTGCCGCTCCCCCATGGCGGAGGTGGTGTTCCGCGAACTCGCGGAGCGGCAGGGCCTGGGCTCGCGCATCGTCTCCCGGAGCGCCGGCACGGGCGACTGGCACCTCGGCGAGCGCGCCGACGAACGCACTCTCGACTCGCTCGCCCGACGGGGCTACGACGGCTCCCAGCACCGGGCGAAGCAGTTCACCACGGCATCCTTCGCCGACAACGACCTGGTCGTCGCCCTCGACCGCACCCATGAGCGCATCCTCCGCGAGTGGGCGCACGACGAGGACGAGGAGGGCAAGGTCACCCTGCTGCTGGCCTTCGACCCCGACGCCTCCACGCAGGACGTCCCCGACCCCTACTACGCGGGCACGGAGATGTTCGATGCCGTGCTCGGTATGATTGAGGCGGCGACCCGCGGCCTGTTCCGCCAGCTCGAACCGGCCCTTCGCGCCCCTCGCACGCCCCGCGCCTAGGGGCCCGATCAGGAGGACTCCCCTGACTTTCCAGCCCTCGCTCCCGCCGCAGCCCCTGAGCCCCCTGGACGGTCGCTACCGCGGCGCCGTCACCGGACTCGCCGACTTCCTCTCCGAGGCGGGCCTGAACCGCGCCCGGGTCGAGGTCGAGGTCGAGTGGCTGATCGCCCTCACCGACCGCTCCCTGTTCGAGACCTCCCCGCTGTCGGATGCCGACAAGGAGCGCCTGCGCGCCCTGTACCGCGACTTCGGGCAGGCCGAGATCGACTGGCTCGCCGAGAAGGAGGCCGTCACCCAGCACGACGTGAAGGCGATCGAGTACCTGGTGCGCGACCGCCTGTCGACGCTGGGCCTCGACGCCATCGCCGAGCTGACGCACTTCGCCTGCACCAGCGAGGACATCAACTCCGCCTCCTACGCGCTCACAGTGAAGCGCGCGGTCGAGGAGGTCTGGCTGCCCGGTCTCGACGCCGTCATCGCGAAGCTCCGCGAGCTGGCCGTCGAGCACGCGGATGCTCCCATGCTGTCCCGCACCCACGGTCAGCCGGCCACGCCGTCGACCATGGGCAAGGAGCTCGCCGTGTTCGCGTGGCGCCTCGAGCGCGTGCGCGGCCAGATCGCGGCGTCCGAGTACCTGGCCAAGTTCTCCGGCGCCACCGGCACCTGGTCGGCGCACCTCTCCGCCGACCCGGATGCCGACTGGCCGACGATCGCCCGCGAGTACGTCGAGGGCCTCGGCCTGGGCTTCAACATCCTCACCACCCAGATCGAGTCGCACGACTGGCAGGTCGAGCTGTACGACCGCGTACGTCACGCCGGCGGCATCCTGCACAACCTCGCCACCGACATCTGGACCTACATCTCGCTCGGCTACTTCGCGCAGATCCCGGTCGCCGGCGCGACCGGCTCATCGACGATGCCGCACAAGATCAACCCGATCCGCTTCGAGAACGCCGAGGCGAACCTCGAGCTGTCGGGCGCCCTCCTGAACTCGCTGTCGCAGACCCTCGTCACCTCGCGCCTGCAGCGCGACCTCACCGACTCGACCACGCAGCGCAACATCGGCGTCGCGTTCGGGCACTCGCTGCTCGCGATCGACAACCTGCGCCGCGGCCTGAACGCGATCTCGCTGTCGCGCGACGTGCTGCTCGCCGATCTCGACGAGAACTGGGAGGTCCTCGCCGAGGCGATCCAGACCGTCATCCGCGCCGAGGTCGTCGCCGGCCGCTCCACGATCAGCGACCCCTACGCCCTGCTCAAGGAACTCACCCGCGGCCACCGCGTCGGGGCTCCCGAGCTGGCCGCGTTCGTGGAGACGCTCGAGATCGGGGATGCCGCCAAGCAGCGCCTGCTCGCGCTGACCCCCGCGACCTACACCGGCATCGCGGAGCGGCTCGCGAAGTAGGGCCTCCGCCTTCTCGATCGACCCCGTGCCGGCATCCGGTGCGGGGTCGATCCGTCTCCGGCGCGTGCGGGCGTGGTCAAAACGCATCCTGAATCGCAGAATCGGATGCTTTTCGGCCGCCGCAGCGCACGGGCGTCCCCGGCGCCCGTGCGTTGGTCAGAAACGCATCGCGCGAGGCGGAACTGGATGCTCTTCCGCCCTGCGCATGAGCACGAACGACGCGACGCGGAACACGGCGTCAGACGCCGGCCTCGCCGGAGTGCTCCTCGACGGTGTCCCGAGGCATGAACAGCGCGGCGAGCAGCGTGAGCACGGCGACCACGGCGGCGCCGACGAACACCCAGACGGATGCCGAGACGATCGTCGCGGGATCGCCGGGGCCGGCGCCCTGGGCGATCACGGCGTTCGAGATCGCGCCGAAGACGGCGACGCCGACGGCGCTGCCGGCCGAGCGGGCGAAGGCATTCATGCCGGTGACGGCGCCGCGCTCGCCCCAGCCGACGGACGCCTGCGCGGCGATGAGGGTCGGCGCCGCGCTCCAGCCGAGGCCGAAGCCCAGCACGAAGGCGATGGCGGCGACCGAGAACGGATTCGGCCAGGGCGAGACGATCGCGAGGGCCACCGCCGCGACCGTGGTGATCGTCATGCCGACGAGCGTGGTGCGGCGGAAGCCGATCCGCAGATACAGGCGGCCGGCGTTCGCCGCCGAGATCGGCCAGCCGAGGGTGAGGGCGGCGACGGCGAGCCCCGACAGCAGCGGGGCGATGCCGATCGAGCCCTCGAGGTACGCCGGGGCGAAGCTGGTCACGCCGGTCATCAGGGCGCCGATGCCCAGCGAGACGATCGTGGTGCTGAGGATGAGCGGCCGCGCCGCGAGCCGCAGGTCGACGATCGGCTCGGCGGCTCGGCGCTCGACGAAGCCGAACGCGAGGAGCGAGAGGATGCCGACGCCGAAGCAGAGCGCGCTGGGCAGGGAGATCCACGCCCACGCGTTGCCGCCCTCGAGCATGCCCAGGATGATGCCCGTGAGGCCGACGGTGAGCAGCGCCGCCCCTGCATAGTCGATGCGGTGCCGCTGCGTCTGCTTCTGCTCGTGATACCTCCGCAGCAGCATCCATCCGGCGATGAGGCAGAGCGGGACGTTGACCCAGAAGATCCAGCGCCACGCGTCGAGCTGCGCGAAGATGCCGCCGAGGGCCGGGCCGACCACCGAGGAGATCGCCCACACCGAGGCGATGTAGCCCTGGACCTTGGCGCGCTCGGCGACCGTGTAGATGTCCCCCACGATCGTCATCGACATCGGCGCGACGGCACCGGCGCCGAGCCCTTGGATGAGGCGGAACGCGATGAGCGCCGGCATGCTCCACGCGAGGCCGCAGAGGATCGAGCCCAGCAGGAACAGCGCGATGCCGAGCAGGATGATCGGCTTGCGCCCGACCGTGTCGGCGAAGCGCGAGTAGATCGGCACGCTCACCGCCTGGGCGAGCAGGTAGACCGAGAACAGCCACGGGAACTGCTGGTAGCTGCCGAGTTCGCGGACGATGCTGGGAACCGCGGTCGCGAGGATCGTGGCGTCGATCGCGATGAGCCCTGTGGAGAGCATCAGCGCCCCGAGGACCGGTCCGCGCTCCGATCGGAGTCCGACGGAGGCGCGATCGATCGAGGCAGTCACTACAGGGACAAGTCCGTGGTGCGTCGCGGTATTCCGCGCGCTCGGCGACTTCACGGGAAGTCGACGGGCGCGGGGGTCAGGAGGACGCGGGACCCTCGTCCTCGGACTCGGGGTCGTAGAGCACCGGACGGTCGACGGTCTTGGTGACGTCGGCCGGGTCGACGGCGAGGATCAGCATCGCGAGGATCAGCAGCGTGACGATGAACGCGCCGCCGCCGACCACCAGGCCGAGGGCGACCGGGGTCAGGCCCTCGTAGGTGCCGTTCGCGATCGCCGTGTTCACGCGGGCGGTGAAGGCACCGGTCGACACCAGGGTGACCACCATCGCGAAGACGCCGCAGCCCAGCGCGATCCCCAGCAGGTGCAGGGGGCGCAGGATGTCCCGCCGCGTCGGCTTCTCGTCGCTCATCGCTCTCCTCCGAGGTCCGCCGCGGCGGCGCTGTCGTTGTCGGTCGTCGTGGCCGCGGCATCCGCCCGTTTCGGGGTGAGCCCCGCGATGCCGAGGAACACCGCGACGATCGCGGCGTATCCGCCGAACATCCCGACCCCGAGGATGATGCCGGTCAGCACGAACTCCCCGGCGTCCTTGATCGCGTAGGGCTGGGCGAACCCGGCGGGGATCACCAGCAGCAGGATGCCGAGCAGGATGCCGAACCCGCCGACGGCGATCTGGTCGCGCGCGGCCGGGTCGGCGGAGCGCCGGGCGCGCAGGCCCGCGATCAGCTCGACGACCCCGGTGCTCAGCGCCCAGGCGGTCACGACCGCGAAGAAGAGGTCGTCCGTGCGCCACGCGGGGACTCCGGCGGCCATTCCTGCGAGGAATCCGAGGGCGCCGAGCAGCACGTACGGCCAGCGGCCGCCCGCGGGCGCCACCAGCCACGCGGCCAGCACGAGCACGAGCGCGGTCGTCAGGATGAAGCCGCTGAAGACGGACAGGCCGACGGCGGCGGAGTGGTCCGGCGAGAACGTGATCATCAGCGCGGCGGCGGCGGCGAACAGAGCGCGCAGCAGCTGGACGTTGCGCACGGTGAACGTGCGGGCAGGGGCAGACATGACGATCCAGAGTCCTCCGGGGTGTTCCTGCCAGTCTACGCGGGGCGCCGTGACGAGAAGCCGCCGGGACCGTCGTGAGGCCCGCCGGTATCTCCCCAGATGAACCGTCGGGCCTCACGAAGAACGCGGTGCGGGGGGCGTCACCGCGTCAGACCGGTCGAACCGCCGAGTCGGGCACCCGGCCGCGCCGAACCAGTCATCTGACCGCAGCCCCGCAAATCGGTCCCCTGAGATGCGCAGATGTGGTCCTATGCTCACTGTAGAACCGGGTTCTTCACATACCGGAGGGGGTCTGTGATGAGTATGGAGACGGATCCGCGGGGGACGAGGACGGATGCCTTCGCGGCGGCGTTCCGCGATGCGATCAACGCTCGACGCCTGACGCTCGCCCGTCTGCACGAGCAGCTCCGTGCCCGGGGGAACAGCGTGTCGATGGCGACGCTCAGCTACTGGCGGTCGGGGGCGCGGCGCCCGGAGGGGGCGCAGTCGCTTGCCGCCCTCGTCGACATCGAGCAGCTCCTCGACCTCGACGACGGGGCGCTCACCCGGCTGCTGGGGGCGAGCAGCCGCACGGGGCCGCTCGGCCCGGTGCAGTTCCCTGTGGACGCCGAGGATCTCGAGCGCGCCGTCCGCGCCGCCTACGCCGCGCTCGGCGCCCGCTACCCGAACGCCTCGCGGGAGGTGACGACGCACTCGGTCAGCGACGTGGATGCCGCAGGCAACGTCTCGGTCACCGCGATCCGCAGCGTCGTGCAGTCGACGACGGGCACGGTCACCGGCATCCCGTTCCTGGAGATGACGCCCGGGGTGCGGAGCCCTGCTCCGATCGTCAGCGCCGTGTCCGGAGGGCGGATCTCACGGCGCTACTCGGACCCCCAGGGCGAGGTGCACGGCGGACTCTTCGAGCTCGACCGTCCGCTCACCGCACCGGACACGGCGGTGGTGGAGTGGTCGGTGGAGTACCCGCCGGGCTATCCGCCCACGCGCGACACCGGGCACGCCGTGTCCCGGCAGTGCCGCGAGCTGCTGCTGTGGACGCGGTTCCACCCCGACGCCCTCCCCGACTGGCTGGAGGAGCGCGTGGAGACGCCGTCGGGACTCACGGTCACGCCGCTGACCCTCGACGGACGCACCTCCGTGCATCAGGTTCGTCGCGCGTTCGGCCCCGGCACCCTGTCGCTGCACTGGGGATACGGCGAGCGCCCCGACTGATCCGTCAGGGCCGGGCGCCGGTCGCCACCGGACGGCCCGGGGTGTTCGACCACTGGCTCCAGGAGCCGGGGAACACCTTGGCGTCGATGCCGACCTCCGCGGCGATGAGCGCGGTGTGCGCGGCGGTGACGCCCGAGCCGCAGTACGCGGCCACCGGCGTACCAGGGGTGACGCCGACGCTCGCGAAGGTCGCCCGCACGGCGTCGTGGTCGAGGATGCGGCCGTCGGCGTCGAAGTGCAGCACGGTGGGGAGGTTGTGCGCCCCGGGCACGTGACCGGCCACGGGGTCGAGCGGCTCGGTCTCGCCGCGGTAGCGCTCGGGGGCGCGGACGTCGAGCAGCACCCCGGATGCCGGGAACGCCGCCGCCTCATCGATGGAGATCGCGTCGGCGCCGATCTCGGCGAGGACGACGTCGCCCGGCTCGGGAACGACATCATCGGCGGAGACTTCGAGGCCTGCGGCCTTCCACGCGCGGATGCCGCCGTCGAGGACCCGCACGTCGACACCGGCCTGACGCAGCAGCCACCACGCGCGCGCCGCCGAGACGCCCTTCGCGTCGTCGTAGGTGACCACGCGGTCGCCGTCGTTCACGCCCCATCGCCGCGCCGCGGCCTGCAGCGTCGCGGTCGACGGCAGCGGATGGCGCCCCTCGGCGGGCTCGCCGTGCGTGGAGAGCTCCTCGTCCAGCGGGACGTACACCGCACCGGGGATGTGCCCCTCCAGGTATTCGCCCCGCCCGTCCGGCCGATCCAGCCGCCAGCGCACGTCGATCACGCGCACATCCGGCTGCGTCAGGAGTTCCTTCAGTTCGGCGACGGTCACGAAGTGGCTCATGGTCCGAGGCTACCGACCCGGCGCCGGCATCCGCTCCCGTCGCCTGCAGACCTGACACGTGCAGGTCCAGAGCACGGATGCAGGTCGGTTCGGGCCCTGTCAGCCTGCATCCGTGTTCTCGACCTGCATCCGTAGGCTCGAGGCGCGGATGCACACGCGCGCGGATGCCGGCGGGCAGTACCCGACGGATGCCGCGGCGCGGCCGGATAGGCTCGATGAGGCAGCGTCGAGGAGGGACCGCGATGTCCACTCGTCTTCGCTGGATGCGATTCCGGCCGCAGGAGCTCGCGCTCATCGCGATCACCGCGGTCTGGGGCAGCACGTTCCTGCTCGTGCACTGGGCCATGGAGCACGCGGGTCCCTAGTTCTTCGTCGGCATCCGGTTCCTCATCGCCGGAGCGATCAGCGCGGTCATCTTCCGGCGCGCGCTGCGCGGCATCCGCTGGCGGGACGTCGGCGCCGGCGTCGCGATCGGCGCGATGATCCACCTCGGCTACGGTCTGCAGACGGTCGGCCTGCAGACGATCGACTCCAGCACCTCGGGGTTCATCACCGCGATGTACGTGCCGCTGGTGCCGTTCGCGCAGTGGGCGGTGTTCCGCCGGCGCCCGCCCGCGATGGCGTTCGTCGGTGCGGGCCTCGCCTTCGCCGGGCTCATCCTCATCGCAGGTCCGGAAGCTCTCCTCACGCTCACCCTCGGCCGGGGCGAGATCGCGACCATGATCGCGACCCTGCCGATCGCCGCCGAGATCATCCTCATCAGCGTGTTCGCCGCCCGGGGCGTCGACCTCGGACGGGTGACGATCATCCAGCTGTTCGCGGCGGGGCTGCTCGGCATCCTCACCATGCCGGTCGTCGGCGAGGGCGTCCCCGAGTTCTCCTGGGTGTGGCTCGGCGCCGCCGTCGGGCTGGGCGCCGCGAGCTGCCTCATCCAGCTGACGATGAACTGGGCGCAGAAGTCGGTGTCGCCGACGCGCGCGACGATCATCTACTCCGCCGAGCCGGTCTGGGCCGGCGTCGTCGGGCGCATCGCCGGCGAGCGGCTGCCCGTGCTGGCACTGGTCGGCGGCGGGCTCGTGGTGCTCGGCATCCTCGCCAGCGAGCTGAAGCTCGTGCGGCGGCGCGATCCCCTCCGGGAATAGACGCGCGCGGGGCTCGTGTTGCACCGAGCATGATTGAAACTTCAACCGTCGTTCCGGTCGCCACCGAGCGGACCCGCGTGCGCGTGCCGATGCGATTCGCAGACGGCTACGCGACGACGGCGGACGTGGTCACCTTCGACGGACTCGTCGACGGCCGCGAGCATCTGCTGCTCGGCCTCGGCGACTGGCAGGGCGCCCTGGAGCGCGCGGCCGACGGAGGCGACGCCCCGCTCGTGCGCCCGCACAGCGAGTGCCTCACCGGCGACGTCTTCGGCTCGCAGCGCTGCGACTGCGGACCCCAGCTGCGCGAGGCCGTGGAGCGGATCGCCGCCGACGGCGGCTTCCTGCTGTACCTGCGCCAGGAGGGCCGCGGCATCGGCCTGTACGCCAAGCTCGACGCCTACGCCCTCCAGGACTCCGGCCTCGACACCTACGAGGCGAACGTCGCCCTCGGCCACGGCGAGGACGAGCGCGACTACACCGCCGCCGCTCAGATGCTGCAGGCGGTCGGCGTCGACAGCATCCGCCTGCTGAGCAACAACCCCGACAAGGCGGTACAGCTCCACGGCCTCGGCATCCGCGTCGCCGAGCGCGTGCCCACCGGGGTGCACCTCTCCGAGGCGAACACCCGCTATCTGCAGGCCAAGCGCGACCACACCTCGCACACGCTCGACCTGTCCGCCGCGTGATGAGCGAGCGGCGGCTCGACGACGCCGAGATGGCGGCGTGGCTGCCGACCATCCGCTTCGTCCAGCTGCTGCCGCAGGTGCTCGACCGCACGCTGAAGGCCGAGGCCGGGATCAATCACGCGCACTACGCGATCCTCGTGATGCTCGCAGGTTCCATCGGGCAGCCGGTGACGATGACGGAGCTCGCCCGGACCGCGGGCCTCAGCCGCTCGCGGCTCAGCCACGCCCTCGACTCGCTCGAGGAGCGCGGGTGGGTGGAGCGCACGAGCTGCAGCAGCGACAAGCGCACGCTCACCGCGCGGCTGACGGGTGCCGGCCTCGAGCTGCTCCGTGCCGCGGCCCCTGTGCATGTGGCGCAGATCCGCGAGCTCGTGCTCGATCCGCTCAGCCCCGAGGAGCGCGAGCAGCTCGGCAGCATCCTCGGGAAGCTCCTGCCCGGGGTCGCCGCGGCGCTGTAGGTCGCCGGCCGCCGCTCGCTCCCCGCGCCCCGGCTCGGGAGGAGGAAGCGCGCTCGGGAGGACGGATGCCGCGTGGAGCTCAGCCCGAACGTGCGAACCCCTCCCGAGCCGGGGCGTGTCCGCCCGATTCTGCTCTGAGCAGAACCGGTGGAGCAGCCCGGTATCGCGGAGTTAGCGTGAGTCATGGCCGACATCGTCCCGTTCCCGCGCGCACCGCGCCGTCCGTCCGATCCCGAGCCCCTCTGGCGCCAGCTGCTCGGCGACCAGCTGCGCCGTCGGCGCCACGACCGCGAGGAGACCCTCGGCGAGGTCTCCGAGAAGGCCGGCGTCTCTCCGCAGTACCTGTCCGAGGTCGAGCGCGGGCTGAAGGAGCCGTCCAGCGAGATGATCGCGGCGATCGCCGGCGCCCTCGACACGAGCCTCATCGAGCTGACCAGCGCGGTCGCCGACGAGCTGCGGTCGACGGCGGTTCCGGCATCCGCTGCGGTGTCCGCCGGCCGCGGGGCCTTCGCCCTCGCGGCCTGAGCGGCCGGCCGGTCGCCGGGCGGCTCTGCTCAGGCCGCGCCCCGCTCCCCCAGCACGGTGTCGATGAGTCCGTAGTCGAGGGCCGCGGATGCCGTGAACACGCGGTCCCGGTCGGTGTCGGCGCGCAGCTCCGCGACCGTGCGACCGCTGTGCCGCGCGAGGATCGCCTCCATGTCGGCGCGCACCCGCACCACCTCGTCGGCCGCGAGGATGAGGTCGGGGATCGCGCCGCGGGACTGCCCAGCCGGCTGGTGCAGCACGATGCGCGCGTGGGCGAGGGCCGCACGCTGCCCCGGGGCGCCGGCGGCGACGAGGAGCGCGGCGGGGCCGATCGCCTGGCCGACGCAGGTCGTCGCGACCGCCGGGCGGATGTGCTGCATGGTGTCATAGATCGCCAGCGCCGCGCCGGGGTCGCCGCCCTCGCTGTTGATGTAGAACTGCACGGCGCTCTCGGGGCTGTCGGCGTCGAGATGCAGCAGCTGTGCGATCAGCGCGTTGGCGACGCCGGCGTCGATGCCGGTGCCGAGGTAGATCACCCGTTCGGCGAGCAGGTGCGAGTACACGTCCATGACGCGCTCCCCGCGCGGATGCTGAGCGATGACGTTCGGGATGGTGTAGCTGCTCATGCGTCCACCCCCAGCCCGACCCGCGCGCGTCTGCGCGGCATGATGTCGGCCGGCGAGCCGACGATCTCATCGATGAAGCCGTATTCCTGCGCCTGGGTCGCCGTGTACCAGCGGTCGTGCAGCGAGTCCTCGAAGATGCGATCGACCGGCTGTCCGGTGTCCTCGGCGATGAGGCCGAGCACGGTGTCGCGCATGTGCCGGAGGTCGCCGGCCTGCACCTCGATCTCGACCGCGGAGCCGCCGATGCCCGCAGACCCCTGATGCATGAGGATGCGCGCGTGCGGCAGGGCCCGTCGCTTGCCCGGGGTGCCCGCGGAGAGCAGGAACTGCCCTGCGCTGGCGGCGAGGCCGAGCGCGAGGGTGGAGACGTCGTTCGGGATCAGCCGCATGATGTCGCGGATCGCGAGCATCGAGGGGACGGAGCCGCCGGGCGAATGGATCCAGAGGGCGATGTCGGCGATCGGGTCCTCGGCCGACAGCGTGAGCAGCTGCGTCATCAGCAGCGTGCCGTTGTCGTCGTCGAGGGCGCCGTCGAGCACGAGGATGCGCTCGTGGAACAGCGCGCGGCGGGCCTCCGGCCCGAAGTGCGGGATGGGGTTCTCTTCGCTCATGTCCTCAGCATCCGACGCCTGTGATCGGGTGGGGTCGTTCTCCGCTGTGAGCGGCTCCGCCCTGAGCGGATGCCGTCGCGGACGCCGCCTCCGGAGCGGGTTCCGAGCCGGCTCCGGAGCGGGTTCCGAGCCGGCTCCGGAGCCGGGTCGGAGACGAAGAACCGCCCCTTCACGACGCGCCTTGTGGGCGTGTGATGAAGGGGCGGCCGGGCTGGGGAGCCCTCTGGGGATATCTCAGGCGGCGAGCGCGAGGGCGCGCCGGTGGCTCACGCGGTGACCGACCCAGAATCCGATCGCGATGAGACCGGCCAGGGCGATGCCGAGCATCCAGGGGAGCATCGACGGGGCCGCCCCGGCGATGGCGGTGGCGAGCGTGCCGGAGCCGTCGGCGATGAGCCCGTTGCCCTCGGCGAGGTCGGCGGCGCCGGCCTCGAGCTCGTCCCCGCCGGCCGCGAGGTCTCCGGTGCCCTCGGCGACGGTGGCCGCGCCCTCGGAGAGGTCGCCGACTCCGGCGCTGAGGTCGGACGCGCCGGTCTGCAGCGTCGCGGTGCCCTCGGCGAGCTTCGTCGCGCCCTCGTCGAGGGCGGTCGCACCGGAGCTGAGCTTCGCCGTGCCCGACTGCAGGGAGGAGGCGCCCGCAGAGAGCGTCTGCAGGCCGCCGGAGAGGTTCGCGGCACCGGCGGAGAGCTGGGTGGTGCCGTCCTTCAGCTTCTGGGCGCCGACGACGAGGGCCGGGGCTCCCTTCTCCGGGTTGATGAGGGCGACGGTGCCCGGCCACTTGTATGCGGGGTCGCCGTTGACGAGCGCGTGGGCGCCACCGGCGAGGCGATGTGAGGCGTCGAGAGCGGCGAGAGCTCCCCCGGCGAGTTCCGGGGCCGCCGCGGCCGCGGGCGCGATCCCGTCGACCTGCTTGTCGAGGCCGGCGGCGAGCATCGCGAGTTTGTCGATCTGGCTGCCGTCGACGCCGTCCGCAGCCGCCATCTGTGCGAGCGCGTCGGCGAGCTGCTGCGCGTTCGCGGGGGCGCCGCCGGCGGCACCGACGATGGCCTTGGCTGCGTCGGGAGAGGACAGCGCCTGAAGCTGGGGCACCTTCGCGGCTGGGATGGCCGTATCGACCTTGGTCTGGAACTCGATCGCGCCGGCGAGCAGCCCGTTCGCGAACTGATGCGCACCGGCGACGCCCGCCGACAGGCCCTTCGCACCGTCGAGAACCCGCTGCGCCCCGGCATCCGCCTCGAGGAGCTTCCCGGACAGCAGCTGCGCCCCCGACCACGCGTTCTGCGCGCCGCTGCTGAGCTTCCCGGCTCCGGCCGCCGCGTTCCACGCCCCGGCGGAGAGGGTGTCCGCGCCCGCGGCCAGCGAGGCCGCGCCGGCGGCAGCGGTCTGCGCACCGGTGGCCACCTTCGCCGACCCTTCGTGCGCCTTGGTCGCCCCGGCCGCGAGGTCCTCGGTGCCGTCGGCGAGCTCGTCAGCCCCCGAGGAGAGGTCCTCGGCGCCCGCCGCGAGCTCGGCCGATCCGTCGCTGGCCGCGGTCGTACCGTCGGCGAGCTCGGAGGCCCCCGCCGCGATCTTGCCGGTGGTCAGGAAGAACAGGGTCACCATCGCGGCCAGCAGCAGGCTGAGCACGATCACGGCGATGCGCATGCCAAGGCCATGTGCGTGGGGTGTTGCACTCGTCATTGAGTCTCCAGGGGTCGGTGGCGTCGTTGCCACCGGCGAGTGTACGAGTGCGCTCACAGCCCGCCTTCAGGTTTGCCGCTCGAAACCAAGTCTCAGTCGGATTGAAACTCAGTTCCTTGTGGCGATCTCACAAATCGGATTGACCGGGAGTCAACAACATCACCGCGCGGCGTGGAGCCGCTCCTCCAGGAGAGCCGGGGCGGCATCGGCCTCGGGGAGCGCTGAGAAGGCCCGCTCGAGGTCGGCGATGAGATCGTCGACGTTCTCCAGCCCGATCGACAGGCGGAGGACATCGGCACCCGGCCGCGCCTCGGGCGGCACCGGCCGGTGCGTGAGGGCTGCCGGATGCTGGATCAGCGAGTCGACCCCGCCGAGGGAGACCGCGTGCGTGAACAGCTCGGTCGCCGTCGTGACGGCGGATGCCGCGGCGAAGCCGCCCTGCATCCGCATCGCGATCATCGCGCCGGTGCCGCGCATCTGCCGCTCCAGGATCCCGTGCGGGTCGCCGTCGAGGCCCGGATAGAACACCTCGGCGACCTCGGGCCGGTCGATGAGCCACTGCACGACCCGGCGGGCGCTCTCCTGCTGCGCCCGCATCCGCACCGGCAGGGTGGTGAGGCCGCGGTGCAGCAGGTAGGCGCCGAGCGGATGCAGCAGTCCTCCGGTGACCGCGCGGACGCGGCGCAGCGCCTCGGCCGTCCGCTCGCTGCAGGCGACGACGCCGGCGATCACGTCGCCGTGCCCGCCGAGGTACTTCGTCGCGCTGTGCAGCGACATCGCGGCCCCGAGATCGATCGGGTTCTGCAGCACGGGGGTCGCGAAGGTGTTGTCGACGACGACGGGCGCCTCCCCCGCCTGCGCGACGATCGCCGCGATGTCGGCGATGTCCAGCGTGGGGTTGGCCGGGGTCTCCACGACGACGAGGCCCGTGTCGGGGCGGATCGCCGCGGCGACCTCACCCGGCGCGCAGTACGTGGTCTCCACGCCGAGCAGCCCGGAGCCGAGCAGGTGGTCGGTGCCGCCGTACAGCGGGCGCACGGCCACGACGTGATGCTTCCCGGCCGCGGGCCCGTGGGCGAGGATCACCGCGGTCATCGCCGCCATCCCCGAGGCGAACGCGACAGACGCCTCCGCATGCTCGAGCTCGGCGAGCGCCTCCTCGAAGCGGGCGACCGTGGGATTCCACAGCCGCGCGTAGACCATGCTCCCGTCCGCCGGCGGACGACCCCCGGTGGCCATCGCCTCATAGGAGTCCCCGCCGCGCTCGATGTCGGGCAGCGGATTCGTCGTGGAGAGGTCGATCGGCAGCGCGTGCACCCCGAGCGCCTCCAGGTCGGAGCGGCCGGCGTGGACGGCGAGGGTGTCAGGATGCAGCGGTGCAGTCATGCCTCCACGTTGCCGGAATCCCAATGCAGGCGCTGAGAATCGACAGCATCCGCCAGTTTTTGCAGCGAGATCGCTATTCTGAGCGAAAAGCGGCATCCGAGGAGGGATGACATTGGCGAAAGCGCAACTCGACGAGCTCGATCTGGAGATCCTCGCGGCCCTGACCCGGGATGCCGAGATCACGAACAAGGCGCTCGCGCACCGGCTGGGCCTCGCCGAGTCGACCTGCGCCCACCGCGTCCGGGCGCTGCGCGAGCGCGGGGTCATCCGCGACACCCGCATCCGGGTGGACGGCGCCGCCCTCGGCTTCCCGCTGCAGGCGATCATCAAGGTGCGCCTCGCGAATCACACCGGCCCGAAGGTCACCGCCCTGTTCGACGCGCTCGTGAGCATCCCGCGGGTCCTGCAGGTGTTCCACGTCGCCGGGGTCGACGACTTCCTCGTGCACGTCGCCGTGCAGGACGCGACGGCGCTGCGCGACATCGTGCTCGAGCACATCACGATCCACCCGGTCGTGCGCGGCACCGAGACGCAGCTCGTGTTCGAGCTCCGCGACGGCAGCGGCCTGCTGTCCCGGTAGGCAGCGAGGTCGGATGCGCAGAGCCGCGCAGCGCGCTCAGGCCGCCTTGGCCGGCTTCGACCGCGCCAGGGTGGACACCGCGCCGGTGAGCGCGGCGCCGACCGTCGGACGCGCGGGCGCGCCCGACGCGACCGGCGCCTCCGGGACAGCCGCCGCACCCGAGGCCACGGGCACATCCGAAGCCGCCAGGACACCCGGAACAGCCGCGGCGCCCGAGACCTCCGTCACAGCCGGCACAGCCGCAGGGACCGGCGCAGCAGCGGCCGCCTGCGCACGACGCTCCGCCGCGAGACGGCGAGACGCCTCGCGCCCCGGCGCCGTCGCGTCGGCCAGCCCTCGCACCACTCCGCCGGCGATCAGCAGGGCGACGAGCGCCACCCCCGAGATCAGCAGCGGCATCCACTGGTTCGCGAACCCCGCGGCGAGCGTGAGCACGGCGCACGGGATCCAGAGCCCGACCGCACCCCCGCTCAGCCCGCCCGCACCGCGCACGATGGCCACGGCTGCGACGATCGCGCACAGCACGGCCAGGACCGCTCCGGTCACTCCGATCGGCACCAGCACCGATGCCAGATCACTGGCCACCCTCATAGACGTCATGACGACCCCCCGTCAGCGGACTCTCCGCACCCTCAACACTACGAAGTGTCGGCGGCTGCGGCATCCGTCTCGAGGATGATGTTCCAGAACTGTGACGCGCCGTTCAGCGCCGCTTCAGACGCGAGAGGGGCGACCGGCGGATGATGCGCACCGGCCGGGTGACGACGGCGTCGACGACCATCGATCCGTCGACAGGGCCGACGATCGCGATCGTCGAGGTCTCGGTCGCGTGCACGGGGTCGACGGGCATGCGCCCGAGGTCGCGGTGCGCGCGGATGTAGGCGGGCACCAGCAGCACGATCGCGCCGACCCAGGCCAGCGGATTGCTGAGGGCGACACCGGTGAACTCGATCAGCGCACCGAGGATCACGGCGGCGGCGACGCGCATCACCAGCTCGATCACCCCGGTGACGGTCGGCACCAGCGTGTGCCCGAGCCCCTGCAGCGCACCGCGGAGCACGAACAGCACGCCCAGCGCCCAGTAGCCGCAGCCGTTGACGATGAGCATGAGGTGCGCGAGGTCGACGACCTCGTCGGCGCCCTCGCCGATGAACAGGCGGATCATGGGCACGCCGAAGACGATGAGCAGCACGCCGAGCGCGATGCCCGCACCCGCGGCGATCCACGTGGCCTCGATCACGCCGCGGCGGATGCGGTCGGGCCGGCGACCGCCCAGGTTCTGCGCCGCGTACATGGAGACCGCGAGTCCCACCGACGACAGGAAGGCCACCGCGAGGCTGTCGACGCGGGATGCCGTCGTGTATGCGGCGACCGCGTCGGCGCCGAGCGTGTTCAGCGCGACCTGGACCGTGAGCGTGCCGATCGCGATGATCGACGCCTGGAAGCCCATCGGCAGGCCGAGACGCAGGTGCTCCGCGAGGTCGGCGCGGGTGATGCGCCAGTCGCCGCGGCCGAGGTGCAGCACCGGCATCCGCCGCCGCACGAACTCGAGGCAGAGGAGCACCGACACGGCCTGCGCGACGACGGTGGCGAGCGCCGCGCCGGCCACGCCCCACGCCAGCGGCCCGACCATGAGGATCACGAGCACGACGTTCAGCGCGCAGGACACGGTGAGGAAGATCAGCGGTGTGCGGGAGTCTCCGATGGCGCGGATGATCGCGGAGAGGTAGTTGAAGAACATCGTCGCGCCCGCGCCGATGAAGCTGATCTGGGTGAACACCGTCGCCTCGGCGAGCAGCTCCTCCGGGGTCTGCAGCAGCACGAGGGTCGCCTCGGAGATGAGCGGCGCCACGATCGTGAGCACGACGCTGGTCACGCCGGTGAGCAGCACGCCGGTCGCGACCGATCTGCGCACGGCGGCATCGTCGCCGGCCCCGTACGCCTGGGCGATCGGGATCGCGAAGCCGCTGGTCAGGCCCCAGGCGAAGCCGAGCAGGAGGAACAGGAGGCTGCCGGTGGCCCCGACCGCGGCGAGCGAGTCCACGCCGAGATGCCTGCCGACGACGATCGCGTCGGCGAACTGGTACAGCTGCTGCACGACGTTGCCGATGAGCAGGGGGACGGAGAAGGCGAGGATGACACGCCACGGGCGGCCCGTGGTGAGGGTGGTGGCCATGAGGAAGCGGCTCGCAGTGCTGGTGGGGCTGGTCGGGGGTGGGACGAGTTTATCGAATCGATTCGGGAAAGCGATATCCCCGCGGTGGCCATCGTCGGCGGCGACCAGAGCGCCCGCGTCGGCGCTGGCTTCGAGTCTCGAATCGGATCGACCATCAGAATAATTCACCCTCGAAATGAGCACCAGCATCACCCTTGAAATCTCAGGCCACCGTGCACGCCAGATCACGAAAAGATCACGGCCCCTTGACTTCGAGTCTCGAACTCAAGGAAAGTGTCTCGAGCGAATCCCGATCCGAACGGGATTCCCGGCGTCGACAGGGACGCGCCATTTCACAGCGAAGGAGCTCGGGATGAAGAATAAGCATGCGATCGCCGCACTCGGCCTGGTGGGTGCGCTCGCACTCGCCGGCTGTGGCGGAGGCGGTGCAGGATCCGCCGGCGGCGGGTCCGAGGGATCGGGCGAGAAGAGCGACATGCTCATCGGCGTCTCGATGCCCACGGAGACCTCGGAGCGCTGGATCGCCGACGGCGACGCGGTGCAGGAGGGCCTCGAGGAGGCCGGCTACCAGGTCGACCTGCAGTACGCGGGCGACGACATCCCCACCCAGGGTCAGCAGATCGACCAGATGATCACCAAGGGCGCCGACCTGCTCATCATCGCCGCGATCGACGGCACGGCGCTGTCCTCGCAGCTCGATGCCGCCGCCGCCGCGAACATCCCCGTGATCTCCTATGACCGCCTGATCCGCGACAGCGAGCACGTCGACTTCTACGTCACCTTCGACAACTACAAGGTGGGCGTGCAGCAGGCGACCTCGCTGCTCGTCGGCCTCGGAGTCCTCGACGCCGACGGCAAGGAGACCGGCGAGAAGGGCCCGTTCAACGTCGAGCTGTTCGCCGGCTCGCTCGACGACAACAACGCGCACTTCTTCTGGCAGGGCGCCATCGACACCCTCCAGCCGTACCTCGACGAGGGCGTCCTCGCGGTGCCGTCCGGTCAGACCGACATCGAGCAGGCGGCGATCCTGCGCTGGCAGCAGGAGACCGCGCAGAAGCGCATGGAGGACCTGCTGACCTCCACGTACAGCGGCGGCACGAAGCTCGACGGCGTGCTCTCGCCCTACGACGGCCTCTCCCGCGGCATCATCACCGCGCTGCAGGGCACCGGCGGCTTCGGCGCCAGCATCGCCGACGGCCTGCCGATCGTCACCGGTCAGGACGCCGAGATCGCCTCGGTCTCGCTGATCGACCAGGGCGTGCAGTTCGCGTCGATCTTCAAGGACACCCGCAAGCTCGCCGAGCAGTCCGTCGTGGCCGCGGAGTCGATGCTCGAGGGCGACGAGCCGGAGGCGAACGACACGGAGACCTACGACAACGGCGTGAAGATCGTGCCGTCGTACCTGCTCCAGTCCGACATCGTCTACAAGGAGAACATCACCTCCCTCCTCGTCGACTCCGGCTACTGGACGCAGGCCGAGGTCGACTCGGGCGTCGCAGAGTAGTCCCCTGAACAGCGGGGTGCGCCGCCGCGGCGGCGCACCCCGCAGCTGGACGGAAGGAATCCGGTCATGACGACACCGCTTCTGGAGATGCGCGACATCGAGAAGAGCTTCCCGGGGGTGAAGGCCCTCCAGGGCGTCAGCCTCGACGTGAGCCGCGGCGAGGTCCTCGCCATCTGCGGGGAGAACGGCGCGGGCAAGTCCACGCTCATGAAGGTGCTCTCCGGGGTGTACCCGCACGGCACCTACGAGGGCGAGATCATTCTCGACGGCGAGGAGGCCCAGTTCGGCTCGATCGCCGACTCAGAGCAGCGGGGGATCGTGATCATCCATCAGGAGCTCGCGCTCATCCCCTACCTGAGCGTCGCCGAGAACATCTTCCTCGGCAACGAGCGCCGCGGAGCGGGTGGTCTCATCGACTGGGATCGCGCGAACGCCGAGGCCGCACGGCTGCTCGCCCAGGTCGGACTCGACGAGAACCCGGCCACCCCGGTCGGGCAGCTCGGGGTCGGCAAGCAGCAGCTCGTCGAGATCGCCAAGGCGCTGTCGAAGAACGTCCGCCTGCTCATCCTCGACGAGCCGACCGCCGCACTGAACGACACCGACTCGGAGCATCTGCTCGATCTCATCCGCCGGCTCCGCGACGGCGGGATGACGTCGATCATCATCTCCCACAAGCTCAACGAGATCGCCGCCATCGCCGACCGCACCACGATCATCCGCGACGGGAAGTCGATCGAGACGCTCGACATGAAGGACCCTGCGTCCACGCAGGAGCGCATCATCCGCGGGATGGTCGGCCGCGACCTCGCGCACCGCTACCCGGAGCGCACGCCCGACATCGGCGAGGAGGTCCTGCGCATCGAGAACTGGAGCGTGCAGCATCCGACCCAGCCGGGCCGCGTGATGGTGGAGGACGCATCGCTGACCGTGCGCGCCGGCGAGGTCGTCGGCATCGCCGGGCTCATGGGCGCCGGCCGGACCGAGCTCGCGATGAGCGTGTTCGGCCGCACCTACGGCCGCCACGCCACCGGCCGGGTGCTCGTGCGCGGCAAGGAGGTCGACACGTCGACGACGAGCGCGGCCATCCGCGCCGGCATCGCGTACGCGACGGAGGACCGGAAGAAGTTCGGCCTGAACCTCATCGACGACATCCGCCACAACATCACCATGGCCTCGCTGCGCATGATCAGCCCCGGTGGCTGGATCGATGCGAACCGCGAGCTCCAGGTCGCAGAGCGCTATCGCGCCCAGATGAACATCAAGACCCCGTCCGTGCTGCAGATCGTGGGAAACCTGTCCGGCGGCAATCAGCAGAAGGTCGTCCTGAGCAAGTGGATCGAGACGGAGCCCGACGTGCTCATCCTCGATGAGCCGACCCGCGGCATCGACGTCGGCGCCAAGTACGAGATCTACACGATCATCAACAAGCTGGTCGCCGAGGGGAAGGGAGTGCTCGTCATCTCCTCGGAGCTGCCCGAGCTCCTCGGCATCTGCGACCGCATCTACACCCTGGCCTTCGGCCGGATCACCGGCGAGGTGCCGGTCGCCGAGGCCACGCAGGAGAAACTCATGCAACTCATGACTGTCGAAAGGACGGCCGCACGATGATCGGCGTCACCAACCTGTTCAGCATCGCGACCCGCAACCTGCGGCAGAGCGGCATCCTCGTCGCGTTCGTCGCCATCGTGGCGTTCTTCGCCGTCCTCAACCCGGCCTTCCTCTCACCGGGCAACCTCACCAACATCGTCCTGCAGTACTCGTACATCCTCATCCTCGCGATCGGCATGGTGATCGTGATCATCGCCGGCCACATCGACCTCTCGGTCGGCTCCGTGGTCGCGCTCACCGGGGCCACGGCCGCGGTGCTGGTGATCCGGATGCAGCAGCCGTGGTGGGTCGGGGTGATCGCGGCCCTCGTCGTGGGCCTCCTCGTCGGCGCCTGGCAGGGCTTCTGGGTCGCCTTCGTCGGCATCCCCGCGTTCATCGTCACCCTGGCCGGGATGCTCCTCTTCCGCGGCCTCACCTTCATCGTCCTCAGCAACGTCTCGCTCTCCCCCTTCGGCGGGACCTACTACTCGATCGCGAACGGGTTCTTCAACGGGCTGCTGGGCGGCTACGGCGTCGACGTGTTCACGCTGGTGATCTTCGGCATCGGCATCGCCGGCTACGCGGTGTGGCAGGTGCGCGGGCGCCGCTCGAAGATCGCCCACCAGCAGTCCGTCGAGGCGCTGCCGTGGTTCATCGCGAAGATCGCCCTCATCGCCGCGGTCGTGATGTGGTTCGGCTACCAGCTGGCCACCAGCCGCGGCCTGCCGTTCGTGCTCATCATCCTCGCGGTGCTGATCATGGCCTACGCGATCATCACCCAGAAGAGCGTGTTCGGGCGTCACGTCTACGCGATCGGCGGCAACCTGCACGCGGCCCTGCTCAGCGGCGTCAACGTGCGCAGGGTGAACTTCTGGATCTTCGTCAACATGGGCCTGCTCGCGGGCATCGCCGGCGTCGTCTTCTCCTCGCGCACCAACGGAGCCCAGCCCGGCGCCGGCAACATGTTCGAGCTCGACGCCATCGCGGCCTGCTTCATCGGCGGCGCGGCGGTCACCGGCGGCGTCGGCCGCGTCGGCGGCGCGATAGTCGGCGGCCTGATCATGGCGGTGATGAGCAACGGCATGCAGCTCATGGGTCTCGACCAGGCCACGCAGCAGGTGGTCAAGGGGCTCGTGCTGCTGATCGCGGTCGCATTCGACGTGTGGAACAAGCGCCGAGCCGGCGCCGCACGCTGACCTCGGCGACGACCACACCCCCGCGGTAGGCTCACGGCATGAGCAGATGGTCCAGCGGTTCCCAGTCGGGGCTGCGCGAGGCCAACACCGCGAAGATCGTCGACGCGGTGAAGCGCTTCGGCGGGCTCACCCAGGTGGAGCTCGCCGAAGCGACCAGCCTGTCGACCGCGACCGTGTCGGCCATCGTCAAGGAGCTCTCGCTGTCCGGGCTGGTCGAGACCCGGCCCACCTCGCGCAGCGGCCGCCGGGCGCAGCTGGTCACGATCGCCCGCCGCGCCGGCGTCGTCGCCGCCGTGCAGATCGGCAGCCGCAGCATGCGCGTTCGGCTCACCGATGTCGGCCAGGACGTGCTCGCGGACCGCGGGATGCCGCTGCCGGCCGATCACGCGGAGGACACCGTCCTCGACCGGATCACCCTGCTGCTGATCGACATGCTCGGCATGATCGCCGCCGATCCCGAGGACCTCATCGGCGTCTGCATCGCCGTGCCCGCCGCCGTCGACCCGGAGTCGGGACTGATCGCCTACCGCGGCGTGATGCGTCGCTGGGAGGACCAGCCGGTCGCGGCCGTCGTCCAGCAGCGTCTCGGGTGCCCGGTCATCGTCGAGAAGGACGCCAGCCTCGCCGCCCTCGCGGAGGCGACCCTGGGCACCGCGCGCGACGTGGCCGACAGCCTGTTCGTCCACGCCTCCTACACGACCAGCGCCGGCATCGTGCTCGGCTCCCGGCTCTACCGCGGACACGCGGGGACGGCCGGGGAGATCGGTCACCTGCAGGTCGACCCCGCCGGCTCCGTCTGCACGTGCGGACAGCGCGGATGCCTGGAGACGCTCGTCGGCGCGGAAGCGATCACCGCGCCGCTGCGCACGATCCACGGGCAGGTCACCTTCAAGGACGTGATCGCGCGCGCGGCATCCGGCGATCCCGGCTGCGCACGGGTCGTGTCGGATGCCGCGACCACGCTCGGCCGCGTGGTCGCCGGCGTCTGCCAGACCCTCGGCCCCGAGGTCGTCACCGTGGGCGGCGAGCTCGTCGAGGCGGGGCCGATCTTCCTGCTCCCCTTCGCGTCGGCGCTGCGCGACCACGCCCCGCAGGGCCGCGCCCCGCGCCGCGATCCGGTGCCCACCTCGTTCGGCAAGGATGCGGTGCTCGTCGGCGCCACGATCCACATCCTGCAGTCGACCGACCCGTCGCAGCTGCTCGAGGACCGCTCGTGAACGTGACCGCCTCGCAGGCGGAGCCGCTGCTCACGCTCCGCGGGATCACCAAGCGCTTCGGCGCCGTCGAGGCGCTCAACGACGTCGACTTCACGGTCAGCGCGCGCGAGGTCGTCGGTCTGGTCGGCGACAACGCCGCCGGCAAGTCGACGCTCGCGAAGATCATCGCCGGGGCCCTCACCCCCACCGCGGGCGAGATCCGCCTCAACGGCGAGAAGGTCGACATCGCCACCCCCGCCGACGCGAACCGGCTGGGCATCGCCACCGTGTTCCAGGACCTCGCGGTGTGCGAGAACCTCGACGTCACCGCCAACGTCTTCCTCGGCCGCGAGCTGCGCACTCCGAGCGGGATGCTGCGCGACGGCGACATGGAGCGCGAGACGCGGCGGGCGCTGAGCGACCTCGCCGCCAGCATCCCGTCGATCCGCTCTCCGCTGCGCACCCTCTCCGGCGGTCAGCGGCAGGCGGTCGCGATCGCCAGGACCCTGATCAGCCAGCCGCGGCTGGTCGTGCTCGATGAGCCCACGGCATCCCTCAGCGTCGCCCAGACCGCGGATGTGCTCACCCACATCGAGCAGCTCCGCGAGCTGGGCCTCGGCGTGGTGTTCATCAGCCACAACATCGCCGATGTCCAGGCGGTGTCCGACCGGGTCGAGGTGCTCCGCCACGGCCGCAACAACGGGTCGTTCGGTCAGGATGCCGCATACTCCGACCTCATCGCCGCGATCATCGGCACCTCGCGCAGCGCGCCGCGCCCGGCTTGACGGTCACCCTCAGGAGCGGGAGGCGGCGTCGCGCGTGAACCTCGCCGTGACGTCGTCGATCACGGGGCGGGCCATGAGCGCGAGCAGGGCGGCGAACGCCCACAGGAGGAGCAGCAGGAGGATCTCGGACGCGGCGTGCACGAGGAAGGCGCCGACCACGAGCAGCGACAGGATGCCGAGGGAGAAAGGCCAGCGCGGCAGGAGCTGGGCGAGGGCGATGCGCGCCGCATCCCTGGTGCGGAACCGGAACGACGCGGTGAGGACGATCATGTGCCCGCACCAGACCACGATGGCGGCGGCCAGGAGGAGGATGAGCGGCCGGAGGGCCGTACCGCCCTCGACGGCGCCGAGGTGTGTGAGGTTGAAGCTCAGCACCGCGAGCGCGAGGGCGGCCGGAGCGGCCCAGCGCAGGGTCGGCCCGAAGTCGCGCCGGTAGGCGCGGGAGAAATGGCGGCCCGGCGCGAGGTCGGGAGTCGCGGATGCTGCGCGCACGGCCGAGACGCCGGCGACGAGCGCGGGGGCGATCGGGGTGAGGGCGAGCAGGAACAGCGGGAGGTTCGACGGGTCGCGATCGAGGAGCATGATCGCGACCGTCGTGGGGAGGGTCGCGATCAGCAGCTGCGCCTCGAGCACGAGCATCCGGTAGACGATCGCCGCACCGCGGGAGAGCGGCCCGCGGCCGATCTCGTCGACCATTTCGTTCTTCGTGTCGCTCATGCTTCTCTCCCGGTGGTGCGGGGCGGCCGGTCATTGTGCGACCGGCCGCCCGGATGTCACTTCTCGGTCTTCGCGCGCTCGAGAGCGGTGTTGATGGTGTCGATGAGCTGGGCGGATCCGAGTCCCTCGATCTCGCCGACGTACGCGTCCCAGTCCGCATCGATCGAGCGCTGACCGGTGATGAACGCGGCGGTGGCGGCGTGCACGGCATCCGTCAGCTGGGTCTGCAGGAGCGAGGTCTGCTCCAGCTCGATCTCGTCGAGCAGCGGCGCCGGCGCGACCGGCAGCTGCTCCTTGGAGTCGAGCTGCTCCTCGGTCCAGGCCGCGATCTCCTCCGTCATCAGCGAGAGCAGCAGCTCCTTCGAGGAGCCGTTGGCCGGCAGGAACACGCCGTTGCTGTAGCCGTAGTCGGCGTTCAGCTTCTTCGGCGCACCGGCGTTGACCGCGCTCCAGCCGATGTCGTCCATGAGGATGCGGGTGCCGTCGGCATCCTTCGTGAAGGTCTCGCCCTCGACGCCCCACTGGGCGAACTCGATGCCCTCATCCGAGAAGTACTGCCAGTCGATGTACTGCAGCAGGGCCTTGAAGTACGGCTTCTCGGCCGCGTCGCTGCCGATCATGAGCCCGGAGGTGAAGCGACCGCTCGGGAGGTTCGACCCGGCGGGTCCGCCGGGGATCGAGATCAGGCGGATCGGCACGTCCGGCTGGCCGGCATCCGCGAACTTCGTCCGGTACTCGGTGAGCGTCTGGGTGTTGCTGGAGATCGCCGCCGACTGGCCCGAGATGAACTTCTGGGTGGCCTGATCGTCGCTCTGCGTGATCTCGGGGTCGAGGAGCCCGTCCTCGACGAGCCCGGTGACATCGGAGATCAGGTTGCGGTACTCGTCGGTGGTGCCCGTGAAGACGTACTCCCCGGCATCCTCGTCGTACCAGGTGTTCGAATACTGCCAGCCGGCGGCGGTGCCGTAGTTGGGCGCCATCACGTTGAGCAGCGAGCCGAGCGGCGTCGCGTCCGTCCACCGGTCCGACATCGCGTAGGCGAGTTCCGGGTTGGCCTCCTTGACCTTCTCCAGCTGCTCGGCGAACTCGTCCCAGGTCTCGGGATCCTCGGTGATGCCCGCGTTCTCCCAGAGGTCCTCGCGGATCGCGACGCTGTACTCGACGTTCGGCGTCTCACGAAGCCCCGGGAGCAGGTAGATCTTGCCGTCCGCCTGGCGGCGGTTGTCGAGCTCCTCCTCCAGCCCCCACTCCTCGACCTTCTCGGTGAAGTTGGGCATGTAGTCGAAGTAGTCGGAGACCGGCAGGACGGCTCCGCCGGAGACGAACTTCGTCTCCGTGCCGGAATAGGAGACCGAGATGATGTCGGTCGCCTCGCCGCTGCCGATCAGGAGCGACTTCTTCTGCTCGAAGTCGGACATCGGGATGTCGGTGCGCGAGAACGTGACGTTGTGGTCCTCGTCGAGGTGCTGGAAGACGGACCAGTCGTGCTGCACCGGGTAGGCCGGGTGGTCGCGGTACATCAGCGAGAACTCGACCGGCTCGGTCGCCTGGAAGGTCGTGCCGGCCTCGAAGTCGTCCATGGCGCCGACGGACTGCTCGTCGGCGATCGTGACGCCCTCGTCACCGGAGGCCTCGTCGACGGGACCGGACGAGCAGGCCGTCAGAGCGGCGGCGAAGGCGGCGATGCCCGCGACCCCCGCGAGGCTCCTGCGGGTGATGGTCATGTTGTGTCTCCTTTGTGTGAACGTCGTCGTTCGACGTGATGTCAGCCCTTGACCGACCCGAGCATCACGCCCGAGACGAAGTAGCGCTGGATGAACGGGTAGAAGCAGATGATCGGCAGCACGGTGAGCAGCATCGTCACCGCCTGGATGTTCGACGCGACCTGCGCAGTCTCGCCGCCGGCGACCTCGGCCGTGCCGGTCGCCGCGGCGATGAGGTTGCGCAGGTAGATCGTGACCGGGAACAGGGACTTGTCATCAATGAAGAGGAAGGCGTTGAACCAGGAGTTCCAGAGTCCGACCGCGTAGAACAGCGTCATCGTGGCGAGCACGGCCTTCGACAGCGGGAGGACGATCCGGAAGAAGACGCCGTACGTGGACAGCCCGTCGATCGCAGCGGCCTCCTCGAGCTCCGCAGGGAAGCTCTCGAAGAACGACTTCATCACCAGCAGGTTGAACACGCTCAGTGCGCCGGGCACGACGACCGCCCAGATGCTGTTGCGCCAGCCGAGGGTGTTCGCGATGAGGATGTAGTTCGGGATCAGCCCTCCGCCGAAGAACATGGTGAACACCGCGATCCCCACGAAGAACGTGCGTCCTTTGAGGTGGTGCTTGCTGAGCGCGTAGGCGTATGTGGTGGTGATGATCATCGCGATGATCGTGCCGACGACCGTGTACAGGAAGGTGTTGCCGTAGTTCGTCCAGAACAGCCCGTCGCCCATCACCGCGCGGAACGTGTCGATGTTGAACCCGCGCGGGATCAGGTTCACCTCGCCGGCCGCGATGTACCCCTCCGACGAGAACGCCTTCGCGACGAGGTTCAGGAACGGGTACAGCGTCACGACGCACACCAGGACCAGCAGGATCGCGTTGACCACACGGAACAGGCGGTAGCCGAGCGACTCGCGGATGACGCCGGTCTCCCGGCGGACGTGGGAGATGTCGGGCTTGGGGGGAAGGGCTTCGGTCACCATAGCGAGGTTCCAACCAGTCGACGGGAGATGAAGTTGGCGCCGAGGACCAGCACCAGGCCGATGAGCGCCTCGAAGAGCCCGATCGCGGTTCCGTACGAGAACTGGGCGGACTGGATGCCGACTCGGTAGAGGTAGGTCGAGATGACGTCGGCCGTCGAGTAGATCAGCGGATTCTGCAGCAGCAGCACCTTCTCGAACCCGACGGACATGAACGAGCCGATGTTCAGGATCAGGAGGACCATCATCGTCGGGCGGATGCCGGGGAGCGTGATGTGCCAGGTCTGCTGCCAGCGGTTCGCTCCGTCGATCCGCGCGGCCTCGTACAGCTGATCGTCGATCGTGGTGAGCGCCGCGAGGTAGAGGATCGTCCCCCACCCGACGGTCTGCCACGCCTCGGAGGACACGTAGATGGTGCGGAACCACTCCGGCCGCTGCATGAAGGGAACCGGGTCGGCGCCGAAGGCCTCGACCAGCTGATTGATGGTCCCGTTGAGCGAGGTCAGCTGCAGCACGAGTCCCGCGACGATGACGATCGACATGAAGTGCGGCAGGTACGACACCGTCTGCACGATGCGCTTGAACCTGCTCGATCGCAGCTCGTTCAGCATCAGCGCGAGGACGATCGGCAGAGGGAAGCAGATCAGGAGCGTGAACGCGCCCAGGATGACCGTGTTCCAGAACACCGTCCAGAACTGCTGGTTCGAGATGAAGGCCTCGAAGTAGTAGAAGCCCACCCACTCGTCTCCGAAGATCGACCCGCCCGGCCGGAACCTCCGGAACGCGATGACGTTGCCGAGCATCGGGACGTAGCGGAAGACCAGCAGGAACAGGATCGGCACGATCAGGAACGTGTAGAGCCTCCAGTCCCTGGCGAGCGCCCGGCGCCACGACTGCCGCGCGCGCGGAGTGCGGTCGCGCCGGAACAGGCGGCGCTGCGGGCGCGCGGTGGTGATCACCCGCGTCTCGCTCCCGGGCTGCGGCGGTGAGTCGCTGAGCGACGGCGGCGCTTCGACGATCTCAGGCATTCAGGTCCACCTCCTTGTGGTTTCTGTGCGTTTCGGCGCTGCGCGCCGTGGTGTTCTAGGGAGTGAGCACGAGGGCCGCGGCCTGAGCCTGCAGGCTGAGCTCGGCCGCCTTGAAGGCGTGCGCCTGGGTCATCGCGGTCTCCGTGCCGTCGAGGCAGTCCCGGATGAGCCGCCCGAAGTACGGGAAGCCGGTCATGCCGTTCGCGTCGAAGCGGTACTGACCCTCCTGATTCACGAGCAGCACCTGCCCTCCCCCGTTGTCGGTGGTGATGTCGGCGTACTTGCGCAGCTCCATGTAGCCGTCGGTGCCGAGGATGATCGTGCGCCCGTCACCGAAGACGCCGAGGCCCTCGGGTGTGAACCAGTCGACGCGCACGTAGCCGGAGGCGCCGTTGTCCAGCGCGACATGGGCGTCGCCGAAGTCGTCCAGGCCGGGGGTGTCGGGGTGCGCGTAGTTCGCGATCGTCGAGCTGAGGATGCTGCCGTCGGTCGCTCCCGTGTAGTGCAGGATCTGGTCGAAGTTGTGGCTGCCGATGTCGCACAGGATGCCGCCGTACTGGTCCTTGTCGTAGAACCAGGAGGGGCGTCCGCCGCCGACACGGTGCGGACCGAAGGACGCCACCTGGAGCACCTCGCCGATGGCTCCGCGCTCGATGAGCTGACTCGCGAGGATCGATGACTCGGTGTGCAGACGCTCGCCGTAGTACACGGCGTACTTCAGCCCGGTGCGCGCCGTCGCCTCCCGGGCCGCGTCGAGCTGCTCGAAGGTGGTGAGCGGCGCCTTGTCTACGAAGGCGTGCTTGCCGGCCTCGATGGCCCGCAGGCCGATCGGCGCCCGCTCCGAGGCGATCGCCGCGGTGGCGACCAGGCGGACGTGCGGGTCGTCGAGGATCTCCTGCTCCGACGACGCGACGCGCGCAGTCGGATACCGTTTCGCGAAGTCCTCCGCCTTCTCGACGTCGCGATCGAGCACCCAGGTGACCTCGGCACCGGCCTGGATGAGGCCGTCGGTCATGCCGTAGATGTGCCCGTGGTCGAGACCGACCGCAGCGAAGCGGAACTCGCCCGGCCCGACGACGGGTTCGGGGAGCGGATCGAAGGTGTACGGGTGGCTCATCGGGTCTGCTCCTGGTCTGTCACGTCGTAGGTGCGGAGGCGTCCGCACATGCCGTAGCGGCGTTCGCCGGCGGATGCTGCCGCCTGCTGCACCCGGGCTTCGTCGAGGTGGGTGGTGTCGCCCTGGGCGATGGCCTCCGCGTGGGCGAGGGATGTTCGGGCCTGGGCGAGCGGGCCCTGGCGGATGAGGTCGCCCCAGGCGGCGGCGCGGTGGCGGACGAGGACCGCGGCGGCGGCATGGAACGCGTCCAGGGCGGTGCGGTCGCCGGCGAGCACGGCATCGCGCAGGGTCTCGAACCCGGTCACGGCGAGGTCGCGGCGGCGGGCGGTCCGCTCGGCGCGGCCGTCGTCGTCGCCGCCGAGGGAGGCCGCGGCGGCGTAGGAATCGGCGCGGGCCATGACCTCCGCGGGGAACGTCATGACGGCATCGCCCGCCTCGGGAAGTCCGGCGTTGCTCATCAGCACGACCACGCGCAGATCGCCGCGATTGACGGCACGGTGGATGGTGCCGGGGGTGAACCACACCACGTCTCCTGCGGTCAGCGGCGTCTCCCGGAACCCGGCGGCGTCGATCGACTGCAGCGCACCCTCGCCGGAGATCACCACGTAGGCCTCGGTGGACACGAGGTGCATGTGCGGGCTGCCCCCGCAGACACCGTCGCCGGCAGCGGTGTCGTACACGTCGAGGTGAGACAGCGAGGTCCCACCCGGGAAGGTGCTCATGATGCCGCCTCGACCAGCGACGCCGTCTTCTCGAAGAAGTGCGGGGCGTTCGCAACGAGCCGTCCGGCGTGATAGTACGGGTCCGAGGCGGTGAGCGGCAGAGACACGAACTCCCGCTCGATGCCGGACTTGTAGATCGCCGTGACGATCTCGATGGCGTCGCGCCCGGCGCGACCGTCGGCGACCGGTTCACGGCCGTCGCGGATGGCGCCGAGGACGTCGCCGATCTGCCCCTCGTGCCCACGGTGCTTCAGCGGCTCGTGGGCGGCGGCGATCTGCTCGATGGAGGCCACGAGTGCCGCGTCACCGGTCCGCGTCGGGAAGCCGGCCGGATCCGCCGTGTCCGCCTTCACGCTCCACGGCTGCGAGACGCGGGCGTCCCGGCCCTGGATGACGATCTCCTGCTCCTCGCCGTGGTGCACGACCGAGCTGGTGAGCTGCGCGAGGCCCCGCTCGTAGCGGAAGACCGCGACAGACAGGTCCTCGACCTCGCTGTTCTCGTGCTGGGCGTTCGCGAGCATCGCGGTGACCTCGGTCGGGCTGCCGAGCAGCCACAGCAGCAGGTCGATGTGGTGGATGGCGTGGTTCAGGGTGCAGCCGCCGCCTTCCTTCTCCCACGTGCCCCGCCACCACAGGTCGTAATAGGGCAGGCCCCGCCACCATGCCGAGTCGACGCGCACGTGCGAGATCGAGCCGAGCAGCCCCGAATCGATGACCTCCTTGAGCGTGGCGAGGTCGTCGCGGAAGCGGTTCTGCGCGACGACCGAGAGCAGCTTGCCGCTGCGCTCCTGGGCGGCGAGCATCGCCTCGCACTCCTCGAGCGAGGGCGCCATGGGCTTCTCGACCAGCACGTTGACGCCGGCGTCCAGCGCCGCGATCGCGAGTGCGGCGTGCGTGGACGGCGGCGTGGCGATGCTCACCAGGTCGACGCCGGCCTCCGCGATCATCCGCGCCGGGTCGTCGTACCCGATGGCGGAGAGGCCGAACTCCTCGGCCTTCTGCGCTGCCTTGCCGGGAGCGACGTCGGCGAGCGCGACGATCTCGCAGTCGTCGGGGAAGGCCAGGTACCCCTGGATGTGCGCGTTCGCGATCCCACCGGTGCCGATGATTCCAATCCTGAGCATTGCGTCCTCGTTGAGCTCTCATTATCAATACGTACTAGTAGTACGTATTGAGGTAGTATGGTCACGAGAGATGGATCCGTCAACCGTTTTCCGAAAACGGATCGCGGATGGAGGGGAACATGCAGAAGCGGCCCACAAGCCGGGACGTCGCCAGGCTCGCCGGCGTGTCCCAGTCGACGGTGTCGTTCGTCTACACCGGTCGAGACGGGGTCGCGCCGGCGACACGCGACCGCGTACTGCAGGCGGCATCCGAGTTGAACTATCGCCCCAACCTCGCCGCGCGCGCCATGCGCACACAGCGCACCGGACGCCTGGCCGTGGTCTTCCCGGTGAGCGCCCCGAACCCGCTGAACATGCTGCGGGCGGCGACCATCGCGGCCGAGGATGCCGGCTACGTCCTCGAGATCCTGAGCCTCCCCGACGACCGGGAAGCACGTGCACAGCGGGTCGAGGAGCTGATCGACGGCGGGCAGTACGAGGGCTTCCTGTCGTTCACCCCCCTGCCCACGCGGATCCTCAACCTCTCCCGGGATCGGGGCCCGATCGTGCTCTGGGCCTCGGCGTTCGACGACGAGATGCACGCCACGGGCGTGTTCACCGACGCGGAGCCGATCGTCACCATGATGGACCGGCTGGTCGAGCTCGGCCACCGCCGGTTCCTGCACATCACCGGGCCGCTCGACTTCCCGGCCGCGGTGGCCCGCCGCGACGCCTATCTCGTGACCGTGGAGCGGCTCGGCCTCGAATCGCTCGGAGTGATCGAGGGTGACTGGACGAGCGAGGTCGGCGTCGAGGTGGTGCGCGACCTCCCCGATGAGGTGACGCCGTTCGCACTGATCGCACCCAACGACAGCGTCGCGATCGGCGCCATGCGGTCGGCGGCGCTGCGCGGATGGTCCATGCCCGGCGACATGAGCATCACGGGATGGGACGACATCGGGACGAGCGCGTTCCTCGTACCGTCGCTGACCAGCGTCATTCAGGACCGCGGCCTCGTCGGCGACTACGCGATGCGACAGCTCATCGCCGCCGTGCGCGGGGAGGCGGAGCCCGAGCCGCCCACGGAGGTGCACCGGATCGTGTGGCGCGAATCGATCGCTCCGCCGTCGGCGTGAGCGCACGCCCCGTTCACGCGTGACTGCCACCCCGCGCCCGGCTTGACGGAGGCGCGCGCCCGCTCGGGTACGTTCGAGGGATGACGAACGCCAGACCACAAGTCCAGCCGACCGGAGCGATCGTGGAAGAGGAGGAGCACCTCCGCCGCGCGCTGAGCAACCGGCACATCCAGCTGCTCGCCATCGGCGGCGCGATCGGCACCGGCCTGTTCATGGGCAGCGGAAAGACGATCTCGGTCGCCGGCCCCTCGGTGATCTTCGTCTACATGATCATCGGCTTCATGCTCTTCTTCGTCATGAGGGCGATGGGCGAGCTGCTGCTGTCGAACCTCCGCTACAAGTCGTTCAGCGACTTCGCGAGCGACCTGCTCGGCCCGTGGGCGGGCTTCTTCACCGGCTGGACGTACTGGTTCTGCTGGGTGGTCACCGGCGTGGCCGACGTCATCGCGATCGCCGGGTACACGGATGCCCTCATCCCCGGCATCCCGCTGTGGATCCCGGGCCTTCTGGTCGTGGTCATCCTGCTCGCGCTGAACCTGCCCACGGTCGCGGCCTTCGGCGAGATGGAGTTCTGGTTCGCCCTCATCAAGATCATCGCGATCGTGGCTCTCATCGTCACCGGCCTGGTGATGGTGTTCACCGGCTTCCAGCACGACGCCGGCACGGCATCCTTCGCCAATCTCTGGGAGCACGGCGGCATGTTCCCGCACGGCTTCATGGGCTTCGTGGCCGGCTTCCAGATCGCGGTCTTCGCCTTCGTGGGCATCGAGCTCGTCGGCACCGCGGCCGCCGAGACCAAGGACCCGAAGCGCAACCTGCCCAAGGCCATCAACGCGATCCCGATCCGCGTGCTGCTGTTCTACGTGGGCGCCCTCATCGTGCTGATGGCGGTCACGCCGTGGACGGAGTACGTGGCCGGGGAGAGCCCGTTCATCGCCATGTTCGCCCTCGCCGGGCTCGGCATCGCCGCCACGGTCGTGAACCTGGTTGTGCTCACCTCGGCCATGTCGAGCGCGAACTCGGGGATCTACTCGACTTCGCGCATGGTGTTCGGCCTCGCCCAGGACGGCGACGCCCCTCGCCTGTTCGGCCGGCTCTCGAAGCGCCAGGTGCCGCAGAACGCGCTGTTCCTCTCCTGCATCCTGCTGCTCTCCGGCGTCGTGCTGCTGTACGCGGGCGAGGATATCGGCACCGCCTTCGACATGGTGACCACGGTCTCGGCCGTGTGCTTCATGTTCGTGTGGACGATCTTCATGATCAGCTACGTCGTCTACCGCCGCACGCGGCCCGAGAAGGCGGCGACCTCCACGTTCCGGATGCCGGGCGGCTTGTTCATGGTCTACGTGGTGCTCGCGTTCTTCGTGTTCATCCTGTGGGCGCTGACCACGCAGCCGGACACCCTCACCGCACTGCTCGTCACGCCGATCTGGTTCGCACTCCTCATCGTGGCCTGGCTGTTCGTACGGAGGTCGCCGAACCACATCGCCCGCCACGAAGCGCACATTGCGCACCTGCGCAACGACCCGGAGGTGTGAGCCGCGGGTCGCGTTCACAACTCCTCAAGAAGGGGCCGGTTCTGCTCGGAACCGGCCCTTCTGCGGCTTCGGCGGACGTTTCTGAGGAGTTGTGAACCGGTCAGGCGGATGCCTCGGCCGCGGGCTTCGGGGTGAAGATCCGCTTCCGGAGCGCGAGGAACAGCAGCACGAGGCCGGCGGACAGCAGGATGTGGCCGAGTCCGGCGATGCCGGCGATCATCTTCGAGGACTCCTCGCCGAGCACCGTGAGCGAGCCGTGCCAGACGAGCATCGCCGAGGTGAGCACGAGGCCGGCGTTGTAGGTCCAGAAGAACCACCGGAACAGGCGGCTCTCGGAGAGAGCGAACGCGTTCTCGAGGAGCAGCACGAGCAGCAGCACGACGAAGCCGAGCACCAGCAGGTGCGTGTGCACCAGACCGAGCTGGGTCGGAGCTCCCTCGGGGAAGCCGTTGATCTTGGTGAACTCGCGGTAGAAGAGTCCGGAGGCGACGCCGAGCACGAGGTAGGCGAAGGCGGCGGAGAAGAGCTTGCGCATAGAGGATCCTTTCGAGGCTGCTTCCAGCCTCGTCCGCCGTCGTTCCAGCCGGATCCATCGAACGGTTGAGATGCGCGGGACTACAGGATCCCGGTCTCCTGGGCGATGGCGACCGCGCGGGCGCGACTGTCGGCGCCGAGCTTCTCGAAGACGTGCACGAGGTGCGTCTTCACGGTCGCCTCGGTGACGAAGAGAGTCTTCGCGATCTCGCGGTTCGACGCGCCGGTGTCGAGCAGCCGCAGCACGTCCAGTTCCCGCTCGGTGAGCCGCACCCGCGGCGCGCGCATGACCTCCACGACCCGCTCGCTCAGCTCGGGGTTCAGCACGAGGCCGCCCGCCGCAGCCTGGCGGATGGCCTGCACGATCAGATCCGGGGCGACGTCCTTGAGCAGGTAGCCCGCCGCTCCGGCCTCGATGGCGCCGAGGATCTCGGCATCCCGGTCGAAGGTGGTGAGGATGATCACGGCGGGAGCCGGATGCTGCGAGCGCAGCGCCGCCGTCGTCTGCACCCCGTCCATGCCCTCGCCGAGCCGGAGGTCGCAGAGCACCACGTCGGGGTGCAGGTGGCGGGCCAGCGCCACCGCCTCCTCGCCGGATGCCGCCTCGCCGACGATCTCGATGTCCTCCCGGCGGTCGAAGAGCGAGCGCACCCCGGCCCGCACGATCGGGTGGTCGTCGACGAGCAGCACCCGCACGGGGTTCACCGGCGGCCCCCGAGCGGGACGAAGGCCGACAGCGCGGTGCCGTCGCCGGGCGCGCTCTCCACGTCGAGACCGCCGCCGAGCTCCCGCAGCCGCGCCCTCATCGCCCGCAGCCCGTAGCCGCCGCCCGAGCCCGGCGTCTCCAGCGCGGCCGGGTCGAATCCGCGGCCGTCGTCGACGATGTCGAGGCGCACGGCGTCTCCGGCATCCGCCAGGGTGGCCACGACAAGCGTCGCGCCGGAGTGGGCGCGCACGTTCGCGAGCGCGGACTGCGCCGTCCGGAGCAGGGCCACCTCGACGTCCAGACCCAGCGCGGGGAGGTCCTCGTCGGCGTGCAGCGTCGCGGCGATCCCGGCCTCCGCGGTGAGACGCGCGAGCATCCGGCGCAGCGCGTCGCCGAGGGCGGTGCCGTCGAGCTCGGCCGGCATGAGGTCGTCGACGATGCGCCGGGCGTCGGCGAGGCCGTCCGCGGCGAGCGCGCCGATCTGCTCCAGCGCGCGGACGCGGTCCGCCTCGGCATCCGCCTCCAGTGCCGAGCGCGACAGCATCCCGATCGAGGAGAGGCTCTGCGCGACGGTGTCGTGGATGTCGCGGGAGACGCGAGTGCGCTCCGCGTTCGCGCCGGAGGCGCGCTGGGTGCGGGCCAGCTCGTCCTGCAGGGCCGCCATCTCCTCCTGCGCGGCGACGAGCGAGGCGATGAGCCGGCGGCGCTCCTGCCCGTCGCGGACGAGCTCCAGGTAGCCGCGGGAGATGCCGAGCGCGAAGACGCCGCCGACGAGCGGGCCGATGACGTTCGCGTAGCTGGTGGCACCGTGATGCAGCACGGGCGCGGCGATCGCGACGACGAGGATCAGGATGCTCAGCGGCACCGCCCAGCGCATCCGCAGCACGAACCCGGCGAGCAGCCAGAGCGCGAACGCGAGCCACACGTATTCGGGAGAGATCGCGACGGCGCCGAACCAGATGAGGGTCAGCCCGAGCAGCCACGCGGTCGCGAGTGCGCGGTCGCCGGTCCGCTCGCCGAGCAGGAGCCCCCCGGCGTACCAGCCGAGGAAGACGAGGGCGATCGCGACCACCCAGGGCAGCGGGACCCCGTCGACGACGGCCCGCCAGGAGCCGATGCCGGCGAGCATCACAGTGATCGCGGCCTGTCCGACGCGCACCGAGCCGATCAGCCCGGCCCAGGTGCGCGGGCGCGCACCCTCGGACTCGGCGGCGGTGGCATCGGCGGACGGCATCCTCACATTCTTCCCCCGCCGACGCCGGTGCGCCTCCATCATTCGATGGAGCGGATCAGGTCGCCCGGCGGGAGGAGGCCCGGGGGTGGAACCGGGCACCGGTGAGCACCGGGCCGATGCTGGGCCGGCCGTCCATGCGCGCCTGCAGCAGGTCGAGCAGCGCGGGCGCGGTGTCGCGCGGGTTGCGCTCCACGGCGGAGATCGCCGGGCGGCTGTGCCTGGTGTGCTCGGAGTCGGATGCCGTCGCCAGCAGCACGTCCTGCGGCACCCGGATCCCCCGCTCGGTGAGGGCGGCGAGCGCGCCCGCTGCGTGACGGCCGGTGAGGCAGAGCACGGCGTCCGGCACCCCGCCCTCGAGGAGGGCGGGCACCGCGCCGCGACCGCCGGCCTCGCCGTCGCGCTCGGCCGCGTGCACGACCCTCGGCGGGAGCCCCCGTTCGGCGCACCACTCGCGGTAGGCGGTCTCGATGTCGAGGTTCCAGGCGTTCGGTCCGGCGCCGCGCAGCAGCGCCACGGTGCGTGCACCGGCGGCGGCGAAGTGGTTCAGCATGCGGCGCGTGATCGCATGGTCGTCCTCCGAGGCCCAGTCGGTGAACTCGGGGCGGTCGGGATCGCGGCCGAGCGTGACGTAGGGGATGCCGCGCCGCTCCAGCAGCCGCACGACCGGGTCGTCGACGTGCGGGAGGTCGATGATGTACCCGTCCAGCCCGAGCGCGAGGGGTGGCGCAGGGCGGCGGGTGAGATCGGGCACGAGCATGACGCTGAGGCCGCGAGTCATGGCGTGCGAGGAGATGTCGCCGATGAAGCGGGCGAAGACGTCCACGCCTTCGGGGGCGTAGTCGCCGAGCAGGTCGAGCGAGCGGATGACGAGCCCGACCGCGCCGACCGGGGAGCCTCGAAGACCGCGGGCGAGAGCATCCGCCTGGTACTCCATCTCGTCCGCGATCCCGCGGATCCGCGCCCGGGTGGCGGCGCTCAGGGTGCCCGTGTCGTTGAGCGCCATGGACACCGCGGCGATGGAGACCCCGGCGCGCTGGGCGACGTCGCGGAGGCGCACCCCCCTGTTCCGGGTCATGCCGCCTCCTCGCCTTCGCGCGCGTGTTCTCAGATGTCGGATCGGATCGACGGATGCCGGCCGCATCTGCCGTTTTGACCCGACAGGTGTCCCGCCGACCCGACAACTGTGTCGAGAAGGATTGTATTAAACGTTTGATGCACTTAGCGTGATCCGCGCCGAGGCGAAGCCGCCCGGCGACGATCGACGGAGATCCCGAGTCACGAGATGAAGCTGCACTACCTGACCACCCAGACGACCGACCCCGAGGAGCGCGGCAGCGCGATCGGGCGGACCTACGGCCACTTCCTCGCCCGGTCCGGGTCGCGCTACCTCGAGCACTTCGCCGCGCTCGGCATCCCAGCCGACCAGGTGCGCGCGATCGTCGACCGCAGCCGCGAAGCCCTCGCCGCCTGGCACCCGGCGCAGCTCGCCGAGTCCGATGCGATCGCGGCCGGCGCGCACCTGGAGCCGTGGAAGGTGCTCGCGATCGGCGCCCGCACCGAGATCCTCGCCGTCGCCCCGTCGGCCGGCGAGGGCGAGTGCTCCACGGCCGTCCGCGTGCCCGCCGCGGGCGCCCCCGAGACGATCCAGACCTGGGACTGGCACGGCGACATCACCACCGACGGCCTCGTGCACCACCTCGTCTCGGAGTCCGGCCACGGCGTGAAGCTGTTCACCGAGTTCGGCACCGCGGCGAAGATCGGCGTGAACGATGCCGGTCTCGGCCTGCACTTCAACATCCTGTCGCACCGTTCCGACAGCGACGCCGGCGGGGTGCCGGTGCACGCGATCGCCCGGCGCATCCTCGACGAGGCCACGACGCTCGCCGAGGCGCGCGAGATCGCCGCCTCCGCCACCGTCAGCGCCTCCACCGTCTTCACCGTCGCGACCTTCCGCAACGGCGTCGCCGAGGCGGCGAGCATCGAGGTGTCTCCCGCGGGCGTCGGGGTCGTCGCCCCGGACGCCGACGGCTGGATCGTGCACACCAACCACTTCCTCGACCCGGCGATCGCCGAGGGCGACACGATGCGGGAGACCTCCACGACCCGCGCCCGGTATGCGCACACCTCGGCGCAGTTGGCGGAGATGACGGAGCTGGATGCCGTCGGCCGCGCCTTCGCCTTCTGCGGCACCGCCGGTGCCGACGCTCCGATCTGCATGCGCCCCGACCCTGCGCTGCCCGTGCACGAGCAGTGGGGCACGCTGCTCACGATCGCCCTGGACCTGCCCGGATTCGCCCTCGAGCTGCACGCCGGCACCCCCGACGAGGCGGCCGCCGCCGGCTTCGACCGCTTCTGAGAACCACCACCGAGACGATTGCGACACCCATGAGCGACCTCTACCTGAACGGACGATTCTTCGTCGACGCCACGCGCCGCGCGGAGGCGCTCGTCGTCACCGACGGCCGCATCGCCTACGTCGGCGAGGAGCCCACCGCCCGCCGGATCGCCGGCGACGCGGCGACGATCACCGACCTCGAGGGCGCGACCGTGCTCCCCGGGTTCACCGACGGCCACGCGCACATCGTCGGCACCGGCGAAGCCGCGTCGCAGGTCGATCTCTGGGGTGCGGCGGATCTCGCCGAGATCCAGGGCCGCATCGCCGAGTGGGTGGCGGCCAACCCCGGCGCCCCGCGAGTGCGGGTGCAGGGCTGGAACCACGGGATGCTCCCCGGCGGCGCGCCCGACCGCGGAATGCTCGACGCCGTCGTCGCCGACCGCCCCGTCTACGCGCAGTGCTACGACTTCCACTCGATCTGGCTGAACACCGCGGCGCTCGAGGAGGTCGGCATCGACGACGACACCGTCTCCCCTCCCGGCGGCACCGTGCACCGCGATGCGGAGGGCCACGCCACCGGGTACGTCGACGAGACCGCGATGCACCGCCTGGTCTGGCCGGTCATCGACGCCATGGAGACCGACGAGGACCGCGACCGGCACCTCGCCGCCGCCCTGCGCAGCTACCGCGAGGCCGGCATCACCGCCGCCACCGAGATGGCCCTCGGCGAAGACGACCTCGCCGCGATGGTCAGGGCGGAGCGGGCCGGCGACCTCACCGCGCACATCGCCGCGCACTGGCGCGTGCAGCCGACCGGCGACGAGGAGCAGAACCTCGCCCAGGTCGCCAGGGCCGCGGAGCTCGCCACGCAGCATCGCTCGGAGTGGCTGCGCATCGCCGGGATCAAGGTGATGATCGACGGCACCGTCGACGGCTGCACGGCCGCCCTCGGCCTGCCCTACGCCGACGGCAGCTCGGCCGAGCCGATCTGGAGCCTCGACGAGCTCGCCCCCGTCGTCATCGCCGCAGACGCCGCCGGCCTCCAGGTCGCCATGCACGCGATCGGCGACGAGGCCATCCGCATCGCGATCTCCGCCGTCGAGCGGGCGATCGCCGCGAACGGGCCCCGCGAGCGCCGCCACCGGATCGAGCACCTCGAGGTGGTCGGCCCCGACGAGATCGCCCGCCTCGCCGCCATCGGCATCACCGCGAGCATGCAGCCCGTGCACGCCGACCCGTCGATCCAGGACAACTGGCGGGCGATGCTCGGTCACGACGACCGCGTGGAACGCGGGTTCCCCTGGCCCGAGATGACGGATGCCGGCGCCCCGCTCGTGTTCGGCACCGACTCGCCCACCGCGCCGTACGCGCCGCTGCCGAACATGTTCATCGCGGCCACCCGCCGCTCCGCGCTGCAGCCCGGCCTGCCCGCGAACATCCCGGCCTACGCCGTCCCGCTGGCGACGGCGATCACGCACGCAACCCGCGACGCCGCCTGGGCGTGCCGCGCCGAGCACGAGTACGGCCGCCTCGCCGCCGGACTCTCCGCCGACTTCATCGTGCTCGACCGCGACATCTTCGCGGTGGAGGCCGATGAGCTGCTGAACACCCGCATCAACCGCACGGTCGCCGGGGGGAAGACCGTGTTCCCGACCTCGAAGGAGAGGTGAATGACATGACCGACACCACCACCACGATCGCCGCGCAGGCCGTCGCCCGCAAGCGCGGCACCGGGTGGAGCACACTCCGGTTCGTCCTCGGACGGATCGGCGGCCTCGCCGCCACCCTGTTCGTCGCGAGCATCGTCGTGTTCGGCGCGCTGTACCTCGCGCCGGGCAATCCGCTGAGCTTCCTCACACAGGGACGCTCGATGTCCCCGGAGGCGATCGCGACGCTCGAGGCGCAGTACCACCTCGACGACCCGCTGTGGCTGCAGTACCTGCGCTGGCTGGGCGGGGCGCTGACCGGCGACTTCGGCACCTCCATCATCTACAACCAGCCGGTCGCCCAGGTGCTCGCGGCGCGCGCCCCGGCATCCGTCCTGCTCGTGCTGATGGCGGCGGTCATCGTGCTCGCGATCGGGCTCGCCGTCGGCGGCTTCGCGGGGCTCAAGCCCGGGCTCCTCTCCCGCTCGGTGATGGCCGGCGCCACCGCGATCATGGCGGTGCCGACCTTCGTCGCCGCGGTCGTGCTCATCCTCGTCTTCGGGGTGCAGCTGAAGTGGTTCCCCGTGTTCGGCGCCGGGATGCCGGGGCTCGACGCGGTGTACCACACGGTGCTCCCGGCGGTCGCGCTGGCCCTCGCCTCCGTCGCGTTCGTGGCCCGGCTCACCCAGGCGGCGATCCGCCAGGAGCTGTCCGCCGACCACGTGCAGACGGCGATCAGCCGGGGCCTCCCCCGCCGCTTCATCGTGCAGCGCCACGTGGTCCGCAACGCGGCGATGCCGGTGCTCACGGTCGCCGGCCTCACCATCGCCGGACTCATCGCCGGCTCGGTCGTCATCGAGCAGGTGTTCCAGCTCGGAGGCATGGGCCAGTTCCTCGTCTCCAGCGTCCAGCAGAAGGACTTCCCCGTCGTGCAGGCGATCTGCCTGGTCTACGTCGCCGCGTTCATCGTGCTGAACACCGTCATCGACCTCGCCTACGCGCTGCTCGACCCGCGCGTCAGCCTCGGAAGGAAGACCTCATGACCGCCGTCACCGCCGACGCGCGTCTGCTCGCTCCGGCCGCCAGGCGCCGCCGCCGCGCCGGCTTCCTCGGCGCCTCCGGCTGGGCCGCCGTCGGCGCCCTCGCCGCGATCGTGCTGATCGCCCTCGCCGGACCGCTGCTCGTCACCACCGACCCGAACGGCGTGAGCCTGTCGGAGGCGCTCCAGGGCCCCGGCGCCCTGCATCCGCTCGGCACCGACGCCAGCGGCCGGGACCTGCTCGCCCGCCTCATCGTCGGCTCGCGCACCGCCCTCATCGGGCCGTTCCTCGTCGTGCTCTTCTCGACGATCATCGGCACGATCCTCGCCCTCGCCGCCGTCTGGTTCGGCGGCTGGTTCGACCAGGCCGTCGTGCGGGTCATCGACGCGATCTTCGCGTTCCCCGGCCTGCTGCTCGCCATCCTCGCGACCGCGCTGTTCGGCTCCGGCCTGAACGCGGCCGTCGCGGCGCTGTCGATCGCCTACACCCCGTACATCGCCCGCATCGTGCGCAGCGCGGCGCTCCGTGAGCGCAACCTGCCGTACGTCGCCGCCCTCCGCGTGCAGGGCGTCCGCGGCTTCTGGATCTCGGTGCGGCACATCCTGCCGAACATCGCCGGGCTCATCGTCGCGAACGCGACGCTCGCCTTCGGCTTCGCCCTCATGGATCTCGCCGGACTCTCCTTCATCGGCCTCGGCGTGCAGCCGCCGACCGCCGACTGGGGCGCCATGGTCGGCACCGGCATGGGCGGCATCCTGCAGGGCCACCCCGAGGAGGCGCTGTTCGCCAGCGCGCTCATCGTCATCACCGTCGCCGCCGTGAACGTGCTCGGCGACCGCCTCAACGAGCGATCGGAGGCCCGCGCATGATCCCCACGCCTACTCCACACGGCGCTGGCGCGCCGTCCGGAGCCTCTCGGCGCGGGGCCCCGCTTCTCGAGGTCGACGGCCTGACCGTCGCGCTCCCCGTCCAGGGCGAGATGCGCACCGTGCTGCGCGACGTCTCGTTCGAGCTCGAAGAGGGGAAGACCCTCGGCCTGGTCGGCGAGTCCGGCTCGGGCAAGTCGATGACCGTCCGCACCATCGCCCGGCTGCTGCCGAGCGGCGCCGACGTCACGGGCCACGTCCGCTTCGACGGCACCGACGTCTTCGACCTCCGCGGCGAGGCGCTCCGGCGCTACCGCGCCGGCGACGTGTCGATGGTGTTCCAGGACGCCAGGGCGCACACCAACCCGGTGCGCCGGATCGGCGACTTCCTCACCGAGGCGATGCGCACGAACGACCGGATGCCGCGGCGCGCCGCCGAGCAGAAGGCCGTGCAGCTGCTCGCCGACGTCGGCATCCACGACCCGGAGCGCCGGCTGCGCCAGTACCCGCACGAGCTCTCCGGCGGTCTGCTGCAGCGCGTGATGATCGCGGCATCCGTCGCCGTGCGCCCGCGGCTCATCCTCGCCGACGAGCCGACGACCGCGCTCGACGTGACCACGCAGGCAGAGGTGATGGCGATCCTCGCCCGCATGCAGCGGGAGTACGGCATGGCCATGCTCTTCATCACGCACGACCTCGAGCTCGCCGGCGCCGTCTGCGACGACACCCTCGTGCTGTACGCGGGGCAGGTCGTCGAGCGGCAGAGCTCGAAGCTGCTGCACCACGACCCGCTGCACCCGTACACCGCCGCCCTCGTCGGCGCGCGGCCCGAGATCGGCCACCGGGCGCACCGGCTCCCGGCGATCCCCGGTCACCCCACCACCGCGTACGAGGCGCCGGACGGCTGCGCGTTCGCGCCCCGCTGCCGCTTCGCGCAGGAGGCGTGCCGGGCCTCCCGCCCGCCGCTGCTGCAGATCGGCACGCAGGGCGACAGCCGCTGCATCCGGATGCCGGAGCTGCACGGCCGTCTGCTGGCACCCGTCCCGACCGTTTCCGAGGAGGAGGCGACGTCATGAGCACCGCACCGCTGCTCGCCGTCGAGAACCTGACCAAGCGGTTCGGCTCCGGCCGCACCGAGACCACCGCCGTCGCCGACGTGAGCTTCGAGCTCGCGGCCGGCGGATCCCTCGGCATCGTCGGGGAGTCCGGATCGGGCAAGACCACCACGGCCCGGATGATCATCGGCCTGGAGACGCCCTCCGGCGGACGCATCCTGTTCCGCGGCGAGGACCGCACCCGCCCCGCGCGCACCGTCCGAGCGCTGCGCGAGCGCGGCCGGAACATCCAGATCGTCTTCCAGGACCCGTACACCTCGCTCGACCGCCGTCAGCGCATCGGCGACTGCCTCGCCGAGGTGCTCGGCGTGCACTTCCGGCTCGACCGCGAGGAGACCAAGCGCCGCGTGCGCGAGCTCGGCGACCTCGTCGGGCTCGACGAGCGGCAGCTGAACGCACTGCCGAAGGCCCTCTCCGGCGGGCAGCGGCAGCGCGTCGCGATCGCCAGGGCGCTGGCCGCCGAACCGGAGATCCTCATCCTCGACGAGGCCGTGTCCGCGCTGGACGTCTCGATCCAGGCGCAGATCCTCAACCTCCTCTCCGACATCCGCGAGGAACGCGGCGTGAGCTACCTGTTCATCAGCCACGATCTCGCGGTGATCCGCCAGGTGTGCGACGACACGATCGTCATGCGCCACGGCGCCGTCGTGGAGCAGGGCGCCACCGCCGCCGTGCTCGACGACCCGCAGCACCCCTACACCCGCCTGCTGCGCGACAGCGTTCCGCGCGACGGCTGGGACCCCGCGTCCCTCGCACGAATCTGACCCGCACCACCCACCCGCACCACCCGAACCCGTATCGGAGCAACCATGAACACCACCAGGCGCATCCGCGCAGCCGCCGCCGGCGTCGGCCTGCTCGCCGTCGTCGCCCTCACCGCCTGCAGCGGCGGCGGGGCGGCCCCCTCGCCGTCGCAGGGAGGCGGCGACGAGCTGACCACCTTCACCCCCGCCGCCACGGGCGAGGTCGACAAGATCACCTGGAACGTCTTCCAGGGCGAGCCGCAGACCATCGACCCGTACCGCTCGGCCGACTACACGCCGAACATGATCAACTCGAACCTGTGCGAGAACCTGCTCGTGCAGACCCCCGAGTTCGAGATCGAGCCCAACCTGGCCTCGTCGTTCAGCAACCCCGACCCGCTCACCTGGGTGTACGAGCTGCGCGACGACGTCACCTTCTGGGACGGCACGCCGATGACCGCGGACGACGTCGTGTACAGCCTCACCCGCAACCTCACCGATCCGACCAGCTTCTACAACTACCTGTACTTCAACGTCGACTCGATCGAGAAGACCGGCGAGCACCAGGTCACGATCCGCCTCAAGGCCCCCGACTACCTGCTCAACGAGGAGCTCTCGAACTACGCCGGCGTCGTCGTGAAGAAGGACTTCGCCGAGGCCGCCGGAGAGGCCTTCGGCACTCCGGAGACCGGCGTGATGTGCACCGGTCCGTTCCAGTTCGAGAAGTGGACCCAGGGGCAGTCGATCACGGTCTCCCGCTACGACGGCTACTGGGACGCCGAGCGCACGGCGAAGGCGAAGGAGATCGAGTTCACCTTCCTCACCGACGACGCCGCGATCGTCTCGGGTCTGCAGTCCGGACAGATCGACGGCACGTTCGGCGTGCCCGTGTCGGGTGTCGCGCAGCTGAAGGCATCCGGCGTCGGCAGCTACCACCAGGGCCCGGCGCCGCTGGAGACGACGCTGGTCGTCGCGAACCCCGACGGCCCGCTGGCGAACGCCGACGTGCGCAAGGCGCTGCAGATGGCGATCGACTGGAAGGGCATCGGCACCCAGGTCTACGGCGGGCTCGGCACGCCGTCGGCGCTGCAGACGCCGCCGTCCGCCTACGGGTTCGCGGCCGAGGAGCTGGCCGAGTACGCCGACTCCGTCGCGACCGACGGCACCGCGCAGATCGAGGAGGCGAAGAAGATCGTCGACGGCCTGCCCGCCGACGTGAAGGCCGACTCGATCAGCCTCGTCGTCCCCCAGCAGAGCGAGACCCAGCAGTTCGGCATCGCCGTCAAGGACGCGGCCGACAAGATCGGCCTCACGTTCGAGCTCGAGGTCGTGCCCGCCACCGGCTACTCCAACTACCTGTACGACCCGGAGACCCGCGGCGACACCGACCTGCTGTACACGCAGTTCTGGCCGGGCATCCCGAACCCGCTCGACTGGATCGCCGCGACCGCGGTGACCGCGGGCCTGTTCAACCAGTCCGGGTACAGCGGCGTCGACGACCTCTACTACGAGGCGGTCGGAACCGCCGACGAGAAGGAGCGCGCGGCGCTGGTCGTCGACATCGAGAAGAAGCTGTACGAGGAGATGGGCCCGATGTTCCCCGGCGTCGAGCTGCGCAACGACGTGTTCATGAACAAGCGCATCACGGGCGCTCCGGCCGCGTTCGCGTACACGTACTACCCGTGGGCGGCGCACCTGGGCGCCGCCGAGTAGCACCGCCGTCCGGCCCTGAGGGCGGCCGCTCCCCTCGCGGGGGCGGCCGCCCTTCCGCATCCGCTCGGTATCGTGGCGGGGTGACCCGCTCCTACCCCGCCACGATCGCCTCCGGCGTGGAGCATGAGCTCGTCATCAAGAAGTCGCGCTTCATCGCGCAGCTCGCGCCGGTCTCGTCGGTCGAGGAGGCGGATGCCGTCATCGCCGGCATCCGCAAGCGGTACTGGGATGCGCGGCACAACTGCAGCGCCATGGTCACGGGCCTGCTCGGCGACCAGGCGCGCTCCTCCGACGACGGGGAGCCCTCCGGCACCGCCGGCATCCCGATGCTCGAGGTGCTGCGCCGCCGGGAGCTCACCGACGTGGTCGCGGTGGTGACGCGGTACTTCGGCGGGGTGAAGCTGGGCGCCGGCGGACTCGTGCGGGCGTACTCGTCCGCGGTGTCGGAGGCGCTCGACCTGGCGACGCTGGTGCGACGTGAGGCGCTCACTCAGGTCACGGTCGACGTGCCGCACGCGGATGCCGGCCGCTTCGACAACCTCCTCCGCGACTGGGCCGCGCAGCACGGAGCCACCCTCGGCGAGCCCCGCTACGGCGCGGTCGCGACGCTGGAGCTCTGGGTGCCCGCCGATTCGCTCATCGCGCTCGCTGACGACCTCGCCGCGGCATCCGCCGGTTCTGTCGTGCCGGCGCGCGGTGCCGAGCGCATCGTCGACGTGCCCGCGTGACCCTGCGCCGCTCGGGCTGATGCTGCCGTCGCGCAGATCGTCGCCTCGGGTGGGGGCGAAGCGACCGTTCGCGCGACGGGAGCGATGACGGGCGGGCGCCCGCCGACGGATACCCTGGATGCCGCGGTCGGAAGGAGCGCGATGTTCGACAGTCCGCTTTCGGCCTCGGCATACGAGGTGCTCGGCGTCACTCCGGAGACGGCCGAGGAGGAGCTGCGGCGCGCCTACCGGCTGCGGCTGCGGCAGACGCACCCCGACACCGGCGGCGACGCCGCGGTGTTCATCCGCGTGCAGCGCGCCTGGGAGCTCGTCGGCACCGCCGAGGGGCGCGCGGCGTACGACCGCAGTCACGGCATCGGCACGGAGACGGAGTGGGGCGGATGGCGCGCACCGGCGGCGCCGACCGACACCCGCCCGCGCCCGAAGACCTACGGCGTGCCGGGCGCCTGGCGCCGCGCCCGCTACGTCGAGCTGCTGACCGAGTGGGCGGGTGAAGCAGTCGAGGACCCGTATGCCCCCTCGCTCGTTCGGTCGGCTCCGCGGGAGCTGAAGCGCCTGCTCGCCGACGCTCTCGCCGAGGAGGGCACCGCGCACGCGGTGTCGGGCCTCGGCATGGGATTCACCCTCTGGCACGGCATCGACGTCGGCGCCGACGTGCACCTCGACCACATCGTCCTCGGCCCGTCGGGTCTGTACGGCGTCACCTCGGCCGACTTCGGCGGGGTCGTGGGATTCCGCGGCGGCGAGATCACCGGGCCCAGCCTCGGGCATCGAGCGCCCGTGACGACGCTGCTCGGCCAGATCCGGCACGTCGCTCGCACGGCCAAGGTGCGCTTCACCGGCGCGATCGTGGTGCTGCCCGACGACGACCTCGCCATGGCGATCACGCCGCTCGGCCGCATCCGCGACCTCCCCGTCGTCGTGGTGCGCCGCAGCGCGCTCCCCGGCCTGCTGCGCAAGGGCGTGCCCGGTGCGCGGGTGATCGGCGGCAACGAGCTGTTCGACATCCGCACGCGCCTGCGCGCCGGCATCCGCTTCGCCTGATCCGCCTTCCGCGCGTCGCCGGGGCAGGATAGCGTGCCGGGCATGGACCTCGACGACCGCGTGCACGATTGGCTGCTCGACTCCGATCCGGCGCTGCGATGGCAGGTCGAGCGCGACCTGCTCGCCGCCCCCGCCGCACAATGGGAGGCGACGAGGTCGGAGGTGACCAGGGCGGGCTTCGGAGCGAGGCTGCTCGCCCACCAGGATGCCGACGGGAGATGGGCCGGCGGAGCACATTTCCCCGGCGGGTTCTTCGACAGCGGCGGACCCGCGGAGCGGGATCAGCCGTGGGTCGCCACGAGCTGGTCGCTGAAGGACCTCAGGGAGTGGGGCGCGGATGCCGCCGCCCTCGGTGACACCGCGGCGAGGCTCGCCGAGAGCTGCCGCTGGGAGTACGACGACCTGCCGTTCTGGGGCGGCGAGGTCGACGTCTGCATCAACGCGTTCACGCTCGCCTCGGGCGCCTGGCTGGGACTCGACATGTCGGCACTCGCCCGCTGGTTCGTCGAGCACCGGCTCGACGACGGCGGCTGGAACTGCGAGGCCGAGGAGGGCGACTCGGTGCGCTCGTCGTTCCATTCCACGCTCAACGCCGTGCGCGGACTGCTCTACTACGAGCGGCGCACCGGCGACGCCTCGGTGCGCGAGGCGCGCCACGGCGGCGAGGAGTACCTGCTGCGCCGGCGGCTCATGTTCCGCGAGTCGACCGGGATGCTCGTCGGCGACTTCGTCACCGAGTTCGTCTATCCGAACCGTCACCGCTACAGCGCCCTCGCCGCTCTCGACCATTTCCGCGAGGCCGCACTGTTCGAGGGCGCGGCACCGGATGCGCGACTGACGGATGCCGTCGACGCGGTGCGCGCGGCCCGGCAGGCCGACGGGACCTGGCTGCAGGGACGCACCCTGCCCGGGCGCACGTGGTTCGCGGTGGACGCACCGGAGGGCGAACCCTCCCGCTGGCTCACGCTGATGGGCACGCGTGTGCTGGACTGGTGGGATTCGGCATCCGTTCTTTTGAATGACTAAAAATAAGTGTACAGTCGAGGCATGGACACGGAACTCGACTCGGCGCTTCGCGACGCCGGACTGAGGGCGACCGCGGGCCGCGTCGCCGTTCTCGAGGCTCTGACGTCCATGGCCCACACGGATGCCGAGCGGGTCTACCGCGCGGTGTCCGACGTGCTTCCGACCACGTCGATCCAGTCGGTGCACAACATCCTCGCGGACCTGACGACGGCGGGCCTGATCCGCCGGATCGAACCGGCAGGCTCCGCGGCGCTCTACGAACGGCGCGTCGGCGACAACCATCACCACGTGGTCTGCACCTCCTGCGGTGCGATCGGCGACGTGGACTGCGTCATCGGCGAGGCGCCGTGTCTCTCCCCCTCGAACACGGGGGGATTCACCGTCCAGACAGCAGAAGTCACCTTCTGGGGCCTGTGCCCCAGTTGCCAGAACGCCGCGTAGGCGCATCCCCCGGACACGCCCTCCTCAGAGGGGCGGTGTTCGTCGTGCCTGCGCGCAGAAGGAGAAGAACATGACCAAGCCCACGACCACCCAGACCGGCACCCCGGTCGCCAGCGACGCGCACTCGCTCACCGTCGGAGCCGACGGCCCCACGGTCCTGCACGACCGCTACCTCGTCGAGAAGCTCGCCTCGTTCAACCGCGAGCGCGTGCCGGAGCGCAACCCGCACGCCAAGGGCGGCGGCGCGTTCGGCACCTTCGAGGTCACCGAGGACGTCTCGGCCTACACCCGCGCCGCGGTCTTCCAGCCGGGCACGGTCAGCGAGACGCTGCTGCGCTTCTCCTCCGTCGCCGGTGAGCAGGGATCCCCCGACACCTGGCGCGACGTGCGCGGCTTCGCGCTGCGCTTCTACACGACCGAGGGCAACCTCGACATCGTCGGCAACAACACCCCGACGTTCTTCCTCCGCGACGCCATGAAGTTCCCCGACTTCATCCACTCGCAGAAGCGACTCGGCGACTCGGGCCTGCGCGACGCCGACATGCAGTGGGACTTCTGGACCCTCTCCCCCGAGACCGCGCACCAGGTCACCTACCTCATGGGCGACCGCGGCCTCCCCCGCAGCTGGCGCCACATGAACGGCTACGGCTCGCACACGTACCAGTGGGTGAACGCCGAGGGCGAGCGCTTCTGGGTGCAGTATCACTTCCTCTCGAAGCAGGGCGTCGAGGCGATGAGCGCCGAGGAGGCGGAGAAGCTGGCGGGGTCGGATGCCGACTACTACCGCCGCGACCTCTTCGACGCGATCCAGCGCGGCGAGCACCCCTCCTGGGACGTCTACGTGCAGGTCATGCCGTACGAGCAGGGCAAGACCTACCGGTTCAACCCGTTCGACCTCACCAAGACCTGGTCGAAGAAGGACTACCCGCGCATCAAGGTCGGCACGTTCACGCTGAACCGCAACCCGCAGAACTTCTTCGCCGAGATCGAGCAGGCCGCGTTCTCCCCCGGCAACCAGGTCCCCGGCACCGGCATCTCCCCGGACAAGATGCTGATGGCCCGTGTCTTCGCGTACTCCGACGCGCAGCGCTACCGCATCGGCGCGAACTACAACCAGCTGCCGGTGAACCAGCCGCACGCGGCCGAGGTGCGCAACTACATGCACGAGGGCCAGATGCAGTACAAGTTCAACGACGCCGCGCACCGCGTGTACACGCCGAACTCCTTCGGGCCGGCCGGAGGCCCGGTGGCGGATGCTGCGGCAGGAGCCGAGGCGAGCTGGGAGTCGGACGGCGAGCTGATCCGCTCCGCCGCGACCCTCCGCGCCGATGACGACGACTTCGGCCAGGCCGGCACGCTGTACCGCGAGGTCTTCGACGACGCGCAGCGCGCCCGCTTCCTGGAGACGCTGACCGGCCAGGGCCGCGGCATCACCATCGACGCGATCCGCGAGCGCTTCTTCCAGTACTGGACGAACGTGGATGCCGGCCTCGGTGAGGCGCTGCGGCAGACGGTACCGGTCGCCGAGGACGACCTGGACAAGGAGCTCGCCAGCCTCTGAGCCGGCGCCCCGGCAGCCCCGGCAGCCCCGGAACAGGCGATCCCGCGGGAGCAGGCTGAATCATCTGAGATTCAGCCTGCTCCCGCGCTTCTGCCTGTTCTGAGGACTCTCGGAGATGACGGCTCCCCGCGATGACGGCTCTCCGCGAAACGTATGGCGGGTCAGCGCTGCGCGGCGGTCCGCATCTCGGTCATCGCGTCGGCGGACTCCGCGACGATGGCGCGCATCGCCTTCTCGGCGGCTGCCTCGTCGCGTCCCTGAACGGCGGCGGCGACCTCCGAGTGCAGCCGCAGCGCCTCAGCATCCGCCACCGCCGGCATCAGCGAGTGGTGAGTGCGCCCCTCGAGCACCGCGACGACGATCGAGCCGAGGCTCGCGAGCATCACGTTGCCCGAGGCCTGCAGCAGCACGGTGTGGAAGTCGATGTCGTGCGCGAGGTACTCCTCCGCGTTCGCCGCGCGAGCCGTGGAGGACATCCCGATCACCGCCGCGGCGAGCGCACCGCACTGCTCCGGGGTCGCGCGGGTCGCCGCGAGACGGGCGGCGACGGGCTCGACGGCGCCGCGCAGCTCGCTCAGGCTCTGCAGGAGGGCGAGCCGGTCGGGCCCCTCCAGCCGCCACCGCAGCACGCGGGGGTCGTAGGGACTCCATGACTCGGGTAGCTGCACGGTGATCCCCACCCGCTGCCGCGATTCGACCATCCCGAGGGACTCCAGCACGCGCACGGCCTCGCGGATGGCGCTGCGCGAAGCCGCGAACTCGGCGACGGCCTGCTCCATGACGATGCGGCTGCCGGGTGCGCGCCGGCCGGACCCGATCTCGGCACCCCAGCGCTCGACGATCGCGTCGTGCAGCGGTGTCTGAGTCATGCTCTCACCGTAGAGGATGGGGCCGATATTTGAGAGCCTCTGACCAGTAAAGGACGTTTATTTAAAGATAGGTGTTGTAATAGTCGGATTATTCGGCTACGGTAGCTTCAAATATCAGACAGAAGCGCCGTAGCTCACTGACTGCGTTTCCCTTTCCGGGAGGAACAATGATGGTTCCCTTCACTCTTCGCCTGCCGATGGCGGACCCCGCACCGATCGTGCCGGTCGGATCGGATGCTCAGCTGATCACCGCTGCCGTGATCGGCTTCGCCGTGATCATCCTGCTCATCACCTGGCTCAAGGTGCACCCCTTCCTCGCCCTGACGATCGGCGCGCTGGGCGTCGGCATCGGCGCCGGCATGGCGACCGACAAGGCGCTGGCCAGCTTCTCCGCCGGCTTCGGCGCGACGATGGGCGGCGTGGGCGTGCTGATCGCCCTGGGCGCGATGTTCGGCAAGCTGCTCGCCGACTCCGGTGGCGCCGACCGCATCGTCGACACCCTCATCGCCCGGTCCAGCCCCCGCATGCTGCCGTGGACGATGGGCGTCGTGGGCGCCGTCATCGGCCTGCCGATGTTCTTCGAGATCGGTCTCGTGCTGCTGATCCCGGTGATCATCCTCGTCGCCCGCCGCTCCGGCGTCTCGCTGATGAAGATCGCCATCCCGACCCTCGCCGGGCTCTCCGCGATGCACGGGCTGGTGCCCCCGCACCCCGGGCCGCTCCTCGCGATCGACGCCCTCGGCGCCAACCTCGGACTCACCCTCGCGTTCGGCGTGATCGTGGCGATCCCGACCATCATCATCGCCGGCCCGCTGTTCAGCGGCTTCGCGGCCAAGTGGGCGCCGGTCGGCGTCCCCGACATGTTCGTCACCGCCGAGGACCTCGGCGAGGACGTCACCCGCCGCCCGCGCCCCTCCTTCGGCGCCGCCCTGGCGAGCGTGCTCCTCCCCGTGCTGCTGATGATGGCCAAGGCCCTCGTCGCGGTGTTCGCCCCGGAGTCGACCGACGCCTGGAAGCTCGTCATCGACTTCATCGGCACCCCGGCCATCGCCCTGCTCATCACCCTGATCTTCGGCATCTTCGTGCTGGGCGCCGGCGGGGCCATGAACCGCAAGACGGTCGCCGAGTCGCTGGAGAGCAGCCTGCCGCCCATCGCCGGCATCCTGCTCATCGTCGGCGCCGGCGGCGCGTTCAAGCAGGTGCTCATCGACACCGGCATCGGCGAGGTCATCACGCGCGCCGTGCTCGACAGCGGCATCTCCGTGCTCCTCCTCGGCTGGATCGTCGCCGTGCTCGTCCGCATCGCGACCGGCTCCGCCACGATCGCGACCATCACCGCCGCCGGCCTGATGACCTCGGTCGCCTCCACGCTTCCCGGCCCGGAGGTCGCACTCCTCGTGCTCGCCATCGGCTCCGGCTCGGTGTTCCTCTCGCACGTCAACGACGCGGGCTTCTGGCTGGTGAAGCAGTATCTCGGCACGAGCCTGCCGCAGACGTTCAAGACCTGGACGGTGCTCGAGTGCCTCATCTCGGTGGTCGGCCTCGTCGGCGTGCTCCTGCTGGACCTGGTGGTCTGATCATGACCGGCGAGAACGTCCGGCCCGCGGATGCCGACCCGCCCATCGTCCTCGTGGTGATGGGGGTGTCCGGCTCGGGCAAGTCGACCGTCGCGGGCATGCTCGCCGGGCGCCTCGGCTGGGACCTCGAAGAGGGTGACGACCTGCACCCCGCATCGAACATCGAGAAGATGGCGGCGGGGCACCCGCTCACCGACGAGGACCGCTGGCCCTGGCTCGACCGCATCGCCGCCTGGATCCAGCTGCACACAGCATCCGGCACCCCGGGGATCGTCACCTGCTCGGCGCTGCGCCGGGTGTACCGCGATCGCCTTGCCGGCCCCGGCGTGGCGTTCGTGCACCTGGACGGCTCGCGGGAGGCGATCGCCAACCGCCTGAGCAGCCGCATCGATCACTTCATGCCGCAGAGCCTCCTGGGCTCGCAGTTCGCCACTCTCGAGCCGCTGGAGGAGGACGAGGACGGCATCGTCGTCGAGCTCAGCCGCAGCCCGAAGGAGGAGGTCAAGGAGATCATGCGCCGGCTGCGCCTGTCGCCGCTGCCTCCGCCCGAGTACACCGCCGACGGCCTGCTGGCCGGCTGAGCGAGGGCCGCGCACGGATCATCCGGGCGCGGCCTTCGTCATCCGCCGAGACGTTCGAGGCTCCCCGCGCCGGACGGGGCCATGATGGATGACGTGGCCGTTCCTCTCTCCGACCTGACCGTCATGCCCGAGCCCCAGCAGGTGTACGCCGCCGACGGCACCCGCCTCGCGACCTACACCTGGGGCGATCCGGACGGACCGGTCGTCGTCATCGTGCACGGCTTCGCGTCCAGCGCGCGCGACAACTGGGTGCTCACCGGCTGGGTGCGCGACCTCACGCGCGCCGGCTACCGGGTGCTCGCGCTCGACCAGCGCGGGCACGGACTCAGCGAGAAGCCGCACGAGGCCTCGGCCTACGGCATCCGCACCCTGACCACCGACGTCGAGACCGTCATGGACGCGTATCTCGTGGACGACGCGGTCTACGTCGGGTACTCGCTGGGCGCCAGGGTCGGCTGGGAGGTCGTGCGCGAGCTGCCGCACCGCATCGAGCGCGCCGTGCTCGGCGGCGTGCCCGACGGCGTGCCGCTGGCCCGGCTCAACCTCGATCAGGTGCGCGCCCTGATCGCCGACGGCACCCCGGTCGAGGACCCGACGACCCAGAACTACATCGCGCTCACCGAGCGCGTGCCCGGCAACGATCTGTCGTCGCTGCTCGCCCTCGCCGAGGGGATGCGGGCATCGCGCACGGTCGATCCCGACCCGGCGAACGCGCCGACCCAGCCGATCCTGTTCGCGACGGGGTCGAAGGACGGCATCATCGAGGGCTCGAAGGCGCTCGCGGCGGCCGCGCCCGACGGCCGGTTCTTCGAGATTCCCGACCGGAACCACTTCAACGCGCCCGGCTCGCGCGCCTTCCGCGAGGCGGCGCTGGAGTTCCTCGGCGAGCGCTGAGACGCCGAGACCCCGGCTTCCCGCCGAGACCCCTGCCTGCCGGCGTCGGCAGAACGGGGTCTCGACGAGAGCACGGGGTCTCGGCGGTTCCGCGCGGAGGCTCAGACCTCGGCGCGCTTCGGCAGCACCCAGCCCGCACGCGGGAAGTGGCAGGTGTAGCCGTTCGGATAGCGGATCAGGTAGTCCTGGTGCTCCGGCTCGGCCTCCCAGAACGGGCCCTCGGGCTCGATCGTGGTGACGGCCTTGCCCGGCCACAGGCCCGACGCGTCGACGTCGGCGATCGTGTCGCGGGCGATCCGGTCCTGCTCGGGGCTGAGCGGGAAGATCGCCGAGCGATAGCTCGACCCGATGTCGTTGCCCTGGCGGTTCAGGGTCGACGGGTCGTGGATCTGGAAGAAGAACGCGAGGATGTCGCGGTACGTCGTCTTCGTCGGATCGAACACGATCTCGACGGCCTCGGCGTGACCGGGGTGGTTCCGGTACGTGGCGTGGTCGTTCTCCCCGCCGGTGTAGCCGACGCGGGTGTCGAGCACGCCGGGCTGGCGGCGGATGAGATCCTCCATGCCCCAGAAGCAGCCGCCGGCGAGCACGGCGGTCTCGGTCCCGGGCGTGCGGGTGATGGTTCCGTTGTCGGTCATGACTGCTCCTTGCGAGTCTCAGAGGTGGTGGCGGGGGTGGTGCCGGTGAAGAGGGCGCTGTATCGACCGTAGCCCTCCTCCTCCAGCCTGTCGGCGGGGATGAAGCGCAGGGCGGCGGAGTTCATGCAGTAGCGCAGGCCGCCGGCCTCGGCGGGGCCGTCGTCGAAGACGTGGCCGAGGTGGCTGTCGGCGCCGGTGGAGCGCGCCTCCGTGCGCGGCATCCACAGCTTCCGGTCGGTGCGGGTGGTGACGGCATCCGCGTCGATCGGCTTCGTGAAGCTCGGCCATCCCGTGCCGCTGTCGTACTTGTCCGCCGAGGAGAACAGGGGCTGGCCGGAGACGACGTCGACGTAGATGCCGTCGTCGTGGTTGTTCCAGTACGCGTTGCGGAACGGCGGCTCGGTGCCGTCGTTCTGCGTCACCTCGTACTGCAGGTGGTTCAGGGCGCTGACGCCCTCGGAGGTCTTGCGGTAGTCGTGCGACATGATCGATGTCTCCTTTGTCCGACGCGGCTGGCTGCGGCGTCATAGAGGAGAACGGATGCCGCCGCCGTTTTGGTCCCGCGGGGCTGGGAGCGCGCTGTGAGTTCAGGCCGGGTCGGTAGAGTTGCTCCCCGACACTCACCACAGGGGGAACGCACATGTCCGTTGGACTTCTCGCCGTCGTCGACGACATCCTCAGCGCCGCGATGAAGGCCTCGGCCAAGGCCGCCGGCGTCGTGATCGACGACGCCGCGGTGACCCCGCAGTACGTGCAGGGCATCACCCCGGCACGTGAGCTGCCGGTCGTCGGCAAGATCGCACTGGGGTCGCTGGCGAACAAGTTCCTCGTGATCATCCCGGTGGCGCTGCTGCTCACCGCGTTCGCCCCGTGGGTGCTGCCGTACCTGCTGATCGTCGGCGGCGCGTACCTGTGCTTCGAAGGCGCCGAGAAGGTGCTCGAGTGGTTCGGCGTGCAGCACGGCCACGAGGACGAGAGCGCCCGCGACGAGAAGCGCCTCGTGCTCGGCGCGATCCGCACCGACCTCATCCTGTCGACCGAGATCATGCTCATCTCGCTCGCGAGCCTCGAAAAGGGCCTCAGCATCTGGTCGACCCTCGCGATCCTCGCCGTGATCGCGGTGATCATGACGGGCGTCGTCTACGGCGCGGTCGCGCTGCTGGTGAAGATCGACGACATCGGGCTGCGGATGGCGAAGAGCCCGGTCCGGCGCGTCAGGCACAACGGCACCCGCATCGTGCGATCGATGCCGGCGGTGTTCCGCTTCATCAGCATCCTCGGCACGGTCGCGATGCTCTGGGTCGGCGGCCACCTCGTGCTGGTGAACCTCGGCGAGGTGGGCGTGCACTTCGGCGCCGACATCCTGCACGGCATCGAGCACGCGCTCGAGCCGCTCGGCCCGGTGATCGTGTGGATCGGAGACACCCTGTTCTCGGCGATCGCCGGACTCGCGGCGGGCCTCCTCATCGTCGGGATCGTGCTCGGCATCGGGCGGATGCTCGGCAAGCGCGTCGAGTTCCACGAGGGCGAGACGTCGCCGGAGACCGTGAAGCACTAGTCTCACGAGCATGACCTCCGAGCCCCGGCCGCTGCGCAGCGCGAGGCGCGATGCCGACCGGTGGTTCCGCGAGCAGGGACTGCCGACGTTCGTGCCGCTGCGCCGCTGGTTCACCGACCTGCCTCGCCGCGTCGCCCCGCTCGTGGTCTGGGTCGCGGTGGCCGGCTTCCTCCTCACCGGGGGCCTCGACGTCTCGGTGGACGTCACCCAGGAGCTGGCCGGCGAGGACGAGACCGTGCTCGCCGTCGTCGTGCTGATCCTGCTGGCGCTGGCGCTCACGATCACCTGGATGGCGTTCCTCCTCGTGCGCGGACTGCTGCGCCGGCTGCGCCCGGCGATCGGCACGGCCGTGGCGAGCGCGATCATCGTCGGCTGCGTGGCTGCCCTCATCGCCGGCGGCTACGCCATCGACCGCACGGCGACCGTCAGCCCGGTGTTCGAGACGCTGGCCGTGCTCGCGCTCTGCATCCTCGTCACCGGCATGGGCGGCGGCGCCCTGATCTCCTGGGCCTCACGCCTCGCGGTGCGGAACGCCTCGGCGATCGGCCACATGGCCTCGATCGCGCTGCCCGTCATCCTCATGCTCGTCGTGTTCGCGTTCTTCTCCGCCGAGGTGTGGCAGATGGCCTCCGCCCTGCACCCCGGTTCACTGGCCCTGGTCGGCCTCGTCGTCGGCGTCCTCGCCGTCGTGATCGTGCTCCGGGTCAGCGCGGCAGAGCTCGACGACGACGGCCACGCCCCGACGGCCGAACAGCGGACCGCACTGCTCGAGGACACCCCCGCCGAGCACATCGCCGCGGCATCCGATGCCCGCCAGCCGCTGCGACTGCCGCAGCGCGCGAACATCCTGCTGGTGATGACGTTCGCCCAGCTTCTGCAGGCGCTGTTCTTCGCCGCGCTGCTCTGCGGACTGCTCATCGCGATCGGCTCGGTCGCGATCCCGGTCGGAGTGGTCGAGCTGTGGGTGGGCACCGGCACCGACACGCTGCCCCTCGTGGTCGAGCCGCTCGTCATCGCCGGGGCGAAGCTGCCGATCACCGTGAACCTGCTCAAGGCGGCGGCGCTGCTCTCGCTCATCGCGACGCTGCCGTTCATCTTCTCGGCAGTCAGCGAGCCGCGGTACCGCGAGCGCTTCTTCGACCCGATCATGGCCGACCTGCGCCGGGCGATCATCGTGCGCGACGCCCTCGCGCCGGTGCGGAATCACGCATCCTGAGCCCTCCTGGTACCGTCATCGATGCGCACCCCGAAGCGCAGAGGAGCCCCCGTGCACATCAGAGACGCCGAGATCTCCGATCTCGAGACGATCACCGCGATCCACAACGACGCCGTGCTGCACACGACGGCGATCTGGAACGAGGATCCGGTCGACGTCGACGACCGCGCCGCCTGGCTGGCCGATCGCACCCGGCTGGGCTTCCCCGTGGTCGTCGCCGTCGATGAGACGGGAGTCCTCGGGTATGCGTCGTTCGCGCAGTGGCGACCGCACAGCGGCTACCGGCACACCGTCGAGCACTCCGTGTACGTCCGCGGCGACCAGCGCGGCCGCGGCATCGGGAAGGCGCTCATGGCGGAGATCATCGAGCGGGCGCGCGCCCGCGGCATCCATGCGATGATCGCCGGCGTCGACGCCGACAACGCCGGATCGATCGCGCTGCACGAGCGGCTCGGCTTCGCCGAGGTGGGACGGATGCCGCAGGTCGGCGCCAAGTTCGGCCGCTGGCTCGACCTCACCTTCCTGCAGCTCACCCTCGACGACCGGCCGGTTCCGTGAACCTGCTCGCCTGGCTCGCCGAGGTCTTCAACTCGCACTGGACGCTGCCCGGCGGGCAGACCCTGCTGATCCGCGAGGTCGTGGGCAACGCGTTCGGACTGGCCAGCGCGCTCGGCGGCCTGCGCCGCAAGGTGTGGGCGTGGCCGGTCGGCATCCTCGGCAACCTGCTGCTGCTCACCGTGTTCCTCGGCTCGATCCTCAACCCGGCTCACGAGCTGCCGAACCTGCTCGGCCAGGCGGGCCGGCAGGTGATGTTCATCGCCGTCGCGATCTACGGCTGGGTGCGGTGGCGGCAGGCTGCCGCAGGGGACGGCCAGATCACGCCGCAGTGGGCTCCCTGGAGCGCCCGCATCGGCATCGTTCTCGTCATGGTCATCGGCACCGTCGCACTCACGCCGCTGTTCCGGATGCTCGGCTCCTGGGAGCCGGTGTGGGCCGACGCCTGGACCTTCGTCGGCTCCCTGATGGCCACCTACGGCATGGCCAGGGGCTGGACCGAGTTCTGGCTGATCTGGATCGCCGTGGATGCCGTCGGCGTTCCGCTGCTGTTCGGCTCCGGCTACTACGCCACCGGCTTCATGTACCTCTTCTACGGCGCCTTCACCGCTGTCGGCTTCGTCGTCTGGGCGCGGGCCCAGCGGGGAGTCAAGCCGCGGCTCGACGTCACGGCGCCGATCGCGGTGCTGCACAGACCGGACGACGAACAGACCCACTGACCTTCAGGCCGCTCCGGCGCGCTGCGCCGCCGCGAGCTCGCTCAGCGCCTGCACCACGAGGTCGTGGTCGACCTCGGAGGCGAGCCCGGACACGGTCACCACCGCGACAGTGCCGACGCCCTGCACGCGCACCGGCACCGCGCCCCCGGCGATCGTGTACTCGGCGGGGTCGAGCCAGCCCGGCTCGAACATCGAGCGCCCCTCGGCATCCGTCCGCGCGGCGAGGAGCGCCGTGCTGGCCTCGAATCGCAGGGCGGTGGCCGACTTCCGTCAGATCCACTCGTCGTTGTCGGCGGTCGCGCCGGGCAGAGAGGCGTGGAACAGCACGCCCGCGGGGGTGCGGATGTCGACCGCCACCGGCATCCGCTCCTGCAGCGCCCTGCCGGCGAGCGCGCTGCCGACCTGCCAGGCGTCCGCCCGGTCGAACCCGGTCAGCACGAGGTCGCGGTGCTCGGCCTCCAGTCGCGCCAGCCATTCCTCTGCGGACATCGGGCACCCTCCCCTTCGACGGAACTGTGACGGGGTCGCGAAGAGCTCGCGACATCCGTCACCCTACGCGCCTCGCGGGCCCGGCGTCGCTCCGGATCCCGGTTAGCATTCAGGGATGACCGACACCGATCCGATCGACGACGTCCCCATCGGCGGCGACATGATCCGCCTGGGCCAGTTCCTGAAGTTCTCGGGGCTGCTCGACTCCGGCGGCGATGCCAAGGAGGTCATCATCGACGGCTTCGTCAACGTCAACGGCGAGGAGGAGCGGCGCCGCGGGCGCCAGCTCCACGACGGCGATCTGGTGACTTTCGAGGGCCGCACGGTCCGCGTCCGCCCGTGAGCACGCCGCCCGTCCCGGAGTACGGTGGCGGTGTGGATGCACCCGACCCGCTGCCCGACAGCCCCGCTCCCGACAACCCCCAGGGCAAGCTCGTGCTGCTCCGGCACGGCGAGACGGAGTGGTCGCGGAGCGGCCGTCACACCGGTCGCACCGACATCCCGCTCACCCCGCACGGCGAGGACCTCGCGAGGGCGGCGGGCGAGCTCGTGCGCGACTACGCCTTCGGGCTCGTGCTGAGCTCCCCGCTGCAGCGGGCGCGCCGCACCGCCGAGCTGGCGGGACTGGACGCCGACGTGGATCCGCTGCTCATCGAGTGGGACTACGGCGGCTACGAGGGGCGCACCACAGCCGAGATCCGCGCCGAGCTCGGCTATGACTGGACGGCCTTCGCGCACGGCGTGATCCGCGGGGACACCCCCGGTGAGACGGTCGAGGAGGTCGCCGCGCGCGCCTCGCGCGTGCTCACCCGGGTGCTCCCCGCGATGGCGCAGGGCGACGTCGCGCTCATCGCGCACGGGCACTACCTGCGCATCCTCACCGCGGTCTTCCTTCGGCAGGCGCCCCGCTTCGCCGCGCAGATCACGATGGATGCCGGGTCGGTGTCGGTGCTCGGCTTCGATCGCGAGCAGCCGGCGATCCTGGCCTGGAACCGCGGCCCGCACCTGCCGATGGAGCCCGCCGCGTCCTGACCGGCCGCCGGTCGTCAGACGCCCGGCGGTCCGTCGAGCACCGTCGGCACGTACTCCAGCAGCTGGATGCTCATGTCGAAGGTGCGCGCCTCGACGAGGTCGAGCTTCACGTCGGGATAGCCGTCGAAGATGCGCTCCGTCCCCGTCGCTCCGGTGATCACTGGGAACACCCCGACGCGGTAGCGGTCCACGAGTCCCGCCATCACGAGCGACCGGCATAGGGCGATGCTGCCGATCGTGCGCAGCGGGCGGTCGGACTCCTCCTTCAGCCGGCGCACGTACTCGACGGCATCCTCCCGCACGAGGATCGAGTTCTCCCAGGTCAGCGGCTCCTCCAGCGAGGAGGAGAACACGTACTTCGTGAGGCCGTTCAGCACGTCGGTGCCGGGTTCGCCGCCGGCGGTCAGCTCCGACATCACCCGGTAGGTGGTCGCCCCCATCAGCAGCGGGTCGTCCTTGTCGGGCGAGTTCTCGAGCCAGTCGAGGTACTCCGGGCTCTCCATCCCCCACCAGCCGGGCCAGCCGACAGCCGCGCCGTAGCCGTCGAGGGAGCAGATGAAGTCGATCGTCAAGGTCTGCATGCCGCCTCCTTCGCCCGCCGCGGTGCGGGGGCTTCATCGTCGATCGGTCGCCTCGCGCAAGGAGTCTAGGCGCGAGTCCGGAGCGGCGGAACCCCCATCGGATGCGGTCATGTCGGCGGCATCCGGCACCATGGACGCATGGCGGACGGCTACGACCTCGACTTCCTCCCGACGCGACTGCCGCTCCCCCGGCCGACGCAGGTGGTGCGGACGCTGGACTACCCTCGGTTCTCCGTGCTGCTCGATCCGGCGCGCCGCCTCGCGGCGGTCACCGCGGTGAACATCGACGGGGCGCGGATGCTGGACCTGCCGCGCGCCGGCGATTGGCGACTCGACCCCCGGGTCGCCGCGGAGGAGCAGACCGGCCCCGAGGTGTACGCCCGCAACGACCTGGATCGCGGGCACCTCGTGCGCCGCCGTGACCCGGGCTGGGGCACGACGGCCGAGGCCCGCGAGGCGATGGCAGCGACCTTCTTCTACACGAACGCCGCGCCGCAGGCGGCCGGCTTCAACCAGTCGAAGGAGCTCTGGCTCGGGCTCGAGGACCACGTCCTCGCCTACGCCGAGTCCACCGATCAGCGGCTTTCGGTGTTCACCGCCCCGGTGCTCGGCGACGACGACCCGCCCTATCGCGGCATCCGGATCCCGCTGCGGTTCTGGAAGGTCGCCACCTGGCACGGACCCGACGGACTCGCCGCCGCGGGGTTCCTCCTCGACCAGTCCGAGCTCGTCGACACCGCCGACGGGCTGCTCGCGGCACCGCCGCTCGGCGGGTTCCGCACCTTCCAGGTGCCGGTCGCCGAGATCGCCGCCCTCACCGGCGTCGACCTCGGGATGCTGACGGATGCCGACGTGCTGGCCGGCCGCGCGCTGCGACCCGGCGAGTGGCTCGAGCTGCGCGCGCCGGACGACATCGTGCTCTGAGCGTCGCAGAACTCGCCTTGGAAGCCCCGCAGACCCTACGATCCAGACATGAACAGCACCGCGGCACTTCTCACGGCCTGGATGCCGCGGCAGCGGTGGTGCTCGGCGAAGGACCGGACGCCGTCGCTGCGGATCGTGGCGTCGTGGCATCTGCCCGACCCGTTCGTCGACGACGGCGCGCCATCGGTGCGCGTGCAGACCCTTCTCGTCGCGGACGACAGCGCGAAGCCGACCGCGCTCTACCAGGTGCCCGTCGTCGAGCGCCCGACGTCGAGCGTCGACGTCGGAGCGGAGCACATCATCGGCAGTCTGCGCGCGGGCGTGAGCCTCGTCGACGGGGCGTTCGACCCGGCGTACACCGAGGCCCTGCCGCGTCTCGTGACGCGCGGCGGCGAGGGCGCCGGCGAGGGTGCGCGGGCGGTCGGCGTCCCGTCGGCATCCGTTCCCGATGCGACGCCGTACGTCGCCGAGGTGCTCAGCGGCGAGCAGTCGAACACCTCGATCATCTACCGCGCCGCCGGGGCGCCGCCTCTGATCTGCAAGGTGTTCCGCCAGCTGCACCCGGGGCTGAACCCCGACATCGAGCTGCAGACCGCCCTGGCCGGCGCGGGGTCGCCGTTCGTCCCGCGGGCGATCGGCTCGGTCTCGGGCACCTGGCCGGATCCCGCCGGCGGCACTCTCCCCCTCGAGGGCTCGCTCGCCTTCGCCCAGGAGTTCCTGCCGGGGGTGGAGGACGCCCGCCGCGTCGCGCTGCGCGCAGCCACCGAGGGCGTCGACTTCACGGAGGCGGCCCGCGAGCTCGGGGTCGCCACGGCCGGCGTGCACGTGTCGCTCGCCGAGCTCTTCGGCACCGGCGCCGGCACCGCGGAGGATCACGACCTCATCAGCGCGAGCTGGCGCCGGCGCCTCGACATCGCGATCGCCGAGGTGCCGGAGCTCGCCGAGGCCCGGGAGGCGATCGAGGCGGTCTACGAGCGCGCCACGCTGACCGACTGGCCCGGCCTGCAGCGCGTGCACGGCGACTACCACCTCGGACAGGCGATCCTCACCCCCGAGCGCGGCTGGGTGCTCCTCGACTTCGAGGGCGAGCCGATGCGGCCGATGGCCGAGCGGGTGCGGCCCGACCTCGCCCTCCGCGACGTCGCGGGGCTCCTCCGCTCCTTCGACTACATCGCGGGGTCCCTCATGATCGAGCACCCCGACCAGGAGCCCGAGCCCGCACTGGAGTGGGCACGCGCGGCGCGGCTGGCGTTCCTCGAGGGCTACGCCGCGGCATCCGGTGTGTATCTCAGCGCGCACCGGCCCCTCCTGGACGCGCTCGAGCTCGACAAGGCCGTGTACGAGGCGATCTACGAGTCCCGCAACCGGCCCGACTGGATCGCGATACCGCTCACCGCGATCCGCCGGCTGGTGTCGCGCTGAGCGGCACCGCGGCACGCTGTGTCATCTGCCTCGAGGCGATGGGGTGCGAGATGCTCGACGTCGCGCCTCGGCATCCGGAGTTCGCGACCGGTCTGCGCGTCCCGCGGGTCGCGGAGTCCTTCCGACGCTGACCACCGTCGGAATGCCCGTCACTGCGCGGGCAGGCAGCCGCCGTCGATGATGTACGCGCCGGCCTCGGTCGTCAGCGTCTCGGCCGACACCTCGCCGAAGATGCATCCTCCCTCCGGCGCGGTCACGCCGCAGGCGACGGTGCGCCCGTCGCCGAGGGTCTGCGCACTCGGATCACGGTCATGCGCTCATGCAACCGCACTCCGCACCGTTCACGGGCGCGAACGGTGCGGAGGTCGTCAGACGCGCGGCGGGTTCAGTGGCAGCCACTCCTCGAGCGTGGTGTCGAAGATGCGGGCGCCGTCGACGGGGATCAGCGTGCGCTCTTCGATCTGCGCTCCGTAGTACGGCGCGCTGTCGTCGCGCACGACGGTGCGGTGGTCGCCGCGGAAGGCGAGTGCGCGGCGCGCGAACTCGTCCATGCCGAACGCCTCCGGTCCGGCGATCTCGATGTCACCGCGGGCCTCGCCGGCCGCCGCGCGTGCCACCGCGGTCGCCACATCCTCCGCGGCGATGGGCTGGATGAGCGCGCCGGGGAGGGTGACCGTGTCGCCTTCCGTCGAGATGTCGGCGATGCTTCCCACGAACTCGAAGAACTGGGTGGCGTGCACGAGGGTGTAGGCGATCCCGGACTCGCGGATCAGCCGCTCCTGCGCCACCTTCGCGGCGAAGTACGGGATGTTCTGCGGCCGGTTCGTGCCGACGATGGTCAGGGCGACGTGCTTCGTCACGCCCGCCGCCTCCTCGGCCGCCAGCAGGTTCCGCGTCGACGTCGTGAAGAACTGCATGACATCGTCGGGTGCGAACGAGGGCGAGTTCGACACGTCCACGACCGTGTCGGCGCCGACCAGAGCCTCGGCCAGCCCTTCGCCGGTGAGCGCATTCACCCCCGTGTTGGGGGCTGCGGCGACGGCCTCGTGACCCTGCTCTGTGAGCTTCGCGACGACCTTCGAGCCGATGAGGCCGGTTCCTCCGATGACGACGATCTTTGCCATGTTCGAGCCTTTCCTGTGACGGACGCCGCTGCGGCGCCTCACGATCTCTGACCGTCGAGGGGTCACGGATGTGACAGCGGCTCACAGGGATCTCCCGTCACAGTTCGGGAACCGTCCCGGTCACTGCTTGTACGGCGCGAGCCGCGCCGTACGGCGGAAAGAGGAGACGACGATGGCAGACACCCCCGCGACGGCATCCGCGCTGAACGGCGCACTCGGCACCGAGCTCACGGTGCTGCAGGCGGTCGCGACCGCCACGATCAGCGAGGCGAGCACGCGGTCGCTGATCTACCTCTCGACGCTGTCGAGCGGCCTCGTCGCCGTGGGCTTCGCCGCCGAAGCACCTGCGCTGCTCTCGGCTCTGACATTCACTGTGCTGCCCGCGATCTTCATGCTGGGGTGGTTCACCGTGGTGCGACTGGTCGACACGACCGTCGAGAACATCACCGTCCGCCGCCGCATGGAGCGCATCCGCGAGTACTTCGTCACCCTGGACCCCCGGGCGCCTGCCCTGATCGCGCTGGACGATCCGCACACGGGCGAACTCGGCATCCGCTACTCGCGCTCATCGTTCCTCTTCACGATGGCCAGCATGGTCGCGGCGGTGAACGCCGTGCTGGGCGGCGCACTCGTGGCGCTCGCCCTGCTGACTGCAGCCGGGGCGCCCGCCCTGGGCGCGCAGTTCACCGGGACGACGGTGGGGGCGGGACTGCTGAGCGCGACGCTGATCTACGAACGGCGGCGGATCCGGCTGGCGACCTCCCGGTGAGGCGAGCCGCGCTGTCACAGATCGCCGCGCTTCCCGGTCATCCCTTTCGACGGATGCTCCAGAGTGGGCAGGTGCTTCGCACGGATGGTGCACCATGAGGACGGAGAGAGTGGATGCAGTTGCCGGGGCGCCCGGAGGCGGTGGAGAGTGTGAAGGTGCAGGCGAGGGACGACACGGGATCTCCGGAGGACGGCCTCATGACCGCTGTCGCCGTGTTCGACGGGCAGCGGCGGCGCCTCTTCGGAATCGCCTACCGGATGCTGGGCACGGTCGCCGACGCCGAGGACATCGTGCAGGAGACGTGGATCCGCTGGCAGAACGCCGATCGCGCCGACGTCCAGGAGCCCGCGGCGTTCCTCGCCACGATCGCGACGCGGCTGTCGATCAACGTGCTGCAGTCGGCGCGCGCCCAGCGCGAGACGTACATCGGCCCGTGGCTGCCAGAGCCCGTGAACACCGACGACGATCCGGCGCTCGGCGCCGAGCGTGGCGAGGCCCTCCAGTTCGCGATCCTCCTCACGCTCGAGAAGCTCACGCCCACCGAGCGGGCCGCCTACATCCTCCGCGAGGCGTTCGACTACCCCTATCCCCGCATCGCCGAAGTCATCTCGTCGAGCGTCGTCAACGCGCGGCAGCTGGTCAGTCGCGCCCGCGCGCACCTTGCGTCGCCCGCGCGGTCAGCGGTCACACCCGGGCACCAGCGGCGTCTCCTCGAGGCGTTCCTGGCGGCCGCGCGGAAGGGGGACGCGATCGAGCTCGAACGCCTGTTCGCCGACGACGTCGTCAGCTACTCCGACGGGAACGGGGTGAAGCTCGCCGCGCGGATCCCCGTGATCGGTCGCACACGAGTGGCGAGCTTCGTCGCGGCGTTCGCGAGTCATTTCTGGGCCGGCAAGACGACCGACTGGGTCGAGGTCAACGGCCAGCCCGCCGTCGCCCTCCGGCAGGAGGGGACGATCACGACGGTCCTCGCCGTGACGGCCTCCGCGAAAGGCATCGAGCAGCTCCTGTGGATGATGAGCCCGCAGAAGCTCGGCCACGTGATCGCGGGCGGCGCATGACCGTGCCGCCACGCCGGCCGGCGTGGCTGCGCGGGAGACGCGGTGCCGTCGACGGGGAGAACGTGGAACGGCTCGCGGCCGCGCTGGCTGCCGGCAACGGCGACGGCGTCCGGGCTGAGCTGCACCGTGGGGTGGCCCTCATCGTCGACAGCGGCAGGTGGGAGCATGACGCTGCGGAGTCGATCACGGGCCGGGATGCGGTGGCCGCGAGCCTGCTCGGACTCATGACCTCGGCGACGTCGGTGTCGATGGCGTCGATCAACGGCGGGCCGGGAATCGTGCTCATCCGCGACGGCCGGGTCGTCGCCGCCGTGACCGCCCAGACGCGCGTGGAATCACTGTCGCACGTGTGGGTCGTATGCGCTCCGGACAAGCTCCGTCATTGGAGCCGGTAGTCACGCTGCCCGTCGTCCCGGACCCCTGAGGGGCAGAATCCATCACAAGTCAGGATCTTGTGACGGAATCGATCGGGATTCGCAAAACCAGTGCAGGTATCGGGCAGAAGGGCCGATCAGTTGAAGTCGCCACCCGGCGCCATGTCCGCGAACCGCGAGTAGTGGCCCTGGAAGGCGACGGTGATCGTCGCGGTCGGGCCGTTACGGTGCTTGGCGACGATGAGGTCGGCCTCGCCGGGGCGCACGTCCTTGTCGTACACCGAGTCGCGGTGCAGCAGGATCACCATGTCGGCATCCTGCTCGATCGATCCCGACTCGCGCAGGTCGCTGATCGCGGGCTTCTTGTCCTGGCGCTGCTCGGGACCACGGTTCAGCTGCGACAGCGCGATGACCGGGACCTGCAGCTCCTTCGCGATGAGCTTGAGGCTTCGGGAGAACTCCGAGACCTCCTGCTGACGCGACTCGACGCGCTTTCCGGAGGTCATCAGCTGGAGGTAGTCGATGATGACCATCTTCAGACCCGCCCGCTGCTTGAGGCGACGGCACTTGGCGCGGATCTCGACGAGCGTCATGTTCGGGCTGTCGTCGATGTACAGCGGGGCGTCGTTGATGCGCCCGCGGGTCGCCGCGACCGTCGTCCAGTCGCGCGGGTCGAGGGTTCCCTTGCGCATGTTCTGCAGCGGAATCGCACCCTCGGCGCTGAGCAGACGCATGGCGATCTCGCTCTTGCCCATCTCGAGGGAGAAGAAGATCGAGGGGTAGTCGTGGCCGATGGATGCCGCGCGCGCGAAGTCGAGCGCGAGCGTCGACTTTCCCATGGCGGGGCGGGCGGCGACGACGATCATCTGGCCGCCGTGGAGGCCGTTGGTGAGCTCGTCCAGCTCTCTGAAGCCGGTCGGGATGCCGGTCATCGAGCCGTCTCGGCCGTTCGCGGCCTCGATCTCCTCGACCGCGGCATCCACCGCGACCGTCAGGGGGACGTAGTCCTCCGCGGTCTCGGAGCCCGTGACGGAGTAGATCTCCGCCTGGGCGTTGTTCACGATGTCGGTCGCGTCGCCCTGGCCGTCGTAGCCGAGCTGCACGATGCGCGTGCCCGCGTCGACGAGCCGGCGGAGGATGGCCCGCTCAGAGACGATGCCGGCGTAATAGCCGGCGTTCGCAGCGGTCGGAACGATCGAGGTCAGGGTGTGGAGGTAATCGGCGCCGCCCGCCCTGCTGAGCTCACCCGTCTTGATGAGCTCGTCGGTGACCGCGACGACGTCCGTCGGCTCGCCGTGGGAGTACAGGGAGAGGATCGCCTCGTAGATGAGCTCGTGCTTGGGGATGTAGAAGTCGGCGCCCTTGAGCGTCTCGATCACGTCGGCGACCGCATCCTTCGACAGCAGCATGCCACCCAGCGCGCTCTGCTCGGCGAGCAGGTCATGAGGCGGAGTGCGCTCCGGCTTGCGCTGCTGCCCCCCGAGGCGCTCCTCCGAGATGTCGGCGATCGACACAGTGTTCCCTTCGACGCGACGAGCTTGCTTGGTGTGCGCCGCCCGAGAGGGTGCCGCACTCCGTGACCTTCAGGTCACGTGCACAGCGAACCAGGACCCCCCGACATTCGGCCGCTCGACCACGGTATTCAGGGGGTGGGGAGGGCGCAACAGGGCCTGTGGATAACTGTGTGGAAACCGTGCGGACAAACTCGGAGTGTCTGTGCACAACTCATGTGGATAACTCGGTGGACATCACCGAATCGCGCCACTTTTTAGCGTCTTGACCTGCCATTCCTTGTTTCCCCACCCTGTGCACAGGATTCGACTTCAAGTGGGGATTGAAGGTTGCCCGCACCAGGGGGACATGTGCAGAACCTGGGGAAAGTCAAGCCGGACTCCCGGTCGGGCGCGTCACCGCGAGATCGACGGCTGAGAAACGACTGGACACGCGTCACGACCACCGGTAATGTCGGCGCAGCGGTGCATGTCGCACGGCCATGCGTTGACCTTTCAGAGGGGGGAGGCTGACGTGGACTCTCGAGCCACTCGACGCGGTCTCCCCACGACCGTGATCGTCGGAGGCCTCGTCGCGCTCGCATGGGCCGGATTCACGGTGCTCACGGGCGGAGGCGCAGCACACGCCGACGAGGAACCCCGCAGCCCGCTGGGTGGACTCACGTCCCTCGTCAGCACCACCGTCTCGAACGTGACCGACCCCGTCGTCTCACAGGTGGTCGCCCCTGTCGTCTCGCAGGTGGTCGCCCCGGTCGTCACGAACGTCGTGCAGCCGGTGCAGCAGGCCGCTCCCGCCGTCGTCAAGACCGTGACGCAGACCGTCGCTGAGGTGCCGGTGGTCGGACCGGTCACGACGCCGATCGTGAAGACGGTCACGTCGACCGTGAAGTCCGTCACCGCGCCGGTCACCGATCTGCTCCAGGACTCGCCCGTCTCGGGCATCACGACGCCGATCCTGGATGCCGTGACCGGCCTGCCCATCGTCGGCGACGTGGTCGACGACAGCGGTGTCATCGATGTCGTGGACGACGTCGTGGGGATCGTGGACGACACCACCGACCTCGTCGGCGGAGTCGTCGACGAGACGATCCCGCCGATCGTCGACTCCCTCGAGCCGACGACCCCCGGTACGGGCCCCGGCACTCCCGGCACACCTGGTACGGGCACTCCGGGCACCGGGACGCCGGGCACGGGCACCCCTGGCACCGGCACGCCCGGCTCTCCCGTGGACGGCGGCTCCGGTGAGCCCGGCGTCCCCGGTGCGCCGGCGACGACCCCGGATGCCGCAGGCGGCCCTGCAGCGTCTGACAGCCTCTCCACGGTGTTCTCCGGCCGCTCCGGTGCCGGTTCTGCCGGCGACGCCGCAGTCGGAACCTCCGACCGCTCGATCGGCGCCCCGCAACCCGCGGGTGACCCCGCCACCGCGCCGCCTGGCGCGCCGGCATCCTCTTCTTCTTCCTTCGCTGGTCCCAGCGGAGGCCCTTCGAACGCTCACGCTCGCCTCGGCGACGACAGCGTTCCCCCGTTCCGCACCTGGTCGCGGAACGCCGGCGCACCGGACGAGGCGCTGCCCTCGTCGCCGGTGGCCGAAACCGACGTCTCTCCTGACTGATCGGGTGTCGTGTCGTCCCTCTGAGACGACAGATGCTTCTGTGCGCCGCCCTCGAGGCTGAGCGCACGCATCCAGACACCTCTTCAGTCAGGAGCATCCATGCGCCTTCACACGCGTCTTCACGCGACCGGTCGCGCATCGCAGGGATCTTCACGTCGTGACCGGCAGGGCCTCTGCGCCCGCCGCGCCTTCGACGACTCCTCCGTCCTGATCTGAACGGGTCTCCACGTCTTGACGACGTGACTCAGACTCCGGCAGTCGGGAATCCTCGGGGGAGGAGATTCTGCACTGCCGGTGCGCTGCATGTGGAAAGCCGATGGTCCCCATGAGCCCCCTCAGCTCGTGTTCGGCGCCCTTGCACCAGCGCAGAGGATGCCCCGAGGTTCCCTCACCTCGGGGCATCCTCCCTTCCTGTCTGCGATGCGCGCTCCGAACGCTCGCGATCGTCGCGCGGCTACGCCACTACTGTGGCCGCATGTATGGACACATGTACGGATCGAGACTGGCCAGATGGTCCGCCGCCACCGAGTGGCCTCTCCTCATCGCCGCGCTTCTGTTCCTCGTGGCATACGCAACACAGATCATTGCCCGACCGTCTGGACTCGTAGGGGCGGTCGCGGAGGCGGGCATCTGGGTCAGCTGGAGCCTGTTCGCCGTCGACTACGCCGTAAGGCTGGCGATCGCTGAGAACAGGATGCGATGGTTCTCAAGCCATCTCCTCGACCTGGCGATCGTCGCGCTGCCCATGCTCCGACCGTTGCGGCTCATGAGGTTCCTGACCGTGCTCGCGCTGGTGCAGCGAGGTGCGGGCAACGTCCTTCGCGGCCGCGTGGTGATCTATACCCTGGGCGCAGCCGGACTGATCCTGCTGGTCTCAGCTTTAGCCGTTCTGGATGCCGAAGAAGGCCAGGGAACGATCGACACCTTCGGCGAAGCCCTCTGGTGGGCCTTCGTCACAATGACGACCGTCGGATACGGAGACTTCACTCCCGTCACGATCGTCGGTCGATGCGTGGCAGCGGGACTGATGCTCGGCGGCATCGCTCTCATCGGCGCGGTGACCGCGACCCTCGCATCGTGGATCGTGGAGAAGGTCGCCGATCAGACGACGGCGACAGAGGCGGCGACGGCCGAGCAGGTGGATCTGCTGCGTACCGAACTCGCGGAGATCAAGGCCCTGCTGGGCTCGCGTCCGGAGTCTGCGGAGATCTGAGCATCCGCTTCGATCACTCCGAGGGCGCGAAGAAGGCCGCTGGCCCGGGCGAATCGCTTCGCCCGAAGCCATCGGCCTCTTCGTTCACACCCGCCGACGGAATCCGACGAACAGAATCGCTCCGAGGATGAGGATCAGCGCCACCCCTCCGATGAACGGAGCCTCACCGCCGGTCGCAGCGAGCGCTGCGGTCGTCGTCGAGGTTCCGGATCCAGAGAGAGCGGCAGCCGCCGCCCCGTTCGAAGCGGGGTTGTCCGCCCCGCCGGCGTTGTTTCCCGGCGTGCCGGGGGCGCCCGGGGTACCCGGAGTGCCCGGGGTACCCGGAGTGCCCGGGGTACCGGGGGTACCGGGGGTACCCGGAGTGCCCGGTGTACCCGGTGTACCCGGCGTACCCGGCGTACCCGGCGTACCAGGGGTCCCCGGAGTACCCGGAGTACCCGGGACGGCCGTGTCGATGAGGTCATCGACGACCGCCAGTGCGGACTCCACGAGCGCCGTGACCTGCTGGATCACGCCGCCCACAGTGTCGACGACGCCGCCGGCCAGTCCGCCCACGAGGGGGAGCTGACCTGCGGTGTCGCCGACGTCACCCGCAGCCTCCTGCAGGGCGGAGAGGGCGTCGCTTGCGACACCGCTCAGGTCGCCCACGCCCGGAAGCGTCGGCGTGCCCGGCTCGGAGCCCGGGAGGCCGGGGAGGATGCCGCCGACAGCGTCGACGACACCCCCCACCAGACCACCCACGTCGGGCGTACCCGGAAGACCAGGAACGCCCGGCTCGCTGCCGGGCAGGCCCGGAATGCTGGGGACTCCGGGCTCACCACCCGGAAGGCCCGGGAGGCCGGGGAGGATGCCGCCGACAGAGTCGACGACACCCCCCACCAGACCGCCCAGGTTCGGAACGCCCGGCAGACCCGGAAGGCCGGGGACGCCAGGCTCGCCGCCCGGAACTGCGCCGACGAGGTCACCGATCGTCCCGATGAGGCCGCTGAGCGGGCCACCGACCACAGGCAGCCCTCCCGCGATTCCACCGATCAGGTCGAGAATCTCATCGACAGTGCCCGGGACACCGGGCTCGCCGCCGGGCAGGCCCGGCAGCTGGGGAAGACCCGGGATCAGACCACCGACGAGGTCAGTGACATCACCCAGACCCGGCAGGCCGGGAAGACCCGGGAGGCCCGGGTCGCCAGGCTCGCCGCCAGGAAGGCCCGGGAGTCCGGGGAGGATGCCGCCGACAGCGTCGACGACACCCCCCACCAGACCGCCCAGGTCAGGTGCTCCCGGGAGACCCGGAAGCTCGCCGCCAGGAAGACCCGGGAGCGACGGAAGGGCAGGGATCAGACCACCGATCAGATCGGTGACATCACCCAGACCCGGCAGAGAAGGAACACCCGGGAGACCCGGAACCTCGCCACCAGGAAGCCCGCCGACCACGTCACCGACGGTGTCGACGACATCACCCGCAGGACCACCCACGACCGGGAGCTGACCCGCAGCGTCACCGACAGAGTCGACGACATCACCGATCGAGCCGAGACCCGGCAGACCCGGGTCGCCAGGCTCGCCGCCAGGAAGGCCCGGGAGTCCGGGGAGGATGCCGCCGACAGCGTCGACGACACCCCCCACCAGACCACCCAGGTCAGGTGCTCCCGGCAGACCCGGCAGGCCGGGCTCACCAGGCTCGCCACCCGGGAGACCCGGGAGCGAGGGAAGGGCAGGGATCAGACCACCGACGATGTCGGTGACGTCACCCAGACCCGGCAGAGACGGGACACCGGGCAGGCCCGGCAGACCCGGGTCACCAGGCTCGCCGCCAGGAAGACCGCCGACCAGGTCACCGACCGTGTCGACGACCTCAGCAGCGGGACCACCCACCACCGGGAGCTGACCCGCAGTGTCACCGACAGAGTCGACAACATCACCGATCACACCCAGACCCGGCAGACCGGGCAGAGACGGCACTCCCGGGAGACCCGGGAGCTCGCCACCGGGAAGACCCGGCAGCGACGGAAGACCCGGGACCAGACCACCGATCACATCGGTGACATCACCCAGACCCGGCAGAGACGGAACACCCGGAAGCGAAGGAACACCCGGGAGACCCGGGACCTCGCCGCCAGGAAGACCGCCGACCAGGTCACCGACCGTGTCGACGACCTCGCCCGCAGGACCACCCACGACCGGGAGCTGACCCGCAGCGTCACCGACAGAGTCGACGACATCACCGATCACACCGAGACCCGGGAGACCCGGCAGGCCGGGCAGGGACGGCACTCCCGGGAGACCCGGGAGCTCGCCACCGGGAAGACCCGGCAGCGACGGAAGACCCGGAATCAGACCACCGACGATGTCAGTGACATCACCCAGACCCGGCAGGGACGGAACACCCGGAAGCGAAGGAACACCCGGGAGACCCGGAACCTCGCCACCCGGAAGCCCGCCGACCACGTCGCCGACCGTGTCGACAACCTCGCCCGCAGGACCGCCCACCACCGGGAGCTGACCCGCAGCGTCACCGACAGAGTCGACAACATCACCGATCACACCAGGGATGCCAGGCAGACCCGGCAGCCCGGGCTCACCAGGCTCGCCACCCGGGAGACCCGGCAGCGACGGAAGACCCGGGATCAGACCACCGATCACATCGGTGACATCACCCAGACCCGGCAGAGACGGAACACCCGGGAGACCCGGCAGGATGCCACCGACCGTGTCGACAACATCACCCACCAGACCACCCAGGTCAGGAACCCCGGGAAGACCCGGGAGCTCGCCACCGGGAAGACCCGGGAGCGAGGGAAGGGCAGGGACCAGACCACCGATCAGATCGGTGACATCACCCAGACCCGGCAGGCCCGGAAGACCCGGGTCGCCAGGCTCACCACCGGGAAGACCCGGCAGCGAGGGAAGGGCAGGGACCAGACCACCGACGATGTCAGTGACATCACCCAGCCCCGGAAGGGACGGCAGACCCGGAACGCCAGGCTCACCACCGGGAAGACCCGGCAGCGACGGCAGACCGGGGAGCAGACCGCCGATGGTGTCGACGACACCACCGATCACTCCGCCCAGCTCGGGCAGACCCGGAAGACCCGGGATGCTCGGGTCCGGAAGACCCGGAACACCCGGCAGACCCGGCAGACCGGGAAGGCCGCCGACGAGACCACCGACAGAGTCGACGATTCCACCGACGACACCACCAAGGTTCGGCAGGCCCGGGAGACCGGGAAGCCCCGGAAGACCCGGGTCACCAGGCTCGCCGCCAGGAAGCCCACCCACGAGGTCGCCGACCGTGTCGACGACTTCACCAGCAGGACCACCCACCACCGGGAGCTGACCCGCAGCGTCACCGACAGAGTCGACGACGTCACCGATCACACCAGGGATGCCAGGCAGACCCGGCAGGCCGGGCAGGGACGGTACTCCCGGGAGGCCCGGGAGCTCGCCACCGGGAAGACCCGGCAGCGACGGAAGAGCAGGAACACCAGGAAGAACATCGATCAGGCTGCCAACACCGTCAGCAACCTCACCGATCGTGTCACCCACCCCCGGAAGAGCAGGAACACCAGGAAGAACATCGAT
>NZ_JAAKXW010000003.1 GCF_011752045.1 Microbacterium hydrocarbonoxydans
CTGCGGGCGGGGCCGGGGGCACGGCGGGCTGCGCCGGCGGCACTACCGGCGCTGCCGGCGGGACCGGCGCCCCGACCGGCGGCGCCGGAGGCGCCCCGACCGGCGGAACCGGAGCAGAGACCGGCGGCACCGGAGGCGGCCCGACCGGAGCGGCGGGCGGCGCCGGCGGCGGGAACGCGGCAGGAGCCGAGCCGGGCACGGGAGGCGGCGAGACCGCCGGGTACCCTGCGGGCGGAGCGAGCGGCACGGCCGGACCGGAGGGCGGCGCGACCGGGTTGCCCGAGGAGCCGGCTGCGACGGCATCCGCCTCGTGCTCACCCCAGCGGTGCGTGTGGTCGCGTGCGGCGGCGAGCACCGCGGCGCGGCTCACGCCGTCGAGGAGCTGCAGTGCATCGGCTCGCTCGAGCCCCGAGAGGTTGCCCGTGATCGGCCCCTGCACCGAGTGCACCTGGGCCCCGGAGACGCGCTGGGCGCGGTCGATCGGCCCCTGCGACAGCGAGACGCCCTGCAGGCGGGCGAGCGGGAAGATCGCGAGCTTGCGCCAGATCGTGCCACGGCGCAGCAGCAGCCCGAAGTCGGTGACCGCGTAGCCGTGGCGCTTCCACGACAGCGGGCGACGCCACCACGCACGCGCGGGGATCGTGCGGTACGGGTCGCCTGCCACCGGTCCGAGGATCCCGTGCTCCCAGACGAGCGGGATGTCGGATGCCGGGGCGTCAGGCAGGATCAGGCCGAGCACGCGCTCGACGTCGGCGCGCTTGCCGACGGGCAGCACGACGTTGAACTGCTGGGCGTTGCCGTTCTGCTGCTGCGCGGCGCTCTTGCCGCCCATGCGGTTGATCCGGATGGTCCACCAGCCGAAGGGCCGCCACAGCAGCGACTGCGACACCTCGACGGCGAAGATCCGCCCGGGCGGCAGCGTCTCCGTCACGGTGGTGAGCAGTCCGTACGTGATGCGCACGCCGTCCGGCGTGGGGGCGATGGAGTAGCGCAGCGACTTGGAGATCTGCGCCCAGGTGATGCCGACCACGGCGATGACGATCGGGATGCCCATGCCGAGCCCCAGGCCGACGCCGATGATGCCGAGCTCGGGCTCGTCGTCGAGGATCGCGCCGATCAGCACGCCGCCCATCGCGAGGAGGAAGATCGCACCGAAGAACACGATCCACAGCACGCTCGCGATGAGCTGAGATCCGATGAGACGTCCGGTCGGGATCTTCACGACGCTCTCCGGCGCGACATCGGCGAGGTCGACGCCGGCGATCAGGCCGTTGACGCCGTCGTTCACGGAGCCGACGAGCTGCGCGCGGGCGGATGCGGGTGCGCCGGGGACCACCGGCGCCCCCTGGGGCTCGCCGATCGCCGCCTGCCGCGCCGCCCTGGCGCCGGAGGCGAGCCGCAGGATGTCGGCGCGCACGGATTCGGCGCGGCCGGTCGCGAGGTACTCGAGCTCGACGTTCGCGTCGTTGCCGGCGCCGACGACCTCGAGCTTCGCGAGGCCGATCAGGCGGGCGGGGAACGGGCGGGTGAGGTTCACGCCCTGCACCCGGTCGAGCGGGGCGCGCCGGTGCGAGCGGAACACGATGCCCTTGCGCACCTCGACGTGATCGCCGGTGATCCGGAACTGCTGGAAGCGCCAGACGAACCAGAAGATCACGACCAGCACGACGACGAGCACGAGCACGCCGATCAGCGCGACCAGGGCGAAGTTGTTGCTGATCACCCAGTCCACGGGATCGCCGCCGTACTCGTCGTAGCCCACCCCTGGCTCGAAGAGGGCGACGAACCAGGCGATCAGGCGATCGCGCATGTTGGCGATGAGGAAGCCGCCGATGATGATCAGCGCCAGCCCGCCCTTGAAGAGCGGGGTGAGCGGATGCATCCGATGCCACTCGCCGTCGGCGAGCGTGTCGGAAGCGGATGACTGCGGCGGGGCGCTCGGCGCCGGCGGGAGCTGCTGGTCGCTCACAGGCCGGTCCGGCGGGTCTCGGCCACCTCGATGAGCCGGTCGCGCAGCGCCTCGGCCGCATCCTGGCTGAGACCGGGGATCTGCACGCCGGTGGTGGCGGCCGCGGTGACCATCTTCAGCTGGGAGATGCCGAAGGCCCGGTCGAGCGGGCCCTGGGTGATGTCCACGAGCTGCATGCGGCCGTAGGGAACGGCGATCATCCGCTGCCAGAGGATGCCCTTGCGGAAGACGATGTCGTCGGCGCGGAGCATGTACCCGATCGCCCGCGCCTGACGCGGCAGGATGATGAGCGTGATCAGGGTGAGCACCGTGATGACGCCCGCCGGGATCCACGCCCAGGTCTGCTCCGCGACGATGCTGATCACCAGCGCGACGACGAGGATGAACGCGATGAAGAGCAGGTTCTGCACGAACTGGGACGCCACGTAGCGCGGCGAGATCTGGTGCCACACTCCGTCGAGCTCGAGTCGCGCGTCGCTGCGGACGGTGCGCAGCTGCGTGTACGTCCCCTGATCGAGCGGGTCTGCGCCCTGGATCCGGTCAGGAAGGGCCGAACTCGGGTTCGCCGGGTTCAGGGGATCGATCTCGGGGTGCTGAGTCATCAGGATCCTTCGGAAGGGTGCAGAACTGTTCGGCGACGAGGGCGGCGATCACGAGCACCACAGAGCTCCCGATCAGGGCCAGCATCGCCACAGTCGACCCTACCTGGGGATCGATCGGGCGGGAGAGGAGGAACGCGAGGAGGCCGGCGCCGACGCCGGCCATGATCGCGCCGAGCAGGCTCGAGGCCCGCGCCAGCGTCGCGGCGCGCAGCGCGCGGAACGGATCGATGCGGATGCCGCTGCGCACGCTTCGTCGCACCGGCCAGGCCAGCGCGAGGGCGGCCGCGGCGATCAGGAGCAGCAGGACCGGCAGGAGCAGCGACGGGGTGAAGGTCGCCCGGCCGGTGGCGGTGAGCACCTGGTCCAGCAGGAATCCCGCCCCCGCGCCGAGCAGCGCGAGGACGGCGAGGAGGCCGCCCGAGGTGCGCTTCATCCTTCTCCTCGCGCACGCAGGTCGGCGACGAGGTCGGCGACGCGGCCGTGACCGGGGAGCACCGCGTCGGGGTCGAGGTCCAGCCAGGGCTCGAGCACGAAGAGACGCTCGGCGGCACGCGGATGCGGGAGCTGCAGCCGCGGATCGTCGGAGGCCTCCTCCCCGTAGACGATGAGGTCGAGGTCGAGGGTGCGGTCGCCCCAGCGCTCGTGCCGCTCGCGGCCGTTCTCGTCCTCGATCGCGTGCAGCATGCCGAGGAGGATCTGCGGTGCCAGCCTGGTCGTGACGAACGCCACGGCGTTGACGTAGCCGGGCGCGTCCGGGTCGTACCCGTCGATGCGCAGCGCGACGGTCTCGAACAGGCGCGAGAGTCGCACGTCGCTCACCAGCGGCAGCCGCGCGATGCGCTCGGCGGCGTGCCGGATGGTCTCCGCGCGGTCGCCGAGGTTGGCCCCGAAGGCGACGACGGCCACGGCATCCTCCCGTCCGGTCTTGGACGGCGGGACGTCGGGCGGGATCGTGAGATTGCGGCTCATGGTGCCGAGAACTCCACCGGCGGATGCGGACGGCCCCGGTTCACGGTCACGGCCACGTCGGCGAACGTCAGCGGGATCGGCGCGTGCGGCTTGTGCACGGTGACGCTGACGTGCAGCACTCGCTCGTCCTCGAGGACGACGTCGGCGATCCGCTCCGCGAGAGTCTCGATGAGGTTCACCGGCTCGCCTGCGACGACGGCGGCGACGCGCTCGGCGAGCTCGCCGTAGTGCACGGTGTCGGCGACGTCGTCGGATGCCGCGGCCTCCCGCAGCGGAAGCCCGAGGCGCAGGTCGATGGTGAACTCCTGGCCGTTCTCGCGCTCGTGGTCGAACACGCCGTGGCGGCCGAAGACGGTGAGCCCGGTGAGGGCGATCTGGTCCATGAAGTCCATGTCTCTATCCTTCCCAGGCGCGGGCGATGGCGATGGCATCCCGGGTGGCGGCGACGTCGTGCACGCGCACGGCCCAGACCCCGGCCCTGACGGCGAGGGCGCTGGTGACCGCGGTCGCGAGGTCGCGACGGGCCTCGGACACGTCCTCCCCGGGGAGGGTCTCGGCGAGGAACCTCTTGCGCGAGGTGCCGATCAGCACCCGCGGACCGAGGGCCACGATCTCGTCGAGGCCGCGCAGCACGTCCCAGTTCTGCGCCCCCGCCTTCGCGAACCCGATGCCGGGGTCCACGATGAGACGCGAAGGGGCGATGCCGGATGCCGCGGCCTCGCCGATGCGGTCCTGCAGCTCCCCCGCGACCTCCCGGGCGGCACGACGATACTCGGCGTGCGCGTACATGTCGGCGGAGAAGCCGCGCCAGTGCCCGACGGCGTAGTCGGCGCCGGACTCGGCCACGGCCGCGCGCATCTCGGGGTCGGCGAGGCCGCCGGAGACGTCGTTCACGATGCGGGCGCCGGCGCGCACGGCGGCGGCCGCCGTGGACGCGTTGAGGGTGTCGATGCTCACCGGGGCGCCGGCGGCGGCGAGCTGCTCGATGACGGGGATCACGCGCTGCTGCTCGACGTCCGCACCGACCCGCTCGGCGCCGGGGCGGGTGGACTCGCCGCCCACGTCGAGCACCGTGGCCCCGTCGGCGCGCAGCCGAAGGCCGTGCGCGACGGCGCTGTCGACGTCGAGGTACCGCCCGCCGTCGCTGAACGAGTCGGGCGTGACGTTCACGATGCCCCAGATGCCGGTCATCGGTTCGCGGTCCCGGTGCTCGTCGAGGCGCCGATCAGGGCGATGAGCTCGGTGCGGGCGACGGCATCCGCGTACTCGCCGCGCGCCGCGATCGTGAGGGTGGACGCCTCGGGCTGCCGGCCGCCGCGCATCGTGACGCAGCCGTGGCTCGCGTCCAGCACGACCAGCACACCGCGGGTGTCGAGGTTCTCTGCGATCGTGTCGGCGATCTGCTCGCCGAGCCGCTCCTGCACCTGCGGGCGGGCCGCGAGGATCTCCACGACCTTCACGAGGGCGCCCAGGCCCACGACCTGCTCCCCCGGCAGGTACGCGATGTGCGCGTGGCCGGCGAACGGCAGCAGATGGTGCTCGCAGACGGAGCGGAAGCGGATGTCGCGCAGCAGCACCGCCCCGGAGGGGAGCGTGTCCGGTGCCGGTCCGCGGGTGACGCTGATGGTGTGCGCGAGAGGCGCCGCGGCATCCTCCCCCACCCCGGAGAAGAACTCCGAGTACAGGTCGCCCATGCGGGTCGGGGTCTGCCTCAGACCCGGGCGGTCGGGGTCCTCTCCGATGGCCTCGAGCAGCTCGCGGGTGAGCCGTTCGACGCGCGCGCGGTCGACGGCCACGGTCACGCCGTCGCGGGACGGGGGTGACCGGCGCCGGCCGATCCCTGTTGCGCCCGCGGGGACGCGGAGGGAGCCTCGACGGATGCCGCGAGCGAGACGTCCTTCTTGGGCACCTCGATCGGCGGGCGCTCCGAGACCGGCCGGTCCTCGCTGGAGAGCCAGAGCGGACGCTCGGGGAGCTTCTTCACCTCGGTGAAGATCTCGGCGATGCGGTTGTGGTCGAGGGTCTCCTCCTCGAGCAGCGCGAGCGCGAGCTTGTCGAGGATGTCGCGGTTCTCGCTGATCACCTTGTAGGCCTCGTTGTGCGCCTGCTCGATGAGGGCGCGGACCTCGGCGTCGACGCGCTCGGCGACGCGCTCGGAGTACTCGCGGCCGCGGCCCATGTCGCGACCGGCGAAGGGCTCGCCGCCCTCGGAGCCGAGCTTCACCGGGCCGACCTCGGTCGTCATGCCGTACTCGATGACCATCTTGCGGGCGATCGAGGTCGCCTTCTCGATGTCGTTCGAGGCGCCGGTGGTCGGGTCGTGGAAGACGATCTCCTCGGCGACGCGGCCGCCCATGGCGTAGGTGAGCTGGTCCTGCAGCTCGTTGCGTGTCACGGAGTACTTGTCGTCCAGCGGCAGCACCATCGTGTAGCCGAGGGCCCGGCCGCGCGGGAGGATCGTGATCTTGGTGACCGGGTCGGTGTAGTTCATCGCCGCCGCGGCGAGGGCGTGACCGCCCTCGTGGTACGCGGTGATGAGCTTCTCCTTGTCCTTCATCACGCGTGTGCGGCGCTGCGGGCCGGCGATCACGCGGTCGATGGCCTCGTCGAGGGCGCGGTTGTCGATGAGCTGCGCGTTCGACCGCGCGGTGAGCAGGGCGGCCTCGTTGAGGACGTTCGCGAGGTCGGCGCCGGTGAAGCCGGGGGTCTTGCGGGCGACGACCTCGAGGTCGACGCTCTTCGACAGCGGCTTGCCCTTCGCGTGCACCTCGAGGATGCGCTGGCGGCCCTTGAGGTCGGGGGCGTCGACGCCGATCTGACGGTCGAAGCGACCGGGGCGCAGCAGTGCCGGGTCGAGGATGTCGGGACGGTTGGTCGCCGCGATCACGATGACGTTCGCGTTCGGGTCGAAGCCGTCCATCTCGACGAGCATCTGGTTGAGGGTCTGCTCGCGCTCGTCGTTGCCGCCACCGAGGCCGGCGCCGCGGTGACGGCCGACGGCGTCGATCTCGTCGATGAAGATGATCGCGGGGGCGTTCTCCTTGGCCTGGTTGAACAGGTCGCGCACGCGGGAGGCGCCGACGCCGACGAACATCTCGACGAAGTCGGAGCCGGAGATCGAGTAGAAGGGGGCGCCTGCCTCGCCGGCGACCGCGCGGGCGAGGAGGGTCTTGCCGGTTCCGGGAGGGCCGTACAGCAGCACGCCCTTCGGGATGCGGGCGCCGATGGCCTGGAACTTGGCGGGGTCCTGCAGGAACTCCTTGATCTCGTGGAGCTCCTCGATGGCCTCGTCGGCACCGGCGACGTCGCCGAAGGTGACCGTGGGGGTCTCCTTGTTGACGAGCTTCGCCTTGGACTTGCCGAACTGCATGACCTTGCCGCCGCCGCCCTGCATCGAGGAGAGCAGCCACCAGAACAGCAGGCCGAGCAGCACGAGCGGGAGCAGGAGCGAGAGGAAGCCGTCGAACCAGGTCGCTCGCGGGACGGCATCGTTGTAGCCGTCCTTCGGCTCGGCGGCGTTGATCGCCTTCACGACCTCGGCAGCGCGCGCCTCGACGTAGTAGAACTGGACGGACTCGGATCCCTCGAACGGCTTCGACAGCTTCATGTCGACGCGCTGGTCGCCGTCGGTGTTCACGACCTCGGTCACCGTGCTGCCGGACAGCAGCTCGAGACCCTCCTGCGTGGTGATCTGCTTGGGGGCGCCGAGGTTCGAGATCAGCAGGAAGCCGCCGAAGAGCAGCAGCCCGATCAGGGCGACATAGATCAGCGGATTCCGGGTGAGCTTCTTCACGTCCATGGTCGGATCAGCGTATCGCGCGAGCCCTAGGCGGGGGCTGTGCGTTCACCCACGGCGTACCGCCGCGCGGCGATGCGTCAGGAGTAGACGTGCGGTGCGAGGACGGCCACGTCGCGCAGGTTGCGGTAGCGCTCGGCGTAGTCGAGCCCGTAGCCGACCACGAACTCGGTGGGGATGTCGAACCCCACGTAGCGGCAGTCGATCTCGACCTTCGCCGCCTCGGGCTTGCGCAGCAGAGCGAGCACCTCGATCGACTCGGCGCCGCGCGACTCGAAGTTCTCCAGCAGCCAGCTGAGCGTCAGGCCGGAGTCGATGATGTCCTCGACGATGAGCACGTGCTTGCCGTTCAGGTCGGTGTCGAGGTCCTTCCGGATCTGCACGACACCGCTCGACTTCGTGCTCGCGCCGTAGCTGGAGACGGCCATCCAGTCCATCGGCGCGTGGAACGGCAGCGCGCGGGCGAAGTCGGCCATCACCATGATCGCGCCCTTGAGCACGCCGACGAGGAGCAGATCCTTGCCCTCGTAGTCCCGCGCGACCTGCGCGGCGAGCTCCTCCAGTTTCGCGAGGATCTCCTCCTCGGTGACGAGGATCTGAGAAAGGTCGTCCTGGATCTCCGCGGCGCGCATGGATCGATATTAGCTTCCCCGCTACTGTGAGGCTGAGACGGGCCCGCGCCCACCGACGGAAGGATTCCACATGGCTCTTGACGACATCCTCACCCAGGTGCCGATCGACGACATCGCCGCGAAGCTCGGCGTCTCGCAGGAGGAGGCCAAGGCGGCGGTCGAGCAGGGCGGCGCGGTGCTGCTGAGCGGACTCGCGAAGAACGCGTCGACGAGCGAGGGCTCCTCCGCGATCGAGGAGGCGCTGAAGCGGCACGAGGGCGCGACGCCTGCGACGAAGGTCGACGAGATCGACCAGAACGACGGCGGCAAGATCGTCACCCACATCCTCGGCGCGAAGGAGAAGGAGGTGACCGATCAGCTCACGCAGTCGAAGGAGACCGCCGGCATCGACTTCGGCAAGCTTCTCCCGATCCTCGCGCCGATCATCATGGGCCTCATCGCCAACGCCAACAAGGGCAAGCAGACGGATGCCGGCGGCGAGCAGTCCGGCGGCGGACTCGGTGACATCATCGGCGGTCTGCTGGGCGGCGGCAGCGGCTCCGGCGGCGCGGGCGCGGGCGGAGGGCTCGGCGACATCATCGGCGGCCTGATCGGCGGCGGCAGCGGCTCCTCCGGCGGAGGCATCGGCGACATCCTCGGCGGGCTCTTCGGCGGCAAGAAGTAGCAGGGCACCACCCGGTCGTTGAGCGAGGGATCGAAGCGACCGAGACGAAACGCCCCTTCACAACCATGACCTCGGTCAGGTCACTGAAGGGGCGTTTCGTCTCGCTTCGCTCGCTCAGCGACCGGCCGCGGTGAAGACGATCCGCCCGCCGAGGCGCGCGGCGGAGCATCCGGGCAGGTCGATCGGGCCCTGTCCCGACCAGTCCGTGACCAGCCGGGCGACCTCGACGGTCTGAGTGCGGGTGAGACTCGTCCCGAACTCGCTGTCCACGACGAGGCGGATGATCCGGTTGCGCAGGGCGGCCGGGTTCGCGGCGAGGGCGGCGACGCTCACCGAGATTCCCGCCTCGGCATGCTCGACGATGTCCTCGATCGTCTCGTGGATCATCTCGTCGAAGGCCTCGGCGTCCTCCCGGAGCTGCTCGGCGGTGCGGGCGAGCGCCTCGGCGATGCCGGGGCCGAGCTCCTCCTCCAGCACCGGCAGCACGCGCTCGCGCACGCGCACCCGCGCGAAGCGGCCCTCGGCGTTGTGCGGGTCGTCCCAGGGATCCAGATCGGATGCCGCGCAGAAGGCCCGGGTGGTCTCGCGCCGCACACCCAGCAGCGGGCGCACCCACCGGAGACCCCGCTCGTCTTCGCGCACCGGAGCCATGCCCTGCAGGCTCGCGGCGCCGGAGCCGCGGGCCAGGCCGAGCAGCACCGTCTCCGCCTGGTCGTCGAGCGTGTGTCCGAGCAGGACGGCGGCGGCTCCCGCGTCGGCGGCGGCATCGCGCAGCACGCCGTAGCGCGCCTCGCGTGCGGCGGCCTCGGGGCCGCCCTCGACGCCCACCTCGACCTTCACGATGAGCGCGTCCAGTCCGAGTCCGGCGGCAGTGCGTGCAGCCGCCGCGGCGACGGCATCCGACCCCTCCTGCAATCCGTGATCGACCGTGAGGGTTCCCGCCCGAAGGCCGAGCTTCGACGCCTCGAAGGCGGTCGCTGCGGCGAGCGCGAGCGAATCGGCCCCTCCGGAGAGAGCGACGACGACGGTCGAGCCCTCGGGGAGGTCGGCGAGCGCGGTGCGCACGGCGAGGCGGATCTCGGCGATGGCGGGGTTCAGCGAGGGCACGGCTCCACGCTACTGCGCGGCGCCGTCCCCACCGCTAACGGGCGGACCAGCCGCCGTCCATCGTGTAGCTCGCGCCGGTGACCATCGCGGCCTCGGCGCCGGCCAGCCACGCCACCAGGGACGCGACCTCTGCCGGCTCCACCAGCCGCTTGACGGCGCTCTCGGTGAGCATGATCCGCTCGAGCACCTCGGCCTCGGGGATGCCGTGGACGCGCGCCTGATCGGCCAGCTGCTTCTCGACCAGCGGGGTGCGCACGTAGCCGGGGTTGACGCAGTTGCTGGTCACGCCATGTGCACCGCCCTCGAGCGCGGTCACCTTCGACAGCCCCTCGAGCCCGTGCTTGGCCGCCACGTAGGCGGACTTGTACGGCGATGCGCGCAGGCCGTGCACGGAGGAGACGTTCACGATCCGCCCGAAACCACGCGCGTACATGCCGGGGAGGGCTGCCCGGACCAGGAGGAACGGCACCTCCAGCATGAGCGTGATGATCCGCCGGAAGTCCTGCGGGGCGAAGTCCTCGATCGGGCTCACGTGCTGGATCCCCGCGTTGTTCACGAGGATGTCGACCCCGGCCAGCGCCTCCGCCAGCCGGTCGTCGGCGACCGCCGCCGGGTCGAGCAGGTCCACCGCCCAGCTCGATCCCCCGACGGCCATCGCCGCCTCCTCGCAGCCGGCACGATCCCGGTCGGCGACCACCACGTGGGCGCCGCGCGCGGCGAGCTCCTGCACGACGGCGAAGCCGATGCCGCTCGCGCCGCCGGTGACGAGCGCGCGCCGGCCGGACAGCGGCCCGTCCGCCGGGGTCATCCGCCGACCTTCGCGGTCGCGAGGCCGTGCCGGCGGGCATCCGCCTCGTCGACCTGGAGCAGCGAGATGCCTCGGGTCTCCTTCATGGTGAGGACGGCGACCGCGGTGACGGCGCAGGCGGCGGCGACGTAGACGGCGACCGGCGTCCAGGAGCCGGAATCCTGCAGCAGCGCCGTCGCGATGATCGGCGCCAGCGAGCCGGCGACGATCGAGGTGACCTGGTAGCCGAGGGAGACGCCGGAGTACCGCATCCGCGTCGGGAACATCTCGGCCATGATCGCCGGCTGGCCCGCGTACATCAACGCGTGGAAGCACAGGCCGATCGTGATCGCCGCGATGATGATGATCGGGTTCGTGGTGTCGAACATCGGGAAGGCGAAGAACGCCCAGGTCGCCCCGAGCACGGCGCCGGCGAGGTAGACGGGGCGGCGACCGATCGCATCCGAGAGCCGGCCCACCTGCGGGATGACGAGGAAGTGGATGACGTGCGCCACGAGCAGGGCGAGCAGCAGCTGGCTGGTGTCGTACGCGTGCACGGTCTTCAGGTAGACGATCGAGAACGACACGATGATGTAGTACAGGATGTTCTCGGCGAACCGCAGGCCCATGGCGCCGAAGATGCCCCGCGGGTAGCGCTTGACTACCTCGAGCACGCCGTAGCCGGCCGCCTTGTCGGCCTCGACCTGGGCGCGGGCCTCGAGGAAGATGGGCGCCTCGCTGACGTGCGTGCGGATGTAGTAGCCGATGACCACGACGATCGCCGAGACCCAGAAGGCCACGCGCCAGCCCCAGCCGAGGAACTGGTCGGACGGCAGGATCCAGGACATCCCGAGCAGAACCAGGGTGGCGAGCAGGTTGCCCACCGGAACGGCCGCCTGCGGCCAGCTGGACCAGAACCCGCGCGAGCGGTCGGGGCTGTGCTCGGCCACCAGCAGCACGGCACCACCCCATTCGCCGCCGACGGCGAAGCCCTGGATGAAGCGCAGAGCCACGAGCAGCACCGGCGCCCAGTACCCGATGGTGTCGAAGCCGGGAAGGCAGCCCATCAGGAAGGTGGCGACGCCGACGAGGATGATCGTGATCTGCAGCGTGTGCTTGCGGCCGAGCCGGTCGCCGATCTGGCCGAACACGATGCCGCCGAGGGGACGCGCGACGAACCCGACGGCGTACGTCAGGAACGCGGCGATGATGCCGTCGAGCTCGGTTCCGGCGTTCGGGAAGAAGTAGGCGCCGAAGACGAGGGACGCGGCGGTGGCGTAGAGGAAGAACTCGTACCACTCGACGACGGTGCCCACCATCGACGCGGCGACGATCCTCTTCAAGCCGGATGTCTCCGTGGCCGGGGCGGTCTGCTTGCTGGCGCTCATGGGGGTGCACTCCTTCGTGTTCCGCTTCGGGTTCGGCAGAGTCCGCATCGACGTCTGCCCGCCACCCCGGCATGTTCCGGCGGGGCGGCCTCAGTCAGTATGGGCAGACGCGCTCATCTGCATCAATGACCAGTCCGGCAGATGTCGTGTGCAGAATTGCAGATATGAATCAGGCACTCGGCGTCAGGGGACCGAACCCCGACGACCTGCTCATCCTCCTCGCCGTCGCGCGCACGGGTCGCTTCACCACGGCCGGCGACGGCCTCGGTCTCAACCACACCACCGTCGCACGGCGGATCGCCGCTCTCGATGATGACCTCGGCGGCCGCACGCTCGCCCGCGCCGCCGGCGGCTGGGAGCTCACCGATCTCGGCCGCCGGGCGATGCGGGCCGCGGAGGACGTGGAGGCCGCCGTGGCCACCATCCACGGCGACGATGCGCAGCCGGACCAGATCGCCGGGGTGGTGCGGATGTCCGCCACCGACGGCTTCAGCGCCTTCGTCGTGGCGCCCGCGGTGGCAGACCTGCGGCGGCGGCATCCGCGGCTGAGCGTCGAGATCGTCAACGTCACCCGGCGAGCCCTGCAGCATCGCTCCGGCCTGGACCTGGAGGTCGTGGTCGGGCACCCGCAGGTGCATCGCGCGGAGGCGGTCCGGCTGGGCGATTACACGCTCGGGATGTACGCTTCCCGGGCGTACCTCGACGAGTACGGCACTCCCGCCGGGATCGCCGAGCTCAGTGAGCATCCGCTCGTGTACTTCGTGGACTCGATGCTGCAGGTCGACGACCTCGACGCGCCGCGACGGCTCGTGCCGGGGATGCTGGACTCGCTGAGCTCCACGAACGTCTTCGTCCACGTCGAGGCCACGCGCGCCGGCGCGGGGATCGGCTTCCTCCCCTGCTTCATGGCCGACCGGCACGACGACCTCGTGCGGCTGCTGCCGGAGGAGTTCGCCGAGCGCCTGCCGTACTGGATGGTGCTGCGCCCCGACTCGCTGCGCCAGCCCGCGGTCGCGGCGGTCGCCGAGGCGCTGCGCCGGCGCACGATCGCCGTGCAGGATGCGCTCCTGGGTCTTGCGCCGCTGACGCGGAGCTGACGGCCCGCACGGCATTCGCGGGACGCGAGGCCCGAGTAGGCTGGTCGGCGGCATCCAACCCGTCATTCTGAGGAGCACACGCATGGGCGCACACGACGCCGTCATCGAGATCCCGCGCGGCAGCCGCGTGAAGTACGAGGTCGACCACGAGACCGGGCGAGTCCACCTCGACCGCGTCCTCTACACGACGTTCGGCTACCCGGCCGACTACGGCTACTTCGACAACACGCTCGGCGAGGACGGCGACCCGCTCGACGTGCTCGTGCTCCTGGACCACGCCATCTACCCCGGCGTCGTCGTGAACGTGCGTCCTGTCGCCGTGCTGAAGATGAGCGACGAGGCCGGCGGCGACGACAAGCTCGTCGCAGTCCTCTCGAAGGACCCGCGCTGGGCGCACATCCAGGGCATCGGCGACATCGCCGAGTACACGAAGAAGGAGATCGAGCACTTCTTCGAGCACTACAAGGACCTCGAGCCCAACAAGTGGGTCAAGGTCGACGCCTGGGGCGACGCGGCCGAGGCGCAGCGCATCCTCGACGAGGCGATCGTCCGCTTCGGCGAGCAGGGTCACTGACCCCGCCCTCGGGCCACTGAGCCCGCACGCCACGCAGAAGACCCCCGGTTCCGCTCAGCGGCCGGGGGTCTTCTCGATGTCAGAAGCGGATGCTCAGATGCTCACGCCACGGGCGGACATGAAGTTCGACGGGTTGACCGGGGCGCCGTTGATGTACACCTCGAAGTGCAGGTGACATCCGGCCGACGCACCCGTGTTGCCGGCGTAGGCGATGACCTGGCCGGCGTTCACCCAGTCGCCGCTGCGCACAGCGAAGCCCCCCGGCTTGATGTGCGCATAGCCGGTGGCGACGCCGCCGCCGTGCTGGATGCGTACGTAGTTGCCGTAGCCGCCGTTCTCCCAGGCGTAGTCCACCGTGCCCGACTGCGCCGCATAGATCGCGGCACCGCAGCCGTTCGCGAGGTCGACACCCCGGTGATAGGTGGAGCATCCGCTGCAGGGAGCAGGGCGAGGACCGTAGCCGGCACTGCGGTAGCCGCCGTGCGGCCGGCACCAGCCGCCGCTGCCCTGGGAGCCGCCACCGCCGCTGTTGCCGCCGGCGGCGGCCGCGGCCTCCGCGGCTTCGCGCTCGCGACGCGCCTTCGCCTCCGCCTCGACACCCGCCTTGTAGCCGGCGATGGTGGTCGCCGTGGCGTCCTTGAGCGCGGCGAGCTGCGCCTGCATGGTGGCGAGGTTCGCGGTCTGCTCGTCGAGCGCCGCCTGCGCGGCATCCGCCGCGGCCTGCGCCGCGATCATCTTCTGCTCGGCGACCTGCTGCAGCCGGTCGCGCTCGTTGCGGGCGACGACGGCCTGGTCGCTGAGCGACTGTGCGCTGTCGCGGGCCGCGACGGCGTTGTCGTACACCGTCTGGTTGTACTGGTACAGCTTGTCCATCGAGCCGAGGCGCGAGAGCAGCTCGTCGGCGTTGTCGGCGGAGCCCGCGAAGAACAGCTCGAGGGCGGTGTCGTCGCCGCCGTTGCGGTAGAGCTGGGCGGCCACCTGTCCGGCCTTGCGGATCGCGTCGTCGGCGACCACGGCCTGCGCGTCGGCCTGCGCCTGCAGGGCCTCGGCCTCGGCGATCGCGTCGAAGTACTCCTGCTGGGCGACGTAGAACTCGTCGGAGGCGACCTTCGCCGCCGCCTGCGTCTCGGAGACCTTCTGGGTGAGGGACGCGATGAGCCCCTCGATACGGGAGACCTCGGCAGCCTTGGCGGCCTGGTTGTTCATGGCGGCCTGCACGTCGTCCCAGCTCGGGTACGACGCGGCGTAGGCGGCGGAGACGCCGGAGGTGATGCCGAAGGCGCTGAGCGCGGCGACGCTGAGGGCACCGAGGCCCAAAGCACTGCGACGGGTCAGGGTGGTGTTCTTCCAGAACGCCCGGCTCTCGGCGGGCGTGGGCGCGCAACCGCAGTCGGCGGATGCCGCCTCTGCAGCATCCGCGATGGATGGCTTCTTGTTCACGCGGCCCCTTCCGCCGGTTTCACACATGCCACAGTAACAACATCTTTCACATCCGCAACAGGGCTGGGGACGGATGCGCGGCACGGCGAACTTCTCCCATAGTCCTCCGGAACACGCCCGGGCGGAAGAGGACTCGCCCTCGATTCGCGATTTGCGTGATTCATCCCTTATGCTTGAGCGTCGGCAAGGAAGTCCTCCGGGACAGACCTTCGGCCCCATCGTTTAGCGGCCTAGGACGCCGCCCTTTCACGGCGGTAGCACGGGTTCGAATCCCGTTGGGGTCACCCAATCCGATACAATTGAAAACAAGTATGGCCCTGTAGCGCAGTTGGTTAGCGTGCCGCCCTGTCACGGCGGAGGTCGCGGGTTCAAGTCCCGTCAGGGTCGCTCTAAGCGACGGGCCTTCTTTCGAGAAGGCCTTTCGTCTGGATGCGACAGGTTCGCCGGTCGCACGGCTCTGTAGCTCAGTTGGTAGAGCGCACGACTGAAAATCGTGAGGTCACGGGATCGACGCCCGTCGGAGCCACAAGGCTGATCATTACAATCAGCCCAGAAACCCTCGCGTAGCTTCTACATCGCGGGGGTTTTGCTTTTGCCCCGAACGATCATGGGCGACGGCTGAGATCTGCGCCGCCGGCAGGAGTGGCCTCGAGCTCATTCCAGCAGGATGGAGCCCGTCGGGATCGAGCCCACGCTGCGAGGCGCCGAGAAGCCGCCCGCTCCGTCACCGGGGTAGACGAGGAGTTCTCCCGATGTCGTGACGGCGATCAGGTCGGCACGGCCGTCGCCGGAGTAGTCCACCCCTCCGGTGAGCCCTGCGAAGGTCGACCAGCCGGGGCCGATCCGCCGCCGATCCCCGAAGGCCGTTCCGGTCCCGGGATAGAAGTAGAGGCTCCCTGCGTCGTCGACGGCCATGACGTCTCCGCGGCCGTCGCCGTTGAAATCGCCCCCGACGATATGCCGCATCACCTGCCATCCGCTCCCGGCTGTGAGGGAGCCGGCGAGGCCTGAGCCATCGAAACGGTGGATGAGCAGAGTCCCGGATGGCGTCACCGCGAGGAGGTCGTGCCGTCCGTCGCCGGAGTAGTCGGCGCCCGAGGCGACCTGGCGCAGGTCGTACCAGCCGGTGCCGATGATGTCGTGACCGTCGAAACCGCGACCTCCGCTCCCCGAGTACAGCTCGAGGGCTCCGTCGCTGCGAACGACGAGCATGTCCGCATGACCGTCGGCGTCGAGGTCCGCGTGGGTGAGATGGCGTTTGGCGCCCCACGCCGAGGTGATGATCTCGGCAGCCCCGAAACCGCCGCCAGCCGCCCCCGGGAAGATCTGGAGGTCGCTGTCGGCCGCGACCACGAGGAGGTCGCTCCTGCCGTCTCCGTTGTAATCGGCGATCAGCGGCTTCGCCGGGACGCCTGTTCCGAGACCCGGGAAGGACGTCGGGATCACCGTGCCGCTCGTGACGCGCGTGAGGCACGTGAAGCCGTCGTTGATCGCCGCGTACACCGAACCGTTGCGCCACACCTCGAAGTGCAGGTGGAACGCCGTCGCGTTCCCCGTCTTGCCGACCGCGCCGATGGACTGCCCGCGCTCCACCCGCGTCCCGGGTGCGTACGTGCCGGGGGCGGCCATGTGCGCGTAGCGGGTGACGTAGCCGCCCGCGTGCTCGACGTCGGTGAAGTACCCGTATCCGGAGTTCACGGAACGCGTCTTGATCACCCCGTCGTACGCCGCGCGGATCGGCTGCCCGCCATCACCGGCGATGTCGATGCCCTGGTGAGAGGGGCGGACGTTGCCGTAGCATCCGTCTCCCACCCTCGACGTGATGGTCCCCGATATGGGGACGATCATCTGCCCGTCCGTGGCCGCCGTGGCCGGGGAGGGATCCGAGACCACGGGGACCAGCGCCGCAGCGCCGAGCGCGACGGCCAGCGCCGCCCCGACGCCGGCGCGACGGAGCCGCGAACGCACCGTGGCCCAGGTCGGCCCGATCCTCCGCGAGCTGGCAGTCGTATTACGCATCGGCGCCACCGTATCAGTGCGGCACGGTCCCCTCGATACGCTCGAACCATGCTCGAGACCCTCACCGGATTCGCCGTCGTGGCGGTCGCGATCGCGGTGGGCTGGATCATCGGGCGCATCGACCTGCTCGGCCCGCACGCGCGGCACGTGCTGGGGCGGCTCATCTTCTTCGTCCTCTCGCCGTTCCTCCTCTTCACGGTGCTTGCGCACGCCGACGCGAAGATGCTGTTCTCCGCACTGCTCCCGGTCTCGGCGATCGCGGCGGTCGCCGTCATCGCGGCGTACGCGCTGATCGCCCGCTACGGGTGGAAGCGCTCGATCGGCGAGACCGTGATCGGGGCGCTGTCCGCGGGACAGGTGAACTCGAACAACATCGGCATCCCGCTCTCCCTGTACCTGCTGGGCAGCGCCGCCTACCCGGCGCCGGTCATCCTCATGCAGCTGCTCGTGTTCACCCCGATCTCGCTGACGATCCTCGACGCGGTGACGAGCGACCGGGTCTCGCTGCGCCGCACGCTCACGCGCACGGCGACGAACCCGATCATCATCGGGTCGCTCCTGGGCACGCTCGTCTCGGTGTTCGAGATCCCGGTGCCCGCGCTCATCATGGACCCGGCGCAGCTCATCGCCGACGCCGCCGTACCGGTGCTGCTGATCAGCTACGGCATCTCCCTGCACGGGCAGCGTGTGCTGGGCACGCGGGGACACCGCCGCGACGTCATCCTCGCCACGGCCCTGAAGCTCCTCGTCATGCCGACGATCGCCTGGGCGGTCGCGGAGTTCGTCTTCGGCCTGTCGGATGCCGAGGTGCTGATCGTCGTCGTGCTCGCCGCGCTCCCCACCGCGCAGAACGTCTTCAACTACTCCCAGCGCTACGACGTCGGCGAGACGATCTCACGTGACAGCGTGTTCCTCACAACCATCGGATGCCTTCCGGTGCTGGTCGGCATCATGATGCTGCTGGGCTGACCGCCACCACCCCGTTGCACCTCGGCCTCCACCGACCTAACGTCGGGGGATGCTCATCGTCGGCTCCATCGTCATCCGCGTCCGCGATCTGCAGCGGCAGATCGCGTTCTGGACGTCCGCGCTGCACTACGAGCCCCGCGAGCCGATGCAGGAGGACTTCGTCGTCCTGCAGCCGCTGGACGGCAGGGGAACGCAGATCTCGCTCGACGTCATGCCGTCCGAGCGCGTCCTGCCCCCGCGCATCCACCTGGACCTCTACGCAGAGGACCAACAGGCTGAGGTCCGGCGGCTGACGGCGCTCGGTGCCGCCGAGGTGCACTGGGACCGGCGACCGGCCGACGCCGACTACGTGATCATGGAGGATCCCGAAGGGAACCGCTTCTGCGTGATCGACGCACGGGAGTGGCCGGGGTGGGAGGCGCGGCGCAGCACAGGGCCCCGCCGACCGTAGGTTGGATCCGTGGACAACCCGCTGATCTTCTTCGCGATCATCATCGCCATCGTCATCATCGCGATCCTCATGCCCCGCTGGATCGGCCGTTCCACTCGCGCCGCAGGCTCCCGCACCGGGAGGAGGTTCGAGGATCGGGAGCGTGAGCGAACGCTCCACGAGCTCGGTACGACGATCGTGATCCACGCTCCGGCATCCGTCGCACGAGAGATCGTCGACGAGGTCGTCCGGCGGCAGCCGCGGAAGTTCACGGTGCTCGGGGACCGCGGCTACGGCATCCGCTTCGTCGAGGAGGACGACGCGATCGCCCGGCTGGCCCCCGACCCTGACGGCACCCGCCTGCAGATCGAGCAGTCGCGCGAGCACCTCGGGATGCCGAAGGGCGCGCGGTTCTGGAAGGACCTCCGCGATCGCGTCGCCTCCGAGGCAGGAGCCCGCGAGATCTCGGTCGCCGAGGGCGTGCGCAACGGGTTCCGCTCCGACGGCGGCCGGCCGGCGGTGTGGGGGCGCGCCGAGGACGAGTGACCCCGGCGATCTCCCCGCGAACCGCCCCTGCAACTCCCAGCCTGCGAAGCTAGGCTGGAGCCTGCGCCACCGCACGAACCAGCCTTCGTCGCGGCTGCGCTCCCTCCTCCTTCGGCCTGCGCCTCCCCACCTGCGCCACGGCCCTGCCAGAAAGGCTGACCATGACCGACTCCACTGCCGGCGACGACCGCGCTCCCGACTTCTTCGACAAGCTGATCGAAGAGGCGCCCCGCGAGCAGTCCCCCTCCACGTTCACGCAGGCGTTCCGCGGCTACGACAAGGCCGAGGTCGACTCCGCGCTGAGCTCCCTGCGCAACCAGCTGCAGCAGCTGAAGGCGGACCTCGCCGACGCCGAGGTGCGCCACGAGGACGCCCTGGACTCGGCGCTCGAGTCGGTGCGCTCCGAGGAGCGCGCCACCCGCGAGGCGCTCGAGGCCCAGCTGACCGCCGCGAAGGCCAGGGCGGCGGATGCCGAGCAGCAGGTCTCCACGCTCACCAACGAGCTCGTCGACACCCCGCGCGCCGAGGGCCAGGACGCCCCCTCGCGCGAGCAGTTCGAGGCCATCCTGCGCGTCGCCGAGGAGCAGGCGAACGTCCTCATCCAGAACGCCGCCGTTCAGGCAGACCGGCTCATGGCCGCGGCCCGTGAGGAGGTCACCGCGCAGCGCGCCGAGGCGGAGGCCGACGCTGCCCGCATCATCTCTCAGGCGCAGCACGACGCCGACCAGATCCGCCTGAAGATCGACACCGAGTACACCGCCCACCAGGCGACCGTCGAGCGAGAGGCTGCGCACGCCGCCGAAAAGGTGCACCAGGCGTCGCAGGAGGCCACCGCGATCCGCACCGAGGCCGAGAAGGGCGCCGCCGCCCTCCGATCGCTGGTCACCCGCGAGACGGCTCAGCTGCGGGCGGACGCCGAGCGGGACGTCCGCGAGATGAACGCCCGGGTGCTCGAGTTCGAGGAGACCCTGACGCGCCGCCAGGACGACGCGCAGCAGGAGTTCCTGGTGCTGCACAACCAGGCCGTCGCGCACGCCGAGCGCATCACGACCGACGCCAACGAGCAGGTCGCCGCCTCGCTGGATCACGCCCAGCGCATCTCCGCGAAGGCCGACGACTACGAGCGCCTGATGCGCTCGCAGGCCGCCGCGATCGAGGCGGACGCCCAGGTGCGCGCCCGCGACACGCTCGACCGCGCCCGCGTCAAGGCGCAGAAGATCGTCGACTCGGTGACCGGCCACACGTCGAACGTGCTGCGCGACGCCGAGGACCACGCCCGCAAGCTGCGCTGGCAGCAGCAGCAGCTCGCCAGCTTCATGGCCGAGGTGCGCGAGCTCATCCGGCCCGAGGGCATCTTCACCGACGAGGCATCCGAGTCCGACGTCGCCATCCCGTCCGTCGCGACGGTGACCGCTGAGACGGCGGATCAGACGGATGCCGCAGCGGATGCGGAGACCGACGAGGTCATCGAGGCCGAGACGTTCGAGGCGGAGATCATCGAACCGGACCCCGCAGACGTGTTCCTCGGCGACGAGGTCCTCGAGGACGAGCTCCTCGACGACGAGACCGCCACCATCGAGGGCAAGATCACCATCGACGTCGTCGAAGCCGAGGAGCCGACCTCGCGCTGAGCGACTTCAGACGCCGGAGGGGCGTGTGCGGGTTCTCCCGCTCACGCCCCTCCGCTGTGTGCGGGCGGTGATTCGCAGCGCGGCCGTCGCCATGACTCCGGAGATCCGGGGCGGTCACGCGCGGAAACCGCCGGACAGCGCGCGACGAACGGGTTTCTCCGGAGTTGCGGCGGGGAGCGTGCGATGATCGCGTCATGAACCGGAACCGGCGTGGTCTCGCCCTCGGTCTCGCGTGCGCAACGCTCATGCTCTCCGGATGCTCGAGCACGCTCGGAGTGACGACGCACACCTGCATCGACTGGATCGCCTTCGAGACTCCGGCGGATGCTGCCGAGGAGGCCGATGCCGTCGTCGTCGGACGGATCTCCGGCCAGGCCGGGACCACGACTTACATGGGGATGACAGCGACGACCTGGAACGTCGAGGCCGACACCTGGCTCGAGGGCAAGGGCGAACACGAACTGGTCGTCACCTCGCTCCCGCGCAGTTGCGACGACCCCGGCGACACGATGTCTCGCCTGCAGGGCACAGAGCCGCTGGTGTTGTTTCTGCGCGACGCATCTTCGGGGTGGGAGATCGTCACCCCTTGGCAGGGCGTCGTTCCGGCGACGCCGGACGGCGGCATCCCGCCCGAATGGCCCGCCGACGTATATGAGTGACGTCGTCGGCTATGCGCGCACGAACCGCGCCGCGGCGGGGCAGTCGAAGGGGTCGGCGCCGGCGGCGAGACCGACGCGGTTGAGGTACTCGATCACGATCGCGTAGGAGCGGCCGAGGCTGGTCTCGGTGTACGGCACGTCGTTCGCCGCGCAGTAGTCGCGGACGATCTCGCGGGCCTTCGAGAGGTGCGGTCGGGGCATGTTCGGGAACAGGTGGTGCTCGACCTGGTAGTTCAGTCCGCCCATGAGCGTCGTCGCCCACCAGCCACCGCGGATGTTGCGCGAGGTGCGCACCTGCTTCGAGAAGAAGTCCAGGCGGGCGTTCGGGTCGATGATCGGCATGCCCTTGTGGTTCGGCGCGAAGGAAGCGCCCATGTACACGCCGAACACGGCGAGCTGCACGCCCATGAAGGCGAACGCCATCCCGAGGGGCAGCAGGAGGAAGACGGGGACGAGGATGATCGCGAAGCGGAGCGCGATGATGCCGAGCTCGGTCCAGCGGCCCTTGACGTTCCTCTTCGTCAGCAGGTGCTTCAGGCCGATGTAGTGCAGGTTCAGGCCCTCGAGGGTGAGGAGGGGGAAGAACAGCCATCCCTGCCTGCGGGTGATCAGGCGGATCAGGCCGCGGGACTTCGCCGCGTCCTCCTCGAGGAACGAGATCGTGTCGACCTCGATGTCCGGGTCCTTGCCGACCTGGTTCGGGTTGCCGTGATGCTTGGTGTGCTTGGAGTCCCACCAGGAGTAGCTCATGCCGATGCTGCCGGCGAGGATGCGGGCGAGCTTGAAGTTGGCCGGGCCGGAGGTCAGGATCTGACGGTGGGCGGCCTCGTGGGAGAGGAACGCGATCTGCGTGAAGATGATGCCGAGGGCACCGGCGATGAGCAGCTGGAACCAGCTGTCGCCGAGGAGGATGAAGCCGGTGACCGCCCCGCCGAGCGCGAGCACGATGCCCGAGCCGACGAGGATGTAGAACCAGGTGGCGCGACGCAGCAGCCCGGTCTCCTTGACGACCTGCGAGACCTGCTTGTAGGCCTGCGCCATCGGCGGGAACTCCGCGTTGCCGGAGTAGGTCTGGCGCACAGGCCCGAGCGTGGTGGTCGTTTCGACCTCTGAGATGGAGATGGTGCTCTCCTGCCGATCGGGAGCCCTTGAGCTGCGGAAGCCAAGGGCGGATGCCGTTCGCTCTCCTCAGGGTAACCCTCCCCGCATACGCGGGAAGGCATACGATCCGGGGTTCCGACAGCCTCGACGGGGCCGCGCGAACCCGGATCAGGCGCGGGCGCGGCGGGGCCGGCGGCGCAGGACGCGCGGCAGGCTCAGCGGGAACAGGGACGCGCGGCGCGCCGGCTCCTGCGAGCCCTCGAGCGCACGGAAGGCGTCGTCGAGGGTCGGGAAGGCGCCGACCTCGGCGCCCTGATGGTCATGGACGAGGTGGGCGGTGCCGTCGAACTCGACGAAACCGGCGAACTCGCCGTCGCGCGTGGCGACGTGCACATCGGCGTCTGCCTGCTTCCAGGTCAGCGGATCGAACGGGGGATAGGTGGTGGTGCTCATGGTGATGCTCATTGCTGTGGGGCGGGCGCGCTTCGGCGCGCCTCGCAAGACGTGCGATCGAGGGCGGATGCCGCGCGCGTCGATGCACGCGGTCCGGAATGGGCCCTGATCAGTGGCGACGTGGCGGCCGAGAGGGGCACAGCACACACGTTGCATCACCAGTGTAGCAGAGTCGACGACGGCGACCCGAGACGCCCCTCCCGCAGGAGCGCTCGGGCCGCATGCGCCCCGCTCAGTTCGCCGGCGGCGTCGCCGTGTCCACCCCGACCACGAGGGTCGCGGAGTAGCCGTCGGCGGTGTTCCCCGTGATCGTCGCGAGCTGCGAGGCGCCCGCGTCGTCGCCGAAGACGTTGTCGCCAGCCAGAGTCACCTGAGCGAGGTTGCCGGAGCTGCCGGCGTACCCGGAGCCGGCGTACACCTCGGCGCAGCTCGCCTCGGGGAGCGCCAGCTGCGAGGTCGCGATCGCGTTCTCGGCATCGGTGATCGCGTCGGCCCCGGGGTACACCTCGAAGTGGATGTGCGGCCAGCGGCCCGAGTAGCAGCCGGGGAAGATCGACATGAACGAGACTCGACCCTCGGCATCCGCCACCTGCACGCCACGCAGATAGGTGACGTCCTCCAGCCCCGGCGAGTACATCGAGTACTCCCCCTGTGCCGTGCAGTGCCAGGCGTAGACCGCCACGCCCTCGAACGGGACGCCGCCGTTCGCGAGGTCGAGGATCTGCAGCTCGAAGGTGAGCGGCACGCCCTCGGCGGTGGCAGTGCCGTCGATCGACGAACGGATGTCCTGCCGCACGATGCCGGCCTGCTCGAGGATGTCCGGGCCGTTCGACCCGTCACCCGGATAGGGCCCTGCGGTCTCGTCGGGGATCTCCGCGGTGCCGGCCGCGGTGCCGCTGCCGGAGTCCGTCGTCGGGGTGGCCGTCGCTCCGCCACCGGACGCCGCAGGTGCGCAGGCCGCGAGGACGACGGCCCCCGCACCGAGCCCGGCCAGTCCGAGAACGCTCCGTCGGGAGATGAGGGTGCGCAGATCGAACGCCGCGCCCTGGTCGACGACCTCCTCGTCTGGGCGATCGAGGAGACGACCCTCATAGGCGGGTCCGTCGGGTGTGCGGATCGGCTCGGGGATGCGGGTCATGATCGTGCTCCTCTCGGGAACGGCTCGGGGTGATGGGTGAAGCCCATGGTTCCGGAGGAGGCGATCAGTGGACCATGCCCCGCCTATGCGGAGACTATGAAGCCTTCCCCGAGGTCGAGAGCGAGTCGCGGGGCACCGGCGGCCGGATGACGAGCACGACGACGATCGCCACCATCACGGCCGCGGTGATCGCGATCGGGATCGGCAGAATCGGGTCGAGCAGCACGAGCAGAGCGCCGAGCGGCACCACGGTGTTCACGACGCGGTCGGCGTTGTCGCGGATCCCGATCCACCAGATCCCGATCAGGAAGAGCGCGATCGGGATCGACACGGTGAGGGAGGCCTGGAGGGTCGTGAGGTGGCTCTCGTGGGTGAGGACGTCGATCTCCACCTCGATGCCGGCCGAGAACGCCGCGGCCGCGGCGAACACGAGGTAGTGCGTGTAGCCGTAGCGCAGCGAGCGGCCGAACGTCGTGATCGCCCTGTGGTGCGGCGGCCAGAAGTAGATCCACCACAGAGACGCGGTGACCACGAGGGTGAGCACGGCGATCGCGATGAGCGGGCCCAGCGCGTCGACCTTGTCGAGGGCCCCGATGATCGCATTGGCCGAGGCGAGCAGGCTCTCGCCGAGCACGATGAGTGTGAACAGGCCGTACCGCTCGGTGATGTGATGCGGATGCCACGGCGTCTGGTGCCTGAACTCCGCGAACACCGGGACGCCGATCTCGATCAGCGCGAAGACCACGAAAGCGACGAGCTGGAGCGGACCGGCGGGGATCAGGAGGAACAGGACCCAGAGCACCTGCACCGCCGCGATGCCCCCGGCGTACCGGATCGTGGCCGTGCGCAGTTCGGGCCCTGCTGACCGGCTCGCACGCAACCACTGCGTGATCATCGCGATGCGCATCACGACGTAGCCGATCACCGGCACCGTGAAGTCTCCGTGGAACGCCGCAGGAATGCCGGCCGCGAGGATCAGCACGCCGCCCATCTGCACGATCGTCGTCACCCGGTAGAGCCAGTCGTCGGTGTCGAACGAGGTCGCGAACCAGGTGAAGTTCATCCACGCCCACCAGATCGCGAAGAACACCATCGCGTAGGACGTGATGCCGTGGACGAAATCGCCGTGGCTCATCGCGTGGTGCAGCTGCACGGCCGCGGTGCTCACGGCGACGACGAACACCAGATCGAAGAAGAGCTCGAGAGTGCTGGCGGTGCGGTGCGTCTGGGCCGGGTCGCGCGGCAGCATCCTGGCGAGCCGGAAGCGGGGCGTGGTCATATCGGTCACCGCAACAGGCTAGTGCGGGAGCGGGCGCACCGGTAACGCTCCAGCTGTGCCACTCTGGTGTCTGTGAAGGGGATCATTCTCGCCGGGGGATCGGGATCGCGACTGCACCCGATCACGCTGGGCGTGTCGAAGCAGCTCATCCCGGTCTACGACAAGCCGATGATCTACTACCCGCTGTCGACGCTGATGCTGGCCGGCATCCGCGACATCCTCGTGATCACCACCCCTCACGACGCCGCGCACTTCGAGCGGCTCCTCGGCGACGGCTCGCAGTTCGGCATCCGCCTCTCGTTCGCGCAGCAGCCTTCCCCTGACGGCCTCGCCCAGGCGTTCACCATCGGCGCGGACTTCGTCGGCGACGACAGCGTGGCCCTCGTCCTCGGCGACAATCTGCTCTACGGCCCCGGTCTCGGCACGCAGCTCAAGCGCTTCGCCGACATCGAGGGCGGCTCGATCTTCGCGTACTGGGTGGCGGAGCCGCAGGCGTACGGAGTGGTGTCCTTCGACGATGCGGGGCGGGTGCTGTCCCTCGAGGAGAAACCGCGGAACCCCACCAGCAATTACGCCGTCCCCGGTCTCTACTTCTACGACAACGACGTGCTGGAGATCGCCGCCGCTCTGGAACCCAGCGCGCGCGGCGAGTACGAGATCACCGACGTGAACCTCGAGTACCTCCGGCGCGGCCGGCTGCAGGTCGAGGTGCTTCCCCGCGGGACCGCCTGGCTCGACACGGGGACCTTCGATCAGATGACGGATGCCGCCGACTACGTGCGCACGATGGAGCGACGCACGGGGATGAAGATCGGCGTGCCCGAGGAGGTCGCCTGGCGTCAGGGCTTCCTGAACGACGCCGAGCTGCAGGCGCGCGCCGAGACGCTCGTGAAGTCCGGCTACGGCGCCTACCTTCTCGATCTGCTGACCAGGGGGCTCCGATGACGCGCCTGCTGGTCACCGGCGGTGCGGGCTTCATCGGCTCCAACTTCGTGCATCACGTGATCGAGAACACCGACGCGCACGTGACGGTCCTCGACAAGCTCACCTATGCGGGCAACCGGGCGTCGCTGGCCGGGCTGCCCGACGATCGCGTGCGCTTCGTCCAGGGTGACATCGCCGACGCCGAGCTGGTCGACTCCCTGTTCGCCGAGGTCGACGCGGTCGTGCACTATGCCGCGGAGTCCCACAACGACAATTCACTGCACGACCCGCGCCCCTTCCTCGACACGAACATCGTGGGCACGTACACGCTGCTGGAAGCAGCGCGACGGCACCAGCGCCGCTTCCACCACATCTCCACCGACGAGGTCTACGGAGACCTGGAGCTCGATGATCCGCAGCGCTTCACCGAGTCGACGCCCTACAACCCGTCCTCGCCGTACTCGTCCACCAAGGCCGGAAGCGACCTGCTGGTCCGCGCCTGGGTGCGCTCCTTCGGCGTGCATGCCACGATCTCGAACTGCTCGAACAACTACGGCCCGTATCAGCACGTGGAGAAGTTCATCCCCCGCCAGATCACGAACGTGCTCCGCGGCATCCGCCCGAAGCTCTACGGCGCCGGACGCAACGTCCGCGACTGGATCCATGCCGACGACCATTCCTCGGCCGTGCTGGCGATCCTCGAGAAGGGCGTCATCGGCGAGACATACCTGATCGGCGCGGACGGCGAGCGGGACAACCGATCGGTCGTCGAGCTCATCCTCGCGGAGATGGGGCAGCCGGCCGACGCCTACGACCTCGTGGCCGACCGCGCTGGGCACGACCTCCGCTACGCGATCGACTCCACCAAGCTCCGCACCGAGCTGGGATGGGCGCCGCGATACGGCGACTTCGCCGCGGGCCTCGCCGCGACGATCGCCTGGTACCGCGACAACGAGGACTGGTGGGCGCCGTCGAAGGACGCCACCGAGTCCTTCTACGCCGCGAGGGGCCAGTGATGACCGAGTTCGGCAAGGCGCTCAGCGTCACGGAGACGCCGATCCCGGGGCTGCTCCTCGCCGAGCTGCCGGTGCACGGCGACTCCCGCGGCTGGTTCAAGGAGAACTGGCAGCGCGAGAAGATGGTCGCCGAAGGACTCCCCGACTTCGGTCCTGTGCAGAACAGCGTCGCGTTCAACGATGAGCGGGGAACGACTCGCGGCATCCACGCCGAACCCTGGGACAAATGGGTCTCGGTCGCCACCGGGAGGATCTTCGGCGCCTGGGTCGACCTGCGTGAGGGCGAGACGTTCGGCACGGTGTTCACCGCGGAGCTCGATCCGTCGCGCGCGATCTTCGTGCCGCGAGGTGTGGGCAACTCGTACCAGACGCTGGAGGCGGGCACGGCGTACGTCTACCTCGTGAACGACCACTGGTCTCCGGACGCCGATTACACGTTCCTGAACCTGGCCGACGAGACCGCCGGGATCAACTGGCCGATCCCGATCGACGAGGCGATCATCTCCGACAAGGACAGGGAGCACCCGCGACTCGCGGACGTCGCCCCGATCACGCCGAGGAAGACGCTGGTGCTCGGTGCGTCCGGGCAGCTCGGCCGCGCACTGCGCAATCGACTCGGCGACGCCGCGCATGTCGAGTACGCCACCAGGGAGGACCTGGACCTGCGCGCCGCCGACCTCGCCGGGGCCCGCCGCTGGCGCGACTACGACACGATCATCAACGCCGCAGCCTACACGGCCGTCGACGCGGCGGAGACCCCGGAGGGACGCGCCGAGGCCTGGGCCGCGAACACGACCGGCGTCGCGAGCCTCGCCCGGATCGCGGCCGAGAACCGCATCACCCTCGTGCACGTCTCCAGCGACTACGTCTTCGACGGCACCCAGGAGGCGCCCTACACGGAGACCGCCCCGGTGACCCCGCTCGGCGTCTACGGCCAGACCAAGGCGGCTGCCGACGCTGTCGTCTCCGCCGTTCCGAGGCACTACGTCGTGAGGACGTCGTGGGTGATCGGCGACGGGCGCAACTTCGTGCGCACCATGGCGTCGCTCGCCGACCGCGGCGTCTCCCCTCGCGTCGTCGGCGACCAGGTCGGGCGGCTCACCTTCGCCTCCGACCTCGCGGCGGCCATCCTGCACCTGCTCCGCACGGGGGCGCCTTTCGGCGTGTACAACGTCACCGGCGCCGGCGCCCCGCAATCCTGGGCCGACATCGCCCGCGCGGTGTACCGCGGCACCGGGCACGACGACGCACAGGTGACCGACGTGACCACGGCCGAGTACTTCGCCGGGCAGCCGGGACCGATCGCGCCGCGACCGCGGAACAGCGTGCTGGATCTCACGAAGATCATCGCGACGGGCTGGCAGCCGTCCGAAGGCGGAGAGGCCCTCGACGCCTACCTCGCCGCGGAAGGCGTCGACGCCTAGAGCTCCCCCGGGCGCATCGCCTCGGCGTCGATGGCGCGCAGCACGCGCCGCGCCGCGGTGTCGGTCGAGGGCTCGCCCTCGGCATCCGTCCTGCGGCGCCCGCGCGGCGCGTAGACGACCAGCGAGTGGAACAGGAACCGCGCGAAGAACGCCACGACGAGCGACAGGCCGGTGGCGAGCACGCTGGAGATGTGCCAGGTCTCCACCATCAGCGCCATCACCGGGATGCGCAGGGCCGCCTCGACGTTGTTGAACGCGAAGGACGTCAGGAATCGGGTGCCGAGCGCGCGGGCGTCGGTGCGCATGTCGGCGAACACGAAGCGCTCCTGGAGGAGGAAGTTCCCCACGATCGTGACCTCGGCGCCGATGATCGCCGCCCAGATGTAGGGAACCCCCAAGGTCGTCAGCAGCCACATGATGCCGAGGTTCGCGACGGCGCCGACCGCGCCGATCAGGGCGAACAGCGACATCTTGCCGAAACGCAGGCGGCCGAGATGCGCCACGAAGGTTGCGCCCTGCCGCAGGCTCGCCTTCGACGTGCCGTGCCGGCGCTCGGCGAACGCCATCGGCACCTCGGCGACGCGCAGGTCGGTGCGGGCGAGGATCTCGAGGAGGATCTTGAACCCCTGCGGCTTCAGGACGTCGATGTCGAGGCGCGTGCGGTCGACGAGGAAGAAGCCGGTCATCGGGTCGGTGCTGCGGGCCAGCCGGATGGGGAACATGGCGCGGGTGAGCCAGGTGGCGGCCCGGGAGACGCCGAATCGCACCGCGGTGCCGAGCCCGCTGGTGTCGCCGCCGCCGATGTAACGGGACGCCGCGACGACGTCTGCGCCGCCCTCCTCGTGCCTCGCGAGGAGGGCGGGGAGCAGCTCGGGGGGATGCTGCAGGTCGCCGTCCATCACGATGCACAGATCGGATGCCGCGGCCTGGAGCCCGACGACCACGGCCCCGCCGAGCCCTCCCGTGTTGGCCGTGCGGTGGATGACGCGGACGGGGAGCGCGGCATCGGCGGCGACGCGCTCGACCTCGGCCGCCGTGTCGTCGCTGCTGTCGTCGATGAAGAGGATCTCGGCGTCCCACGCGGCGAGCGCGCGTGCGGTGCGTTCGACGAGCTCCGCGACGTTGTCGCGCTCGTTGTACGTCGGCACGATGACCGTGACCCCTGTGCCCACGTGCTCCCCTTCTCCGGCGTGCGCTCGGCTGCGGCCTCCATCGTGCCATGGCTTGTTGTGAGCGGGAAACGGCTGCCCACGAGCAGGGAAGGCGCCTCGCACTCGGCGCCCTCCCTGCCAGAGGCCTTTACCCTGGAAGCATGACCTCTGCAGCATCCACGATCACGATGTTCGGCGCCGACTGGTGCCGCGACTGCATCCGCACCAAGAAGCAGCTCGACGAGCTCGGCATCGAGTACGAGTACGTCGACCTCGTGGCCGACCCCGCCGCCGCGGACGTGGCCAAGGAGATCTCCGGCCGCACGAACATCCCCGTCGTCGTCTACCCGGACGCCTCGCACCACGTCGAGCCGTCGAACGCCGACGTCGAGTCGAAGCTGCGCGAGCTCGCCCTGATCTGAGACGGGGTCTCACCAGGCCTGAGACCGTAAGCTGGGGAACCCGCCTGAGGAGACGCCGATGACTTCTGCGACCACGCCGCATTCCGCTGTGAAGACCGCGGAGAAGTCCGCCGTCTCGGGACTCGGGGACGGCGAGCGCGAGCGCCTCGACGCTGCCGTCGCCGACCTGCACGCCGGCACGTCGGTGTGGACGGCGCTGACCCTCGCCCAGCGCGCGACGCTGCTTCGCGCCGTGCGTGCGAGCGTGGCCGCCGTGGCCGAGGACTGGGCGACGACCGCCGCCGCGTCGAAGAGCCTCGAGGGCCGGCATCCGCTTCGCGGCGAGGAATGGCTCAGCGGCCCGTACAGCGTGCTGGGCGCCCTCGACGCGTACATCGAGACCGTCTCCCGCCTCGCGAGCGGCACCAATCCCCTCGAAGGCGTCCGCATCGATCGGGCGCCCGGCGGCCGCACCCGCGTGCACGCGTTCCCCCTGACCGGCATCGACCGGTTCCTGCTCTCCGGCTTCACCGGCGAGGTGTGGCTCGAGCCGGGCGTCACCCCGAACGGAGCGCGCGCCGGGGCCGGGCTCGCGCAGCGCACCCCGCAGGTCTCCGGCGGCGTCGGCCTGGTGCTCGGCGCCGGCAACATCACCTCGATCCCCGTGCTCGACGTGCTGTACGAGCTGCTCGCGCACAACCGCACCGCACTGCTGAAGGTCAACCCCACGCAGGACGCCCTCGTGCCCGTCTACAAGCGCGCCTTCGCTCCCCTCATCGAGATCGGGCTGCTGCGCATCGTCCGCGGCGGGCCCGCGGCCGGCGCCTATCTCACCGGACACCCCGGCCTCTCGCACGTGCACATCACGGGCTCCGCGGCGACCTTCGACGCGATCGTCTGGGGCACCGGAGCTGCGGCGAAGCGCCGCCGCCGGGAGGGTCGCCCACAGCTGAAGAAGCCGATCACGGCCGAGCTGGGCGGGGTCTCCCCGATCATCGTCGTACCGGGCGAGTGGACGGATGCCGACATCACCTACCAGGCGGAGCACATCGTCACGATGCGCCTGCAGAACGGCGGCCACAACTGCATCGCGGGCCAGGTCGTCATCCTCTCGTCCGACTGGGCGCAGGCGGATGCCTTCCGCGCCGCCCTCCGCCGCGCGTACGCGAAGGCCCCGGAGCGGCCGGTCTGGTATCCGGGATCACCGTCGCGGATGCAGCAGGCGGCGGACGCCTACCCCGAGGCTCTCGTGCTCGGCGACCGGCTGCTCGTCGAGATCGGCCACGGCGAAGATCCGGAGGCGCTGCAGCGCACCGAATACTTCGCGCCGGTGCTGGGCGTCGTCACCGTGCCTGGCACCGGTCAGGAGTTCCTCGACGCCGCCGTGGCCCACGCGAACGAGAAGCTGCAGGGCACGCTGGGCGCGAACCTGCTCATCGATCCGGCGACGGAGCGCGCGCTCGGCACCGGGTTCGAGCGCGCCGTCGCGAACCTCCGCTATGGGTCCATCGCGATCAACGGCTGGACGGCCTTCGGCTTCATCACTCCGACCATGACCTGGGGCGCTTTCCCCGGCAGCACGATCGACGACGTCGGCAGCGGCATCGGCGTGGTGCACAACGCTCTGCTCCTCGATCGGGTGGAGCGCTCGGTGATCCGCGGCCCCTTCCGGCCGTTCCCGCGATCGCTTCCCGTGGCGAACGGGGGCGGACGGCTGACGATCCTGCCGAAGCCGCCGTGGTTCGTCTCCGCCCGCACCGGCGCCGAGGTGAGCGAGGGCCTCACCCGCTTCCGCGTCGACGGCCGGATGCTCGGCCTCGCGCAGACGCTGCTGAAGGCGCTGCGCGCCTGACCCCGCCCCGCTCGCCCCGGCGCCCGGCCGCGCCTGCGCTCGGCGTCGACGGCCGCTCTTCCCGCTCCGGTCGCAGTTCGGCACAGTGACGCCCGCCGGCACTGTGCCGAAGTGCGACGGGAACGTGGGACAGTGGGCCGGACGGGCGTTCAGCCGGCGAAGCGGTCGGTGGCGGCGCGCAGCGCGCGCTGGATGCCGGGTTCCGCTGCCGAGTGACCGGCATCGTCGACCACGACGAACTCGGCCTCCGGCCAGGCCCGATGGAGGTCCCACGCGGTCATCATCGGCGTGCAGACATCATGACGCCCCTGGATGATCACGGTCGGGATGTGCCGGACGGCGTCGACACCGGCGATCAGCTGCCCCTCCTCCCACCAGCCGCGGTGGATGAAGAAGTGGTTCTCGATGCGGGCGAACGCGGTCGCCGTGCGCGGATCGGACATCGCGGCGATCTGCTCGGCATCCGGCTCCAGGGTCACCGTCGACGCCTCCCAGGTCGACCAGGCGATCGCGGCGGGCACGTGCACCGCCGGATCCGGGTCGAACAGCCGCCGGTGGTACGCCTCGATCATCCGCGTGCGCTCGAGCACGGGGATCGGCGCGATGAAGTCCTCCCAGAGGTCGGGGAACAGCGCCGCCGCCCCGCCCTCGTAGAACCACTCCAGCTCCTCGCGGCGCAGGGTGAAGATGCCGCGCAGGACGAGCTCGGTGACGACATCCGGATGCGCCTGCGCGTAGGCGAGGGCCAAGGCGCTCCCCCAGGAGCCGCCGAAGACCTGCCACCGCTCGATGCCGAGATTCTTGCGCAGCAGCTCGATGTCGGCGATCAGGTGCGCCGTGGTGATGTAGCGGAGGTCGGCGTCCGGTTCGCTCGCGTGCGGGGTGCTCCGGCCGCAGCCGCGCTGGTCCAGCAGCACGATCCGGTAGACGTCCGGGTCGAAGAAGCGCCGCTGCCAGGGCGAGGTCCCGCTGCCGGGGCCGCCGTGCAGGAACACGACCGGCTTCCCCTCGGGGTTGCCGCTGACCTCCCAGTGCATCCGGTGGCCGTCGCCCACGAGGAGGTCGCCCTCGTCGTACGGCTCGATCGGCGGATACAGCCCGTCCAGATTCATCGTCATCGATCCCCCGGTCACAGCCAACATCACTGGCTCCACGCTAGCGCGCCGGCGCCGGAATCGCCGAAGCGGCGGACTACAGCTGGTCGCCGGCGACCGCGAAGGTGTCGCAGACGCCGAGGCCGTTCTGGTACCCGTTCGCGAACCAGTACTTGCGCTGCTCGCTCGACCCGTGCGTCCAGCTCTCCGGGTTGACGAAGCCGGACTGCTCCTGGATGTGGTCGTCGCCGACGGTGAACGCCGCGTTCAGCGCGTCGTCCAGCTGCGCCTCGGTCGGCTTCAGCAGGTACGGGTCGCCGTCGGCATCCGTCTGCTCCGTCATCCGTCCGATCCACGCACCGGCGTAGCAGTCGGCCTGCAGCTCCATGCGCACGCCGTTGCTGTCGGGGCCGGTGCCGTTGTTCGGGTGGCGCTCCATGACGCCGGTGATGTTCTGGATGTGGTGGCCCCACTCGTGACCCACGATGTAGAGCTGCGCCAGATCATCGGCGGATGCCCCGAACTGCTGTCGCATGAGGTCGAAGAACGTCGGGTCGAGGTACACACCCTCCTCGGGCGGGCAGTAGAACGGGCCGACCGAGTTGGATGCCGTGCCGCACTGCGTCGGCGTCGAGCCGTCCACGACGGTGAGCTGCGGCGCGCGATAGCCGTCGACGTTCTCGGCCCAGAACGCGTCGAGTGCGACCTGCGCGCCGGCCATGCGGCAGTCGACGTTCTCGTTGGCATCCTGTCCGGTCTTGCAGTCCTCGATCACCGATGCGCCGGTGCCGGTGCCTCCGCCGGGATCGCTCACGCCGCCGAGCAGCGGCGTGAGGTCGATGCCGAGAAGGGGGCCCGCGATGAGCGCGATGATGCCGAGCACGCCGACGCCACCCGCGCCGGCGATCACGGCGCCGCGACCGCTGCGCCGGGTCGTGGTGGTCGAGATGTCGGCATCCGGATTGAACGTCATGGCTCGAGGGTACTCCGCGTGCCGCACGGTGCGGGAGGCGCATCGGTGACGCTGACGGCCTCAGCGGTCGTAGGCTCAGGGCATGAGCACCACGATCACCCTCACCGGAGCCGGCGGACAGATCGGATACGCGCTGCTGTTCCGCATCGCGGCCGGCGACATGCTGGGCCCGGACGAGAAGGTCCGGCTGCGCCTGCTGGAGATCCCGCAGGGGCTCGCCGCGGCGGAAGGCGCGGCCCTCGAGCTGCAGGACGGCGCGTTCGGCCTGCTGGAGCACGTCGAGGTGACGGATGACGCGGCGGTCGGCTTCGACGGCTGCGATCTCGCGCTGCTCGTCGGCGCCCGGCCCCGCGGCCCCGGCATGGAGCGCGGAGACCTGCTCGCCGCGAACGGCGGCATCTTCGGCCCGCAGGGTGCCGCGATCGCCGCGAACGCGGCGCCGGGCGTGCGGGTCGCCGTGGTGGGCAACCCGGCGAACACCAACGCGCTGATCGCCGCGGCATCCGCCGACGGGGTTCCCGCGGAGCGCTTCACGGCGCTCACACGCCTGGATGAGAACCGGGCGCGCGCGCAACTGGCGCTGACACTCGGGGTGCCCGTCGACACGGTCCGCCGGGTGCCCATCTGGGGCAACCATTCCGCCACGCAGTTCCCGGACGTCTCGCACGCCACCGTCGGCGGCAAGCCGGTCGTGGAGGCGCTGGAGCAGATCGTCGGCGACGTGCCGGCGTGGCTGGAGGGCACCTTCATCCCGCGGGTCGCCAAGCGCGGAGCCGAGATCATCCAGGTGCGCGGGTCGTCGTCGGTGGCGTCCGCGGCGAGCGCGACGATCGACCACGTGCGGGACTGGGTGCGGGGCACGGACGACTGGACCTCGGCCGGCGTCGTGTCGCACGGCGAGTACGGGGTCCCCGAGGGCCTGATCTCCTCGTTCCCCGTCACATCGGAAGGCGGCGAGTGGCGCATCGTCGAAGGACTGGAGCTCAGCGACTGGGCGCGGGCCCGCATCGACGCCTCGGTCGCCGAGCTCGTCGAAGAGCGCGACACGGTGCGTGCGCTCGGCCTGCTCTGACACGGTCACCGGCGCACCCCCGGGCAGGGCAGAATGGATGCAGGAGGTGCGCGATGAGCGAGACGACGGATTCCACGAAGGCCGCGGCGTCGGTCGACGACGCCCTGACCAGCCCGCTGCACCTGCCGCACCCGGCCGCGGAGTGCCCGAAGTGCTTCACCGAGCTGCAGAAGAACCGCGACTTCTGGTCCGCCCGGCCCGACGGCTCCCGCCTGGTAGGCCTCGTCGTCGCCCGCGAGGGGATGCCGTCGGTGGTGGAGCAGCGTGACGCCCTCACCCGCTTCGGCGTGCCGATCGAGGGCTTCCGGGATCCGGCCCCGGAGATCCTGGAGAGCTGGTCCGACCGCCTGGCGCGCCTCATCGCGACCCTGAAGACCGGTGACGTCCTGGTCGTGGCGAACATCCAGGCGCTGGGCCGGGATGCCGAGGAGGGAGCCCGCACGGTCGCCGAGCTCCGCCGTCACGGCATCATGGTGAAGGTGCTGGCGCACAACGCCCGGCACCTCGCGGACGCCGCCCGCTGACCTGCGCCCGCCGGTCGTCTCGGGCGTCAGCCGAACGTGCGCGCCTCGTACCCGAGTCGCGCGGAGATCTCGATGATCTCCGCGGCGTGCGCGGACGGCACCACCACGAGCGGGTACGCGTCGGAGTCCTCCTCCAGGTAGACCACGCGCAGCCCGCTGCCCGCCAGCAGCCGATCGGCGTGCGCCACGGCGGCCTCGAGGTCATCGATGTCTTCGACGGCGTCGAGGTCGATGCCCGCCCTGACCACCCGGGGAACCCCGGCGAGAGCCTGCGCGACCTCTGCCCCGGTGTCCTTCCAATCCAGGTACGCCAGGGCGCCGACGTCGTCGAGTCCGTCGATCAGCGCCAGCCACGGGTCGGTCTCGTCAGGGGACTCGATGCCGCGGTCGGCGAGTCGGTCTTCGTGCCGGCGGAAGTACTCCTCGGGATCGTCGGCGGCGAGCCGCACCTCGGCGGCGAGCTCGGCGTCGTCGTCCAGGAGTTCGCAGAGCCGACCCCAGTCGTTCGCTGTCGCAGTCACGGCTTTCTCAGATCAGCTCGTCGGGGAAGCGGTTGACCACGAAGTACTCGGGCACGACGCCCTGCGCCGGGACGAGGACGTCCTGCCGCGCCTCCACCGAGGCGAACGGCACCTGCGCCATGCGGCCGTCGTCCGCCTGGAGCACGTAGTAGTCGGCGCGGGGCACGAGCATGAGCGGGCCGGTGAGGGCTGCGTACGTGATCCGGTTCCCCTCGGCGTCCTCGGCGAGCGCGTGGTCGGCCACGAACACCCGCCGGCCCCCGGCCTCGTAGCCGGCCTGCACGACCGATCGGGCCGCCGCGTACTGCACGTTGTCCCAGCGACGCCGCAGCCGCCCCGCCTCGGAGGCGACGGCCTCCGGCCAGGTGAACGGCGCCCAGCCGTCTGCGGTGCGGACCAGCGGGGTGGCGGAGACCGGCCTCCCCGACTTCGACAGCGACTCCTCCGCCGCGCGCGCGAGCGACGCCAGCGAATCCGCGTCCTCGGCGTAGCCGACGACGACGATCCCGGGCTCCGGGACGATGATCACCGGCGTGCCGTTCGACGCCAGCTGAGACAGCGCCGCCGGGTTCAGCAGGACGGATGCCGCGAACGGCACGCCCTCGATCACGAGAGCCGAGCCGTACGAGCGCACCTCCGCCTCATCGTCCGCGCGATTCGCCCGGGCGGCCTCGACCACGACGTCGATCTCGACGCCCCAGGCCTCGAGCATGCTGCCGTTCACCGGTACGTCCGCCGTCGGCAGGTCGAGGCTCGCGCCGACGTAGTAGTCGGCCACGACGGGCAGCGCCGACGTCGCTGCGTCTGCGGCCCCCTGCAGCGCGAGGTGCTGAGCCCGGATCTGGAACGGGATCAGCCCGACGGGCCACGGTGTGAGGAGCGGGGTCGCCTCTGCCAGGGACCGCGGGATGTCGATCTGCGTGGTCATCACACTTCCTGCCTGCTCGTTCGTCGTTCGGGGTCAGACACCGGCGAGGTCGCGCGGGTAGTACTCATCGTCGCGGAACGATTCATCGTCGAGACCCAGCGCCTTCACCACGCCGAGAGCCTCGAAGGCCCAGTAGCCGTGATACTGGCGCTTCTTGACCTGCTCGTGGCCGCCCCAGCCCCAGGCGCCCTTCCACGCCGGATACCACGACGCGAGGTACTTCGCGACGGCGCCGGATGCCGCCGCCGGAGACGCCGCGTCGAAGGCCGCATCCAGCTTGCCGACGATCCGGGGGAAGGCCAGGGCCTCCCCCACCGGGCGCCCGGGGCGGCGCGACGCGATGAGCCGGTCGAGCAGCCGATCGCCCCACCCGAATTCGACCGCCGCGACGACCCGGTCGAAGGTCTCCTGGTCGACGTCGAAGACGAGCGAGAGTGAGACCAGCCACAGCCATTGGCGGTAGAAGTCCTTGTTCTTGCCGAGTTCGAACCGTTTCGCCAGATAGTCGGCGGGCAGATGCTCCGCAGAGAGCCGGCGTGCGCGCTCGGCTGCGGACAGCAGCACGTCGAACTCCTCCCGGAGTCCGTTGAGCGACGCACCTTGCGAATAGAGGCTGGTGAACAGATCCCACTGCTTGTTCATCGCGTTGGCGGCGCTCAGGCCGAGGATCTCGGGCTTGTTGAACGTCTCGACCGGGCGCGCCAACCGCGCATCCTCCGAACCGCAGATGCCTCGGAGGTACTCCACGACCCCGTCGAAGTACTCCTGATCAGCCCTGGTGTCCCGAAGCATCCTCACCCTGCCTTCCTTCACTCCGCTGTCGACGCCTCTGCGCGATGGCTCGGTGCGCAGTCATGCGCGAGAGTCCAGACGATCGACGACCCGGTTCCTCACGGCGCCCCCGGCTCTCCGAGTACGGCGTCGAGGACTTCCGCCACGTTCGGCCTCCAGTACCTCGAGAACGCGACCGCCGCCCCCTCGTTGCCGCGGCCGAAGCCGGCCCAGTCCCCGGAGCCGTCCGCGTGCAGGAACACGCCGTCGGGATCGGAGAGGTCGAGACGGAAGCCCGCGCCGAGATTCTCCGCCGACGCCGGGGCATGCACGTCAGGCAGCCCTCGCCGGTAGCGGATGAGACGTGCAGTCCAGTAGGCGACGTAAGCCTGCGCCCATTGCGGGCTGGGCGTCCACATCTTCATCGCCGGGGCCCCGCGCGTGACCCTGCGAGCCACCTGGATGTACTCGGGGCGCTGCAGGATCAGGAAACCGCGGGCGTAGTCACCGATCACCCATTCGTCCTCGGAGCGCGGTCGGCGCGCGGACCACTCGAGTTCGGAGAACGGCGTCGCGAACGCGGGGTCAAGCGGGAAGCTCACGGATCACCCCCGCGTCCAGCAGCTCGAACACATTCATCTGCGCGCCGTTCGCACCGAGCACGAGGACATACCGCGCCCCGCCGCTGCGGCCGAACAGGGGCGCCGTCGTGCCCACCTCGATCCGCCACCCGTCCGGCAGCACACCGGTGAACTCGTAGCGGTGCAGCCGTTCCGAGGTGTCGGACGGCAACAGGGACCGCTGATCGAACGTCCCGCCGAGGATGGTGAGGAACGCGTCATCGGGAGCGCCGAGACGATCGACCTGCGCCGGAAAGACATCGAGGAATGCTGCGATGTCGTCGAACACGACCCGCTGGCCCGCGACGGCGCCGTTGTTCGGCGCAGGTCGCAGGTCCCCGTGTTCATCGAGGTATCGCGCCGCCCACTCTTCGCGCGTCAACGCCTGGTTCACAGCTCCACCACTCTCATCCATCCCAACTTAGCCGGACCCGGGGACATCAGTCCTGCCGCGAGGCGAGCCAGGCGCGCCAGCTGTCATGATCCAGAACGGCGGAGGATGCGCCCGATGAACGCTGTTCCCGTCGCACAGCTTCCGCCGGTGCGAACAGGGGCGAACCGTCTGCCGAACGCACCGACGACTCGAGTTCGTCGTCTGAGGCGGTGATCAGCTGCATCAGCGGCAGCGCGTGCGTGAAGGACGCCCTGCCGGGGAACCATGCCCAGGACTCACCTGCCCAGCTCAAGCGCGTGCCCTCAGCATCGGAGGAGACCTCAACGCCCGGAACCTCACCGAACGAGGCCACCCTGAGGGCGGGAGCGAGCGACGACCGCAGCAGTTCGAGCATCGGAAGACGCAATGCGTTCGACTGCATGACCGTGCGCGGAGCTCCGTGGTCCCACACCCGCCACTCGAACAGTCCCTGCTCTGGTTGCGCCATGGCGCTCCCCGAGAGGAGATCGCCCTGCTCCAGTACGCCGTCGTGATTGACGAGAGCCGTCTGCTCCACGGTCAGGTCGAGAGCGCGCAACGGTGCCCACGACAGGATCTCCCCGGCCAGCGGACCCGCGTCACGCCGGATGCTGACCTTTCGCATCACCACGTGTCGATCTCGAAGAGATCAGCGGCGATATCGCTGTCGAGCCTCACATCGTCGCCGTCCGGATTCCGCACGACGAGCTGCAGCCCCCCGCCGTCACGCCCATAGGCGTCGGCGATGAGCCCGATCTCGATCGTGTAGCCCGGCGGCAGCTGCGCTCCCTGACGGAAGGCGATCGCGGAGTACTGATCGGTCATGCGCTGCCCCGGGGGAAGCGCCCGATCATTGAACGATCCGCCGCCGATCCCCAGGAATCCGCCGCTCAGCCCGCCGAGCCTGTCGATGCGAAGGTTCCCGAACTCGCGAAGGAACGCATCGAGGTCATCGAACTGCACGCGTGTCCCCGGAACAGCTCCGAAGTTCGGTGCGAAATGCATGTTGCCATAGGTGTTGCCATCGGCGTCCGGCGTGGCGTTGGGATCGCGATCGACGTACCGCTCGCTCCAGGATGCCTCGGTGTGCTCCGGACCGTTGAATCCGTCGTGACCCCACGGCTGCCCGTCGAAGTCGATCAGCACGGCGCCGCCTCCCGGAGGAAGGTGCGGCTTCGGGCCGAACGCCGGGTTCATCGTCCCAGGATCGGGCCGCGGCTGGTTGTACCCGTTGAGGTCGGCGATGATCTCCGGGGTCTCCACGACCCTGGTCCAACCCGGACCGGAGTCTGCGGTGCCCGCGATGATCTCCTGCTGCTCCGGCGTCAGGTCCTGTAGTTCGGCCGGGTCATAGGGGGGCGTTGCAGGCGGAGTCGTCCCGTCATCGACGGGTCCGTCACCGCCATCGTCCCCGCTGCCCGCATCCGCGTCACCGGGCGCGTCGTCTCCGTCTCCCGCGCCCGTTCCGGCATCGGTCCCGCCGGTGCTGGTGCCGTCGGCGTCGTCTGCCGCATCAGCGACGTCCGCGTCATCGGATGCTCCGGATGCCGTCTGCTCGGAACCGCTCGGCGGGGTGGAGGCGTCGCCGTCGCCGACAGGTCCGGATCCCGGCTTCGCAGGCCCGCGGCTTCCGCCGTCGCCATCGGCGCCGGATGGCCCGTCGCTGTCCGGGCGGCTCCCGGCGAAGGCATCGGCCGAGTTCCGGACGACATACCCGTCGGAATCGAGCTGGCGAACGTGCACGTCGCCGTCAGGCGTCACGCGGATCACGCCGCTGCCCAGTTCGCCGGAGTCGAGTGCATCCTTCACGCCGTCGACGTGCACCTGATCGACACCGTCCATCGCGCCGTCGATCCGGTTCGCGATCCAGAGATCGCTCATCTGGCGGCCGTCTTCGGTGTTCCCCAGGCGGGCGGTGTTGTACTTCGCCTCGATCACGGCGTATTCGTTGGTGCCGTCCGCACGTTCGCGGACGTAGACGCCGTCGATCCCGTTCGCGTTCGTGTTGTGCGAGCCGTCGGCGCCGGCGTCGATGCGCGTCCAGCCCTGGCTCTCCATGTAGTCCTGCGCGACGAGCTCGCCGTACTCGCCCTTGTTCGCATTGAGCGGCGCGTCGGGGTCGCCGTGCTGCGTGTTCCAGTCGTCGAAGGACAGCCGCTCGCCGTCGGGGCCGTACAGCGTGTCCATCCGCGGGTTGAGCGGATCACCGTCGCCGTCTGCGCCATCGCCGTCCGGGTCGGCACCGTCGGCGTCGTCCTCGGGCGTGCCATCGCCGTCTGCGTCTGCGTCGTCCTCGGGCGTTCCGTCGCCCTCGCCCTCGGCGTCGTCGCCGCGCGGGGTCTCGGCCTCCCCGTCATCCGGAGTGTTCCGCGGCTGGTCCGTGCGACCGCCGGGGTTCGCCTCGGCATCCGGGTCGGACTCGGGGGTCGGGTTCGACTCGGGGGTCGGGTTCGACTCCGGGCTCGGGTTCGATTCCGGGGACGGGTTCGACTCCGGGCTCGGGTTCGACTCCGGCGTCGGGTTCGACTCCGGCGTCGGGTTCGACTCCGGCGTCGGGTTCGACTCCGGGGTCGGGTTCGACTCCGGCGTCGGGTTCGACTCGGGGGTCGGGTTCGACTCGGGGGTCGGGTTCGACTCGGGGGTCGGGTTCGACTCCGGCGTCGGGTTCGATTCGGGGGTGACGTGGATCTCCGGGCTGGTCGGCGCATCGCCGTGGTCGGTGGGAGCGCCGCCGCCGTCACCGCCGCCGGGGCCGATCTCGTTGCCGGCGCCCATCGGCCCGTCGTAGTCCGTCTTGATGTCGTTGCCGTCGACCCCGGGACCGTTCACGTCGCCGCCGACACCGGCGGGGATGTCGGCATCCGGAGCGTCCACGTGCCCGTCGACCGTGGTCGACCCCGGACCCTTGCGGCTCGGGAACTTGCCCGACATCGCGACACCGAGGCCGGCGCTCATGGCGAGCGCCGCCGGGGTGATCTCGTCGCCGCGGATGCTGAGATCCACCGCGGTCCCGCCCACGCCGCCCGCGCCGTTCGACAGGGCGCGCACGAGGAACTTCTTGCCCGCGTTCCCGAACGGCGCGGTCATCGCGGCGGTGATGCCGCCGCCGGCGAATCCGCCCGCGAACGCCGCGAGGAAGTTGGGGTTCGGGTCGGCGAGCTCGGCGGCACCGGCACCGGTGGTTCCGGCGACGACCTCGATCGCGACCTTGGTCAGCTTGGGGAACTTCGTGCCCGCCGCCCGCAGGCCGACGATGATCGCCTTGAGCGCACGGGAGAGGTCCATGGCCTTGTCCACGCACTTCTGCACGAAGATGGCGATCCTCGCCGCCACGTTCGCGATGCGGATGGCGATGCCGGAGCCCGCGACGACGGCGGACGCGCCGAACGTCACCACGGAGAGCAGACCGCCGACCGCCATCGCCGCGACGATCTCGATCACCAGCTGCGCCAGCATCTGGCGGGTCTCGCGGTGGGTCTCCTCGATCTGGTCCGCGTAGTCGCGGCAGATGTTGTCGATCTTGCCGATTCCCTCATCGTCCGAGAGGAACTTCAGGATGCCCTCGGAGAAGTCGTCGACCTTGCCCTGGATGCCGGAGATCTCGCCGCTCTCGATGCTTCCGAGCGGAGCATCCGCGCTGGCGATCGAGGTGCTCAGCGAACGGATGTCGCCCTGGATCCCGCGCCAGGCCGAACCGGCCTCGCGCAGCTTGTCGGGGTCGCCGTCCGGGAACAGCATGCCGACGATGTTGAGGATCTGGTCCCAGATCCAGACCGCGGCGGAGTCGAGCCCGTCGACCATCGTGTCCGGCCGGCCGCCGAACGCCGAGGGCGGGGGCGAGACGCAGCTCTCCGTCAGCTTCGGCCGCAGCACATAGGCGGCGGATGCGTCGTAGACGATGTAGCCCGCGTTCGCGTTCGCCTGGGCGTGCGTTCCCGCGCTGGCCATGAGGCCGCGGTCCATGTCGCGCGCCGACACGCCCACGTCGTCGAAGCACTGCAGCGCCGCGGCGGCCATCGCGTCGTACGCCTCCGCGAACGCCTCGCCGCCCGGGTCGGTGCCCGCCATGCCGCCGTAGCCGCTCAGCATCCCCCTCGCCGACGAGCCGTACTGGAACGACTGCGTCGAGACGGCGTTGAAGTTGTCCGCCGCCTCGCGGAACTTCTCCGGATCGATCCTCACCATGTCCCTACGCCCAACTGGATTTCATCGAGGTCTGCGCCTGCTCGTACTGGGTCGCCGCGTACCCCGCCCAGGTGGCGAGGTACTCGGCGTGCGCGGTGAGCAGGGTCGCGCCGACCTGCCAGGTCTGTACCGCGTTGACGAACTCGGCGTTCGCGAGACCCTGCCACTGGCCGCTGACCGCGGTCGTGGCCGCCATCGCCTGCGCCTGCAGGTCGCCGCAGTAGCCGTGCAGCTGCTTGAGCGCCGACTCCAGCCCGCGGATGTCGCCGATCTCGTACTCGTGCTTGCCGGTCACGCGTCAGCGCTCCCCTCGTCGTCCCACGCCGCGTCCGCCCTCTTGATCTGCTCCTGCAGCTCGGTGAGGTCGGCCTGCGAGTCGGTGACGCTCGCCTCGAGCGACACCTTGACCTTCTTGTCGTCCTCGGTGCCGAGCTGCCCGTCCTTGCCGGGCTGGGTGATCGTCACCCGCGCGGTCCTGGACGCGGCGACCAGCTGGCCCTCCGTGACCTCGTAGGTGTTCTGCGCCCCCTGCAGCCGCACCGCGATGCTCATCAGCGCCGTCCGGGTGACCGTGGCGCTCGCGACGAACGCCGTCCACTCCTGGACGAAGGCGTCCGCCGCGTCGCCGGTCCACGTGCCGCCGGCGACGGCGTCGACGACCCCCTGCGCCTGCGCGATCTGCATGTCGAGCAGCGCCGCCGCGTCCATCATGGACGCTGCCGAGAAGCCGAGCGACGGAGTGCTCACCACGAAGTGCACCATGCGGTACCCCCCTCACCGTGACGACGACGGACCCTCCGGGATCCGCGGATGGATTACTGGCGGAAGCTGTTGCCGATGTTCTGCTCGGACTCCTCGTAGGCGAGGGAGGCCTTGTTCAGCTGGTCGCTGATGCCGGTGAGGGACTCCTTGAGCTGGAGGCCGGCGGCATCCCACTGCTCGTAGAGCTCGTTGAAGGTCTCCGAGGCCGAGCCGCCCCAGTCGCCGGCGATGAGACCCTGCACGAGCGACTTCAGGTTGCCGAGCTGCGACTCGATCGAGGACGCGCCGTTGGCGAGCTGGCTCGCGACACCTGCGAGTGATTCTGAGGTGACCTTGATCTCGGCCATTTCATACCCCCTGGGTTGCGCGGCGTCGCCGCTGGTTTGATGTACAGAACATTCCTAACACAGCGGCGGATGCTCCTCCGATGGGGAGAACTCCCCACTGCGGACCCCGCTTCGGCGGGGTGTGAAACGCCGGCAGGGGTCAGACGACGGACAGGGTCACGTCGCCGAGAAGCAGGCGGTCCCCCGGGACGAGCGCGCTGGCGGTGCCCGCGACGAGGGCGTACTGGACGCCGTCGCGCTCCAGCAGCGTCCCGTTCGCCGACCCGGGATCCGTGGCGGTCACGGCCCCGTTCACGGGCCGGAGGACGAGATGCACCCGCGACATCGCCCGGCCGGGGTCGTCCAGGCGCACCGGGACGCCGTCGTGCGCCGGAGCGCCCTGCTCCGGCGAGCGGCCGAACACCAGGACCCGGTCCAGGTCGAGACGGCGCCCATCCGGCAGCACCACCGACGTGGGCACGGCGGGAGCGGCCTTCGCGGCGGGCTTCGCGGCCGCAGGGGCGGCGGCATCCGCGGCGGGGGCCTCCGCTGCGGCGGCGCCGGCGGACGGCGCCTTGGTCGACGGCCGGCGGGCGGGCTCGGGGCGCTTCGCACCGGATGCCGGACGAGGCGCCGGCAGCGGCACGGGAGCGAGCGTGGGCGCCGGGGCCGCGGGCGCGGAGGGCGACTCCGGGTTCGCCGCGGGAGCGCGACCGGGGAACGGCGGCACCGCGCCGCCGACGGCTCCGATGAGCTGGCCGCACGCGGGGCAGAACATGCTGTCCGGCCGTACGGCTTCACCGCAATAGCGGCACTGCGTGCTCATCGTTCGCCCTCCTCGATCGTGCCCGTCGTCCGGCGCGAGCACCGCGTCAGTCTAACCCGCCCCCGGGGGCGCCTCGCTCAGGCCGTGACGTCGGGGACCTGCACCGGCATGTAGGAGCCGTCCGAGAAGAACATGCCCGAGCCGGGGGCCCCGCGGCCGACGTGCGTGCGAGCGAGCTGGACGCCGAACACCTGGGTGCCGATGATCGTGGAGGTCGGCGAGAGCAGCAGGCCCGCGCGTCCCTTCTTCGCCTCGGTGAGGGCCGTCGTGATGGACGCGCCGGCCGACTCGGCGCCGATCCCCACGATGAATCGCGTGTGCTGGCGCGCGGCGGCGAGGGCGCGGTCGAGAGCCGAGTCGCGGATGCCCTCGCTGTCGTCGACGACGACGGTGAGCGGCTCCTCGCCCGCGGCCAGCGCCGCCGCGAGGTCGGCATCCGCGCTCTGCGGCGTGAGCACCGGCAGCCCGTGGCTGCGCGCGACGTCGGAGAGCAGCGTCCCCTCGCGGGCGACGGCGACGACGACCCTCGTCCCGTGCCAGGCGAGCTGGTGGGTGATCGACGCCAGCGCCGAGGTCTTGCCGCTGCGGCGGTCGCCGGCCACGACGAACCCGCCGACCGACGGCCAGTCCACCGTGATCCTGGACAGGCGGTCGCCGCCCACGGCCACCACCGGCGCCTGCGCCGTGCAGCCCTCGAGCAGCGGGAGCGCCGCGGTCTCGCTGAGGCCGATGCGCACAGGGAGCGGGTCGACGCGGAACGCCTGCGGCAGCTCCGCGAGCTGCGGGAACTGCGCGTAGTGCGAGCCGACGTACTCCACGATGCCGCGTGCGGCGGCGGTCTGCCCCTCGCCCGTCGTGTCGGCGGAGAGCACCGCGAACTGCACCTCGGTCCCGTCGGAGCCGAAGAGCGCCCTGCCCGGCGGCATCTCCGAGGGGATCTCCCTGACCATGATTCCGGCCCCGCGGTAGTCGTTGACGTCGCGCATCGGGAGCGCGTACCGCGTGTCGATGAAGCTCGCCACCTTGTCGGCGGCCACGGAGCGGTCGGCGGTGAGGACCACCCGCAGACCCGTCGACGGGCCCTCGCGGAGCAGTCGGAGCACCTGGTCGCGCACGGCGACCATGTCGTCCGCGCTCATCGAGGCGGACAGGCGCTCCCAGCCGTCGATGACGAACACCGCGTACGAGAGCGCGTCCCTGGCGTCGGCGCCGGCCCGCTGCTCCGCGATGCTGCCGACTCCTGCCGCCGCCAGCACGGCCTGACGCCGCGAGAGTTCCGCCCCCATCCGGTCCAGCAGCCGCGGCAGTCGCCCGGCGTCCTGCGGAGTGACCACCGCGCCGGTGTGCGGAGCCGCCGCGAAGGGCAGCAGCGCCCCGGTGCCGTAGTCGACGGCGTAGACGTGGAGGTCCGCCGGGGTGAACCGCTGCACGGCCTGCGCCAGCAGCGTGCGCACGGCCGTGGTGCGGCCCGACCTGCTGCCTCCGAAGAACAGCAGGTGCGAGTCGGTGTGGACGTTCCACAGCAGCGGCCTCTGCGTCTGACGGCTCGGCACGTCGACGAGGCCGAGCACGACCGCGCCCTCCGGCGCCGCATCCTGGTCGAACCGGTCCAGCGGCAGCACGTCGGGCAGCGGCAGCAGCCACGGCGACGGGCTGCGCTCGACGCCGAGGGCCGCGGCTGCCCTGCCTGCGAGCTGGACGAGGCCGCGCAGGTCGGTGTCGTCCTGGTCGGGACGATGCGCCGCCTTCTCCGTCACCGGGAAGCGCGGCGGCAGGCCCACGGTCTGCCAGTCGTAGCGCGCCGCCGGAGGGAGCACGCGCGTCATGCGCTGGTGCCCGAGCCGCAGGCCGGCGACCCGCGCCGTCTGGAACACGATCGGCGCGGCGTCCTGCCCTGCGCGGATGTACCCGCGTCCCGGCGTCGCCGCGGAGATCAGCGCCGCGTCCGGGGTGCCGATCACGTCGGTGGAGTCGGAGCGGTCGGTGACGCGCAGCGCGATGCGCAGGTTGACGTTGGACTGCATCTCCGGAGTGATCACGCCGGAGGGGCGCTGGGTCGCGAGGACCAGGTTGACGCCGAGCGAGCGTCCGACGCGCGCGATGCGCACGAGCCCGTTGATGAAGTCGGGGAGCTCGGTCTTCAGCTCGGCGAACTCGTCGACGACGATCATGAGCCGGGCGAGACCCAGGCGCGCGGCGGCATCCGCGTCCTTCTCCCAGGCGGCGTCGACGTCCTTCGCGCCGATGTCGTCGCGGAGCACCCGCTCGCGGCGCTTGAGCTCGGCGTCCAGGGAGGCCAGCGCCCGCTCCGTCTCGCGTGCGTCGAGGTTCGTGACCATGCCGACGGTGTGCGGGAGCCGGGCGCAGTCGGCGAAGGCGGAGCCGCCCTTGTAGTCGATGAGCACGAAGTTCAGCGCGTCGGGCCGGTTCGCCAGGGCGAGCGAGACCACGAGGGCCTGCAGGAACTCCGACTTGCCCGATCCGGTCGTGCCGGCGACGAGCGCATGCGGGCCGTCTGCGGCGATGTCGATCGCGCACTCGCCCTCGCTGCCGGCGCCGATCACCACGTACGACTGCCGCGGTGCGACCCGCCACTGCTCGACGATCGGCTGCGGGTCGTCCAGGTCGATGCCGAGCAGCTCCGTGTAGCGGACGCTCGTGGGAACGGTGGAGTCGTCGCCGACCCCGCGGACGTGCTCGATCGAGCACATGTGCCGTGCCAGCTCCTCGGCGTACGCGACGCTGACCTGATCGAGCAGGACGGGAGAGTGATAGGCGTCGTTCGACTCGACCCGCCCGAGCAGCGGGTCGCCGGGATCGGCCACCACGACGGTCGACGCCTCCTCGGGAAGTCGGGAGCGGTCGCTGTCGATCGCGATCACGTGGATGCCGTGAGCGGAGCCCTGCTCCAGCAGGGCCACCATCCCCGGGAGCATCCGGTAGCGCCGTGCGCCGTCCACGACGAGCACGACGTGGGACTCCGTGTCGAGCTGCCGGTTGCGCCCGATGCGCTGACGGACGTCGAGGAGCGCGCCGATCTCGCGCACGCGCTCCCTCCTCGTCAGGTCGGTGTTGCCGATCAGCGCGACGGGGCCCACGCCGGGCTGCGCATGCGGCAGCCACTGCACCCACGACCAGGCGTGCTCCTGATCGCGGTCGCAGAGCACCACCACCTGGAGGTCGCGCGGGGAGCGCAGCGCGGTCAGCGCCGTGAGCATGGAGCGCACGACGCCCGCGGTGATGTCGGCGGGGCCGGCGACGCCGACCGGTCCGCTCTCGAGGTCGACCGACACGGGGGACGGCGACACGCCCACCCGGCGCTCATCCCGCCGCTCCTTCTGCGGGCCGCCCTCGAACCGGACGTCGAGCGGGACGTCCGCCACGCCGACCCGGATGCTGAGCGCGTCGGACTCGGAGCGCCTGCGCTCCCAGAGCCGGGACAGGGGGCGGGTGACGACGTCCCTGATGTACACGGGGTCGAGGTGGTGGTACCAGCTGCTGAGCCGCTGCTGGCGCACGTGCACGGCGATCCGCTCCCGGGCGGACTCGATCTCCTCGATCCACTCCGCCTGGGTCTTCTCCCCCTTGCGCTTGGCGATCTTCTTGTTCGCGAAGAACGAGCCGATCACCATGATCGGAGACGCCGCGGCCATCAGCAGCATGATCGGGCGCTGGAACACGAACGCCAGCGTCACGCCGAGGACGACGGGGACGATGGCCGACAGCCACGGCAGCGGCGAGGCGTCCGCCTCCTCCGGCTCGTCGCCGGGGAGGGCGATCGTCGGCGGCGTGGCGGCGGGGCGGATGCGTGAGGGGCGGTTGAACGCGCGCTTGCCGAGCTCGTCCACGGTGATGTCGGCGTCGGATGCCGGGGCGACGCCGAGGCGCACCACGCTGCTGCCGAGCTGCACGAGGTCGGCGGGGACGATCTCGGCGTCGCGCTCGCCGTCGACGCCGTTCACCACGAGGTTGCCGTCGGCGCCGACGAGCTCGAGATGCGCGGAGAGCGGCAGCGGGGACCCGTCGGCGGCGAGACCGCCGGAGACCGTCATCGTCATGTGCTCGTCCTGCAGGTGCGGGTCGGCGATCTTGATCGACGCCCGCGGCCCGCGGCCGATGAGCAGCTGCTCACCCGGTGCGACGGCGACCGACTCCCCCGCGAAGGGGCCGGCGACGAACTCCAGGCGTATCGTGCCGGGGGGCAGCACCACCGGCACGCTGCTCGGCACCACGCCGCCGCTGCGCAGCGAGGCGGACGCGAAGGACGCGGACGGCTCGGCGCCCGGTGCGAGTACCTCGGCGGGGACGTTCAGCGCCTCGCCGATCTCGGACACGGTCGTCGCCTCGTCGACCTTCACGAACCAGGACTCTGCGTGCGATCCGCCGGGGCGATCGGCGACGGTCAACCGGAGGCTCATCGTCCGGACATCCCTTCCAGGAGAAGCGAGAGCGGACCCAGGAGGGAGCCGCTCACATCGGCGGAATCCTCGCCCGCCGGCGGATAGACGAGGTGCAGGGGGGCCTCATCGGCCCAGGACGGCGCGGCGGGCTCATCGCCCTCCAGCGACTCGTCGACGGTGATGCTGCCCCAGCCGTCCTCGCCGTCCGCGGCGATGACGCGGAACAGGAACTGGGCGGGCCCGCCGCCGTCGCCGGAGAGCTCGGCCGCCCCGTCGGGCTCGCACGTGAGACCGTCGGGCTGCGGGCCGGTGCACAGGATCACCCGGTCCTCGCCCCAGGAGAGGGAGGCGAGATCCCACTCGGATGCCGGCGATACGATGTGCAGCGCCGAGGCCCGGTCCACGCCGCCCTCGACGAACGACACCGTGAGCTCGGCCGTGGTCTGCTGACCGGCGTCATCGGTGACCCGCAGCGGGATCGCGACGTCGCCGGCCGCGGAGCCGCGCAGCGACAGGTGCGTGGCGCTGACGCCCGCGGCGAACCCCGGCGGCAGCGTCCCGACCTCGATCGTGGCGCCGCCCTCCTCAGAGCAGACCGCGCAGGTGATCCCCAGCGCCGACAGCGGCACCATCGCCTGCTCGCCGACCCGCACCGGCAGGTCGAGCCGGTCGACGGCCATCTCCGGGGCGGGAGGGGGCCCGAGCCGCACCGAGTACGTGACCTCGAGGCGCGCCGACGCGGACACCAGCTCCACCGCGAGCGGGCGCTCACCCCAGTCGGGGTCGTAGCCCTCCGCGGTGAGCGAGATGCCGTCGGGCTCGCACGCCACGGTGACGCCGTCGAGCTCTCCCAGGCGGCCGCAGTCGATGAGCCACCCCTCACCGGGGCGGATGTCCCCGGTCTCCTGGAACGGGATCTCCACCGCGCCGTTGGGAGGCGGGCCGTCCCCTTCGCCCTCGTCCGCGGCCGTGAGCACCCCGAACGCCGCCGGCAGCGCCAGCGCGAGGAGCGCAGAAGCTCCACGACGCCACGGCTGATACGAACGCATGCGACTCCAAGATTCCGGGGCAGACCACGACTAGGATAGACGGGCCTGATGACCAGAGAGAATCCGCACTGAATCGATGAGCGACATCCCGCGCACGCGCCGAGAGCGCAGCACCTCGCCCGACGGAGATCTCACCGGCCGGACGGCGCTCATCACGACGACCCCCGTCTCCTGGGGCCGCCCCGCCGCCGTCACTCCGCCGGCGATGTCCGGGCAGGTCGGCTGGGACGCGGCGCGTCCGAGCCTGGAGCAGGTCCACGGCGCAATCCGCCCGCTGGAGACCTCCGGCAGCGTCCTCCCCGAGCTCGAGGACTCCCCCGAGACGCGCAGGCGCCCGCTCTGGCGGCATCCGGCGTTCCTGGTCTCCGCGGGCACCACGCTGCTCGCCCTCATCGTCCTCGTCGTCCTGCTCCTCATCGGAGCGTTCGGCACGAAGTCGGCGGCCTCCGACCTCCGCTTCGAGGTCACAGAGAACGTCGTGCGGGCGTCCTGGAGCGGCCCCGACGTCCCGTACCAGGTCATCGTCGTCGACGGCCCGGGCGGTCCCGCCGTCGACGTCTCCCAGCGGGTCACCGGCACCGAGGTGTGGCTCCCGCTCGCCGCGGGGCTCATCGACGAGGGCTCATGCCTGATCGTGCGTCCGGCGGAGGGGAACGAGAAGGCCGAGGCCTCCCTCGATCGCGGAGCGCTCGAGCAGCAGGGAGCGGTCTCCGGGTGCGTGGCGGATGCGTCGGACGGCTGATCGGCGCCGCGGCCTCGCTCCCGTCGCGGTGGCGCTGCTCGCTCTGACCGGATGCTCGAGCGCGCCGTCCGTCCCCGTGTCGACCCCGACGCACATCGATCTCGGGAAGGAGTGGCCGGAGGACGTCGGCAACGGCATCTCGCTGCTGGGCACGGCCGACGCCAGGGCCACCGTGATCGACGCGATGCGGGCGGCCGGCGGCGCGACGATGACCGGGACCTTCGTGGACGCCGCAGGGCGGCGACTGGCGATCGACGTGTCCGGAGGACCGGCGCAGGTCGTCGCCGAGTTCACGGCCGACGAGGAGACGACGCGCATCGCCGTGATCGACCAGGTCGCCTACGTGCTGCCCTCCCCGGCGGTCGCCGCCGCCCACGAGCTCGACGAGGACGTGTACTCGTGCCTCGCGCTGGACGACCCCGCGCTGCGGCAGTGGGAGATGCTGCTCGAGCCGATGCACGCCGTGTCCGAGCTCACGCGTGACGCGAGCGCGATCGCGGATGCCGCAGGGGACGGCGCCAACCTCATCCTCGGAGAGGAGGGCGCCCTCGGCGTGCTCACCGTGCAGCGGGAGGGGGAACCGCTCCCGATCCGCCTGGTCCGGGGGGATGCGGCCGGCACGGTGGATCTGACCTTCTCCGACTGGGGCCCGCCGGAGAGGATCGAGCAGCCGTCACCGCTCGGCGACGGCTGCTGAGCCCGCGCCCAGCGTCACCAGCGCGGCAGGCCCGCGCATGCGGCCGACACCCGGTACACGCCGGTCACCGGGTCGGCGAACGCCAGCCACACGGCCTTCTTGTCCTTGCGCTCGGCCGCCTCGATGATGCGGCGGAAGGTCGCCGGCGCGGCGCCGGCCCATTCGATGTAGGCGGCGTCGTCGATGCCGAACGACCCCATCTCGGCGACGTCGAGCACCTTCTCGGCCGCCCGGATCACGTCGTCGAAGTCGTCGAGGTTGCCCACCTGGGACGCCAGCACGGATGCCGTGAGGTCGATGATGGGCTGCACCATCCGCTCGCAGCGCTCGGCTCTCAGATCAGTCATCTCGTTCCTTCCGTCTCGCCGGGCCTTCTGCCCCGCCATATCGCCATGATCGTGGTGTGCATCACCGACGGCTCGCTCGAGACGATGACGGGCACCCCCGCATCCCCCGCGCTGACCCGCACCGCCGTGGTGAAAGGGTCGACGCTCTCGGGCTCCACCCCCCATTCCAGGGCCACCCGCGGGCCGCCGGAGCCCATCGACACGAAGAACGAGCCGCGCACCGCGCCCGGAGCCCTGTCCCGGTACTCGCGGACGGTGCCCTGATCGACGCCGAGGAGCAGCTGCACGCGGGAGTAGCCGGCGGCGCGCATGAGGCGCGCCGTGAGCTTCCGGATGCCGGCGAACCGGGTGCCGCGCTCGTCGATCACCAGGCCGCCCACCACGTGGGCCCAGGGGAAGTCGATGCCGGCGTAGCGCATACCGGCCTGCGACACCGCGAGGTACTCGTCCGGTGCGTCGCGGATGGCCGCCAGGAGGCGGCGGATGGACGCGATCCTGATGAAGGCCGCGATCGCGGCGATGGCCACGACCACGAGGAGCACGTAGGTCAGCGGCCGCCCCGCGTCCGCGGCGAAGAGCCAGACGGCGACGACCGCCGCCGCGACGACCAGCCCGCCGAGCACGGCGAGCAGCGTCGTGTTCGCACGGAGGCGGCGCGCCGACAGCTCGCGCGCGACGGGGAGGGCGAACACCTCGCCGCGTTCGAAGAAGGCGCGCCAGTGCGCGGCGATGCGCGCGTCGACCGGTCGCGGCTGGAGCGGCGACACGGCCCCGGTGCCGTCACTCATCGTTCTCCGGCACCTCGTGGACGGCGTCGAGCAGCGGGAGGTCCTCCCTGGTGACGAGACGCGACGCGACGACGTGCTCGACGAGGCGGGCGCGACGGTTCGTCGCGACGCTCCGCTGGCCCCCGCGCATGCCGGGCACGCCGATGCGGTCGAACTTGTCGCACACGTTGTCGAGCTTGCGGTTGAACCGCGTCACGGTCCAGCCGAGCCGCTCGGCCGCCTTCGCCGAGGTGGGGATCTCGCTCATCCCGGTGCCGTCACGGCGCAGCTGCGGCTCGGCGAGGGCGAGGATGAGGAGCTTCTGGCTGAGCGTGAGGGGCACCTCGCCGATGGTCGAGGCTCCGCCGTCGTCGGGTTCTCGGCGCGTGGCCCGGAAGGTCGGCTCCGCGGCGTGCAGCGTGAGCTCATAGGTCGTGGGGCCCGCGCTGAACACGACGGTCGTCTTCTCGAACACGAGCGGGAGACGGGCGCCGGGAGCGAGCCAGGCCTGCACGCCCCCGGCCGAGTCGGTGACGGTCGCGCTGAGACGCGTGCCCACGTTCGACAGCCACCAGAGCCCGTCGGCATCCGTGATCTCCAGGAAGTGACGGTGCAGGAACAGGTTGTCGTCGAGCTCGAGGTCGCCCTCGCGACCGACCACGAACCTGCCGCCGCGCTCGATCGGGAAGTACTCGCCCGCGAACTCGACCGTGACGCCTCCGTCTGCGCTCATTCCACGCACCCCCGCTCCTCCTCCGATGCGCGACCGTCCGCCCGACGCAGCATGACGGCGATGCACACCTCGCCGGGCTCGGCCGTGAACTCCGCCTTCGGCTCCTCCGCCGTCTGCGGATCGACCTCGCCGGACCCGTCGACGACGCTCCAGATGTAGGAGTCGCCCTCCTGCGGATCCTCGTTCTTCCAGGTGAAGACGACCTGGTCGCCCTGCCGAGAGCCGGCGATGTCGGTGACCTTGGGCACGAAGTCGGAGACGACGTCGATCGGCTCGGGCGAATCGACGGTCTCGGGCGGGCTCTCGATGCCGGCCACGAGGATGTTGAGCGCGACGATCGCACCGATCACGAGCACGGCGGCGGCAGCGGAGAGCCCGATCCACAGGCCCTTGCGGCTGCGCGGCCCCGCGGGCGCGGAGGCGCTGTCTGCGGTCGCGGGGGCGGGGGCCGCCGCCGGCGCGGCGGTCTGGGCTGCGAGCGGCTGCACGATCATGGGCGGCCGGGCGATGGTCCGGTCGTCGGCGTCGGGACGCGGCGCGGCCGGCGCCGCCGGAGACCGCAGCTGCGTGGCCTCGTCCACGGGCTCCGCGGCGGGCGGCGGGTCGAAGCGCGGGACGACCGGGGACGCCGGCTGCTCCTTGCGCTGCGTCGTCGCCGAGGGGCGCGTGAAGGCCGCGACATCCGGGTCGATGCTGACGACCTGCCGCACCCGGGTGAGACCGTCGTCGTCGTCCTCGAGGTCCTCCGCCGGAGGGTGCTCGTCGACGATGTCGATGGGGGTGACCGAGTGCGACAGCTCGATCTGCACCTTCTGGAGCGCGCGTGCGAACGCGACGGCGCTGGGATAGCGGTCGTCCGGGTTCTTGGCCATCGCGCGCTCGAGGACGCGCTGCAGACTCTCCGGGGAGTCCGGGCGGCCGAGCGGCGGCAGCGCCGCCCTCTCGATCCGCTCGATGAGGTCGGCGCTGGAGTTGCGCTCCCCCGGGCGCTCGAACGGGGAGCGTCCGGCGAGGAGGGTGTAGATCGTGGCGCCGAGCGCCCACACGTCGGTGCGCGGGCCGCTCTGCGGGGGCTCCGCGAAAGACTCCGGGGGCGACCACGGTATCGACATGCCCGAGGCCTCGCCGATGGCGTCGGTCGTCGACGCGATGCCGAAGTCGGTCAGGGCGGGGCGGTTGTACTCGGTGACGAGGATGTTCGCCGGCTTGATGTCGCGGTGCAGCACCCCGGCACGGTGGGCGGTCTCGACGGCGCCGGCCACCTGCACGCCGACGCGCAGCGCCTCGGCGACGGAGAACGGCTCCCTGCGGGCGCGCAGCTGCAGGTTCGGCCGCGGGCAGTACTCCATGACGAGGTAGGGCCGGCCGTCGCCGGCGACGCCGGACTGGTAGATCGTGACGATGGCGGGATGCGTGGAGAGCATCGCCATCACGTTCGCCTCGTCCGCGAACTCCTTCGCGGCGCCGCTGGACGTCCGGTCGGCGAGCAGCACCTTCACCGCCACGCGGCGGCGCGGCATCTGCTGCTCGTAGAGGAAGACGTCCGCGAAGCCGCCGGTGCCCAGCGGCTCCAGGTACGTGAAGCCGGGCAGCTCCGGCGGCGGCGAGGGCCGACGACTCACGGCAGATCCTCGAAGGCGACGGTGACCCCGTCACCCAGATCGACCACGTCGCCGGACAGCACCAGGGTCTGCTCCCCCGGGTGCAGGCGCACCGGGTCGGCGCCGGGACGCAGCAGGGTCGAGCCGTTGGTCGTGTGCAGGTCGATCACGACGACGGTGTCGCCCTCAGGGCGGACCTCGAGGTGGCTGCGGGAGATGTCCTGCTGAGGGCTGTCCACCGCGACGAGGTGCGGCATGCTCGCGCCGCTGGCGCGGGTCGAGCGCGGGCGGCGGCCGATGATCACGGTGCGGTCCAGGTTCACCACCTGGCCGGTCGACACGCGGATGCGCCCGGTCGCACCGGCCTGCACCGGGATGACCTGCGTCGGCGCCTCGCTGGAGGCGGCGGGCGCCTGCTGGCGGAGCGCGCGCAGCTCGGCCGCGGAGATCGTCGCGCCGTCGTGATCCCCCTCGACGGGAGCGGGCGCGGGAGCGGGAGCCGCCGACGCGGAGGACAGGTGCACCGTCTCGCCGAACAGCTGATCGAACTCGTCGTCGTCGGCGGGGGCCAGCGTCTCCTCGGTCACGGGACGGCTGTCGTCCGCTCCCCGGTCGTCGGCCGCGTCGGTCTCGTCGGCCTCGTCGGTCTCGTCGGCCGCGTCGGGTCCGGGAGCGGGCGCGGGCGCCTCGGACGCCGCCACGGCGGCGACGGCGGCGTCGGTCTCGGCGATCGCCGGAGCCGGGTCGGCGGATGCCGGCTCCTCGCCGGCGCTCTCCGCGGCGGCGGGCGGGGGCACCGCCCCCGGTACGACGAGAGGGGGCGCGGCGACCGCGCCGGCCGCGCCGGCGACGGGAGCGGCCGCGGGAGCGGCGGCGGACGCCGGTGCGGCATCGGCGGAGGCGGCGGGGGTCGACGCGACGGCGGCGGCCTGCCCGCCGAAGGACGCGAGCTGCGGCGCGGTCGTGCCGGCCAGCACGGCGGCCGAGACCCCGGCGGCGTCGGGCTGCACCAGCGGCGCGGGCCCCTGTGCGCCGAGGAGCGGCTCGGCGTCGCTCGCCTCGAGGTCGGAGGACACCGCCGCCGCGCGCACGACGCCGCTGTGCACGGGCAGGCCGGAGACCGCGTCGGTCTCCTCGACCGTGATCTCGACCCGGCTGGCCCGGCCGACGAAGCGCTCGCTCCAGGTCGTGACCTCGGCACCGGTGAACTCGTGGGCGGCGTCGTCGTCGTCGCTCACCCTCGCGGCCACCCCGCCGCGCAGCGCGATGCGCACGTCGTCGCCCTCGGCCACCGCCGCGGCGAACGGCGGCAGGGCGGTGAAGGAGCCACCTGCGTGGGTCGTGAGCACGTCGACGACCGTGGCGAGAGTCTTCTGCTGCGGGAGCCGCTCCCACAGCTTCGTGACCAGCTCGCCGGGTGCGTCCGGCGGCAGGGCGACCAGGGCGCCCGGGATCACGATCAGGTACCACTGTCCGGGTCGGTAGATCGTCTGCATCAGAGAATCCCTCCTGCTGCCTCACGCGGGCGCGTGTCCATGTCGATGTCGGTGTCGTCGGTCTCCAGCAGCGTGCCGGGTCTCGAGGCCACCGAGACGGCGTCCGCGATGATGACCGTGATGTTGTCGCGCCCGCCGGCCGTGACCGCCTCGTCGACGAGGGCGTCGGCCGCGGCCTGCGGATCGGCGACCGACCGCAGGATCTCGAGGATCCGCCCGTCGGCGAGCTCGGAGGTGAGTCCGTCGGAGCAGATCATGATGCGGTCGCCCATCTCGGCGGGGAACAGCCAGTAGTCGGCATCCCCCGTGCTGCTCGCCCCGATGGCCCTGGTGATGATGTTGCGCCTGCGGTCGGTGGCCGCGTCCTCCGGGGACAGCTCGCCCGACTCGATGAGCTCCTGCACCACCGAGTGATCGACGGTGATCTGCTCGAGCTCCCCGTCGGCGTAGCGGTAAGTGCGCGAGTCCCCGATGTTCACCGTCAGCCAGTAGCCCATGCCGTCGACCGAGGCGACGACCACGCCGCTGAGAGTGGTCCCCGCACGTCCGTTCCCGGTGGTGGAGAGCTCCTCGACGCCCTCCCTGGCGCTCGCGATCGCGTCACGGACGTCATCGAGCTCGAGCGCCGACCGCCCGATGAAACGCGAGAACTCCGCGATCACCCTGGCGCTCGCCCGCTCGCCCGCCTCGTGCCCGCCCATGCCGTCGGCGACGACGAACACCGGAGCGCTGGCGAGATGCGAGTCCTCGTTGAGGGCTCGGCGGAGGCCGGGGTGCGTCGCGGCCCCCGCGCTGACGATCAGTCCGGCCCTCATGCGTAGCCGCCGATCGTGACGATCCGGTCGCCGATCTCGAGGGCGTCGCCGAGACGCACGGGCACCCGCTGGCCGGCGGGGCAGGCGATGCGCTGCCCGTCGCGGACGATCGTCAGGCCGTTGGTGGAGTGGCGGTCGAGCACCCACCCGCCGGACGTCTCCGCCGCGGCCTCGAAGTGCGTCTTCGAGAGGGAGAGGGTCTCATCGCGCACGGAGACGAGGACGGCGCCGTCCTCGGGCGCGGGGTTGCGGCCGAAGATCGTGCGCCGCGACACCGACACCCTCGTGCCGTCGTCCCAGGTGAACACCAGACGGTGCCCGGGGATGCTGATCCGGGTGTCCTCGATGTCCTGCTCGCCGCCGTCCGAAGGCGGAGCGGATGCCGGAGCTGCGGGCGCGCTCGGAGCCGGAGCCGGAGCCGGCGCTGCGGTCGGAGCAGCGGCAGCGGGGGCCGCAGGAGCGGCGGGAGCCGGCAGCGGCGGAGCGGGCGGGACGGCCTGCGGTCGCTGCACGACCGTCTCGTCCAGCGGCGCGGGCTCGGGCAGCGGGTTCCGCTGCGGCGGGGAGTCCTGAGTGATCCCCGGCACATAGTCGATCAAGGATCCGGCGTCGGCGATCGGCTCCGCGGGGGCCGCGGGTCGCGCAGCCTCGGCCGCCCGGGGCGCCGGGGCGGGAACCTGGGGGAACGCCGGCGCCTGCGGAAACGCGGGGGCCTGCGGGAACGCCGGCGCCTGCGGGAACGCGGGAGTCTGAGGCGCGGCCGGCGCGGCCGGAGCGGCCGGAGCGGCGTAGCCCTGCGCGGCCAAGGACGGCGCGGGGATGCCGGGGACGGAGGGGAAAGCCGACGTGGCGGGGGCGGCGGCATCGGCGACGGGCGCCGCGGCGGCGGCATCCGGCTGCGCGTCGAGCATCAGCGACCTCGCCACCTTGTCGTGCCAGCCCTGGAACCGGCCCGAGCCGTCGAACAGCGGGGTGAAGTATCCGATGACGAATCCGGCCGTGAAGCCGAAGACGACGTTGCGCAGCAGCGTGCGTCCGAAGCCGAGGGGTGAGCCGTCCTCCGAGACGAGGCGCAGCCTCTGCAGGCGCATCCCGATGGACCCCTTGCCCGCCTGCATCAGGGTGTACGCGACGAACCAGCCGAGCAGCAGCAGGGAGACGACAGGACCGCCGATCGCGATCGTGCCGAGCATCGCCTCGGCACTGCCGCCGGCATACGCCGCGGCGACGAGCCCGCCGGTCAGCAGGACGCCGATCCCGGAGGCGATCAGCGCGTCGATCAGGTAGGCGATCGCGCGCCGCCGGACAGGCGCGACCTGGCCGAACGGAAGCATGCTCATGGGGTCTCGCTCTCGGGTGAGGGGGACTTCGTACTGTTGTCGTTCTTGATGGTGCCAGGTTCGCGGCGCACGCGCGCGGCCGCGGCATCCTTCAGGCTCTCGAAGCCGGCGGAGACGGCGGTCCCGCCCAGCAGGGAGCGCAGGCTCAGCCGCGCCTTGGTGCGCTTCCAGAGGCTCGCCTCCTTGCTCAGGCCGCCGACGATCCCGTCGACCTCGGCCCAGAAGGCGTCGACGTCCTCGGAGGTCGGCTCGGACGGGCCGAACACTCCGCTGTCGGCGCGATCCGCGAGCGCGGTCACCTGCGGGAGGGCGAGGCTCGTGGCGACGGTCACGGCCTCTTCGGCCCTCGTGCCGCCGGGGGCGATGCGCGCCCCGTAGTCGACGGCGCGGTCGGTGAGCTCGTCCCAGCCTCCGCTGATGCGGTCCGCCGTGCGCGCGGCGCTGCGGCGGGTGCGGCGGCGGGCAGCCTTCCAGGCGCCGATGAGGATGAACGGCGAGGCCAGCAGGGCGAGGATGCCGAGGCTGATGCCTCCGATCGCGAGGATCGCGCCGATGATGCCGAGGATGTTGAGGCTCTCGTCCTCGCCCTTGCGGTCGTCGGGGAGCGTCGGCGGGAGGTCCACCGGCTCCTGCGGCGGGGGCGGGGGCTGCAGCACCTGCGGCTTCGGCTCCACCTTGGGCTTCGTGTTGAGGTTGTTCGGGACCTTGTCCTCGGGCGGGGTCGGGTTGAACGTCAGCCACCCCAGTCCGTCGAAGTTCACCTCCACCCAGGCGTGCACGTTGTCGCCGGTGGCCTCGAAGAGCGCCTCCTCCGCCTGGTCCTCGTCGGGGTAGTAGCCCATGACGACGCGGGCGGGGATGCCGACCTCCCGGGCGAGCAGTGCCATCGCGACCGCGTACTGCTCGTCGTCGCCGACCATCTGGTCACCGCCGACAAGGGTCGAGATCCGCTCCGACGTGTGCCCGGCGCGGGACAGTGCGCCCTCGTTCTCGAGGCCGTGGCTGAAGAAGCCGCCCTCGGCGAAGAACGTCTCCAGCGCGCGCACCTGCTCGATCGGTGTCTCGGCCCCGGCGACCGTCTCGGCCGCCAGTGACGTGAGCCCCTCAGGCACGTTGCTCTGCTTCGGCAGCGGCACCTTGCCGAAGTCCGCGTCAGCGAGGTCCTCGTCGTCGACGTCCGCGGGCAGGATGGTGTCGACCGTGTACGTGTCCCCGCTCTTCAGCCGCGAGGTCACCACGGCCGTCCCGGTCTCGGGGTTGAAGAACCCTGAGCGCCGCAGCTCCTCGGCGCGGTCTCCGGTGAACTCGATCCGAGACACCGCACCGGCGTCGGGAACCCAGACGCCGCTGTACTCGCCGACCTCGAACCTGAGGGTGGCAGGCACGCCCTCGGCATCCGGCGCCATGTTCGAGCGCAGCGGCCCGAACGCGCTGGACGACCCCGGACCACCATCGGTCACGTTGTACACCATGCCGTCGAACTGATCCATCACCGCGATTCGGATGCGGGTGCCCTCCGGCAGGCCCTGCACCGTGAAGAGAGTGTCGCTCGCGTAGTCGCGGACGTTCTTCCGGAAGGCCTGCAGCGGGCTGGGGTAGTCGCGCACGTTGAACGGCGGGATGATCACGTCGCGGAAGACGTGGCGGGGCTGCACGGGCGCGGCGATCGCGCTCGAGGCGAGGCCGGCGCCGCCCGCGACGGCGAGCACCACGACGCCGGCGAGCAGCCGACGCATGCGCATGTGCGCGGCTCGCGCCGGATCGACCTCGCTCACCGAGACCGCCGCGTTCTGCGGCGCCCACATCTGCCGCAGCGCCAGCCACGCGATGCCGAGCACCGCGAAGAGGATGCCCTGCACGACGGGGGATGCCGGCTCCGGGGTGCCGAGGGCGATCACCAGGATGAGCATGAATCCCGCGGGCAGGAGCGCCCAGACGACGCGCGAGAGACGCAGGGCGAGGGATGCCGTGAGCACCGAGATCACGAGGGTGAGCAGGAACGGCACGAGGAGGTGGCCGTCGGCCGCGGAGACGGGCGCCACGGTGGTGAGCATCTGCTTCCACGACGTCACGGCGCCGAGCGCGAGGCCGATGAGGGTGTCGAGGGTCGGGATGACGCCGGCGATCGTGGTGTGCGGGAGGGCCAGCGGCCCTCCGAAGAGGAAGTACGCCGCGACGGTGAGCCCCGCGATGATCAGGATGCCCCATCGGCGCCAGGCCGCGACGGCGGAGATCGCGAGGCCGATGAGCAGGGCGCCGACCGCGGCGGGGAGGTACGACGGTCCCGCGAACGTCGGCCAGAACCCCACGATCGACACGGCGATGAGGAGCGCAGACACGCCGAGGTCGAGGATCCATCGGCGCAGCGGCAGACGGGTCTGCGAGGCGGGAAGCGAGGTCATGAGAGCACCTTCTGCAGTGCGAGGGGGATCTGCTCGAGCGCTCCGACCGTCACGACGGCGGCGTCGCCGATGCGGCGCAGCGCGGGAGCGGTGGCCGTCCTGTCGGCGACGACGGCGAGCACGCGCGCGCCGAACGGGAGGCGGGAGCACGCGAGGCGGAGATCGTCGGCCTTGACCTTCGAACCGCACACCAGCACCACGACGCTCGCGAGCGGCAACGTGCGGCTGAGCACACCGGCCAGCTGATCGATGCCGCCGTCACGCGGACGGGAGGCCTCCAGGGCGGACAGCGAGTCGAGCAGCTGCTTGCCGGTCCCGGCGGCGAGCTCGCGACCCTGCACGCGGACGTCGACGCGCTGGGAGTCGCGGATGGCGCGCAGTCCGATGGACCCCGCGGCCGAGATGGCGAGCTCGAAGTCCTCGCCGTCCGCGTAGTCGCCCGAGGAGGTCGACAGGCCGATCACGAAGTGCGAGCGGCGGGTCTCCTCGTACTGGCGGACCATCATCGTGCCGGTGCGCGCGGTGGACTTCCAGTGCACATGGCGCAGGTCGTCGCCCGGCTGGTACTCCAGCAGGGCGTGGAACGAGACATCATCTCGGGAAAGGTCGGCCGCGGGAAGGCCCTCGAGATCGCGGAGGAACCCGAGCGACTGTCCGTCGAACAGAACGGTGCGCGGGTGCACGTACAGGTCCACCGGATCGTCGCGCCGGTGCGCCCGCTCGAACAGCCCGAGCGGATCGCCGCGCACGACGCTGACCGGACCGACCTTCACGACCCCGCGCTTCTGCGTGGGGATGGCGAAGAGCTCCTCCGCCTCCTCCCCCGGGGCGAGGCGCTGGATGCCGAACTCGCCGCGGCCGGAGCCCACCGGCAGCACCACCCGCGAGGGAAGGATCGCGCGGCTGCCGCGGTTGGCGAGCTTCAGCGCGCCGACCGCGCGCTCGCCGACGACGACGCGAGTCCGGGCGAGGTCGAGGGACACGTCGTAGGCGGTGCGACCGATGAGGAACAGCGCGCACAGCGCGACGGTCAGCGCGATCACCACGGCGGCGACGGTGAACTCGGCCCAGCCGGCGACCTGACCCAGGATCCAGAATCCGATGGTGACGGCCATCAGCACCCAGGCGAGCGGCCGCACCGCGGCCGCGATCATGCGGAGGCGCGCCAGGACGCGCGCGCCGATGACCGCCGCGATGTCGCGCCAGCCGGCGTCGCGGTCGGTCGGCGCGGCCTGCGCCAGGAGCACCTCCCCCGTCATCAGGCCGCCGATCGCGCCTGCGGCGCGGCCACGCCGTCGAGCACGCGCGCGAGGACGACGTCGCTGGTCGTGCCGGCGAACTCGGCTTCGGCGTCCAGGAGCAGACGGTGCTGCCACACGGGCCGGACCAGCGCCTTGATGTCATCCGGCAGCACGAAGTGGCGTCCGTGGGCCGCGGCCCAGATCTTGGCCATGCGGACCATCGCGATCGCGCCGCGGACCGAGACGCCCAGACGGATCGCGGAATCGTTTCGGGTCGCCTCGGCGAGCTCCGCGACATAGCGCAGCACCGCGGACTCGACATGCACCGAGGCGCCGAGGTCGGCCATGTCTGCCACCGCGCTCGTCGTGATGACGGCGGAGAGTCCAGCAGACGGGTTTCGGTCGGACGCCCCGGCCAGGATGCTCTCGGTCACGGCCAGGTCGGGGTAGCCGATCGTCGTCTTGATGAGGAAGCGGTCGAGCTGCGCCTCCGGGAGCTTGTACGTTCCCGCCTGCTCGATCGGGTTCTGGGTCGCGATGACGAGGAACGGACGGCCGGTCGAGTGCGTCACGCCGTCGACGGTGACCCGCGACTCCTCCATGACCTCGAGCAGCGCCGACTGCGTCTTCGGCGAGGCGCGGTTGATCTCGTCGGCGAGCACGATCGAGGCGAAGATCGGTCCCTTGTGGAACTCGAAGCGGTGCGACTGCTGGTCGTAGATCGTGACGCCGGTGACGTCGGACGGCAGCAGGTCCGGGGTGAACTGGATGCGAGCGCTGGTGCCCTGCACGGTCGCGGCGAGCGCCTTGGCGAGGCTCGTCTTGCCGGTGCCGGGCGCGTCCTCGAGGAGCACGTGCCCCTCGGCCAGCATCGACGCCAGCACGAGGCTGACGATCTCGCGCTTGCCCTGGACGGCCTTGTCGACGTTGTCGACGAGGCGCTGGAAGGTGCCCTGGAACCAGGCGGCCTGTTCGGGGGTCATGCTCATGTTCGGGAGTTCCTGTTCGTGTCGTCGATGTTCGTGTCTAGTACCAGGTCATCGCGTCGGCGTCGCCCCAGCCTCCGATGGTCACCCACACCCGGGTGTTCGGCCGGCCGTAGAAGCAGCCGAGCTCCACCTTGCCGTTCTTCGGGACCCACTTGGTCGCCCCGCCCCACTGTCCGCCGCTGTCGTTGCAGTAGAGCCGGTAGTTGCCGGCGGGGAAGTTCTCGACGGAGATCGCCATGTACGCGCACGAGGAGCTCGTGCAGCTGCCGTCACCACCCCACCCGGGAGGCCAGTTGCCGGATGTGCCCTTCACAGTTCGCGCCGTCGGCTTCGGAGGACTGTCCGTCTTGGCGGATGCGGAGGCGACCGGCGTCCAGGCCCCCGTCGAGTCCTGCGCGCGCACCTGGATGCTGTGCGTCTGGTCGTAACCGTTGCCCGGCGTGCGAGAGCCGGTCTGGTTCACGTTCTGCCAGCCGTTGCCGTTCACGTTGATCTGCGTGAGCGTGATGGGGCGGCCATTGTCGGACACCCTCGAGTCCCAGGTGAGTTCGACGCTGGTCCCGAGGTTCCGTGCCGTCGCCTTCGGCGCGAACGGGGCGCCGTACGGCACCTCGGACACGGTGTTCGACACGCCGCTCGCGTAAGTGGACCCGTCCACGGTGGCGACGGCGCGCATCTCGACGCGGTACGTGGTGCCGTTGCTGAGCCCGCGGATCACCCGGTCACCGGGGAGCCCGGCCCAGCCGCCGCCGTTGAGGCGGTACTGGTAGGCGACCTCGCCGGTCCTGGCGCCGTTGCGGGAGCCGGGGGTGTAGGCGACCGTGATCGTGTGATCCGCCGGACGAAGGCTGTCGATGCGCGGCGGCGACGGCGCGATCACACCGCGGCGCGGCGCCGACGGGGCGCTGAGCTCACCCCAGCCGGCCTTGTTGTGCGCCTGGATCCGGAACGTGTACGCGGTCTCCGAGGTCGGCACCACGACGGCCTGGCTGGTCGCCCCCGCGCTCGGGGTCAGCGTGTTGACGAGGGTCGACCCCTCGTAGACGTTGAGCCGGTAGGCGTCGATCGCGTCGCCGTTGCTGTTCGGAGCGACCCAGTTCACCTGCATCTGCGCCTGGTTGCCGACCGGCGCGAGCTCCTGGGTCGTCGGCGCGTTCGGGGTCATCGGCGGGCCCGCAGGCACCTCGGATGCCGACCAGCCGCTCCAGCTCGACGGCTCGGGCGCGCGGTTGTGCGCCTGGACCCGCACCTGGTAGTTGCCGCCGTTCTCCAGCCCCTCCCAGACCAGGGAGTTGCCGGTGACGTTCTGCTTCTGCGTGATGCCCGACGGCGGTGCCGGCGAGATCTCGAGCGTGTACGACTCGACGGGCGACCCGGGGGTGGTCGGGGTGGTCCAGCTCACGTTGAGCGAGCGGTCGCCGAAGGTCAGCGTCGGCGGGCTCGGCGTGTCCGGGCGCGCATCCGGACGGGCCACCTCGGACGTCCCGGACGGCTTCGACTCGCCGACGCGGTTGGTCGCGGTCACCTGGAACGTGTACTCGACGTTGTTGGTGAGGCCGTCCAGCGTGCACGTCGTCGACTGGCACTCCTTTGTGTACGGCGTGCCGCTCACGGATCGCACCGTGTACTTCGTGATCTCGGCGCCGTTGTTCGAGGGGGCGCCGTAGGAGACGACGACCGTGCGGTCCTGCACGCTCGTGACCGTGGGGACTCCCGGTGCCGCGGGAACGCCCTGCACGGTGACGACGATCTGCCCGTTCGCCTCGCGATCGGCATCCTCCGTCGCATCCTGGATGCGGTAGCCGACGACCATCGTGCCGACGAAGTCGCCGTTCGGGGTGACGACGACCTCGTCGCCCTTGACCACCGCGGTGCCGCCGCCGGTCTCCGGAGCGGCCGCGACCAGCTTGAGCGGCGTCTCCGGGAACGGGTTGAAGTCGTTCGCGAGCACGGGCACGGTGATGCTCTTGCCCTGGTCGGCCTCGGAGATCGTGTCGGTGTTGGCCGCGGGCAGAGCGCGGCTCGAAGCGGTCACGAGCACGCGCACCGTACCCTCGATCGGCTCCGTCTCGCCGTCGCTGATGCGCAGGGTCAGCGTGGCCGCCGTGCCCTTCTTCGCGTTCGAGGAGGCCTGCACCAGCAGCGTGCTGCCGTCTTCGATCTTCGCGGTGATCCCCTTCTCCTCACCGCCGACGATCGTGTAGTCGTGCTTGCCCTCGTCCTCCGGGTCGGGGTCGGTGGTCAGCGCCGCGAGATCGAGCGGGGTCGCGTCCTCGCCGGGGGCGACGCTGACCTCACCGCGGATGAAGGTCGGCTGCTGGTTCTCGGGGGGCAGCACGTTGATCGGGATGCTGAGGGTCGCCTTGCGCCCCTCGGGATCGTCCGGGCCGGTGCCGTCGGTCACCTCGAAGGTGATCGCGTCCTGGCCGAAGTAGCCGGCGGCGGACGTGTAGACGAGGGTCTTCCCGTCCTTGACGAGGTCGGCTCCGTCGGCGTGGACGGCCGTGACCTTGGCGTGCTCGGTGATCACCACGTCGCCGCCGCCGGCGACGGTGACGTACTTCGAGAGCGGCAGCTCCTTGGTCTCACCGCTGACGACCTCGACCGGCTTGGTCGACGTCAGGGTCGGACGCAGACCGTCCACTGAGGGGACGAAGATGAACGCGGACGCGGTCTGGTCGTCCTGATCGGTGAGCGTGTACCGGATGAGCTGCAGCTTCTCGCCGACCTCGACCCGCACCTTGCCGTTCTCGAGCAGCGTGCCGCCGGCGCCGACCTCGACGTCCAGAGCATCCGTCGTGCCGTCCGGGTCCTCGTCGTTGGTGAGGATGTCGATGTCGGCCGTCAGCGTCTCGTCCTTCAGATCGGCGGGACGCACGCGGTCGTCACGGGCGACCGGCGCCTGCAGCGGAACGTCTTCGTCGACGGTGATCTGCAGCACGGCGGATGCCGTCGCACCGCGAGCATCCGTGATCGTGTACTGCAGCGAGGTCTCGACCGCCCTGTCCGGGGCCTGGACGAGCACGCGGTCGCCCGACACGCGTGCCGAGAGGCCGTCCACATCGGGGAGCTCCAGGCCCTTCTTCACCAGTGCGACCTTGTCGCCCTCGGGGTCGGAGTCGTTGCCGAGCACGGGCACGGCGATCTCACGACCGGGGCGGACCACGACGGCGTCCTTGACGGCGTACGGGGCCTGGTTCACCTGCTCGGCGGGGGCGATGCCGACGCGGATCGTGGCGACGCCCTCCTTGCCGAGGCGATCGCGGACCCGGTACTTGAAGGTGTCGACGCCGGTCGAGTCGTCGAAGGCCTCGTAGACGAAGTAGTTCTGGGCGGTCTCGACGATCCGTCCCTTGGTGGGGCTCGAGGTGATGTCGAGGAGTTCGACCGAGTCGCCCTCGGCATCCAGTCCGTCGAGCGGCACGGCGATGTTGACCTCGGTTCCGGCGAGCGCGCGCGCCTCGAGATCACGCGGGCGCGGCGCGGAGTTCTTCTCGACGTCCACCGGCAGGATCTGGATCGTGACGTAGCCGGCCGCCTTCTGCTGCCGGGAGTCGACCGCCTCGTAGGTCAGGTAGACCGTCTTCGCCTCCGGGCCTGCCTTGAAGCGCACCTTGTCCTGCGAGACGAACGCCTCGCCGTCCTCAGGGTCCACGAACGGCTCGATGAGCTCCGGGGCGACGTGCAGGGTGTCGCCGCTCGGGTGGGTGTCGTTGTCGAGCACGGGGATCGTGACGACGTCGCCGGCGCGGACGTACACCGTGTCGTCGTTCGCGACGGGCTGGAGGATCTCCTCCGGCGGGGCGATCGGGATCACCACGACCTCGCCCTCCGCCGACTGGGAGCCGTTGGAGATGCGGTACTTGACCCGCACCTGCTCCTCGAGCGCACCCTGGTCGGTGATGCGGAGCGTCTCGTGGTTGATCACCGAGACGGAGATGCCGCTGCTCGGCTCGAGCGAGACGGACTGCACGACGAGGATGCCGCCGGACGGGTCGGTGTCGTTCGCGAGCACGCCGATGAGGGTGTCACCGCCGGAGGGCAGCAGTGCGACGTCGCGCACGGCGACCGGGGGCAGGTCCGCCTCCGCCGCGTCGAGGACGTCGATGCGCACCAGCCCCTCGCCGTTGGCCGGACCGGCCGTCGCCAGGTACTGCACGTAGTAGACGCCGGGCTTCGGGGCGGAGAAGGAGAAGGTGTTGTTCGTGATGTCGGGGAGTACGGTGGCGCCGAGCGTCTCGTCGACGCGGCCGAGGCGCAGCGGCTCGCGGCCCGAGCTCGTGTCGTTCGCGAGCGGCGAGACCGTGATCTGCTCGCCCACTCGAGTGACGACATGGTCCGCGTTGGTCTTCGGGTTGGTGCTTCCCGCCGGGCGCACGTCGAGCGTGATGGTGCCGGTCGCGACCTCGCCGAAGCCGTCGGCCACGGTGACCTGCACGTCCTTGCGGCCCTGCAGGCTCGCGGTGGCCTTGTAGGTGATCTGCCCGTCGGTGCTGAAGTCGGCCTCGTCCCCGGGAGCGGGCACGACGCTCTTGAGGTAGACGTCGTCTCCGTCGGGATCGATCCAGTCCGGAAGGATGTTGTACGAGATCGTCCCGCCGCTCTCGACCGTCAGCATCGTCTTCCGCTTCGGAGTCGGGGCGCCGTTCACGTCCCAGTCGTGCACCGCCAGCGTGACGGCGGCGGTGTCCTTGCCGCCTCGCCCGTCGTCGGCGTCGTAGGTGAAGGTCGCCGAACCCGAGGCCTTCTCCTCGACGGCGATCTGCAGGGAGCCGCCGTCGTAGATCGGCTGCACGGTGCCGATCGCCGGCTGCGCCTCGGCGAGCGCGGCCACGAGCACATCGCCGTCCGGATCGTTGTCGTTGTCGAGCACCGGCAGGATCACGGACGCGCCCGGTCGCACGCCGAAGGAGTCATCTTCGGCGATCGGCGGCGTGTTCACGTCGCTGCGCTCGGGGAGCGTCGTCTCGACCGTCTCCTCGGTGCTCTCCTCCTGGTCCTCGGACTCGCCCTCCGGCGGCACGATGTCGTCCCAGTTGTCCACGCGCTTCAGGCTGTCGTCCGCCATCCAGGCGGCACCGCCGACGGCGTCGTTGAGGATGATGACGTCGCGGTTGACGCGGAACTTCAGCGACGCGGAGTCCTCGGCACCCGCGATCTTCTCGTTGACGTCGTTGGCGTCGCCGGCGCATTCGCGCACGAACCGGGCGGAGCCCGCCCAGGCGCCATAGGCGCAGCCGCGCAGGGTCACCGGCGACGCCGGCGTGCCCTCGGCGCCCGCCTCGGCCGCCGCCGGCTCGCTTCCGTCGAGAGGAACGCTGACGAGCGCCGTCGCCGTCGAGACGGCCACGGCCTCGGCCGGATCCGAAGCCTGCTGCAGCACGGCATCCGCGGCGCCCTTGACCTCGGTGCGGAACCCGCCGGGGGTGCTGACGACGCCCGCGGCGTCGAGGATGACGGGGGTGCTCCCGACCGCGGTGATCTGCGGGGCCTCGGAGTCGTCGAGCTCGCCGGCGGATGCCGTGGACGGATCGAGCGCCTGGCCCTCGTTGTCGACAGGCACGGTGACGACCTCGCCGCTTTCGGCGGACACTGCGAAGACCGTTCCGTCGTAGGCGACGGCGACGTCGGCCTTGCCGCCGAGTTCGGCGACGGGCTCGGCTGCCTCGATGTCGAAGGACGCGATGCCCTTGACCGGCACGACCCAGAGGTCGCCCGACTTCGTGTCGAGGATCGCCGCGGTCTCCTCGCCGAGCGCCACCTTGGCGGAGCCGGGGATGTTCGCGGTGTCGCCGAGCGAGACGCGCGCCGGATCGACGGCGGTGACGGTGGACCCGCCCTCGTCGACGACCAGCACGTTCGTCTCGTCCTGGAGGATGTCGTAGTTCTCGCCGGTCGTGCGCAGACCGCCGTCGAGCAGTGTGGACTCGTGGTTGAAGTGCCCGACGAGGAGGCTGGACGTCTTCGTGATCCACACGCCGCCGTCGTTCAGGTCGACCTTGGTGGTGGGCACGCCTTCATAGCTGAACGCCATCGTGGTCAGGGCGACGACCCCGACCGTCACTCCCGCCGCCGACGCCAGCGTCTTCGGCCGCGCGCGCATCCACGACAGTGCCTTCATCGCGTTTTCCCCCGGTGTTCACGTACATGTTCCCTGTGCCGGTCGCAGAGGCGACCGGCGGGACATACCCGCCCATCCTAACCGGGGTCGATTTCGCACTCGATGGGGAGAGATACCCATCGAGCCCGCAGGGCGGGCTCAGCTGGCTGCGGCCCGCCAGCATCCTTCGAGGTGGTCGTCGACCATGCCCGCCGACTGCATCAGCGCGTACATCGTCACAGGTCCCACGAACCGGAATCCGCGGCGGCGGAGCTCCTTGCTCATCGCCGTCGACTCCGCCGTGACCGCGGGCACGTCGGCCATCGAGGCGGGACGGGCGACGCGCGGCGCGGGCGCGAACGACCACATCAGCTCGTCGAGCTCCCCCTCCGCCATGTCCAGGACCAGGCGGGCGTTGCCGATGGTCGCCTCGATCTTCGCGCGGTTGCGGATGATGCCGGCATCTGCCATGAGCCGCTCGACGTCGTCCTCACCGAAGGCGGCGACCGCCTGCGGCTCGAAGCCGGCGAACACCTCGCGGAACCGGGGCCGCTTGCGCAGGATCGTGATCCAGGAGAGACCCGCCTGGAAGCCCTCGAGCGCCATCTTCTCGAACAGCGCACGGTCGCCGTGCAGCGGCGTGCCCCACTCCTCGTCGTGGTAGCGGCGGTACTCGGCATCGTCGCCCACCCAGGCGCAGCGTCCACGGGCATCCGGCCCGACGATCAGAGAGGTCACCCTGCGACGCTATCGCGGGTCGCCGACGTCACGCCCCGAACGTCTTCGCGTCGATGACGAACCGGTAGCGGACGTCGGAGGCGAGCACCCGGTCGTAGGCGTCGTTGATCGCGGATGCCGGGATCACCTCGATCTCCGCGGCGATGCCGTGCTCGGCGCAGAAGTCGAGCATCTCCTGCGTCTCGCGGATGCCGCCGATGTTCGATCCGGCGATCGTCTTGTTGCCGCCGATGAGCGAGCCGACGTTCAGGGCCAGCGGCTCGCCGGGCGCCCCGACGCACACCATCGTGCCGCCGGTGGCGAGCAGGCCGAGGTAGGCGCGGAGGTCGACGACGGCGCTGACCGTGTTGAGGATGACGTCGAAGGAGCCGCGCAGCTCGCGGAAGGTGGCGGGGTCGCCGGTGGCGCGGTAGTCGTCGGCGCCGAGCCGCAGACCGTCGTCCTTCTTGCTCAGGGTCTGCGAGAGCACGGTCACGTGAGCGCCGAGGGCGTGCGCGATCTGCACGCCCATGTGCCCGAGGCCGCCGAGCCCGACGACGGCGACGCGCGTGCCGGGTCCGACCTTCCAGTGCCGCAGCGGCGAGTAGGTGGTGATGCCGGCGCACAGCAGCGGCGCGGCCGCATCGAGCGGGAGGGCGTCGGGGATGCGGACGACGAACGACTCCGTGACGACGACCTGCTCCGAGTAGCCGCCCTGGGTGACGGTGCCGTCGCGGTCGGTGCTGCCGTAGGTGAAGACGGCGCCCTCGGCGCAGAACTGCTCCTGGCCGCGCAGGCAGCTGTCGCACGCGCCGCAGGAGTCCACCATGCAGCCGACGCCGACCCTGTCGCCCACGGCGTGGGCGGTGACCTCGGAGCCGACGGCCGCGACGGTGCCCGCGATCTCGTGCCCGGGCGCGAGCGGGTACTGCTGCGGACCCCAGTCTCCCTGCACCGTGTGGATGTCGGAGTGGCAGATGCCTGCGTAGGCGATGTCGATGAGCACGTCGTGCGGGCCGAGCTCGCGGCGCTCGATGACGGTCTTCTCCAGCGGGGCGGCTTCGCGGGGGGCTGCATAGGCGTGGACGCGGGTCATGCCCTCGAGCCTAGTCAGCCCCCACCACGCTCCCGTATGAGTTGTCGTCGCGAGAACGGCGTTTCAGCGACAACAGCTCATACGGGAGCGACCCGGGGGGTCAGTGATTCTTCGCTTCGTCTCGCTGCGCTCGCTCAGTGCGGCGCTTCAGGGCCTTCTCCTGGACCGGGGCCTCGCCGGAGGCGGCGAGCGCGGCGTAGTACGCGCGGGCCTCGTCCTGACGCGCCTGCTCCGCGCCGGAGGCGATGGGCGCGCGGACGTGCTCGGGCTCGTAGCCGAAGGCGTCGACGAGGTCGAGCGCGTACGGGCGCAGCCGCGCGCACAGGCGGTCGATGTAGCTCGAGACCGCGGCCGCGCGCTGCGTCGACAGGCGGCCGTTGATGAGGTGCCAGGCGAGGTGCTTCTCGATCAGGTGCAGGCCGAACAGGTCACGCAGCCAGGTGAGCACCTTCTTCGTCTCGGCATCCTCGACCGCGTGCACGGCATCCGTGAACGCCTCCCACTGCAGCAGCTCTCCGTGGGCGCGCGCGGCCTCGATGAGCTCGGCCTGATTCTCGTTGAACAGGCGAGCGCCCAGCACCTTGTCCTTGCCCGCGGCGCGCAGACGGCCGGCGATGTCGGCGATCATCTGCTGCACCCGCTCCGCGAGCAGCTCGTGCTGCTGCTCCTCGCGCAGGCCCCGCTCCACCGACCGGGCCGTGGAGCCGAGGTCGCCCACGGCCTGGCCGAGCTGACGCAGGCCCGCACCGTGGAACACCTTGCCCGCTGTCATCCCGACCGCGTAGCGCGCCAGGGCCGCGGCATCCTTGCCCTTGAACTGCTTCGCGTAGTCGGTGAGCAGGCGCTTGCCGACGAGCTGGAGCAGGATGTTGTTGTCGCCCTCGAAGGTGACGTAGATGTCCAGGTCCTGGCGAAGGCCGACAAGGCGGTTCTCGAACATGAAGCCGGCGCCGCCGCAGGCCTCGCGGGCCTCCTGCAGGGTGTCCAGCGCGTGCCAGGTCGACAGGGGCTTGAGTGCCGCGGCGAGGGTCTCGAGGTCCTCCCGGTCGTCGGGGGTGTCGGTACGGCCGGAGAAGACTCCGTCGAACTTCTGCAGGAACTCGTCGTGCGCGAAGATCTGCGCGTAGGTGGTGGCCAGGCGCGGCAGCAGGCGGCGCTGATGCTTTCCGTAATCGAGAAGCACGACCTCCTGCCCGTCGGCACCGTCGAACTGGCGGCGCTGGGTCGCGTAGGTGATCGCGATCTTGAGACCGAGAGCGGATGCCCAGGACGAGGCGCCGTCGAGCGAGACGCGCCCCTGCACCAGGGTGCCGAGCATCGTGAAGAAGCGGCGGCCGGGGCTGTCGATCGGGCTCGTGTACGTGCCGTCGGAGGCGACGTCGCCGTACTTGTTGAGGAGGTTGGTGCGGGGGATGCGGATGTGGTCGAAGCTCAGCCGGCCGTTGTCGATGCCGTTGAGCCCGCCCTTGAGGCCGTCGTCCTCGCGGCCGATGCCGGGCAGGTCGTTCCCGTCCGCGTCGCGGAGCGGGACGTAGAAGCAGTGCACGCCGTGGTTCACGCCGTTCGTGATCAGCTGGGCGAAGACCGTGGCGGCGATGCCGTGCAGGGCGGCGTTGCCGAGGTACTCCTTGGTGGCGCCGCGGAAAGGCGTGTTGATGACGAACTCCTCGGTGTCCGGGTCGTAGGTCGCCGTGGTGCCGACGGCGGCGACGTCGGAGCCGTGACCGATCTCGGTCATCGCGAACGCTCCGGGGATGGAGAGGTCCATGATGCCGGGCAGCCACTTCTCGTGGTGCTCCTGCGTCCCCAGCTGCAGCACGGCGGACCCGAAGAGACCCCACTGCACACCGGACTTGATCTGCAGGCTGGGGTCGGCGACGACGAGCTCCTCGAAGCCGGCGATGTTGCCGCCGTTGTCCTCCTCGCCGCCGAGGGACTTCGGGAACGCGCGGTGCACGGCGCGGTTCTCGACGAGCAGGTGCAGCTGGCTGAGCACGCGCTCGCGGTGCTCGTCCTTGCCGAGCTCGTCCTGCCGCCAGAACGCGGAGTCCTTGATCATCTCGCGCGCCTGACGGCGCGTGTCGCCCCACGTTCCCATCAGCAGTTCGTTCACGCGCGCGACATCGATCCGCGGGTTCGCGTCGGCGCTGTTCGGTGCAGCGGGAGTCATCGAAGGACGGACGGCGGCGTCGACCATGTGCATTCCTCTCGAGGAGAAGGTGGGGATGCCTCCATGGTAGGTCTGCCACAACCGCGAGAGAACTGCGCTGTGAGCATCCTCCAACTTCGTGCCGGGCCGTTCCCCTCGGGGGTTGTCGGCTGGCGACAGGCGGGCGCCTACTCCTCAGGTTCCTCGCCCGTCCCCCACTTGTCATCGGGCACGCCGTTGACCTCCTCGCGGCCGTCCGGCACGTCGAAGCGCTGCGCCGTGAGATCGCGCGGGAGCAGCGTGAACCCCTGCCAGTGCAGCTCCATGGGCGACTGGTCCTCATCGCGCGGGACGTGATGGAACCCGATCGCGACCCAGGCGACGACGTCGTCCAGCGCCTCGTCCCGCGAGCGGGACACGAAGTCGATCACGCCGTCGCCGCAGCCGCGGATCGCGTTCCGTGTCGCGAACAGCTCGCACTCGTCCGCGTTGGTGAACGCGACGTCGTACCCGGCATCCTCTCCGTGCTCGTGGTCCTCCACGAAGGTGAACGAGTCGCTGCGCTCCAGGTCGATCTGATAGGAGATCGGATGTCCGTCGGCGTTCTGCACGCCGGGCGCGAGCACCCGCCACCAGCGCCGGTCGACCCATTCGGCCGTCGTCGGATTCGGCAGCGGGGTGAGCGCCCCCTCGACGATCGGCGACTCCGGTCCGCTCTCCCCCGTGGCGTCGGCGTCGTACTGCTCGACGGCCATGCCGGTCTCGCCGCCGAGCGCCCAGTCCACCCGCCACACGGCGTTGTGCGAATGGCTCGCGGCATGGTCGTGGTCGCCCTGGCCGACGGCGGATCCGTGCTCCTCGTCGGTGTAGTCGACGGGAGAGAGGTCGCCCGTCGCGCCGAGGCGCACGCGGATGGAGCCGTCGGCGCCGAACACGTACTGGGTGACGTACTCGTACCAGCCGACGCGCGAGATGGAGGAGAGCTGCCAGTCGGTGCGCCTGTCGGCCGCCGGGGCGATGAGGTCGCTGGAATGATACGCGAGGCCGCCGTCCACGGTCTCGGCGCAGAGCACCTCGCGGGTGCGTGTCTTGCCGTAGGTGCCGTCGCCGACGTCGGGGATGTCGGCGGAGAGCCGCTCCCCCGTGCACGACTCCTCGACGAGCGTCTTCATGTTCACGCCGCCGAAGCCGGCGCTGGTGATGTCGCTGGTGAGCCGCTGCCCGGAGTCGTACGGCACCTCGAGCTGCGAGATCGAGAGAGACGAGAGGAGGCTGACGGGCTCCTCTCCGGGCGGAGCGATGTGCACATCGGACAGGACGAGGCCGAGGGCCGGATCGACCGACCAGCACATCGACCAGGTGGCCCCGCTGGAGAGCGTCTGCGCGAGCTCCTGCCCGTCGCCGCAGTCGAGGTCCGCGACCGCCGTGGCTGCCGGCGCCGGAGTGGCCGCATCCTGCGGCGGATCGGTGCATCCGGTCAGCGCGAGGAGGCAGACGAGCGTCGCCGCCGCGATTCGTGCGCGTCTGCTCACATCTCCCCCTCGGTGCGACCCGTTCCGGACATGGAATGGTGGCGGCCCGCAGAGCGGACCGCCACCATTCTTACCTCCCCCCTACTGCTTGTCCGCAACCACGCCGGGTCGGCGGATGAGCAGCACCGCGGTTCCGATGGCGATCAGTGCGATGGCGAGCGGGATGTGGACCCCAGGGTCCCCACCCGTCGCCGCCAGACCGCCGCCGGCGCCTCCGGTGACCGTCAGGTCGGCCGACGCGGCGTTGCCCGTGTCATCCGTCCCGACGATCTTGTAGGTTCCGGCCGCCGCACCAGCGGGGACCTTCACCGTGATCGTGAAGCCGCAGCTCGCACCGACCTCGAGCGTCAGCGCCGGGTCGAGCAGCGCCTTGCCCTTCGCGTCGTAGAGCTGCACGGTGGCCGTGCTGCCCGCGGCGAAGCCGGTGCCGGTGACCGCCACCGTCTTCCCCGGTGCGACCGCGGTCGGGTTGACCGTGATCGCCGGGTTGGCGCAGCCGGCCGTCGCGGCCGTGACCGCCAGGGCGGCCTCGAGCGCGGCGCCGGTCTGGTCGACCGCCGTGATCGTGTAGTCGCCCGGTGCGGCCGCCGCCGGAACCGGGACCGAGGTCCCGGCCGGGAGCGCTCCGGCGCCGTTCGCGTTCACGGTCACGGGCTCGCCCACCGGCTCACCCTCGCTGTCGACCAGCTGCAGGGTGACCGTGGAGTTCGGCATCCACCCGTCGGAGGTGATCTGCGACGAGCCGCCGGCCGGAACCGGAGACGCTGCCAGCAGACGCGGGGCGTAGACGGCGAGCGCGGCGGATGCCGTGTTGTCGTCCTCGTCCGTTCCGACCACAGAGTAGGTGCCTGCCGTGGCGGCCTCGGGGACCGGGACCGTGGTGCCGGCCGGGATGCTGCCATCCCCGCCTGCCGTCACGACCACGGGCTCGCCGACGGGGTCGCCTGCCGGGTTCGTGAGCTGGAGGCTCACGATCGCGGCCGGCTCCCAGCCGGTCGACGTCACCGTCGTCTCGCCGCCGGCCGGAACCGGAGACGTCGCCGACAGGGTCGGACCGGTGCCCGCCGCGGTGACCTCGATCGCCGCGGAGACCTCGGCCCCGTTGGCGTCGGTGCCGACCACCGAGTAGGCGCCGACCGGTGCATCCGCCGGAACCGGGAGGGTGGTCCCGGCCGGAATCGCACCGGCGCCGTCCGACATCACGGTGAGCTCCTCGCCGACGAGGTTGTCCTCGGCGTCCGTGAGCTGCAGCGTGACCTCGGTGTTCGGCATCCAGCCCGTCGACGTCACCGTCGTCGAGCCGCCGGCCGGAACCGGGGAGGTGGCCGAGATCGCCGGCGCGTAGACCGCGAGCGGGGCGGAGGCCTCGCTGTCGCCGTCGGTGCCCGTGATCTCGTAGGCGCCTGCCGTGGCGTCAGCCGGGACCGGGACCGTGGTGCCGTCCGGGACGTTGCCGTCGCCATCCGCCGTCACGATGACCGGCTCCCCGACCTCGGCGCCTTCGGCGTCGGTCAGCTGAAGCGTGACCGTCGCACCCGGCTCCCAGCCGCCCGACGTCACCGCCGACTCGCCACCGGCCGGAACCGGGGACGAGGCCTGCAGCGTCGGAGCGCTGCCTGCGGCGAGGACCTCGATCTGGTCGGCGACTTCAGCGCCGTTCTCGTCGGTGCCGACCACGAAGTACTCCGTGCCGGCCGGAGTGCTCTCCGGGACGGGAACGGTCGTGGCGTCCGGGATCGCGCCGTCGCCGTCGGTCATGACGGTGACAGGCTCTCCGATCGCCGCGCCCTGCGCGTCCTGGAGCTCCAGCGCGACCTCCGTGTTCGGCAGCCATCCGGTCGACGTCACCTCGGTGGCGTCACCGGCGACCACCGGCGAGGACGCCGAGATCGACGGGGCGTAGATGTCCAGCGGACCGGACGCCTCGTTGCCGAACTCGTCCGTCGCCGCGACGGTGTAGCCACCGGCCTCGATTCCCCGCGGGATCTCGACCGTCGTCCCGGCAGGAACTGCACCGGTCGGGTCGGCCGTCACCTCGACGGGCTCGCCGACTGCGGCTCCGAGCCCGTCGGTGAGCTGGAGGCTGATGTCGGAGCCGGGGACCCAGCCCGTGGACTGGATCGTGGTCTCGCCGCCGGCCGGGGCCGGAGACGATGCCGACAGCGTCGGGGCGAGGACCGCAGCGGTGACCTCGAGCGGTGCCGAGACCTCCACGCCGTCTTCGTCCGTCGCGGTGACCCAGTAGTCCTCACCGGGCGCCGCCGTCAGCGGGACCGGGACGGTGGTGCCGTCCGGAACGCTGCCGTCGCCGCCGGTGGTGACCTCCACCGGGTCGCCGAGCGGGTTGCCGGCCGGGTCCACGAGCTGCAGGGTCACCTGCGAGTCCGGGTTCCAGCCGTCGGAGTCCACCGTGGTCTCGCCACCGGCCGGAACCGGGGACGTCGCCGTGATGGTGGGGTTGATGGCATCCGGGTCGACGGCGACCGGGGCGGTCACCTCGGCGCCGTTGTCGTCGGTGCCGACCACCTCGTAGTCGCCCTCCGGAGTGCCCTCCGGGATGGTGACGCACGTGCCCGCAGGCAGGTCGCCGTTCGCATCCGCGGTGACGGTGACGGGAGCACCGACGGGGGTGCCGTCCGCCTCCGTCAGCTGGAGCGTGACCGGGGTGTTCGGCAGCCAGCCGCCCGATTCGACGAGGGCGCAGGTGCCCGGTGCGACCGGGGACTGCACCTCGAGAGCCGGCGCGTACACCGCGAGGGTGTCGGATGCCGTGTTCTCGTCCGCGTCCGTGCCGACGACCGTGTACTCGCCCGCCACGGCGTCTGCCGGGATCTGCACGGTGGTGCCCGTCGGGACGTCGCCGTCGCCGTCGGCCATCACCTGCACGGGAGCCCCGACCGGGTCGCCGTCCGGGTCCGTGAGCTGCAGGCTCACCTGCGAGCCCGGGATCCAGCCGCCCGACGTCACCGTCGTCTCGCCACCGGCCGGAACCGGAGAGGAGGCGTCCAGCGTCGGCGTGATGACAGCCGCCGTGACCTCGATCACGTCGGATGCCTCAGCGCCGTTCGCGTCCGTGCCGACCACGGAGTAGCCGGGTCCGGGAGCTGCCGTCAGCGGCACCGGAACGGTCGTGCCGTCCGGCACGTCGCCCTCGGCGTCCGTCGTCACCGGGACGGGGTCGCCCAGCGGGTTCCCGTCCGGATCCAGCAGCTGCAGCTCGACCGCCGAGTTCGGCAGCCAGCCCGGCGACGTCACAGCGGTCGTGCCTCCGGCCGGAACCGGAGAGGCCGCGTCGATCGTCGGGGCGTAGACCTGCACGGCGTCGGAGACCTGGACGTCATCCGGGTCGGTGGCGACGACCGTGTAGCCGCCCGCAGACGCATCCGCCGGAACCGGCACGGTCGTGCCCTCCGGAAGAGCGCCGTCGCCGTCGGTGGTCACGACCACCGGAGCGCCGGCCGGGTCGCCGTTCGGCGCCGTCAGCTGCAGGGAGACCTCGGATGCCGGGTTCCAGCCCGAGGAGGTCACCGTCGTCTCGCCACCGGCGGGAACCGGGGACGACGCGTCGATGGTCGGGTTGATGCCGGCCGCGGTCACCTCGATGGTGTCGGACACCTCGACGCCGTTGGCGTCCGTGCCGACCACCTCGTAGTCGGCACCGGGGGTCGTGCCCGCCGGAACCGGAACCGTGGTGCCACTGGGCAGGGCGCCCGTGCCGTCAGCCGTGACCGGGACGGGGTCGCCCACCGGGGCGCCCGCACCGTTCGTCAGCTGCAGCGTGACCGCCGAGTCCGGGAGCCAGCCCGTCGACGTCACCGCGGAGGTGCCGCCGGCCGGGACCGGGGAGGCCGCGTCGATCACGGGAGCGTAGACGGTGAGGACGTCGGACGCCTCGTTGCCGTCCAGATCGGTGCCGACCACGGAGTAGTCGTCACCGGCCGGAGCGTCAGCGGGGACCGGGACCGTGGTGCCCGTCGGGACGTCGCCGTCACCGTCGGTCATCACCAGCACCGGAGCGCCCACGGGGTCACCCGCGCCGTTCTCCAGCTGCAGGCTCACCTGCGAACCGGGGACCCAGCCACCCGAGACCACCGTCGTCTCGCCACCGGCCGGAACCGGAGAGGAGGCGTCCAGCGTCGGCGTGATCGCCGCCGCGGTGACCTCGAACTCGCCCGTCGCCTCAGCGCCGTTCGCGTCCGTGCCGACGACCGAGTAGCCCGTGCCGGGGTCAGCGGTGAGCGGCACCGGGACGGTCGTGCCGTCCGGGACGTCGCCGTTCGCATCCGTCGTCACCGGGACGGGGTCGCCCAGGGGGTTCCCGTCGGGGTCCGTCAGCTGCAGCGTCACAGGAGTGTTCGGCAGCCAGCCCGTCGACGTCACCGTCGTCGAGCCGCCGGCCGGAACCGGGGTCGAGGCCGACAGCGCCGGAGCGTAGACCGCGAGCGTGCCCGTCGCGTTGTTGCCGTCGGGGTCGGTGCCGACGACCGTGTAGTCGCCCGCAGGAGCATCCGCCGGAACCGGAACCGTGGTCCCGGCCGGAAGAGCGCCGTTGCCGTCAGTGGTCACGACCACCGGGGCTCCGACCGGGTCGCCGTTCGGCGCCGTCAGCTGCAGGGACACCTCGGATGCCGGGTTCCAGCCCTCGGACGTCACCGTGGTCTCGCCGCCGGCCGGAACCGGGGACGAAGCCGCGAGCGTCGGCGCAAGCGCGCCGGCGTCGACGACCACCGGGTCGGTCACCTCGGCGGTGCCGTCGGTGCCGAGGACGTCGTAGTCGCCCTCGGGAGCGTCCGCCGGGACCTGCACGCAGGTGCCAGCCGGGACGACGCCGTTCGCGTCGGTCGTCACGGCCACCGGTGCGCCGACCGGGTCACCGGTGGCGTTGCGGAGCTGGAACGTGACCGGCGAGTTCGGCAGCCAGCCGTCCGACGTGATCGCCGAGCAGACACCGGGTGCGACCGGGGACTGCGCGTCGAGCGTCGGCGCGTACACCGTGAGCGGTGCGGAGATGGTGTTGTCGTCGGGGTCCGTGCCGACGACCGTGTAGTCGCCCGCCGGAGCATCCGCCGGGACCGGGACCGTGGTGCCGCTCGGGACCGTGCCCGTGCCGTCCGTGGTCACGTCCACCGGGTTGCCGACCGGGTCTCCGTTCGGCGCGGTGAGCTGGAAGCTCACCGGCGAGTTCGGGTTCCAGTCGCCGGAGGTCACCGTGGTCTCACCGCCGGCCGGAACCGGGGAGGTGACGGACAGCGTCGGCGTGATGGCCCCGATCTGGACCGTCACCGTGTCGGTGCGCTCGGTGCCCTGCCCGTCGGTGCCCACGACCGTGTAGTCGCCCTCGGGGGCGTCCGCGGGGATCGGCACGCAGGTGCCGGCCGGGACGGCGCCGTTCGCGTCCGTCGTCACCGCCACCGGAGCGCCGACCGGGTCACCGGTCGCGTTCTCCAGCTGGAGGGTGAGCGGCGAGTTCGGCAGCCAGCCGGTCGACGTGATCGCGGAGCAGTCCGCCGGAGCGACCGGCGACTGGGCCTCGAGCGTCGGGGCGTACACCGTGAGGTTCGCGGTCAGCGGGTCCTCACCGGGCGCCGAGCCGACGACCGTGTACTCGCCTGCGGGAGCGTCCGCGGGGACCGGGACGACCGTGCCGGCCGGGACGGTGCCCGTGCCGTCGGCGGTCACGACCACCGGGCTGCCGACCGGGTCGCCCTGGGGGCTGGTCAGCTGCAGGGAGACCTGTGCGTTCGGCGCCCAGCCGGACGACGTCACGTCGGTGGAGCCGCCGGCCGGAACCGGGGACGACACCGAGAGCGCGGGGCCGGCGAGGTTGCAGGCGTCGACGCGGACGCCGGCGTTGCCGATGCCGAGGCGGCCGAGGCCGCCGCCGACGCCGAAGCTCAGCGCGGAGACCTCGAGCGCGGAGATCTGGTCGGCTCCGCCGCCGGGCGGCGTGCAGACCTGCGTCTCCTGGTGGTTCAGCTGCACCGAGAAGGCGACCTGCGCGGCGATCTCCAGGAACGGGTCGACCACGGCGCGGATGGGCACCGTGATGAGGTCGGTCTTGATCGTCGTGAAGATGTTGTACAGGTACAGCGGGCTGTTCGGGTCGGTGAACCCGGCGAGCACCGGAGCCATCAGCCCGGGGACCGTCGCGAGGAACGTGTTGATCGTCGCGCAGATCGCGATGCCGCCGAGGCCGGCCGGGTTGCAGAACTGGTTCGTCACCGTTCCGGCGAGGTTCATGTCCCAGCCGGCGGTCGTCCCGCCGACGGCGGTGACGGCGAAGTTGATGTTCACGCTCTGCAGCGACTCGATGGCCGCGCCGACGGCGACATCGATGACCTTCTCGATGACGTCGTGGATGCTGGAGGCGATGAACGGGTAGGTGTCGCTGTCGATGAGCTCCGTGTTCGGGTTCTGGTTGTTGATCCCGGTCGGAAGGCTCGGGTCGCGGATGCCGTCGTCATTGCCGCCGAAACGGCCGATGTCGAACGTGACCGTGCCCGCGCCGATGTCGATCGAGGCGAGTCCGTCGTCCGTCGTGATCGGGCCGAGGAGCACCGCGTTCAGCACGTCCTCTTCGAGGTTGCTGGTGATCGTGGTGTCGATCGACGCACCCGGAAGGAGCGTGCCCAGCGCGAGCACCGGGTTCACCGCGTCCAGGATCGCCTGCTCCATCTGCCCGGCTGCGGTGCTGAAGCCCGCGGCCGCCTGCTCGATGACCGGCGAGTGCATCACGATCTTGGCGTCGCCGACACGGTACTGACCCATGCCGCCGATCGCGTCGGGGTCCTGGAAGACGCCGTCGATCGCCTCCACCCACGCGCCGCCGAGGCCGAACGAGAAGTCCGCCTGATCGATCGCGATGTCGGTGAGGCCGTCCACGCCCGAGGCCGTGAACAGCGAGAGCAGGTCGACCGTCGCGGTGCCGAACTCCCCGTCGGCGCCGTCGAGGGTCAGCCCGCCGTCAGCGCCGGCGATGCCGGAGATGGCCTCGCCGTTGCGTCCGTCCGTGGCCGTGGACTCGCTGAGGAGGACTCCGGCCTGACCGAAGTCGATGAACTGGTCGAGCGGGATCGTGTAGCCCGCTCCGAAGTCGATGATCTCGCCGCCGAGGATCGACCCGGCGAACGCCTCGCGGTTCGGACCGGGGTCCGCGACCGAGCCGGCGTGCGATGACGCGAGGCCGATGAGATCGGTGCCGTTGAGGCTGAGGTCGAAGATGCTCGCCTCTGCTTCGGTCGGATCACCCGGATAGGTGTCGAGCCCCGCAGCGGACGCGGCGCTCGTGGCGATGAGAATTCCCGCCACGCCGAAGGCAACCCCGGAGACGACGTGGCGCGACTTGAAGCGCCATGTACCTCTCCTGTTCCTTGCCCTCGACCTTTCTTGATTCTGTTCACGAGTGAACACTTTTCCTCCTCATGAGTTTTCACATGAGGTGGTCTCCCCCCCAGGAGCCAGCGATATTTCGTTGACGGGATCCCTCCCTTACGGGGGAGTCTGGACGTTGCCTGAGAGGGCGTCAAGCACTAATTTCGTGAACTTTCGGGGTGTCCCCCGAATGGGGGACACCCCGAAAACGCCGGATTCCGCGGATTCACGCGGGGAATACATTCATCCCCATAGGTTCACGACTTCGAGAATTCTTCGCCGTGCACGTCCGGGGCGCGGGCCCCTTCGCCCCGGCCTTCAGCCGCCGTGCTGAGTCTGGATCGCCCGCACGTCTCCGGCACCGAGGACGCGCGCCGACACCTGGCACGCTCCGATGTTCGGGCTCATCGTCAGATCGCTCCCGCCGTACTCGGCGGCATGGCCGAGCGACAGCGCGTGGCCCAACTCGTGCGTGAGCACGGATCGGACGTCGTAGGCGGTCGTGCATCCGGTCTGACCGGTCGTCCACGCCCGCTCGCTGTTGTCGAGGCGGACGTCCTTCTCGACGGCCGCGCCGTTCACCAGCCAGGTGCAGGTGAGGCCGAGGTTGCCGCCTGCGAGCGGACCCCAGTCGACCACGTTGCGGCTGTCACGCGTGCCGCAGCCGCCCGACAGGGTGAAGTTCGCGTCGTAGGTCCAGGCTCCGGAGGAGAGCGATCCCGGCACCTTGAGCGCGGGGGTGAGCCCGCAGCTGTTCGTGCCGTTCTTCCACGTGCTGAACGAGGAGAGCGCGATCGACTCGAAGATCGACTTCGCGATGTTCCCCGGGCGCCGCTCCGTGCTGTTCAGGTAGAACGCCGTGGGAGAGAACTTCGCGGTCGTCGCGAAGGAGTAGTCCGTGCACCGGTCGTACGCGGACGTCGTGGTCGTCGCCGCCTGCGCCTCCTCGGTGATCACCGCGACCTTCCCGTCTGCGCCGACCTCGACGCGCAGGAACCCCCCGCCGGTGCTGCCGGCGGCCTCCGCCTGGACTCCCTCTCCGCGTGCGGGGATGACGACCTCCACGCCGTTCGCCGACACGCTCCGCCCCGCGAGATCGCACACGGTGAGGTCGACGCCCTGCACGAGACGCGCAGGGATCGCCGCCTGGCTCGGCAACGACGGACAGGGCACGGCCGGCGACGCCCCGGCCCCGGCGGGCAGCGCCACGACGGCGGCGAGGACGACGACGGCGATCGAGATCGCACGCGTGGCAAGTTTCATCTGACAGCTCCATCCGGTCGAACGACATCGGTCGCGCGAAAGCTAGCACGCCCGCAGATCGCTGCGGAAGAGACAGAATTCCGGGATGCCGGCGAGCTCGAAGGCGAGGCCGGGCGCACGGACGCCCCCGCAAGCCAGGGCGCCTGCAGGGTGTCCGGGAGCGGGATGTCAGAGCGAGAGGCCGTGTCCGAACCGGAAGAGCGGATCCTCCGTGTCGAAGGGGACGTCGGGGCGGGATGCCTCGACCGCGGCCATCGAGCGCGGCACGTCGAACGGCAGTCGTCCGGTCGCCGGCGCCGCCCCGCTGAGCACGTCGAGCAGCGCCTCCGCGCTGGAGCCCCAGTTCGCGACGACGGCATCGGCCGTGTCGACGATCGGCGCGAGGATCGCCGGGCGGTCGAGGAACACGTCCACCACCGTCGGCACCGCGGCCGACACCTCGGCGACGTGCGCGAGCACGTCCTCCGGGAAGTCGAGCGAGCCGGCGTGGAAGAAGTTCTCGAACATCGAGGAGCGCTGCTCATACGGGGCCTGCAGCCGGAGGATCGCGATGTCGGCCTCGCCCGGCGCCTGCACGACCGTGCCGTAGCGGGCGGCGGTCTCCGCCGCGATGCCCTCGACGTAGAGCTTCGCGCCTTGCGCGAACGGCAGCGAGCCGCCGTTCGACAGCACCGTCACCGAGGCCCGCTGCGCGGCGTCGCCGGCCGCGCGGAACTCCGCCGATCCGACGATCCCGTCCGCTGCGGAGGCGTCGACGTAGGGGTTCTCGAACAGGCCGAGCTCGAACTTCTCGCGCAGCAGGCGGCGAGCAGAGACGTCGAGGCGCTCTTCGCTGACGATCCCATCGCGGACGAGACCGATCAGCATCTCCGGCTCCTGCTCGCCGCCGAACTGGTCGGCGCCGGCATCCAGGATCTTCGCCATCCGCTCCTCGGGAGTGAGGTGCTCGACACCCCAGGCGCGCGCCGCGAAGTCGGTGCCCATGATGGCCTGGTCGGTGACCAGGCCCCAGTCCGTGCAGACGATGCCGTCGAAGCCGAAGCGCTCGCGGAGCAGCCCCGTGAGCACGCCCTTGTTGAAGCCGAAGCCGACCTCCTCGTACTCCGTGCCGATCGGCATCCCGTAGTAGGGCATGATCTGGCGTCCGCCGGCGGCGAAGACGGCCTCGAACGGCTTCAGGTGGTGCTCGAAGTTGTCGCCGGGATAGACCTGCTCGCGGCCGTAGTCGAAGTGCGGGTCCTCGCCGTCCTTCTGCGGGCCGCCGCCGGGGAAGTGCTTGGTCATGGTCGAGACCGAGCCGTCACCGAAGGTCTCGCCCTGGAATCCGCGCACGTACGCGGCGCCGAGCGCCCCGGACAGCTCGGCATCCTCGCCGAAGGTGTGCAGCTGACGGGCCCAGCGCGGCTCGGTGGCGAGGTCGACCTGCGGATGCAGCGCGACGCGGATGCCGACGGCGGTGTACTCCCGGCGGGCGATGTCACCGAAGCGCTCGACGAGCGCGGCATCCTGCGTCGCGGCGAGCCCCAGCGGCTCCGGCCACTGCGAGAACGGTCCGGAGAGGATCGATGCCCCCGGGTTCTCGCTGAACGAGTGCCTCGGGTCGGTGGAGATCGTCACCGGGATGCCGAGGCGGGTGGATGCCGCGAGCTCCTGCAGCCTGTTGTACCAGGCCGCCATCTCACCGGCGGTGGGCGCGGCGCCGAGCAGGTTGAAGTGCGACATCTTCAGCTCGACGACGTGGTGGTGGTTCGACGGGATGCCGAACGCGTCGCTCCCCTCGGAGAGCTCCCCGTTCTCGCCCATGGCGATCATGGTGTGGAAGAAGAGCCCCGCCTTCTCCTCGAGTGTCATCGCCCCGAGGAGCAGCTCGACGCGCTCGGCGACGGGAAGGCTCGTGTCGAGCCAGGGGCGTTCGGATACGGCGCTCATGGGTGTCCTCTCGGAGATGCGGTGTCGTCGTCGACCGGCATCCCGAGAATACCGCTACACATACGGTTTTCGGAGGGCCCTGTGCGCTGAACCACCGCGGCGCCACAGGAGGGACCCCGGATCGCCGCACCCCGAACACGACGCGGCCGCTTCAGGCCCCGGCCGGGGCACCCGCGCGGATGCAGGATGCTCAGGCGGCGGCGATGACCGCGAGCACGCCCTCGCCGTAGGCCTCGCGCTTCTTCTCGCCGATGCCCGTGATGCCGTCGAGGTCGCTCATGCTCGCGGGGCGGTGCTCGGCCAGCGCCCGCAGGGTGGCGTCCCCGAACACGATGTACGCGGGCACGCCCTGCTCGCGGGCGGTCTCCGCGCGCCAGGCACGGAGGGCCTCGAAGAGCGGCCGGTCACCGGCATCCAGGGCATCGGCCGCGCTCGCCTTGCGGGCGCGACCCGACGAGGTGGGACGGCCGATGGTGTCCTTGCGCAGCGGCACCGGGGTCTCCCCCTTGAGCACGCCGCCGGCCGGCTCGCCCGGCGCGAGGGTGCCGTACTCGCCCTGGGCGACGAGGATGCCGCGGGCGAGCAGCTGGCGGATGACGCTGCGCCAGTCCTGTTCGGAGAGGTCCGCGCCGATTCCGTAGGTCGCGATCCGCTCGTGCCCCTGCTGGCGGATGCGCTCGGTGGACGCTCCGCGGAGGATGTCGATGAGGTGCCCTGCGCCGAACGCCTGGTTCCGCTCGCGCTTGAGACGCACGATCGTGGAGAGGAGCTTCTGCGCGGGCACGAGGCCGTCGAAGGTGTCGGAGGGCTCGAGGCAGGTGTCGCAGTTGCCGCACGGCTGCGACTCCTGACCGAAGTAACCGAGCAGGTTCTGTCGCCGGCACTCGACCGTCTCGCACAGCGCGAGCATGGCGTCGAGGTGCTGCCCCATGCGCATCTTGAACGTGCGGTCGCCGGGGCTCTGGTCGATGAGCCGGCGCTGCTGCACGACATCGCCGAGCCCGTAGGCCATCCAGGCGACGGACGCCTCGCCGTCGCGGCCCGCGCGGCCGGTCTCCTGGTAGTACCCCTCGACCGACTTCGGCAGGTCGATGTGCGCGACGAAGCGGACGTCGGGCTTGTCGATGCCCATCCCGAACGCGATGGTGGCGACCATGACCACGCCGTCCTCGCGGAGGAAGCGGGACTGGTTCGCGGCGCGCACCTCGGCGGGCAGGCCCGCGTGGTACGGCAGGGCCTCGAGGCCCTGGGCGGCGAGGTACGTCGCCGTCTGCTCGACCGACTTGCGGCTCAGCGCGTAGACGATGCCGGCAGCACCCTCGGGCTGCGAGCGGATGAACGCGACGAGCTGCTTGCGCGGATCGACCTTGGGGACGATCCGGTACTGGATGTTCGGCCGGTCGAAGCTCGCAACGAAGTGCCTGGCGTCGTCGAGACGAAGGCGCTCGGTGAGCTCCTTGTGCGTGGCGCGGGTCGCCGTCGCGGTGAGCGCCATGCGCGGCACCCCGGGGAACCGCTCGCCGAGGTCGCCGAGCGCGAGGTAGTCGGGACGGAAGTCGTGACCCCACTGCGACACGCAGTGCGCCTCGTCGATCGCGATCACGCTGAGGGCGCCTCGCTGCAGCAGCGCCGTGGTCGCGGGGCTGGACAGCCGCTCGGGGGCGACGTAGACGAGGTCGAGCTCGCCGGCGACGTACGCCCGCTCGACCTCCCGGCGCTCGTCGATCGACTGCGTCGAGTTCAGGTACGCGGCGTTGACGCCGTTCGCGCGCAGCGCGTCGACCTGGTCGTGCATGAGGGCGATGAGCGGGCTGATCACGAGTCCTGTGCCCTCGCGCACGAGCGCGGGCACCTGGTAGGTGATGCTCTTGCCGCCGCCGGTCGGCATCAGCACGACGGCATCCCCGCCGCCGATCACCTGCTCGACGATCGCCGCCTGGTCGCCACGGAACTCGTCGTACCCGAAGACCGTGTGCAGCGCCTCGCGGGCGGTGGGGAAGCGGGCGGGGGCCGCCCTCCTCGCGGCCCGGACGGATGCCGTCGCCACCGGCGTCACGGGCCCGGACCCCCAGTCCAGAGGGGGCTCGAATCCGGCGCCCTGAGGCTCCCAGTCCATCGGCTCCGGCGGCTCGCTCGGCTCCCAGCCGTCGCCCCACGGCTCGTCGGCGTACGGCAGGTCCTCGTACGGGTCACGGGGAGTCTGCGGCATTGCTCCAGCGTAACCGCCGCCTCCGACGTCGGGCGGTCCTGTCCACAGGGCGGCTCGCCGGAAGGACGCTGCCTGTGCCGAGCATCCGCCGCCGCTTTCTCGAGTTGGCACCTGTCGCCGGTACGCAGCCCGGATTCCGACCACAGGCGCCAACTCGACGAGATGCCTGCGCCCTGACTTGGCACCTGCTGCCGCTACCCGCCGCTCTTTCCGACCACAGGTGCCAACTCGGCACGCGACGTGCACGCCTCACCCACCGGCGCGCTCACCCGCCGAGGTACGCATCCGACAGCAGATCGTTCTCGACGAGCCCCTGGACGGTGTCGTGGCCGACCACGCGGCCGTCGGCCAGCACGTACACCGACGAGCACAGGTGCTGCACGAGGTGCGTGTTCTGCTCGACGAGCAGCACGGTGAGTCCGGCCGCGGCGACTCGCTCGAGCAGCGCGCGCACCTCCTGCACGGCCACCGGCGACAACCCGCTCGACGGCTCGTCGAGCATGAGCAGCCGCGGCTCCGACATCAGCGCGCGGGCGATCGCGACGAGCTGCTGCTGCCCGCCGCTGAGCCGCCCCGCGGACTCGCGCCGGCGCTCGGCGAACCACGGGGTGCGCTGGTACGCGGCCTCCAGCCGCTCGCGCGCGACCTTGGCGGGGGCGAGCGTCGCCCCGAGCAGCAGGTTGTCCTCGATGGACATGCTCGGGAACAGCCGGCGGTTCTGCGGGCACAACGCGATGCCGGCCTCGACGATCCGGCCGGTGGGAGCATGCCCGAGTTCGACCCCGTCGAAGCGGATGCTGCCGGAGCGCCGCGGCGTCGCCCCCATGATGCCCATGAGCAGCGAGGTCTTGCCGGCGCCGTTCGCGCCGAGCACGCCGGTGACCGTGCCGGCTGCGACGTCGAGGTCGACGCCGTGCAGCGCCTCGACCGCGCCGTAGCCGACGGAGAGTCCGGTGAGGGTGAGAAGCGTCATGTCAGCTCCCGAGATAGGCGGCGATCACCGCGGGGTCGTTGCGGACGTGCTCCGGCGTGCCTGCGGAAAGCACGCTCCCCGAGGCCATCACGACGACCTCGTCGGCGAGGGGCATGAGGAACCGCATGTTGTGCTCGACGACGATCACGCTCGCCTCGAGTTCGTCGCGCACCCGCGCGACGACGTCTTGCAGATGATCGGTCTCGGCGACGTCCATCCCCACGGCCGGCTCGTCCAGCAGCACCACCTGAGGCGCCGCGGCGAGCGCGGTCGCGATCATCACGAGCCGCTGCACCGCGCTCGGCAGCGAGGACCCGACCCGGTCGAGATCGTCCTCCACCCCGACGATGCGCGCGGTGCGCTCCGCCGACGGCGCGTCGGGGCGGGCACGACGCGCGAGCTCGAGAGTCTCCCGCACCGTCCAGTCGGCGAGCAGCCGGGTGGTCTGGAAGGTGCGGGCGATGCCGCGACGGACCTTGCGGTGCGGGGTCAGCCGCGAGACGTCGGCGCCGTCGAGCAGCACCCGCCCTGCGGTGGGCGCGATCGTCCCGCCGATCATGTTCAGCAGCGTCGTCTTGCCCGAGCCGTTCGGCCCGATCAGCCCGAGGATGCGCCCGCGGTCGACGCTCACCGAGACGTCCTTCACGGCGTGCACGCCGCCGAAGTCCTTCGACAGCGCGTCGATGACCAGAGTGCTCATGAGTTGCCCTTCCCAGATGAACCGAGCGCTGTCCGCACGCGCCCCAGCGCCTGCTCGAGGCCGCCGATGATCCCGCCCGGCATCAGCAGGGTGACGAGCACGAAGATGATTCCGAGCGCGATCTGACTGACGCCGGGGTAGAGCTTCAGCAGCTGCGACAGCCCGACCACGACGACGGCCCCGACGATCGGCGTGAACAGACGCCCGTAGCCGCCGATGCCGATCGCGACGAACATCAGGAACCCCTGCACGAAGGTGAACTGCGAGGGCGCGATCACGCCGTTGTACTGGGCGAGCAGCACGCCCGCCCAGGCACCGATCACCGCGGAGATCACGAAGGCCACGGCCTTGGTGCGCGCCGTCGGCACGCCCAGGTGCTCAGCAAGGTCCTCGTCGGCGCGGATCGCGCGCAGCCGCTCGCCGAGGGCGGAGCGGCCGATCACCTCGAACAGCACGAGGGCGACGACGAGCGAGCCCACGATCAGCAGCAGCACGGCATCGAGCGGGATGCCGAGGCTCACCGGCATCCCGTTCGGACCGCCCGTCCACTGGTCCTCGTTGATGAAGACGAGCGTGCAGACCGCACCGAAGAAGAGGGTTCCGATGGCGAAGTACTGCCCGCGGGTGCGGCTGAACACGAGCGCGACGACGGTGCCGACCACCCCGGCGATCAGCACCGCGCCGAGGGCGGCAAGCAGGAACGGAGCCCCGGCGTCGAGCAGCAGCGACGACGAGTAGGCGCCGATGCCGAAGAAGCCGGCCTGCGCGAGGCTGGGATAGCCACCGAGGCCCTGCACGATGTTGAGGCCGACCAGGGCGATCGCCCAGATCACCACGAGGATCGCGACGAGCCCCTGATCGCCCTGCAGCCCGGTGACCGCGAGATACGCGACGGCTCCGAGCACAGCGATCGTGACCCAGCTCGGCCACCGCCGCGGTCGCGCGAGGACGGCGCGCCGGGCGGGAACCGCGAGTTCGAGTACCGACATGTGTCAGCCCACTCTCTGTGCGTTGGTGGAGCGGATGCCGCCGGGCTTGAGCACCAGCACGGCGACCAGCAGAAGGAACCCGAACGCGCTCTGATACGCCGAGTCGATGAAGGTGGCGCCGAGGCTCTCCACGACGCCGAGGGTGAGCCCGCCGATCACGGCGCCGGCGATGCTGCCGAGGCCGCCGATCACGACGACGACGAACGCGCTCAGCAGCAGCGGGTCGGCCATGAACGGCGACACCTGGTAGGTCGGCGCGAACACCACGGCGGCGACCCCGGCGAGAAGCCCCGCGATGAGGAAGGCGAGCAGATACTGCCGCTTCACGGAGACGCCGAGGATGGCGGCGGCCTCTCGATCCTGCGCGACGGCGCGGATCGAGCGGCCGAAGCGGGTGCGGTTCATCACCAGCGCGAGGGCGGTCACGCTCGCCGCGGCGGCGACGATCACGACGACCTTCACACCCGAGACCGTGAGCCCTGCGAACTCCAGCGTCCAGCCGTCGTAGGGCGTGTTCAGCGCCTTGCCCTCGCCGCCCCAGATCACCAGGGCGACGTTCTGCAGGATGAGCAGCAGGCCCAGGGCGATCGCGGGAGCGGCCGCCGGGTTGTCCCTGATCCACCGGTAGGCGAGCACCTCGGTGAGCACGGAGAGCAATCCGGCGGCCAGCACCCCGGCGGCGACTGCCAACAGGTAGGGAGCGCCCGCACCCTGGAGGGTCCAGGTCGTGTACGCGGCCAGGACGATCACGCCGGCGTGGGCGAAGTTCGGGATCTCCATGATGCCGTAGACCAGGGTGAGCCCCAGGGCGACGACGGTGAAGAGGCTCCCGAGGAACACACCGTTGAGCAGCGCCTGGACGATCATCAGCCCGCTGCCCCGCACGGGTCATCGGTGACCTTCGCGTCGGCGATCTCGCCGCCGAGACCGTCGAACACCGTGGCGGTGGCGATGGACGCCGCTCCCGTGCACCACTGGGTGACCTCGGAGAGCGTGCGGGCGTTGCGGTCGGTGAACAGCGCGCCGTCGCCGGAGGGCAGCCAGCCGCTAACGGTGCCCTCGGGCACCTCGATCGTGCCGAGAGCGTCGAGGATCGCCGCGCGGTCGGTCGTGGATCCGGCCTCGGTCATCGCGGCCGCGACGACGAAGGGCAGGTCGTAGGCCCACATCGTGAGGTCCTGCGGCATCTCGTCGTACTTCGCCTGGTACGCCTCGGCGAATGCGCGGGCGGCCTCGTTCTCGGCCGTGGCCGGGGTGGTGCCGGCGCAGTCGTAGTTGTCGGCCATCAGCTCGTCGAAGCCCTCACCGAGGATCGCCTCGGCCTGCTGCGGGTTCACTCCGGCGCTGTGCATGACGGGTCCGGAGTAACCGGCCTGCCGCAGCTGCTTCAGCACCGGCAGGATGACGCCGGTGACGCTGGAGAGGTAGACGACGTCGGGGTCGGATTCGAGCGCACCGGCGATCGCGCTGCCGTAGTCGGCGCTGCCCAGCGGCGCGGAGGTGACGGTCACGTCGAGGCCGGCATCCGCCCCCTGCGTCTCGATGAGCTTCGTCAGCCCCTCGCCATACGGCTCGCCCTTCGTGTCGATGACGCTGAGCCGCGAGGCGTCCAGCGTCTCGGTCGCCCAGTCGACGCATCCGATCGTGTAGGTCTCACTGGCTCCGCGCATCAGCACGATGTTGTCGCTGTAGTCGAGGATGCTCGGGTAGGTGCTGTCGAGGATGTTCACCATCGGCACCGGGGTGCGCTCGAGCTGCGGCGCGTACGTCGAGGAGCCGAGCCCGAAGGCGATCAACGGCAGTTCGTCGGACTGGACCATCTGACGCAGGGCCGCGACGCCGGTGGTCGCGGGATCGCTTTTGTCGTCGGCGTAGGTGAAGGCGAGGGTGTGGTGGGTTCCGTCGACTTCGAAGCCCTCCTCGTTGAGGGCATCGAGCCCGAGTTCGATCGCGTTCTTCTGCGCAGGGCCGAGCGTGGCGTACACGCCCGACATCGACAGGATCGCGCCGACGGTGACCTCCTCGGCGGCGGCTCCGGTGTCGCCGCCGGCCTGCGAGGAGCAGGCCGAGGTGACGACGGTCAGTGCGGCGACGGCGGCGGCCGCCGCGACGGTGCGGACTCTCATGATGTCTCCTTCGTTCGATGGCCCGGGTCTCCGATGACCGGGCTCGTTATTGCAACAATTTGCACAAATGGGCGGAAAACAGCCCGTCCGAGGACGGGCACGTGCAGGGTTCGGTTCTCAGGCCGGAGCGGATGCCGTCGCGGCGGTCAGCTGCCGCGCGGAGGCCGCGATCCGGTGGAGCCCCGGGGCGACGACCCCGGGAAGACTCACCGAGGTGTCCCCGAGGAAGACGTAGCTCGCCTCCCCCGCGACTTCGCGGTCGTAGGCCCAGACGCGGTGGAACGTCTCGGCGCCCACGCGGTAGGGCAGGACGAGGTACGGCTCATACCCGTCCGGGCCGGCGGGCACCGTCCAGATGGACGCCGTGCCGACGCCGGCGGCGGGATGGAGGAGTGCGGCGTAGCTGCTCGCGGTCAGGGTGTGCGTGATCATCAGGGTGTTCGCCTTTCGCTCGGGTGCTCGGCGCGGTTCAGGGCGTCCGGGCCGGGGTGCGGGCGTCGCGGCCGCGGAGCTCGCGACGCAGGATCTTGCCGGCCGCCGACTTCGGGACCTGATCGATGAACTCCAGCAGCCGGATGCGCTTGTAGGGCGCGACCCTCCCCGCGACGAACTCCTTCAGCGCCTCGGGATCGATCTCCCTGCCGGGCTGCGGCACGACGAAGGCCTTCGGCAGCTCACCGGCATCCTCATCGGGGACGCCGATCACGGCGGCGTCCGCGACATCCGGATGCTCCAGCAACACGGCCTCCAGCTCGGCCGGCGGCACCTGGTAGCCCTTGTACTTGATGAGCTCCTTCAGGCGATCGACGATCGTGACGTTGCACTGCGGGTCGATCACGACGATGTCGCCGGTATGCAGGAAGCCGTCGGCGTCCAGCGCCTCGGCCGTGGCAACCGGATTGCCGATGTAGCCGCGCATGACATTCGGTCCCCGCACCCAGAGCTCCCCCGGCTCGCTGACGCCCTCGACCGGGATGCCGATCTCGCGGCCGTCGAGGGCGACGATGCGGTTCTCCGAGTTCGGCACCGGGCTGCCGACGCTGGCCTTGGGGGCGCGCTCGCCCCGGCCGACGAAGTGGGACACCGGGCTCATCTCGCTCATGCCGTACCCCTGGCGTACCGCGACGTCGAGCCGGGTCTCCACGGCCTCGGCGAGATGCTCGTCGAGGGGAGCCGCACCCGAGAAGATCTCGCGGAGGCTGGAGAGGTCGTACGCGTCGATGAGCGGATGCTTCGCGAGGGCGACCGCGATGGGCGGCGCGACGAACGCGAAGGTCACGCGATGCTGCTGGATGAGCGCCAGGAACTGCTCCAGGTCGAAGCGCGGCATCGTGACGAGCGTGGCCCGGCGCTTCAGCGCCAGGTTGAGCAGCACGGTCATCCCGTAGATGTGGAAGAAGGGCAGCACCGCGATCACGACGTCGTCCCGGTCGACGCCCATGCGCTCTTCGACCTGGCAGATGTTCGCGACGATGTTGCCGTGGGTGAGCTCCACTCCCTTGGGGTGCCCGGTGGTGCCGGAGGAGAACGGCAGCGCCATGAGCGTCGTCGCGGGGTCGAATCCGGCGAGCTCCAGCTCGCCGGACTCGCTCTCGAGCTCGCGCTCGGAGAGGTCGAGCCGGTGCACGGCATCCGCCGGCAGCCCTGCCTCCTCCGCTCCACGGGAGGCTGTGTCGAGGAGCGAGGGCGCGGCGTAGATGCGCTGTGCGCCCGAGACACGGAGCTGCGTGCCGATGTCCTCGGCGACGGCGAGCACGGGGATCGTCGTCACGGCGACGCCGAGCGCTCCGCAGGCGTGGAACAGCACGGCGAAGTCGATCGAGTTGGGAGCGTGCAGCGCGACCACGTCGCCGGCGCGCAGCCCGGAGGCTGCCAGCTCGCGCGCGGTGGCCGTGACCAGCGCGTGCAGCTGACCGTAGGTGACCCGGCGTCCGCCGGCACCCTCGATGATCGCCGGGCGGTCGGCGTCCGCCTCGGCGAGCGCGCCGAGCACGACCTGCGCGAGGGGCAGGTTCGGGATGTCCACCGCGGGGTGGGGGCTGGAAAGGCTCATGACGACTCCTTCGTCGCTGTGGCGTCGTTGCCGGGCCGGGGCTCTCCCGGACCCCGACCCGGCAGTCGGATGCTCGCGGCTCAGCCGCGAACCGGGACGTGCTCGCCGAGGAAGGCGATCACGTCGGCGATGACCTCGTCCCGGTTGGTCTCGTTGAAGATCTCGTGGCGGGCGCCCGGGTAGCTCTTGCGCCGCCCCTCGGCGCCGATCAGTCTCGGCAGTGCCGCCTCCGCGAGCGGGAACGGGGCGATCGGGTCGTCCTCGCCGTGCAGCCAGATCGCCGGCAGCGCGCCCACATCGGGGCCCGCCGCGATGTCGGCCAGCGCCACCTCGATCGCGAGCAGCGTCTCGCGCAGGAACGGTCCGTGGTAGACGTACTCGTCGTCGAGGTACGCCTGACCCGTCGCCGGGTCGCGGGACAGCCCCGCCGGATCGATCGGCACGTCGGGGATCGGGTCGAGGTTCACGAGACCCATGAGGTCGGGGTTGCCGCCGATGAACGGACCGCTCAGCACGAGTGCGGCGAGAGCATCCGTCCCTTCGCGCTGCACGTAGCGCGCCGAGATCGCTCCGCCCATGGAGTGCCCGATGAGCACCACGGGGAGGCCGGGGTGGCGGCCGGTCGCCAGCGAGATCGCCGCCGCGAGGTCGCGGGCGTAGTCGTCGAAGGTCTCGATGAAGACCCGGTCGCCGTCGGAGCGGCCGTGACCCTGATGGTCGGGGGCGTAGACCTCGGCCCCTGCGGCGACGAGGCGCTCGACGACGTGGTCGTAGCGACGGGCGTGCTCGCCGTAGCCGTGCGAGATCACCGCGACGAACCGCGGAGCGTCCGCCGCCCAATGCCACACGATCACACGCCCGGCGGTGCCGGCGAGTTCGAGCTGCTGCGGTTCGGTCATGGTGTTCCCTTCGGATCTTCGAGCGCTTCCAGCTGCTCGATCGCGGCGTCGGCCCAGTCGAGCCGGGCCTTCTGCAGGTGGAGTCCCCATTGAAGGACGAGGTATTGACGACGCCGGGACTCGGAGAGCTCGCCCTGGAAGTCGCGCTTCTCGATCGCCTCGTACTCGGCGAGCTGCCTGGCGTGGATCTCCCGGTGTCGGCGGACCTCGGGCAGGAGGTCGCCGCCGAGCGAGGCGGAGGCGCGCACCCGCACCATCAGGGAGTCCTTGATGTGCTTGGGATCCTCGGACGCCGTCACCCAGCGCCGGAGCTCGTCGCGCCCCTCGTCGAGGATCGCGTAGGTGCGCTTCCCCCCGCGGCCGCCGTCGTCGGCGACCTGCATGATGAGCCCGTCGCGCTCGAGGCCCTTGAGCTCGCGGTAGATCTGCTGGTGCGTGGCGGGCCAGAAGTAGCCGATCGAGCGGTCGAACCGCCGGGCGAGCTCGAGACCGGAGGACGGCCGTTCGTTGAGAGCGGTGAGGATGGCGTGGACGAGAGACATGCGATCAGGATACGAACCCGCGCGACCGCCGACACGGCCGCTCGCTGCGCGGGACGCGGGTCGGGTGGGCGCGGTCATCTCTGGTCGACCTCTCTGTCGGCGGCCGCCGCATGCGGCCGAGTCGTAGGGCTGTGACACTGAGTGTCATAGCCTCTGGAACCGGGTAGCAAGAATGCTACTCCCGGGGCGAGCTTTTTGCAACAAGTTTCATTAGATCGTCGCAGCGAGTTCGACACCCTGCCTGATCGCCCTCTTCGCGTCGACCTCTGCGGCGACGTCGGCCCCGCCGATGACGTGGTGACGGATGCCGCGGACGGCGAGCTCCGGCACGAGCGCGCGGTTCGACTCCTGGCCGGTGCACAGCACCACGGTGTCGGCCTCCACGAGCCGCTCGGCGCCTTCGTGCGCGACGAGGACGCCGGCCTCCGTGATCGCGAGGTAGTCCACCCCCGCCAGCATCTCGACATCGCGATGCCGGAGCTCCGCGCGATGGATCCAGCCTGTCGTCTTGCCGAGCCCGGCCCCGAGCCGACCGGGCTTGCGCTGCATCATCCGCACCGTCCGCGCGGGCGGGAGCGGCACGGGGGCGATCGCGCCGCCCGCGGACTCCGGAGCGTAGCTGATGCCCCAGGCACGCTCGAAGGAGCGCAGCGCGTCGCCGCCGGGTGAGGGCTCCGCCTGGCTCACGAAGGATGCGACATCGAAGCCGATGCCCCCGGCGCCGAGGATCGCGACCCGCGCCCCCACCGGCCGCCCCTCGCGCACCACCTCCGCGTAGTCGAGCACGTGCGGAAGGTCGGCCCCGGGGACGTCAGGCCGCCGAGGCCTGACGCCGGTCGCCACGACCACGCGATCGAAGCCGTCGAGCGCATCCGCGTCGGCATCCGCTCCCAGCCGGAGATCGATCCCCAGCTCCTCGATGCGCCCGCGGTAGTAGCGCAGCGTCTCGGCGAACTCCTCCTTGCCGGGGATGCGCCGGGCGATGTCGAACTGCCCGCCGATGTCGGGGCGGCGTTCGAAGAGCACGATGCGGTGGCCGCGCTCGGCGGCGGCCACCGCGAACGCGAGGCCCGCCGGCCCCGCCCCGACCACGGCGATCCGCTCGGCGCGACGCGTGGGCGCGAGGGTGAGCACGGTCTCGTGACCCGCCCGCGGATTGACGAGGCAGCTGGTCACCCGCCCGGTGAGCGTGTGGTCGATGCACGCCTGATTGCAGCCGATGCAGGTGTTGATCGACGCGGCCTCACCCCGGGCCGCCTTGGCGAGGAACGCCGGGTCGGCGAGGAACGGCCGCGCCATGGAAACCAGGTCGGCGTCGCCGTCGAGGATGAGGCGCTCGGCGACCTCTGGTGTGCTGATGCGGTTGCTCGCCACCACGGGGATGCCGACGCGGGCGCGGATGCGCCTGGTCGCCTCGGCGAAGGCCGCGCGCGGCACCAGCGTCGCGATGGTCGGCACCCGGGATTCGTGCCAGCCGACTCCGGTGTTCAGCAGATCGACGCCCGCGGCCTCGAGCGCCCGCGCGAGGGCGATCGTCTCCTCTGCGGTCGATCCGCCGTCGACGAGGTCGATCGCGGAGAGGCGGAACGAGAGGATGGCCTCGGCGCCGATCGCCTCGCGCACGGCGGCGGCGACGCGCAGAGGGAAGAGCCGGCGCCGCTCGGCATCCCCTCCCCAGGCGTCGTCGCGGAGGTTGGTCGCCGGAGCCAGGAACTCGTTGAGCAGGTAGCCCTCCGAGCCCATGATCTCCACGCCGTCATAGCCCGCCTCGATCGCGCGCGACGCGGCGCTCGCGAAGTCGCGGATCGTCCGGAGGATCTCTTCGTGGGTCATCGCGCGAGGCGGACGCTCGGAGATCGGCGCCTGCAGCGCGCTCGGCGCGACGAGGTCGGCATGGTGGGCGTACCGGCCGAAGTGCAGCAGCTGGAGCAGGATGCGCCCGCCCTCGGCATGCACGGCGTCGGTGATGAGCCGGTGCTCCTCGACCGCGGCATCCGTCATCACCGCCCCGTCTTCCCAGGGGCGCCCCTCCTCATTCGGGGCGATGCCGCCGGTGACCATGAGCGCGACGCCGTGGCGGGCGCGCTCCGCGTAGAAGGCCGCGAGTCTCTCGAAGCCGCCGTCGACCTCCTCGAGGCCGAGGTGCATGGAGCCCATGAGCACGCGGTTCGGCAGCGTGACGGCACCCACGCGGACCGGGGTGAAGAGTGCGGGATGAGCGACCATGCTTCCTCCTTTTGCAACAAGTTGCATAAAAGATAGCAGGTGGGCCGGGCCGACGCTCTGGCCGACGGGCTTAGGTTGGACGCATGACCGACACCACCGTCACCCGCGACGACGACGCCTCACGCTACGAGATCCACGTCGACGGCACGCTCGCCGGCTTCGCCGAGTACGACCTGCGCCCGGGCACGATCCGGTTCATCCACACCGAGGTCGACCCGGCGTTCCAGGGTCAGGGCCTCGCCGCGATCCTCGCGAAGGGCGCACTGACGGATGCCGTGGCCTCCGGCCTCACCATCGTGCCGCTGTGCCCGTACATCGCGAAGTACCTGACGACGCACGAGATCCCGGGTGCGGAGATCCGCTGGCCGCAGCGACCGGGCACCGCGGCGAGCGCGTGATGATCGGCGAGCGGCGGATCGTCCTCGAGCCGCGTGAGGTGCCGCTCGGCGGCGTGCGCGGCATGGACGTGCTGCGCGTGCTCCCGCACCGCAACCTCCCGACGATCGGGGCGTGGTGCTTCCTCGACCGGTTCGGCCCGGCCGACACGAGGATGCGCGTCGAGCCGCATCCGCACATCGGCCTGCAGACCGTGACCTGGCCGTTGGTCGGCGAGATCCGGCACCGGGACTCCCTCGGCAGCGACGCGGACCTCCGCCGGGGTCAGCTGAACCTGATGACCGCCGGCCACGGCATCTCGCACTCCGAGTACTCGCTCGGCGACGACCCGGTGCCGCTCGACGCGCTGCAGTTCTGGGTGGTGCTGCCGGAGTCCGCGAGGCACGGCGAGGGCGGTTTCGAGCGCCACACGTCCCTGCCGGCCGTCACCCTGGCCGCCGAGCAGGGGACGGATGCCGAGGCCACGGTCGTGCTCGGCGAGTTCGCCGGCGCCGCCTCCCCCGCCACCGTGTTCACGCCGATCGTCGGCGCGGAGATCGCCGTGCCCGCGGGGTCGACCGTGCGGCTGCCGCTGCGCGCCGACTGGGAGCACGCGATCATGCTCGTCGACGGGGATGCGGTCGTGGCGGAGCATCCGATGACCCGCAACGACATGCTGTACCTCGGGGACTCGCGTGAGGGCGTCGTGGTGTCGAGCACCGAGGGCGCCCTGCTGTTCCTGCTGGGCGGCGAGCCGTTCGAGGACGAGATCGTGATGTGGTGGAACTTCGCCGGCCGCAGCCACGACGAGATCGTCGAGGCGCGCGAGGCGTGGGAGGCGGAGTCGGTCGGCGCTCAGACGACCCGGTTCGGCGTGGTCGAGGGGCACGAGGTGCGCATCCCCGCACCTCCCCTGCCGGACGTGCGGCTGATGCCGCGCGGCCGCCGGATCTGAGGGCGCGTCTCTCCCGGCCGCCGCCCCGCCGCGGCGTCGCCGGCCGAAGCTAGGCTGGGGACGTGGCGTCCACCTCCCCCGTCCTCACGACCCGTGTGCTGCTCGTCTGCGCAGCGATCGGGGTCGCGACGGGGATGCTCGGGGGCGTCGCGGGCCTGCTCACCCCGGTCGTGCTGATCGGGGCGCCCTGGGCGTACGGGCTCGTGCTCGGCTCGCACGTGCTGCCCGGCATCATCGCGCAGGAGGTGCTGCGCAAGCCTCTCGTCGCGCTGGTCACGCACGTGATCGCCGCGCTCATCGCGAGCGCGTTCAACCCGGCGTGGGCGCTGCGTTTCATCGGCACCGCGCTGCTGTTCGGCGCGATCCAGGAGGGCGTCGCCGCACTCACCCGCTACCGCTCCTGGGGAGCCTGGCGCTTCTTCGTCTCGGCGGTCGTGATCGGCGTCGTCGTCGCGGTCGTGGTGTTCCTCGCGGTCGACTTCGGCAAGTTCGCGCCGTGGGCGCAGATCACCTACCTCGTCATCTCCGTCCTCGGCCCGGTCGCCTGGACCGCCGTCGGACTCGGCGTCGGCACATCGCTCACCCGCGCGGGCGTCGCCCGGCGGTAGCGCACCGGAACGACTGCCGAGACCCCGGCCTCCCGCCGAGACCCCGCCCTGGCGACGTCGACAGCACGGGGTCTCGACGACATCAGGGGGTCTCGACACGTGGGCGCAACACCCGCCTGACCGGCAGGCCGCGCGTCCTATCCTGGAGGAATGTCGCGCATCCTCGTCCGTCGTCCTTCGCCCCGCCTCGCCGAAGGCGAGCTCACGCACATCGAGCGGGTCCCCGTCGACCCGGAGCTCGCGCAGCGGCAGTGGGAGCAGTACGTCGACGTCTACCGTTCGCGCGGCTGGGACGTGGTCGACATCGAGCCGGACGACGCGCACGCCGACGGCGTCTTCGTGGAGGACACCGTGGTGATGTTCGGCGACATCGCCGTGCTCACCCGCCCCGGTGCGGACTCCCGTCGCGGCGAGATCGACACCACGCGCGCCGCGCTCGAGCGCGCCGGCATCCCGTTCCTCGCGATCGAGGAGCCGGGCACCCTCGACGGCGGCGACGTGCTCAAGGTCGGCCGCACCGTGTACGTCGGTCAGACGCTCCGCACCGACGCCGAGGGCATCGCGCAGCTCGACGCCCTGCTCGCGCCGCGCGGCTGGACCGTCGTGTCCGTGCCGGTGACGAAGGTCCTGCACCTGAAGAGCGGCGTCACCGCCCTCCCCGACGGCACCGTGATCGGCTACCCGCCGCTCGTCGACGACCCGTCGGTGTACCCGAGCTTCCTCCCGGTGCCCGAGGAGCACGGCACCGCGGTCGTCGTCCTCGACGAGAGCACGGTGCTGATGTCCGCCGACGCCCCGCGGAGCGCGCAGCTGTTCCGCGACCGCGGCCTCACCGTCATCGAGACCCCGATCACCGAGTTCGAGAAGCTCGAGGGCTGCGTGACCTGCCTGTCGGTGCGCGTCCGCGACTGACGGCGGCATCCGCCTCTCTTCACGGAGAAGCCCGCCATCCCCGGGGAATGGCGGGCTTCTCCGTGAAGGGAGCGCGGGAGTCAGGCCTCCTCGGCGGCCTCGACGAGCTCCTCGGCTGCTCGGCGCGGCACGATGATCGCCGGCACCGGGGAGTTGCGCACGACCTTCGTGGCGTGCGAGCCGATGAACACGCGGGCGAGGGGGCCGAGCGTGCTCGAGCCGACGACGAGCACGTCACCGGCATCCCACTCGACATCCTCCAGGGCATGCGCCCAGGTGTCGCCCATGCCGACGACAGCGCCGTCGAGCTCGGGGACGCGCGGCAGGGCGGTCACCTCGGCGAGCAGCGATCGCACATGCTCCTCGATGGTGCGTGCCCACTCGTCTGCGACGTCCTGTTCGGCCTCGAGGCCGACGCCGGCGGTCACGCTGCCGCGGGTCACCGCGAACGAGGCCACCCGCAGCGAGGCGCCGATCGACTGGGCGACGCCGGCTGCGCCGAGCACGACGTCGGCCGCGGCATCCGTTCCGCCGTAGGCCGCCGTGATGCGCGTCACCGTGGCGGTGTCGGCCGCCCTGAAGCCTCGCGGCGCGATGGCGACGGGCACAGGAGACGCGTGCAGCAGGGCGTCGTTGGTCGAGCCGAGGGCGATCTGCCCGATCGCTCCGGCCGACGAGGAGCCCACCACGACGAGGTCGGGCTTGTGCTCCTCGATGAGCTCGAGCAGGCCGCGGTGCGCGGAGCGCGCCGTGTGCTGGACGAACGTCGCCTTGACGCCCACGATCACGGATGCCGCGTGGTCCAGCACGATGTCGGCGGAGTCGCTCATGTACGTCCGCCACTCGCCGTCGGCGTTGTGCCGCAGCGGCGACCACGACTGCGGCAGCACCGCTGCGACGATGAGGTCGGTCTTGATCGAGCGGGCGAGCATCGCGGCCAGGTGCAGGACGGATGCCGAGCGCTGCCCCGGGTTCACCCCGACGAGGATGCTCATCGGTCGCCGTCCTTCGGCTGCACCACGGTCGACGTGAACGGGATGTCGCCGGTGTGGGCCGCCGAGTTCTCCAGCGCCGAGCGGCGGCGGCCGTAGAACCAGTAGAAGACGAGGAACGCGGCGGTCCAGATGACGAACACGATGATCGTGATCGGGCGCAGCTGCGTGATGATCCAGATGCAGCCGAGGATCGACAGGACCGGGATCAGCGGGTGCAGCGGCAGCGTGAAGCCGCGCTCGAGGTTCGGCTCGCGCCTGCGGAGGATGATGACCGCGACCGAGACCACGAGGAAGGCGACCAGGGTGCCGATGCTCGTCATCTCCAGGAGGAAGTTGATCGGGACGACGGCGGCGAGGATCGCGATGACGGCCGAGACGATCAGCACGTTCGGGACCGGCGAGAGCGTGCGGGCGTTGACCTTGGAGAAGATCGGCGGCACCATGCCGTCGCGCGACATCGCGAAGATGATGCGGGTCTGGCCGTAGAGGGTCACCAGGGTGACGCTGAAGATCGAGATCACCGCGCCGGCGGCGACCACCGTGCCCGGCCAGGATGCGCCGATGAGGTTCTCCAGGATGGCGGAGAGGCCCGCGCTCTGGTTCTCGAACTTCTCGGGCGCCTGCGCGCCGACCGCGGTGAGCGACACGGCGACGTACATCACGACGACGACGATGAGCGCGAAGATGATCGCGAGCGGCAGGTTGCGCTTCGGGTTCTTCGCCTCGCCACCGGCCGTCGACACGGCATCCAGCCCGATGAAGGAGAAGAAGATGAGGCCGGCGCCGGCGACGATGCCCTGCAGGCCCGCGGGGGCGAAGTTCGCGAAGTGGTCGGCGTTCCAGCCGGTGACGGCGACGGCCACGAAGAAGACCAGCACGGCGATCTTGATGAGCACCATGATCGCGTTGATGGTGGCGGACTCGCCGACTCCGCGGAGCAGCAGCAGCGCGCAGAGCGCGATCACGATCACGGCGGGCAGGTTCATGATGCCGCCCTGCTCGGGGGCGTTGGAGAGCTCCGGCGGGATCTGGAAGCCGAACAGGTTGAAAAGGAGCTGGTTGACGTACTGCGACCAGCCGACCGCCACGCCGGCGGTGGAGACGCCGTACTCGAGCAGGAGGCAGGCGGCCACGCCCATCGCGGGGGCCTCTCCGAGGGTCGTGTAGGCGTAGGAGTAGGTCGAGCCGGAGACCGGCACCGAGCCGGCGAGCTCGGCGTAGCAGAGGGCCGTCACGCCGGCGACGGCGCCGCCGATGATGAACGACCAGACCACGGCGGGACCGGCGATCGGGACGGCGCCGGACAGGACGTAGAAGATTCCGGTGCCGATCGTCCCGCCGATGCCGATCATCGTCAGGGCGAAGAGGCCGATGCTGCGCTTGAGATGCGAGTCCTCGACCCCTTCGATCGGGGCCGGCTTACGGCGCAGCAGCTGCTGGGTGACTGAGGTCATGGGAGTGCTCCAGGGTGTCACGGACCGATCCTCGTTGAGCGGCCCAGAGAATCATACTCTTAATTCGGCCATTCTTTGACATCGGCGTCAAACATCGCGCGCGAACAGATCCTCCCAGGTCTCCCGGCGCACCACCGCACGCGCCTGCCCCTCGTTCGCGAAGACCACGGGCGGGCGCCGGTAGCCGTTGTAGTTGTTCGCCATGGTGTGCGTGTAGGCGCCGGTCGCGGGCACGACGAGCAGGTCGCCCACCTTCGCCGCGGGCAGCCGGATGCCGTCGATGAGCACGTCGCCGCTCTCGCAGTGCCGCCCCACGATGACGGCGTCCTCGGCCGGCTCCTCGTCCATCCGCGCGGCGAGCGCGGCCTCGTAGCGCTGCCCGAACAGCGCCACCTCGAGGTTGTCGCCCATGCCGCCGTCGACGGCCACGAAGTTGCGGGCGTCGCGCTTCACGGTGGTCACCGTGTACAGGGTGGCCGCCGCCGCATTCACCATGCTGCGGCCGGGCTCGATGATGATCTCGGCCTCCGCGGGCAGGTGCGCGCGGGCAGCGCCCAGCAGGGCGTCGAGGTAGTCGGCGACGGCGGGCGGATGCTCGTCGTAGGTGTACCGCGCGCCGAGACCGCCGCCGAGGTCGTACACGGGGAACTGCCCCATCGCCGCCAGCGGCTCGACCGCAGCGGCGAGCTCGGAAGGGTCGAGGATCTGCGAGCCGACGTGCGCGTGCACGCCCTGCATCGACAGTCGAGGGCTCCGCTCGATCCGCTCGATGAGGGCCTTCGCGGCCGGCGGCGTGAGACCGAACTTCGAGCCGATCTGCCCGGTCGCGACGTGAGGATGCGTGGAGGACTCGATTCCGGGCACGACGCGCACGAGCACGCCCTGCGTGGACCCGAGCGGCACGGCGGCCTCGAGCCGGTCGACGTCGTCGGCGTTGTCGACGACGACGAGTCCAGCTCCCGCCTGCACGGCGTACTCGATCTCGTCGGTGGACTTCGCGTTGCCGTGCAGCACGAGGAGGGCCGGGTCGATGCCCGCCTTCACGGCGCTGCGCAGCTCGCCGCCGCCGGCGACGTCGAGCCCGAGTCCCTCCTCGACCATGACCCGCTGCACCGCGGTCGCGGGGAAGGACTTCGACGCGAACACGACGCGCGCGCGGGGCCAGCGCTTCGCCGCTTCCTCGCGGTACTCCCGTGCACGCGCGCGCAGCGCCGGCTCGGCGACGACGATCGCCGGGGTGCCGAACTCGCGGGCGAGGTCGTCGACCCGGCATCCGGAGATCCGCAGGACGCCGCCATCGACGTCGGATCCGGGCGGCAGCAGGGACAGCAGGTCGGTCATGGTTCTCCTTCGAAAAGACGGAGATCACTCTATCCGCGGGACGATCCGGCCGCATGGCGGATCAGGTTAGGCTCAGCTAAGTTAGAACGGTCCGATCCGACGAACCGAGGCAGCGCCTGTGCGCCCATCCGCGCCCCTTCTGCGCGTGCGTGACCTCTCGATCACCCACGCGGATGCCGCGGACCCCTCGGTCCCTGAGCGCGACGGCCCGAGCCGGACGGCGCCGGACGGCGTCTCCTTCGACATCCGCCCCGGCGAGGTCGTGCTGCTGCTCGGCCCCTCGGGTTCCGGCAAGTCGACGCTCACGCTGGCGCTGAACGGCCTCGTCCCGCACGCCGTGCCGGCGACCATGACCGGAACGGTCGAGGCCGGCGGTCTCGACACCCGGACGACCACCACCGCGCAGCTCAGCACCCGGGTCGCGATGGTCTTCCAGGACCCGGATGCCCAGATCGTCACGGGCACCGTCTACGACGAAGTGGCCTTCGGCCCGGAGAACCTGCTGCTCCCCCTCGCCGACGTGACGGCACGCACCGAGGACGCGCTGCGGCGCGTCGGTCTCTGGGAGCGCCGCGAGGAGAACCCCGACCGGCTCTCCGGCGGAGGCCGGCAGCGCCTCGCGATCGCCTGCGCGCTCGCCATGGGATCGCCGCTGATCGTGCTCGACGAGCCGACCGCGAACCTCGACCCGCAGGGCATCGACGACGTCTACGAGGCACTGGCGGATGTCGTCGCCGCGGGCGACCGGGCGATCCTGCTCGTGGAGCACGACCTCGACGCGGCGATGGGCTTCGCGACGCGGACGATCGTGCTCGACCGCTCCGGCCGGCTGGCCTTCGACGGTCCGGTCGATGAGGTGCTGCGCCGTCATGTCGACGAGCTCGTCGACATGGGCGTGTGGCTGCCCGCAGCGACCCTCGCGGCCCTGCGGATGCGGGAGGCCGGCGTCGCCGTCGACCCGCTCCCGCTGACCGTGGCGGAGCTGCGCGAGGCATTGAACTCGAGCTCTTGGCCGTTGAGCGACTCCGAGCCGGCAGTCACTGCTCGGTCGTCGAGCGAGCGGAGCGCAGCGGAGCGAGACGAACCGCCTCACGTTGCGTTCGAGTCCAGTGACAGGCGTTTCGACTCAGTCGCCCCCCTCCTTCGCTCAACGACCGGCGATACGGCCGACCCGATCATCCGCGCCCGCGGCCTCACCGTGCACCGAGGCCGCACCGAGATCCTGCACGGGATCGACCTCGACATCCGCCCCGGCACCCTGACGGCGATCGTCGGCGCGAACGGCGCGGGCAAGACCACGCTCATCCAGGCGCTCGGCGGGGTCGTGCCCCCGCCCCGGCGCCAGGTCGCGGTCGACGGGATCGATCCGGGTTCCGCCTCCCCGCGCGAGCTGTCGAGCCGCATCGGCTTCGTGTTCCAGAACCCGGAGCACCAGTTCATCGCGCACACCGTCTTCGACGAGCTCGCGCACGGCCTGCGGCTGCGGCGGACCCCGGATGCCGAGATCGAGGCCCGCGTGGGCGAGATGCTCGACCGCTTCGGCCTCGCGCACAAGGCGGGCGTGCATCCGTTCCTGCTCTCCGGCGGCGAGAAGCGGCGGCTCTCGGTGGGCACGGCGCTGATCTCCCGTCCGCGGGTGCTCGCGCTGGACGAGCCGACCTTCGGGCAGGACCGCGCCCGCGCCGCCGAGCTCCTCGACCTTCTGGAGTCGCTGCGCGCGGAGGGAACGACGGTCGTGGTCGTCACCCACGACCTGCAGCTGGTGGCCGAGCACGCCACGCACACGGTGATCCTCGCCGGCGGACGGGTGCACGCGGCGGGCACCACCGCGGAGCTCTTCGCCGGCGAGCACACCTTCACCTCGGCGGGGCTGCGACTGCCGGCCCTGCACCGGATGCTGGCGGGCACCGCATGAGCACCCGGACCATCGACCCGTACGCCGCGATCGCCCCCGCCTCATCGCGGCACTTCCTGTACGCGCTCAATCCGCTCGCGAAGGTGGCCGGCGTCGTGCCGGCCATGCTGCTCCTCGTGTTCGTGCGCGATCTCGCGACGCCGGCGACGTTCCTCGTGCTCTCCTACGCGGTGATCCTCGTCGGCGCCCGGATCACCCGCCGCACGGCGGCGCTGCTGTTCCTCGGCGTGCCGCTCGGCATCCTCGCCCTCGGATCCGGATTCGCGCTCTGGGTCGACGCCGGCCTCGTGCGCGACAGCATCCCGGTGCTGCGGATCGGCGAATGGACGCTGTTCCAGGGCGCACTCGAGATCGGCTTCGCCACCGCCCTCCGGCTCGGAGCGATACTCGCGCTCGCGCTCATCGGGGGCCTCACGACGACCGGCCCCGACCTCGTCCGGGCGAGCGTGCAGCAGCTCCGGGTGCCGTACCGGATCGGCCACACCGCCCTCGCCGCCTTCCGCTTCGTGCCGCGCTTCGGGTACGAGCTGTCGGTGATCCGCGCGGCGCACCGCGTGCGCGGCCACCACGGAGGGCGCGGGCCGTTCGCACGGATCGCCCGCGGCTGGGGTTACATCGTGCCCCTCCTCGCCGGGGCCATCCGGCACGCTGAGCGCGTCGCCCTCGCCATGGACTCGCGCGCCTTCGGCGCGCACCCGACGCGCACCGAGCGCCATCTCGTGCCCTTCCGCGTGCGCGACGCCGTCTTCATCGTGCTGTGCCTGGCCGTGTCGGCGGCGATCTTCACGATCCTCTTCCCCTGGCAGCTCCCCTGAAAGGCGACGCGATGGCGTACAGCAAGCTGGTCAAACCGCTCTCCTCCGAGCTCATCCCCCTCAGCGTGGTGCGCACCGAGCGCCTCTCGGCGCACTGGATGCGCGTCACGCTCGGCGGCGGCGAGATCGAGAGGTTCCGCCCGATGGGCTTCGACCAGTGGTTCCGGCTGTTCCTGCCGATCGGCGGTGACGCAGGACTCGACCGGGTGCCGGCGAAGGCGAACAGGATGTTCGGGTACCTGAAGTTCCTCCGGATCCCCGACGGAGAGCGCCCCGTGATGCGCAATTACAGCGTCCGCGCCTACCGGCCGGCCACGGCGGATGCCGGCGCCGAGATCGACGTCGACTTCGTGCTGCACGGATCGGCCGCCGACGGCACCGCCGGGCCCGCCTCCCGGTGGGCGGAGACCTGCGCCCCCGGCGAGCACGTGCTCATCATCGACGAGGGCCTGACCTTCAACCCGCAACGGGGCACCGACCGCGTGATGCTCGTCGGTGACGAGACGGCCCTGCCCGCGATCGCCTCGATCTGCGCCTCGCTGCCCGCCACGGCGACCGGCACCGCGATCATCGAGGTCCCCTCCGACGAGGACGCCCTGGAGTTCCCTCGCCCCGCAGGAGTCGAGGTGGTCTGGATCACCCGGCCGCACTCCGCCGCCCCCGGCGCCCTGGCCCTCTCCGCGATGCGCGAGGCGCCACTGCCGGATGCCCCTTTCCACGCGTACGCGGCCGGCGAGCAGGCCCTCGCCTCCGGCGTCCGCAAGCACCTCGTCGGCGAGCGCGGCGTCGACAGGCAGTCCGTCAGCTTCTGCGGGTACTGGAAGGTCGGGGCAGCCGCCCCCGCCTCGAGGGCCGCACGCGAAGCTGCGGCGGAGGCGCGCGCATGAGCGGGGCGGATGCCGCGTCGCCGGGCCCGTCCGCGCCGGCGCCCGAAGCCGCGTTCCTCCCCGGTGCGGGGTCGGAAGAGCATCCGGAACCGGCCGCGGAGATGCGGAATCGACCACGCATCGCCGGCACCGGGCGCTTCCCGACCGCGGTGCTGCTGACCTGCGCGGCGCTCGGCGTCGCCGGGGCGATCCTGCTCGGACCGGCGAACTGGCTCTCCACGCTGCTCGCCGGCGTCCCCTTCCTGAGCACGGGATTCGCCGGGCTCTGGCTGCTGCCCTCGGTCATCGCGCTGCGGCTGCTGCGCCGGCCCCTGGTCGGGCTGCTCGTCGGGCTGCTCGCCGGGCTCGTGCTGGTGCCGTTCTCCGGCTACGGCTTCGCGAGCGTGCTCACGAACCTGTGGTGGGCTGCGTTCACCGAGCTGCCGTTCCTCTTCGTGCTCTGGCGGTACTGGGGCGCCTGGATGCACTACGCCGGCGCAGTCATCGTCGGCGTCGTGTACCCGATCTCGGCCTGGGCCTGGTTCGACCTGGGCGCGTTCGGCCTCTGGTATCAGGGCGCTTTCTTCGCGGTCACGATCGCGAGCTGCGTCGTCGCCACCGCCCTCGGCATCCTCATCGCCGACCGCCTGCGCCGCGCAGGCGTCGGCGGCCGCGCGCCCCGCGGCTGACGCTCGCGCGGGCGGGCGGGCGGGCACGGCGCGGACGGCACGGCGCCTGGCCGTGTACGGCGCCCGGCACCGTGCGAGAAGTCGGAGGTTCGTGACGACACGCCGCGCGCCGCGGCATCCGTCCCCCGCGAGTCGCGCCGGAACTCCGACTTCTCGCGCACCCGACCGGCGCTCCGCATGCCAAGGGGCCCCGGATGCGGCATCCGGGGCCCCTCAGAGGCGATGCGTCAGCGCTTGCCGGCGATCTGACGGCCGACGAGGTCGCGCATGATCTCGTTCGTGCCTCCGTAGATGCGGTGCACGCGGGCGTCTGTGAAGGCGCGCGCGATCGGGTACTCCATGATGTAGCCGTAGCCGCCGTGCAGCTGCACGCCCATGTCGAGCACCTCCCACTCGCGCTCGGTGCCCCAGAACTTGACCTTCGCGGCGTCCTCGGCGGTGAGCTTGCCGTCCTTGTAGGCGAGCAGGGCGCGGTCGACGTACGCCCAGAGCGCCTCGGTCGTCGCCGCCATGTCCGCGAGCCGGAACCGGGTGTTCTGGAAGTCCGCGATGCGCTCGCCGAACGCCTCGCGCTCCTTCGTGTAGGCGATGGTCCAGCCGAGCGCGGCCTGCGCGGCCGCCGCCGCCGCGACGCCGATCGACAGGCGCTCCAGCGGCAGGTTCAGCATCAGCTGGATGAAGCCCTGACCCTCCTTGCCGCTGATGAGGTTCTCGTCGGGGACGAACACGTCGGTGAAGCTGAGCTCGGCGGTGTCCCAGCCGTGGAAGCCCATCTTGCTGAGCTTCTTGCCCTGGTCGAAGCCCTCCATGCCCTTCTCCACGAGGAGCAGGCTGAACGCGTCGGGGCGGTTGCCCTCACCCGTCTTCACGAAGGTGACGACGACGTCGGCCGTCGTGCCCGAGGAGATGAACGTCTTCGCGCCGTTGAGGATGTAGCCTCCGTCGACCTTCTTCGCGTTCGTCTTGATGCCGCGGAGGTCCGAGCCGGCGCCGGGGTCGGTCATCGCGAGGGCGCCGAGCACCTCGCCGGTGGCCATGCGAGGCAGCCACTTCTCCTTCTGCTCCTGGGTGCCCATGTGCACGAGGTAGGGGACGGCGAGGTCGTCCTGGATGCCGAACGCGCCCGCCAGCGAGCCTGCGCCGGCGGCGATGACCTCCTCCATCACGATCGTGCGGAAGCGGTAGTCCTGCAGCATCCCTGCGCCGCCGAACTCCTCGGGGACGGACAGGCCGATGAGCCCGGCCTCACCCGCGGCGAGCATGGTCTCGCGGTCGATCTCGCCGGCGGCATCCCACTTCTCGATGGCCTCGTTCGTGACGTGGCGCTTGACGAAGTCCTTGACGAGGTCGCGGAACGCCTCGTGGTCCTCTTCGTAGATGTCGCGTTCCATGGGGTCCTCCGGTGAGTCTCGTGCGTCGCTGCTCCGGCGATTCTATGCCGGGATCACAGGGGACGGCGGCGAGTTGTGAGAATGCATCCCACATTCGGTGAGACTGGGTTCCGCGATTGTCGGATGCCGCCAGAGGGCGCTCCGCAGCGGCTCAGTGCGGGTACTCGGGGGCCGCAGGGAGGCCGAAGAACTCCTCCAGCGTGTGGAAGCCACCGTGGTGGTAGGCCGCCGCGAGCTCGGTGCCGACGTACCGCAGGTGCCATGCCTCCGGCTTGTATCCGGTCACGGCGGTGCCGACCTCCTCGTAGCGCACGATGAAGCCGTGCTCCCATGCGTGCTCGGCGACCCACGCGCCCTGCGGCGTGCCGCCGAAGGCGTCGATCTCCCCGCAGGCGGGGCTGCAGGCGACGAGGTCGAGGGCGAGCCCGGTCTGGTGCTCGCTGTGGCCGGCGCGCGCGGAGGCGGCATCCGCGTCGGCCTGGCCCCTGTTGTCGACATGGGCGGCGTGCGTGCGCACCTGGAGGTCGTAGGAACGGTAGCCGTTGTTGGCGCCGATCCGCCCGGCCCCGGCCGCCTCTGCGGCGGCGGCCAGCGAGCCGACGGCCTCGGCGACATCGGCACGGGCGCGGCTCGAGCCCGTGGTCATCGGCAGGGGGATGTCGGCGAGGGATGCCGGGGCGAAGTCGATCGGCGCGAGCGGACGCGCCTTGTTCACGACGACCCAGACATGGCTGGGGTCGTCGAGCGAGATGCACGGGGCGTTCCCGGCGACCACCGCCGCACGGAAGCTCTCCCCGCCGCCGAAGCCGGCGATCGTCGCGGCGTCGTCGGCGGACGCGATCGCCTCCAGCACGGCAGGCTCCGCGCACGGGTCGGCCGCGGTGGTCGCACCGACCTGCACGGAGGGCACCTCCTGCACCAGAACCGGCTCCGGCATCGGCTGCTCGCGCTCCGCTGACGAGGCCACGGGCGCACTCGCGAGCGAGAGCAGGATGCCCAGCGCGGTCACTGCGAGGCCGATCGGCAGAGCGGGTCCATGGATCGGGGAAGGCGGCGCCGCATGCTGAGGCTGCGGCACGGAGTACATGCCTCTATTGTCCCCCCATCCGGGATAGAACATATCTTCCATACCGTCTTGACTCAGTATCGTTCTTCTGTTCGAATTGGGGCATGAGGTGGCAGGGACAGAAGCTCGGCGACGTGGATGCCGCGGCGCTGCCCGGCCTGGAGGACCGCTCCAGCATCCTGCGCACGGTCACCACCCCCGAGTTCGCGGGGATGACCTTTCACGAGGTGCTCTCGAAGTCGGCGCTGAACAAGGTGCCCGGTGCGTCCCGGATGCCGTTCACCTGGACGATCAACCCGTACCGGGGATGCAGTCATGCCTGCGTCTACTGCCTGTCCCCGGACACGCTCATCCTGTGCGCGGACGGACGGCAGCGCCCGCTGCGGGAGCTGGAGATCGGTGACGAGATCATCGGCACCGAGGTGCGCGGCGTCTACCGCCGTTATGTGCGAACGACCATCAAGGCGAGGTGGAGCACCCGGAAGCAGGCGTATCGCGTCACGCTCGCCGACGGCACCTCGCTCATCGCCAGCGGGGATCACCGCTTTCTCACGGATCGCGGCTGGAAGCACGTCACGGATGCCGACAACGGGCAGCGCCCGCACCTCACCCTGAACAATCGGCTGATGGGGTTCGGAACTGGGGCCGACGCGCCGTCGATCGATCACGCCGGTGCCGAGTACCGCCGTGGATATCTCGCCGGGATGATCCGCGGCGACGGCATGATCTTCCACGGCTCCTATTCCAGTCCTACGAGGACGCGGGAGATCCATCGTTTCCGGTTGGCGCTGATCGACGACGAGGCGCTCCAGCGCTCCCGTGACTTCCTCGTCGAGGAGGGCGTGCCGACGCGGACGCGTCCGTTCGCTGTTGCGACGTCGGCGAGGAGCGCGGCTGAGGCGATCCACACGGCGGCGCGCTCGCACGTCGAGGCCATCGAATCACTCGTCATGACGCCCGCGGATGCAGGACGCGACTGGTATGCCGGTTTCCTCGCCGGCATCTTCGACGCAGAAGGCAGTTGTTCACGGGGAGTGCTCCGGATCTCTAACAAAGATGCCGTGATCATCGACCTCATCGAGGCAGGGATGCAGAGCATCGGCATGCCGTACGTGGTCGAGGCCCCCCGACCGAGCGGCGTGCGAACAGTCCGCGTGACCGGAGGCTTGCCGAGCCGGCAGCGCTTCTTCGACACAGTCCGTCCCGCGATCACGCGGAAGATGACGCTCGAGGGCACCGCAGTCAAGACCATCGCCGACCTCAGGGTCATCGCGATCACGCCGCTCGAGGGCGAATCGGATCTTCTCGACATCACGACGGGTACGGGTGACTTCATCGCGAACGGAGTGATCAGTCACAACTGCTTCGCCCGCGGCACCCACGAGTACCTCGACCTCGACGGCGGGTCGGACTTCGACTCGCAGATCGTCGTGAAGGTGAATGTCGTGGAGACGCTCGAGCGGGAGCTGCGCCGCGGGAGCTGGCGGCACGAGCTCGTCGCGCTCGGCACGAACACCGACCCGTATCAGCGGGCCGAGGGACGCTACAAGCTCATGCCGGGGATCATCGAGACGCTCGCAGCATCCGGCACGCCGATGTCGATCCTCACCAAGGGCACGCTGATCCGGCGCGACATCCCGCTGCTGGTGGAGGCGGCGAAGCGCGTGCCCGTCGACATCCAGATGTCGATCGCGATGTACGACGATGCGCTGCAGAAGGCGATCGAGCCCGGAGCTCCGACCACGCAGGCGCGGCTCGACACGGTCCGGGCGCTGACGGACGCGGGATTCCGCGTGACCGTCTTCCTGATGCCGATCCTGCCCCACATGACCGACTCCGTGGAGGCGATCGACACGGCCCTCGCCCGGATCGGGGAGGCCGGCGCCGTGCGGGTCATCTACGGCGCGCTGCACCTGCGGCCCGGCGTGAAGCCGTGGTTCATGCAGTGGCTCGGCGAGCACCGGCCCGACCTCGTCTCCTCGTACCGCGGTCTGTATCCGGGCATGTCGGCCGAGGCGCCCAAACCCTACCGGCAGTGGCTCGCCAAGCGCGCACGCCCTCTCATCCGGATGCACGGCCTCGACGGACGTCATGAAGACGACTACCCCGTTCGCGGCACTCGCCCGATGCCGGCCTTCGAGTCGACGGCATCCGCCCCGGCGCAGCCGATGCTGTTCTGACGGGCGCGGGCGCCGGCGTAGAAGCGCGTAGGCTCGGTCGAATGGCTATCGGCTCGACAATGCACACCTTCGACGTGCAGCTCGCGGACACGGATCGCGGCGTCTACGAGGATTTCTCGCTGCGCGCGGCGCGGCATCCGTCCGAGACGGACACCTACCTGCTCACCCGGGTGCTCGCGTACGGACTCGAGCACGCCGAGGGCATCGCCTTCGGCGGCACCGTGTCGTCCACCGAGGAGCCCGCGGTGCTGGTGCGCGATCTCACCGGCCGCATCACCGCCTGGATCGAGGTCGGCGCGCCGGATGCCGAGCGCCTGCACCACGCCACCCGGCTCGCCGAGCGCGTCGTCGTGTACACGCACCGCGATCCGGCGAAGGTGATGGCGCCGTGGGCGGACAAGCGCATCCACCGCGCCGAGGACATCCGCGTGTTCAGCTTCGATCCGGGGTTCATCGAGTCTGCCGTGCCGCTGCTCGAGCGCCGCAACACCATGACCATGACCATCACCGAGCAGGTGCTGTACCTCGACCTCAACGGGACCAGCCTGATGACGGGCGTGCACGAGCACACGCTCTCCTGAGGCCCGCGCCGCCGCCGCCGTCGAGTGCACGACATCTCGGCGAGTGCACGGCTCGTCGGCGCGAACTTCTCGTGCACTCGCCGAGTACACGAGAAGTCGACGAAGGCCCCGCCCCGGCGGATGCCGGAACGGGGCCTTCGAGAGCGGGGCTCAGGAGGTGAGGTCTGCCGCGGTCGGCACGCGGCCGGCGATCTCCTCGATGAGGTCGTCGTCCAGACGCGCGGCCTCGAACGGCGCGTCGATCTCGGCGCGGTCGAGCAGCTCCGTCATCCGGCGCTGACGCTGACGCGTGATCAGGGTGACGACCCGGCCGGAGCGGCCGGCGCGGCCGGTGCGGCCGGCACGGTGCAGGTACGTCTTGTACTCGTCCGGGGCATCCGCCTGGATCACCAGATCGATGTCGTCGACGTGGATGCCGCGGGCCGCGACGTCGGTGGCGACGAGCACGTTCACGCGACCCGAGGTGAGGCGCTCGAGATTGCGCGTGCGCTTGGCCTGGTTGAGGTCGCCGTGCAGGGAGACGGCCGGGATCCCGGCGTCGTCGAACTGCTCGGCGAGCATCTCGGCGTACGCGCGGGTGCGCGCGAAGACGAGCGTCTTGCCGTCGCGGTCGACGAGCGAGGTGAGGATGTCGGCCTTGTCGCGGTGCTCGATGACGAGCACGCGGTGCTCGATCGTGCTGGACTCCTGGTCCTCGCCGGCGACCTCGTACACGGCCGGATCCACGAGGAACTCGTCGACGAGCGCGGCGACCTCCCGGTCGAGCGTGGCCGAGAAGAGCAGCTTCTGGCTGCCGTCGGCGGTGTGGCGGAGGATGCGCTGCACGGGCTCGACGAAGCCGAGCTCGCACATGTGGTCGGCCTCGTCGAGCACCGCGATCCGGGTCTCGGAGAGGTCGAGCTTGCCCTGGTTGACGAGGTCCTCGACACGGCCCGGGGTGCCGATGACGATGTCGACGCCCTTCTTCAGCGCGCCGACCTGACGACCCTGCGGGACGCCGCCGTAGATCTGCGTGGTGAACAGGCCGACGCTGCGGGCGATCGGCTGGATCGTCTTGTCGATCTGCAGCGCGAGCTCGCGGGTCGGCGCGAGGATGATCGCGCGCGGGGCCCGGCCGAACTCGCGACGCTTGCCGGCCTGCGACTTCAGCACGCTCTCCACCAGCGGCGCGCCGAAGGCGATCGTCTTTCCGGATCCGGTGCGCCCGCGGGCGAGCACGTCGCGGCCCTCGAGCACGGCCGGGATGCTGGCCGCCTGGATCGGGAACGGGGTCTCGGCGCCCATGTTCGCCAGGGTCTCGGTGATGTTCGAGCCGAGGCCGAGGTCGGCGAAGGTCACTCCCTGCACCTCGACCGCCTGAACGGCCTGCGCCTCGAGGCGCTCGTGCACGACGTCGTCGGCCGGCTCGAAGGCCGCCTTCGGCTTCGCATTCCAGTCGTTGCGGCTCGGCCGCTCGTCGCGACGCGGACGCTCGTCCCGATGCGGACGCTCGGTGCGGTAGGCGCCGCCGGTCGAAGGGCGGGCGCGGTCGTCGCGACCGCCGTCGAAGGAGCGCTGCGCCCGATCGCGGTCGAAGGCACGGCGTGCCCGATCCGCGTCGTAGGAGCGAGCAGGACGCTCGGAGGAGCTGGCGTCGTTGAAACCGCGGCGGTCGGCGCCACGGTCGTCGCGGTCGAAGCGCGGACGCTCGGAAGCACGATCGAACCGCGGACGCTCGGTGCGGTCGCCACGGTTCGGGCGGTCTCCGAAGCCGCGGTCGTCGCGACGAGGACGGTCGTCGCGGTCGAAGCGCTGCCCGCCGCGGTCGTCACGGTAGGTTCCGGGGCCGGTGGGCCGCCGGTCGTCGCGCGCGAAACGCGGACGCTCCGTGCCGCGGTCGGCGAAGCGCGGACGCTCGGCGCCGCGGTCATCGCGACGAGGACGGTCATCGAAGCGGCGTCCGCCGGAACGGTCGTCGCGGTCGAAACGTGGACGCTCGGCGCCGCGGTCGAAACGCGGACGCTCGGCACGCTCGAAGCGCTGCCCGCCCCGCTCGTCACGGTGGTGCGGCGCCTCGCGGCGACCCGACTCGGCGCGGTTGCGGATGCTGCGCGCCTCATCGCGGCCGGCGCGCTCCTGCGCGCTCCAGCGCTGCTTGGGCGCACCGCTCTCGGCCTCGGCCGCGCGGTATCCGCGGTGACCGGGGCTGCGGCTGCCGGGGCGACGGTCGTAGCCGGCGGTCGCGGGGCGGCGCTCGCCGGCATCCGCTCGTCCGCCGCGCTCGTCGCGTGCGCCGTCGCGGGCGCCCGCGGGGCGGTGACGGTCGTGGAAGGAGGTCTTCTTGGCGCCGTAGCGCGGCTCGAAGTTGGCGGAGGGGCGCCCGCCGCGGGGCTTCTTGTTCTTGGGCATCGGTGTGTCCTTCTGAGTTCTCGCACGAGAACAGCGCTGCGCGCACGCGCGAGCACCCGGCGCCTGAGCGCGGGTCCGGACTGTCAGCGGCCGGGGCCATTCATGTGATGGTTGATTCGCGTCGATCGACGCTCACCATCGGCCCCTGGACTCACACTTCTCACACGAAAACGTCCGCGCCCTGCGCGGGTGTCCGAAGCCGACCGCACGAGTCTACCGGCCGAGACTGGGAAAGCGCCTCGGCCCCGTACGATTGCGGGGTGAACTCCGCATCCCCCACCGGCACCCAGGTTCAGCTCCGGCTCGGCGACGTCTCCGCCCAGATCGCACAGGTCGGCGCCTCGCTTCGCGCGCTCCGCATCGGCGACGTCGAACTGGTCTCCCCGTACCCGCTGGACATCCCGACCCCCTCCTGCTCCGGCGTCGTGCTGGCCCCGTGGCCGAACCGGGTGCGCGACGGGCTGTGGGACGACGACGGCACCGCACGCCAGCTCGCGATCACCGAGCCCAAGTTCGGCAACGCCAGCCACGGACTGCTGCGCTTCACCGCCTACGAGATCGAGCAGACGGATGCCGCCGCCACGCTGCGCGCGACGATCGTGCCGCAGACCGGATACCCGTACCTCGTCGACACGACCGTGACCTACGCGCTGTCCTCTGACGGCGTCGAGGTGACCCACACGCTGACCAACCGCTCGTCCGAGTCCGCGCCGGTCGCGCTCGGCACCCATCCGTTCGTCACGATCGGCGACGTCGACCCGCACGACCTCGTGCTGCGCATCCCAGCTCAGACCGCCTTCGAGACCGACGAGCGGATGCTGCCCACGGGCACCCGCTCCGCCGACGCGGCGCTGCGCGACGGAGTCCGTCTCGGCGACGTGTCCCTCGACACCGGCTTCACCGATCTCGCCCGCGACGAGGACGGGCGGGTGCGCACTTCGCTGACCGCACCGGACGGACGCCGTGTCACGCTGTGGCAGGGCGAGGGCTTCGACTTCCTGCAGGTGTTCACGTCGACGAACTATCCCGGGCAGGCCCTGGCGGTGGCGATCGAGCCGATGACGGCGCCCGCAGACGCGCTGAACAGCGGCCTCGGCATCCGTCGCCTGGCTCCCGGCGAGACCTGGACGCTCACCTGGGGCATCCAGCTCAGCTGAGGCGGGCCGGGTCCGGCTCCGCACCTCCGGAGAATCAGGTCGAACACGGCCGGGACGCGCGGTTCTCGGCGCGAACGGCCGAGGATCTCCGGAGTTCTGGCGCCGGCCGGCGTCCACAACTCCTCAGAATCGCGGCCCCCGCTGGCCCGAGACAGGGGTTCCCGGCGGAATCGGAGCGCTTCTGAGGAGTTGTGAACGGCTCAGTGCTGGTCCCGCAGCTGACGACGGGTGAGGCGCGGGGTCGGCGACGACGAGTCGGATGCCGTGGCGTCGAGGTCCGGCGCGACGGCTGTCGCCGCTCCCCCGGCATCCGCCCCTCCGGCATCCGCAGCTCCGTCGCGACGCGCCTGCCGCCGTTCCCTGGCACCCTCGACGAGGTTGTACAGGGTCGGCAGCACGATCAGCGTCAGCACGGTGGAGGACACGAGTCCGCCGATCACGACGATGGCGAGCGGCTGCGAGATGAAGCCGCCGTGCCCGGTGATTCCGAGCGCCATCGGCGTGAGCGCGAAGATCGTCGCGAGGGCCGTCATCAGGATCGGGCGCAGTCGCTTCTCGCCACCGGCCAGCACGGCATCCGCCGTCGGCAGCCCCTTCTCCCGGTACTGGTTCACGAGGTCGACGAGCACGATCGCGTTCGTCACCACGATGCCGATCAGCATCAGCACGCCGATCAGCGAGGCGACGCCGAGCGGCACCCCTGTGACGATCTGCAGCAGGATCGCACCGGTCGCCGCGAACGGCACCGAGACGAGCAGCAGCAGCGGCTGACGCAGCGACTTGAACGTCGCCACCATCACCACGTAGACGATCAGGATCGCCGCGAGCATCGCCAGGCCGAGCTGCGAGAACGAGTCCGCCTGCTGCGTCGCGACGCCGCCGACGGCCGCCGACGCGCCGTCGGGCAGGTCCACCGCGGCGAGCGCCTCGTTCACCGACTGGGTGGCGACGGCGAGGTTGTCGGATGCCGGCGGCACCGTGATCGTCGCGGTGCGGCGTCCCTGTTCGGTGGTGATCGAGGTGGGACTGTTGCGCTCCTCGACCGCGGCGATGTCCTGCAGCCGCACGACCCCGAGCGGCGTCGGGATCGTCAGCTCGCGCAGCGCCTGCGCGGTGGCGGGCGGCTCGGCCGTCGCGAGGTACACGGTGAGCGCGGTGTCGTCGATCTCGACGGAGCCGAGCTGCTGCGGGCGCATCGTGTTCGACACGATCGAGCCGACGGCGACTTCCGAGAGCCCGCGCGCGGCGGCCGCCTCGCGGTCGACGACCACGGCGAGGTAGGGCAGCGCGGCGGCGAGGTTGTCTGAGACCTGGCCGACGCCGTCGCGCCCTTCGAGCTCGGCGACCACGGCGGCTGTGGCCGTCTCGAGGTCCTTCGAGTTCGTCGCCGAGACGGTGATCTCGATGTCGCTGGAGCCGAGGCCGGTGGATGCCGCGACCGCGATCTCGCCTGCGCCGGAGAGGCCGTCGATCGCCTCCTGCACCTCGGCGCGGAGCTTCTCCTGGTCGGCATCCGCATCGGTGAGAACCGAGTAGGTGACGCCCGCGCTCCCGGAGAACGCGTCGCGGATCGCGGAGCCGCTGGAGCCGATCGAGGCCTGCACGTGGGTGATGCCCTCGATGCCGAGGAGGGCGTCCTCGACCGCGAGAGCCGCCTCCGACTTCGTCTCCAGGCTCGCGGTCGGGCCGAGGTCCTGGGTGACGCGCATCGTGTTCTGTCCCGAGTCGCTGAGGAAGTTGATCTTCATCAGCGGGGCGGCCGCGAGCGTCGCGCCCAGCACCACGACCGCGATGACCACGGTGATGCCGGAGTGCTTCAGCGTCCAGCCGAGGATCGGCCGGTAGGCGCGCTGCAGGGCCGTCGGAGGGGCGTCCGGATGCTCAGGGTCGATGGCGCGGCCCTCCGCGTCGAGCAGCGGCTTGCCAGGGCGGAGGAACCAGTACGCGAGCACCGGGACGATGGTGAGCGACACGAGCAGGGACGCGACCATGGCGATGGTCACGGTCATCGCGAACGGACGGAACAGCTCGCCGACCATGTCGCCGACGAAGACGATGGGCAGGAACACCGCGACCGTCGTGATCGTGGAGGCGGTGACCGCCATGGCGACCTCGCGCACGGCGAGCCGGATGGCGTCGCCCTTGTCGGCACCGGTCACGTAGTGCCGCTTGATGTTCTCGATGACGACGATGGAGTCGTCGACCACGCGGCCGATGGCGATCGTGAGCGCGCCGAGGGTGAGCACGTTCAGGGAATAGCCGAAGGCCTGCAGCCCGATGAACGTGATCAGCACGCTGGTCGGGATCGAGATCGCGGTGACCAGGGTCGAGCGGATCGAGAGCAGGAAGACGAGGATGACGATCACGGCGAACGCGAGCCCGAGCAGTCCCTCTGTGGCGAGCGTGTCGATCGACTGCACGATGAACGGCGCCTGATCGAAGATGATCGTGAACTCGGCGTCCGGGAACGCCTCGCCGATCTCGTCGAGCGCGGCGAGCACGCCCTTCGAGACCTCGACGGTGTTCGCCGCCGGAAGCTTCGTGATCGAGATCGAGATCGCGTCCTCCCCGTCGACCCGGGAGATCGACGAGACCGGGTCGGCCTCCTGCACGACCGTCGCGACTTCGCCGATCGTCAGGGGCGTGCCGACGAGCGGGAGCGCGGCGAGCTCCTCGACGCCGGTGATCTTCGCGCCGGTCTGCACGGTGAGCGTCTCGCCGTCCTCGGTGATGTCACCGCCGGGGAACAGAGTGCCGTTCTGCTGCAGCGCCGCGCTGATCGCCTGCGTGCTCTGTCCGGCGGCCGCGAGCTTCGCGGCGTCCGGGGTGATGGTGATCCGCTGCCCGACGCCGCCGACGATCTGCGCGGCGTTCACGCCGTCGACGTCCTCCAGGTCGGGGATCGCGACCCTCTCCAGCTCGGCCTGCGCGTTCTCGGCATCCTCGAAGCCGGTGACGGCCACCTGGATCACCGGGAAGTCGTCGATCGACACCGACAGCACCTGGGGACTCACGTCCTCGGGGAGCTGCTGCGAGATGCGGTTGAGCGCCTGCTGGATCTTCTGCTCCGCGGTGGCCAGGTTCGTGCCGTAGGTGAACATCGCCTGCACGATCGAGGCGTTCGTCGTGCTGGTCGCCGTCGTCGACTCGAGCCCCGGCACGCCCTGGATGGCGGACTCGATCGGGGTGGACACGTCGTTCTCGACGACCTCGGGCGACGCACCGGGGTAGGTCGTCATGACGACGAGCGCGGGCAGCTCCAGCGACGGGATGAGCTCCTGCTTGAGATTCGTCAGGGCGAGCCCGCCGAACACCGCGGCGACGATCGTGATGAGTGCGATCAGCGCGCGGTTCTTCAGGCTCAGGACGGCGAGTTTCGACAAGACGTTCTCTCTCAGTCGGTGCGGGCAGGGGCCGGAGCGGCGGATGCGGTGACGGAATCAGGCGTGAGGATGCCGGCGAGCGCGTCGCGGATGAGCGCCTCGTCGAGCGGCTCATCGTGGATCTGCGCGTGCCAGAGCACGCCGTCGATGAAGACGGCGGCGGCGCGGGCGCGGTCGGGACCGTGCACGGGGGCGATGAAGCCCACGACCTCGTCCGACCAGTGCCTGGCGAGCTCCCGCACGCGCGGATCGTGCACGGCGGCGGTGACCACGGCACGGTCGGCCTGGACCGTGCGGGCGTCTTCGAGGGCTCGGTGGATGAGGCGGGCGATGCCCGCGGGCGTCACCCCGTCGGCGATGACGGCCTGCCTGGTGATCTCGATGCGCTCGTCGACCTCGGCGGCGAGCGCGCGCAGGGCGGCGTCGCGGAGGTCGTCCAGCGTGGCGAAGTACTGGGTGGTCGCCCCGAGCGGCACTCCGGCGCGCGCTGCGACCTTGCGGTGGGTGAGCGCGTCGACCCCGATCTCCACGATCAGCTCGGAGGCCGCGGCCACGATCTCCCGGCGGCGCGCCTCGGGATCGCGTCGCCTGCGCGTGCCCTCGCTCATGCAACCCCCCGATAGTGCGTACATGTACGTTTGTACATTTTCGCGTTGTGAGGATGCTGGGAGTCACCGCCTGCGGAGCGCGGCGCTCGATAGAGTGGAGGGAAAGCGCTTACTAGATTGGTGGCCCCGATGACGACGTCCCCGTGGACCAGCCGGCAGCCGCTGGATTCCCGCCCGGTGGTGCCCGTGGAGTTCGGACCGCTCGTCGCCCGCCGCGATGACGAGCCGATGCGGCGGTTCCGGCGCTACGGGCTCGGCCAGTTCATCCACTTCGGCCTCTATTCGCTGCTCGGCGGCGAGTACGACGGCGTCCGCGCTCCCGGCGCCCCCGAATGGATCAGGGCGTGGCACGGCCCCACGGCCCCCGCGGACTGGACGACGATCTACGACGGGCTGAACGAGAGCTTCGATCCCGCCGGTCTCGATGCGCGAGTCTGGGCACGGCAGGCGAAGGCCATGGGAGCCCGCTACGTCATCTTCACGACCAAGCACCACGACGGGTTCGCCCTCTGGCCGTCCGCGCACTCCGCCTACAGCGTCGCGAACTCCCCGTTCGGGCGCGATCTCGTCGGCGAGGTCGTCGACGCGTACACCGCCGAGGGGATCGACGTCTTCCTGTACTTCTCGGTGCTCGACTGGAGTCATCCCGGGTACTCCGACGGGCCGCCCGAGACCGACCGCGCCCGCGCCGGCTGGCAGGAGTTCCTCGACTACACGCGGGCGCAGCTCCTGGAGCTGCTCGACCGCTACCCCGCCGCACGCGGCTTCTGGTTCGACGGCACGTGGGGCAGGGCGTGGGTCTCCTCGTACGAGTTCACGCACGCCCTCGAGCAGGAGCTGCGCGAACGGAGGCCGGGGCTGATCATCGGCTCCCGCTTCCGCAACGACGAGCACGGGGCACGCCATTTCGACACGAACGGCCGGCTGCTCGGCGACTACGAGCAGGGCTGGGAGCGCAAGCTTCCCGCCGACCGCGCGATGCTCGGCGGCAACGACTGGGACTGCGTGATGACGATCGGCCCGAACGCCTGGGGCTGGATGCGCAACACCGCCGGCGAGTACCAGAAGACGGCGGACGACCTGATCGAGCTCCTCATGCGCTGCCGATCGATGGGCGGCAACCTCGTGATCAACTTCGGCCCGGATGCCGACGGCCGGATGACCGCGTACGAGGACGCGGTCGCCGAGCAGCTGGGCGCATGGATCTCCGCGAACGCCGACGCGGTCTACGACGTCGGCCCCGCCGACCTCGACGCCTCGGGGATCGGCTGGCTGACGGCATCCGAGGACCGGCTGTTCCTCACGGTCGTGAACCGCCCGGTGAACGGCGTCGCGCGCCTGCGCCTTCCCGCCGACGCCGCACGCGTGCCGGTGTCGGCCCGGCTGCTCGCATCGGGACGCCCGCTCGAGCTCCGGCGCACGGACCTCGGTCTCGACCTGGATGACGCCGTTCACTACGACACTGTGCTCCCTGCCGACTTCGCGGCCGATCGCGCCTTCGTCATCGAGCTGACGCTGGGGGCTCCGGAAGGAGAGACGGTGAAGCGCGCCGAGGCATGGATGTGAGACGCCCCGGCGTTCCGTCCCTCAGACGCGTGCGCCGCCCGGCTTGCCGGGCTGTCCGTCCCACTCCACGACCGTCCGCAGGTCGACAGCGATGCGGATGCCGTCACCCGGCCACTCGACGGTGACGGTCGTGTCCGCGACGTGGACCCGCAGTCCCTCGAGAGCGGCCTCCGCGTCGCCGTCGGCGGGGAGGAGCTGGTGGACCGCGACATGCACGGTCTGCTCGGCGCTCCGCGCGGCGGTGAGGACCGGGATCGCCGAGTGCTCACCCAGGGCGTTGGTGCGGCGGTGTGCGACGACGTCCGCGGCATCCCACCCGTGCACCCCCGTCAGCACCGCACGGTGCCGCCCGTTCGCGACCTGCGCGCGCGGACCGGCCGCGATGTCCTGCCGGAGCGGCTCGGCACCGGCGAGGGCGAAGCCGCCCTCGCGCAGTCGGGCGTGACCGACCGGCGCCGTGACGAGATGCGCGCGCACCTCGACTCCGCGATGCACCACGGACGCCGTGACGATCCACGCGCCGGGGATGAGCCGCCCGTCGATCTGCGGGCAGTGCACCGAGGCGCTCATCGGGCCGTCGGCGGTGGTGCCCCGGAGCATGACCCGACGGCTCGGCCGCCCTTCCTCGTCGAACAGGGAGATGTGGCCGTCGGCCGCCTCGATCCAGCCTTCGCCCACCTCCGGCGCGGTGTGGGTCGAGTAGGCGAAGGCTGCGTAGTGCGGGTCGTCGGTGTCCGGGATGCCGTGACGCTGCACCGGCAGGTCGGTGTGATCCGTGCCGTGATTGACGAGGACGACGGGGTGGCCGGGGCCGGCCGAGCTCAAGGTGATCCCGGCCCGCTCGATGGCCAGCGTGAACGCGCCACGTGCTTCACGAGGCGCCGGCGCCGTCCACACCGGATGCTCTTCGGGGAGCGACAGGCCGAGGAAGCCGATGCCTGCCAGGTAGGGGGATCCGAAGCCGCTGTACTCCTGCATCGCCGGCAGGAACTCGTCGTACCAGCCGAGCCGCAGTTGACCGTCCGCTCCGACTCCGTGACGCACGAAGCCGTCGAGCACCGAGGTCGCCAGCGCGCGGGTGCGCGCCGGACCGAGGCGGTTCACGCCGGAGATCTCCGCGCACCAGAGCGGCGCGAGGACCGCGGTGCGGTAGGTGAGCGACCGGCCGAAATGGACGGGGGCCCCGTCATCGGCGACGAACGACGGGAACGTGTCGACGAAGGCGGCGAGACGCTCCAGGTGACGCTGCCCGTCGGCGGAGCGCGTGCGGTCCGTCATCCGGTACCACGCCCACAGATACGGGTGGATCGCCCACGCGTTGTAGTAGTCGACGGCGTGATCGGGCCCGTCTGTGTACCAGCCGTCGCCCAGATACCAGCCCTCGACGCGCGCGACGCGACGCTCGTTGCGGAGCCCCCTCGCGTCACCGCCTCGATGCCGGATGAACGCCTCGGCCATGGCGGGGAACAGCTGCCAGTTGTTGCCCCAGACGTCGAGCAGGGCATGGTGGCGCAGCCAGCCGAGTATCCGGTCGTGCTGAGCGGAGTCCAGCCTCGACCAGAAGCGGTCGCCGGCGGTGTAGAGACCGAACGAGAGGTTGGCGGCCTCGACGATCGAGTTGGTGATCCCGGTGAGCGGCGGCCGGCAGGTCACCCCGCGGGGCCAGCTCGAGGGATGCCGCGGGTCGGTCCCGTCGACGATCGCCTGGGCGTAGAACTCCACCAGCGCGTCCGCCTCGGCATCATCCGCCGCGGCCCCGGCGATGCGCGACGAGGCGAGCAGGAAGCTGCGGCCGATGGTCTCCATCGATTCGCGACGCTGACCGTCGCCCGTCACCCGTCCCGGGAGCACGACCCCTGCAGGGTCGTCCGCACCGTGCTCGCGCACCGCGCGCAGCCACAGCTGCGCGGTCGCGGTCCAGCGCCGCCGCGCGGTCGGACCGTCAGCGGGGTCGTGCTCCGCGCTCACGCGTCGAGTGCCTTCTCGAACTCCTTGCGAATCTTGTCGCCCCCGGCCGATCGCCAGGTCTTGATGGCGGCCTTCACATCGGCGAGGCTCTTTCGTCCGGCGATGAAGTCCTGCGTGGCGTCGCCGACGGCCTGGCGGATCGTGCTGCCCTTCTGCGCGTTCGTCGGGCTGAACAGGGTGGCCGTCGGATCCTCGACCCCGATCGGGATCAGCGCGGAGTACGCCTCGTGCGCACGCGTGACGATCCTGTCCTGCCCGGGGAGGTAGAGCACGGGCCCGGGGGCCGCGATGTACTTCCACGGCACGGTCGTGTCGGCCAGCGCGTTCGGCGTCGGCAGCGGGTTGCCGTCGCCGTCGAGGGTGTAGTCCGCCCCCTCCACGCCGTAGTTGATCAGCAGGTACTCCTCGCTGCCGAAAGGCGCGGCGAGGAGGTTCGCCACGCCGAGGAGCTTCTTGATCGACGCCGCATCGTTCTTCTTGAACATGGTGCGCGCGAAGAGGATGTTGTCGAGCCATGCGGTCGGCTTGCCTCCTCCGGCGGCGAAAGGGAGGAACGGCGCGGAGTCCGGCACGGTGGGCCCGTAGCCGTCCGACTTGAAGAAGGCGGGAAGGCCGTCGTAGATCTGTGCGACCTGACCGGTGGTGAAGGCGTTGACCATCTGCGACTTGGTCCAGGATTCGCTGCCCGGCAGGATGTACCCGGCCGATGCCGCCTTCTGCACGAACTGGATGGAGTCGAGGTACTCCTCCGTCTCGAACGAGTAGGTGAGCCTGCCCCCGTCCTCGCGCCACTGGTTCGGCACGCCGAACAGCTGGTGGAATGTGCTCAGGCCGAAGCTGCTCGCCCCGAAGGCCCAGCGGTTGGCCTTCGCGTCCGTGAGCTCCTTCATGACCGAGAGGTACTCGTCGGCGTCCTTGATCGCGCTGGTGTCGGTGATCCCGACGTCCTCGAACCGCTTCGCGTTGTAGAAGCCGAGGCCGGCCGAGCCGCCTCGAGGGATCGGGATCGTGTAGATCTTTCCGTTGCGCACGGTCTGCCGCCAATAGAGCTCGGGAATCGCCGCGAGGTTCGGGTACTCCTTGATCGCGTCTCCCGAGAGGAACTTCGTCAGGTCCTGGCACTTGGACTCGAGGAAGCCGATGGTGTCGGGGATGGATGCTCCGTCGTCCAGCATCAGGTCGGGGATGTCGTTGCCGGCGATGGTCGTGTTCATCTTCGTGGTGAAGTCGTCCGCCGAGACGGCTGTGATGTCGACCCTGCCGCCGAGCCGCTTCTCGATCTCCTGCCAGGCCGGGTTGCTGTCGCGCCCGTTCGGCGGCGGGCCGAAGATGTTCGTGATCGCGGTGAAGGTCTCGCCCTTCAGGGGCGGGGTGGTCACGGTGCGCACGGGATTCGCGGGGTACCTGAAGTACGCGGCAGGCACGCCGCCGGCCGTGCCGGCCAGGTCGGGCGCGAGACCGTCTGCAGGCACGAACGCCGGCAGCTTCACGGAACTCGCCCCGGACGCTACCAGCTCCGTGCGCGTGCCGCATCCGGCCAGGGAGCCGATGGATGCGACGCTCAGCAGCCCGATCCCGGCGACCTTGAGGAAGGTCCGCCGGTCTGCGGCGATCTCATTGATGGACATTTCCGATCCTCTCTGGGGGACAGCAGGCTTGCGCCTCGGTGTGGCTGCGTTCAGCCCTTGACGGCTCCGGTGAGCACGCCCTTTGTGAAGTACTTCTGCAGGAACGGGTAGACGCACAGGATGGGCACCAGGCTGATGACCACCACCGCCATCTGGATCGCCTGGCTGGGCGCCGCGATCTCCGCTCCTGCGCTGACGTCCATCGACGATCCGAGGAGCACGTACTGGCGCAGCACCATCGCCAGCGGCCATTTGTCGCTGTCGACGTAGAGCATCGCGTTGAAGAACGCGTTCCAGTAGCCGACCGCGTAGAAGAGCCCGACCACGGCGATGACCGCCTTGGAGAGCGGCAGCACGACGTGCCACAGGATGCGCAGGTCGCCGGCTCCGTCGAGGCGGGCCGCCTCGATGAGCTCGGCTGGGATGCCCATGATGAACGACCTCACGATCACCAGGTTGAACGCGGAGAGCGCGGTCGGCAGGATCAGCGCCGCGTAGGAGCCGAGCAGGCCCAGCTCCTTCACGACCAGGAACGTCGGGATGATGCCGGGCGTGAACAGCATCGTCAGCAGCGCGGTCATCAGGAAGAACGTGCCGCCCAGCAGTCCCCGCCTGGAAAGGCCGTACGCCATCGTCACCGTGAGCGCGATCGCCAGGGCGGTGCCCACCAGGGTGATGCCGATGCTCCGCAGGAGGGCGTCGGTGACGATGCCGCCGGAGAAGATCGTCGTGTAGGCGGCGAACGTGGGCTCGGAGGGGAATAGGACGAAGCCGTTGTTGGCGGCGATCTCCTGCTGCGTCGAAAGGCTCGTTCCGACTACCGCGAGGAACGGGTAGATCACCGCGACGCACACCACCAGCAGCACGAGACCCTTCAGCCCCTGCATGGGCAGGCTGGGCTTCTCCATCCACACGGGACGGCTGCTGGCCTTGTAGCGGGCGGCGCGCCTGGCGCCGAGCCGGACGACTGTCGTGGCGGATTCAGCGGTCACGGGAGTACACCCCATCCTGTCCGAACATGTGAGCGACCTTGTTGGCACCGAGCACGAGGAACAGGCCGACGACGCCCTTCACCAGCCCGACCGCGGCCGCGGTGCCCCACTGCCCGTCGACGATGCCGTGGTAGTAGACGTAGGTGTCGAGCACCTCGCCCGCCTCCGCGCCCACGTTGTTGCGCTGCAGCACGATCTGCTCGAAGCCGACCGACAGTGCCGTGCCGAGATTGAGGATCAGCAGCAGGATCACGATGGGCATGATGCCGGGAATGGTGATCGCCCAGGTGCGGCGCCACGGACCGGCGCCGTCCACCGCGGCCGCCTCGTACAGCTCGTCATCGATGCTGGCGAGTGCGGCGAGGAACATGATCGTCCCCCACCCCGCGTCCTTCCAGATGGTCTGCAGGGTGACGAGGAGCGGGAAGGTGTCCGGGTTGGTCATCGGGCTGATGCCGGGCAGGCCGACCGCCTCGAGCATGTTCGGGATCGCGCCGGTGGGTCCGAGCATCTGCGTGAAGATCGAGATGATGATGACCCAGCCGAGGAAGTGCGGCAGGTAGATCACGCTCTGCACGAAGCGCTTGAGTCCAGGGGACATGATGCTGTTCAGCAGCAGCGCGAGCATGATCGGCACCGGGAAGAACAGCACGAGCTGCATCAGCGTGATCACCAGGGTGTTGCGCAGCGCGTACCAGAAGGCGGGGTCGGCGAAGGCCTGCGCGAAATTGTCGAGGCCCACCCAGACGCTGTCGATGAAGCCGAGGTACGGCTGATAGTCCTCGAAGGCGATGATGTTGCCGGGGATCGGCAGCCAGTGGAAGACCACGAAGTAGAGGAAGCCGGGCAGCACCATCAGGAGCATCACCCGGTCACGGCGGAACCGCGCTGCGAACGACAGCGCCGTCCCGGCCCTGCGGCTCGTCCGCCGCGAGTCGGCGCCGCGCACGGCGACATCTCCGGTCTCGGCAGCAGCGGGTCTGCTCGTCACGGGTGCTGAGGTCACCGCAGTCCTCCGGGCGTCGTCGATGACATAGGGAAAATCACTAGTAAGCGATTGCTATGGCAACGTAACGCCACGCGTGGGCCTCTGTCAACAGAGTCGATCAAAAGTGCTGCACTTTCGCGATACTCTGCCCCCAACGGTTGGAATCTTGACCTTGTTCGTGATAGTAATCGTTTACTACCAAGGGGTCGGCCAGCGGGCCGGCCTCGCTCGAATCGACGGAGATCACCACCATGAGCCGGCTCCCCCGCGTGGCTTTCGCCATGGACCGTGAAGCGCACGCCGCCGCTTTCGCCCCCGCTCTGATGCGCCGACTGCGCGCCGTCGCGGAGGTCCTCTTCGATGAGCCGCTCGCGGATCTGCATTCCGACCAGGCGCGGAGCGTGCTCGGGACGACCGAGATCCTCCTCACCGGCTGGGGCGTGCCACCCATCGACAGCGCTCTCCTCGACAGCGCGCCGGACCTGCGCGCGATCGTGCACGCCGCGGGAACCGTGAGGACCTTCCTCGATCCGGAGGTCTTCGACCACGGCATCCGCGTCAGCAGCTGCGCGAGCGCCAACGCGACCCCCGTCGCGGAGTTCGCGCTCGCCTGCACGGTCTTCGGACTCAAACGCGCGGGACGCTTCGCCGCTCAGCTGCGCGAGAGCAAGGCCGTGCGCGACGTGCGCCGGATGCCGCCGATCGGGACCTACCGCGTCACCGTCGGCGTCGTCGGAGCCTCCCGCGTCGGACGGGAGATGCTCCGGCTGCTCCGGAGCCTGGACGCCGAGATCCTTCTCAGCGACCCTTTCATCTCGGACGCCGACGCGGCCGAGCTCGGAGCGACCCTGGTCTCGCTTCCCGATCTGTGCCGCCTCAGCGACGTCGTCTCGATCCACGCACCGCTCACCCCGCAGACCGCGGGCATGATCGGCGCCGCAGAACTCGCGCTGATGCGCGACGGCACCGTGCTCGTCAACACCGCCCGCGGCGCGCTCGTCGACACGGAGGCGCTCACCGCCGAGGTGGTGAGCGGACGCCTCGACGCCTACCTCGACGTCGTGCACCCCGAGCCCCTGCCCCCGGAATCGCCTCTCTACAGGCTCCCCAACGTGACGCTCACTCCGCACATCGCGGGAGCCCTCGGCAACGAGATCGCCCGCCTCGGCGAGCTGGCCGTGGCCGAGACGGCCCGCTTCGCCGCGAATGGTACATTCGAGCATGAAGTCCGTCCCGCGGATTTCGCGATCATCGCCTAGCAGGGCGACGGATGAGGGATCGTGACTCCGACAGCTGATCACGTGCACCGGTCGGCGCCGCGTCGCGCCGCGACCATCAGCGACGTGGCGGCGATGGCCGAAGTGTCCACCGCGACGGTCTCCCGCGTGCTGAACAGCAACTACCCGGTCGCGGCATCCACCCGCGAGCGCGTGCTCCGCGCAGTCACGAAGCTGGGCTACGCGGCCAACGCGAACGCCAGGGCGCTGGCGCAGTCCGACTCGAAGACCATCGGCATCATCGTGCCCGAGCTGGTCGATCCCTTCTTCGGATACATGGTGCGCGGACTCGAACAGGCGGCACAGGCCTCGGGGCGCCTGGCCATCATCGCCACCACCGGAACGCGGCGCGATCACGAGCTGACCCTGATCGACCGGATGCGCGAGCGCCGGGTGGATGCCGTGATCCTGGTCAGCGGAACCCGGACGGATATCGCGTACCAGCGTCAGCTCGTCCAACGCGCGGAGGCACTCGAGGCGATGGGGAGCAGGCTCGTGCTGTGCGCGCATCCGCCGCTGACGATCCCGTCGCCGGCACGATCCGTGGCCTACGACAACGAGGGAGGAGCCTTCGCCGTCACCGAGCATCTCATCTCGAACGGCCATCGCCGCATCGCGTTCGTCGGCGGCGAGGCGGAGCGTCCTACGATCGCGCTCCGCCGCGAGGGGTACCTGCGCGCGCTGCGCTCCCGGGGCATCGAGGTCGACGAGGCGCTCATCCGCTCGGAGGGCTTCGGGCGAGACCCTGGCTACACGACGACCAGGGCCCTGCTCGACGAAGACCTCGGCATCACGGCGATCTTCGCGGTGAACGACACGATCGCCGCCGGCGTCTACGACGCCCTCGGCGACGCCGGCGTGCGCATCCCCTCGGACATGTCGGTCGTCGCGTATGACGACACCCCGCTCGCGACGAGCCTCTCCCCCAAGCTCACGACCGTGCACGTGCCGCTCGAGCAGATGGGCAGGGAGGCGCTGAACGCAGCCGTCGCCGAGCACGACGCGTTCGCACGCACGCCTGAGGACGCACTCACGCTCGGCACCTATCTCGTGCATCGCGAATCCGTCGCGCCTCGGAAGCCCTGACGCAGCGCGCACCGAAGGCGTCCGACGCGGACAGGCGGGTGGCTACCCGACCTGTCCGCGCTCGAAATAGGCGACGAGCTCGGGGTCGAGCGCCGGAACCTCGATCGCCGAGCCGTCTCCGCGCAGGGACTGCGTCGCGAGGATGCCGGCCGCCACCGCCTCCCTGGCCGCGACCGGCGACGTCTCGGTGAGACCGCCGTCGCGCACGAAGCGGAGGAACTCGGCGACGAGCAGCGCGTCGGCGCCGTCGTGACCCGCATCCGGCACCTCGGGCACGATGAAGGTCTCGTCGGCCTCGGCCGCGCCGCGGTGGCGCCGGTTCCAGAGCCTGACCTCGCTGCCGGCGGTGTCGCCGAAGTTCTCGATGCGGCCCTCGGTGCCGATCACCGTGTAGTTGCGCCAGTAGTCGGGCGTGAAGTGGCACTGCTGGTACGACGCCATGATGCCCCCGGCGAGGCGCATGTTCACCATCGAGATGTCCTCGACGTCGATCACCGGGTGCAGGCCCGTCAGCGACGTCGGCGGCCAGTTGTCGACGCTGAACCAGTCCGGCATCCGCTCACCGGTGCGGTCGCGCCGATCGGAGATGTCCCCGTAGACGCTCAGCTCGCCCATGGCGGCGACCTTCTCGGAGTAGGCGCCGGCCAGCCAGTGGATGATGTCGATGTCGTGGGCGCCCTTCTGGAGCAGAAGTCCGGTGGTGCGGCGGCGGTCGGCGTGCCAGTCCTTGAAGTAGTAGTCGCCGCCGTGGCCGACGAAGTGGCGCACCCAGACGGCCTTGACGTCGCCGATCCGGCCGTCCTGGATCAGCTGCCGCATCAGCGTGATGACGGGCATGTGCCGCATGTTGTGGCCGATGTAGAGCCGGCTGCCGGTGCGGCGGGCGGTCTCGAGCATGGCGTCGGCGTCGGCGAGGTGGATCGCGAGCGGCTTCTCGCAGAACACCGCGACACCGGCCTCCAGGGCCCGGATGCTGAGCGCCGCGTGCGTGTCGTCGGGGGTGAGCACCATCACGGCGTCGACGCCTGAGGCGAGCAGCTCGTCGAGCGAGTCGGTGACGACGGCGTCGGGCACGAGCCGGCGCGCGTCCTTGCGGGCGCGCTCCGAGGGGTCGCAGATCGCGGTGATGCGCGAGCCCTGGCCGGGGCGCTGCACCTCCTCGCGGAGCGTGGCGCGCGCGCCGAAGCCGATGATGCCGATACGGAGATCCACGGTGGTCCTTCTGAATGTCGTCGAGGACGGCACAGCCGTCAGCGGGATGCCGGGACGTCGAGGTCGGTCGACGCGGCGGGGAAGAGCGACCACGCGAACTCGTGCAGGCGACCGGTGGAGTCGTCCGTCGAGAGCGCGCGCTCGATGATGATGCGGGCCTGCCGCTCATAGAAGTCGGTCGGACCGACGGTCGTCAGGCTCGGGGCGACGGTCTGCGCGTCCGGAGTGTTGCCGATGCCGATGACGGCCACGTCGTGCGGCACCCGGAGACCCAGCATGTGCGCCGCGTTGATCGCCGCGATGGCCGCGAAGTCGGTGGTCGCGTAGACGGCCGTCGGGCGGTTCTCCCCGGAGAGGAGCCGCACCGCCGCGGCGAAGGCGCTGGCCTGCGTGTCCTCGTACGTCTCCGTCCACGACGGGTCGACGTCGATGCCGGCTGCCGCCATCTTCTCGACGTACGGCGTGTACCGGGTGACCTGCGTCGAAGCGAGGCGCACGGCGCCCTCCGCGGCGAGGCAGCCGATGGCGGTGTGCTGCTCGAGCAGGTGGTCCATGGCGATCCGGCATCCAGGGATCGCGTCCGAGCGCACCACGTCGAAGCCCTCCGGCTCGAGGTGCTCCGAGAACACCACCAGGCGCTGACCGCGGCTCACGAGGTCGCGCAGCTTCTGCACCGCGTCCTCGTCGAGGCCCACGCCGTCGAGGTAGGCGACATCGCTCTCCACCCTGTCCAGGGCTGCGTGCCAGTCGCCGTCGGCGAGGATCAGGGTGGTCAGCCCGTGCCTGTTCGCCTCGACGTTCACGGCTTCCGCCACCGCCAGCGACCACGGGTCGCTGAGCATGTGCAGGGAGAGCTGCACCATGCCGCTGCGGCCGGTGCGGATCGCCCGGGCCGCACTGTTCGGCCGGTAGTTGAGCTCCTCGGCAGCGGCGAGCACCCGGGCGGCCGTGGCCTCGGCGACTCCGGCGCCCGCAGCACCGGCCCGCCCGGAGAACACGTACGACACGGTGGCTGTGGACACCCCGGCCCGCTCCGCCACCATCCGGAGGGTGGGGCGGCGGGCGTCGGTCTTCTTCCGCGGCGGCATCCGTCAGCCCTTCGATCCGCTGAACGCGATGCCCTGGATGAACTGCCGCTGCAGGATGATGAAGGTCACCAGCATCGGCAGGGTCGCCAGCAGCGCACCCGCCATGAGCACCGGGTAATCCGTGCCGTGGATGCCGACGAGCTGCGACAGGCCGACGGACAGCGGCATCTTCGCGGGATCCGTCGTCACGATCAGCGGCCAGAGCAGGTCGTTCCACGACCAGAGCACAGTGAACACCACGAGTGCGATGATGCCAGGCTTCGCGAGCGGGACCATGATCCGCCAGAACGTCTGCCACGGATTCGCACCGTCGATGCGCGCCGCCTCCTCGAGCTCGGCGGGCATCGACATGAAGAACTGGCGCATGAGGAAGGTGCCGAAGGCGCTGAAGATGCCGGGCACGATGAGGGCCTGCAGCGTGTTCAGCCAGCCGAGCGACTGGATGATCTCGTACTGCGGCAGCAGGTACAGCTGCGAGGGCACCATGAGCACCGAGAGGAACACGACGAACAGGGCGTTGCGACCGGGGAACGGGATGCGCGCGAACGCGTAACCCGCCATGGTGCAGAGCACCACCTGGCCGACGGTCCGGCCCACGGTGAGCAGCACGGAGTTCGCGAACATCTGCGCGAACGGCATCGACTCGAAAACCTCGGCGAAGTTCGTGAACACCCACTCGCGCGGCAGCAGGCTCGGCGGCACCTGCACCGAGTCGGACAGCGTCTTGAACGAGGTGAGCAGCTGCCAGAGGAACGGGAACACCATGATCACGGCGCCGAGGATCAGCACCACATGCACGATCCACAGGGCGCGGTTCTTCGGCGTGCCAGGTCGGGCGGTGCGGCCGGCGGATGCGCCGACCACGGTGCGCGTGTCGAGCGAGAGGTCACTCATAGTGCACCCACTTCTTCTGCAGGCGGAACTGGACGACCGTGAGCAGCAGGATGATCACGAGCAGGAGGAAGGCGACGGCGGCAGCGTAGCCGCGGTCGTTGTCGAGGAAGCCCGCTTCGTAGAACAGGTAGACGACGGTGCGGGTGTTCGGCATCGCGGGGTTGCTGCGGCCGAGCATCATGTAGATGAGGTCGAACACCTGCAGGGCGCCGATCACGCTGATCACGCTGACGAAGAAGATCGACGGCGACAGCAGCGGGATCGTGATGGAGAAGAACTTCCGCACGGGTCCCGCGCCGTCGAGGTCGGCGGCCTCCATGATCGTGTCGGGGATGCCCTGGAGACCGGCGAGGAAGATGACGATGTTGGTGCCGAGGCCTGCCCAGATGCCGACGACGGCGATCGCGACGAGCGCGGTGCCCGGGTCGGTGAGCCAGCTGCGGCCGTCGATGCCGACCGCACCGAGTGCTGCGTTGAGCACGCCGTAGTCGCCGTTGTAGATCATGCGCCACACCAGGGCGATCGCGGCCGGCATGGTGACGACGGGGATGAAGTAGAGGGTCCGGTACGCGCTGCGCCCCTTGAGCCCGGTGGTGTTCAGCAGGGCGGCGATTCCCACGGCGATCGGGATGCCGACGAGGGCGATGACCGTGTAGATCGCGGTGTTGCGCAGGGCCCCGATGAGCTCGGGGTCCTGGAACAGCCGGGCGTAGTTCTCGATGCCCACCCACTCGGAGCCTCCGAAGGGTCCCGACTTCGTGAACGAGATGATCAGGGTGCGCAGGGTCGGCCACAGGTAGAAGACCGCGATCCCCAGCGCGGTGGGCCCGATGAAGACGAGGGCCCACCACGGGGAGGCACCGGGGCTGCGCCGGCGGCGGCGGCGGATGCCGGGGGCCTGGGCCTCCGGCATCCGCTCTGCCGACGTGCCCGCGCGTGGCGCGACGACGCTCATGGTGATTACTCCTGCTCGGCGTCCAGGGCGGCCTGCATCTTCTCGGCGAGGTCCTCGAGACCGGCTTCGGGCGTGACGGCGCCCGACCAGACCTGGGAGAGGATCTCGCTCTCGATGCTCGTCCATGCCGAGGTGTTCTTCGACACCGGGTACGGCACGGCCGTCTCGAGCGCGTCGATGTAGACCTGCAGGTCGTACTGCGGCAGGGCGTCGACCCAGGCCTGCTGGGTGCCGTTGAACGCGGGGATCACGGTGCCGGTCTCGGCCTGGATCTTCGCGGCCTCCTCACCGGAGGCGAAGGCGGCGAACGCCTTGGCCTCGGCGAGGTGCGGGCTCTTCGCGTTGGCGACGTTGCCGACGCCGTGGATCACGCTCTGGTTGCCCTCGGCGCCCGCGGGGAGCGGGGCGACGTCTACCTTGCCGCCGATGTCGGCGTTGTCGGCGTAGGCGATGGCGGCCCAGGAGCCGTTCTGGAACATCGCGACCTTGCCGGAGAGGAAGAAGTCCTCGGGGTTGGTGTCGGTCATCTGCTGGGCGGTCGGCGAGGAGCCCGCCTCGATGAGGCCGGTCCACAGCTCGATGCCCTCGAGCGCCTCGGGCGAGCCGTAGCCGCTCTCGGTGCCGTCGGCGGAGATGACCTCGCCGCCGGCCTGCGCGATGGAGTTGTAGAAGTTCTCCTGGCCGTACTGGCTCGCGGCGATGCCGAACTGTCCCTTGGCGGGGTCCGTGAGCTTCGCCGCCGCGGCGGTGAAGTCGTCCCAGGTCCAGCCTGCGGCCGGGTACTCGACACCGGCGGCGTCGAAGAGCTCCTTGTTGTACCAGAGCGCGACGGTGTCGAAGTCCTTCGGGGCGCCGTAGAGCGTGCCGTCGTACGTGTAGAGGTCGACGAGCCCCTGGGGGTAGTCCGACGCGTCGATGCCGGCGTCGTCGAGAGGCGCGAGCTGACCGTTGGACGCGTACAGCTGGAAGTTCGGGCCGTTCATCCAGAACACGTCGGCGGCGGATCCGCCGCTCGCGGCCGTCTGGAGCTTCGTGAAGTACTCCTTGTACGGGGTGACCTGGATGTCGATCGTGACGTTCGGGTTCTCCTTGGTGAACGCCTCGGCGATCTGCTCCATGGCCGGCTTCTGGTTCTCGTCCCAGATCGCGTAGCTGAGGGTGACGTCTCCGCCGGACTCACCGGAGTCGCCTCCGGCCGAGGGCGAGCAGGCGCTGAGCGCGAGGACGGCGGCCGCGGAGGCGGCGAGGGCGCCGAGGGCGCGGCGGGCGGGTCGTGCCATGGGTGTCTCCTTTGACGTGCTTCGGGTGGGTGATCGCGCTTGTTAAACGATTAGCTTAAACGATTAGCAAGGAGAATAGCCGGAGACGCGGAGGAGCGCAAGCGTCTTCAGAGCAGGGCGCCGAGGGCGAGGCCCGCCCCGGCGGCGAGGAGCCCCAGCACCAGCATCCCGACGGCGTTGAAGACGGATGCCGGTCGCTCCCCGTCACGCCAGAGGGCGACGGTGTCGAGCATCGCGGTGCTGAACGTCGTGTAGCCGCCGAGGAGGCCGGCTCCGAGGAGGAGGGCCTGCTCGGGGAGGGCCGTCGTGACGATGCCGAGGGCGAACGAGCCGCTGAGGTTCACCAGCAGGATGCCCCACGGGTAGCGGCGCCCGGCCACCCTCCCGACGCCGAGGTCGGCGAGATAGCGGAGCGCCGCGCCGACCCCTCCGGCGAGCGCGGCCCCGAGGAACAGCAGCGGGCTCATGCGGCGCCCCCGGTGGGGTGAACCTCAGCATGCGGGCGCCCGATGCGCAGGCCGAGAGCCGCGGCGCCGAGGCCGAGCGCGAGGCTGCCGAGGGCGTAGCCGACCGCGAGGAGCGGAGCATCCGCCCAGAGCCCGACGGTGCCCGTCATGAATGCGCTGTACGTCGTGAACCCGCCGAGCAGGCCGGTGCCGAGCAGCAGTCGCAGCCCTGTCGCCTTCGGCAGGCGCGCGGTGAGGATGCCGATGAGCAGGGCCCCGAGGATGTTCGCGAGGAGCACGGGGAGCACACCGGCATCCGGGAGCAGAAGCCCGAGCCCGAGGCGGGCCGCCGTCCCCGCCGTGCCGCCCGCGGCGACGAGCAGGACGCGGGTGAGGTTCACCCTCGTCACTGTAGCCGCCGCCCCCGCCGCGTTTCGTCTCGGTCGCTGCGCTCCCTCGCTCAACGACCGGGAGCAGTCCCGGCCGTTGAGCGGGTCTTCGCGAGACGAAACGCCCCGGCCTACAGGTTCGCCTCCGCGTAGATGCGGAGCGCGTCGCGGACGAACTCCGCGCCCTGCGTGCCTCCGGCGGACGTCGCGTAGTTCGCGCCGAAGCGCGGGTCTGCGACGTACATCTCGCCGAGGCCGAGCACGTACGCCTTGACGTCGCCTCCCGGCACCGCCGCGGGCGTGCCCGGGATGCCGGTGAGCCACCCGACGTGACGGCGGGCGATGTCCTGCGCCTCGGCGGACGCCGGATCGATGCCGCTCTCGGCGGCGGCGATCCAGTCGCGTCCGAGGTCGGACACCGTCTGCTGCCAGTCGGCGCGCTCGGCATCCGTCATCCCCCGCCACCAGCGGTCGCTGTCGGCGTAGGCCTTCTTGCCCCAGCGCTGCTCGACCTCTTCCCGGTACCGGGTGTGGTCGAAGCCGTCGAACATGTTCTCTGCCATGAGTTCTTCACCTCCTCTCAGTGCTGCGATGGTGTTCTCGACCGACGCGATCTGCCGCGCCAGCCTGGTCTGCTCCTCGCGCAGCAGCGCGAGATGGGTCTCGAGAGCGGATGCTTCACGCGCCGTGGAGGCGCTCGCCGGGGAATCCAGCACCTCGCCGATCTGCGGCAGACCGAGGCCGAGCTCTCGCAGCAGCAGGATGCGCTGCAGCCGCACGAGCGCGGTCTCGTCGTAGTGCCGGTAGCCGTTGTGCGCGATGCGCGTCGGCGACAGCAGGCCGATGTCGTCGTAATGACGCAGCGTCCTGCTCGTGGTCCCGGCGAGCCGTGCGATCTCCTGGATCGACCAGTCTCTGGTGGGCATGCCGCCTCCTTCCGTCTGCGATAGAACCACCGTAGAAGTTGACGCAACGTCAATGTCAAGCAGAGCTGCGCATCAATCCCGCAGGCGCTGCGGAAATGATGCGTGCGCTTCGCGGACCGGGCCTATACGGTCAAGACGTGACCAGCGCCACGCATCCTCTCGCCCTCGCCCCCGTGACCGCTCCCGCGAGCACCGTCGACGCCTTCGTCGCCGACTTCCTGCACAACCTGAACTTCGACCGCGGGGTCGCGCTCTCGGCCTCGAGCGCGAACGACCGCTACTTCGCCCTCGCGCACACCGTGCGTGACTACCTGATGGCGCGGTGGCTCGAGGACCTCCGCCGCCAGAAGGAGACCCAGGCGAAGGGCGTCTGCTACCTCTCCGCCGAGTACCTGCTCGGCCGTCAGCTCGACAACAACCTGCTCGCCTGCGGACTCGCCGACACCGCGAAGGAGGCCCTCGCCGCGTGCGGTGTCTCTCTCGACGAAGTGCGCGCTCACGAGGTCGAACCGGGCCTCGGCAACGGCGGGCTCGGCCGTCTCGCGGCCTGCTTCATCGACTCGCTCGCCACCCTCGGCGTGCCGAGCATCGGCTACGGCATCCGCTACGAGTACGGCATCTTCCGGCAGACCTTCGTGGAAGGCCAGCAGGTGGAGCAGCCCGACGCCTGGCTGTCCCTGGGATCGCCGTGGGAGTTCGCCCGTCCGGAGGACGCCCAGACCATCGCCTTCGGCGGACACACCGAGACCTACGACGACGAGGGCGTCACGCGCTCCCGCTGGGTCCCGGGGTGGAACGTGCAGGCCGTGCCCTACAACTACATGGTCCCCGGCTACCAGAACGGCCGGGTGAACACCCTGCGCCTGTGGAGTGCCGTGGCCACGAAGGCCTTCGACCTGCGCATCTTCAACTCCGGCGACTACGAGGAGGCCGTGCGCGCGCAGACCTTCGCCGAGAACATCTCGAAGGTCCTGTACCCGGAAGACTCCACTCCGCAGGGCAAGGAGCTCCGGCTCCAGCAGCAGTACTTCTTCGTCGCGGCGTCCATCCACGACTTCCTCGACAACATGCTCGCCGACGGCTTCGATCTCGCGCAGCTCCCGGAGCGGGTGATCTTCCAGCTCAACGACACCCACCCGGTGATCGCGGTCCCCGAGTTCATGCGCGTGCTCGTCGACGAGAGGAAGCTGGACTGGGATGCCGCGTGGGCGATCACCCGGCAGTGCTTCGCGTACACCTGCCACACGCTGCTCCCCGAGGCCCTCGAGGTGTGGCCGGTCGAGCTGCTCGGACGGCTGCTCCCCCGCCACCTGGAGATCATCTACCGCATCAACGACGAGTTCCTCGCCGAGGTGCGGGAGCGGTACGGCGACGATGAGATGCGCATCCGCAACATGTCGATCATCGCCGAGCATCCGGTCCGCTCCGTGCGGATGGCGTACCTCGCCACCGTCGCCGGCGCCAAGGTGAACGGCGTGGCGGAGCTGCACTCCCAGCTGCTGCGCGACAAGGTGCTGAACGACTTCGACGACTTCTACCCGGAGAAGTTCACCAACGTCACCAACGGGGTCACCCCCCGGCGGTTCCTGCGGCTGGCGAACCCCGAGCTCTCCGGTCTCATCACGGAGGCGATCGGAGACGGATGGGTCACCGACCTCGAGCGTCTCCGCGAGCTCGAGCCCTTCGCGGAGGACGCCGGATTCCGCGCCGCGTTCGCCGAGGTGAAGGCGGCGAACAAGCGCCGGCTCAACGAGGTGCTGCGCGCACGCGACGGCTTCGAGGTGAGCGACGGACACCTGCTCGACGTGATGGTCAAGCGGCTGCACGAGTACAAGCGCCAGCTGCTGAAGCTGCTGCACGTCGTCGGCACCTACGAGGGCGTCGTGTCGGGGCGTGTGGCGGCATCCGACGTCCAGCCGCGAACCGCGATCTTCGGCGCGAAGGCCGCCCCCGGCTACGCGATGGCCAAGCGCATCATCCACCTGATCAACGCGGTCGGCGACGTCGTGAACAACGACCCGCGACTGGAGGGGCGCCTGCAGGTCGTCTTCCCGCCGAATTACAACGTGACCCTCGCCGAGCGGGTGATCCCGGCCGCCGACCTGTCGGAGCAGATCTCCCTCGCCGGCAAGGAGGCCTCCGGCACCGGCAACATGAAGTTCGCCCTCAACGGGGCGCTCACGATCGGCACCGACGACGGGGCGAACGTCGAGATCCGCGAGCTGGTCGGCGACGACAACTTCTTCCTCTTCGGCATGAGCGAGCCCGAGGTGCAGGAGCTGAGCGACCGCGGCTACCGGCCGAGCGAGTTCTACCAGGCCGACCCGGAGCTGCGCGCCGCGATCGACCTCATCGCCTCCGGGGCGTTCTCGCGCGGCGACCGCTCGGCCTTCGAGCCGATCGTGTCGAACCTGCTCTACGAGGACCGGTTCATGGTGCTCGCCGACTTCGCCTCGTACATCGCGGCGCAGAAGCGCGTGGATGCCGCGTACGCGGATCAGGACGCCTGGGCGCGCTCGGCGATCCTCAACGTCGCCCGCACCGGGTTCTTCTCCTCGGACCGGTCGATCCGCGACTACATCGACCGGATCTGGCACACCCCGCCGGCCTTCTGAACCGGTCCCGCCGGTCCGCGCATCGCAACAAGGAGGTTGTCATGGATGCTGTCGACGACGCGCACGAGGTCGATGCGCCGAGCGAGGCGCTCGCCGCACTCGCCCGCGCCTACGGGATCTCGACAGAGTACTGGTCGTTCTTCGGCGAGCACGTCACCGTGCCGGCCTCGACCGTGCGGTCGATCCTGTCCGCGATGGGGGTGGACGCCGCCGACGAGCGCGCCGCGCTGCGGGCCCGTGAGGACGAGCCCTGGCAGCATCTCGTGCCCGGCTCCCTCGTCGTGCGATCCGGCTCCGGGGAGCTGTCGCTCCATGCTGCAGCCGACGCTCAGGTGGAAGCGACCGTGGTGCTCGAGGACGGGACGACGCGGGAGCTGCCCGCACCCGCCGAGACCGGCGACGAGCGCGCGATGGACGGCCACGCCGTCCGCCGGCTCGTCATCCCGCTGCCGAAGGATCTTCCGCTGGGCTGGCACGAGGTGCGAGCCGAGGAGCGCCGCCCGGGAGCGGATGCGCCGGCTCGCACTGCGACCTGCTCCCTCGTCGTCACCCCGCAGCGGCTCGACGCCCCGCCGAGCCGCGACGGCAACGGCGGCCGCGCGTGGGGCCTCATGACCCAGCTCTACTCGGTGCGCTCGCGTTCGTCCTGGGGCATGGGCGACTTCGCCGACCTGGCCCGCCTCGCGGCACTCGCCGCGGGGGAAGGGGCCGACTTCGTCCTCATCAATCCGATCCACGCCGCAGAGATCACCTCTCCGATCGAGCCGTCGCCGTACCTCCCCGCAAGCCGGCGCTTCATCGCTCCGCTGTACGTGCACCCGGAGAGCATCCCGGAGTTCGCCGCGCTCCCGGCGGAGGATCGGGAGATCGTGGAGCGGCTGCGCGAACCGCTGCTCGCCCGGAACACGAGCGCCGATCTCATCGATCGCGACGCCGTGTGGGCCGCCAAGCAGGACGCGCTCCTCCGGGTGTTCTCCGCGCCGCGCTCCGCCGAGCGGCAGGCCTCGCTCGACGCATACGTCGCCGGTGAAGGTCGCGCCCTCGGCAAGTTCGCCCTGTGGTGCGCGCTGCAGGAGTTCTGCGCGGATCCTGCGAACTCCGCCGGGCCTCCCGAGGAGTACGGAATCGGCTCTCCGCTGGTCACCGAGCTGCGCGACCGGCTCGCCGATCGCGTCGCGTTCCACATCTGGCTCCAGTGGATCGCCGACGAGCAGCTCGCCGCCGCACAGGACGAGGCGAAGGCCGCGGGCATGACGATGGGCGTCATGCAGGATCTCGCCGTGGGCGTGCATCCGCTCGGCTCCGACGTGTGGTCGAACCGGGAGGCGTACGCCTCGCACGTCACCGTCGGCGCGCCGCCGGACATGTACAACCAGCAGGGGCAGGACTGGTCGCAGCCACCGTGGCTGCCCGAGGCCCTCGCGACGCAGGGCTACCGGCCGCTGCGCGATCTGCTCCGCGGCGTGCTGCGTCACGCCGGCGCGCTGCGCATCGACCACATCATCGGGCTGTTCCGCCTGTGGTGGGTTCCGGACGGCTCCTCCGCCGCCGCGGGGACGTATGTGCACTACGACCACGAGGCCATGGTCGGCATCCTCGCGCTCGAGGCGCAGCGTGCCGGAGCGGTGATCATCGGCGAGGATCTCGGCAACGTCGAGCCCTGGGTGCGCGACTACCTCGTCGAGCGCGGCATCCTGGGCACCTCCGTGCTGTGGTTCGAGAACGACGAGGGCGGCCCTCGGCAGCCCGAAGACTACCGGCAGGGCGTCCTCGCCACGGTCACGACGCACGACCTCCCGCCGACGGCCGGCTACCTCACCGGGGAGCACGTCGAGCTCCGGGCTCGGCTGGGACTGCTCGAGCGGGCGGTGGAGGAGGAACGCCGGATCGCGGAACAGGAACGCGACACCATGCTGCAGCGGCTGCGCGATCGCTGGATCCTCGCGCCGGATGCGACGGACGAGGATGTGGTGATCGCGCTGCACCGCTACCTCGCCGCGTCGCCGTCGTATCTGCTCGGCGTGGCGCTGACGGATGCCGTCGGCGAGCGCCGTGCGCAGAACCAGCCCGGCACGTACAAGGAGTACCCGAACTGGCGGGTGCCGCTGGCCGACATCGACGGGAACCCGGTGCTGCTGGACGACCTCGAGGCGAACGGCCGGTTCCAGCGGCTCGTCGGCGCGGTGGACGAGGCTCTGCGCTGGTGACGCTCGGGTTCTGATTCTCGCTTGCCCCCGGACTCGGGATGGCGGCCGTTCGGCGCTCTCAGGGAAGTCCCAGCCGCACCCCTTGGCGGAATCGAGATATATCGTGTTACTCTTCTCAAACACGATATATCGTGATCCCTCAACACAGGAGAAGCAGACATGACCGAGAAGTGGCTCATCGCCCCGGGCGAGGAACGCGTCATCGACATCGAGAACATCAGCCGGCTGAAGATCGGCCTGGTCGGCGGCCAGGTCGACGTCATCGCGCACGACGAGCCGGGCATCCGCATCGAGGTGCACGGCGTCACCATCAAGGACCTCCGCATCGAGTCCAACGACGGCGAGGTCGAGATCGACCACCCGCAGCTCGGCTGGGACAACTTCCTCGAGGTGTTCCGCAACTTCGGCTCGGGCGGTCCGAAGGCCGAGGTCAGCGTGGCCGTCCCGCGCTCCATCGCCCTGAACCTCGGCGTCGTCAGCGCCGGAGCCCTCGTCTCCGGCATCCGCAACGACGCCCGACTGAACACCGTGTCCGGCGACATCATCGTCGACACCCTCATCGGCGACCTCACCGTCAACACCGTCTCCGGCGACGTGCAGGTGCGCGGGCTCACCGGCTCGATCAACGCGAACAGCGTCTCGGGCGACGTCGCGGTGACCGGCGCCGTCCGCAAGGCGACGGTCGACATCGTGTCCGGCTCCACCCTCGTGGACGCCTCGGGCGATGTGAACACCATCAGCGTGAACTCCGTCTCCGGCGGAACCACGGTTCGCCTCGACGAGTCGCTCGCCGCGAACTACGTCGTGCGCTCCCTGAGCGGCCGGCTGCTCATCGACGGCGTCGAGCGCAGCTCCTCCGGACCGAGCAACTACACCGGCTCGACCGGCGAGCTCGCAGGACGCTTCGTCGACCTTCGCGTGAACTCCGTCTCCGGCGGGGTCACCGTGCTGCGCCGCGTGCCCGAGACCATCGAGAACGACGCCGAGTGGGAGGAAGCATGAGCCCCGCAGTGTTCTCCCACGGTGACCTGCGCCTGTACCTGCTGTCGCTGCTCGCCGAGGCGCCGCAGCACGGCTACGGCATCATCCAGGCGCTCACCGATCGCACCGGCGGCACCTACACGCCGAGCGCGGGCACGATCTACCCGCGGCTCGCGAAGCTCGAGGAGGACGGCCTGGTCACCAAGACCGCCGACGGCCGCACCACGATCTACGCGATCACGGATGCCGGACGCGCCGAGCTGGCCTCCCGAGAGGGTGACCTCGCCGGCATCGAGGCGGGACTGACCGATTCGGTGCGACTCATCGCGAACGAGGTGCGCCAGAGCGTGAAGGAGGCGATGAAGAGCCTGCGCGCCGACTTCGCCACCGCCGAGAAGGAGGAGCGCACGGCCTCGCACAGCCGCCCGCGCACCCCGATGGACGACGAGCGGATCACCAGCCGCGAGGAGCTGCACAGGGCGGATGCCGCGATCAACGCGTTCCGCGCGCGGGTCCGCACGGACCTGCGCACCCACGTCGCCCGCGGCGGGGTGCTGCCGGCATCCGTCGTCACCGAGCTGGACGACGCGCTGGATGCCGCGGCGCACGCGGTGACCCGCGCCCTCGCAACCCTCAGCGGTCGCTGAGTCCTTGCGACGAGGGGAGGCCTCGCTTCGAGTTGGCACCTGTTGCCGGATACGCGCCAGCATTCCGTCGACAGGTGCCGACTGCATGAGGATGGGCCTCGCTGAGTTGGCACCTGCGGTCGCCATGACGCGCGGATTCCACCAGGAGGTGCCAACTCGGCCGCCGCACAGCAGTTCGGCGGCCCGAGCCTCTGCCGGGCCTACTCGGTCCAGATGTCCTTCTGGTCGTCGGGCACCGGCTCCTCGAGCGGAACCACGAGGATGGAGCGGTGCTGCCGATGCGCGAGTCGCGCGGCGACGGAGCCGGTGAAGAACTCGCGGATCGACTCGCCGATGCCGCGCTTGCGCGTGCCCACGACGATCAGCTGCGCGTCGAGCTTGTTGGCGAGCTGCTTGATCGCGAGCGCCGGGTCGCCGACGAGCTGACGGGCGGTCCAGGTGAGGCCGGTCCCCTCGAGCGCCGCGGCGGCCGCCTCCTGCACGGCCTCGAACTCCGCGACGCCCGCTTCGAAGTTGATGTCGATGGGAGCCGAGTGCACGTAGCCGTCCGGGTCCTCGTAGGTGACGAAGCGCGTCACGTCGACGTGGGCGACCACGAGGGGCACGTCGAGCAGCCGGGCGAAGCGGATCGCCTCGTCGAGCACGTGCCGGGACTGATCGGGCTGCATCCCGACGATGACCGCCTTCTGCAGAGTCGCATTCTGGGCCGCTTCTTCCGCCGCGGCGGAGGTGCTGTCGGTCATGAGGATCACTCCCTTCACCAGGCGGGTGTCAGCCTGAGCCTCCTACCCGCGTGCTATTCTGAATGCTACTCTTACCGGCCGCGAGCCGGTGTCGTGAAACGCATCGGGCCCTACGTTGCCCGCAGCTTAACTCGTGAGGGGGTCTCGCGCATGGGCCGTGGCCGTCAAAAGGCGAAGCACACCAAAATCGCCCGCGAACTCAAGTCGTTCAGTCCGTCTGTGAACTATTCGGCACTGGAACGCGAGCTCGCGCACCCGAGCGACGACTCGGAACCCGAGTACGTCGACAAGTGGGCGGACGAGTACGCCGACGAAGACGAGGACGAGCTGGAAAAGGCCTGACCGCCGGTTCTGCTCGTCGTCTCCCCCGTGCACAGCACGGGGGTTTCGTCGTACCCGGATGCCGGTGACCGCCGCTCGGCGGCGCGGAAGCGGCCCGGAGGGATCCCCTCCGGGCCGCTTCTCGGATGCCGCTACTTGGCCTTCTTGACCTTGAGCGGTGCGCTCGCCAGCGTCTCGCCCTTCGCGTTCGCGACGGTGATCTCGCTCGCGCCGGGGGCGGCATCCGCCGGGATCCTGAGCGTCGTGCGCAGAGCGCCGTCGGCGTCCACCTGAACCTCGGCGAACTTCGCGCCGTCGAGGAGGATCGACACCGTGGAGCGCGGCCCGAACCCGGTGAGCTCGGCGTCGACCGTGCCGCCGGCTCGCGCCGACTTCGCGTCGAGGCTGAGCTGCGGATCTGTGGCCGGGTTGCAGGCGTCGAGGTCATCCGCCGGCCGCGTTTCGGGCGCATGGCCCTCCTGCGGCGTCGAGCTGCCGTACACCGCGAGCTCGGCGATGGCGGCGAACTGGGTGCCCGAGACCGAGGAGAGCGCCGTGATGCGGATGTAACGGGCTTCCACCTCGGTGAAGGAGACGTCCTGGAATCCGCCGGGCGCCTTCAGCCACTCCCCGGAGGCGACGTCGGTGTAGGTGGTCCCGTCGGTCGAGACCGCCACGGTGTACGCCTTGATCGGCCCGTTCTGCACGTCGCCTCTGCTGAGGTAGCCCACGCCGTCGACCTGCGCGTTCGCGCCGAGGTCGAGGGTCACGACGTGCGGGTAGGACGTGGCCCCGGCGGTGCTCCACAGGCTGTGCCAGAAGGTGGTCGCGTCGCCGTCGAGCATGTTCACCGCCCGCCCGTCCTCGCCTTCAGTCTCCTCAGAGTTCGCGGATGCGGTGATCTGCGAGTTCGGGATGCGCGAGCGCGAGGCGACGGATGCCTGCTGCACCGTCTCGACCGTGCGGACGTCGCAGTCCGCGAGATACGTCGCGGAGATGCCGATGCCGACGGTCGCGCCGGCCGCATCCGCCGGTGCGGTCAGCAGCCAGGTCGTCTCCACGCTCTCGCCTGTGGCGACCTCGCCGAACAGGTTCGACGAGCCGTCGGCGACCTCGACCGTGTACCCCTCGGGGAGCTCGAGCTGGACGCCGACGTTCTCGACGGCGATGTCCTCGCTGTTCGTGAAGGTCGTCGTGAACGTCGCCTGCGCACCGGGGCTGAGCACGGCGGCCTCGCCCGCGACCGTCGCGCAGGGCGTGCCGCCCTCGGTCGGGCCGAGGTCGGTCACGGTGAAGTCGTCGAGCACGAAGTCGACATCGGGGCCGCCGACGCGCTCCAGTCCGACCCAGGTGTAGTCGCCGCATCCGACGGTCACGTCCTGGCTGAACGCCGTGGTCTCCAGCGCCTGCGGGATGTCGGTGCGGGACAGCGTGGTCGAGGAGACCTCACCGCCTGCCACCTTGTCGGTGCCGGTCAGCCAGCGGTAGGCGCCGGCGGCCCCGGCCTGGTACTGGAAGCCGATGCGGTAGGTGTGCCCCGGCTCCAGCGCGACGAGCGTGGGGTCGGTGCGGTAGACGACGCCGTTGTTCTCCGAGTGCGACATCAGCGAGTGCTCGCCGTTCAGCGTGGAGTCGACGGCGAGGCCGGCCAGCGGGTAGCCCGCTGCGAACGGGCGGGCGGTGTTGCGCCAGTCGCTGCTCGTGTACGGGTCGTGGCGGCGCGAGATGCTCGTGCGCGGGTCGTCGATGCCGTTCGCATCGCCCTTCACGAACGGCCCCCAGCCGGCTTGGTTGCCCTCGAAGTCGTTCGAGTACACCGTGCCCTCGGCCGTCGGCGACGTCGTGTCCTCCATCACCCGCGCGTTGTCGACACGGACCTTCGCATCGCCTGCGGCGGCCGCGATCGACACCGTCACCTCCCCGGAGGCCGGGGCGACGAAGGATGCCGAGCCGCGCTGGTAGAACTGCCCGGCCTTCGAGTCGGCGCGCATGTAGTTGTACGTCGGGGACAGGCTCCAGGTGCGTGCGGACGTGCCCTCGCCGGTGTCGACGGCGATCGTCACGTCGCGCGTGGCCGTCGGATCGATCTGCACCTGCGCGGAGAACGAGTACCTCGTGCCCGGGGTCAGGCCGGTCACGGTCTGGCTGATCGACGACTTCTCCGCGCCGAGGACGGCGATGTTGTCACCGCGCGAGTCGTTCTTCGCGGTGCCCTCGTCGGTGCGCGCGAGCGTCACGTCGCCCGTCGGGTTCCAGGCGTCGAGCGAGCCGGCGTTGAAGCCCGGGTCGTCGAGCCCGGCGTCGTGGTACTCGACAGCGGCACGCTGCTCCCCTTCCTGCGGCACCACGACGTAGGCCACGCCCGCGTCGCCGGTGAGCGTGAGCCGCCCGTCGACGGCATCCGCCGTGCCCACCTTGGAGCGGCCCTGATCGCCCAGCTCGAACACGTCGAAGGCTGTGCTGCCGGCGAAGGCCGCCGTGAGCTCGAAGGTCTTCTCGCCCCCGGATGCCGAGTAGAAGTACATCTTGTCGGCGTCGACCGGCGAGCCGGCGTCGGCGTTCGAGGCGAGCGACTGCCACGGCAGGAGATACGAGTCGCCGCGGAGCACGGTGGCTCCGCCCATCGTGATGACCCGGGTGTCTCCGTCCATGCTGATCGTGACGTCATCCGTCAGCGTCGCCGTCTTCCCCGCCTCGTAGCTGAGGAGGTCGAAGTGCTGGATGAACTTCGTCGGCAGGCTCTGGTTCCAGATGTTGCCGATGAAGCCGTCCCAGTTGCGGTTGCCCACCCAGCCCTCAGCGTCCACGAGCCGCTGCTGGCCGAGCAGGGCGTCGTCGTTCCAGACGTCGGCCTGACCGTTCTGGATGAAACGGACCATGGTGGAGTTGATGCCCTTGTTGGTCGCGCCGCCGTAGGCGAGGTCGTTCGGCCAGTGCGCCCAGACCGCGTTGTCGACGAACTTGTCGCCCCACTCGGTCGCGACCTCGAGCCCCATGCCGTTCAGCTCGTCGGCGAGCTCCTCGGCCACCCAGCCGTTGGAGTAGTACACGTCGATGTAGACGCCACTGAGACCGGGGACCTCGTCGCGGAGCTGCTGGAAGCGGTCGAGCACCCGGCCGGTGCCGAGGTCGGCCTGCTGGTTGATGTAATACGACTGGTCGAGCCAGTTCCAGCCCGGCTTGTAGGGGGCGGCGCCGTCAATGATGGCGGTGTCGAACGCGTTCGCCTGCGGGTACATCTCGGTGGCGTTCACGTGCACGCTCATGTCGGCGTTGAGCTTCGCGCCCTCCTCGACGAGGTTGTTCAGGTCAGCGACTCCGCCGGCGCGCTCGTTGTGGTTCCCGCCGTAGTCGGTGTTCGCGGAGTCGTGGCCCTCGCTGCCGAAGCCCTTGTTGAGCACCCACTGGCCGAGACCGTCGGTCTGGTTCGCGATGCGCTTGGTGTTGTCGAGGGTGAGGTCGAAGTAGTTCGTCGCGCTGGAGGCGAAGTTGAACGGGATGCGGCTGACGACACGATCAGCCACACGGTCGGCACCGAGCCGGTCGGGCTCGACCTCGCGGTAGCGGATCGCCGCGTCCTGCCAGTCCACGGCGTCGTCGTCGTTGCGGTCGGCGGTGAGCAGCACCGTGACCTTCGGCAGCTCGTACGTCGTGACGCGGCTGTCGACCGCCGTCGTCGGGTGGATCAGCCAGGTGCTGGACCCGATCTCGGCGGTGCGGCCATCCGCTTCGGTCACGCGCGTGGTGAGCCGGGTGTTCCACGATGCCGTGCCACCGGAGGCCTGCGTGGTGGCGTTGCTGATGACGCTGCCGGAGAGAGTCCCGTCGCCGAGGAACGCGAAGGCCGCGCCCTTCTGGCCCGTCGGCGTCGTCGCCGAGAGGGCGATGTGCTCATCGGCGTTCGTGGTGCTGTTCGGGCTGATCACCGTGCGGTCGAGGACCGCGCCGTCGCCCGTGGCGGAGAGGAAGGCGTTGTCGGGCAGTCCGAGCGTGGTGACGGTGGCACCGCCCTCGACGCCGGTCACCTCGAAGACGACGGTGCCGTCGTCGGAGACGCGGATGCTGCTGCGCACGGTCACGTCGATGCCGGTCAGGCGCGAGACGTACTCGATGCCGGCATCCGTCGCCGTCGACGTGGTCTCGGCTGCGTAGGAGGTGCCGTTCACTGCCCACTTGCCGCCGGCGGCGCGCTGACCGCCGAGCTCGGCGTCGCCGACCGCGTAGCCGAGGACCTTCGGGAAGCCCTTCGCCACGGTGACGATCGTGCCGCCGTTCGCGAGCTGCACGGTCTCGCCGGCGGGCGGGGTGCCGGGATCCGTGGTGATCGGCGGCAGCGCCTCATCGGAGAGGACCTCGAGTTCGCCCGCCCCGCCGCCGCTGGTCCCCTGCGCGTCGAGGATGAGGAGGGCGACGAAGCGGCCGTCCTTCGGCGTGGTCAGCGTGATGCGCTGCTTCTCGTCGTTGGCGGTCGGCGCGTGCAGCGTCGCGGTGCCCGCGGACGTGCCCCAGCCGCCGTCGGCGGGCGAGGTGCGCGCGACGTCGGCGTCGTCGGTCACATAGACGGCCACGTTCTTCGCGGCGATGCTCTGCCCCTTCTTGACCGAGTAGTCGAGGGCCGCGACGGAGATCGGCCGCTGCAGATCGACGACGATCCAGTGCGGGAACGGCGCGCCCTCGCTGTACCGAGAGACCCACTGCGTGGCGAAGTCGCCGTCGAAGGCGCCGAGCGCGGTGCCGTCGAGCGAGGGAGGCGCCGGATAGGGGTCAGCTTCGCTCGACACCGCGTGCAGGCGGTAGTCGGTCTTCGGAACGGGGATCAGATCGGCGGCCTGCGCCGGCGCGGTCTGTGCGGCGACACCGCCGAACACGAGCGCCGTCGTCAGCAGCGTGCTGACCGTGCGCCCCGCGCGGGGTGATCGGGAAGGGTTCGACACGTCTTGCCTCTCGAGCGGTGCGATGCCCCGGTGCGCTCCGTTGCGTCGCAGGTGGATCACCGGCGGTCGCCGATGTTTGCGCAATCACTCTAGATCCGCAAGCGCTCGCTTTACAAGAGTCTGAGTACAGATATCGCTAACATCTGTCGCTCGGCATCGACGCGGCGCACCGTGCGCTCGGAGAGGCGCGTGCGCGAGAGCACGGCGCACGCCGGGAGGACGACGCGCGCTCGGGAGGAGGATTCCCGCGGAAACCTCCTCCCCTGTGCGTGAGCTCCTCCCGAAGGGAGCACTCGGCCCGGGCTCAGGACCCGATGAACTCCTCGGTCGCACCGAACGACGGCTCCTCCCGGATCTCGACGCGCGCGCCGAGTCCGTCGACGTCGAGCACGACGACCTCGTTGCCTCCCGCACGCCAGAGCGGTGCCGGGGCGTAGAGGGTCTGCTGGGGCCCGACCTCCCAGTAGCGCCCGAGGAGGAAGCCGTTCAGCCACACCATGCCCTTGCGGCCACCGGGGAAGGCGAGCCACGCGTCGAGCGGTTCGGCGACGTCGAGACTCGCGACCGCCACCCCGTCAGTGCGCGCGGCATCCGCGCCGACCTCCAGAGCGGCGCCTGCGTCGGCCTCAGAAACGGCATCCGCGCCGGCCTCGGAAGCGGCAACGGCACCCGGATGCTCCGGAGCATCCTGCGGGACGATGCGATGGGTCCATCCGTGCACGAGGCGACGGCCGATCCGCACGCCGTGCATGATGCCCTTGCCCTCACCCGTGCGGGCCCCGTAGTTGATGCGGCCGAGACTCTCGACGACGATCGTCAGCCGCGCCCGGCCGGAGCCAGGGAGCGCGACGGACCTCTCACCGTCGCGCTCGAGCACGCCGATCCGCTCGTCATCGAGGAACACGGTGGCGCGATCGTGCAACCCGTCGATCGTGAGCTCCGAGCCCGGGGCGAAGGCGATGCCGGCTTCGTAGACCACCAGGCCGTCCTCGGCGCCGAGCTCCTCGAAGGTCTGCGGGAGCGGGGTCGGGGCCCCGGCATCCGCAAGCGACCGGACGTGATCGAGCAGGGAGACGACCGGCACCAGAGCGGCGGATGCCGCGCGCTGGCGCCGCGGCGCCGCCGGCGCCTCAGGCAGCTCGCCCTCGTGGAACGGGGCGAACAGCGCGCGGAGGGTGTGGAACTTGTCGTTCAGCGTGCCGTCCTCGCCGATCGGCGCGTCCGAGTCGTAACTGGTGACCGTCGGCTGCAGCACGCGGTCGTGATTGGCGCCGTTCCACAGGCCGAAGTTCGTGCCGCCGTGCGCCATGTACATGCTCACCGATCCGCCGGCATCCAGCAGCTCGGCGACCGTCCCGCCCATGCTCGCTGCTGAGCGGACGTGATGCTGCTCGCCCCAGTGGTCGAACCAGCCGCCCCACAGCTCGCTGCACATGAGCGCCTCGCCCTCGCGGCGCAGCCCGGCGGCCGCCGCGACCCCGGTGCCGAACGTGAAGGTGGTCATCGCCCCGGGCACACTGCCGTGGGCGACCATGTCGGCCGTGGTGCCGTCGGCGGTGGTGAGCATCTCCACGATGCCGCGCGCCCGCAGTCCGTCGCGCAGGTGCGCCAGATAGCCGGGATCGCTGCCGAAGGAGCCGTACTCGTTCTCGACCTGCACGGCGACGATGGGGCCGCCGTGCGCGGCCTGCAGGGGGGCGAGCCGCGGGATCAGCTCGTCGTACCAGGCGTCGACCGCGGCGAGGAAGCCGGCATCGGACGTTCGCAGCGCCCGCGCGCGGCCGGACAGCCAGAACGGGATGCCGCCGTTCGACCACTCCGCGCAGATGTACGGACTCGGGCGCAAGAACACGTCGAGACCGACCTCTCCCGCGATGCGGATGAACCGCTCGACGTCGCGCCAGCCGTCGAAGCGCGCGTCGCCCTCGACGCGCTCGTGGAAGTTCCAGGCGATGTAGGTGTCGACCGTGTTCGCCCCCATCGCGGCGAGGCGGCGGAGGCGGTCCTCCCACTGATCAGGATGCACGCGGAAGTAGTGCACCGCTCCGGAGAGCATGCGGTGCGGCCGTCCCCGGCGGAGGATCTCGCCGTCGCGCCAGCTGAGCGCGGGGGTGCCGTCCGCCTCTGTCGAGGAGTCGAGGGCGGTGACGGCGCCGTGGCGCCCTGCGGCCGAGGCGAGAAGGTCGGACATGGTGCTCCCTGGGTCAATGTTTGCGCTCACATTATCGCACCCCGACCGGGCGCGATCGCCCGGAGATCGATCAGACGATCGCTACCATTGACCCATGTCACCTCGTCGCCCCCGGGAGGACCGGGCCCCGAGCCAGGTCGATGTCGCCAAACTCGCCGGAGTGTCGACGCAGACCGTGTCTCGCGTGATGTCCGGGCAGGGCAACGTCCGCGCCGACACCGCGCGCAGGGTCCTCGCCGCCGTCGACGAACTCGGCTACCGGGTGCACGCGGCCGCTGCCTCGCTGGCGTCGGGCCGCACCCGCCAGCTCGGGGTGATCGTCGTGTCCACCGACCGGTACTCCTCCGCCGCCCTCGGCGTCGGCATCCAGCAGACCGCCGCGGCCAACGGCTACACGGTGTCGACCGCCGCCGTGGCCGATCACGCCTCGGTCGACGCGTTCCTCGAGGCCTTCGACCGTCTCGAGCGGCAGGGCGCGGAGGGGATCATCCTCGGCGTCCCCATCGAACTGGAGAGTCCGGCCCTGCGGGCCCGCACCGAGCGCACGCCCGCGACGCGCAGCGAGCGGATCTCGCTCGATCAGGATGCCGCACTCGTCGTCGATCAGGCCGCGATCGCCCGGCTCGCGGTCGAGCACCTGCTCGGCCTCGGCCACGAGACGGTCTGGCATGTCTCCGGCGACGTCTACTGGACGGAGACCCGTCAGCGCAGCGAGGCGTGGGAGCAGACGCTCCGCGATCACGGCATCACCCCTCCCCCCGTCATCCCCGCCGACTGGACGCCGGAGTCCGGGTACCGCGCGGGGCGCACCATCGCCGCGATCCCCGACGCCACGGCCGTCTTCGTCAGCAGCGACGAGATGGCGTTCGGGCTCATCCGCGCCCTCCACGAGGCCGGCCGCAGCGTTCCCGAGGACGTGTCGGTCGTGAGCGTCGACGACATCGCCCTCGCCGCCTACGCCTCCCCGGCGCTCACCACCGTCCGCCAGCCCTTCGAGGACATGGGCCGCGCCGCCGCGCTGCGGCTGATCGCCCAGATCGAGGGGCACGAGGCGATCGGCGAGATGCCGTCGACCGACCCGCAGCTGATCATCCGCTCCTCCACGGCTCCGCCGCGCGAGCGCTGAGCGAGGAGATCACCAGCGCCCGTGCCGGCGCTCCCACTCCTCTTCGACGGTGCTCCGGCGGCCTGCGACGTACCCGGCCGGGATCGCCGCCACCAGCACCGCGGCCAGCACGATCAGCGGGATCTGCCACGCGCCGGTCACCTCGTGCAGGAACCCGATCAGCAGCGGGAACACGGCGGCGAGACCGTAGCCGATGCTCTGCACGAAGCCGCTCAGCGCGACGGCGCTCTCCGACGTGCGGGCGCGGATGCTCAGCAGAACGAGGCTCAGCGGGAACATGATCGCGCTCAGGCCGAACAAGCCGACCCACAGCGGGAGCGCGATCGTGGGCGCGAAGAGGAGGCCGGCGAGGCCGAGCAGGCCGGCGACGACTCCGACGAAGAACAGGGGCCGGGTGGCCTGGAACCGCACGACGAGCACCGGCACGACGAGCGAGGCGGGCAGGCCGACCAGCGCGAACAGCGACAGCAGCAGGCCGGCGGCAGCCGGAGTGACCTCGCCGATGTCGACGAGCATGGTCGGCATCCAGGCGAAGGACACGTACGCCATGGTCGACGAGGTGCCGAACACGCCGGCGATCGCCCACGCGAGGGGGATGCGCCGCAGCCGGCCGAAGATCCGCGGGTTGGCGGGCGAGGTCGTGATGGGTCCGGTCGCGAGCGACGCCGCATCCTGTCGTCCGTCCTCCTCCGGCTCCGGGGCGCGCAGCACCGGTGGCACGGCCGGTGCGGGCTGCGTGCGCTCCGCGAGGATGAGGGCGATCCAGGGCACCAGGGCGATCGCCGCGAACAGCCCCCAGAGGCCGAGCGAGACGCGCCAGCCGAGGGCGTCGGCGACGGGGACGGCGACCATCGGCGGCAGGAAGGTGGAGATCGCCATGGTCGTCGAGTAGACCGTCATCATCAGGCCGAGACGATCCGGGAAGTACTTCTTGACCAGCGGCGGGAGCAGCACGTTGCCGGAGCCCACCCCCGCGAACACGACGACCGTGGCCGCGAACAGCGTGATCGAGTCCACGGCGAAGCCGCGCAGCAGCAGTCCCGCCGTCATCAGCCCGATCGCGATGACCGCGACGCGCTCCAGCCCGAACCGGCGCTCGGCGAGCGGGGTGAGCAGGCCGAACACCGCGAAACAGACGGGAGGCGCGGCGCCGATCAGCCCGACCACGACGGGTGAGACCGGGAAGTCCTCGGCGATGTGGTCGATGACCGGGGACAGCGAGGCGACGGCGGAGCGGAGCGAGAACGCGACCAGCACGATGCCGAGCAGGGCCAGCGCGCGTCCCTGCCACAGCGGCCGGACCGACGTCACGAGGTCTGCGACCCCTCGACCCACGCCAGGTACTCGTCGGTGACGGTGCCGGTGACGTAGCGGCCGTCGAAGCAGCTCATGTCGAGGTCGGTCATCGCCGTGCCCTCGGTGATCGCGGCCTTGAGGTCCTCGACCTCCTGGTACACGAGGTGGTCGCAGCCGAGCTCCTCGGCGATCTCCGGGATGGTCCGCCCGTGCGCGATCAGCTCGTGACGCGACGGCATGTTGATGCCGTAGACGTGCGGATGCCGCACCGGCGGCGCCGCGGAGGCGAAGGTCACCGACTTCGCACCGGCATCCCTCGCCATCTGGATGATCTGCTTCGAGGTCGTGCCGCGCACGATCGAGTCGTCGATGAGCAGGACGTTCTTGCCCTGGAACTCGGCCGACATCGCGTTGAGCTTCTGGCGCACGCTCTTCTTGCGCACCGCCTGGCCGGGCATGATGAAGGTGCGGCCGACGTAGCGGTTCTTGTAGAAGCCCTCGCGGTACTCGATGCCGAGCTTGCGGGCGACCTCCATCGCGGCGGGGCGCGAGGAGTCGGGGATCGGCATGACCACGTCGATCTTGTCCATCGGCACGTGCTTGGCGATGGTGTCGGCGAGCTTGTCGCCCATGCGCAGGCGCGACTCGTAGACGGAGATGCCGTTCATGATCGAGTCGGGGCGGGCGAGGTACACGTACTCGAAGGCGCACGGCGCGAGCGTGGTCTCGGCGGCGCACTGCTGCGAGAACAGCTGGCCGTCGTTGGTGATGAACACGGCTTCACCGGGCTCGATCTCGCGGACCACCTCGTAGTCGCCGTTCTCGAGCACGAGCGACTCGCTCGCGACGACCCACTCGTCGCCGGCCGCGGGGTCGCCGTTCTCGTCGCGGCCCTTGCGGTGGCCGAGGATCAGCGGGCGGATGCCGAAGGGATCGCGGAACGCGAGCAGGCCGTAGCCGGCGATGACGGCGATCACCGCGTAGGCGCCCTCGATGCGCTGGTGCGTGCGGGCGACGGCCTCGAAGATGCGCTCCGGGTCGAGGTCGACCGTGGAGGTGGTCGCCTGCAGCTCGCCGGCGAGCACGTTGAGCAGCAGCTCGGTGTCGCTGGAGGAGTTGAGGTGACGGCGGTCGCGCTGCGCCATATCGGCGGTGAGCTCACGGGTGTTCGTGAGGTTGCCGTTGTGGATGAGGATGATGCCGTAGGGCGCGTTCACGTAGAACGGCTGCATCTCCTCCTCGCTCGACGCGGTGCCCTTGGTGGCGTAGCGGACGTGACCGAGGCCGACGTTGCCGAGGAGGGACCGCATGTCGCGGGTGCGGAACGCCTCGCGCACCATCCCCTGCGCCTTCGCGTTGTGCATGACGCCGTTCGGCTCCGCGGTGGCGATGCCCGTGGCATCCTGACCGCGGTGCTGCAGCAGCAGGAGAGCGTCGTAGATGTCCTGGTTGACCGGGGCCGTTCCGACCATTCCGACGATGCCGCACATGGAGTGTCTGCTTATCCGTTTCTTCAGTGGGAGGCGTACGCGCCCACGAGGCGCACCGCTCCGCCGTCGACGCCCTTGGCGCCCTGTTCGAACTCCCCGGCCGGTCGCGCGCCGAACCCGACGGTCGCGACCTGCCAGGCGGGCATGCCCTCGGCCTCGAGAGCCGCGATGGCGGCATCCTTGCTGTCGGCGGCGATCACCGCGAGGAAGCCGATGCCGAGGTTCCAGGTGCCCTCGGCCGACTCCAGCGTGGAGCCGGCGATGTCGCTGAGCACGCGGAAGACGGGGCTCGGCGACCAGGTGCTGCGGTCGACCTCGGCCCAGCTGCCCTGCGGGAGCACGCGGGCGAGGTTCGCCGCGATGCCGCCGCCGGTGACGTGGCTGAGCGCGTGCACGCCGCCGCCGAGGGTCTCGATGAGGCGCAGCAGCGGGAGCGTGTAGAGACGCGTCGGCTCGAGGAGCGCCTCGCCCCACGTGGTGCCGAAGTCGGCGGCGTTGTCGGCGTAGGTGATGCCGGCGTTCGTGATGATGTGACGCACCAGGGAGTAGCCGTTGGAGTGCAGTCCGCTGGACTGCACCGCGAGCACGACGTCGCCGTCCTGCACGCGCTCGGCGCCGAGGATCGCGTCGGCCTCGACCACGCCGGTGGCGGCGCCCGCGACGTCGTAGTCGCGCGGGCCGAGGAGTCCAGGGTGCTCGGCGGTCTCGCCGCCGACGAGCGCGGTGCCGGTGGCGGAGCACGCCTCCGCGATGCCGCGCACGATGTCGGCGATGCGCTGCGGGTAGACCTTGCCGCAGGCGATGTAGTCGGTCATGAAGAGCGGCTTGGCACCCACCACGACGATGTCGTCGACGACCATGCCGACGAGGTCCTGACCGATCGTGTCGTGCTTGTCGATCGCCTGCGCGATCGCGACCTTCGTGCCCACGCCGTCGGTGCTCGAGGCGAGCAGCGGACGGCGGTAGCCGAGCAGCGCACTCGCGTCGAAGAGTCCGGCGAATCCGCCGACACCGCCGAGCACTTCGGGGCCGTGCGTCGCGCGCACGGACGACTTCATCAGTTCGACGGCGAGATCACCGGCAGCAGTGTCGACGCCGGCTTCGGAATAGGGATTGGTGGGGGAGGCAGCCACCCCTCGATCCTACCGCCCGCAAGGGTGGGGTTTCCCCGGAGGGGCGGGCGGCGGATCGGGCTCAGTGGTGGTGATGCTCGTGCCCCTCGTGACCGTGGCCCGCGTGTCCCTCGTGACCGTGCCCGTGACCGCCCTTCGGCGGCGCGCAGTGCGCCGACGGCATCCGCGCCGCGTCGATCGACGGGTTGCGGTCGAAGAAGCCGAACGGCTTCAGCCAGAACGAGATGGTGTCGGCGGGCATGATCGGCCAGTCCTCCACGCGGGTGATGTGGTGGATGCCGAAGTTGTACCAGAGCACCACGTCCTCGTTCACGAGGCTCTCGTCGTCGGCGATCCACGAGCTCATGCCGTTGTGGCTGTCGTCCCGCGACTGGGTCGGGTAGTCGCCGGCGGGATAGAGCTCGCCGTCGTGGTGCCGGGTGACCCACACCGTCTTGCCGATCACGGGGTTGCGCTTGAGGATCGGCGAGGACTCGTCGAACATCGCCGGGAAGGATGCCGAGGGCACGAGCTTGTACGCCACCGGCGACCCGAACGCGTTGAGCCGGTTCGGGTTCTGCACCTTCCAGCCGCGCTGGCGCTCCCAGCTGAACGTCCGGCCGGCCTGCGACTCGCTCTCGATCACCGTCGCCTGCGTCACGAGATCGAGGCCCAGCGGGTTCGTCTCGCTGATCGGCGCCGGCATCGAGTCCGACTCGACGACGGTGTTCTCGTCGCCGTCGACGTCGAGGTCGAGCCGTGCGATGAGGAAGTGCTGGTGGAACGGGGCGTAGGTGCGCCGGTCGACCGTGGTGCCGGTGCGGCTCGAGTCGCCCTCGTTCTCCATCGGCGTGGTGACCATGATGCCCGTGGCCCGCACCTCGCACTCGATGTTGCCGTCCTGGTAGAAGCGCCAGTAGATGAGGTACTCGTAGTTCGCGACGGTGGCGTGCACCGACACCACGAACCGGCGCTGCCGGCGCACCTCGGCACCGACATCCGGGTCGACGTGCTTCCACAGGACCGCGTTGTCCTCCTCGTGCAGGCAGATCGCGTTCTTGATCGTCCACGGCTGGCCCGCCGTGTCGGGAAGCACCGCGTCGAGGTAGGTGATCTCGCCGAGGCAGTCGCAGCCGAGCTCGAGCGAGGTGCACATGTATCCGAGACCCCACTCGCCGATGTCGAAGGCCGTGCGGCGGTAGTGGTCGAAGCTGGAGTCGCGGTACGGCACGATCATCTCGGCGAACGACATCCGGTAGGCGATGTCGCGCTGTTCGCCGTCATCGTCGAACGACACCTGGTAGATGACCGGCCCCTCGCGCCAGTTGAAGCCGAGTCGGAACTGCCAGCGGTCCCAGGTGATCACCGTGCCGTCGACCGTGAACGAGACGCCCTCCGGCTGCACGATCTCGAGCGGCTTGATCGCCGTGCTCTCGGGGATGCCGGACACCTCCGGCACGTACTCGCCGCCCACCTCGGGGAAGCCGTAGTCGTGGTGATCCTCGATCTCGAGCACCTCGAGGGTGTTCATGTCCACGATGATCTTCAGCCCGCTGACCGGGTGCGCGTAGGGGTTGCCTCCCGGCACGGCGCGCATCCACAGGTCCACCCAGCCGAGCCGGCGGTCCCGCCACTTCTCCGGGATCACGGCGCCGCCGTAGGTCCAGACGTCGAACAGCACCGACTCCGGGTCGACGCCGCGCGCGGCGAGCGCCGCGCGCACCTGCTCGTTCGCCTTCATCGCGAGATCGCAGTCGTGGTACTCGTCGAGGGTGAAGTTGGGGGTGACCCCGGGCACGTGCGTGAACGAGACGACGGCGTCGTTCGTGAGGTCCACGACGGCCTCATGCACCTCGTTGGTCGCCTTCTTCCACAGCACGGAGAACGACCGGCGCACGATCGGATCGCCCTCCTGCCACGCCTTGACCTCGGTCTTCGGGGGCTCCTGCAGCACGATCGACGCATAGCGCCAGCCGGCGTCGATGCCGTGCTCGCGTGTGAGGATCTCGGCGGTGCGCGAGAACTCCTCGCCGGTGAGCGAGTCGAGAGGGTGAGCCGTCATTGCATCTCCTTCAGCATCGGCGGACCTCCTCGTCTCGCCGTGTGCCTACACTCTGTCAGAGAACCTTGCACCCGTGAACTGGAAACCCGAAGCCGATCGGTTTCCGGCGGGAGCCCTTCATAGGATGGGGCCATGTCCGACAAGCCGCAGTGGCTGATCCGAGAGGACGCGAGCGTACCTGTGCTCGTGGCCCTCGCCCTCCGCCAGTCGCTCGGCATCCGCGCCCCCGAGGACCTGCCGAGCCTGCGGGATCTGCCCGTGCGGGCCCCGGATGCCGTCGAGGCGTCGCCCGCGCTCGAGGAACAGTGGCGCGACTACTGGGACATGACGGTGGAGCCGCGCGCGCATCCGTCGGGAGTGCCCCTCGAGCTCGTCGACGGCTTCGACACCCTGGTCGCCCTGCCCGCCTCCGGCGCGGAGGAGCTCGCGACCGCGATCGTGCCGCATGCGGCAACCGCGCTGCGCTACGCGCGCACCGCGCACGACCGCTACGTCTCCTCCATGAAGAGCCACACCGGCGGCGACGCCTATCGCGCCTACGCCAGCGCGATCGCCGAGTTCGAGCGCGAGATCGGGCGCCGCGCGCACTCCTTCGAGCTGAACGTCCAGGTGCTGCCGTTCTCGCAGCGCGGCATCTGGTGGATCGGCGCGCTCACGGTCGCCGTCACCGACGGACTGCGGCGCGACGTGGTCGCCTTCGACGCGGCCGTGCGGCCGATCATCGCCGAGCTGGCGTGATCAGTCGCCCGTGCTGTCGTCGCCGATGACGGTCTCGCGGTCGACGCGCACGACGCGATCGTGGCGGCGCGCGATGCGCTCGAGGATGAGGCCGACGACGCCGCCGAGCGCCAGCCCGGCGGGCACCGTCCACAGCAGCAGGAAGCCGAACACCTGGCCGGCCGGGTAGACGACGTTCAGCACCTCGGACTTCTCGAAGCTGCCGGTCATGGTCAGGATGCCGGCCGCGATGATGCCGAGCACGACACCGATCCCCATGAGCACGCCGTAGCGCGGCACGTGGCGAACGGTCGCCTCGACCGTCTGGTGGGAATCGGTGGGAGCCATGCCTCCATTGTCCCACTCCCCGCTGTGGACGGGATCCGAACCTAGGGGCGCAGCGGCAGGACGTCGGCGAGATCGGCGCGAGTCCCGGAGGCGTGCACGCGACCGGATGCCGCAGCATCCGCCCAGCTCTCCGTGCCGGTGGCGACGGCCAGCCACGTGGCGGCATCCATCTCCACGACGTTCGGCGGGGTGCCGCGCGTGTGCCGCGGGCCCTGGATCACCTGCACCGCGCCGAACGGCGGCACCCGGACCTCGACGCTGTTGCCGGGCGCCTTCTCGTCCAGCAGCTGCAGCAGGTACCGCACGGCGGTGGCGAGCACGGGCCGCGCGGGCTTCTCGCCTGCGGCCTCTGCGGCGCGCACCGCGTCGAGGGCGGCGCGCCCGTCGGCGATGTCGATCTTCCTCGGAGGCATGGTTCCAGGGTAGGCGCGTGCCCGTCGCCAGCGGGCCGTACCGGGCGTAGGCTCGAGACGATGACCCCGGAGACCCAGACCCTGCGCGGCGCCCGCGCCGAGCTGCTCGCCGCCGCGCCGAAGAGCGCCGAGTGGGTCACGCGGTTCCTCCCGGTGACCGACACGGCGCATCCGGCGTCGGTGCTCGTGCTGTTCGGCCGTCTCGACGACGTGCCCGCCCGTGCCGACGAGACCACGGTCGCCGCCGACCTGGACGTGCTGCTCCAGCGCCGGGCGGCCACGCTGTCGTCTCATCCGGGGCAGGTGTCGTTCCCGGGCGGCCGGCGCGAGGAGCAGGACGCGGATGCCGTCGCCACGGCGCTCCGCGAGGCCCAGGAGGAGACCGGGCTCGATCCGTCCGGCGTCGAGGTGCTCGCCACCTTGTCGGAGCTGCCGATCGTCCCCAGCAACCACCTCGTCACCCCGGTGCTCGCCTGGTGGCGCAGCCCCTCGCCCGTCGCCGCGGTGGACCACGCCGAGACCGTCGAGGTGTTCCGGGTACCGGTGGCGCAGCTGCTCGATCCGAGCATCCGCTTCACCTCGACCATCACCCGGATGGGGCGTACCTGGAAAGGCCCGGCGTTCGACGTCGACGGCACCATCGTCTGGGGCTTCACCGCCATGATCCTCGACGCGCTGTTCGAGACGACCGGCTGGGCGCAGCCGTGGGACGCGTCGGTCGAGCGGCCCATCGAGGTCTGAACCGCGGTCGTCGCGGCCGGTTGATGCGGGCGCGACCTCCACAACTCCGGAGATCGGGGCCGTCGGCAGCGCGAACGGCGCGGATTCCGCCCGTTTCCGGCCGTTCCTGCGGAGTTCTGGCAGGGCGGCCCGCGCACAACTCCGCAGAAATCGGCGAGAACGCCTCCCGGTCGCCCCGGATCGGGCCTCTCCCCGCCGTTCTTGAGGAGTTATGAACGGAAACGGGGCGCACAAGGCTCGGTAGTCTGGACGGGTGAAGATCCTCGTCCTCGGTTCCGGTGCCCGTGAGCACGCGATCATCCTCGCTCTGCGAGCGGAGCAGACGGAGCACGAGATCTTCGTCGCCCCCGGCAACGCCGGGATCGCGCAGGACGCGACCCCCGTGCACGTCGACCCGCTCGACGGCGCAGCGGTGACCGCGTTCGCCAACGAGCACGCGATCGACCTCGTCGTCGTCGGCCCGGAGGCGCCGCTCGTCGCGGGCGTCGCCGACGTGCTCCGCAAGCACGGCGTCCCCGTGTTCGGCCCCGGCAAGGCGGCCGCGCAGCTCGAAGGGTCGAAGTCCTTCGCGAAGCGGGTCATGGATGCCGCCGGCGTGCCGACCGGCCGCGCGAAGCGCGCGGCGACCCTCGCGGAGGTCGAGGCCGCTTTCGACGAGCTCGACGCCCCGCACGTGGTCAAGGCCGACGGCCTCGCGGCAGGCAAGGGCGTCATCGTCACGTCCGACCGCGCCGAGGCGCTCGCGCACGCCGAGCACTACCTGCCCTCGGGCCCGGTGCTCGTGGAGGAGTTCCTCTCCGGTCCCGAGGTCTCCCTCTTCTTCCTCAGCGACGGCGACACCGTGCGCGCACTGAGCCCGGCGCAGGACTTCAAGCGCGCACTGAACGGCGACGAGGGCCCGAACACCGGCGGCATGGGCGCGTACTCGCCGCTGCCGTGGCTCGCGGAGCAGTTCGGCAGCGAGCAGGAGTTCGTCGACGAGGTCACCCGCGACATCGCCCTGCCCGTCATCCGCCAGCTGGACTCCGAGGGCACGCCGTTCATCGGCCTCCTCTACGCGGGCCTCATCCTCACGCCCGCCGGCGTGCGCGTGATCGAGTTCAACGCGCGCTTCGGCGACCCGGAGACGCAGATCGTCCTCCCCCGCCTGGTCACGCCGCTCTCGCAGCTGCTGTTCGCCGCGGCGTCCGGCACCCTCGAGGAGCAGCCGGCCCCCGTCTTCAGCGACGACGTCGCGATCACCGTCGTCCTCGCGAGCGAGGGCTACCCGGATGCTCCGCAGACCGGCCGCCCGATCGAGGGGCTCGAGGAGGCCGCAGCCGTCGAGGGCGTCCGCCTCGTGCACGCCGCCACCGCATCGCCGGACGCCCCTGAGGGATCCCTCATCGCCACCGGCGGACGCGTGCTGAACGTCGTGGCCGTGGCATCCGACTTCCGCACCGCCCGCGAGCGCGCCTACGAGGCCATCGGCCGCATCCGCCTGGACGGCTCGCACTACCGCACCGACATCGCCGCCCGCGTCGCGGAGTAGGCGCGGCCGGCGGACTCGGCGCGCTGACGGCATCCGGTCTCGCGTCCGGCATCCGCCGTCCGGCCTTGCCTTGCCCGGCATCCGCCGTTCGAGAAGTCGGACTCGACGCGCGACACGCCGTTCTCCCCTGGGCTCCCGCGGCGCGCCGCGAAGGATCTCCGACTTTCCACACACCCCCTTGACACCGCAAGCTTTCTTCAAGAAAGTTAACGGATGCCGCTCCGCTCCGACTGGTCGTCCGCGAGTTGTCCCATCGCCCGCTCCGCCGACGTGCTCGCCGACCCCTGGGTGCTCCTGATCCTGCGGGAGATGTTCTCCGGCCGCACCCGTTTCGACGACCTGCGCGCGGCGACCGGCGCCGCCGACTCGGTGCTGTCACGACGTCTGGCGGCGATGACAGACGCGGGACTCGTCGACCGAGAGGGAACGGCGAGGTCGGGATACCGGTTGACGGATGCCGGCCGCGAGACGCTGCCGATCCTGCACGCCTACGCGCGGTTCTCCCGGGTCACCGATCCCGACGGCCCGTGGGGGCTGACCGTCACCTGCGGTCGTTGCGGCGAGGTCGCGGCATCCGTCGACTGGTGCGCGCACTGCGCGAAGCCGCTGGATGCCGGCAGCACCCGCTGGGCGCGGCGGAGCATGGGCGGCGAGCCGTTCGCTCTCACCACGGGACGCACGTCGTGACCGCCGAATCGGTCGAGGAGCCCACCGGCATCCGCCGTCGCCTCCATCCTGCGTGGATCGTCGCCCTCATCGCGCTGATCGCGCTCATCGGCGCCGCCGGGTTCCGCGCGGCCCCGGGCGTCCTCATGGTGCCCCTGCAGGAGGAGTTCGGCTGGACCACCGCCGAGCTCTCGCTCGCGGTCACCGTGAACCTGCTGCTGTTCGGGCTCACCGCCCCGTTCGCGGCGGCGCTCATGCAGCGCTTCGGCATCCGCGCGGTCACCGTCACCGCGCTCCTCGTGATCGGAGCCGGTGCCGCGCTGAGCGTGCTCGTCGCCTCGCCGGCGCAGCTCATCCTCACCTGGGGCGTTCTCATCGGACTCGGCACCGGTTCGATGGCGCTGGTGTTCGCCGCGACCATCACCGACACGTGGTTCGCGACGCGACGCGGGCTGGTCTCCGGGGTGCTCACGGCGGGCAGCGCCACCGGGCAGCTCATCTTCCTGCCGATCATCGCCGCAGCCGCCGACGACCTCGGCTGGCGGACGGCGTCTCTCATCATCGCCGGCGGCGCGCTCGCGGTGGTCCCGCTGGTCTGGATCTTCCTGCGCAACCGCCCGAGCGACCTCGGCGTCGGGCGCTTCGGGGAGGAGCCGCCGGTGACGGCATCCGCTCCTCCGGCGCGCGGCAACGCCTGGGGAGCGGCGGTCCTCGCCCTCACCACCCTGCGCGATGCCGCCCGTACGAGGACGTTCTGGGCGCTGGCGATCGGCTTCGCGATCTGCGGCGCGACGACCAACGGTCTCATCGGCACGCACTTCATCCCCAGCGCCCACGACCACGGAATGCCGACCACGACGGCCGCGGGGCTCCTGGCCGTCGTCGGCGTGTTCGACATCGCCGGGACCGTGCTCTCCGGCTGGCTGACCGACCGGGTGAACCCGCGCATTCTGCTCGCGGCATATTATGCGCTGCGCGGCGTGAGCCTGCTGTTCCTGCCGACTCTGCTGTCGGCCGAGGTCCGGCCGAGCATCGTCGTGTTCATCGTGATCTACGGGCTCGACTGGGTGGCGACCGTACCGCCGACCATCGCCCTGTGCCGGGAGGTGTTCGGCACGCGCGGACCGCTCGTGTTCGGCTGGGTGTTCGCGGCGCATCAGGTCGGCGCCGGCATCGCCTCGGTGCTCGCCGGACTGGTCCGCGACCACACGGGCCAGTACACGATCGCCTGGTTCGCCGCAGCCGGACTCTGCGCGGTGGCCGCGGTGGTCAGCGCGAGCATCCACCGGCATCCGGCGACCGTCGCGGCGCCCTGACCAGCCGCGCCGGGGCGCCGACTGCACCCGAAGTCGCCGAGCGCACGTCCTCTCGACGCGAACTTCCCGTGCACTCGGCGAGTACACGGGAAGTCGACGGGAAGAGCGGATGCCGCGGCGTCAGAGCACCTTCGAGAGGAAGTCCTTCAGGCGCTCGTTCTTCGGGGCGCCGAACAGGTCGGCGGGCGGAGCGGCCTCGACGACCACGCCGCCGTCCATGAAGACCGTGCGGTCGGAGACCTCGCGGGCGAAGCCCATCTCGTGGGTCACCAGCACCATGGTCATGCCGCCATCGGCGAGATCGCGGATCACCTGCAGCACCTCGCCCACCATCTCCGGGTCGAGGGCGCTGGTCGCCTCATCGAAGAGCATGATCTCGGGGTCCATCGCCAGGGCGCGCGCGATCGCGACGCGCTGCTTCTGCCCGCCGGAGAGGGATGCCGGCTTCGCACCGGCCTTCTCCTTCAGCCCGACCCGGTCGAGCAGCGACAGCGCCCGCTCGCGAGCCTCTGCCTTCGACATGCGGCCGAGCTCGATCGGTGCGAGGGTGATGTTCTCCAGCACGGTCATGTGCGGGAACAGGTTGAAGTGCTGGAACACCATGCCGATGCGCTGGCGCACCTCGTCGAGTTTGACGCTCTTGTCGGTGAGGTCGACGCCGTCGATGACGACGTGGCCCGACGTGGGCTCCTCGAGCTTGTTGAGGCAGCGCAGGAGCGTGGACTTGCCGGATCCCGACGGGCCGATCACGGCGACGACCTCGCCGTCCTCCACGGTGAGGTCGATGCCCTTGAGGACCTCGTTGTGCCCGAACGACTTGTGCAGGTTCTGCACGGCGATCTTGCTCATGCGTTGAACTTCCTCTCCAGGCGGTTCGCGAGCAGCGTCAGCAGCGTGATCACGACGAAGTAGATGATGGCGACGATCGTCAGCACCTGCGCCGACAGGTACGTCGAGGCGATGATCTGGCGCGACTGGAAGGTCAGCTCGGCGAGGCCGATGACGCTGATCAGCGAGGTGTCCTTCAGGGTGATGATGCCCTGGTTCACGAACGACGGGATCATGATGCGGAACGCCTGCGGAAGGACGACCTTCTGCATGGTCTTCCAGTGGCCGAGGCCCAGCGATCGGGACGCCTCGTTCTGACCGGGGTCGACGGCCTGGATGCCGCCGCGGATGATCTCGGTCATGTAGGCGCCCGTGTTCAGCGAGAGGGTGATCGCGCCAGCGACGAACGGGTTGAACGTCAGCCCGGGGAACAGCTGCGGGATCGCGAAGAAGACGAAGAACGCCTGCACGAGGATCGGGGTGCCGCGGAAGACGAACACGTACGCGGTCGCGAGCCAGCGGAACAGGAAGAAGCCGGAGATCCGGCCGAACCCGAACACGATGCCGAGCACGAATGCCGCGACGAGGGCGACGATGGTCGCGAGGATCGTCAGCCAGAGGCCGTTCATGAGCGCCGGCCAGTACTTCACCGCCACCGAGAAGATGTCGGTCGGCTGGGCGGATGCCTCGCCGCTCAGGTAGCTGTCGACGATCTCGTCGTACTCGCCGGAGGCCTTGAGGTTCGCCAGGCCCTCGTTGAACATCTCGATGAGCTCGGGGTTCTGGCCCTTGTTCACCGCGAAGCCGTACTCGCCGCCGAGCTCGGGCTCCCCGACGAGACGGAAGCCGGAGCCCTGCTGGATGCCGTAGGCGAGCACCGGGAAGTCCTCGAAGTAGCCGACGGCCTGACCGGCCTTGACGGCATCCACCATGTCGGTGGTGTCCTGGTACGGCGTCACGACGAAGCCGTACTCGTCCTGGTTCTCCTCGGCGAAGGTCTGCCCCTGCGTGCCGGTCTTGACCGCGACGGTCTCGCCGTCGAGGTCGTCCAGGGACTGGATGTCGCTCGAGTCGAGGACGCCGAGCTGGATGCCGCTGGTGAAGTACGGGTCGCTGAAGTCGAAGGTCTTCTGGCGCTCCTCGGTGATCGACATGCCTGCCATGACCGCGTCGACCTGGTTGGCCTGCAGCGCCTGGACCGCGGCGTCGAAGCCGAGCTGGCGGATCTCGACCTCGAAGCCCTGGTCCTCCGCGATCGCGCGAAGCAGGTCCATGTCGATGCCGACGAGCTCGCCGTCGGAGTTCGTGAACTCGAAGGGCGCGAACGTGGTGTCCGTGCCGATGATGTAGGTCTCGCCCTCGGCGGACGCGACGGATGCTCCGCCGAGCAGCGCACCGGCGGCGACGAAGGCGGCGAGCGCCGCGGCGCCGGCAGCGCGGCCGAGCCGGCGCATGCGCACGATCGCAGGGAAGGGATTTCGGATCACGACGGATGCTCCTCGGATCGGATGGGGGACCGGATGGTCGTGTCGACCCTCCACCCTAACGGTCCGCGCAGATCGCCCCGGTTCCGCGCATCCCGGTATACCTGCGGTTTCGCGTAATGAACGCCCCTCGTCCGCGTCTCCCCCACGGAGGCGTTCACGCCCCGATCCCCTCGCACATCATCCAGGAGCGCACACATGTCCACACTGGCGATCCAGCACCACATCGCCGGCATCCTCGTCCCGTTCGGAGTGACCGGAGCGGTCATCGCCGTCGCCGGCGCGCTCCTCGCCGCTGTCGCATTCGCGATGCGAGGCGCGGAGTTCGGCGGCGTGGCCTCCGCCGTGTGGGTCTGCGGAGCGATCCTCAGCGCCGCTGCGGGGTACGCGGGCGACTGGGCACCCCTCATCGTCGCTCTCGCCCCCGCGCCGCTCGCCGCGGCCGCCTTCGGCATCCGTCGTGCCCTCGCGGCGCGGGTGCCACTGCCCACGCTGGTGCCGGTCGACACCGCGACCACGCCGCTCCCGGCCTGACACGGAGGAGACGGACAGCCCATGCACGCGCAGGCCGGCACCTACATACATGTGCGCGCCCTCGAGGCGTTCCGCGTCCGTGCGGGGCTGTCGCGGAGCGAAGTCCTGAGCCGCGCGGGCATGACCGACGAGTATCTGCTCGCGCGCCTGCGCCGCGAGGAGATGTTCACCCTCGAGGACACCCAGCGGCTCGCCGAGGCGCTCGGAACCACCGCGCAGGAGCTCGCCACCAAGACGAAGCTGTTCCTCGCGGCGGACAGGATCCACGCGGATTGCGCCGCGCCGGCATCCGGACGCGGCGAACGTCGGGCCGGCTGAGCGGCGCCGTCAGGCCGCCGCGGGGGTCTCGATCCAGTAGCGGCGCAGCATCGCGTGGCCGCGCTCGCTCTGATCGCTGACGTCCTGCAGCACGCCTCCGGCGCCCTCGATCGTCCTGGCCGAGGCGACGTTCTCGTCGTCGCAGGTGACCAGCACCCGGTCGAGGCCGATCTCGCGGGCGCGCGCGAGGGCGAGCCGGAGCGCCGCCGAGGCATGGCCCTGACGGCGGCGCGACGGACGCACCGCGTAGCCGATGTGCCCGCCGGCCTCGCGGAGCCACTCGTTCAGCTCGTGACGGAACGAGAGGAAGCCGAGGAGCTCCCCGTCGTCGACGATCCAGTAGAGGTCGTTGTGCACGGAGCCCTCCGGCAGGGCGGCCGAGGTGTCCGCAAGCAGCTCCGCCTTCTCGATGAGGGCGTCGAGCGTGGACCGATCAGGGGTCACCGGCGCCTGCATCCCGGACCCGTCGATGTGCACCCCGCCGAACTCGGCGACGGCCTCCGCCCAGCTGTCGAAGAGGTCGGTCGTCGGGCGGATGAGGGCGATCGTCATCACCTGAGCACACCACACCGTCGCCCGGCGCGCAAAACGCGGTCTGCACCCGCGGCCTGATGCGTGCATGCGTTCTCGCGTGCGTGGTCAGGAGAGCATCCGCGCAGCGCCGGCGCGATGCGCCTTCGACCTCGCGCGGTGGCGGGAGCCCACTTCTGACCGCGCACCGGACCGGCGACGAGGCTCGCGGCTCCGAGGCAGGTGGCTCCGAGGCTGGCGCCCCGCGAGGCGCCCGCGTCAGCGGGCGGCGGATGCCGGGCGGCGGAGGAACAGCACGGCGACCACGCCGAGCAGGATGAAGCCGGCCGGCAGCAGCATGGTCTGCGCCATCGCATCGGAGAACGGGCCGGCGACGGCATCCGGGAGCCTGCCCTCACCGAAGCTCCCGGCCGGGTCGGCAGCCGCCGGAAGGTGGGCCTCGATGCGGTTCTGCATGAACGCGGCGATGGCGGCCGAACCGAGCACAGAGCCGATCGTGCGGGTGGTGTTGTAGATGCCCGCACCCGCACCCGCCTGCCGCGGCGGCAGGTTGCGGGTGGCCGTGGTGGCGAGCGGACCCCACATTCCGGCATTGCCGACCCCGAGGATCGCCGAGGGGATGAGCATCCACATCGTGTCGGTGCCGGTGTTCATCATCATGGCGAAGAGGAACAGCGAGGTCGCGACGAGGATCAGACCGGGCACGAGCAGCACTCGCGGGTCGGCCCGGTCGAGGACCTTGCCGGCGATCGGCGAGAGCACGCCGGCGGCGACGGCCATCGGGATGAGCAGCAGGGCCGACTCGGTCGGGCTGAGGCCTCGAGCGGTCTGCAGGAAGAACATCAGCGGCAGCGACTGCGCCGTCACGGTGAAGCCCACGGTCGCGATCGCGACGTTCGACCAGGAGAAGTTGCGGTCGCGGAACAGCTCCATCGGCACCAGCGGCTCGTTCTTCGTGCGCGCCTGGTACCAGAGGAACAGAGCGAGCACGACGGCGCCGGTGACGATGAGACTCCACACCGAGATCGGGCCCCAGATGACGCCCCAGTCGTAGGTCTCCCCCTCCTGCAGGCCGAAGACGATGAGGAACAGCGCGATGGCGCTGAGGAAGACGCCGGGGATGTCGAAGCGGTGCGGGTGGGTCTCCAGCTTCGGCACCAGCATCCAGGCGAGGACGAACCCGACGACGCCGATCGGCACGTTGATGAAGAAGATCCACTCCCAGCCGGCGCCGTCGACGAGGAAGCCGCCGGCCAGAGGGCCGACGAGCATCGCGACGCCCGAGGTGCCGCCCCAGAGGCCCATGGCGGCACCTCGGCGCTCGGGCGGGAACGTGCGGGTGATCACGGCCATGGTCTGCGGGGTCATGCAGGCGGCGCCGAGTCCCTGCACCGCACGGGCGACGATGAGACCTTCGAGGGTCGTCGACAGGCCGCACCACAGCGAGGCGAGCGTGAAGATCGCGAGGCCGATCAGATAGATGTTCTTCGGGCCGAACCGGTCGCCGAGGCGTCCGGTGATGAGCAGCGGCACCGCGTAGGCGAGAAGGTAGGCGCTGGTGACCCACACGACGTTGTCGAGGTTGTTCGTCTCGGGGTCGAGGGCCGTCTTGATCGCAGGGTTCGCCACGGAGACGATCGTCGTGTCCACCAGGATCATGAAGAACCCGATGACGAGAGCCCAGAGGGCGGGCCACGGACTCGTCGGGCGCAGGAAGGAGCCGGTGTCGCTGCTGACGGGGGAGGTCACGGCGCCACGCTACACCTCGGGTCCGACGCCGGATGCCGTCAGGGCGCGGGACGGATGCCGTCAGGCCAGCGCCGCCGCGAGCTGAGCCGCGGTGAGGGGGCGGTCGGCGTAGACGAGGCGCATCACGTCGGGGTCGGGGTTGCCTGCGTCGGGAGCCCGATGGACGAGCTCGAGTCCCAGCTTCTCGGCGACGTGAGCGGAGGCGCGGTTGTGCTCGACGAGGAAGGCGATCAGCGGGCGCTCCGGTGCGATCGCCCGTGCCCGCGCCACGGCGGCCTCCGCGAGCTCGGTCGCGTAGCCCTTCCCGTGGTGGTCGGCGGCGATCCGGTAGCCGATGTTCCACACCTCGCCGCCCAGCAGGGTGCAGCCGCCGTTGCCGATCATCTCGCCGGTGCCGCGGAGGCGGGCGACCCATGATCCGAGGCCCGCTGCGTTCCAGCTGCGCTCCCAGCGCCCCATCATCTGCAGGGTCGGCGTCGTGTCGATGTGCCGCAGGCTCGGGAAGTGCGTCCAGACCCGCGGATCGTTCTGGATCGCGAACACCTCGTCGAGGTCGGCCGGCACCGGCCGGGACAGTCGCAGCCGATCGGTGAAGGTGTCCGCCGTCATGCCACCAGGCTATGCGGCGCCGCGGACACCGCGGCTCTCGCGGGCCGGGGCGGCCTGGTGGGGCGGGCGGCCCCCGGTAGGGTCGGAGGCACGGACCCGGGGGAGTCGTCGTGACGAGGATGAGGAGCGGACGCCGCGTGCGCCGCACAGTTGCCGCAGCCATACTGACCTGCGGCGTCGGCGTGATGGCCCTCACCGGATGCGGCCCCGTGAACGCCGGCAGCGCGGCGGCGGACGACATCGAGGCGCAGTTCTCGGAAGCCGATGGCGTCGCGTCCGTCGAGGCGAGCGGATCCAACGACCTGCCCTTCGTCGGCAGCGTCGAGGCCACTGTGACCGCGGAACCCGGGCTTTCCGCGGACCGGATCGACGCGATCGCCGAGGATCTCGCCGGCCACATGTCGGCGAGAGACGGCATCGGCTGGTCCGTCACGCTCGTCGCGGATGCCCTCACCGTCGGCATGACCATCGACGATGCTGAGCGCGCACTGCGCCTGGACATCGCGCGGGAGCTCGCGGAGCATCCGCACGCCGAATCGGTACGGGTGGCCGTCGCGTACGAGGATCCCGTCGTCCTGGTCGAGGTCGATGCCCCGGAAACCCTGTCGGAGGCATACGCCCTGGCCAGGGCCGCCGTCGACCAGATGGACGTCGACGGCTACGACACGAACGCGGGCGCTGTCAGCGGCGAGTTCACGATCGACGACGAATCGCGGGACGGTGAGGAGACAGCGATCCAGGTGCCGCTGCGCATCTTCGATGCCGTTCTCGCACGTTTCCCACTCACGTCGGCGACAGTCACCCCCGAGGAACTGGAGCTTCGTGCGGCGAGCGAGGAGGACGTCCCTCAGCTCGAGGCGCTGGTCACCACGATGCCCGTCCCCGAGGAACTCGAGATCGAGATCCAGGGCGGCAGGACGACGCTCGCTCCCGATGCGAGCGCCGCCGCAGATGCCGTCGCCGCAGCACTGCGCGAAGTGAAGGAGGTGTCGGAGATCAGCGCCTCGGGCGACTTCGTGAACATCGTCGTCGACTCGATCGACGACGCCTCCACCGTCCTCGCCGCGATCGAGAAGTCCCCCGACTTCCTCTCGCTCGGCGGGTTCGGCGTGCGCGATCCCTCACTGTCGTTCCGCGTGTTCGACCGGCCCGCCGAACTCGCCGCGACGCTCGCGATCGCCGAAGCGGCATCCGTTCTCCCCTCGCTCACATCGGTCGATGCATCGAGGTACGACGAGAGGCCCGCGCCTTCCCTCCAGCTCCGGTTCGACGGCGCGACCGAGGAGATGCTGGCAGCGTTCGCGACGACGATGAAGCCGGCACTCGTCGCCGGCGGCTGGGACGTGTGGCTCAACGCCGACGGCTTCGTCGAGTCTTTCCGCGCGGAGGATCGGATCACCCTCGAGGAGCCCGTGACCGGGGACCGGGAGCAGGACGAGCAGCGGTTCGCGGACACCCTCGTCCGCACGTGGAACGACGCCGCGACATCATGAACAGGCGCCGCGACATAATGAACTGGTGAGCGAAGCACTGAGCATCCCCGGCTGGCGGCACGTCTACTCCGGCAAGGTCCGCGACCTGTACGCGTCGGAGGATGCCGAGGACACGCGCATCCTCGTCGTCGCCTCGGACCGGGTGAGCGCCTTCGACTTCGTGCTGTCCCCCGGCATCACCGACAAGGGCGCCCTGCTCACCCGCCTCAGCCGCTGGTGGTTCGCGCAGCTCTCCGATGTGCCCAATCACCTGGCTGAGGGCGAGATCCCCGAGGTCGTCGCGGACCGCGCGATGCTCGCGCAGTCCCTGGACATGCTGTCGATCGAGTGCGTCGTGCGCGGCTACATCACCGGCTCCGGCTGGGTCGAGTACCAGGAGAACGGCACCGTGTGCGGCATCCCGCTGCCCGAGGGCCTGCAGAACGGGGACCGTCTGCCCGAGCCGCTGTTCACGCCTGCGTACAAGGCGCCGCTGGGCGAGCACGACGAGAACATCACCTTCGACCGCGTCATGGAGCTCGTCGGCGCCGACCGCGCCTTCCAGCTCCGTGACGTCTCCCTCACCGTCTACCGTCGTGCCGCGGCGATCGCCGAGGACAAGGGCCTCATCCTCGCGGACACGAAGTTCGAGTTCGGTACGGATGCCGAGGGCACCCTGCGCCTTGCCGACGAGGTGCTCACCAGCGACTCCTCGCGTTACTGGGACGCCGAGGCCTGGGCGACCGGCGACACCCCGAGCGAGCGCATGGCGAGCTTCGACAAGCAGATCGTCCGCGACTGGCTCGCCGCGAACTGGGACAGGGAAGGCGAGCCGCCGACGCTCCCCGCCGATGTGGTCGACCGCACCACCGCCCGGTACCGCGAACTCATCGAGCGCCTCGGAGCCTGAGCTCCCGCGGGCCGGTGCTCCGGCCCGCGACTGCGCGGGTCTCTCGTTGGGGCTTCTTACGGGTTTCGTGTGTGGTCGCTGCGCGATGGATGCCGTGGGGAAGACATGCCCTCGCTCGCCTTCGGCGTGCTCCCGCCAGACCCGGTGCCAGCTTCCCCACGACATCCATCGCTCCGCTCGGAACCCCGGTCGTTACAGCCGGTCGTTGAGCGAGCGGAGCGAGTCGAAACGCACCTTCCGGCGCACGACACGCGGGCAGGTTCAAGTTCGCAGGGGTGTTCGTCGTCCTGGCGGTACGGGGATCGACAGACTCGGCGTGCGCCATCGCTGCTCCCGATCCCACCACTCCGGTCCCCGGATCTGCGGGACCCCGCCGTTCATCCGGATCTCCCACCCCGAATGATCCAGCGACCGGTGATGCCACCAACACAACGGCACCCCGTTATCGGTATGCGTCGGACCACCCTTCGCATGCTCGGTCACGTGATGGATTTCACACCACGCGGCGGGGACGTGACAGCCGGGGATGAGGCACTCCTGGTCGCGGGCGATGATCGCCCGCCGCTGATGCACCGTGAACACCCGATCGGTGGTCGTGATCCCGACGATCCGGCCCTCGTCGAACAGCACCCGCTGAACCGCACCCGTGCACGCGGTATGCGTGGCGACGGTGAGTGAGACGGGGGTTTCGGCGCCGGGGATCGTGGCCCAGCCCGTCCCGGTGGCGAGGTCCTTCGCATCCACGTGCACGACCAGGGTCGGGGCGGCACCGCCCAGGGTGGGCATCTCTTCGTGGCGGGCGGCGATGCCCAGCGCGGCGGCGAGAGCGTCGTGGCGCTTCTGCCCGGGGGTGCGGGAATCGATCAGGTTCCGCGGATCGATAGTGAACCGATCCTCCCCCTCACCATCGCCTTCGCGTTCGCCATCGCTGCCGTCACCAAAGTCGGCTCCGTTCTCACCATCAGCGGGTTGGAACCGCACCCCAGGAGCAGGGGCACCCCCGACCTTGGGGTTGTTGTACGCGTCAGCGATCAGCTGCCACGCCGCAGCGACCTCCGGGGTCAGGTTTCCGCGCACCGGATGCACCCCATTGCGCAACCGGCCCACCGTGAAGAAGCGGCGCGACTGCGCCTCCAAATCCGACGGCTCCGCCCCATCCGGATCCAACCCCACCGCGAGAGCACTCGCGAACATCTTCAAGTCCTCCGCCGACGCCCGCGGACCGTGGGAGGTGCCGTCGCTCTCCGCGGTGCCTTCCGGGCTCATCCCCGCTACGTCGGCATCTGCACCCGCGTCGGCGTCCGCGCCGGTGTCGGGGAGGTTCTCGCCGCGCGCGAAAGCAGCGAGGTTGGCATCCGCCCACAGTCGCTCCTCGAGCGTGATGCGATCCCGCGCCGCATCCAACGGCCCCACCGCCGCCAGCAGACCGGCCACGCCGACGGCACCGCCCAGGAGCGCTTCCCGCATCGCCGGCCAGCGAGCCGGCATCCGCTCCCCCGACACCAGACTCACCTCCCGAGCCACCGCGTCGGCAGCACGGATGATCCTCCCCGCCGTCGGCGCATCGACCAGGGTGGCTCGGCGGAGGAGCTCGTTCATGCCGCGGCATCCGAAACGGTGACCGAACTCCACATCCGCCGTCGCCACCACCTCCACCGTCGCCGCATCGGTCAACCTCGACACCTCACCGAGACCCACCAGAAGCGCCGCGCGGTCGGCATCCGACAGCCCCGCGACCGTGTCGCCGGACAGCAGCTCGCGCAGGCCGGAAACGACCTGAGCGACGGTGTCTGCGGGGCTGTTCATACCTCAATTCTGCCGAGGGCCACCGACATTGAGAGGCTGGTTTCCCCCAGATCGGAGAAACTTTTCGACCGTATCTCAAGTCGTGTTCGGAAAGGGCGTTTCGACTCGCTCCGCTCGCTCAACGACCGCGAGGCCAACCCCTCCGACGGGGCGTTTCGACTCGCTCCGCTCGCTCAACGACCGCGGGGCGAACCCCTCGGAAGGCGCGTTTCGACTCGCTCCGCTCGCTCAACGACCGGGGGCAGGACACAGGCGTTTCGACTCGCTCGCTCAACGACCACGGGACTGCGCCCCTCCGCCCACTCGACGACCGGTTCGGAACCCTCGCCCGACGATCGAGAGGAGGGCCCAAAGCCCCCGTCCATCCAGGGAACACTCAGGAATCGGTAGTGTGGCGGGAGTCATCCCCCGACCCTGAGGAGCCCGCATGCCGCTGTGGAACCTGCACGGAGACGGACGGACCGTCGAACCCGGCGCCGTCGTCCGCCCCGAAGAACGACTCTCCTGGCCCGCCACCATCGCGATCGGCCTGCAGCACGTCGTCGCGATGTTCGGCGCCACCTTCCTGGTGCCGATCCTCACCGGCTTCCCGGTGCCGACCACGCTGCTGTTCAGCGGCGTGGGCACGATCCTGTTCCTGCTCATCACGAAGAACAAGCTGCCCAGCTACCTCGGCTCCTCGTTCGCGTTCATCGCTCCGGTCACCGCCGCCACCGCGACGACCCATATGGGCACAGCCCTCGCGGGCATCGTGTCCGTCGGCATCCTGCTCGCCCTGATCGGCGTGGTCGTGCACACGGTCGGCGTGAGGTGGGTCGACCGCTTCCTGCCTCCGGTCCTCGCCGGCACGATCGTCGCGCTGATCGGTTTCAACCTCGCCGGGGCCGCGCATTTCAACTACGCCCAGGCACCGGTCACCGCGACGTTCACGCTCGCAGTGACGATCCTGTTCGCCGTGGTGTTCCGCGGATTCCTCGGCCGCATCTCGATCTTCCTCGGCGTGATCGCCGGCTACATCTTCGCCGGCATCCGCGGTGAGCTGAACTTCGAATCCGTCGACAAGGCCGACTGGGTGGGCCTGCCGACGTTCCAGCTCCCGAACTTCACCGAACCGGGGACGCTCACCGCCCTGGCGATGTTCCTGCCCGTCGTGCTCGTGCTGATCGCCGAGAACGTCGGCCACGTGCGCGGCGTCGCGACCATGACCGAGGACCCGACGATCAACGAGCAGACCGGCAAGGCCCTCATCGCCGACGGCGTCTCGACCACCCTCGCCGGCTTCTTCGGAGGCTCCGGCACCACCACCTATGGCGAGAACATCGGGGTCATGGCGGCGACCCGGGTGTACTCGACCGCCGCCTACTGGGTCGCCGGCATCGCGGCGATCCTGCTCAGCCTCTCGCCGAAGTTCGGCGCGATCATCAACTCGGTGCCCGCGGGGGTGCTGGGCGGCGTGACCACCGCACTGTACGGCCTCATCGGCATCATCGGCGTGAAGATCTGGGTCGACAACCGGGTCGACTTCTCCCGCCCGGTGAACCAGTACACGGCGGCGGTCGCGCTGATCATGGCAGTCGGCGGCTTCGCCATCAAGGACGAGGCGTCCGGCTTCGAGCTCGGCGGCATCGTGATCGCCACGGTCGCCGCGATCCTCATCTACCACCTGGGCAACCTCATCGCACGGGTGCGCAGGAGCGGAGCGGACGACCCGAAGCCCCTTCAGGCGGTCGGCCCGCTCGGCGGCGACCCCGCCTGAGATCACTCAGGAGGTCCCGGATGCCGCCACCGCGGCATCCGGGACCTCTGCGTCACGCACGCGGAGGAGCCACGGAGTCCCGCACCACGAGCGGGCAGGTCAGGCGCACCGGCTCGGCGGCGCGCCGACGGCTCGCGTCGTCGCCGTTGAACAGGTCGACCAGGGTCGACACGGCCCATTCGCCCATCTCGTAGTGCGGGAGTGCCACGGTGGTGAGAGCGGGGAACAGGCTCGTCGGGATCGGCGCCTGGTCGTCGAAACCCACGATCGACAGATCCTCGGGGATCCGCAGACCGCGCTCGGCCACCGCCCGGTACGCTCCCATCGCCATCCGGTCGTCGTAGCAGAACACCGCCGTCGGAGGCTCCTTCATGGCGAGCAGCGCCCGGGTCGCCTCGTAGCCGCCCGCCGCGTCCGAGGTGCCGGCCACGACCAGCCCGTCGGTCGGCAGTCCTGCCTCCGCCATCGCCTCGCCGTACCCGATGAGGCGGCCGCGGGTCGCCGGCACGTCCTCAGCCGCGTCCGTGAAGCCGATCCGCGTGTGCCCGGTCTGCACGAGCATCCGGACCACCGATGCCGCACCGGCGCGCTCGTCCGGGACGACAGACGGGATGACCCCGTCCCGGTCCTTCGCGCCGATCAGCACTGCCGGGAGCGTATGGAGCGTCGGCGGCGCGACGACGACGTCGTGGAAGACCGTGGCGTAGATGATCCCGTCGATCTGCCGATCCAGGAACGCCTGCACCTGAGCCGGGTCGACGATCGGACGGGCACTCAGCTGCGTGTTGATGATCGCGAGCGTCAGGTTGTCGTCGCTCGCGCGCTCCTGCGCGCCGAGGATGATCCGGCCTGCGTATGGGGTGGTCGCGATCTCCTCGGTGAGCAGGCCCACCATGCCCGAGGTCTGCGTGCGGAGTCCGCGGGCCAGCCTGTTCGGCCGGTACCCCAGCTCCTCAGCCGCCGCGCGCACGCGCGTGGCCGTCTCCTCGCTGGTGCGGGTGTGAGGCGTCTCGTTGAGGACATGCGAGACCGTGGTGACGGACACGCCGGCGTGTTCGGCCACATCACGAATGCCGACCTTCTTGCGAGGCATCCAACTCCCTGGTCTCACGGACTCCCCTATCTTGACATCACCGCGGCATCGCCGAGCCGACCGCCGGCGTCGGCCGGATGGCGTTCGCCGCCCGATCGGCGACCACCTCGAGGTCAGTCCCCGAATCGAGGATCGTGTTCCCGGCCGATCCCGTGTCGACGAGGACGGTCGTGACGGCCAGCGCCTCTGCGACGTCGGTCGACAGCAGCGCGTCGACCTGCGCCTCGAAGCAGGAGTCGCCGGTCTCCGGACGCACGTCCGACGCGACCACGTTGTTCGCCGCCACGAAGTTGCCGCGCCCGTCGGTGAGCCGGATGATCACGGGCCTCGTCCCGGCTGGACGGACGGCGCGTCCGTCGACCGCTGCTGAGAAGTGGTTCCCGATGACCGAGTTGCCTCTTCCGCCGATGCGGAGAAGGCCGAACTCGTCGTCCCGGCTGTTGTCGACGCCGAGGAAGGGCGTCCACGGCTCGTGATCGCGCAGGAAGTGGTTCGAGGCGATGAGGTTCTCCGACCCTCCTCCCTCCAGGACGACCATCCCCGGGTAGAAGGAGTGCAGCCGGTTCGCGGTGACGCTCGACCGGGTGACGCCGTGGAGGTGGATGCTGTGCGCTCCGCGCGGGAAGACGTTGTTCGCGGTGATCAGCAGCCCTCCGTGGTTCTCCGCGTGGATCGAATGCCCCCGGGGCCCGGCGCCGATGAGGTTGTCGGTGATCTTCGACGCCTGCCCCCACCCGCTCAGCTCGATGCAGCTCCCGCACTCGGCGATGAAGTTGTCGTGCACCGACAGCGCATCGGCACCGTGGATCACGAGTGCGTGCTCGAGGTACACGAAGCCCATCCCGCGCACGCGCACGGAGTCGTTCGCGCTGACGATCCGGATCCCGCTCTTGCCGTTGACGTAGGTGTTCGCCGCCGGCAGACCGGAACCGTCGTCCTCGAACCGCAGGCCGTCGATGCAGAAGTCCACGAACTCGAGCGAGCTGATCCGCGGGCTCCCGCTCCGCTCGACGAGGAATGCCGCACCGTCGGACTCCTCCGCATCCGGCCCCAGGGGGATGTCGACCAGGACCCGGCTTCCACCCGGCCAGAGCTCATGCAGATCCGGCCAGTCATCTTCCGGCACGTTGAACCGGATGCTCGACGAGCTGAACCCGTGCCCTGCTCCCTCGATGCGCAGGAAGCTGATGTCGATCCGCACCTGAGTGCGCAGACGCCAGTCGCCCGGGGGGATGCGGATGACGGCACCCGGCTTGCCGCCGTCGCCGGCGACTGCCTGCCGCGACTTCACGTCGGCGAGGATGCTGTTGATCACCTCGCCGATGTCCTGCGCCGGGTCGCCGACGGGCCATGAGGTGACGTCGTAGTGGTTGCCGCCGGTCATCGTCTCGCTGTTCATGTCGTCGTCAGCCCTTGACCGCGCCGAGCGTGAGTCCGGCGACGATGTGCCGCTGCAGGAACATCGTCAGCAGCACGACGGGCAGGGAGTAGATCGCGGCGAGCGCCGTCATCGCTCCCCACTCCAGGCCGAACTGGCTCTGGAAGTTGGCGATGACGATCGGCGCCGTCTGGGCCCGCACGGCGCTGAGCAGCAACGCGAACAGGAACTCGTTCCACGAGGCGAGGAAGGCGAAGATCGCCGTCACCGCGAGGCCGCCGGTCACGACAGGGAGCACGACCCGCACGAGCGCCTGGATGCGGGAGCATCCGTCTACCTTGGCGGCCTCCTCGAGCTCCTCGGGCACCGCCTCGAAGAAGCTCGACATCAGCCAGATGGACAGCGGCAGCGAGATCGTGGCGTGCGCGACGGCGAGACCGAACGACGTGTCGGTGAGACCCAAGGTGCGCATCACCTCGACGAGAGGCACGCCGACGGCGATCGTCGGCACCATCCGCGCGACGAGGGCGGCGAGGATGAACACCTGCCCGCTCGGGGTGCGGAACCGGGTGATCGCGTAGGCGGCCGGCACGGCGAGGACCAGGGAGATCGCCGTGCTCGTCACCGCGGTGATCACGCTGTTGATCAGCGCGGCCGGAACTCCCTCGCGGGTCAGAGCGATCACGTAGTTCTCGAGCGACCACTGGCCCGGCAGCACGCTCGGCGGCACCGAGATCGCGTCGAGCGGTGTCTTGAACGAGGTCAGCAGCAGGTACAGGAACGGGAATCCGTAGAGGACGAGCGTCACTGCGAGCAGGATCCAGAGCAGGATGCGGCTGCGACCGCGCACTTCCAGACCGTTCATCGCTTCGCCCCTCCCGGCCGCCAGATCAGGCCTATCGCGAGCACCGCGACGACGAGCATCACGATGAGGTAGACCGTGCCCATCGCGCTGGCGAGCCCCGGCTCACCGAATCGCGTCATGGTGCGGTACACGAGAAGGCTCAGCGTCGTGGTGGAGCCCTGCGGCCCGCCGTCGGTCTGGATGAGGATGATGTCGAAGGCGCGGGCGGCATCGATGCCGCGCACGAGCAGCGCGACGGCGATCACAGGGCGGAGCAGCGGCAGGATGACGCTGAACAGCAGCCGCGGGTACCTTGCGCCGTCCAGTCGAGCGGCCTCGATCACGTCGCCGGGGATGTTCTGAAGCCCGGCGAACAGCACCAGTGTGATGAACGACGTCGTCAGCCAGATGTCCGGGAGGGCGACGGAGAAGAGCGCGATCGACGGGTCGCTGAGCCAGGAGACGGCATCCGCCCTCGGGAGGATCCCGGCCTGGGCGAGCACATGGTTGACGATGCCGAAGTTGTCGATGAGCAGGAACCGCCAGAGGAGACCGGCGACCACCGGTGCGATCATCAGCGGGTACATGAACAGCGTGCGGAAGATCGTCGAGCGCTGTCCGAGGGCGCTGAACAGCAGCGCGACCGCGAGGCCGAGGGTGAACTCGAGCACCACGACGATGAAGGTGTACGCGGCGGTGCGCCATCCGGCTCCCTGGAACGCCGCGGAGTCGAAGGCCCGTACGTAGTTGTCGAAGCCGACGAACGTCCTGGCGCCGCCTGCGAAGGGCGAGATGTCGAAGAAGCTGTCGGAGACGAAGCGGACGAGGGGCCACAGGACGAACAGCGCGAGGAAGAGCGCTGCCGGGGCCATCAGGATGAGCGCGAACCGGCGATCGCTCTTCTGCGCGCGGGAGACGGCGGCCATGACTCCTCCTTTCGGATCGAGGTGACGGTGCAGGTCGGGGCGGATGCGGGCGGGGCGGATGCGGGCGGGACGGATGCGGGCGGGACGGATGCGGGCGGGACGGATGCGGGCGGGACGGGGATCCGCCCCGCCCGCACGGCTCAGGGCTGGACGAGTTCCTCGATCTGGGCCTTGGCCTCGGCGAGGAGCGCCTCATTGTCCGCTCCCGGCACCACCGCCTTCTGCAGCATCGGGATGAGCACGGAGTCGACGATCTGCTGCCACTTCTCCGTCGCCGGACGCGGCCGGCTCTGCGCAGCGTCCAGCGTCTCGACGAGGGCGGGATAGTTCTCGAAGCCCTCCTCGCCGGAACGGTTCTCGAAGGCGGACTTACGCGCCACCAGGCCGAGCGAGGTGTCAGCGGCGAGCTCGTTGTGCTCGTACGCGAACGCGATGAACTCCTTCGCCGCATCCTGCGTCGATCCGCTCGCCGGCACCGACAGGTACCAGGCGCCGGGGACTCCGGCGATCCCACCCTCACCGCCGATCATCGGCGCGACCCCCACCTTGCCTGCGACGACGGAGTCCTCGGGGGTTCCGCGGTACGCGTGGCCCCAGAAGCGCATCATCGCGAGCTTGCCCTGGTAGAAGAGGTTCTGCGAGCCCGCCCAGTCGAGCTGCGCGGCCCCGGGCGGGGCGTAGGGGAGCAGACTCGTGTAGAAGTCGAGCGCCTCGAGATGAGCCGCGGAGTCGATCGTCACCTCACCCGAGCTCGCATCGAGCACCATCTTCTCCTCGCCGGCCTGCGACACGGTGGCGAGCCACTCCGTCTCCACCGCACCCTTGACGTCCGTGCCGTACAGGTCGACCTCGCCGTCTCCGTCGGTGTCCTGCGTGAAGAACTCCGCGACGTCGGAGTACTGCTCCCACGTGGTCGGCGGGGCGAGCGGATAGCCGAATCGCTGCTCGAACGCGGACGCGTTCGCCGGGTCCTCGAAGAGGTCGGTGCGGTAGAACAGCACCTCGGAGTTGGTCCAGACCGGCATGCCCACGAACGAGCCGCCCACCTGGGCCTCTTCGACGAGGCCGCCGAACAGGTCGGAGGTGACGTCCTCGGTGAACAGGTCGTCCAGCGGGGCGAGGCCCTCGCCGAAGGCGCTCAGCCAGATCGCGTCGAGCGCGGCGATGTCGAAGCTCGGGCTTCCGGACGTGAGTTCGGCGGAGATCCGGTCATAGAGGCCCGCGTACGGGAGCTCGACGAGCGTGACCTCGACGCCCGTCTCCTCGGTGTACAGGTCGGCGATCGGCTGGAGCTCAGCCTTGCCGCCGCCCTCCACCACGATCGAGAGCGAATCGGTTCCGGATTCGGCGGGGGTGTCACCGCCGACACCGCACCCTGACAGCAGCAGCGACGCCGACGCCACGGCGGCGACACCGATCACGACGCGTCGTGCGCCGGCATTCATGCGAAGCTCCATCACTTCGACTCCTTCGTCTCGGAAGTTCGGGTTGTTTGCCAAAACGTCTTGGCAAAACGTCTTGGCACGAGATTAGAACCTGACTCGGATCCGCGTCAAGCACTTCTTCCGGAGACGCTCAGCCGTGACCCGTCCGCCGAGCGATCACACGACCCCGGAAGCGCGGGGCCGCGGCTCGCCCTCGCCCGGACGGGACTCCAGCGGCAGCGGGGCCTCGGGCTCCGGCAGTCCGTAGAGCCGGCGCACCCAGCGCCGCGCATCCTCGAGCGGATACGTGTCGCCGTAGACGGCGAACTTCATGAAGATGCCCTCGAGCGTGCTGCGGAGCATGACCTCCTCGAGCGCAGGGTCGGCGGCCCCGCGGGCGCGGAACAGCGAGCGCACGGCATCCTCCGCCGCTGTCACCCCCGCGGCGTGCCGCTCCTCGGACTCCGCGAACAGGCGGTGCGTCGACGGCTGCTGCTGCATCGCGAGCACCGCCCGCTGCAGCGGAAGGGCGAATGCCGTCGCCATCATCACCGCGTCGATGATGCCCGCGAGCACCTCGTCGGGACTGCCCTCCGCCTGCGGAAGCCCGAGCAGCGTGTCGAACCAGCGGTCCATGATGGCCGCGATGAGCTGATCCTTGGAGCCGAAGTGGTAGTTGACGAGGCCCTGCGCCACTCCCGCGCGGCGCGTGATCTCGGCGATGCTCGCTCCCGACGCCCCGCGCTCGCTGATCACGGCGATGGCAGCGTCGAGGATGCTCTCGCGGGCGCGCTCACGGGCCTGGCGATTCTGCTCGTCCGAGCGCGGCACGGCCCTTCCCTTCCCCCGCCGCGAACCTGCCGCCGGCGAGTGCTCCGTCGTCAAGGGTAACCATTGAATGAGTATTCAGCTATGATCGGAGTGCACTGGGGCCAGGGATGCTCAGCCGATCCGGGGGGGACCGCGCTCGGCATCCGTGGGTCGTCCGCGATCGGGAGGCATTGTCCCTGCCCGCGATCGCACGATGGGTGCGGACCCGCACTGGAGGGGCGTCCGGTCCGCACCCGTCAGCGGCGCCCGCCTCTGCCTCCGCCCCGTCAGCGACGGATGATGCGCTGCTCGATCGCGGCGGCCACCGCGCCCGCACGGGTGTCGACGCCGAGCTTGCCGTAGATGTGCGAGAGGTGCGACTTCACGGTGGCCTCGGAGACGAACAGCGTCTTCGCGAGCTCGCGGTTGCCGAGCCCGTCGGCGAGGAGCTCCAGCACTTCGACCTCGCGCTCCGTCATCCGCGGTTCCGGCGATGCCGCCCTCCGCATGAGCACCGAGGTGACCGACGGAGCGAGCGCCGGCTCCCCCTTGGCGACGGCGCGGATGCCTGCGAAGAGGTCCTCCGGCGGCACGTCCTTCAGCAGGTAGCCGCGGGCGCCGGCATCCAGCGCCCTGAGGATGTCGGACTCGGTGTCGTAGGTCGTGAGGACGAGCACGGCGGGCGGATCGTCGAGCGCGGTGAGGCGTCGGGTCGCCTCGATGCCGCCGACGCCGTCGCCGAGGCTCAGGTCCATGAGCACGACGTCAGGGCTCTCCGCGGCGACCACGGCGACCGCCGACGCTGCGTCGCCGGCCTCGCCGACCACCTGCAGATCCTCGCTCGATTCGATCAGCGCGCGCAGGCCCGCACGCACCACGGGGTGGTCGTCGACCAGCACCAGTCGCAGGGTCATCGGATTCCTCTCATGCTCCAGGAGCCGGCCGCGCCTGCCCGCTCCCGCCGAACGCGTCCTCGCCGAACGCGCCATCAGCGGACGCGCCCTCGCCGAACGCGCCCTCGCCGAACACCGACGAGTCGGAGCCGCCGGCCAGAACCGACGCCGGGAAGACCGCGGACAGCGTCGTTCCCTCACCCGGAGCGCTCTCGATCTCGAGCGTCCCGCCGAGCGCGGCGATGCGCTCCTCGATGCCGGTGAGCCCGTGCCCGCGACCCTGACGGTGACGCTGGCCCGCGCGCTCGCGGCGGGCTGCGGGGCGGGCGTCGAACCCCACCCCGTCGTCGCGGATGTCGAGCCGCAGCTCGTCGGGCTGCGCGGTGAGGCTCACGACGACACGGGTGGCCTGCGCGTGCTCGGCGACGTTCGCGAGCGCGCCGCGCACCGTGCGGATGACGGCCGCGGCGACCGGCAGCGGCACATCGGCGACGGCGCCGTGGCTGCGGAACGAGGCGTCGACGCCGACGGCATCCGCCACCACCCGCCGGATCGCGTCCGGGAGGGATCCCGCGGCGCCGTCCAGCTCGGCCGGGGCGAGGTCGCGCACGACCCGGCGCACCTCGTCGAGGCCCTCGCGGGCGGAGTCGGCGGCCGTGCGCACCTGGGCGCGCGCCTCGTCGGGGCGCCGATCCCACTGCTGCTGCGCGGCCTGGAGCAGGAGGTTGATGCTGGAGAGGTCCTGCCCGACGGAGTCGTGGATCTCGCGGGAGAGCCGGGCCCGCTCGGCGAGAGCACCGGCGCGGTGCTCGGCGGCGGCGAGCTCGGCCTGGGTCGCCGTGAGCTCGTCGAGGAGCTGCTGACGTGCGCGCGCCTCCCGGTCGAGGGCCCGGTAGGCGACGATCGTCGCGACGGCGATGCCGATGGGACCGGCGACGATCGTGGGGTCGACGTCGGCGGCGAGGCGCAGCTCAGCGACGACCACCACGGCGGTCATCCCGGCCACGACCGCGCTCGCCGGCCAGAACGGGAGGATCTGCAGCACCGCGAAGGCGAGGGGCACGGCGCACCAGGCGAAGGAGGGGGCGGTGAGGGTGAGCGCCACCCAGGCGGCCACCGCCACGAGCGTCCAGGCCGCGGGCCAGGCGCCGCGGCGCGGCACGAGGCCCTGCACGGCGGCCACCGCCGCGAGCACGACGGCCCCGGCGAGGACCGGCACCATCATCGCCGAGTCGTCGTGCCGGAGCACGTAGCGGATTCCGCACACCGCGATCATCGCGAGCAGCACGGAGCGCAGCATCCGCCCGAACCGCACGGGGGCGAGGATGCCGCGGGCGCCGTCCATCGTGTCCATCACGGTCAGCCTAGGGACGAACCGCGCCCTGCGGCATCAGCCGATCGGCTACTCGACGGGGCGACGCGGAAGCGGATGCGGGCGCCCGGCGGCAGCTGTGCGGCGAGGTCGAGGCAGCGGTCGGTGAGGGCGCCGACGATCGGGTACCCGCCGGTCAGAGGATGATCCGCGAGGAACAGCACCGGCTGCCCGTCCGGCGGCACCTGGATCGCTCCGGTGACCGCGCCCTCGCTCGGCAGCTCCCCGGTGATCGCGCGCTCGAGCGGCACCGGTCCGCGGAGCCGGATGCCGACCCGGTCGGACCGCGGCGTGACCTCCCACTCCTGCTCGGCGAGGGTGCGCAGGGCGCCCTCGGTGAACCAGTCCGCGCGCGGTCCCAGCGTGATCTCGAGGTCGACGAGATCACCGGATGCCGGCAGCGTCCGCGGCACCGCGTCGGGCTCGACCGCGTGCGGGGCACCGTCCCCGATCCCGACGACGTCGCCGGCCGCGAGCGGCGCCGGGCCGAGACCGGCGAGCGTGTCCGTCGCACGGCTGCCGAGGGCGAGCTCGCCGCGGATGCCGCCGCGGGCCGCGATCACGTACCGGAGTCCGCGCACCGGCGGCTCGAGGTGCAGCGCGTCGCCACTCGACATGCCGAAGGGGGCGCCGTGCGGGACCGGCCGCTCATCGCCGGCGGCATCCGTGACGATGAGGCCTCCGACGGCGCCGGCAACCGCGAGCACCGCGGAGCCGCGCACCCGCAGCACCGCGCCGCCGACGTTCTCCAGCACGGCGGCGCCGCGACCGTTTCCGACGGCCCGGTTCGCGTCGCCGAGGGCGGTGCGGTCGGCGGCGCCGGAGGCCGAGACGCCGAGAGCGGCGTGCCCGGGGCGCCCGCGGTCCTGCACGAGTAGCTGGAGACCCGGGTGGACGACCTCGATGGCAGCATCGGACGCTTCCCCGCGGTCGTGGGCGCTCGCTCGCGCGGCGAGCGAAGGCGCGACGATCGGGGGGCCGTCCCGCTCGGCCCGTGCGAAGCGGACCACCGTGCCCGGCGACAGCAGCGCCGGTGGATCGCGGTCGACGTCCCACATCGCGGCGTCCGTCTGTCCGATCAGCTGCCAGCCGCCGGGGCTCTCACGCGGATAGACGCCAGTGAAGGGACCGGCCAGCCCGACCGATCCCGCCGGCACGCGGGTGCGCGGCGACGAGCGGCGCGGTACGTCGAACAGCGGATCCGAGCCGACGAGGTAGCCGAACCCGGGAGCGAAGCCGGAGAACGCGACGCGCCACTCGGCCGCGAGGTGCCGAGCCACCACCTCCTCCGCCGTGAAGCCGAGGAGGTCGGCGACCGCGGCGAGGTCCTCGCCGTCGTATCGCACGGGTATCGTCACCGCCCGCGACGGGACCGGCAGCACGGCATCCGCGGGGATTCCGCGCAGCAGCTCGGTAAGCTCCTGCGCCGACACCTGCAGCGGATCGAAGCGCACCAGCACCGTGCGCGCGCCCGGCACCCGCTCGACGACACCGGGGAGCCCGGCCGCACCGAGATGGATCCGCATCGCCTCGTCGAGGTCGGCGGCCTCGACGAGCAGCGCCCGATCGGATGCCGTGAGGACGCGCATCGGCTCACGCCCCGCGGCCGGCGAACGGCTCGATGACGACGCCGGCGGACTGCAGCATCCGCCGGGTCTCCGCCGCCATCGCGACCGCGCCGGGGCTGTCGCCATGCACGCAGATCGACTGCGCATCCACGCGCACGTCCGTGCCGTCGATCGCACGGACCACGCCCTCACCGGCCAGGCGCAGCATCCGCTCGGCGACGGCTCCGGCATCGTGCAGCACAGCGCCCTCGACGCTGCGCGGAACGAGCCCGCCGTCCGGCAGGTACGCCCTGTCGGCGAACGCCTCCGAGGCGACGCGGAGTCCCACGCGCTCGGCGACCTCCAGCACGACGCTCCCGGCAAGCCCCAGCAGCACGAGGCGCGGATCGACGGCCCTGACCGCGGCCACCACGGCCGCGGCCTGGATCTCGTCGCGAGCGATCCTGTTGTACAGCGCCCCGTGCGGCTTCACATAGGCGACCTCACCGCCGACCGCCGAGGCCAGACCGGTCAGCGCGCCGAGCTGGTACTCCACCTCGGCCTGGAGCGTCGCCGGATCGACGTCGACGTCGACCCGGCCGAAGTTCTCGTAGTCGCGGTAGCCGGGGTGCGCGCCGATCACGACGCCGCGGGCCACCGCGGCGGCGAGCGTCTCCCTGATGCCCTCGGGGCTGCCGGCGTGGAAGCCGCAGGACACGTTCGCGCTGGTGACGATCTCGAGCATGGCGACGTCGTCGCCGACCACGCGGTCGGGGACGTTCTCTCCGAGATCCGAGTTCAGGTCGATGGCCGCCATGTCACCAGTGTGCCCCCATGCAGGGCGGTCGAGGCCCTCCGGGGAGTCTTCGCACGGACGGGACGTCCCCCGCCATCCGACATCCGGCGAGAGATGCCGCGACTTTCGGGCAGGCGAGCCCCGGGCATTTCTCACCTGAGTGCAAAAAGTGCTCGGCGCGCCGCGAGCCCTCTTGACCTCGAGTAAACACGGCGGTTACCGTGAGCGGGCTTCGGCACGATCGGTGGAGCAAGGAAGCCCCGCCGTGGCCGGAGCCTGCTCGCCGACCCGGCGGGTGGTCATCGCTCTGCACAGAAGGATCACTGTTTTGCGACTCACGAGAACATTCGCGCTCGCCGCCACCGCGGCAGCCGCACTCTGCATCGGCGCCGCCATCCCGGCATCCGCTGCGACCCCCACCGCCGATGACGCCGACGTCCCCTCCTACCAGGAGTTCGCGGCGTCGACCTACCGGGATGTCGACGGCAGCTACATCGTCAACGGAGACGAGGTGATCTCCACCCAGGGCGAGCTGAAGAAGTTCTACGACTTCATGCTCAACGGCCCCGACACGTCGACCGACGGCCTCATCGTCAACACCGTCAACGGCGCCGACGACAAGTGGTCGGCCTCGCAGGTGAGCAACCTCACCTACTGCGTCAGCACGAAGTTCGGCTCGCGTCACGCCGACGTCGTCAGCGCGATGGCCAGCGGCGCGGCGCTCTGGGAGTCCGCCTCCTCGAAGATCAACTTCGTGTACGTCGGCAGCGCCGACGGCAACTGCACGACGCGGAACAAGTCGATCGTGTTCTCGGTCGAGCCGGTGCAGACCTCGCAGTACATCGCCAGGGCGTTCTTCCCGAGCACGCCGGACCGCCAGCAGAACGTCCTCATCGACGACTCGATCTGGTCCTCCGGCTCCTGGACCCCGACCAACATCCTCGGCCACGAGCTCGGCCACGTCCTCGGCTTCCGCCACGAGCACACCCGCCCCGAGTCGGGCACCTGCTTCGAGGACAGCAACTGGCGTCCGCTCACGCCGTACGACTCCTCGTCGATCATGCACTACCCGCAGTGCAACGGCACCTCCGACGACCTGTCGATGACCAGCGCCGACCGCGCCGGCGTCGTCGCCCTCTACGGGAACTGACACCGCTCTCCTGAGCGTCGTCGAAGCAGCGGGGCCCGGTCGATCACGACCGGGCCCCGCGTCCGTCATCGCGCGATCATCCTCCGTGCGCGATCGCCGGGACGGCGTTGTCGATGAGCTCGTCCGCCATCTCGGTGAACCAGTGCCCTGCCGGCGGATCCACGGCGCCCCGCGCCGGGTCCTCGGGACCTCCGGTGCCGCGGTAGCACTCGCCGTCGGACTCGCCGGGCACCTTGATCCAGAGATACGCGTCGATCAGCGCGTGACCCGTGCTCGTCGTCGGCCGTGCGCCGAGACCGCGGTCGGGCGGGTTGCACCACACCTGCGGATCCGGGTAGACCTCGGTCGGAGTCCAGGTCCCGACGCCGTTGCGGCTGGTGTCGATCACGAAGTGCGGCTGGCGCGCCTCGTCCGGCACGAGTCCCGCCTCAGCGTACGCCTGGTCGAAGGCCGCGTCCGTGAGGGGCCAGGTCGAGAAGTCGCCGGGGTCGGCCGGGTGGAACTGACTGGGGCACGAGGCCGTGTCCCGTGACGCGTGCAGCGCCAGATCGATGCAGCGGGAGATCCAGGTGCCGTACGCGATCTCGCGCTCCGTCAGCGAGTAGTTCGAGACGTTGAGGAAGAATCCGTCGGCCCGCTCGACGCCCGCCTCGATCAGACGTCCCGAGATGTCGCCGACGTTGAGCCACGCGGAGAGCGTGCCGTCGAGGTAGACCGCGGTGCGGGGCAGGGCCGACAGCACGTCGACGGCGTGTTCGAGCATCTCGTAGCGCTCGGTGGCGGCAGTCTCCGGATCAGCCTCGGCGGGCCGGCACCATTCCAGCTCGCCGGAGGCGGTCGTGTGCCACGGGATGATCCCGAGGCCGTCCGGCTCGAGGATGACCACGGCGTCCTTGTTCCCGATCCCCTTGGCGAAGGCGTCGATCCAGGCCCGGTACTCCGCCGCGGATCGCGCACCTCCCGAGGAGTACTGCGAGCAGTCCCGGAAGGGGAGGTTGTACGCGACCAGCACCGGGACGGCCGCGTCGGAATGCGCACCGGCGACCAGTCGCCTGACGTCGCGCTTCACCTCGTTCGCGGTGCCGCCGGTGAGCCACGACGCACTCGGCACCGATGCGAGGAGCAGAGCATCCTCACGGGCGTCTCCGGTGAGGCCCTCGGCGGCTTTCAGGGTGGTGCTCCGCGGGTTGACCCAGAGGGGAGCATCCTCGTCGAGCGGATTGCCGGGAGGCGCCGCGGCTGCGGCGAGCGGGCTGATGGCGAGGAGGGCGACAGCCACGAGCGCGGCGCGTCGCAGCGGGGATGGAATCTGCATCGGTTCCTTTCGGTGGTCACTTCATCGTGCGTGGGAGCGCTCCCACGGAACAGTCTCGACGGCCCTGAGCGACCTGTCAAGGACAGTCCGGCCGACGGAGGGACTCGCTGTCAGGCGGAGGCGCGAACGACCAGCTCGGTCGGCAGGATGGTCACGCGCTCCGCATCCCGGCCAGCCAGAACGTCGAGCAGCACCGACGCCATCGTCTCCCCCTGCGCGTACATCGGCTGCCGCACCGTCGTCAGCGGCGGATCCACGCTGAGCGCGATCTGCGAATCGTCGAAGCCCACGATCGCGACGTCGCCGGGCACGCGCACGCCGGCTCCGCGGAGCACATGCAGCACGCCGCGGGCCATGAGGTCGCTCGCGACGAAGATCCCATCGGGGAGCTCGCCGCTCGCGAGCAGGCGACGGGCGGCATCCGCACCGCCCTCCTCTGTGAACCCGCCGTCGATCTCGGCCACCCGCTGCAGCCCGCCGGCTGCGGCCGCTTCGCGGAAGCCCTGCAGACGGTCGACGGCGGCGGGCATGGTGAGCGAGCCGGAGACGGTGGCGATCCTCCGGCATCCCCGGTCGATGAGCCGCTGCGTGGCGATCCGGCCGCCGATCACGTTGTCGACGTCGACCACGTAGTCGCCGGGGCGAGCCTGCACCGGCCGCCCTCCGAACACCACCGGCACCGCTTCCGCGATGCGGTCGACGAAGGAATCGCTCGTGTGGTGCGACACGATGATCGCCCCGTCGACACCGCCGTTGCGCACGAAGGACGTCATCTTCGCGCCGGGGTCGTCGCTCGCGATCAGCAGGTTCAGGATGTAGTCGGTCCGGGTGATCCGCGCGCTGATCCCGGCGACGATCGCCCCGAAGAACGGGTCGCCGAAGAACCGCGTGGTGTCCTCGGGGACGATCAGCGCGATCGCGTGCGTCTGCCGGGAGGCCAGCGAGCGGGCCGCCCTGTTGGGGACGTAGTTCAGCTCGTCGATGGCACGGCGCACGGCGGCGAGCGCCTCGGGGCTCACCGCGGTGGATCCGTTCACCACCCGCGAGACCGTGGATCGGGACACGCCTGCCGCCGCCGCGACCTCTTCGATCGTCGCCCTGCCCATCGGTCCCCCGTCATCGTTCGAATCGCGCAGATGGCTGCATCCAGGCCCAGGATACGGTCATCCGCGCGACTCGAAACGCACGGACGCCGTCAGAGAGCGCGCGCGGCGATGATGCGCGCGTACTCCCGCCCCGAGTCCTTCACGGTGCGCTCCTGGGTCTCGTAGTCGACGCGGACGATGCCGAACCGCTTGTCGTACCCCCACGCCCACTCGTAGTTGTCCATCAGCGACCAGTAGAAGTAGCCGCGCACGTCCACGCCCGCGTCCAGGGCGTCGAGCGTCGCCGCGAGATGGTCGCGCAGGAACGCCGTGCGGTCGGCATCCGGCACCCTCCCGTCGACCACGACGTCGTCGTAGGCGGCCCCGTTCTCCGTGACATAGAGCGGCACGTCGCCGGCGTAGTCCTCGGCGACCCGCTTCAGCAGGCGCGTGAGCCCCTCGGGCTGCACCTCCCAGTCCATCGCGGTGCGGGGCAGTCCGCGCTCGACCCAGTGCACATCGCCTGCGGCGGGGAACGGCGAGGCCGTCGCCCGGGCGCCGGCGGACTGATCGCCATCGTGCGGAGTCCCGCCCGCGTCTCCCTGCGGATGCCCGGAGAGGAGCTCGCCGTGGTAGTAGTTGATGCCCAGCGCATCCAGCGGCGTGGAGATGATGTCGAGATCGCCGTCGTGCACGGCATCCTGCCAGCGGCTGATCGCGTCGCCGTCGACCTCGCGGATGTCGCGGACGACATCGCTCGGGTACTCGCCGTGGAACACCGGCGAGAGGAACCAGCCGTTGAACTGCCCGTCGATGCGGCGCGCGGCGTCGACGTCGGCGGGGTCGTCGACGTCGGCCGGGTCGGCGACGGTGAGGTTCAGCGTGATGCCGAGGTCGAGGGACGCGTCGCGGGCGCGCAGCTCCTGCACGGTGCGCCCGTGCGCGAGCAGCAGGTGATGCGCGGCGAGCAGCCCGTCGCCGATGTCGGTGCGCCCGGGGGCGTGCACGCCGGCCGTGTATGAGAGGAACGAGGAGCACCACGGCTCGTTCAGGGTCGTCCAGTGCTGCACCCGGTCGCCGAGGGCGTCGTGCATGGTGAGCGCGTACTCGACGAAGCGCTCGACGGTGTCGCGGCTCGTCCACCCGCCCTTCTCCTCGAGCGCCTGCGGCATGTCCCAGTGGTACAGGGTCAGCCAGGGCAGGATGCCGGCGTCGAGCATCTCGTCGACGAGCCGGCTGTAGAAGTCCACCCCCTGCCGGTTCACCGCTCCGCCGTCCGGGCGCACCCGCGACCACGAGGTGGAGAAGCGGTAGGTCTGCAGGCCGAGCTCCTTCATCAGGGCCACGTCCTCGCGGTAGCGGTGATAGTGGTCGCAGGCGACGTCGCCGGTGTCCCCGCCGATCACGGCTCCCGGCACGCGCGAGAACGCGTCCCAGATGGAGGCCGTGCGTCCGTCCACGAAGGCGGCTCCCTCGATCTGATAGGCCGCGGTCGCGGCGCCGAACAGGAAGCCCTCGGGGAAGGTGCGCGTCATGGGGGTCATCCTTTCACCGCACCCTGCATGATGCCACTGACCAGCTGCTTGCCTGCGACCACGAAGAGGAGCAGGAGCGGAATGGTCGAGAGCAGCACGCCGGCGAGGACGATCGAGTAGTCGACGAAGTGGTTCGACTGGAGCAGCGAGAGCGCCACGGGGAGGGTGGGGTCCTGACGGTCGAGCACGATGAACGGCCAGAAGAAGTTGTTCCAGCTCGACACGAAGGTGAACAGCGCGAGCATCGCGGCGGCGGGGCGGGCAGCGGGGAGGCCGATCGTCCAGAAGGTGCGGAACGAGGATGCCCCGTCCATGCGCGCCGCCTCGATGAGCTCGTCGGGGACGGCCTGGGTGAGGTACTGCGTCATCCAGAACACCCCGAAGGCGCTGGTGAGCGCGGGGATGATCACCGCACCGGTGCTGCCGGTCCAGCCCAGTTCGCTGAACAGCACGTACAGCGGCACGACGCCCAGCTGCGTGGGGACGGCCATCGTGCCGACGACGAACGCCAGCAGCCAGCCGCGGCCCTTGAACCTCAGCTTCGCGAAGGCCCAGCCGGCCAGCGTGGAGAAGAAGACCACGGATGCCGCGATGAGCGCGGAGGTGTAGACCGAGTTCCACAGCGCCCGCCAGAAGTTCACCGCCGGGTCGTTCATGACGGCGAGGGCGTTCGACCAGAAGTTGCCGCCAGGGATCCACGACATCTCCGGGTCGCGGATCGTGTAGGCGTCTCCGGAGCCGATGAGGAAGGACCAGTAGAAGGGGAACACGCTGCCGAGCAGCACGATCGCCAGGCTCCCGTAGACGACCCAGCCTGGCCGGGTTCCGCGCACGCGGCGGGGCCTTCCAACCCGCGGCTGCGACGAGCGCGATCGCTCGGAGGATGCCGGGGCCTCGGCATCCGCCCTCTCGATGACGGTCATGACCTCTTCCCTTCTCCGCGCACCAGGGCGCGGGTGACGAGCAGGTTGATCACGCCGATCACGAGCACGATGAGGAACAGGATCCAGGCGAGCGCCGAGGCGCGCCCGAAGTTCCACTCCCCCCAGCCGATGTTGTAGAGGTACAGCGTGATCGTCAGCCACTGGCTGTTGGAGCCCCCGGTTCCGTACTGGTCGTACATGCGCGGTTCGTCGAAGATCTGCAGGCCGCCGATCGTCGAGGTGATGATGACGAAGATGAGGGTGGGGCGCAGGCTCGGCAGCGTGATCGCGAAGAACTGGCGCACCCTGCCCGCGCCGTCGACGGTGGCCGCCTCGTAGTAGTCCCGCGGGATCGCCTGCATCGCCGCGAGCAGGATGAGGGTGTTGTAGCCGGTCCAGCGGAAGTTCACCATGGTGGCGATCGCGACGTGGCTGGCGAAGGCGTTCGAGTGCCAGTTCACCGGCCCCGCACCGATCTGGGCGAGGAGGGTGTTGATGAGGCCGTACTTGTCGCCGAACAGGTTCGAGAAGATCAGCGCCACCGCCACGGGCGCGACCACGTACGGCACGAGCACGCCCATCCGCCAGAAGGTCTTGGCTCGGATGTTCTGGTCGAGCATCGCCGCGATGACGACGGCCGCGATGAGCTGCGGGATGCTCGACAGCAGGAAGATGCTGAACGTGTTGCGCAGCGCGATCCAGAACTTCGGCTGGCTCAGCACGTAGGCGTACTGATCGAAGCCGATGAAGGTGCCGGAGCCGCGCACCTGATCCCAGTCCATGAAGGAGATCACCGCGGTGTACGCGATCGGGAACAGCCCCACCACGAGGAAGAGCAGGAAGAACGGGGAGATGTAGAGGTACGGGGAGAGCTTGACGTCCCAGCGCGACAGGCGCTGGCCGAAGCCCAGGCGCCTGGTCGGCGCGGCGGATGCTGTGGTCATGTCGGTCCTCGGATCGGGACCGGCCCCTCCGTGGAAGGAGGGGCCGGTCACGTCGGCTACTTGATCGCCTCGACCTCGGAGACCCACTGCTTCCAGGAGGTGTCCGCGTCCTGCGTGCCCTCCTCGACGCGGGTGAGGGCCTTCTGCATCGCGTCGTTGATCTGGAAGTAGAACTCGCCCTTGAACGGCGCGACGGTCACGGCCTGCGCGCGCTCGGAGAGGATCTGCCCGGTGGGGGCGTCTGCGAAGAACGCGTTGGTGGCGCCGAGGAGCGTGTCGTCGCTGAGCGCGTCGTTCTGGCTCGGGAAGGTCCCCGCGTTCTCGAACGCCTTGACCTGCTGCGCGGGGTCGGTCAGCCAGTCGGCGAACTCCTGCGCCGCCTCGACGTTCTTCCCGTTCGCGGGCACCGTGAGGTACGAGCCGCCCCAGTTGCCGCCGCCGTTCGGGAACGCGTTCGCGATGTCCCAGCCGGTGACGCCCTCGGCGTTGCCCTCGATGACTCCGAGCATCCAGCCGGGGCAGAGCATGGTGGCGAAGGCGCCGTTGGAGAGGCCGGCGAACCAGTCGTCGGACCACTGGCCGAGGTGCGCGGACTGCGTGGCCGAGGCCTCGAGCACCTGCTCGTAGATGTCCTTCACCTCGTCGTTGCCGGTTGCGATGATCTCGCCGGACTCCGGGTCCTCGTAGGCGGCCTCGACCTGGTTGATCATGCCCTGGTAGGTGCCGCCGGCGGAGTCGAAGAACGCCTTGCCGGTGGCGGCGGTGTACTGCTCGCCGAGCTCGAAGTAGGTGTCCCAGTCGCCCTCGAGGAGCGCGGCGACCTCTTCGCGATCGGTGGGCAGGCCCGCGGCGGCGAACAGGTCGCTGCGGTAGCAGACGCCCTCCGGGCCGATGTCGGTGCCGTAGCCGATGAGGTTGCCGTCCTTGTCGGTGGCGGCATCCGTCTTCCAGTCCAGCCAGCGGTCCTTGAGCGACTCGTCGACCGGCGCGAGCAGGTCGGCGTACTGCATGACCTCCGGCAGCCAGTCGACCTCGATCGCCTCGATGTCGGCGAGGCCGCTCTTGCCGAGCTTCTGGAAGTAGTTCTCGCGGGCCTCGTTGCTGGTCGCCGCACGGTTGTGCACGATCTTCACGTTCGGGTGCTCGTCCATGTACTCCTGGAGGAGCTCGTCGGTGTAGCCGAAGTCGTTGAACGTCGCGACGGTCAGCGTGATCTCGCCGTCCGGGTCGGCGGCGCCGGCGTCGCCGGACGCGCAGCCGGCGAGGGCGATGGCGGTGACGGATGCCGCGGCGGCGGTCGCCAGCATCCGGTTGCGGGCACGTGTGTTCACGGGTCACTCCTTTGTGCAGGGTCGTGCTGTGGATGGGGTCTTCCGGAGCTGTGGGAGCGCTCCCACAAACTGGGGAGTCACTCTATGGGAGCGCTCCCACAACTGTCAAGCGCTCTGCGCGGCCGGGACGATTCGCGGAGGGGGTGACGATTCACGGTGCCATCGACCGCGAAGCATCCGTGAATCGTCGTCGTGTCCGCGGATCGTCGCCGAGCCGGCGGGCAGCCCGGCGGCGGGTGCCGGGCGGCCGGGCGGCGGGCGGGGCGGATGCCGATCGGATGCCGGGCGCGTAGCCTTGTCCGGTGCCCGACACCGAACTCTCCCCCGCCCTCGCCCGCGCCGAGTCGCTGATCCGCAGCATCCCGAACTACCCGCAGCCGGGCATCGTGTTCCGCGACATCACTCCGCTGCTCGCCGACGCCGAGGCCCTGCGCGCGACGACCGAGGCGATCGTCGCGCCGTTCGCCGGAGAGTTCGACGTGGTCGCCGGCATCGAGGCGCGCGGGTTCCTGCTCGCCGGCGCCGCCGCGATCGCCGCGGGCGTCGGCCTCATCCCGATCCGCAAGGCGGGCAAGCTGCCGCGGCCGGCGGCATCCGTCGATTACGCCCTCGAGTACGGCACCGCGACGATCGAGATGCACGACGACCTCCCCGTCGGGTCGCGTGTGCTCCTCATCGACGACGTCCTCGCCACCGGAGGCACCCTCGCCGCCGGCCGCGAGCTCGTCGAGCGCCTCGGCGGCCGCGTCGCCGGGATCTCGGTCCTGTTCGAGATCGACGGCCTCGGCGGCCGCGAGCTCGTCGGCGATCTGCACACCGTCTTCCGCGCCTGAACCCGCCGCGCTCTTCTTCACCGACGCCCCATCTGACCGCCGACGTTCCGGTGGGGCGTGGACGCTCACGGGGGGGCGTCGACGCTCCGGCGAGGTGCGGCGAGAAGTCCCGGTAGACTGGACGCGCCCGTCCGCCCGCGACTTCCGGAGCCGTTCATGCCCACCATCGTCGTCGACGTCATGCCCAAGTCCGAACTGCTCGACCCGCAGGGGAAGGCCGTCTCCGGCGCGTTCGCCCGCCTGGGCGTCGAGGGCTTCACCGACGTCCGCATCGGCAAGCGCTTCGAGCTCACCGTCGAGGGCGAGGTCACCGACGAGCTGCTCGCCGAGGCCAAGCGCGTCGCCGACGAGGTGCTCTCCAACTCCGTGATCGAGGACGTGGTCGGCATCGAGGTCGCCGAATGACCGTCCGCATCGGGGTCATCACCTGGCCCGGATCGCTGGACGACCGCGACGCCCAGCGCGCGGTGCGTCTCGCCGGCGCAGAGCCCGTCGCCCTCTGGCACGGCTCCCACGACCTCGAGGGCGTCGACGCGCTCGTGCTCCCCGGCGGCTTCAGCTACGGCGACTACCTGCGCTCCGGCGCGATCGCCGCGCTCTCGCCGATCATGGCCGAGGTGAAGGATGCCGCCGCGAAGGGCATGCCCATCCTCGGCATCTGCAACGGGTTCCAGATGCTGGTCGAGGCGCACCTGCTGCCCGGCGGGCTGATCCGCAACGACCACCAGCACTTCGTGCGCCGCGACCAGAAGCTCACGGTCGAGAACGCCGACACCGCCTGGACGAACGCGTTCCGCAAGGGCCAGGAGATCGTCATCCCGCTGAAGAACGGCGAGGGCGGCTACATCGCCGACGAGGAGACCCTCGACCGCCTCGAGGGCGAGGGTCTCGTCGCGTTCCGCTACGCGGGCGTGAACCCGAACGGATCGCTGCGCGACATCGCCGGTCTCACCAACGAGGCGGGCAACGTCGTCGGCCTGATGCCGCACCCCGAGCACGCCACGGAGGCCGGCTTCGGGCCGGACACCGCGGCTGCGATGCGCTCGGGCGTCGACGGCCTCGGCTTCTTCGCGAGCGCGATCGCCGCGGTCGCGCGCGTCGCGGCCTGAGCTTCCTCCGCGGCGCTGCGGCGCCGACGGCATCCGATCTCCCGTGTTCCGGAGAACCCCCGGATGCCCGTGAACCGGTATTCCGCGACCCCATCTGCGGATTCCTGTGCTTGCCCGCACAACCCCGGTTAACGAGCCGGAACTCGCCATTCCGGCGAGCCCTCCCGCGTGTTACTTTGGCCCCGTCGTGCCCGGCGATCCCGGGCCAGCGCACAAAGGAGTGAACGTGAAACGACGTACCCGCGGCATCATCGCCGCAGCCGCCACAGGTGCGACCCTCATCGCCGGCGCCATGGTGGTCCCCCCGGCCACGGCCGCACCATCGGGTGACGGGCCCACCTCGGACGGAGCATCGGCGCAGCGATCCGACAACCGCCCCGGCCCGCTGACCGACAGGCAGAACGAACGGCGCAAGGCCGCCCAGCGCCTGATCCTCTCCGGCCAGGCCTCCCCGAACGAGGACGGCGTCGTCGCCCTCAACGCCGAGGGCGACAAGTACTACGAGGCGGCCGTCACCGGAACCGGCCGGCTGTTCACCATCCTCGCCGAGTTCGGAGACCAGGGCAGCGGCAAGCTCGGCACGGAGCCGGGTCCGCTGCACAACGAGATCCCCGAGCCGGATCGCATCGTGAACAACAGCACGCACTGGCGGGCCGACTTCACCACCGAGTACTACGAGACGCTGTTCTTCGGCGACGGCGAGTCGATGGCCGACTTCTACTCGAAGCAGTCCTCCGGCAACTACACCGTCGACGGATCCGTCAGCGACTGGGTCCAGGTGCCCGGCAACGCGTCCACCTACGGAGACAACACCATCGAGGATTACGGCGGCGCCTGGCAGTTCATCGCGGACGCCGCGAACGCCTGGTACCAGGCCCAGCTCGACGCGGGCCGCCCGGCGGCGGAAGTGCTCGCGGAGCTGCAGTCCTTCGACGTCTGGGACCGCTACGACCACGACAACGACGGCGAGTTCGACGAGCCGGACGGCTACATCGACCACTTCCAGGCCGTGCACGCCGGCGAGGGCGAGGACGCAGGCGGCGGCGCGCAGGGCGAGGACGCCATCTGGTCGCACCGCTGGTACGTGAACCAGACGGACTTCGGCGTGACCGGTCCGGCCGGGGCCGAGTTCGGCGGCGCCCAGATCGGCGACAGCGGCATCTGGATCGGCGACTACACGGTCGAGGCGGAGAACGGCGGACTCGGCGTCTTCGCGCACGAGTACGCCCATGACCTCGGCCTTCCCGACTTCTACGACACGGCGGGCGGCGAGAACTCGAGCGCGTTCTGGACGCTCATGTCCAGCGGCTCGTGGCTCGGCCACGGCACCGAGGACATCGGGACGACGCCGAACTACATGGGTCCCTGGGAGAAGCTGCAGCTCGGCTGGCTCGACTACAGCATCGTGAGCCCCGGCGAGGGCGGCACGTACACCCTGAGCCCCGCCGCACTGCAGGTCGACGGTCAGGACCAGGCCCTCGTGGTCGACGTCCCCGACGTGGAGACGACGAGCACCGTCGTCGACCTCGCCGGCGGGCACGCCTGGTGGACCTCCAGCGCCGACGACCTGAACACCACCCTCACCCGGACGCTGGATCTCAGTGCGGTGCGGTCGGCGACGGTCAGCGCGAGCGCCTGGTACGACATCGAGGCCGGCTACGACTACCTGTACGCCGAGTACTCGACCGACGGCGGTGCGGAGTGGACGTCTGCGGGGAGCCCGATCAGCGACAGCTCGGACGGGCGCTGGAAGACGCTCCGGTACTCGGTGCCCGGCGGCAGCGCCGACACGCAGTTCCGCTTCCGCTACCAGAGCGACGGCGGCGTGCACCTCGCGGGCGCCTTCATCGACGACATCGTCGTGAAGAGCGGCGGCACCACCCTGTTCACCGACGATGCGGAGGGCGGTGAGAACGGCTGGACCGCCGCGGGCGGCTTCGCTCTCAGCGACGGCACCTCGACGGCATCCGGCGACCGCTACTACCTCGCCGAGAACCGCACGTACGTCGGCTACGACACCACGCTGCAGACGGGGCCGTACCAGTTCAGCAAGGGCATCACCGCGCCGGACTGGGTGGAGCACTTCCCGTTCCAGGACGGCATGGTGGTCTGGGCGGTCGACGAGTCGTACAGCGACAACAACACGATCGAGCACCTCGGCCATGGCCTGGCGCTGCCGGTCGACGCCAACGCGGTGCCGATCATGTATCCGGACGGGACGATGCCGAGCAACCGGCGCCAGCCGTTCGACGCCGCGTTCGGCCTGAACCCGCTGGACAGCGTGAGCCTGCACAAGGAGGTCACCGTCGGCCACGGCAAGAAGGCGACCGTCGACACTCTCGCCGCGAGCTCGACCCCCGGCATGCAGACGGCCACGTTCGACGACAGCGTCACCGACGCCTTCTACGACGAGGCCAACCCGCTCGGGGGCGTCCTCGTCGCCGGACACGGCGTGACGATCACCGTCACGGACCAGAACACCGGCGGCACGATGACGATCTCGGTCGCCAACCCGGCGGAGTGATCTTCGCCTGACAGCAGTCCGGGCCCGTCCCCTTCCCCGGGGGCGGGCCCGGACTCGTGTCCCGGTGCGGCGTCAGACCTGGCCGACGGCGAGGCCGGGAACGTCAGATCCCGGCCGGGGGCCAGACGCCGATCAGCACCGCCATCACCACGACCGTCACGAGCTCGTGCGCGATGTTGAGGGTCGTGAGCTTCGTCGAGCGTCCCTCGAACGCGTCGTGCGTGATGAACCGCGCCGCGGTGAACCCGGCCCAGAGCGTGACCCCGGTGACGATCGCGCCCCAGAGGAACGACCCGCCGTAGAAGTGCCAGGCGATGGCGGATGCTCCGGCGAGCACCCATGCGGTGATGAAGCTCACGATCACGGTGGTGATGATGGGCATCGTCGCGCTCGACGCCGGCCTGTCCATGTCGACATTCGCCAGCTGCGACCAGCGCGTGCCGAACACCTTCGGCGCGTACCAGACGGAGCCGACGAGCATGCTCGAGGCGGTGGCCAGCAGCACCGCCCAGTAGTTGATCTCGGGAACCATGACAGCCTCCACTCCTCGGATGCCGTCACCCTACTCCCCGTTGCAACTCCGCGCCTCCGTGTGCTCGCCGACACGCCTGCCGAACCGATTCGATGCCCTGTCTGGCGGGAATGTAAGCGTTTGCACTAGCCTGTTCCCATGGCACAGCTTGAACAGATCGCAGCCCCCGGTTCCGAGTGGTGGCGCAGTGCGGTCATCTACCAGATCTACCCCCGCTCCTTCGCCGACGCGTCCGGTGACGGCATCGGCGACCTGCCCGGCATCACCAGCCGTCTGGACTCGCTCAAGGACCTCGGGATCGACGCGATCTGGCTGAGCCCGTTCATGACCAGCCCGCAGCACGACGCCGGCTACGACGTCGCCGACTACCGCGACGTGGACCCGCTATTCGGCACCCTCGCCGACTTCGACGAGATGCTCGCGCAGGCGCACGCCCGCGGCATCCGCGTGATCGTCGACCTGGTCCCGAACCACTCCTCCGACCAGCACCCGTGGTTCCAGGAGGCGCTGAAGGCCGGCCCCGGCAGCCCCGAGCGTGCACGCTACGTCTTCCGCGACGGGCGCGGGAAGAACGGCGAACTCCCGCCGAACAACTGGGAGTCGGTGTTCGGCGGCGGCATGTGGGAGCGCGTCGTCGAGGCCGACGGCACCCCCGGCCAGTGGTACCTGCACATCTTCGACGCCACCCAGCCCGACTTCGACTGGACGAACGAGGAGGTCAAGGAGGAGTTCCGCTCCATCCTCCGCTTCTGGCTCGACCGGGGCGTCGACGGCTTCCGCGTCGACGTGGCGCACGGCATGGTCAAGGAGGCCGGCCTCCCCGACTACGCCCCCGTGGCGGACGCCGACTCCATGGGCGGCAACGACGAGGACGTGCCTTACTGGGGCCAGGACGGCGTGCACGACATCTACCGCGACTGGCACCAGCTGCTCGCGGAGTACGACGGCGACCGCGCCCTGTGCGGCGAGGCCTGGCTGCCGACGCTGAAGCAGACCGCGCTGTGGGTGCGCCCCGACGAGATGCACCAGACGTTCAACTTCCCGTACCTGATGACCGCGTGGGACGCGAAGGCCCTGGGCGACGTCATCCGCGAGTCCCTCGACGAGTTCGGCAAGGTCGGCGCCCCGAGCACCTGGGTGCTCTCCAACCACGACACCGTGCGGCACACCACCCGGCTCGCGGCGACGCGACTTCCCCACGGCGAGGGCATCGGGCCGAAGACTCCGAACAAGCCCGCACCCGAGATCTCCCTGGCCCGCGGCCGCGCCGCGACCACTCTCATGCTCGCCCTCCCGGGTTCCGCCTACCTGTACCAGGGCGAGGAGCTGGGCCTTCCCGAGGCGATGGAGATCCCCGACGAGTTCCGTCAGGACCCGACCTGGTTCCGCACCGAGGGCAAGCGATACGGACGCGACGGATGCCGCGTGCCGCTGCCCTGGGAGGCGGATGCCCCCGCGTTCGGCTTCAACGACACCGGCCTCTCCTGGCTGCCGCAGCCGGCCGAGTGGGCGGAGTACGCCCGTGACGCGGAGTCGTCCGACCCGACGTCGACACTGGCGCTCTACAAGGAGCTCCTCGCCGCGCGCCGCGAGCACGGCTTCGGCAACGGCTCCCTGATCTGGGAGGATGCGGGGAAGGATGCCGTGGCCTTCCGTCGCGGAGACGTGCACGTGGTCGCGAACCTGGGCACCAAGCCGCTGCCGCTGCCCGCCGGCGCGACCGTGATCCTGAAGAGCCAGCCTTTCGACGGCGACGCCCTTCCGGTCGACACCGCCGTCTGGTACACCACGGCCTGATCAGCACACACCATCCGCTCCGGTATGAGTTCCTGCGGCCTTCCGGCCTCGAACACGACGAGAACTCATACCGGAGCAGGAGGATCGAGGAAGGAAACCCATGGCGAGCATCGATGAGGTCGCCCGGCTCGCCGGGGTCTCCACGGCGACCGTATCCCGGGCCCTGAGCGGGCGAGGGCACGTCTCGGAGTCCGCGCGCCAGCGCGTGCAGGAGGCGGCGTCCTCGCTCGGCTACGTCGTGTCCTCGCGCGCCTCGAGCCTCGCCTCCGGGCGCACCCGGAACGTCGGCGTCGTCGTGCCGTTCCTCGACCGCTGGTTCTTCAGCACCGTGCTCTCCGGGGTGTCCTCGGCGCTGATGCGCGAGGGCTACGACATCACGCTCTACAACATCACCGCCGACAAGGACGTGCGCCGGCACGTGTTCGACACGTTCCTGCGCCGGCAGCGGGTGGATGCCGTGATCGCCGTCTCGATCGAGCTCGACGAGGGCGAGACGCAGCAGCTGCTCGACCTCGGGCTCCCGGTGATCGCGATCGGCGGCCCGAACCCGAAGCTCGACACCCTCACGGTCGACGACCTCGCCGTCGCCCAGCTCGCCACCGAGCACCTCATCGGACTCGGGCACCGCGACATAGCCCACATCGGCGCGAACCCCGAGTTCGACCAGGACTTCCACATCCCGACCAACCGCCGCCAGGGCTTCGAGAGGGCGCTGGCCAAGGCCGGCATCCCGCTGAACCCCGCGTTCCTGGAACCCGCCGACTTCACCGTCGAGGGCGGGTACCGCGCCGCGAAGCAGCTGCTCGGCCGTCCCGGCCCCCGCCCGACGGCCGTGTTCGCGGCGTCCGACGAGATGGCCATCGGCGCGATCCTCGCCGCCCGCGACCTCGGCTTCCGCGTGCCGGAGGACCTCTCGATCGTCGGCATCGACGGCCACGAGCTCGGCGAGTTCTTCAAGCTGACGACGGTCGACCAGTTCCCGCTCGGCCAGGGCGAGCGGGCGGCGGATGCCGTGCTCGCGAAGCTCGCCGAGGACGGCGCCACCCGCGTCCCGGCCGCGCTCCCGTACGAGCTGAACGTCCGCGGCACGACCGCACGGCTGCAGTAGGAGCGCGGCGGACTCGATCCCGTCTTCACCGGTACTCGGACGCCGGAAGCGACAGGCATCCAATGCGGGTGGAACGAACTCGGCGTCACCGGCCCGATTCCAGTCCCGGCATCGCGCCGAGGCTGATCGCCCGGGTCCAGCTCAGGTCGCGACCCCGTAAGGATTCCGTCAGGACCGCAGCCGATGCCGTAGGGATGGCGTGAAGATGCCGAGCAGGCATGCCCCCTCGCGCGTAAGGTCGTCGGAGTGATCCTGGCCGAACGCATCCCCGCTCCTCGCCGTCCTCGGCATCTCGCCCCGGCGCAGACGATCGCGGCCGGCTTCGGCTCCGTGATACTCCTCGGCACCGTGCTGCTCATGCTGCCGGCATCATCGGCCGCGGGCCGCTGGACGGGTTTCGTGGAGGCTCTGTTCACGTCGACGTCCGCGGTCTGCGTGACCGGGCTGATCGTCGTCGACACACCCGTGTACTGGAGCCCCTTCGGCAAGATCGTCATCCTGCTGCTCATCCAGCTCGGCGGGCTGGGGATCATGCTGCTCGCCTCGCTCGTCGGGCTCGCGCTGGCTCGCCGCCTGTCGGTGCGATCGCGTATCGTCACCAGCGCGGAGACGAAGTCGCCCGGCACCGGCGACGTCCGTGGCGTCGCCGCCGGCATCCTGGTGACGACGCTGACGATCGAGGCCGTCGTCGCCCTCCTGCTGTTCGTCCGCTTCTTCGCGGGCTACGGCTATGACCCGGGTCGCGCGGCCTGGCACGCGATCTTCCACGCCGTCTCCTCGTTCAACAACGCCGGGTTCGCGCTCTACACCGACAGCCTGATGGGCTTCGTGGCGGACCCGTGGATCATGTTCCCGATCTGCGCCGCCATCATCCTCGGCGGCGTCGGCTTCCCGGTGCTCCGGCAGCTGCGTCGCGAGCTGCGGCGTCCGCTGCACTGGACGATGAACACCCGAGTGGTCCTCGTCACCACGGCGGCGCTGCTGGCTCTCGGGATGCTGGCGGTCACCGTCATCGAGTGGGGCAACCCGCGCACCCTCGGCGCCCTCGACCCGTGGTCCCGGCTGCTCGCCGGCTTCACCTACTCGGTGCAGGCCCGTACGGCCGGCTTCAACTCGATCGACATCGCGCAGCTGCACGATGAGACCTGGCTCGTCACCGACGTGCTCATGTTCATCGGCGGCGGACCTGCGGGCACCGCGGGCGGCATCAAGGTGACCACGTTCGCCGTGCTGTTCTTCATCATGTGGACGGAACTGCGCGGCGGCACCGCGGTGAACGTGTTCGGCAAGCGTCTCTCGCGCGCCGTGCACAGGGAGGCGATCACCGTCGTTCTCGTCGCGATCGGGGCGGTGATGGCCGGTGTCATCGCGATCCTGGCGCTGACCGATCTCGACCTTGACAAGGTGCTGTTCGAGGCGGTGTCGGCCTTCGGCACGGTGGGCCTGTCGACGGGCATCACCGCCGCGCTCCCTCCTGCCGCCCAGCTCATCCTCGTGCTGCTGATGTTCCTGGGCCGACTCGGCCCGCTGACCCTCGGTTCAGCGCTCGCCCTCCGTGAGCGCCGGATCGCCTACGAGCTGCCCAAGGAGCGACCGGCGATCGGCTGATCGCGGACGCTCGTGCAGAAAGGACCCTCCTTGCGAAACTTCCTCTCCTTCGGCCACGACGCCCGCCGCATCGCGGAGGCCGACTCCGTCGCAGTGATCGGACTCGGCCGGTTCGGCACCTCGCTCGCTCTGGAACTCATGGCGTCGGGCACCGAGGTGCTCGGCATCGATGGCGACGAGGACGTCGTGCAGTCCCTCAACGGGGAGCTCACCCAGGTCGTGCGCGCCGACTCGACGAAGCTCGAGGTGCTCCGCCAGCTCGCCGTGGACGAGTTCGACCGCGTCGTCGTCGCGATCGGCAGCGACATCACCGCCTCCATCCTCACCGCCTCGCTGCTGCTGCAGCTCGAGGTGCCGGTCATCTGGGCGAAGGCCCTCGACGAGCGACACGGTGCCGTGCTGGAGCAGCTCGGGGTGCACCGTGTGATCTACCCGGAGAAGGACATGGGCCGCCGGGTCGCGCATCTCGTGCGCGGTGCCGCGGCTGACTACCTCGAGATCGACAAGGGATTCGCCGTCGTGAAGACGATCGCCCCGCGTGCTCTGCACGGCGTCACTCTGGCCGAGGCCGGGGTGCGGGCCGAGCACGGCATCACGGTCGCAGCGCACCGCTCGGAGGCGGGCTCGTGGGCGAACGCGGCCCCTGAGACGGTGCTGCAGGCCGGTGACACGGTGCTCATCGTCGGGCCCATCGAGAAGGTCGAGCGCTTCGCGCAGCTCCGGTGAGAGCCGCCGAGTCCGCAAGGGGTTGACGCTGCCTGAACAAGTGTTTAGCATCCTGAACATGCGGTCAGCATCCGACGATCTGACGACGCGCGCACGAATCCGCGACGCGGCGGTCGGGCTGTTCGCCCGCCAGGGGTTCGCGCGGACGAGCCTGCGTCAGATCGCCGAGGATGCCGGCGTGAGCGCCGCTCTGATCGTGCATCACTTCGGCAGCAAGGAGGGGCTTCGCGAGGAATGCGACCGGTTCGTCGTGCACTCCATGCTCGACGACAAGGAAGAGCTGATGGGAGCCGACGCCGCGGCGATGATGCGCGCGGCGCTCGACTCGCCGGAGAGGTACGGACCCATGCTCGACTACCTGTCGCGCATGCTCACCGAGGACACCGACGCCTCCGACCGCCTGTTCGACGCCTTCCTGACCGGCACGCGGCGGATGATGCAGGGCCAGATCGCCGCGGGGCTGATGCGAGAGCCGTCCGACCTGGAGGCGACCGCCGCCTACCTCACGCTGTACGGTCTCGGACCGGTCGTCCTCCAGCGTCAGCTCACCCGTGCCTTCGGGGAGACGCGGCTGTCAGTCGCCCTGCTGGAGCGTTCCACCCTCCCCGTGCTGGAGATGTTCACGCACGGCCTGTACACGGACGACCGCCTGCTCGTGGCGGCGCGCGAGGCATTGGGGCGGCGGTCGGGACCGCGTTCGGACAAGGGCGAGAACGACCCGAATCAGGACCCGGATCCGCCACGCTGAGGCGCGCTCCGTGACCCTGATCGTCCCCATCTGAAAGGAGCAGGGACTGTGACCCCTGCCATCGACCTCATCGACCTGCACAAGAGATACGGGCGCCGCACCGCGGTCGACTCGCTGAGCCTCACCGTGGAACCCGGCACCGTGTTCGGCCTGATCGGCCCGAACGGCGCAGGCAAGACCACCACCCTCCGCCTGATCCTCGACATCATCCGTCCGACCTCCGGTGCGGTACGCGTCCTCGGAGAGGATCCCCGATCCGGCGGTCCCTCGCTGCGCCGGCGCATCGGCTTCGTCCCCGGGGAGCTCCGTCTCGACGGGCGCATGACCGGCAGGCGCCTGCTCGACTTCTACACCGGGGTGTCCGGCCCCGTGCCGGCCGGGCGGATCGACCGGCTCTCGGCGCGGCTCGGCCTCGATCTGACGCGTCGCGTCGGCACTCTGTCGAAGGGGAACAAGCAGAAGCTCGGCATCGTCCAGGCGTTCATGCACGAGCCGGAGCTGCTCGTGCTCGACGAGCCCACCAGCGGGCTGGACCCCCTCGTGCAGCGGGAGTTCCTCCAGCTCGTGCGCGAGGCGCGGGATCGAGGGCAGACCGTGCTGCTGAGTTCTCACGTGCTCAGCGAGATCCAGCAGGCCGCCGACACGGTGGCGGTCCTCAGCGCCGGCCGCCTCGTCGCCGAGGGCGATGTCTCCTCGCTCCGCCTCGGCGCCGTCCGCCGGGTCCGGGCGGGTTTCGACGACGTCGACGCGGAGGAGCTGCGCCGGGAGCTGCAGCTCATCCCGCATCTCGCCGACGTGGAGATCACCCGGGCCGACGGCTCCGCCCGGCTCTCCGCGACCGTGGAGGGCGACATCGACCCCTTCGTCAAGACGATCGCCCGCCACCGGCTCACCGACCTCTCCGTCGAGGAGCCGGATCTCGAGGAGTCGGTGCTCCGGCTCTACGGAAGTCCGCACCCGTCGGCGGAGGAGGCCGGTCATGCGTAGGCCGCTTGCGACGCTTCGACGCGAGCACCGCGAGACGTGGCGCAGCCTCCTCGGCTGGACGATCGGCGTGGCCGGGGTTCTCTTCATGTACCTGCCGCTGTTCCCGAGCATCGGCGGCGGCGGCCAGATGCAGCAGATCGTCGACAGTCTGCCGGCCGAGCTCGTGAAGACGCTCGGCTACGACCTTATCGGCACCGGCGCGGGTTACGCGCAGAGCACGTTCTACGGGCTGATCGGGTTCCTGCTGCTCACCATCGCCGCGATCGGCTGGGGCGCCGAAGCCATCGCCGGCACGGAGGAGTCGGGCCGTCTCGAGCTCGATCTCGCCCACGGGATCGGCCGGGTGCCCTACGCGCTCGAGATGGCGGTCGCCATGCTGATCCGCCTCGCCTGGCTCGGCGCCTTCGCCGGAGTCCTGGTGCTCGCCCTGAACGAGTCCGCGTCGCTCGGAATCGAGCCTTCACGGATCCTCGACGCCACGATCGCCCTCGTCGGCGTCACGATGCTCTCCGGCGCCCTCGCACTGTTCGTCGGCGCCCTGACGGGTCGCCGCAGCCGCGGGGTCGCCGCAGGTGCCGGGATCGCGGTCGCCGGGTACGCGTTCAACGCGATCGCGAATCAGGTGGAGGATGCCGAATGGCTGCGCCTCCTCTCCCCGTACTCCTGGGCCTATCACCGGCCTCCGCTCACCGAGGGGCTCGATCCGGCCGGCTGCGCCGCTCTCTGGGCGGGCGTCGCGGTGCTCGTGACCGGGAGCGCCTGGGTGCTGCATCGAAGGGACGTCGTGGGCTGAACCGGCGGTCGAGGGGCTCCGCGCCGCGCCCGCGCGGCGTCGGGCCTACTCGCCTCGCTCGTAGACGTCGGGGATCCCGTCGGCATCCTCGTCGACGGCGTCCTGCTCCTCGATCAGCCGGTAGTGGCGGTTGCGCAGGCCGAGGATGACGGATGCCGTCAGGGCGGCGAGCACCGACGCGAGCAGGATCGCGACCTTGGCCGCGTCGTGCTCGACGCCTCGGGGGAAGCTCAGCTCGGCGATGAGGAGGGACACCGTGAACCCGATCCCCGCGAGGACGCCGACGCCGATGAGGTCGATCCAGCCGAGGCCGTCGCTCATCCTGCTGCGGGTGATCCTCGTGGTGAGCCAGGTGGTGAGGACGATGCCGACGGGCTTGCCGAGCACCAGCGCGCAGACGATCGCGATCGTCACCGGGTGCGTGATCGTCTCGATCAGGCCATCTCCCGCGAAGGCGACTCCGGCGGCGAAGAACGCGAAGACGGGCACGGCGAAGCCGGCGGAGAGAGGGCGGAAGCGATGCTCGAACTCCTCGGCCAGGCCGGCATCCTCGACGCCGTCGTCGCCTGTCGCGTGAGAGCGGACCGGGATCATGAAGCCGAGCAGGACGCCGGCGATGGTCGCATGGATGCCCGACGCATGCACGAACGCCCAGACGACGATGCCGACCGGGAGGAGGATCAGCCAGGCGGCGAACCGGTTGCGGAGGAAGAACCCGCGGCGGCGCTGAGCGAGGACCGCATAGAGGGCGAGGGCGAGGATCGCCCCCGGTATCGGCATCGGATCGAGGTCGTCGGTGTAGAAGACGGCGATGATGACGATCGCGATGAGGTCGTCGACGACCGCCAGGGTGAGCAGGAAGAGACGGAGCCGTGCAGGCAGGTGCGAGCCGATGATCGCGAGCACCGCCACGGCGAAGGCGATGTCGGTCGCGGTGGGCACCGCCCAGCCTCTCAGCAGTTCGGGCTGCGGACCCACGATGATCATGTAGATCACCGCGGGAACGACCACACCGCCGACGGCCGCCGTGACCGGGACGATGGCCCTGCGGATGTCGCGGAGGTCGCCCACCGTGAACTCCCGCTTCAGCTCGAGACCGACGAGGAAGAAGAAGATCGCGAGCAGCCCGTCGGCCGCCCAGGCACCCAGGCTGAGCCGGAGATGCCACGGCTCGTAGCCGAACTCGAGATCGCGCAGCGCGAAGTAGCTGTCGGCGAAGGGCGAGTTCGACCAGATGAGCGCGATCGCGGCCATGGCCACGAGCAGGATGCCGCCGACGCTCTCCCTGCGCAGCAGCGCGCCGATGCGCACGACCTCGCGGTGGCTGCCACGCGTGGGGAAGACGGAGGAACGGGAAACGGGGGATTCAGCCATGTGAGTGCTCCGAGGTGTCGACGGACGGCGTTGTCGACCAGGCTTCCCGACGCTCCGCGTCCACCCTACCGCGGGTGGGGCGCGCTCGTCGCGACGGCTAGGCTCGGGCCATGACGATCGACCTCGAAGCGCTCTACACCGATCTGCACCAGCACCCTGAGCTGTCGTTCCAGGAGACGCGCACCGCCGGCATCGCCGCCGCCCACCTGCGCGATCTCGGCCTCGAGGTCGAGGAGGGGGTCGGCATCACCGGCGTCGTGGGCGTGCTGCGCAACGGCGAGGGCCCCGTCGTCTGGGTCCGCGCCGACATGGACGCGCTGCCCGTCGAGGAGCAGACCGGGCTCGCCTACGCGAGCACCGCCAAGGGCATCGACCCGTCAGGGAACACCGTTCCGGTCATGCACGCCTGCGGGCACGACATGCACGTCACCGCGATGATCGGCGCCGTCGAGAAGCTCGTCGCCGAGCGCGCGGACTGGAGCGGCACCCTCGTCGTCCTGATCCAGCCGGCCGAGGAGTACGGGGCGGGCGCCAGGGCGATGCTCGACGACGGCATCCTCTTCCGCTATCCGAAGCCCGACGTCGTGCTCGGCCAGCACGTCACCCCGCTGCCGGCCGGAGTCGTCGGGGTCCGATCCGGCACGCAGATGGCGGCATCCGACGGGCTCACCGTCACGCTGCACGGCCGCGGCGGACACGGCTCGCGTCCGCACGCGACGATCGACCCGGTCGTCATGGCGGCCGCCACGGTGATGCGCCTGCAGACCATCGCCTCGCGCGAGATCGACCCGCAGGGTGTCGGCGTCGTCACGGTCGGCTCGATCCACGCGGGCCTGAAGAACAACATCATCCCTGCGGAGGCGAAGCTCGAGCTGAGCCTGCGCTATCCGAACGAGCAGGCGCGGGAGAAGGTGCTCGCCAGCGTCGAGCGCATCGTGCGCGCCGAGGCCGCGGCTTCCGGGGCCGAGCGCGAGCCCGACATCGAGACCCTGCACACCCTGCCGGCCACGATCAACGACGCGGATGCCACGGCCAGGGCGACCGCGGCGATCCAGCGCGCCCTCGGCGAGGCATCCGTCATCGACCCCGGCATGTTCACCGGCAGCGAGGACGTCTCCTGGTTCGCCCGCGACGCCGGAGCGCCGCTGGTGTTCTGGTTCTGGGGCGGCCATGACCCGGCGAAGTTCGCCGCGGCGGTCGCGGCGGGGCGTCAGGAGCAGGACGTCCCGACCAACCACTCGCCGTTCTTCGCGCCGGAGATCCACCCCACGATCGAGGTCGGCGTCACCGCGATGTCCGCCGCCGCGCGGGAATTCCTCGGCTGATCGCCCGCGTCCCTCGGGCGGCGCCTTCCCCTCCGGGGCGCGTTGTCGTCGCCTTCCGATGCCGAGGGCGACGACAAGGCGCACCCCGCTGAGCCTCGCCCGTGGCGGACTCAGACCCCGACGACGCGGGGCGGCGGCGGGGCGAGCTGCCGCTGCGGCACGCCATGCGCCTCTCGGTGCAGCCGCTCCATGCGCAGGTCGAGCTCGGCGGCGGCATCCGCGGCGTCCGTGAGGCTCTCCACGAGGTGCGCAGGCACCTGGTTGGAGAACTTGTAGTAGATCTTGTGCTCGAGGCTCGCCCAGAAGTCCATGGCGATGGTGCGGAACTGCACCTCGACCGGCACCGACAGCGCGCCGGTGGAGAGGAACACGGGCACCTCGAGGATGACGTGCAGGCTCTTGTAGCCGTTCGGCTTCGGGTTGGCGATGTAGTCCTTCACGACCCGCACCGTGATGTCGTCCTGCGCGGTGAGCAGGTCGAACAGCCGGTACACGTCGGCGATGAAGCTGCAGGTGACGCGCACGCCGGCGATGTCGGTGATCTCCTCGCGGATGCGTGCGAAGTCGGGTTCCTCGATGCCCTTGCGCGCGATCTTCTCGACGATGCTGTCCGGCGTCTTCACCCGGCTCTTCACGTGCTCGATCGGGTTGTACGCGTGGTGGTGGGTGAACTCGTCGCGGAGGATGGAGATCTTCGTCTCCACCTCCCGCATGCCGAACTCGTATTCGCGAAGGAAGCGCTGGAACTGATCACGCAGCTCCTTCGCCTCGCTGATCGCCCGCTCGTCGACGGAAACCGTGCTCATACGCTCGACGTTACGCATCCGTGATCGGAAACGGCTGTGCGTCGGCTATGGGCGCGACGCGACCGCGGCCTCCGTCCTCGCGTCCGCGAGCTCCTGGCCGGAGAGCAGGCCGGGCAGGCCGCGGCCGAGCCGGGTGGTGAACACCAGGATGACGGCGATGAGGATCAGTGCCGACGAGATCGCGTCGAACACGCCGCCGAGCAGCGGCAGCGCGCCGACGCCGCCGATCCCGCCGGTCCAGCGCAGCGCACGTGCGAGCGGCACGGGCAGACGCGAGCCGTCGTAGCGGAGCTGCACGGCGAAGTCGCCGACGGAGCGTCCGGTGGCGAGGATGAGCAGCAGCCAGGCTCCCGCGGCGAGCGCCGTGCCCGCGAAGGACGCGACGACCCCGTCGAGCACCGCCTGCCTGTCACCGACGCCGTACTGCAGCCAGATCTGCGTGGCGATCGAGCCGCCGAACTGCACGAACCCGAAGGCGAGTCCGTCGCAGAGCATCGCCAGTGCGCGACGGCCGCGCGTGACCGGTCGCGGCGCCCCGGCATCCGGGCTCACCCTCATGCCGCGACGGCTCGCCGGCACGACGAGAGCGAGGAGCGCGCCGATCGCGGCGCCGGTCGTGTTCGTCAGGAGGTCGCCGACGTCGAAGAACCGGTACGCGCAGGGGTAGAGCCCCCACACGCCGGTGAGCTGGGTGAACTCGACGAACAGCGAGGTGCCGAGCCCGACGGCGAGGGCGGTGAGGATGCCGCGGCCTCCGAGCACCCGGAGGAAGAATCCGAGCGGCACGAACAGGAGCACGTTGAAGACGAGCTGCAGGAGCGCAGGATGCCGCAGCGGATCGCCCGGCTCCGTGAACGCCTTCTGCAGATCGTGCACGACCGACATCGGGTCGGTGATCATGCCGACGCAGCGGATCGACTCCGGGTCGGGAAGGGGCAGCAGGGTGTACGTCCAGATCGCCCAGAAGTAGACCAGCGCCCCCGCCCAGAGCACGAAGCGACCGAATCCCAGGCGTCCGCGGCGCCGGTAGGAGATGGCGACGAACGGCACGAACAGGAGCACGCCGACGATGCCGCCCAGGCCGATCGCGAAGAGCGCGGAGAGGACTTGGCCGGACACCTTCCCGATCCTAATCGGGGGCCGTAAGGATTCCGTGAGGAGGCCGCAGGGCGTCCGTAGGGATTCCGTGAGGACGGCATGAGCGGCCCGCCCGGCGGAGTAGCGTCGCCCGACGTGCCGAACGTAACCCGGGAGACCCCGGACGCCCCTCAGATCGCCAAGCGGATCCTCATCGGAGACCCGCTCACCAGCGAGCAGGCCGACCACCAGCTGCTCCCGAAGAAGATGGCGCTGCCGATCTTCGCCTCGGACGCGCTGAGCTCGGTGGCCTATGCCCCGCAGGAGCTGGTCATGATCCTCCTCATCGGAGGGCTCACCTTCCTGTCCTTCACGCCGATCGTGGCCGTGGCGGTCGTGGTGCTGCTGACGGTGGTGGTGCTCAGCTACCGCCAGCTCATCAAGGCGTATCCGTCCGGCGGCGGCGACTACGAGGTGGCCTTCAAGAACCTCGGCGAGATCCCCGGTGTGGTCGTCGCGTCCGCCCTGCTCGTCGACTACGTGCTCACCGTCGCCGTGTCAGTGGCCTCCGGCGTGGACAACATCATCTCCGCCGTACCGGCGCTCGATCCGCTGCGCGTCGAGCTCGCCGTCGGCTTCGTCATCCTCATCATCATCGTGAACCTCCGCGGAGTGCGCGAGGCCTCCCTCGTCTTCGCCATCCCGACCTACGTGTTCATCGGCTCCGTCGGCTTCATGATCGCGACCGGCCTGGTGCGGACGATGCTCGGCGACGCACCGGTCGCGTCCAGCGCCGAGTTCGCCGTGCATGCCGAGAGCCTCAGCCAGGCGGCGGTCATCCTGCTCATCCTGCGCGCCTTCTCGAGCGGATGCTCCGCTCTCACGGGTGTGGAGGCCGTGTCGAACGGCGTCCCCGCCTTCCGCTCGCCGAAGGTGCGCAACGCGCAGACCACCCTGGTGCTCATGGGCACCATCGCGATCTGCCTGTTCTCGGGCCTCACCGCGCTCGCCCTGATCAGCGGGGTGCACTACGCCGAGAACCCGTGCGACCTCGTCGGCTTCGACTGCACGAACCCGCAGCCGAGCCTGATGGCCCAGATCGCGGCGGCGACGTTCGGCGGCGGGAGCATCCTGTTCTTCATCGTGCAGGCCGCGACGGCCTGCGTGCTGCTGCTCGCCGCCAACACGGCGTTCAACGGGTTCCCGCTGCTCGGCTCGGTGCTCGCCCGCGACGGCTACGCGCCGAAGGCGCTGAACACGCGCGGCGACCGGCTCGTCTTCTCGAACGGCATGATCATCCTCGGCATCGTCGCGATCGGCGTCCTCGTGGTGTTCCGGGCGCAGCTGACGACCCTCATCCAGCTGTACATCATCGGCGTGTTCGTCTCGTTCTCGCTCGGCCAGATCGGCATGGTCCGGCACTGGCGGCGGGTCCTCCGCGAGCAGGCGGGCAAGGGCGATCCCGCGGCGGCATCCGATCGCCGCTCGGCGCGAGCCGGCCTGGTGATCAACTCGCTGGGCGCCACGTTCACCGTGCTGGTCCTGCTGATCGTGACGATCACGAAGTTCACGCACGGCGCCTACCTCGTATTCTTCGCGATCCCCGTCCTCGCGTTCCTGATGATGGGCGTGAAGCGGTACTACCGCGACGTCGAGCACGAGATCGCGATCGACGACACCACGCACTTCGGCGCGACCGGCGACGTCGCCCTCGTCCTCGTGAACAAGCTGCAGAAGCCGGTCGTGAAGGCGGTCGACTACGCGATCGCCGCCAAGCACGGCAAGACGATGGCGATCCACGTGGCCGTGTCGGCTGAGGAGGCCGCGCAGCTGCAGAAGGAGTGGGAGGACCATCTGATGCCGATCCCGCTCATCATCGTGGAGTCGCCCTATCGCTCGTTCGCGCAGCCCGTCGCGGAGTTCATCGAGAAGTACCGGAAGAAGCACGGCTCCTCGGTCGTGACCGTGTACCTGCCGCAGTACATCGTCGGCCACTGGTGGGAGACCTTCCTGCACAACCGCCGCGCCCGCCGCATGGCGAGCCAGCTGATGCTCGTGCACGGCGTCTCGATCACGCTGGTGCCGTGGCTCCTCGACTCCTCCGAGCTGATCTACGGCCGCCGGTCGCGTCCGGTGCCCGGTCAGGAGCGCGCCGGACGGCCGGTGGTCGTGAACGGACGCAGGGCGCACCGGCCCGAAGGACCGCCGGCCGAGGATCGCACGGCCCGGAAGGGCGCGGGCGAGAGCGCCGGGGTCTGAGGCCGGGTCCAGACCTCAGTCGGATGCTCCGACCGAGGATGCCTGCGGTCGGGGTGCGGGGCTGCGAGCCCCGCACCCCGTGTGTCATCTCGTGACGTAGGACAGCGAATCGATCCGCAGCACCTCGCCGGACGCCTTGACGATCCGGATGGTGTGCTCGCCCTTCTTGAGGGTGTCGCTGCGGAACAGCTCCTGCTGGGTGAGACGCGTGTCGCTGTGCAGGTCGACGGTGTCGACGAGCTCGTCATCGATGTAGATCTCCGCGGTGCCCTGATCGGGACCCACGGCACCGGTGATCGACACCGAGGATCCCGTGAATGCGAGAGTCACGGAGGCCCCGTCGGCACTCGTCCAGTGGACGTCGTCGCGGAGGTCGCCGCGGAAGCGGAAGGAGATGTCCGTGTCTCCGTCCGGCAGCGAGGCGAGCAGATCCTTGCCGAGCGTGAGCGTGTTCCCGTCGAGCGTGTACTCGTCTCCGGCGGACAGGCTCTCGCCGTTCAGGGACACCTCGACGAGCTCGCCGGGATCGCGCAGCAGCGTGACCACGGCGTCTGCCGGAGCGGCACGGTCGAAGGCCACATGATCGATGTCGAGCACCCCCTCCTGCACGACGTCGAGCCGGTCGAGCAGCATGAACTGACCGGTCTTCTTCACGACGCGCAGCGTGTGGGTGCCGTTGGGCAGATCCCGGACGCTGTACACGACCTGCTGGGCGCCGCGCCCCTCCGCCTGGAACGTGTCGACGGTGTCGACGAGCACGCCGTCGAGGTAGACCTCGGCTTCGCCCTGCGATTCGTGCGTCTCGGTCACCCAGTCGATGCCGGTCCCGACGAAGACGTGCTCGAAGGCGGCGCCGTCGGCCTCGGCGTAGTGCACGTCGTCCTGGTAGTCGCCCAGCCCGCGACCGGTGCTGTGCCCCCAGTTGCCGCTGTACACGATCCCGGAGTCGCTGTCGTTGAGGACGACGACGTTCGACGCGCCGGGCTCGGGCGCTTCACCGCCGGCGCTCGAGTCGTACACGGAGACGGTGAGATCCTGCGTCCGCGCCGGGACCTCCATGCCCGCATTGCGGTTCCATTCGCCGTCGTACCCGAGCCGGGCATCGTCGTCGTTCAAGGTGATCGCGGTCTTCCGCTCCGGGCTGAACGTGTACAGTGCCGCGCCGTGGACCGGGATGTCCTCGGCCACGAACTCGCCGGTGACGCCACCCAGGTTCTTGCCCTTCCAGAGGTCCCGCACCTTCGCCGACCCGTCGATGCCCAGTGCCTCGAGCGACACCGCGATGTCTGCATCCGTGCGTCCGAGATTGAACACGGCGACGGTGACCGAGCCGTCGGGGTTCACGGCATACCAGGTCTGGCGAGACGTTCCCGTCGAGACGGGATGCGCAGGGATCCCCGCCTGGTTCACGGCGATGACCTCGCGATTCGTGAGGAGCGAGATGCCGTACTCGTCGAGCTGCGTCATGTCGTTGCCGATGTACATCGGCGCGGCCGACACCGCCCACAGCGTCGCCGCCGTCCGTCGCTCATCCTTCGTCAGCCCGTCCATCTGCCCGTTGCCGACGTTGAGGGAGTCGAGGTCGTTCCACCCGTCCGGGCCGGCGTGGCGCCACCAGTCGGCGAGCTTGGGGAAGAGGCGTGCGATGTTGTCCCAGGTGGTCAGCGCCTCCTTCTCGCAGTAGCACTCCACATCCCAGTCGATGCGCCAGCCGTCGGCGTACTGCTTCCAGTACTCGGCGTAGCGGATGTCCAGCGCCCAGGAGAGCTCGAACCAGATGTCGTTGCGCTCGAGCGCCGTCGACCAGGCGGCCACGTCGTCCCGGGCGTCGAGCGTGAGGTCGCCCACGCCCGATCCCGGGGTCACGCTGTCGAACTTCACGAAGTCGACGCCCCAGGAGCCGATGAGGTCGGCGATGGAGTCCACGTACGCCTGCGCGCACGGATTGGAGAAGTCGATGCGGTGCCCGATGCCCCAGTAGTCGGCCTGCTGCACCGGCTGCTTCACGATGTCCCCGGTCGAGCACTCCGGCGCTCCCGCGATGGGCAGGTCGGCCTCCGCCACCTCCGGGGAGATGCCGGGGATGAAGTACAACCCGACCTTCTGCCCGTTGGCGTGGATGTGATCGATGACCGCCTGCAGACCGTCGGGGAAGAGGGTCTCGCTGGGCACGGGACGCCCGTTTCCGTCGACGCCGTCGTTCCATCCGGCGTCGATGTTGATGTACTCGTAGCCGTAGTCCTGCAGGGTGCCGTGCATGGCATCGGACTGCGCGATGATCTGATCGGCGGTGATCCACTTGCCGTCGCCCGAGTACACCTGCATGCTGTAGCTGCTCCACCCCATGTACGGAGCGGAGCCGGCCTCCTCCGTCTTCGCCGCTGCGGCGGGTGTCGACGGGGAGGAGGCAGGGGCTGGGCCGGTCGCCGCATGGGCCGTGGACGCGGCCGTCCCGGCGCCGAGGGCGAGAGCGCCGGCTGCCAGCGCGGCCGGCCATCGCAGCCGGGATTCCGTGCGATAGATCTTCTTCATGATTTCCTCTCGTGGTGGGTTCGACGGTGAACCCCGCGCCCCTTCGCGCGGTTCCCAGGAAGGCGGGAGCGGAGTGCCCGGTCAGTGCACCCGCTCGAGATCGAGCAGCAGCGCCTGCTGCGGGTTGAGTGTCGGCATCGGCAGGCCGGCTCGCGTCAGCAGGAGCCCCGGCATGAGGAATCCGTCCCGCGCCGCGGCGTCGAGCCACGCGGGATCCGTCCCCTCATGCATCCGCGGAGTGCCGAGCTCGGTGCGCAGACGGATGCGGAACGTCGCCTGCGGATCCAGGCCGGGGAACACGATGCGACCGCTCTGCCCGGCGTCCGAAGTCGCGAGGCGCGCCCACGTGAACAGAGCTCGCGCGCCATCCTCGGCGACGATGCCCGTCAGCATCGTGGCCTCATCCGCGAGGTCGGCGTTCACGATCCGTCCTGAGTGGATCAGCGGGCGCAGCTCGCGGTACAGCCGTGACCAGGCGGCGATCGTCGCGAGCTCGTCCGCAGACACCTGGGTGAGATCGGCTTCGATCCCGGCGTGCGCGGTGAGCGCGATGATCAGCCGGAACGCCAGGTCGGTCTCCCGATGGGTCGTGTGCGATCGTCGTGCGCCGAGATGCGAGCCGATCAGCTCGGGCGGCACCAGCATCCTCGTCCAGCGCTCGATGCGAGCCCGCTCCACAGGGTCGTTGCAGTCGGACGCCCAGAGCCGGTCCGTGCGGTCCAGGATGCCGAGGTCCACGCGACCGCCGCCGCCCGAGCACGTCTCGATCTCGAGCTCCGGGTGCCGTGCGCGAAGCTCGTCGAGCATCCGGTACAGCGCGAGGGTCTGCGCGCGCACCCGTGGCCGGTCGCCGCCGTCATGATCGGCGACCGGCTCCATCAGATCCCGGTTGTGATCCCACTTGATGTAGTCGATGGAGTGTGCGACGACGAGCGCGCTGATGCGCTCGAGGACGACGGCGTAGGCGTCGGGGTTCGCGAGGTCGAGCACCTGCTGATGCCGGGCCGTCGCACCGGCTCCGCTGCGAGGGGCGAGCACCCAGTCGGGATGCGCACGCGCCAGCTCGGAGTCGGGATTGATCATCTCGGGCTCGAACCAGAGGCCGAACTGCATGCCGCGCTCATGGACGGCGTCGGCGAACGGGCCGAGACCGTCCGGCCACACGCTCTCGTCGACGACCCAGTCGCCGAGCCCTGCGGTGTCGTCGCGGCGCCCGCGGAACCACCCGTCGTCGAGGACGATCCTCTCGACCCCGACCTCGGTCGCCCGGTCGGCCAGCTCCGTGAGCCGCTCGAGGTCGTGGTCGAAGTACACGGCCTCCCAGGTGTTGAGCACGAGCGGACGGGGCTGCGGGGGATGCTGCGGGCGCGATCGCAGTCGGTCATGCAGGCGCGCGGCGATCCCGTCGAGACCCATGTCGGACCACGTGAACAGCACACGGGGAGCGTCATACCGCTCCCCGGGCTTCAGGATCACTTCGCCCGAGCGCAGGAGCTCACCGGCGCCGAAGACGCGCGAGAACTCGCCGGCGCCCTCGGGAAGCCTCTCGGCGAGATACTCGCCGTCCCCGCTCCACGCGAGATGCGCGCTCCACACCTCGCCATGACCGAAGCCGAAGCCGGCGGTGCCGACGCTCAGCAGATACGGCGCGTCGTGCCCCGGCTTGCCCCGGCGTGCGCGGCGCGCGTGGGTGCCGAAGGGAAGGATCTGCCGCTGCGGCGAGCGCTCGCGGCACCACTTCCCGCTGAAGTCGAGCAGCTCCTCGGCACGATCCGGCAGGGGCAGGAGGATGCGCAGTCCGTCCAGGAGGTAGTCGGAGGAGTCGGTGTTCTCGATCGAGGCATCGACGGAGAGCACGCCCGCCGGGTCGAGGACGCAGACGAGCCGGGATCGCGTGCCCGTCACGGCGTCGGCGAGTTCGATGCGGATCGTGCCGCCACCGGCATCCGCGTGCTCCACCTCGACGTCCACCACGGCCGGGCGCGGTGTCGTCGCGGTCCCCCGCCGGTTGCCGCTCTGCGCGGGCGTACCGACCCACCCGTCCTGTTCCGCGGGCCAGAGGGTGAACAGGCGCGGCAGGTCGGGAGCGTTGTTGAGCACCGCCGGGGTGGCGCTCTCCCGCAGCGCGGCGAGCGCGGGCGCGTCCAGCCGGCCGAGGTCGGCGCCCCAGTGCAGCACGCGCGGCACGCGGCCGGCGTGGTCGATCACGAATGCGACGCCCGCTGCGCGCAGCACCGTCATCGATGCGTCTCCGGTGACCATCGAACCCCTCCATCTAATTACTTGACATCGGTAATTAATCACGTTTACGCTGGCATCGCAAGCAAAGATCCGAGGTTTCCGCCTCGCTGCGACTCTCGACCGCCTCGACAGGAAGACGATGACGCCTTCGCCGGAACACCAGACCCTTCGCCTGTCCTGGCATCGCCCTGCTGACGGGTGGGAGGAGGCTGTGCCCCTCGGCAACGGCCGGATAGGAGCGATGGCGTTCGGGGGCCCGACCGGACGCTACGCACTCAACGACGCGACCCTGTGGTCGGGGCACCCGGACGGGCCCGCCGCGGCTCTGCGCGACGTCGTCGCGGCGGGCGCGGGTCCCGACCGCCTTGGGGAGATCCGCGCAGCGCTCGACGCCGGGGACATCCGCACGGCAGAGCGACTGCTGATGGCCTTCGAAGGGCCGTACTCGCAGGAGTTCCTGCCACTCGGAGACCTCGAGGTCCGCGTCGCCGGCGCCGGCGCCTCTCCGCGCGTGCTCGATCTCGACGACGCCGTGCTCACCGAAGAGCTCGGGGTCCCGGGCGGGACCCTGGTGCGCAGGTCGTGGGTCTCCGCCCCCGCCCAGGCGCTGCTCGTCGAGATGACGGCGGACGTCGAGTTCACGGCGACCCTGAGGCTGACCACACCGCTGCGCGGCAGGCTGGCGGCCGAGTCCGGGCGGATGACGCTCGACGTCGTCGCACCGATCGACGGGGCTCCCCTGCACGAGACGTCGGTCGTCCCGCCCCTGCGGTACGCCGAAGACGACGGCGGCTACGACGCGTTCACGGCCGTCGCCGCCGCATGGAGCAGCGACGGATTCGCGGAGGCCGCGCCCGAAGGCGCGACTGTCCGCGGAGCCCGCCGGCTGCTGATCGCCCTCTCCACATCGTCCCGCGCCGCGTCGTGGTGGGCCGGCGCGGGCGAGGAGTGGCGGACCGTCTCCCGCGAGACGATCCGGGACCGCGCCAGGACCCAGGCGGAGACCGCGGCCGACCGCGCTCCCTCCGCCCTGCTGTCCGAGCACATCGCCGACCGTCGGCGCATGGCCACGGCGCGGTTCGCGATCGGCAGCCGTCGTGGAGGAACGTGGGATGTCGCCGTCGATGTGCTCCGCACGGAGGACCCGGCGCTGGCGGCGACCGTCATCGCGGAGTACGGCGCCTACCTCCTGGCTTCGTGCTCACGCAGCGGCGGGCCCGCCGCGAACCTCCAGGGCATCTGGAACGACCAGCTGCGCCCGGCGTGGTCGTCGAACTACACCATCAACATCAACACCGAGATGAATTACTGGGCGGCTCCCGTCCTGGGCATGAACGACCCGGCGGAACCGCTCCTCCGTCTCGTCGAGCACCTCGCTCGCACCGGGGCTGACACGGCGCGCGTCCTCTACGGCGCCCGCGGCTGGGTCGCTCACCACAACAGCGATCTCTGGGGCTGGTCGCTGCCCGTCGGAGGCGGGCATGGAGCTCCGAGCTGGGCGATCTGGATGATGGGCGGGGTCTGGCTGACCCACAACCTGTGGGACGCGTACGAGTTCAGCGGCGACCAGGACCTGCTCCGGACGCGCATCTGGCCGCTGCTCCGCGGAGCCGCCGAGTTCTGCCTCGACTGGCTGACACCCGACTCGGAGGGACGCCTGCGCACCTCACCCTCCACATCACCCGAGAACTCCTACGTCGCCGGAGACGGCGCGGCGACCGCGATCGGCCTCACCGCCGCATCCGATCTGCTCCTCATCCAGGCGCTGTTCGAACGAGCCCTCGAGGCGATCCGGATCCTCGGCCTCGAGGATCCCGAGCTCCTCGAGGAGCTCGAGCGGTCTCTCGCCGCCCTCGCGTCCGTCGGCATCCGCGCCGACGGACGGCTCTCGGAGTGGTCGAGCGACGTGGTCGAGGTGGAGCCGCTGCATCGTCACCTGACGCCGCTGATCGGGATGTACCCGCTCGAGACCACCACGCGCGAGCGCACTCCGGAGCTCTTCGAGGCGGGCGTGCGGCTGCTCGACGCCCGGGGCCCGGGTGCCATGGGCTGGTCGTGGGCATGGAAGATCGCCTTGCGCGCCCGCATCGGCGACGGCGACGGCGCAGCGGCTCTCCTACTCGAGGCCCTCACCCCCTTCGACGGCGACGCGACACGACACGGCCCTGTCGACGGATCGGAGTGGGGCGGGATCCTCCCCAACCTCTTCAGCACGCATCCGCCGTTCCAGATCGACGCGAACCTCGGCTTTCCCGCGGCGATCGCCGAGATGCTGGTGCAGAGCCACGGCGGTCTGATCCGGCTGCTGCCCGCCCTGCCGTCGTCCTGGCCGCGCGGCGAGGTGCAGGGGCTTCGGGCTCGCACCGGCGTCGCCGTGGACCTCGAGTGGCGCGACGGGCTTCTCTCCCTCGCGCGGCTGCGCAACCTGCGGAGCGAGGAGCACGTGGTGACCGTCACCTGCGCCGGACAGTCGCAGATCGTGCGGATGCGCGGAGGGGAGACTGTGGAGCTCACCGCCGTCGGCGCCGTCACCGGAGTCGGTCATGCTCACTGAGGCCGAGGTCGCCGACGTTCCCATCACGCAGACGGAACCTGCGGACTTCGATGCGTTCTGGAGCGAGACCATCGCGGAGGCGCGACGGCTCCCGATCGACGTGACGGTGACCCCGCACGACACGGGTCTCGCGGTCATCGATGTCTTCGACGTCTCATTCCGCGGCTTCGGCGGCACCCGCATCCGCGCGTGGCTCCGCATGCCGCGTGGCATCGGCGCGCCGATGCCCGGGCTGGTGCAGTTCTACGGCTACGGGAACGGCAGAGGTCACGCCCTGCGCGACCTGCGCTGGGCCGCCGCCGGCTATGCGCACCTGGCCGTGGACGTGCGCGGTCAGGGGCACGGCGACACCGACGACGATCACGCCGACGGCGGCCCCTCCGCCGGCGGATTCCTCACCCGTGGCCTGCGCTCACCGCACGAGTACTTCTATCGGCGCGTGTTCACCGACGCGGTGCGAGCAGTCGAGGCGCTGCGGAGCCTCGACCATGTCGACGCGTCGCGCGTCGGCGTCGTCGGGGCGAGTCAGGGAGGAGGCATCGCGCTGGCGACGGCCGGCCTCGTGCCCGACCTGGCTCTCGCGATCATCCAGGCGCCGTTCCTGTGCGCGCTCGATCGTGCCGCAGACCTGAGCTTCGAAGAGCCGTACGCGCTGCTCGCCCGGCACTTCGCCGATCGGCGCACGGAAGCCGCGGTCGCCCTCGACACCCTGCGCTACTTCGACGGCATCAATCATGCGAAGCGCGCGACCGCACCCGCCCTGCTGAGCACGGGGCTGCGTGACGGCATCACCCCGCCCGCGACGGTGCTTCCCGCGTTCAGCGCCTACGCTGGCGAGAAGCGCGTCGTGCTCTGGCCTTACAACGGGCATGAGGCGGGCGGCGATCTCGACGAGCAGAACGCCATCGCCTTCGCCGCAGATCGACTGGCACCGCAGCGGGGATCCGACACCGAACCGGACGAGGGATGAACGAACGATGGACCACCAGACCGCCGCACGCACCAGGCTGATCAGCTCGTCATCGGATGCCGGGTCGAAGGTGTTCGCGACGATCCTCACGCGCAGCCCGATCAGCCGCATCGACATCGCGCGGCACACCGGGCTCTCGCAGGCCGCAGTGACCAAGGCGGTGTCGCCGCTCATCGCCGCCGGCCTCGTCGACGCGCCGCCCGCGGCACATCGCGATGGGAACCCGGGTCGCCCCGTGGCCCCCGTGTCGATCATCCCCGATGCGATGGTGATGATCGGCATCAAGGTGAACGTCGACGAGGTCATCGCCGTCGCGACGGACCTCGCCACCGCCGTGATCGCCACGAAGCGACGACCGCTGTCCCACCACGACCCGCGTTCGGTCCTCGACGCGATCGCGGCGGTCGTCGGGGAGCTCGAGGCCGACCTGGGTCCGAGATCCGCAGCGATCGCCGGACTCGGCGTCTCGGTGTCGGGCGACGTCGACACCGCGAGCGGCGTCGTCCGCGAGTCGGCCATCATGGGCTGGGCCGACGTGCCCTTCGGCGAGCAGCTCGCCCAGCGCATCGGCCGTCCCATCACGCTGGAGAACGACGTCCATGCCCTCACCGTCGGCGAGCACTGGTTCGGCGTCGGGCTGGGTACCGCCTCGTTCGCGATCGTGACGATCGGACGCGGAATCGGCAGCGGGCTGCACCTCAACGGTCAGGTCGTGTCCGGCGCGTACGGCGTCGCCGGGGAGATCGGCCACCTCCCGCTGGCCGATCCCGCACGCGTGTGCAACTGCGGACGCCGCGGATGCGTCGAGGCCGTCGCGTCGACGGGCGCCATCGAGGCGGCCGTGTCGGCCGCCCACGGCCGCGTCATCGACATCGACGAGGCGGCGCGCCTCTCCCACGAGGGCGACGAGGCCGCACGGAGCGCGTTCCGCGAAGCGGCGGTCATCGTCGGCACCGCCATCGCGACACTCGTCAACCTCGCGGGACCCGAGCTCGTCATCATCGGCGGAGAGGGGGTCTCGAACTTCGACCTGTTCGACCGCACCCTGCGGGAAGCCTTCGAGGCGCATGCGTTCGGAGCAGCCGCCCGGTGCCGCATCGTCACGCGTCCGCACACCTTCGAGGACTGGGCCCGCGGAGCCGCAGCGGCGGCGATCCAGTCACTCGTCGGCTGAGCTCCACGTCCCGGAATCCTTCATCCGCCCGAGAGGTCACACGTGCCCGTCATCACCGCCGCCCGCGCCACGCTCGTGGACATCCCCGTCGAGAGCGTCCGCACAGACGCGATCCAGGCCTTTCTGAAGCAGGAGACGATCGTCGTCGACCTTACGACCGACGACGGCACTCCGGGGCGGGGATACGCGTACACGATCGGCACGGGAGGCCGCGCCGTGCTGGCGATGCTGCGAGAGCACCTGCTCCCGGCGATCATCGGCGAGGACATCCGCCGTCCCGAGCGCGTCTGGCGCCACACCCTCTCCCAGACCCGGGCGACGAGCATCGGCGCGATCACGTCCCTCGCGCTCGCCGCGATCGACACGGCGGTGTGGGATGCCCGATGCCGGCACGCCGGCGAGCCGCTGTGGCGGCTCGCCGGCGGCGCGGAACCCGAGGTCAGGCTCTACGACACCGAGGGCGGCTGGCTCCACATAGACACGGACACCCTCGTGCAGAACGTCATGGCTGCCCGTGCGGGCGGCTGGCACGGGTCGAAGATCAAGGTCGGGTCCGCCAGTGCGCGACGCGACGAGGAGCGGCTCCACGCCGTCCGCGACGCCGTGGGCCCCGACTACCCGATCATGGTCGACGCCAACCAGTCGCTCTCCCTCGCCGACGCGCGAGCACTCGCCCGCGTGCTCGAGCCGATCGGCATCACGTGGCTCGAAGAGCCGCTGCCCTCCGACGACGTGACGGCGCACGCGCGTCTGACCGAGTCCACGGGGATCCCCATCGCGGTCGGAGAGTCCCTGTACTCGGTCGGCCAGTTCGCGGAGTACCTCACCCGGGGCGCAGCGACCATCGTCCAGCCGGACGTCGCCCGCGTCGGCGGCATCACCCCCTGGCTGAAGATCGCGCATCTCGCCGAGACCCTCAACACCCCGGTGTGCCCGCACTTCCTGATGGAGCTGCACGTCAGTCTCGTGGCGGCAGTGCCCAACGGCCGGATCGTCGAGTTCATCCCCCAGCTCAGGGCGATCACGCGCACCGACCTGCCCGTGACCGGCGGGCGCGTCGTCGCCCCGGAGGAACCCGGGATCGGGATCGACTGGGACGAGGACGCGATGGACGACCTCCGCGTGGCGTGAGCCGGAGGATGACGATGCCCGCCGGTCGATCCGACCGGCGGGCATCGTCATCAGCAGCTCACAGCGCGTCGTACAGCGCCTGCTGCAGCTCCAGGTAACGTGCCACCCCGAGGCCGTCCAGGTCGTCGAGATAGGCCTGCCACGCGCTGTCGTCGTCGATGTCGCGCTGCCCGGTCACGAACTCCGCCTGCGCCTGGGTGATGTAGTTCGAGATGTTCGTCTGGAGATCCGCCAGCTCCGCAGACGTGTCGGGGTCGGGCCACAGCTTCTCCGACGGGAACAGGATGCTCTCGTCCGGGCGGTACGGCTCGTACGCCTGGGAGGCGATGAGCAGGCGCCGCTCATAGCCGTCCGGCGAGTAGACATCCTCAGGGACCACCTGCGCGTTGCGGTACTCCAGGGAATCCCAGTACTGCGCCATCGACCGCCACGCGGCGTTCGACGTCTCGTCGTAGGTGAGTGGCTTGAACGTCGGCTCCAGCTCGGGGTCGAGTGCGACGTCGCCTTCTTCGGCGGGCACCCACGCCTCGCCTTCGGGACCCATTGCGCCCCGCCTGTCGCCCTCGTCGGTGACGAGGTAGTCGATGAGCTTGATCGCCTTGATCCGCTCCTCCTCGGTCGACTTGTTCGTCAGCGCGAACATCCCGAGCGGGTTCACCGGCGATCGCCAGGTCGCGTACTGCGTTCCGTCAGGTCCCGCTACCGGGGCGAGGGCGTCGTAATGCGTGTCGCGTCCGTCGGGGGACTCGGCCGACACGAACACATAGGGGTGCAGCGACACGGCAGACCCGAGGATCTCTGCGCTCGCGTTGTCCCCGATTGCCTTGAGGGCATCGCCGTTCTGCGTGAACGCCGTGGTGTCCAGCAGACCGTCCTCGGCGAGCGAGGTCACGTACCTCAGCCCCTCGCGCCAGTCATCCGTCGTCGCCGCCAGCTGCACCTCGTCGCCGTCCCTGGTCAGCGGAGGAGTCGCGCCGTTGCTGTACGGGACATAGGTGAACGCGTTCAGGAAGTAGTTGACGATGGGCTGGGTGGACTCGCCGCTCAGGGGCACCTCGTCCTGCTGGCCGTTGCCGTTCGGGTCGCCGTTCTTGAACGCGAGCAGCACCTCGCGGAGCTCCTCGGTCGTGGTCGGCTGCTCGAGGCCCAGCGTGTCGAGCCAGGCGCTGTTGATCCACAGCTTCGAGGGGAAGCTGCAGTGGAAGCACTCGCTCCACTGCGTGAGCGCGTAGATGTGCCCGTCCGGCGCCGTCACCGACTGCTTCCAGTCGGGCTTCTCCTCGAAGCGCTCCTTGAGTGCGGGCGCGTGCTCGTCGATGAGGTCCTCGAGGGGGACGAGCACGCCCTGCTGACCGTACTTGAGGATCTCGCTGCGAGAGAAGGCGTCCACCCACGGCACGAGGAAGTAGGCGTCCGGATAGTCGCCGCTGGCCAGGGAGACCTGGCGCTTCTCGCCCGCGACGCTGCCGTCGTAGGTCGTGGTCTGCCATTCGAAGTCGATGTCGAACTTCTTCTCGACCTCCTGCGTGAACGAGTTGTCCGCGAGCGAGCCGTTGTCGCCCTGAGGGCCGAAGGCCACGAGCCGGTCGGCATCGTCGCTCGGCGCGGTGCAGGCCGCGAGCGCGAGCGCGCTCACCACGACCATGCCGGCTGCGGCGGCCCCTCGGATGGTGCTGTGTCTCATTGCCGGAATCTCCTTTGACCGGTTCGTTGTTCTCGGGTTGTTGTGGTGGGTCTGCGGGGCGATCAGCCCTTGACGGCGCCGATCATGATGCCCTTCGTGAAGTACTTCGCGACGAAGGGATAGGCGATCAGCATGGGAACGGTCGCGATCACGACCGTCGAGTACTTGAGGAGATCGGCGAGCTCGCGGCGACGGAGCTGCTCGGCGACGTCTCCCCCGGCGCCGACGTCGTTCAGGACGAGCAGCCCCCGGAGGACGAGCTGGAGCGGCTGCAGATCGGCGCTGCGCAGATACAGCAGCGCGTCGAAGTAGGAGTTCCACTGCATGATGGCGTACATGAGCGCGATCACCGCGAGGAGCGGCTTCGCGAGAGGCAGGACCACGGTCCACAGGATCCTGAGCTCGCTCGCGCCGTCCAGCTGCGCCGCCTCGTAGACCTCGTCGGGGATGGAGGTGCGGAAGAACACGATGGCGATGATCACCTGCCACACCCCGATCGCGTTGGGCAGCAGCATCGCCCATCGCGTGTCGAGAAGCCCGAGGGACTGCACCACGAGATACAGCGGGATCACTCCCCCGCTGAACAGCATCGTGAAGACGACGCCCGCAGTGATCGCCTTCCGTCCGAACAGCTGGGTCCGGGAGAGCGGATAGGCGATGGCGACGGTGCCGGCGATGCTGATCACGGTGCCGGCGACGGTGTAGAAGATCGAGTTCGCGAACCCGCGGAGGATCGCGGGGTTGCCGAGCGCCTCCTGATAGCCGAGGAAGGTGACATCGACCGGCCAGAAGAGCACCCGGCCGGAAGATACGGCCTGCGGGCTGGACAGCGAGCTCGCCACGATGTTGAGAAGCGGAAGCAGCACGACGAGGAGGAAGACGCTGAGCAGGATGTAGGCCGCGATGACGAAGCCGCGGTCCGCCCTGGTCTCCTTCACCTTGACGCCGCGAGAGCCGGGATCCCTGCGCTTCTTCCCGGTCGCCGTGATCAGCGCTTCCGTGTCGATCGTCGTCACCACAGTCCGTTTCCCGTCACTCGCTTGGACACCCCGTTGACCACGAGCAGCAGCACCAGGCTGATCACGGCGTTGAAGAGACCGACGGTGGCACCCAGGCTGAAGTTCGCGTTCAGGATTCCCGTCTTGTACACGTACGTCGGGATGATCTCCGAGGTGGACAGATTCAGGGCGTTCTGGAACAGGAACGCCTTCTCGAAGCCGATCGCCATGATGTTGCCGACGCCGAGGATGAGGATGATCGTCGCCGTCGGCATGAGGGCGGGGATGTCGACGTTCCAGATCTTCTGCAGCCGGGACGCGCCGTCGATCTTCGCCGCCTCGTAGAGCGACACGTCCACGGATGCCAGCGCCGCGAGGTAGATCACCGCCGAGTAGCCGGTCGTCGTCCAGATGTCGGTGGCGACGTAGATGTGCCGGAAGAAGTCGGCGTCGGCGAGCAGGTCCACCTGCCCGGCGCCGAAGAAGCTGAGAGTGCGTCCGAGGAGCCCGACGCGCGGCGACAGCAGGAGGATCGTCATCGAGACGACCACGACCGTGGAGATGAAGTAGGGCGCGTAGGTCACCATCTGCACCGTGCGCCTGAAGAAGCGCAGCCGCACCTCGTTCAGCGCGAGCGCCAGGATGATCGGGAGCGGGAAGCTCGCGATCAGCGTGTAGGCGGCGAGGATGAAGGTGTTCCCGACGAGCCTGGGGAACACCGGGTTGCGGAAGAGGTTGGCGAAGTTGTCGAACCCGACCCACGGGCTTCCCCAGACGCCGTCGATCGGGTTGTAGTTCTTGAAGGCGATCACGGCGTTCGCCATCGGGATGTACTTGAAGACGAGGAACCAGGCGACGGGCAGCAGCAGGAGCAGGTAGAGCTGCCAGTATCTGCGCAGGCTGCGCCTCAGACGCGCACCGGCGCGGGTGCGGGGGGACCGTCCGCGGAGGGTCGACCCGGGCGGCGTCGCCCGGTCGTCGACGGGCACGTGCTGCTCAGCGCTGAGCGTCATGGCTGACCTCTCGGTGGATTACTTTACGTCGTAATATAACCCCGGCCACACAGATGCGCAAGCATATTCATCCGATGTCTCGACGAGCGCCGCGGACACGACGATGCCGAGGTGAAGCGAACGACAGCCAACCCCTGCCCCGGCTTCAGCCCTCGGCGAGCACGGACCCGAGGATGCCGGCGGCCTCGGCGAACCGCGCCGGGTCGGCGCTCGCGTAGTTGAGGCGCACATAGGGGCCCGCGGGCTCGGCCGGGAACCATTCGGCACCCGGGGCGAGGATGACGCCGCGCAGCTCGCATTCGCGGACCACGTGAGAAACCTCGGCCCCCTCGGGAAGGCGCAGCCACACGTTGAGCCCGCCGGCCGGGACGGTCTCGACGACGCACTCGGGCGCCTGCGCGGCGAGGGCCGAGAGCAGGAGGTCGCGCCGCGCGCGCAGCTGCTCGCGGAAGCCGCGCAGGTGCGTGCGCCAGCCCGGCTGCGTGACGACGTCGAGGGCCGCCGCCTGCAGCAGGCCGCTGACGTACATCGACTCCGCCGCGCGGTCGGCGAGGATGCGCTCCCTGGCCGGTCCCCGCGCGATCACCGCCGCGACCCGCAGCGCCGGCGACACGCTCTTGGTGAGCGACCGCAGGTAGACGACGTGACCGTCGTCGTCGAGAGCGGCGATCGGGCGCGGCTCCGCGTCGATGGCGAGGTCGTGCGCCCAGTCGTCCTCGATGAGGAAGGCGCCGTGCCGGCGCACGGTGTCGAGCACGGCTCGGGATGTCTCCGCGGCCCACTGCGCACCCGTCGGGTTCGCGAAGGTCGGCTGCGCGTAGAACGCACGAGCGCCGGTCTGCGCGAACGCGCGCTCGACATCGTCGGGGTCCGGTCCCTGAGGACCCGTGGGGATCGGAACGAGCACGACGCCGGCCTGCTCCGCAGCGAGCAGCGCACCCCAGTAGGTCGGCGACTCGATCAGCAGAGGCTGCCCTGGCCCGACGACGGCGCGGAAGATCGAGCTCAGCCCGCTCTGGCTTCCCGAGATGATGAGCGCGTCGCGCCCCGTCGCCGGGGTGACACCGGCGGGCGCGGCCTCGGCCAGCTCGCCGGCGAACCAGGCCTGCAGCGCGGGAAGACCTGCAGCCGGCGACCTGGTCAGCGCGATCTCGGTGCGGGCGGCGCGGGCGAGCGCCTGGCGGACGAGCCGCTCCGGAAGCAGGTCCACGGCCGGATAGCCGGAGTGCAGGCCGATCACGTCCGGAGCCGCCGTCCGCTGCGTCGAGGAGAGCGCGGCGGTGCGGTTCGGCGGGGCGCCGAGGGCGGCCGTCTGCCAGCCGTAGTCGACGGGGCGGGCCGTGCGCGCGGCGCGGACGAAGGTGCCGACGCCGGGGCGGGACTCCACGAGCCCGAGCGCCGCGAGCTGCCGCATCGCCTTCTGCACGGTGACAGGGCTTGCGCCGTACTCCGCCGTCAGGGCCCGGTTCGACGGGACCTGCGCCCCCGGCGGCGCCGCCGCGATCCATGCGCGGAGTCCGGTGAGGATCCGCTCGGTGCTATCCTGACTCATGAAAGAACAGAGTAGCGTTATCCACCCGAAAGCGTCAGCGCTATCGACACGCGCCGGCCTCTGCTGGGGTCTTCTCGGCGTCGCCGCCTTCTCGTTCACGCTCCCTTTCACCCGCATCGCCGTCGCCGGCCTGTCTCCTCTGTTCATCGGAGCCGGGCGCGCGGTCGTCGCCGCCGTTCTCGCTGCCATCGCGCTCACGGCGACCAGACAGCATCTCCCGACGCCGGGCCAGTGGGCGCGGCTGGCGATCGTCGCCGGCGGCGTCGTCGCGGGGTTCCCGCTGCTGACCTCTTTCGCGATGACGACCGCTCCGGCCAGCCACGGCGCCGTGGTCGTCGGCATCCTGCCCGCAGCGACGGCAGCCATGGTCGTGCTGCGCACCCGCGAGCGCCCCCGCCCCGCCTTCTGGGCGTTCGCCGCACTCGGCGCGGCCGCCGCCGTCGGCTTCGCCTCGCTGCAGAACGGAGGACTGGGCGAGCTCCGATGGGCCGACCTGCTGCTGTTCGGCGCCGTGCTCGCCGCGGCGACCGGCTACGCCGAGGGAGGCCTGCTCGCCCGCGAGCTCGGCGCCTGGCAGACCGTCTCCTGGGCCCTCGTTCTCGCGGCGCCCCTGATGGCGTCGCTGACCGTGTTCGCGGCGATCGCGCAGCCCCCTGCCGGGACCCCGGTCGAATGGCTCGCCTTCGCGTATCTCGCCGCGGTGAGCATGTTCCTCGGCTTCTTCGCCTGGTACCGCGGCCTCGCGATCGGCCCGATGGCGCAGGTCAGCCAGGTGCAGCTGGTGCAGCCGGTGATGGGCCTCGCCTGGGCCGCCCTCCTCCTGCACGAGCCGCTCGGCTGGCCGACGGTGCTCGGCGGGGTCGCTGTCATCGCCTGTGCCGCCCTCGCCGTCCGCACCCGCCTGAGCCCCGCCCGCAGCCGCCTGAACCCCGTCCGCCTGAACTCGGCGCACTCCCGCCTGAACCCCGCCCCGATCACCCCTGAGGAGTCCTGATGCGTCACACGCCCCGCTACCTGATGACCGACCCCGAGGACGTCAAGCGCCTCGTCCGGAGGAACCCCTGGGCGACGTTCGTCTCCCCTGCCCGGGGCGGCCTCGTCGCCTCGCACTATCCGGCGCTGCTCGAGGAGGACGCGGACGGCATCGTGATCGTGAGCCACTTCGGGCGCCCCGATGAGGAGCTGCACGAGCTCGGCGCGCACGAGATCCTGGTGATCATCCAGGGCCCGCACGACTACGTCTCGCCGAGCCTGTACGCTCCCGGCGACCTGGTGCCGACGTGGAACCACGTGACAGCGCACCTCTACGGCACGCCGGAGATCCTCGGAGAGGAGGAGAACTACGCCATGCTCTCCCGCCTCACGGATCACTTCGAGCAGCACCGCCCCGGCGGACGCAGCCTCGCCGAGGACGAGGCGGGCACCCGTCGCGCCGCCAAGGGCACCGTCGGCCTGCGGATGCGCGTCGTCCGCTTCGACGCCCGCGCCAAGCTCAGCCAGAACAAGCCCGCCGAGGTGCGGGAGGACATCGCCCGCTCCTTCGAGCGGACCAATCCGCTGCTCGCCGCGGAGATGCGGCGGATCGACGGCTGACGCGCGCTGCCTGGAGCATCCGGGGACGGATGCCGTGAGCATCCCGTATGCGTCGGCACCCGGACCGTATGGATCCCGTGAGGATCGCCGACCGTGGCGCCGCATCCGGATTGAATCGAGCGGTGCCCGTCGCCGACGGCGCGCACGCACGTGCCGGGAGACGGCGGAATAGGATTCGGAGAATGAGCGCAGATCGGATGCCGAGGCGCGGCCGTGCCGGCGCCCTGCCGGCCGGTGCAGTGCTGCTGCCCCGCATCGCGGGAGGCGCACTCGGCTGGCGGCGCCAGCTGGCCGGCTTCACCGTCGCGCTCGTCTGCGGTCCCCTGCTCACCTGGCTGCTGCTGACGCTGCGCCGTCCGGAGTCGATCACGGCCGAGGTGCTCTCTTATCAGCTCCTCGTCGTCATCGTCGCGCTGATCGGCGGGCTGTACCCCGCGGTGTTCGCGGCGGTGCTCTCCGGCATCACCCTCGACTTCCTCTTCGTCGCCCCGCAGTTCACGATCACCGTCGAGCATCCTCTGCATCTGGTCGCCCTTCTGCTGTACGTCGTGATCGCCGTGCTGGTCAGCCTCATCGTCGACCAGGCCGCCCGCCGTGCCCGCGCAGCGAACCGCGCCGCGGAGGACGCGGAGCTGCTCGCCGCCGTCGCAGGCAGCGTCCTGCGCGGCGAGAACGCCGCGCAGGCCCTGGTCAGCAGGACGCGTGAGGCGTTCGGCCTCGCCGGCGTGCGCCTGCTCGCCGCCGACGGCGAGGTGCTCGCCCGCGACGGAGAGCCGCTGGCCGACGGACGGATGACGACCGTGCCGGTCGGCGCTCCCGTCGACGGCAGCGCGCGCGCCGTGCTCGAGCTGCACGGGCATCCCCTCGACGCCCCGTCGCGCCGGCTGCTCGACGCGATCGTGGCGCAGCTGTCGGCCGCGATCGAGCACACCGACCTGCGTGCGACCGCGAAGGAGGCGGAGGCGCTCGCCGAGACCGATCAGGTCCGCAGCGCGCTGCTGTCCGCGCTGAGCCACGATCTCCGGCGCCCCCTCGCCGCCGCGGTCGCCGCGATCGGCGGCCTCCGCGGGGCGCACGATCTCTCCGCCGCCGATCGCGAGGAGCTGCTCGCGACCGCCGACGAGAGCCTGAGCACCCTCACCACGCTGGTGACCGATCTGCTCGACGTGAGCCGCGTGCAGGCGGGCGTGCTCGCGGTCTCGGCGGTGCCGATCGACGCTGCGGGCATCATCCTCGCGGCGATCGACGAGCTGGGGCTCGGCCCTGCCGACGTCGAGCTGCGCCTGGACGCGTTCCTGCCGCCGCTGCTCGCCGACCCCGTGCTGCTGCAGCGCGTCATCGTGAACGTGCTCGCCAACGCCCACCGGTTCTCCCCCGCGCAGACGCGGGTCGTCATCACGACCGCGCGGTCGGGCCCGATGGCGGAGATCCGCGTCATCGACCGGGGAGAGGGAGTGCCGGCGGAGCGCCGCGACGAGATCTTCCAGCCGTTCCAGCGGCTCGGCGACACCGACAACGCCACCGGGCTGGGCCTGGGCCTGGCCCTGTCCCGCGGCTTCGCCGAGGGCATGGGCGGCACGCTCACCCCCGAGGACACGAGGGGCGGCGGCCTGACGATGGTGATCGCGATGCCCCTCGCCGCCGACGACCGGAAGGACACGGAGTGAAGCTCCTCATCGCCGACGACGACCCGCAGATGGTGCGGGCTCTGCGCATCACCCTCTCCGCACACGGCTACGAGGTCGTCGCCGCCGCCGACGGTGCGGCCGCCGTCGCCCTCGCCGCGCAGACGCACCCGGACATCATCATGCTCGACCTGGGGATGCCGCACCTCGACGGCCTCGAGGTGATCCAGGCGCTGCGCGGCTGGACGACCGTGCCGATCATCGTCGTCTCCGGCCGCACCGACTCCGCGGACAAGGTGGACGCACTGGATGCCGGCGCCGACGACTTCGTCACCAAGCCGTTCCAGGTCGACGAGCTGCTCGCGCGCCTGCGCGCGCTCTCCCGTCGCAGCGTGACCGCGGGCGGGGAGTCCACCGTGGCCTTCGGCGACGTCGTCGTCGATCTCGCCACGAAGACGGTCACCCGGGCGGGCTCGCGCGTGCACCTCACACCGACGGAATGGAGGATGCTGGAGCATCTGTCCCGGCATCCGGGAGCCCTCGTCACCCGTCAGGACCTGCTGAAGGAGATCTGGGGCAGTGAGCAGGTCGCGGACTCCGGCTACCTGCGCCTGTACATGTCGCAGCTGCGGAAGAAGCTGGAGACGGAGCCCAGCGCGCCCGCGCATCTGCTCACCGAGTCGGGGATGGGCTACCGGCTCGTGCCCTGAGCCGCGGACCGTTCGGAATTCCTCAGAGAACGCGCGTTCTGGCTCGTGCAGGGGTCGATTCGGCATCGTCGGCCACGATTCCTGAGGAGTCGTGAACGCGAGCGGATGCCGTCAGGCGCGCGTCGCGGCCTCGATGAGCACCTCGGCGGCGGCGCGCGCCTGCGCGGCGACCTGCGGGTCGGCGGAGATCGCCGCGGTGCTCTGCGCCCCCTCCGCGAGGATCGCCAGCTGGGCGGCGAGCGCAGCGGGCGCCCCCGCCTCCACGACGAGCCCCGCCATGTACTGCTGGAAGGACGCCTTGTGCTCCCGCACGATGGCGGCGACCTCCGGGCTCGTGCCGCCGAGCTCGCCGAAGGCGTTGATGAACGCGCAGCCACGGAAGTCGTCGGTGCAGAACCAGTCCTCCAGGTAGCCGTACACGGCGAGCAGGCGCGCCCGCGGGTCGGGACCGGCGGCCGCCACCGCGCCGGTGAGCCCGGACTCCCATTCGCCGTGCTTGCGCTGCAGCACGGCCGAGACGATGTCGGTCTTCGAGGGGAACAGGGCGTAGAGGCGCCGGAGCGACACGCCGGCGGCGGCGCGGAGCTCGTCCATCCCGACGGCCGCGTATCCCTTGCGGTAGTAGAGCTCCTCGGCGGTGGAGAGGATGCGCTCCCTGGCCTCGTCTTCGGTCATGCCAAGAGTTTACTTGACACGAGAACGTTCGTTCTCTACATTGGGACGCATCGAGCGAGAACGACCGTTCTCACCAGGACAGGAAGGGACAGGATCATGGGTTACATCAGCGTCGGCACGGAGAACACCACCCCGATCGAGCTCTACTACGAGGACCAGGGCGCAGGTCAGCCGGTCGTGCTGATCCACGGATACCCGCTGAACGGCCACAGCTGGGAGCGCCAGACCCGCGAGCTGCTCGCCCAGGGCTATCGCGTCATCACCTACGACCGCCGCGGCTTCGGCCAGTCGTCGAAGGTCGGCACCGGCTACGACTACGACACGTTCGCCGCCGACCTGAACACGGTGCTCGAGACCCTCGACCTCCGCGACGTCGTGCTCGTCGGCTTCTCGATGGGCACCGGTGAGCTCGCCCGCTACGTCGCCAGGTACGGCCACGACCGGGTCGCGAAGCTCGCCTTCCTCGCTTCGCTCGAGCCCTTCCTCGTGCAGCGCGACGACAACCCGGAGGGCGTGCCGCAGGAGGTCTTCGACGGCATCGCCGCGGCCGCGAAGGGCGACCGGTACGCCTGGTTCACCGAGTTCTACAAGAACTTCTACAACCTCGACGAGAACCTCGGAACGCGCATCAGCCAGCAGGTCGTCGACGCGAACTGGAACCTCTCCGTCACCAGCGCCCCTGTCGCCGCCTACGCGGTCGTCCCGACCTGGATCGAGGACTTCCGCGGCGACGTCGAGGCCGTGCGCGCGGCCGGCAAGCCCACCCTCATCCTGCACGGCACGAAGGACAACATCCTGCCGATCGACGTCACCGCCCGCCGGTTCCACCAGGCGGTGCCGGACGCCGACTACGTCGAGGTCGAGGGCGCCCCGCACGGCCTGCTCTGGACCCACGCCGACGAGGTCAACGCCGCGCTGAAGGAGTTCCTCGCCAAGTGACGCCGCTGCCGCGGCATCCGCTCTCCCTGCGAGGCGGATGCCGCGGCTTCGTGCGTCCGGAGGCCGGTGCCCGGTCTCAGCCGCGCATCGCGACGCCGCGGCGCCAGTACCCCATGAACGCGACCTGCGCGCGGTCGATGCCGAGGTCCTTCACGAGGTGGCGGCGGAGCGTCGTGACGACGCCGCTCTCGCCGGCGATCCAGAAGTAGCGGTCGGCGGGAGCATCCGCCGGCGCGATCTCCTCGCCAAGGCCGGAGTACACCGGGGTCTCCCAGAGGAGCTCCTCCCCGTCGATGTCGCGGACCTCGACAGCGGTGTGCGCGTCGCCGAGGTGCGCGAGCACGGCCGGGATGAGCAGCGCGCCGTGCAGCTCCCCGCCGGCGCGCGGCAGCCAGGTCACTTCGACGCCGACGGGCGCGGCGATGGGGAGGATGTCGTCGGCCGTGGGCACCTCGATGAACGCGGTGCCGCGCAGATCGCCCGGGGCGTCCTCGAGGATGCGGGCGATCGCCGGGGCCGCGGTCTCGTCACCGGCCAGCAGCACCGAGGATGCCGTGCCGGGGGCGTACTCGATGCCGCCGCGGTCCTCGCGGCCGCGGCGCGGTCCGACCAGGAAGATCTCGTCTCCGGGCTTCGCCGCGCTCGCCCAGGTCGAGGCAGGACCGGTGAGTCCGGGCTGCAGGTGCAGCACGAAGTCGACGACCACCTCGCTGCCGGCCTCGGACACGACGAGCTCGCGCACCGAGTAGGTGCGCATCGAGCCGCGCTCCTCCTCCGGCACGGCGAGGAACGCACCCCACCAGTCCTCGGAATCGCGATCGAGGGGCGGGAGGACGCCGGATGCGGGCGGGAAGATCAGCTTGATGCGCGTGTCGTAGACGTCGCCTGGCGTGCCGAAGTCGTCGAGATCCGCACCGCCGAACGTGACGCGCACGAAGTTCGGCGACACCCTCTCGACGGAGCGCACCTCGGCGAGGGCGAGGATGTAGGGCGATCGCGTTGCGGTCTCAGCGGACATGGTGCCTCCCGATGGGCGTGACCAGCGGCTTGCCGGAAACGGGGTCTGTGGTGACGTGGTTGGCGAGGCCGAAGACCTCCTGGACGAGTTCCGCGGTGACGACCTCGTGCGGGGTGCCCGTGGCGTGCACGCGACCGTCCTTCATGGCGACGAGCTCGTCGGCGTAGCGCGCGGCGAGGTTCAGGTCGTGCAGCACCATGACGATGGTGGTGCCGCGCGAGACGCTGAGGTCGGTGAGCAGGTCGAGCACCTCGACCTGGTGCGCGACGTCGAGGAAGGTCGTCGGCTCGTCGAGCAGCAGGATGTCGGTCTCCTGCGCGAGGGCCATCGCGATCCAGACGCGCTGCCGCTGGCCGCCGGAGAGCTCGTCGACGCTGCGGTCGGCGAGCTCGGCGGTGCCGGTGGCCTCGAGCGCATCGGCGACGACCTCGTAGTCGTGCGCTGTCCAGCGAGACAGCATCCGCTGGTGCGGGTGGCGTCCGCGGCCGACGAGGTCGGCGACGGCGATGCCCTCCGGGGCGATCGGCGACTGCGGCAGCAGCCCCAGCACCCGGGCGACCTCCTTCGTCGGTCGGGCGTGCACGGACTTGCCGTCGAGCACGATCTGCCCGGCGGTCGGCGACAGGAGCCGCGCGAACGAGCGGAGCAGCGTCGACTTGCCGCATCCGTTCGCCCCGACGATGGTGGTGATCCGGCCGGGGGCGAGGGTCAGGTCGAGTCCGTCGATGACGGTGCGGTCGCCGTAGCCGAGGGTGACGGACTCGGCCGACAGGGTGTGCGCCGCGGTCACAGGGAGCCTCCCGAGCGGTTGGTGCGGATGAGCAGGTGGATCAGGTACGGGGCGCCGAGCACACCCGTGATGACGCCGACCGGATATCGGGCGCCGAGCGCGAACTGCCCGATGAGGTCGCCGCCGAGCACGAGCAGGGCGCCCACGAGTCCCGCGGGGAGCAGCAGGTTCGCCCCGGGGCCGGTGAGGCGCGCGGCGATCGGTCCCGCCATGAACGCCACGAAGGCGATCGGGCCGGTCGCGGCGGTGGCGAAGGCGAGCAGCACGACGGCGCCGAGGATGAACAGCACGCGGGTCGCGTTCACGCGCACGCCGAGTCCGGATGCCGAGTCGTCGCCCAGCCTCATCGCGCCGAGTGCTCGCCCCTGCAGCAGCATCAGCGGCACGGTGACGGCCGCCGCGAGCGCGAGCGGCAGGACGCGCTCCCAGGAGGCGTTGTTGAGGCTGCCGGTCAGCCACTGCATGGCCGTCTGGATGTCCCAGTTCGCGGCGCGCGACAGCACGTAGGAGATCACGCTCTGCAGCATCGCCGCCACGCCGATGCCGATGAGGATCAGGCGGGTGCCCGCGAAGCCGCCCCGGTTCGAGAGCAGGTAGATGACCGCCGCGGTGACGAGCGCGCCGGCCAGGGCGAGCAGAGAGACGACGGGGCCGTTCAGCGAGAGCACGACGATGCCGAAGACGGCCGCCGCCCCTGCGCCGTTGGAGATGCCGATGATGTCGGGCGAGGCGAGCGGATTGCGCAGCAGCGTCTGGAAGGAGACGCCGGCGATGCCGAACGCGAGACCGGAGAGGATGCCGAGCACCGCCCGCGGCAGCCGCAGCTCCCCGACGGTGAACGAGGCGCCCGGCACGGTCTGCCCGAGGATCACGCGGATGATCTCGTCGAGGCCGTAGAGGGTGTTGCCGACCATGAGGGCTGTGACGAACAGGGCGAGGAGCAGGATGCCGAGCGCGATGCTCACGCTCGCGTGACGACGGTGGCGGGCGCGGCGGCCGGCGATGACGGCCACCACGCGGTCGGCCGCGGGCGCCTGCTGCGTGAGAAGGGTCACAGTTCACGCACCTTCTGGCGGCGGACGATCCAGATGAAGAACGGGGCGCCGAGGACGGCGGTGATGATGCCGACCTGGATCTCCTCGGACGAGGGGGCGATCACGCGGCCGACGACGTCGCTCGCCGTGAGCAGCGCGGCACCGGCCAGGGCGGAGAAGGGCAGCAGCCAGCGGTGATCGGTGCCGACCAGCATCCGGCAGAGGTGCGGGATGACGAGGCCGACGAAGCCGATGGGGCCGGCGATCGCCGTGGCCGCGCCCGCCAGGATCACCGCCCCGAGCGCGGAGACGAGGCGCGTGCGGAAGACGTGCTCGCCGAGGCCGGCGGCCATGTCGTCGCCGAGGGCGAGGGAGTTCATGCCCCGCGCGGAGGCGAAGCAGATGAGCGCACCGGCGGCGAGCACGGGAGCCGTGATCGCGATGCGCGGCCATTCCGCGCCGCCGACCCCGCCGATCTGCCAGGACTGGAAGGCCTGCAGCAGGTCGACCCGCGGCAGCATGATGGCGCTGACGAGCGAGGCGAACGCCGCGGAGGTCGCGGCGCCGGCGAGGGCGAGCTTGAGCGGGGTGGCGCCGCCGCGGCCGAGGGAGCCCACCGTGTAGACGAAGGTCGCGGCGACGGCGGCGCCGGCGACGGCGAGCGCCATCTGGCCGTAGGGGTCGCTGATGCCGGCGAAGGCGATGCCGACGACGACCGCGAGCGCCGCGCCGTTCGAGACGCCGAGGATGCCGGGGTCGGCGATCGGGTTGCGCGTCACGGCCTGCATCGTCGCGCCGGCGAGCGCGAGCGCCGCGCCGACGAGGATCGCGAGCACTGTGCGCGGGATCCGCTTGATGATGGCGGCCTGCGCGATGGTGTCGTCGTGTCCGCCGAGGGCCGCGAGGACGTCGTCGACCGACACCTCCCGCACGCCGAACGAGACGGAGAGGATGGCCAGGACGGCGAGGACGCCGGCCCCGGCGAGCAGCCAGGCCGCGCGCACCGCCACCGGGCGCCGCAGGTCTGCGGCGCCCGGGTTCACGCGGCCCTTGTGGGGTGCGATGGCGGTCACGATCGTGCTGCTCCCGCGGTCTCAGCCGGCGAGCGGCTTCGCGAGCACGGCGAAGTAGTCGTCGAGGCCCCACGGGATGGACAGCGGCGACGGGTTCGCAGAGGCCGCGAGCGGCGTCGCGTCGCCGAGCACGGCGATGCGTCCCTCCGCGATGGCGGGGATCTTCGACAGCAGCGGGTCGGCCTGCAGCAGCGGGACGATCGACTCGTCGCCGTAGGTGACGAACACGTCGACGTCGCTGAAGGTATCGGCCTCTTCGGCGCTGACGCTGAGGTAGAACTCGGTGCTGTCGGCGTTCTCCTCGACGGCGGCCGGGAACGGCAGGCCGATGTCGTGCAGGTAGCCGGGGCGCGTGTCGATGGCCGTGTAGTAGCCGACCTGGCTGAGGTCGGACGGGTCGATGTACGAGAAGAGGAGCTTCTTGTCCTTCAGCTCGGGGTGCGCCTCGAGAGCGGCATCCGCCTGTGCGTGCAGATCCGCGATGAGGGCCTCGCCCTCCTCCTCGAGGCCGAGCGCCTTCGAGTTCAGGGCGATCATGTCGTCGACCGAGGTGCCCCAGGCGATCTCCGGGTAGGCGACGACGGGTGCGATCTTGGAGAGGGTGTCGTACTCCTCCCGGGTCAGACCCGAGTACGAGGCGAGGATGACGTCGGGGTTCGTGTCGGCGACGGCCTCGTAGTCGATGCCGTCGGTCTCGTCGAACAGCACGGGAGTCTCGGCACCGAGCTCCTCGAGCTTGTCCTCGACCCAGGGAAGCACGCCGTCTTCGTCGTCGTCGCCCCAGGTGGCCTTGCTCATGCCGACCGGCACGATGCCGAGCGCCAGCGGCACCTCGTGGTTCGCCCACGCGACGGTGGCGACGCGCTCCGGCTTCTCGGTGATGGTGGTCTCTCCGTACACGTGCTCGATCGTGACGGGGAACGCGGAGTCGGAGGCCGGGTTGCCGCCGGCGGGAGCGTCTTCGGCAGTGGCAGGGGCGCAGGCGGTGAGGCCGAGGGCGAGTACCGCTGCGGCGCCGAGGGCGACCAGAGGGGAAGTGCGCACAGGCATGTCCTTCGGGTAGGTGGGGGACTTCGACGCGAGGGGGCGCCGCGGCTTTGGTAAGCCTGCCCTAACCTAACACATACTTAGGTAAGCCTTAACTCCACTCGACATCGAGGACCAGCGCTGCCCGCTCGGCCTGTCACGCGCGCCCGGGATCAGACGCCGAAACGAGCGCGAGGCCGAAAGAGCATCCGAAGGAGCATCCGGAGCTGCCTTTCTGACCTCGCACCAGACGACGGGATGCTGCTTCGGCCCGGCACCCGCGCGAAACGCCGCGGGAAAAGCGAAAACCGGCCGGACCCCGAGGGGTCCGGCCGGTTCGCGAAGTCTGTCGCGTGCTCAGAGAGCGCGGATGTTCGCCGCCTGCATGCCCTTGGGGCCACGCTCAGCGTCGAATTCGACCTTCTGGTTCTCACGGAGCTCCTTGAAACCGGAGCCGGTGATAGCCGAGTAGTGGGCGAAGAGGTCGTCGGTGCCGTCATCGGGAGCGATGAAGCCGAAGCCCTTTTCCGCGTTGAACCATTTCACAGTGCCAGTGGCCATGTGTTTCTACTTTCTGTTGAATGACCGCTCGCGCGGCCTGCACCGCGACGAGTCATCCGCCGCGTGTGCTCGGTCACCGTACCACGGCAGGCTGACGAGAAGCCTCGACGTCGAGATGCCGCTGCGCGGCGACGGCCGCCTCGGTGCGCGAGCTGACGCCGAGTTTGCGGAGAACGGCCGACACATGCACGCTCACGGTCTTCACGCTGATGAACAGCCTCTCGCCGATCTGCCGGTTGCTGAGCCCCTCCGCGATGAGGCTCAGCACCTGCCTCTCCCTGGCGGTGAGGAGCAGCGTTTCGGCATCCTCCTCGATGCCGGCGGAGCGGAGTCCCGCGGCCGAGGCGAGGTCCTCGACGATCCGGATGAGCCCGGCGTGCTCGATGCGGGCCGCGATGCCCGCCGCCTCGTCGAGGAGGCGTCCCGCACCGGCGCGGTCGCCGTGCTCGATGAGCATCCGCGCCCGCTCCAGGCGGGTCATCACGCGGAAGACGACGGGGACGTCCTCGCCGTCGGCGAGCCGCACGGCATCGTCGAGCGCTTCGGCAGTGGGCGTGAGCAGCGCGTCGAGGATCGCCGACCATATGTCTCCCCGCAGCTCCGTCGACTGTGCGTTCCACGCCTGACGCACCTCCCCGATCGCGGCCTCCACGTCGGCGCCATGGGCGCGGAGCTCGGAGACGAGCCAGCCGGCCTGCAGGAGCAGTCGCCGCTGATGGATCAGGACCGGCCGTTCGTCGCGCAGCATCCCGCGGATCTCCTCGAGCGCGCCGGCGAGATCGCCACGGCTCTGGGCCACCTCCACGCGCATCATGACCTCGTCGTACCAGATCTGCCGCTCGGCGCGCCCGGTCTCCTCGAAGGCGGGCTGCCACTCCTGCATGACCTCGGCCGCCTCCTCATGACGGCCGCGCCAGCAGAGGACGCGCACCCGCGTCATCGTCGCGTACATGTGGAAGATGCGCAGCGTGTTCTGGGAGAGCTCGCGCGCGAGCATCCCCTCCACTCGCCCGATCTCACCCAGCTCCAGCAGCGGCACGGCCATGTTCTGCGTCATCACTGCACCGGAGGTGCGCTCCACGCCGTACTCCCTGGCGCGGACCAGCCCCTCCTCTGCCACGCGCACCGCATCGCGGTAGCGCCCGAGGAGCCCGAGGAGGTCGGAGTAGTTGACCCGGTATCGCATCTCCGCGTTGGTGCCCCTGGCGAGACTCAGCGCGAGCGCGTACTCGCGGTGCCCCTGCTCGATCTCGCCGCGGTGCGTGCGCGCGGCGCCGCGGATGTTCGCGGCGATGGAGGCCTCGTCGTCGTCTCCGGCGCGGGCCGCCCGCTCGCCGGACTCGGTCGCGAGGACGATCGCCTCGTCGAGGCGGCCGGCGATCATGTAGCGGCTGGCCAGCTGGGTGAGGACCGAGGCCCGCAGGCGATCGTCGTCCACGCGCTCGAGCAGGGCGAGGGATTCGTGCAGCAGCTCGATCACCCCCGGCCTGCCGAGGTTCATCGTGTAATAGGCCTTGTCGCGCAGCAGGCGGGCGTGCATCCTCGGGTCGACCACGGCCGGGTCGATCTCCGAGAGGGCGACGTTGACGACCGCGAGCGCGCGCTCCCCGTCTCCGCCGTTGCGCAGCACCGAGCCCAGGGCGCGCAGCAGCTCGAGGCGTTCGACGCCGGCGACCTCCGCGGCATCCGGAACCTGAATCCACAGGTCGAGCACGAGCTCTCCGAAGCGCGCCGCGGAGGCGAAGGCGAAGCGCGCCTTCGCGTCGAACATCGCGTTCACCGCGGCGGCGAGAGCCTTGCGGTCGTCCTGCGCGAGCTGCCAGTGGTAGGCGAGAGCAGCCGAGTCGCCGGTGTCGCTGCCGGCACACTCCGCCTCGAGCACCTCGGCGTAGGCGCGGTGCAGGCGCGCCCGTTCGCCGGGCAGCAGGTCGTCGTGCACGGCCTCGCGCAGCAGCGCGTGCCGGAAGCGGTAGTAGTCGTCGTCGACCACGACGAGGATGCCGCTGCGCGTCGCCTCGCGGATGCCCTCGTCGAGACGGTCCTCCGGCAGGGCGGCGAGCCGCGTCACCAGCGGATGGGAGAGAGGGCGTTCCGCCCCCGAGACGACCTGGACGACGCGGCGGGCGTCGTCTCCCAGCCGGTCGAAGCGCGCGAGCAGCAGGTCTCGGAGACTGTCGGGCAGCGGGCCCTTCGCGCAGCCCGCGATCTCCTCGACGAAGAACGGCACGCCCTCGGCACGCTGTTGAATGCGCTCGAGAGCGGTGTCGCTGAGCCGGTGCCCGGTGATCTGCTCGGCGAGGCTGCGCACAGCATCCTCGCCGAGTCGTTCCAGACCGATCCGCTCGAGCAGGCGCCCGCGCGTGGCCTCGCCGATGAAGCGGCTGACGGCATCGCCACGGCGGACGTCGTCGGTGCGGCAGGTGAGGATCAGGAGGATGCGACCGCGGCCGAGCGTGCGCAGCAGGAACGACAGGATGGCGAGGGTCGACTCGTCGGCCCAGTGCAGGTCCTCGACGACGATGACCTGCGGCGCGTGCTCCGCGGCTGCCTCGATGAGGGCGGCGATCGCGTCGCGGAGGCGGTCGGGGCTGGTGCGCTCGCGCTCGGTGGCGCTGAGCTCGGGGAGCAGGGTGCCGAGAGCCTCGACTCCCACGCCGAGGTGCTCGCGGACGCGGTCGGCGCCGAGGCGGGCGACGATCGAGCGGAGGATCGCGGCCAGCGGCCCGAAGGGCGAGCGTGCCGCACCGAGGTCGAGGCACCAGCCGACGTGCACGTCGGCTCCGGTCGCGATGTCCGCCGCGAACTCACGCAGCAGCCGGGACTTGCCGATGCCCGCCTCGCCCTCGACGAGGACGGCCGCCGGGATGCCCTCACGGGCCCGGTCGAACAGCACGCGCACATGGGCGAGGTCGGCGTCGCGGCCGACCATCGTCGCGGTGGGGGCGATCGGGGGCATGGACTCATCGTCCCACCCCCGACCGACATCGGGCGCCGATCCGGAGATCTCCGGCGGCGCGACCGTGCTCACCGGGCGACGGCCGGCTCGCAGACCGCGGCGCCGCGGGTGTCCGCGACCGCTCGCGCCGACGACGGCACGAGCAGGCGCAGCAGCCGGGAGACCAGGCCGGGGCGCGCCACGATCTGGTCGGCGTGCTCCGCGAGGAAGCGCCGGCACGCGGCCCTGCGCTCCATCTGCTGCAGCTCGACGCGGGCGACCTGGTCGGTGAAGTACGGGTGCTCGAACATGACATCTCCTCTTTCGCTGTACCCCTACACTCCGCTCTGAGGCGGGGGCACGGCATCGGGAGGATTCCCTATCTTCGTGGGCTCTTCGGGCTGCGGCTGTCCCTAGTCCGGCGCGAGCGCCTCAGACACGCAGCAGCGTCGGGCGCGCCGACGGGCGTGAGCGCTCGGGGGCGAGGATCGCGAGCACCCTGACCAGGGTCGTCATCCAGAGCAGTCCGAGGCCGACCACGATCGCCTCGAGCGCGGTGACCCCGTACACGCCGAACGGACGCCACAGCAGCACCGCCGCGACGACCAGCCCGACGACGCCCACGGTGGTGATCACCAGCGCATGCGGACGTCCGGGGATCACGACGGCGGTCCACACGGCCGCGGCGGCGAAGAGCACGAGCGCCGAGAACGCGGCGATGTTGTGCGGGATGTGCGCGCGGTGCAGCGGCAGCAGGCCGACCGCGGCGAGCGCGGCCCCGGTCGCGGCCCAGAGCACCACCACGACGGCGATCCGGCCGAGCGCCGCGTCGCCGAGCATCCGGTGCAGATCCCGCCCGATGTACGAGCCGACGGTCGCGACGAGGAGCCCGGCGACCACCAGGGTGCCGTTGAACGCCCAGGCGCCCGCCCCGTTCCCCAGGGCGGAGAAGTTGTGCTCCCACCAGCGCGGGTCGGCGGCCGTCGCCATCGCGAACAGGGTGCCGATCACGAGGTAGCCGAACAGGATGCCGGCGAGGTCGGCCGTGCGCAGGCCGATGCCCGCGCCGTAGGCGAAGCGCCCGCCGACGGCTGCGGCGACCCCGGTGAGGACACCGCCTCCTGGCGCTCCGAGCTCGAGGCCCTGCAGGCCGGCGGCGAGGATCTCGGAGACGAGCAGCACCCCCATCGCCGTCACGCCGCCGAAGGCGACGGTCAGCGCCACCGCGGAGAGGTCTGAGATCACGGCCTGCCAGCGCGGCATGGGCGCGGTCTCGCCGCGGCGGTGCCGCACGGTGCTGAACGCGAAGGCGGCGGCTGCGAGAAGCCCCGCGATGAGGGCGATCCGGGGCGCGAGCGATCCCTCGCCGGTGAGCGGGCGCGGCTCGCCAGCCAGGAGCAGGATGCCGCCGCCCGCGCCGAACGCGAAGCACACGACCGTCGCCCAGACGGCCTCGGTCTCGCCCCGCAGTCGCTGCGCCTCGTCCATGCCTCCATGCAAGCATCCGCCGCCGACGGGGTCGACCGCCTCGCCGGGGCGGCCGGGATCGCGAAGTCACCCGCCTCGCGGGGCGTGCGCGCGTTCACTCGCCGGAGCGCACACGCCGATACGGCGCAACCACCGCGCCGGACGCCGAGGTGCGCCGAACGGCCGCCTCCCAGGCTCTGGCGCGACACTTTCGCGCACGCACCCCCGACCTCTGCGCGCACGTCCACGACGCCGATCACGCACGGACGGCTGAAGCGGATGCCGCAGCCGCACTACCGTGGGAGCATGCGCATCCCCGCCGCGATCCGCGCCTCCAAGCGCTCCCCGCTGCTGCAGGTCGTGAAGTCCGCCGCGGCGACGATCGCGGCGTGGCTGATCGCGGGATGGGCCTTCCCCGGCCAGCTGCCCGTGTTCGCCGCGATCGCCGCGCTCCTCGTCGTGCAGCCGAGCGTGAACCAGTCGCTGTCGAAGGCGCTGGAGCGCAGCATCGGCGTGATCATCGGGGTGCTGGTCGCCGTCGGACTCGGGCTTCTCCTCGGCTCGCCGAGCTGGATCGTGCTGCTGGCGATCGTCGTGGCGATGCTCGTCGCCTGGGTGTTCCGCGCCTCCCCCGGCACGGGCAACCAGGTGGCGATCTCCGCCATGCTCGTGCTGGCGCTGGGCTCGTCGAGCCCCGAGTACGCGTTCGCCCGCATCGCCGAGACGCTCATCGGCGTCGTGATCGGCATCGTCGTGAACGCACTCATCGTGCCGCCGGTGCTCACGGGACCTGCCCGCCGCGACCTGGGCCTGCTCGGGAGGGAGCTCGCAGCCAGCCTCGACCGCCTCGCTGCCGCCCTGGGGCAGCCGCAGACCCCGGCACAGCTGCAGGAGCTGATGCTGCAGGTGCGGCTGCTGCGCCCGATGAAGGACGCCGCCGAGGCATCCATCGCGGCCGGCGAGGAGTCCCTCACCCTGAACCCGCGCCGCTCCGCGCACCGCGAGGAGCTGCGCGAGATGCGGGCGCTGCTCGAGCGCCTCTCGCCGATCGTGACGCAGACGATCGGCATGACCCGCGCTTATTTCGACCACTACGACGACGCCCTCGGCGAGGAGCCGGCGGTCACCGCGATCGCCGAGCAGCTGCGCCGGGCCGGGCACGACGTGCGCCTCGCCGTGCAGACCGCGGCGGTCTCCCCCGAGCCCGAGGCCCTGACCTCGGCGATCCCCGCGCTGACCGCTCCGCTGGTGATCCACCCTCCGGCATCCGGTCACTGGATCCTCATCGGCTCGCTCATGGAGGACCTCCGCCGCATCCGCGGGGAGCTCCTCGACGAGGACTGACCGCTCCTCGCTGTTCACGATTCCTCAGAAACCCTGCTCCTGGCGGGTTCTCCGGCCCCGGCGACGCGGATCCCGCGCCTTCTTGAGGAGTTCTGAACGGGCGGCCCGGCCTACCCTGGAACCATGACGCTCGAAGAGGCACTGTCCGAGCTCGCCGCGCTCGAGGACCCGAAGATGCGCGCCGCGAACGAGAAGCGCGGCGACGACCACGGAATGAACCTCAGCAACCTCCGGTCTCTCGCGAAGCGGGTCAAGACCGACCACGCGCTGGCGAAGGAGCTGTGGGCGACGGGCGAGACGCCGGCCCGGCTGCTGGCGCTGCTCATCTGCAAGCCCCGCGAGTTCAGCGCCGATGAGCTCGACGCGATGCTGCGGCAGACGGATCGCCCGAAGGTGAACGACTGGTTCGTGAACTACATCGCGAAGAAGTCGCCGCGGGCTGAGGAGATGCGGCTGCGCTGGTTCGGCGACGCCGATCCCACCGTGGCAGCGGCGGCCTGGTCGCTCACCACGGTGCGCGTCGCCAAGCAGCCGGAAGGCCTCGACCTCGAGCATCTCCTCGATCTCATCGAGCGCGACATGAAGGATGCTCCCGGCCGCCTGCAGTGGGCGATGAACGAGACGCTCGCGACGATCGGCATCCATCACCCGCACCTGCGCGACCGCGCACTCGCGATCGGGAACGACCTGCAGGTGCTGGCCGACTACCCGACCGCGCCGGGCTGCATCTCTCCCTTCGCGCCCATCTGGATCACCGAGATGGCGAAGCGCCTGCCCTGACCGTCAGGGGGTGTCTCCCACCGCGTGCGGTCGGGGCACCGTGAGCATCACGCCGGTGTCGGTGAACTCCTGCTGGATCTCCTCGTTGTGCCGGTAGGTGAGCAGGCTCACCACGACCGCCGCGACGAAGGCGAGCACGAATGCCGGGAGCAGTTCGTAGAGTCCGGTGTTCATCGCCTTCCAGATGAAGACGGTCGCCGCTCCCACGAACATGCCGGCGAGCGCACCCCAGTTGGTGAGCTTCCGCCAGAACAGGCTGAGCAGGATGATCGGCCCGAACGCCGCGCCGAAGCCGGCCCAGGCGAACGAGACCAGCCCGAGGATGGTGTCGTTCGGGCTGACCGCGAGGATGATCGCGATGATCGCCACGACGAGCACGGCCAGACGCCCCATCAGCACGAGCCGCTTCTGCGACGGCGGCGTCTTCTTGACCACCTTGTAGAGGTCCTCGACGAGAGCCGAGGAGCAGACCACGAGCTGGCTGGACACGGTGCTCATGATCGCGGCGAGCACGGCGGCGAGCACGAGGCCGGCGACGAACGGATGCAGCAGCGTCTGCGACATCAGCAGCACGACGGTCTCGGGGTTGTCCAGCGTGATGCCCTGCTTGGCCATGTAGGCGATGCCGACGATGCCGGAGAGGATCGCGCCGCCCATCGACAGCACCATCCAGGAGATGCCGATGCGGCGTGCGCTCTTGGCCTCCTGCGGCGTGCGCAGCGCCATGAACCGGACGATGATGTGCGGCTGGCCGAAGTACCCGAGCCCCCAGGCGAGCGCAGAGACGATGGCGAGGAAGGTGCCGCCGGTGACCGCCCCGCCGCCGAGCAGTGACAGGAAGCCCTCTCCGCCGTGCTCGGTGATGAGTGCAGCGGTCTCGCCGAATCCGCCCGTCGCGATGATCGCCGAGATCGGCACGACGATGAGGGCGATCACCATCATCAGCCCTTGCACCACGTCGGTGAGGGAGGCGCCGAGGAATCCGCCGAAGAGCGTGTACAGCAGCGTGATGCCGCCGACCAGGAGCATCCCGAACATGTAGTCGCCGTTGAAGGAGCTCTCGAAGAAGACGCCGGCGGCGACCATGCCGGAGGAGATGTAGAGGGTGAAGAAGACCAGGATGATGAGGCCGGACAGCACCCGCAGTGCGCGGCTCGTGTCGCGCAGGCGGTTCTCGAAGTAGCTGGGGATCGTGATCGAGTTGCGCGACACCTCGGTGTACGCCCGCAGCCGGGGAGCAACGAGCAGCCAGTTCAGGTAGGCGCCGATCGTGAGCCCGATCGCGATCCACGCCTCGATGAGGCCGGCCGCGTAGATCGCACCCGGCAGGCCCATGACCAGCCAGCCGGACATGTCAGCGGCCCCGGCGCTGATCGCGGCGACCCACGGCGGCAGGTTCCGCCCGCCGAGCATGTAGTCCTCGTGGTCGTCGGTGCGCTTGTAGGCGAAGTAGCCGATGAGGAGCATCCCGGCGAAGTACACGCCGAGGGCCACGTAGGTGAAGATCTGGTCGGACATCGTCGTCCCTTCTTCGCGGCGGATCTCGCCGCACCGTGGTCCGACGATGGCAGAGACGGATGCCGGTGTCCAGGTCCCACGCGGGACGGCGCCCTCTCGGGCGGTGGACACGTACTCGGGAGGAGGATTCCGGGACTCACCGGCCGGACGCGTGAAGCTAGGCGGCCGCCCGTGCGACGTGGCTGCGGGCGTGCGCCGCGGCTGCATCCAGATCATCGAAGAGGTGGTTCTGGTGCCGCAGCGACGCGAGCACGCCGACGCGCTCGGCGAGCGCCAGGTGCTGGGGCGGGATCCCCTTCACGAGCACGGTGATGCCGCGCCGCTCGAGGGAGGTGATGAGCTCGGTGATCACCTGCGCACCGGTGGCGTCGAGTACCTGCAGCTGCGACATCCGGAGCACGACCACCTCGATGTCACGAAGGGCTCCGACGCGCTCCATCGTCCGCTCGGCCGCCCCGAAGAACAGGGCGCCCTCCAGCCGGAACACGGCGATCCGCTCGTCGCCGGGGACGACCGGACCCGGCAGCTCCTCGCGGTGCACGCCGCTGGTGCGAGCGAGCTGGCGGAGGGCGAAGAAGCCGGCGGCGAGGAGTCCGATGAGCACGGCGTAGATGAGGTCGACGCTGACGGTGACGATCGCAGTGAGGCAGAAGACGACGGCATCCGCCCTGGTGGATCGCAGCACCGTGCGCACCGTCGACGGGGCGATCATGCGGCACGCGGTCACCATGAGCACTCCGGCGAGCGCGGCGAGCGGGATGTGCGAGACGACGGATGCTCCCACCAGGGCCACCGCCAGCAGCAGCAGACCATGCGTGACGGCCGCGAGCCGGGTGCGGGCGCCGGCGCGGACGTTCACCGCGGTGCGGGCGATCGCACCGGTCGCCGGCATTCCGCCGAACAGTCCCGCGGCGAGGGACGCCAGCCCCTGCCCGACGAGCTCGCGGTCGGGGTCGTAGGGACCGGTGTCGGCGAGGGTCGAGGCGACGCGCGCCGACAGCAGCGACTCGATCGCGGCGAGCGCGGCGACGGCGGCGGCGGGTCCTGCGAGCGGCAGCAGCGTCGCCGGGGAGAGGTCGGGCAGGGTCGGCGCGGGGAGGCCGGCCGGGAGTGCGCCGATCGTGTCGACGGGCAGCCCGAAGCCGACGGCGATCAGCGAGGCGACGACGATGGCGAGGAGGGAGCCGGGGAACCGGGGGTGCAGGCGCAGCGCCCCGAGCATGATGGCGACGACCACCCCGACGAGCAGCAGCGACCAGCCGAGCTTCGGCCATTCCGCAGTGGCGAGCGACTGCACCGCGGCGACGACCGCGTTCGTGCTGTCGCCCGGGCGCGTGCCGGTGGCGGTCGGCACCTGCTGGAGGAAGATGATGACGGCGATGCCGAGCGTGAACCCCTCGATCACCGGCCAGGGGATGTACCCCACGGTGCGGCCGAGCCGCAGGGCGCCGGCGGCGAGCACGAAGAGCCCGGCGAGCAGGCAGACGGCGGCCAGCGCGCCGGCGCCGCGCTCGGCGAGGATCGGCGCGAGCACGACGACCATGGCGCCGGTCGGCCCGGACACCTGCACGTTCGAGCCGCCGAACACCGCGGCGACGACGCCGGCGACGATCGCGGTGATGAGGCCGCTCTCCGCCCCCGCGCCGGAGCTCACGCCGAAGGCGAGGGCGAGAGGCAGGGCCACGATGCCGACGGTGACTCCGGCGAGCAGGTCGCCCTTCCAGGAGCGGGCGAGACCGCGGTAGTCGGATGCCGCCGGCAGCAGCCCCCGGACGGCCTGCAGGCCCTTCGCTCTCATGCCCGCGCGGGGATCTCGGGGAGACCCTCGCTCTCCACGAGCTGCCGCTGCGTGGTCTGCAGGATCTCGCCGAGCAGGGCGCGCGCCACGCGGAGCAGGTCGGCGACCTGCGGGTACGCGAGTCGGTAATAGACGAGGCTGCCGCGCCGCTCGGAGACGACGAGACGGTTGCGGCGGAGCACCGCGAGGTGCTGCGAGACGTGCGAGGCCTCGAGCCCGACGACCTCGAGGAGGTCGGAGACGGACACCTCGGGGGAGGCCGAGAGCACCTCGAGGATGCGGATGCGGATCGGGTGCGCGAGCCCCTTGAACAGGCCGGCCTTCACCTCGTACAGCGGGCGGTTCGGATCGCTGAGCATCCTCTTCCCCTCTCCCGGCCGCGGCTTCGCGCCCGCGGTCTGATGGATTCATCATATCGCGCTATCCTGGTCGCATGGCCGACTCCCTCCCCCTCTGCCCCGAGTGCTCCAGCGAGCACGCCTACGAGATGGGCGCCCTGCTCGTCTGCCCGATGTGCGGGCACGAGTGGTCGCCGTCTTCGGAGGCCGCGGAACCGGCCGATGGCGAGGGCGAGGGCGAGCGGGTCGTGAAGGATGCCGTCGGCAACGTCCTCGCCGACGGCGACACGGTCGTCGTCACGACGACGATCAAGGTGAAAGGGTCGCCGCAGGGCATCAAGGCCGGCACCAAGGTGCGCGGCATCCGCCTGATCGATCCGGTCAACGGCCACGACATCGACTGCAAGGTCGACGGCTTCGGAGCGATGCTGCTGAAGTCCAGCCTCGTCAAGAAGGCCTGAGACCAGGCGCCGCCGTCCACAACTCCTCAAGAACGGGCCTCCCGGCGCCGGATCACCGGCGTCACGACGCGAAGGCCGCCGGTTCTGAGGAATTGTGAACGCGGCGAGTAGGGGATGATCGAAGGATGCTCCTCGACCCCGCAGCGCTCTCCGACGGATCCGATGCGGATGCCGTCTACACGGCGTTCGTCGAGTGGGCGGAGTCGACGGGCATCACGCTGTACCCGGCGCAGGACGAGGCGGTCATCGAGATCGTCTCGGGCAACAACCTGATCCTGTCGACGCCGACCGGCACGGGGAAGTCGCTGGTCGCGGTGGCCGCGCACTTCGCCGCCCTCGTGGGCGGACGCCGCACGTACTACACCGCCCCGATCAAGGCCCTGGTCAGCGAGAAGTTCTTCGCCCTCGTCGACATCTTCGGCGCGGCGAACGTCGGCATGATCACCGGCGACTCCTCGGTGAACGCGGACGCGCCGATCATCTGCTGCACAGCCGAGATCCTCGCGAACCTCGCACTGCGACAGGGGACGGATGCCGAGGTCGGCCAGGTCGTCATGGACGAGTTCCACTTCTACGCCGACCCCGACCGCGGCTGGGCGTGGCAGGTGCCGCTGCTGGAACTGGCGCAGGCGCAGTTCATCCTCATGTCGGCGACGCTCGGCGACGTCACCGAGCTCTCCGCCGACCTCGCGCGGCGGACGGGCCGGGACACGGCATCCGTCACCGGCGTCGAGCGCCCGGTGCCGCTGCACTTCTTCTACGAGCTGACCCCGATCCACGAGACCATCGACGACCTGCTGAACACCGGGCAGGCTCCGGTCTACATCGTGCACTTCTCGCAGGCGGCCGCCATGGAGCGTGCGCAGGCGCTGTCGAGCACCAAGGTCGCGACCCGCGAACAGCGTGACGAGATCGCCGAGCTCATCGGAGGCTTCCGGTTCACCACCGCGTTCGGCAAGACCCTGTCGCGGTTCCTGCGCGCCGGGATCGGCGTGCACCACGCGGGGATGCTGCCGAAGTACCGCCGGCTCGTCGAGCAGCTCGCCCAGCGGGGGCTGCTGCGGGTGATCTGCGGCACGGACACCCTCGGCGTCGGCATCAACGTGCCCATCCGCACCGTGCTGCTCACGGCTCTCACGAAGTTCGACGGCACCCGGATGCGGCAGCTGAACGCCCGCGAGTTCCACCAGGTCGCGGGGCGGGCGGGCCGCGCGGGATACGACACCGCCGGCACGGTGGTCGCCCAGGCGCCGGAGCACGAGACCGAGAACGCGGCCGCCATCAGGAAGGCCGGCGACGACCCGAAGAAGAAGCGCAAGATCGTCCGCAAGAAGGCACCCGACGGCTTCGTCTCCTGGGGCGAGCCGTCGTTCCGCAGGCTCATCGACGCCGAGCCGGAGACCCTCACCTCGCACATGCAGATCACGAGCGCCATGATGCTGAACGTCATCGCCCGCGGCGGCGACGTGTTCGGCAACATGCGCCGGCTCATCTACGAGAACCACGAATCGCGGCAGCGGCAGCGCGAGCTGGCGCTGCGCGCGATCGGCATCTACCGCACGCTCCTCGAGTCCGGGGTCGTGGAGCAGACGCCTGCCGGTGAGATCCGCCTCACCGTCGACCTGCAGCCCAACTTCGCTCTCAACCAGCCGCTGTCGCCGTTCGCCCTCGCCGCGTTCGAGCTGCTCGACCCCGACGCTCCGTCTTTCGCGCTCGACATGATCTCGATCGTGGAGTCGACCCTCGACGATCCGCGCGCCGTGCTGGGACAGCAGGAGTTCCTCGCCCGCGGCGAGGCCGTGGCCGCGATGAAGCAGGAAGGGATCGAATACGAGGAGCGGATGGAGCTGCTCGAGCAGATCACCTATCCGAAGCCGCTCGACGAGCTGCTCAGCGCCGCGTTCGAGACGTTCAGCGCGGCCCAGCCGTGGATCCGCGACTTCGAACTGCACCCGAAGTCGGTGGTCCGCGACATGTACGAGCGGGCCATGTCGTTCGGGGAATATGTCGCCCACTACCGGATCGCCCGGTCCGAGGGCGTGGTGCTGCGCTACCTCTCCGACGCCTACCGCGCGGCCTCGCAGACCATCCCGGAGGAGCTCAAGAACGACGACCTGCGCGACCTCATCGAGTGGCTCGGCGAGCTCGTGCGTCAGGTCGACTCCAGCCTGCTCGACGAGTGGGAGGAGCTCGTCTCGGGCGTCATCCCGGCCCACGGATCGGAGGAGCCGATCGTCCCGCCGGCGCCCAAGCGACTCACCTCCAACGTGCGGGCCTTCCGCATCCTCGTGCGCAACGAGCTGTTCCGTCGCGTGCAGCTCGCCGCCAGGGAGGACGTGGATGCTCTCGCCGAGCTCGACCCGCACTTCGGCGCCGACGGCTGGAACGCCGCGCTCGACGCGTACTTCGCCGAGCACGACGAGATCCTCACCGGCGCGGATGCTCGCAGCTCGCAGCTGCTCCTCATCACCGAAGGAGCGAACGAGTGGACCGTCCGGCAGATCCTCGACGACCCCGCCGGCGACCACGACTGGGGGATCTCGGCGACGGTCGACCTCGCGGCATCCGACGAAGAGGGCGCTGCCATGGTCACGGTGACCGGCGTCGACCGGCTGTAGACCGCGACCGAATCACTCGGCCCGCGCGGGAACTCACCGTGCGGCACCGGGGACGACGGCCGCACGCACGAGACGGTCGACGAGGTCCTCGTACGACACCCCGGCCGCCGCGAACATGCGCGGCACCTGCGACGCGGCCGTCATGCCGGGCATCGTGTTGACCTCGTTCAGCACCGGCCCCTCGCTCGTGAGGAAGAAGTCCATCCGGGCTATGCCGGCGCACCCGAGAGCGTCGAACATCGCCACGGCTGCACGCTTGAGCACCGCACCCTCCGTGGCGGTGAGCGCCGCCGGCACGGTGAACCGGGCGCTGCCGTCGTACTTCGTCGCCGTGTCGAAGAGACCTGCCGCGTGGATCTCGAGCGCCGGCGCAGCCCAGCGGATGCCGCCCGCCTCGCGGATCACCGCCACGTCGATCTCACGTCCGTGCAGCACCTCCTCGACGAGAATCCGGTCGTCGTGCGCGGCCGCCTCCTCCAGGGCGCCGAGCAGGTCCCCGGCGTCCTGCACGAGCGTCACGCCGTGGCTCGACCCCGCCGACACCGGCTTCACCACCACGGGTCCGTCGTATTCGACGTCGCCGATGGCGGATGCCGCCACCAGGCGCCCCCGCGCGGTGCGGATGCCGACAGCCTCTGCCACGAGCTTCGTCGCCCACTTGTCCATCCCGATCGCCCCGGCGCGCAGGTCGGAGCCGACCACCCGCACACCCGCGAGTGCACAGAGTGCGGCGAGCGCGCCGTCCTCCCCGAGCAGTCCATGCACTGCAGGGAATACGACCTCGATATCCGCCAGGAGCGACAGCGCCTGCGCGAGCGACTCCGCAGCGGACGCCGGCGGCGGAGCATCCGGCACCTGCCACATCCCCTCGCGCGAGATCGTGACCTCGCTCACCTCATGCCCTCCCGCACGCAGTGCCGCCGCGACGGCGGAAGCCGAGGCGAGCGAGACGTCGTGCTCGGAGTTCTGCCCTCCGCCGATCACCAGCACCCTGGTCATGCGACGCTCCTCCGCACTCGCGGACCGATGTGCGTGACGATCGTGTGCGGGATGCTGCCCGCCCACCGTGCCCAGTCCTGCACGGTCGGCACCGCGCCGCCGTCCGGCCCGAACACCGTGACCGTCGTGCCCCGCGGATACGCGGTATCGCCCGTGTCGACGATGATCTGGTCCATCGACACCCTGCCGACCACCGGATGCCGCGCCCCGCCGATCTCGACCGCGGCGCCCTGCGCCAGCTCGCGCGGGATGCCGTCGGCGTAGCCGACCCCCACCACGCACAGGTACGTCTCCCCTGTCGTGACGTGTGTGCCGTCGTAGCCGATCGGCGTGCCCGCGGGCACGAGCCGGGAGTGCACGACCGAGGCGGTGAGCCGCGACGCGCCCATGAGCACGGTCGACTCCGACGGATCGATGCCGACCAGCCCCGCACCCACGCGCACCATGTCGAAGTGCGTCGACGGATCGTTGAGCGCGCCGGAGGTCGCGGCGAGATGCACGGCCAGCGGGCCGAACCCGGCGCGCAGCACCGCATCGCGCGCCTGCCGCATCCGCAGCACGGCGGGGGCGTTCGCGCGCGGGGAGCCCTCGTCGGCGCGGGGCAGATGCCCCATCACCCCGACGACCTCGATGCGACCCCGCCCGGCCCGGGCGACGCGCAGCAGCTCCGCCCAGTCCTCCAGCGGGCACCCGCCCCGCGACATCCCGGTGTCCATGTGCAGGTGCACCCGCACGGGCGCATCCGCATCGGCGATCAACTGGCAGAGCTCCTCCACCGACCCGACGGCGATGTCGACGCGCAGCGCCGCCGCCTGCGCGGCATCCACCCCCGCGGGGTTCAGCCAGGCGAGGATCGGCACGTCGATGCCGGCCGCGCGCAGCGGCGCGGCGTCGGCGGCATCCGTGATCCCCAGCCAGGTCGCCCCGGCGGCGACCGCGGCCTGCGCCACCGTCACGGCGCCGTGCCCGTACCCGTCGGCCTTCACCACGGCCATGATCCGGGCGTCCGTCTCCTTGCGGATCCGGGCGACGTTCGCAGCGACGGCAGAGGGGATCGCGTGCAAGGTGGGCGGGTGCATCCGGGAGAGCGTCAGCCGCTCGGCGATCAGGGCGCTCACTGCGAGATCCTCGGGTCGGCGGTCGGGTCCTCGTACATGGGCGGGCATCCGTTCGCGACGGCGGCGGGCCGCAGCTCGTAGTGCCAGCGCTCGTTGGCGTAGATCTGGCACAGGCCGTAGGCCGCGCCGTGCCGCGACATCCAGTCCTGCCCCGCCAGCGGGCCGAGATCGACCGCGTCGCCCGACACGTGCTCCGACTTCTCCGGCGTGGCCACCCAGCGAGCGGCCTCCTCGGCGGACCCGTACTTCTCGACGGCATCCGCGAGCAGCACCTCCTGGTAGGCGGGCGACCGCCAGCCGCTGTTCACGTGCAGGCGGATGCCGTCCTCCTCGGCGGCCACCGCCGCGGCGCGCAGCGCGGTGAGGAGTTCGGGGTCGAGGTTCGACACGGCCGGGGTGTCGGCGAAGACGGAGACGGCGTCGTGCTCGCTGATCATCCCGTCGGCCTCGCTCACCGGGGCGAGGGAGCTGCGGTCGGCGGCCGAGGCGGGGCTCAGCGACTGCTGGCCGACGACGACGATCGCGGCGAGGATGAGGGCGGCGAGCAGCGCGACACCGATCGTGGCGGTGAGTCGTCGCTGTCTGAAGGCGCGGCGTGTGTTCATGGTTCCAGTGAAGGAAGACGACTGTTGCGACGGCGTATGCGGTTTTCCATATGCTCGCGATATGCGCGGGTGCGTATGCTCGGAACCCATGAGAGTGCTGATCGTCGAGGACGAGCCCTACCTCGCCGAGGCCGTGCGCGACGGTCTGCGCCTCGAGGCGATCGCGGCCGACATCGCGGGAGACGGCGACACCGCCCTCGAGCTGCTGAGCGTGAACGCCTACGACATCGCCGTGCTCGACCGCGACATCCCGGGCCCCTCCGGCGACGACGTGGCGCGCTCGATCGTGGACTCGGGCAGCGGCATCCCGATCCTCATGCTCACCGCCGCCGATCGCCTCGACGACAAGGCGACCGGGTTCGAGATCGGCGCCGACGACTACCTCACCAAGCCCTTCGAGCTGCGCGAGCTCGTGCTGCGCCTGCGCGCCCTCGACCGTCGCCGGCAGCGCGCCCGCCCGCCGGTGCTCGAGCTCGCCGGGCTCCGGCTCGATCCGTTCCGCCGGGAGGTCTACCGCGACGGCCGCTACGTCGCCCTCACGCGCAAGCAGTTCGCGGTGCTGGAGGTGCTCGTCGACGCCGGGGGTGGCGTCGTCAGCGCGGAGGAACTGCTCGAGCGCGCCTGGGACGAGAACGCCGACCCGTTCACGAACGCGGTGCGGATCACCGTCTCGTCGCTGCGCAAGCGCCTGGGCGAACCGTGGCTGATCCTCACAGTGCCCGGCGTCGGCTACCGGATCGGGACGGATGCCGATGTGGCGAGCGCCGGAGCGGGGACGGATGCCGATGACTAGGCGCCGCGGCATGAGCGCGCGGATGAAGCTCACGCTGAGCTATGCGGCCGTGGTCGTCATCTCGGGGGCGCTGCTGCTCGCCGCCGTCGCCCTGTGGCTGCTGCGGTACGTGCCGGACACGGCGGACTTCTTCCCCAACCGCTCCGATCTGACCAGGGCCTTCGTTCCGGTGGCGTTCATCGTGATGCTCGTACTGCTCGCGATCGGGCTCGGCGGCGGCTGGGTCCTCGCCGGGCGGATGCTGGCGCCCCTCGACCGCATCGGCCATGCCGCGCAGCTCGCCGCGCAGGGGTCGCTGTCGCACCGGGTGTCGCTGGAGGGTCCGCGTGACGAGTTCCGCGACCTCGCCGACGTGTTCGACTCCATGCTCGAGCAGCTCGAGGCGAACATGGCGGAGCAGCAGCGGTTCGCGGCGAACGCCTCGCACGAGCTGCGCACGCCCCTCGCGATCTCGCAGACCATGCTCGAGGTGGCGCGCACCGACCCCGACCGCGACGTCGACGCCCTGATCGGCCGGCTGCAGGAGGTCAACGCGAGGGCGATCGAGCTCACCGAAGCCCTCCTGATGCTCAGCCGTGCCGAGCGACGGGCGTTCGCGCGCGAGCCGGTCGAGCTCTCACTCCTCGCCGAGGAGGCCGTGGAGACGCTCACCCCGCTCGCCGACCACCGCGGGGTGGGCGTCGACGTGGGCGGCGACACGGCGCACGTGATCGGCTCCGCCGCACTCCTGCAGCAGCTGATCGCGAACCTCGTGCACAACGGGATCGTGCACAATCTGCCTGCGGGCGGGCTCGTCGCGGTGCGCACGCACTCCCGCCCGGAGGCGGTCGCCCTGGTCGTGGAGAACACCGGCCCCGAATTGCCCGCCCACGTGGTGGCGACGCTGGCCGAGCCGTTCCAGCGCGGTGCCGAGCGGACCCGCGACGTCGATCACGCCGGCGTCGGGCTCGGTCTCGCGATCGTGCAGCGCATCGCGCAGGCTCACGAGGGCTCCCTCGTGCTCACGCCCAGGGCGGGTGGCGGCCTGAACGTGACGGTGTGGCTGCCGCATCCGTTCCCGTCAGCCCTCCGGCACGGAGACGCTCGGCCCGTCGCCTGACGCGCCCGCTCCGCGCAGAAGCCTGCCTGCGACGGCGACCGCCGCACGTCGGACCTCGTCGCCCTCGAGCACCTCGAACTCGATGCCCGACAACCCGATGTACAGCGCGAACTCCTCCGCCGAGCGCGAGCCGCTCGTGAGGATGCTCGTCCCGTCGCCTGCATCGACGACCTCGGCCACCGTGGCATCGAAGTGGCGGGCGACCTCCGCGGCCGGCGCCATCATCCGCAACCGGGCGCGGTACGGGTACGGAGCGCTCGCGATGCTCCTCGTCGTGAAGCGGCGCAGAGCGTCGTCCGGGATGTCGCGCTCAGGGAACTCCTCGCGGAGGATGACCGGGCGTCGCATCCGGTCCACACGAAGAGTGCGCCACTCCCCGCGATCGGCGTCCAGCGCGACCAGATACCAGCGATCGGCCGTGTGCACGATGCGGTGCGGTTCGAGCATCCGGCGCACGTCGACTCCGTCGTGCCGGGTGTAGTCGATCTGAAGTCTTCTGCGTTCAGCGATGGCGGTCGCGACCGTCGTGACGAGGGCGATGTCGATGTCGTCATGGCGCGTGGTCAGCGGCACCATCGCCTGCTCCACCTCCGCGATGTGCCGGCGCGTGGAGGGGGACAGCGACTGCTCGAGCTTCGCGAGCGCGCGGGCCGATGCGTCCTCCATGCCGGTCACCACCGAGGTCGCGGCGGCGCGCAGGCCGACGGCGATGGCCACCGACTCGTCGACGGACAGGGCCAGCGGCGGAACGGCCGCGCCGACACCGAGCCGGTAGCCGCCGTGTCGTCCCCGCGTGGCCTCGATGCCGTAGCCGAGTTCCCGGAGGTCGTCGATGTCGCGCCGCAGGGTGCGTTCGCTGACCTCGAGCCGCTCGCGCAGCTCGGCACCGCTCCAGGCGCGGCGCGACTGCAGCAGCGCGAGGAGATCCAGGGTCCGTCCGGTGGTGCGGGTCATGTCTCGATCCTTCTTCGCTATCAGGACATATTGTGACCGCTGAGGGGAGGAGAGTGAAGACATGAACACGACGCAGATGGACCCCCGCATCCGCCCCTTCCGCATCGCCGTCCCGGAAGCGGTCGTCGACGATCTTCGGCGTCGCCTGGCGAGCGCCCGCCTGCCCGAGCCCCTGCCGGAGGACTCGTGGGACGACGGCATCCCGTCATCCGTGCTGCGGGAGCTCGTCCGCGGATGGACGGCGCACGACTGGCGGGCGACGGAGCAGCGCCTGAACGCACTGCCTCAGATCGTCACCGAGATCGACGGCCAGACCGTCCACGCGGTGTACGTGCGCTCCGCCCACCCCGGTGCGACGCCGCTGCTCCTGCTGCACGGCTGGCCCGGCTCGTTCCTCGAGTTCGAGGATCTCATCGGCCCGCTCACCGACCCCACGTCTCACGGCGGCGACGCCGCCGACGCCTTCGACGTGATCATCCCCTCACATCCGGGGTTCGGCTTCTCGACGCCGCTGTCGTCCGGTCCCTGGCCGGTGGAGCGCGTCGCCTCGCTCCACCTCGAGCTCATGTCACGGCTCGGCTACGACCGGTTCGCCGTCCAGGGCGGCGACTACGGGGCCGCCGTCGCACCCGCCATCGGCCGGATGGCCCCCGAGCGGGTCATCGGCGTGCACGCGAACGGCTCGCTCGGCACCTTCGCAGGCGAGGTCGACGAGGAGACGGCCGCGTCGCTGACGCCTCTCGAACGCGACCGCCTGCGCCGGATCGCCGAGTTCATGCAGCGCGAGTTCGGCTACATCTCCATCCAGTCGACGCGACCGGGCCTCATCGGCGCCATGACCGCCGACAGCCCGCTCGGGCAGATCGCCTGGATCTACGACAAGCTGCAGGCCTGGACCCACCCCGCCGAAGCGGACGCCCTGCGCATCCTCGGGGAGCGCTTCGTCTTCGACAACGCGTCCCTGTACTGGCTGACCGGCTGCGCCGGCTCCGCGGCATCCGTCGTCTACGCGCAGCCCCCGCAGTGGGGCGTCCGCAAGGAGAAGTCCGGCGTCCCCTCCGCGGTGATCGCCTTCGCGCACGACGTGGGGCTCCGTGTCGTGGAGGAGCAGGAGAACGACGTCGTCCGCTGGACCGACGTCGAGGGGCGCGGCGGGCACTTCGCCGCCCTGGAGGAGCCGGAACTGCTGGTCGCCGACGTGCGCGAGTTCTTCCGCGCACTGGACGGTCCGCGCTGACCGCGCGTCACCGGCCGCCGCGGCGTCTAGTCTGTCGGCGTGAGCGATGCACTGGACGACGGCCCCTTCTTCCACGGCACGAAGGCCGATCTCGCCCCGGGCGACCTGCTGACCGCGGGCTTCCGGTCGAACTACCGGCCGGAGGTGGTCATGAACCACATCTACTTCACGGCCCTGCGCGACGGCGCGGGCCTGGCCGCGGAGCTCGCCGCCGGCGACGGCGAGCCCCGGGTCTATCTCGTCGAGCCGACCGGTCCCTTCGAGAACGACCCGAACGTGACCGACAAGAAGTTCCCCGGCAACCCGACCCGCTCCTACCGCAGCGCCGATTCGCTGCGCGTGGTCGAGGAGGTCACCGACTGGACCCGCCTCACTCCCGAGGCGCTGCAGGAGTGGCGTGGCCGGATCGCGGCTCTCCGAGCGGACGAGCGGGGCGAGATCATCAACTGACGGGCGGGGCGCCAGTCACCCGGCCGCCGAGACCGCCGCGGTCGAGGCACGCGGGATGAGCGTGGGAAGCGCGCGGGTCATGGTGCCGACGGGGGCCTCCAGGAGGTCGAGAGCACTGGCCGCGATCTGGTCGAACGCGGTGCGCACCGAGGTCAGCGGAACCGGAAGCATCGCCGCGAGCGGGATGTCGTTGTAGCCCACGATCGAGACGTCCGCTCCCACGTCCAGTCCTGCCGCCCTCGCCGCAGCGACGACGCCGATGGCGAGGTTGTCGTTGGCGGCGAAGACCGCGGTCGGACGTGTCGACGGATCGGAGAACAACAGCGCCCCTGCCGCATTGCCTGACTCGATGCCGTAGCCGGTGGAGATCACGTGATGCTCGGGGACGTCGATGCCGGCCTCGTCGAACGCCCTGCGGGCTCCTGCCAGCCGGGCACGCGCGCTCGAGGTGAACCACGGGCCGGTGATGACCGCGATGTCGCGATGGCCGAGATCGACGAGGTGACGCGCTGCGAAGTACCCGCCCTCCTCATCGTCGCCGAGGGCCGAGGGACTGACGCCGTCGGTGCGAAGCACGAGTGCGTGGGGCACACGTCGCTCGCGGAGCGAGGCGGGGAGGGTGTCGTCCAGCCGTGCGGTGGCGAGGACGAGTCCGTCCACGTTGCGGTCGAGCAGCGTCTCGGTGGCCCGGCGCTCGTCGGCGGGATCGTCGCCGCAGGTCGCGACCACGGCGAAGGTTCCCCGACTGCGCGCCGCCCGCTCGATCGCCTCGAACATCAGCGCCATGACGTTGTCGGTGAGGCGGGGCACGAGCACGCCGATGCTTCCGGTCGCGCCCCGCCGCAGCCCCGAGGCGAACATGTTCCGGCGGTAGCCGAGTTCGTCGGCCACCTGTCGCACCCGGTCTGCGGTCTGCGATCGCGACGGCCGGGTCCGATCGTCGAGGATGCGGCTCACGGTGGAGATGCTGACCCCGGATGCCGCCGCGACGTCCTTGAGCGTGACCACGCGTCGCTCGTGCTGCTCCTCCGCCACGGCGCCTCCTCGAACTCGCTGCGATCCGGGTGTTGACATCGCCCGGCATCCCGATCATACTTGCAATCGTTCCTGCAAACGTTCCCGCGAACGTTTGCACATCAGCGAAGACGTGAACTCGGCAACGATGCCCGACCGAAAGGAAACGATCATGACTCTCGACCTCCGCGGCCTCAACCCCGCCCCCGTCACCCCGTTCACCGAGGACGGCGATGTCGACTACGACGCCATCCAGCGCCTCGGCTCCTGGCTCGGCTCGATCGACGGAGTGAAGAGCCTCGTCGTCCTCGGCCACGCCGGGGAGGGGACCTTCCTCACCGAAGAGGAGCAGCTCGACGTCATCCGCGCCTTCGTCGCCTCCACCGACGGCCGCGTCCCGGTCATCGCCGGCATCACCAAGGAGGGCAACAAGACCGCCGCCCTCGAGGCGAAGGCCGCCGTCGAGGCCGGGGCCGCAGCCGGTCTCGTCTACCCGTCGCACGGCTGGCTGCGCTTCGGCTACCAGCAGGGCGCGCCGCAGTCGCGCTACCGGGAGATCCACGAGGAGTCCGGCCTGCCGCTCATCCTCTTCCAGTACCCCGACAACACGAAGGCCACCTACGATCTCGACACGCAGCTGGAGATCGCCGGCCAGGAGGGCGTGTTCGCCACCAAGAACGGCGTGCGCAACATGCGCCGCTGGTACACCGAGATCCCCGCGCTGCGCGCCGCATATCCTGACCTGCAGATCCTCTCCTGCCACGACGAGTACCTCCTGCCGACGATGTTCGACGTCGACGGCCTGCTCGTCGGTTACGGCAACATCGCGCCGGAGCCGCTCATCGAGCTGATCGCCGCCGGCAAGGCGCGCGACTACGAGGCGGCGCACGCCATCCACGAGCGCCTGCTCCCCGTGACGCAGAACGTGTACCACCGCGGCTCGCACATGGAGGGCACCGTCGCCCTGAAGTGGGGGCTCGTGCAGCGCGGCATCCTCGAGCACGCGACCGTGCGCACCCCGCTCCTTCCGCTTCCGGACGGGGCGGATGCCGAGATCGCGGCCGCCTTCGCCCTCGCCGGCCTCGGCAAGGTCGCGGTCCCCGCGTGACCCCGCGGCGGGGCGGCCGCCCGGCCGCCCCGCCCTCCGCTTCATTCCGTCGCGCTCAGGCGGCACCCGCAGTCAACGACGACTCGAAGGACGAGATCATGAATGAACGCACCACCACCCGCCACACCACGACGACCCCCGGCACTGGCTACGGGCGCGTCTCGACTGAGACGATGAGAAGCATCGTGTCATCGCACAGGCATCACCGCTCGTTCTGGCAGCAGCTGGCCCTCATCGGCCCGGCCTTCGTCGCGGGCGCCTGGCAGTTCGGCCCCGGCAACCTGACCACGGCCGTCCAGGCCGGCAGCGGCTACCAGTACGCCCTCATCTGGGTCATCGTCGTCTCCACGATCCTGATGATCTTCCTCACCGACATGGCCGTCCGGCTCGGCATCAAGTCGCCGACGTCGCTGATCTCCTCGATCAAGGACCACCTCGGCGGCTGGGTGGGGGTGCTCGCCGGCATCGGCGTGTTCCTCATCACGCTGTGCTTCTCGGTCGGCAACGCGGTCGGCTCCGGACTCGGCCTGTCGATGCTGATCGGCGGCAGTCCGATCATGTGGACGATCATCTGCACGGCTGCGGTGGCCGCGCTCCTGCTGCTCCGCAACGTCTACCGCGTCGTCGAGAAGGTGCTCGTCGTCATCGTCGCCCTCATGGCGATCGCCTTCATCGCCTCGGCGTTCATCTCGAATCCGGACTGGTCCGCCGCGGCGTCCGGACTCCTGCCGGCCTTCCCCGACGGGGCCTGGCTGCTGATCGTCGCGCTCGTGGGCACGAACTTCTCCATCAACGCGGCGTTCTACACCGCCTACGGCACCAAGGAGCGCGGCCGCACCGAGGCCGATTACCACGACGTCACGATCGTCGACACGATCCCCGGCATCGTCGCCCCAGGAGTGATGACCGCACTGGTCATCGTGGTGGCGGCATCCGTACTGGGGCAGACCGGAGAGGCCGCGCCGACGATCGTCGCGCTGGCGGGCATCTTCGAGCCGCTGGCCGGTCCGATCGGCTCCACCGTCTTCGCGCTCGGCTTCTTCGGAGCGGCGTTCTCCTCGATGATCGCGAACGCCACAGCCGGCGGCACGATGCTCTCGGACGGCCTCGGCCGCGGGGCGTCTTCGAGCTCGCTGACCGCGAAGCTCGTCAGCGCCGGCATCCTCCTGTTCGGCGTCATCGTGACGCTCGTCTTCCAGACCTCGCCGGTGCAGCTGATCGTCGTCGCGCAGGCCCTGACCGTGTTCGTCGCGCCGATCCTCGCGGCGCTGATCATCCTCATGGCGAACCGGATCACCCTGATGGGCGACATGCGCAACACCTGGTGGCAGAACGCCGCCGGCGTCATCGGGCTGCTGGCCGTGCTCGGGCTGTCGGTGCGGCTGTTCCTGACGCTGATCGGATAGCCCCTCAGGGCCGCTCGACGGCCTCGGCCGTCCCGCCGGATGCCGGACCAGAACGCGCTTCTGGTCCGGCATCCGGTTCTCGCTCATGCGGATGGCGCGCGAAGCGGATGCGGTGCGCCGCCGTCTCAGCTCACCAGGGGCTGGGCTCGTAGTCCTTGAGGAAGACGCCGTGGATGTCCTCGCCGGCCTCGCCGCGCACGATCGGGTCGTACACGCGGGCTGCGCCGTCGACGAGGTCGAGCGGGGCGTGGAAGCCCTCCTCCGCGAGGCGGACCTTCGTGTAGTGCGGGCGCTCGTCGGTGATCCAGCCGGTGTCGACGGCGGTCATCAGGATGCCGTCGGTCTCGAGCATCTCGCCCGCGCTGGTGCGCGTGAGCATGTTCAGCGCGGCCTTCGCCATGTTCGTGTGCGGGTGCCCGGGTCCCTTGTAGCGGCGGGAGAACTGGCCCTCCATCGCGGAGACGTTGACCACGTACTTGCGGTGGGCGCTCGACGCCGCCATCGCGGGGCGGAGGCGGCTGATCAGCAGGAACGGCGCCGTGGTGTTGCAGAGCTGCACCTCGAGCATCTCGAGCGGGTCGACCTGATCGACCGACTGCACCCAGCTGTTCACGCGGTTCACGTCGGGCACGAGCCCGCCGGCGTCGATCGCCGTGCCGTCGGCGTGCTTCTCCAGCGACGAGGACCCCGGGGCCATCGCGAGACGCGCGAGGTCCTCGGCGGTCAGCGCCTGTCCGCCCTGCTCGGCGACGGTGCCGCCGAGGGCCGCGACCGACAGCAGCGGATGCGCGTCGACCGAGGCCTGCAGCGCCTGGGGGTGCGGGTCGGCCGTGTGCCCGAAGGTCTCCATCTCGGGGAGCGGGCCGTCGGGGAGGGGCTGCAGCTCGGCATCCGCCAGCAGAGAGTAGGCGCCGGGAGAGCGGCGCACGGTCTGGGCGGCGTTGTTGATGAGGATGTCGAGCGGTCCCTGAGCCGCGACCGAATCGGCGAGGCCGATCACCTGGGCGGGGTCGCGGAGGTCGATGCCCACGACGCGCAGCCGGTGCAGCCAGTCGGCCGAGTCGGGCAGGGCCGAGAAGCGGCGCACGGCATCCCGCGGGAAGCGCGTGGTGATCGTCGTGTGCGCGCCATCACGGAGCAGGCGCAGCGCGATGTGCATGCCGATCTTCGCGCGGCCGCCGGTGAGCAGGGCGCGCCTGCCGGTGAGGTCGGTGCGGGCGTTGCGCTTGCCGTGGCTGAAGCGGGCGCAGTCCGGGCAGAGCTGGTGGTAGAACGCGTCGACGATCGTGTACGGCTGCTTGCAGATGTAGCAGTTGCGCGGCTTGATCAGCTCGCCGGCGATCGGGGCGTCCACGACGCTCGATGCCAGGTCGTTGCCGCGGGTCTCGTCGTCGATGCGGTCGGGCGCGCCGGTCGCGGTGCGCGCGACGACGGCCTTGTCGGCCTCGGCGATCGCGTCGCGGATCTCCTTGCGGCGCACCCGCTTGACGGCCTTGAACATCGCGGCGGTCGCATGGCGCACGGCGACGAAGTCCGGATGCTCGTTGTCGATCGTGTGCAGCTCGGCGAGCACGCGCAGCGTGGTGGCGAGGTCATCGGGGTCGATGCCCGGGCCGAGATCGGGGGCGGCGTCGGGCGCGTCGGTCATTGGGCCGATTTTACGCGAGAGTCCTGGGGGTATGCCCCGGGGCGGCGCCCGCCCCGGCATCCGCTCCGGTATGAGTCGTCCTCTCCGAACTGCGCCGCCCACGCGGGGCGGATGCCGTCAGGCGATGCCGCCGCCGTCGACCACCAGCGCCGAGCCGGTGACGTACGAGGAGTCGTCGCTCGCGAGCCAGACCACGGCCTGGGCGATCTCGCTCGGCTGCCCCATGCGGCGCAGCGGCCGGTCGGCGGCCTCGGCGAGGAAGGCGGCCGGATCCTGCCCGAGCTGGCGCGCCTCGTCGCTGAGCATCCCGGTGTTGACGTCTCCCGGGTTGACCGAGTTGACGCGGATGCCGGCAGGGCCGTGGTCGATCGCGAGTGCGCGCGTCATGTTCACGACGGCGCCCTTGGAGGCGCAGTAGGAGATCGCCTGGCCGCCGCCCTTGAGCCCCCAGCCGGACCCGGTGTTGATGATCGAGCCGCCGCCCGCGGCCTCCATGATCGGCACGACGTGCTTGCACATGAGGAAGATCGAGCGCACGTTGACGCCGAAGACGCGGTCCCACTCCTCGACCGTCGTCTCGACGGCGGTGGTGCGGCGGATGATGCCCGCGTTGTTGAAGACGACGTTCACGCCGCCGAACTCGGCGACCGTGGCGGCGACGACGCGCTCGATGTCGGCCTCGCTGGAGACGTCGGCGGAGATCGCGACGGCGGTGCCTCCGGCCTCGCGGATCTCTTCTGCGACGGCCTCGGCGGCCTCGGCGTTCAGGTCGACGACGGCGACGGCCGCGCCCTCCGCGGCGAGCGCGATCGACGTGGCGCGGCCGATGCCGCCTGCACCGCCGGTGACGATGGCCTTCTTGTTCTCGAGACGCATGGTGTTCCTTACTGTGTGGGGGCGAGTTCGGGGGCGGTGACGGCATACAGACTGCTGGTGCCGACCCCGGTGATGATGCGCACGTGCCCGGCGAGTCGGGCATCGAGCTCCGGGTCGCCGGTGTCGACGATGAGAGCGCGGCCGTGCAGGTCGAGGAGCTTCTGCTCCGGTGCCACGACGAGGAGCGGGTCGTCGCCGAGGGCGCGGAGGACGGACGCCGAGAGCTGCTGGTTCCCCCGGCCGAGGAGGAACCCCTGCCCGCCGATGACGGTGACGATCGCCTGGGCGGGACCCTCCGCGATCTCGGCGAGGATCTCGCGCTCGCTCGCGGCGGTCTTGATGACGATGCCGTCGAGGACGACGTCCACGCCGAGCGGCGACCCTTCGACGCCGAGCCGGCGGGCGACCTCGGCGGTCGTGCCGCCGGGTCCGAGCAGGTAGCGGATGCCGGGACGCATCCGTGCGACGGCGCCGCGAGCCGCGGCCTCGACGGCGGCGGCCTCGGTGGCCGGGGTCGCGGCCTTGCGGGCCTGGGTGCGGCCGCTGCGATACGGCACCCGGAGGAAGCCGTACAAGGCGGGGTCGACGCGAGCGCGGCGCATCGCCGCCTCGTCGATGTCGAGCACCTCGCGCTCCTCGACGGGCAGCCCGCCCTGTGCGACCCACTCGGCCGCGATCGCGCCCGCGGCGCGGGGACTGACCGCGAACACCGGGGAGTACATCTTCACGCCGGCGGGGATTCCGAGCACCGCCGGCATCCGCTCGGCCACCGGCCCGTGCGCTTCCGCCGGCGCCGGCGCTTCCTGTTCGGAATTCCTCAGAATCGGACCAGTTCCGCTCGGATCTGCCCCCGAACGGGCCCCGGCAGCAGCTTCTTGAGGAGTCATGAACGGTGCGGCCCCGCCAGAACTCCGGAGATCTGCGACGGTTTCCGCGGGGATCGCCCCGGAACCTGCCTCGACGGCATGGTGCTCCGGAGTTGTGGAACCGGAGACCGAGGCGCCCAGCCCGGCGACGGCATCCCGCAGGGTCCCGTCGCCGCCGACGACGAGGATGAGGTCGGCTCCCGCCGCGGCCACTGCGGCGACAGCGCGGGAGGTGTCGGCGGCATCAGTGGCGTGATCGAGAACAGGCGTTCGCGCGAGATCAGGCGATCCTGCCGCCGATTCGCCTTTCCCGGCGTGTTCGCCTGTTCCCGCGCCGGACGCCGGGTACACCACGCGAGGCACGAGCCCGGCGGCGCGCACGGCATCTGCTCCCATGGCCCCGGCCGCGGTCGCCACGACGAGTCCCGGATGCTGCGCCGCCAGCACGCGCAGCGCGAGGGCCGTCCGTTCCTGCACGCGCGAGCGCGCGCCGCGCGCGAGGGCGAGGCGCTGCACGTCCGCGCCGTCGGAGCCGGCGAGGCCCGCGGGCCCGCCGACTCCGGCGACAGGGTTGACGACCAGTCCGATCACGACGGTCAGGCCCCCGAGGAAGCGTCGGCGGCGAAGTACTTCCGCTGGTACGCACGCCAGGTGATGGCCCAGCGCTCCGGGTCGTCGAGGTCGTCGTGGTGCGTGTGGTGCACGGTCTGGTTGTGCGGGGCCGTGCGGACGACCTCGGGGGTCTCCCGCGCCTCGCGCGCGACCTCGGCCAGCGTCGCGGCGTACTCGTCGAGCTCTGCCTTCGAGTACGACTCGGTCGGCTCGAGCGTGAACGGCTGCGGCACGACGTACGGGTGGTGGCTGGTCCAGTAGTGCATGCCGAAGTCGGTCATGCGGATCCCGATCTCCTCGGAGGTGATGCCGGTCTCCTGGAACAGCTCCTCCCACGAGTAGCGCACCTGCTCGATGCGGCGGCGCCCCGTCGCGTACGGCGCCGAGGCGCCGGGGATGTCGAGAACCTTCTTCAGCAGGTAGTTGTTGTTCAGCACCGCGATCTCGGCCGCCGCCAGCAGCCCCGGGGCGCCGAGCGCCATGATCCACGAGTACGCGCGCACGATGTTCGGGATGACGCCGTGGAACGGCGCGACCGCGCCGATCGACTGCTCTCCCGCCTCGGCCACGTCGAACGTGCCGTCGTCGAGACGCACGACCCGCGGACCGGGGAGGAACGGAGCCAGGGCGGCCGAGACCGCGTTCGCACCGGCACCGGGGCCGCCGCACGCGTGCGGGGTGGAGAACGTCTTGTGCAGGTTGAAGTGGCAGACGTCGAAGCCGGCGTCGCGGGCTCGGGTGATGCCGAGGATGCCGTTGGCGTTGGCCTGGTCGTAGGAGGCGAGCGCGCCGACGGCGTGCGCGGCATCCACCCACTCCTTGATGGCCGGGTTGTAGATGCCGGTGTCCTCGGGATTGGTGACCATGATCGCCGCCGTGCGCGGGGAGAGCGCTGCCTTGAGCGCGGCGAGGTCGGGGTAGCCGTCGGCATCCGGGAACACCGTGATGACCTCGTAGCCGGCCGCCTTCGCCGCCGCCGCGTTGGACGGGTGGCTGAAGATCGTGGTGATGACCTCGCGGCGCTGCTCGTCCTCGCCGTTCGCCTCGTGGTACTTGCGGATCATGGCGATGTTCGACCAGATCGCCGCCGACCCGCCCTGGGTGTGCAGGGAGACCTCGTCCATGCCGGAGATCTCGGCGAGCATCCGCTCGAGATTCCAGACGATCTCCAGCACGCCCTGCGCGTCGGCCGGGTCCTGATGCGGGTGCATGTCGGTGAGCTTCGGTGTGTCGATCAGCTGGTCGTTGATCTTCGGCGAGTACTTCATGGTGCAGGTGCCCTGGCCCACGTCGACGTTGAAGTCGGCGCCGAGGTTCTCCTGCGACAGGCGCAGGTAGTGCTTGAGCACGCGCATCTGCCCCATCTCGGGAAGCTTCGGCCTCGACGGGCGGCGCAGGGATGCCGGCAGCGCGCCGACCACGTCGCCGACGGCCTCGCGGACTCCCGCCTCGACCTGCGAGACGAGCACGCCGCGCTCACCGGGGGTGGACAGCTCGAAGATGACCGGCTCGTCCCAGCGAGCCTGCTGGAAGCGGCGCAGCGCCGGCTTCGGGGCGACGGGGAGGCTCATCGGTTGTTCTCCTCAGCGAGTTCGGGGGTGATGACGGAGGCGAGCGCGCCCGCCAGGGTGTCGATGTCGGCCTGCGAGGTCAGCTCGGTGACGCACACCAGGAGGCGGCGCTCGCCGACGATCACACCGGGCTCGATCCCCTTCGCACGCAGTGCGGAGACGACATCGGATGCCGGGACGGCGAGGGTGACGGTGAACTCGCGCAGGTGCACGGCGTCGTCGTCGAGCTCGACGCCGTCGACGGCGGCGAGCGCCTGCTGCGCGTAGCGGGTGCGGGCGAGGAGGGTCTCGCCGAGCTCGGCCATGCCCTCGGGCCCCATGAGCGCGAGGTAGACGCCGGCGGCGATGCCCCAGAGAGCGGCGGCGGTGCCGACCCACTCCTTGCCCTCTTCGCGATGCGCGAAGGAGGTGCGGTCGTAGGCGACGTCGCCGAAGCCGTACTCGCCTGGCACGTCGGTGGTGGCGAGGCCGAAGAGGCGCGAGGGCATCTCCATGACGTACGTCGGGTCGTCGTGCACGGCGATGAAGCCGCCGTGGGCGCCGCCGTACCACTGGTGCAGGCCGAGCGACTGGATGTCGCCGGTGACGATGTCGGCGCCGTGCAGCGACGGCGGGGCGAGCACGCCGTAGCCGATCGGATCGGTGCCGACGACGAGCACGGCACCGGCGGCGTGGGCGGCGTCCGCGATCTGCTGGAGGGCGGCCTCGACGGCGCCGGTGGCGCTGGGGGTCTCCACCCAGACGGCCGCGACGTCGTCACCGAGGGACGCCGTGATCGCGGCGATGTCGGCGGTGCCGCCTACGGTCGGGACATGCTCCAGCGTCAGGTGGGCCCGCACGTAGTCGGCCACCTTGGCGAGCTTGGCCGGCAGCACGTCGCTCGCCACGATCACGCGGCGGCGGCCCGTGATCCGCCCTGACATCGTGAGGCCCGTGGCGGTGGCCTGGTAGCCGTCATAGGTGGGGACGTTCACGACGTCCATCTCGAGCAGCTCGGCCATGAGCGACTGGTACTGGAACAGGGCCTGGAAGCGGCCGTGGTCCTCGTAGGGTTCGCCGGCGTAGGCGGTGAGGAACTCGCTGCGGCCGATGACCTCGTCGACGACGGCGGGCACGTAGTGGTTGTAGACACCGGCGCCGAGGAAGCTGAGACGCTCACCGGTCGGCGTGTTCTTCGCGAGGATGCCGCGGACGTGGCGGGCCAGGTCCTGCTCGGCGACGAGCGGGGCAGGCAGGTCGAGCGGCCTGTTCAGGCGCAGCGACGCCGGGATGTCGGCGTAGAACTCGTCGACGGATGCGGCGCCCACGGCCGCGAGCATCGCTGCGCGCGACTCGGGTGCCGTGTTGGGGATGTACGGATGCACGAAGCTCTCGCTCGTCATGCTTCCTCCTTCACGTGGTGATCGGAAGTGCGGGGTGATCGGAAGATCGAGTTGGTCGGAAGATCGGGGTGGTCGGAAGATCGGGTGGTCGTGAGATCTTGGGGTCCGAGAGCTCAGCTCGGGATGATCGGCGAGAACGGGGTGGTCTCGGTGTGGGGCGCCGCCAGCACTGCGACGCCGTAGCGTTCGAGGTCGAGCCGGTCGGTGTGGCGGATGCCGGTGAGCAGATCGGTCGCGGGTCCCGCGAGCGCGAACGACACCGGGCTGCGCCCGTGGTTCAGGTAGAACGTGTAGTCGGTGGTGCCGTCGGTGCGGGTGACGGCCTCGGCATCCACGTCGACGCGATCGCGGGCGGGGAGGCCTGCCGTGCGGAGCACGTCGCGGAACACCGGCAGCATGCTGTCGTGCTCGAGCATCGCGCTGAGGTACCAGGCGGAGCCGGCGCCGGCAGAGCGGCGGGTCACGGCGGGGAGACCGGCGAGCTCGCCGGACGTGTACGTGCCGCGCACCTCGACGTCGGCATCCGCCTCGAGCCACTCGCTCCAGCTCGGCACCGTGAGCACGTCGTGGCCGTAGTCGATGGTCTCGGTGAGCCCGTCCGCGATCGGCCACTGCTCGTCGACCTCGACGCCGAGCAGGTCGCGCAGCGGACCGGGGGCGCCGCCGTCGTGCACCTTCTCGGTGGCGTCGACGACTCCGGAGAAAGGACCGACGACGAGGTGCCCGCCGCGCTCGACGAAGGCGCGCAGCGCATCGGCCTGCGGCTGTTCGGTGATGTACAGGTTCGGCACGACGACCACGTCGTACCGGTCGAACGGGCCGTCGGCGCGGACGGCATCCGTCGGCTGGCCGAGCGCAAAGAGCGCGCGGTGCCAGGCGCGGGCCTGCTGCGCCCACTGCAGGCGCTGCGACGGCAGCGACTCGAGCGCGCTGGAGCCCCACCAGGAGTCCCAGTCGACGACGAGGGCCACGCGCGAGCGCACCCGGGTGCCGCGCACCGGCTCGAGCTTCTTCAGCTCCTGACCGAGCGCCTTCGTCTCCTGGAAGCTCCGCGACCGCTCGCCGCGGTGGCCGAGCATCGAGGAGTGGAACTTCTCCTGGCCGTACTTCGCCTGCCGCCACTGGAAGAACATCACGGCATCCGACCCGTGCGCGACGGCCTGCAGGCTCTCCACCCGGATCTTGCCCGGCGCCTTCGGCACGTTGACGTCGCGCCAGCTCGTGGCGCTGGCCGACGACTCCAGCAGCAGCCACGGCTGCCCGCCCTTGAGGGACCGCATGAGCCCGTAGTTGAGCGCTGCGCCGACGTGCGAGGTCGGGTCGGCGGGCTCGGGGTAGGCGTCGTCGGTCACCACGTCCTCGACGGCGGCGAAGTCCCAGTAGTCCAGGTCGCGGAACATGCTCATGAAGTTCGTGGTGACGGCGATGTCGGGGGTGACCTCGCGGAGCACGTCGATCTCGATCTGGAACAGCTCCAGCAGGGCATCCGACGAGAACCGCTCGAAGTCGAGCAGCTTGGTGGGGTTCACCGGCCCCGGCGCCTTCTTCGGCGTCTCGATGTGCTCCCAGGAGGTGTAGCGCTGACCCCACACGTTGACGCCCCAGGCCTCGTTGAGCCCGTCGAGGTCGCCGTAGCGGTTCTCCAGCCAGCGGCGGAAGTGCTTCGCCGACTCGGGGCACCAGCAGCGTGAGGTGTGGTCGCCGTACTCGTTCGAGATGTGCCACATCGCCAGCCCCGGATGCTCCCCGTAGCGCTCGGCCATGGCCCGCGTCATCCGCGCGACGTTCTCGCGCCACACGGGCGAGGACGGGCAGTAGGTCTGCCGGGAGCCGAACTCGAGCCGGTGGCCGTCGGCATCCCATGGCGCCATCTCGGGGTGGGCGCGCAGCAGCCAGGACGGCGGGGTGGCGGTGGCCGTGGCCAGATCGATGCGGATGCCGTTCTCGTGCAGCAGGTCGATGATGCGGTCGAGCCACTCCCAGTCGTAGACGCCGGGCTCGGGCTCGAGCTGCGGCCAGCTGAAGATCGGCAGGCTGACCATGTTCACGCCCGCCTCGCGCATCAGGCGGATGTCCTCGTGCCAGGTCTCCTCCGACCACTGGTCGGGGTTGTAGTCGCCGCCGTAGGCGAGCGCGTCGATGCGGACGCGTCGGATCGGCTGGTCGCCACCGGATGCGGGCACGAGTGCTCCTCTCTGAGTCCTGGCCGCGGACTCTGGTGCATTTCCCGAGCCCGCTGTATTCTGTATACACCACAGTAGATCGTCACGCGGAAGCCGTCAACCCATAGGCTGGGCGGGCGGGGGCGCGACGCAGAAGGGGGACGGCCGATGGCCATCGAACGCAAGAACCTGCGCTCTCAGGTGCGCGAGGAGCTCCTCGCCCGGATGCGGGCCGGTCTCGTGCAGCCCGGCGAGGGCATCAACGAGGTGCAGCTCGCCGGCGAGCTCGGCGTCAGCCGCACGCCCCTGCGTGAAGCCCTCATCGCGCTCGAGTCGGAGGGGCAGATCGAGAGCGAGAACGGCAAGGGCTTCCGCTTCGTGCCCCTCAGCGCGTCGGAGTTCCGCGACCTCGCCCCCGTCATGGCCGCCCTGGAGAGCCTCGCCCTCGAGCTCAGCCCGCCCGACGAGCTGCAGGCCATCGGCGTGCGTCTCAAGGAGATGGCGGATGCCTTCGCCGACGAGCTCGTCGAGCACCAGCTCGTGATCGCCAAGGACGACGAGTGGCATGCGGTGATGCTCTCCGCCTGCCCGAACACCCGCCTCCTGGCCGTGATCGACAGCGTGCGCAGCTCGATCCACCGCTACGAGTCGCTGCTCGTGCCGGAGGAGGCCAAGGTCGAACGCGTCGCCGCCGAGCACGCCGAGATCGCCCGCTGCCTGGCAGAGGGCGACGTCCCGGGCGCCGTCGCCGCGCTCAAGGTCAACTGGATGCACGGCGCGCAGCGCATCCTCGACAACGCCTCCAGCAGCTACTTCACCGCCTGACCCGGCCACGGCATCCCGCCAGCATCCGCTCCCGTATGAGTTTCTGCGGCGGAATCGCCGATTTCTCCGCAGCAACTCATACGGGAGCAGCATGGGTCACCCCTTCACGGCACCGCCGAGGAGGCCGGCGACGAACTGCTTCTGGAAGATCAGGAACAGCAGCATCAGCGGCAGGGTCGCCAGCAGCGACCCGAGCATGAGGCCGGAGTAGTCGACGCGGCTCATGCCGATCATCGTGTTCAGCGCGACCGGCACCGTGTAGTTCGCCTCGGTGTTGAGCATCAGCAGCGGCCAGATGAACGAGTTCCACTGGCTGATGAACGTGTAGATCACCAGCGCGGCGATCTGCGGCTTCGCGACCGGCAGCACGATCCGATAGAACGTCCGCAGCTCCGAAGCGCCGTCGATCCGCGCCGCCTCGATGAGGCTCGCCGGGAAGTCGAGGAACCCCTGCCGCATGAGGAAGATCCCGAACGCGTTCGCGAGGAACGGCAGGATGACGGCCTGGTAGGTGTCGATCCACCCCATGCCGGCCATGATCTGGAACAGCGGCACGAGCAGCACCTGCATCGGGATCATCATCGTCACGAGCACGGCGCCGAGCAGGATGCCGCGGCCGCGGAACCGGTACGTGGCGAGGCCGTAGCCGGCCATGATGCTGACGATCGAGCTGAACACCGTGTAGACCACGGCGATGAGGAGGCTGTTGAGCATCACCCGGCTGAAGCCGATGCTCTCCTCGAGCCGGGCGAGGTTCACCCAGAGGTCGCCGCCGGGGAGCACCGGCAGCGGGGTGCCGAACAGCTCGGAGGTCGGATGCGTGGACGCGACGACCATCCACAGGAACGGGACGATCGACACCACCGAGGCGGCGATCAGCAGCAGGTACAGCGGCAGCTTCAGGATGCCGGAGCGGAGGCCGCGCTCCCCCGCTCCGCGGCTGGGCGTCTCCCGGCCTTCGGTGACGAGGGTGCGGGTGGCGAGATCGGTCACTTCTTCTCCCTCATGACGCGGAACTGCACGATCGCGATGATCGCGGTGAGCAGCACGAGCATCCACGCGATGGCGGAGGCGTAGCCGAAGTCGAACTGACGGAATCCGACCTTGTACAGATAGAGCACCGGGGTGAGCGTGGCGTCGCTGGGCCCGCCGCCGGTGAGGATGAAGTTCTCGTCGAACAGCTGCAGCGCGCCGATCGTCGAGGTGATGCCGGTGAAGATGAGCACCGGGCGCAGCTGTGGCAGCACGACGTGCCAGAAGGTCTGCCAGCGGCCGGCGCCGTCGACCTTCGCCGCCTCGTAGAGCTCGGGCGGGATCGATTGGAGCCCGGCGAGGATGATGACCATGTTGTAGCCGGTCCAGCGCCAGGTCACCGCGGCGATCACGGCGACCCGCGCCCACCACTCGTTGTTCAGCCAGTCGATCGGTCCGATGCCGGCGAGGCCGAGCAGCTGGTTCACCGCTCCGCCGTCAGTGGCGAGCAGGACCCGGAAGACGACCGCGTAGGCGACGAGGGTCGTGACAGCGGGGAGGAAGGTGAGCAGCCGGAACCCCGACCGGAACCGCAGCCAGGACTGGTTCAGCAGATAGGCCAGACCCACGGCGAGCGCGAGCATCAGCGGCACCTGGATGACGAGGATGAGGCCCGCGTTGAACAGGCTCTTCGCGATCAGCGGGTCGGCGAAGAGCCGGGCGTACTGCCCGAGCCCGACGAACTCGGTGACGCCCGCCTCGGTGCGGAACAGGCTCTGCCAGAGCGAGGCGAGCAGCGGATAGGCGAAGAAGAAGGCGAGCAGGGCGGCGGCCGGCAGCACGAACCAGCGTCCGGCCCTGCCCGGGTCCAGGCGGGTGCGCCGCCCGGACCCGAGCGTGGTGACGGAAGCCATGATCAGTCCGCGATCTCCCGGCCGGTCGAGGTGGCGAGCTGCTTCGCGGCATCCTCCAGCACCGTCGCCGGGTCGGCTCCGTTGAGCACCGCGGCCGAGACGGCGTTCGCGACGATGTCGGTCGCCTCGGCGCTGTCGGACGTGTACACGATCGGCGGGATCTCGCCGGTGAGCTCGGCGAAGACCTCGTACACCGGCTGGCCGCCGAAGTAGTCGACCGGCGCGGAGAACTGCTCGTCCTCCAGCGCCGGCAGGTACGAGGGGAACAGGCCCTCGTTCTTCATCATGGACGCCTGGTTCTCGGCATCCGCCAGCACGAAGTCGACGAACGCGGCCGCGAGCTGCGGGTTCTTCGCCTGCGCGGGCACGGCGAGGCCGGAGCCGCCGTTGTTCGAGGTGCGGGCGCCGCCCTCGTCGAATACCGGCAGCGGCATCACGCCGTACTTCCCGGCGTGCTCGGGAGCGTCGCCCTGCAGCGTGCCGATCCACCAGACCGCCTCGGGCGTGACCGCGGAGTCGCCGTCCTTCGCAGAGGTGACCCGGCCGTCCCAGCCGGTCACGTTCTTGAGCAGCCCTGCCTCGTTCATGTCCTTGAGCATGGTGAGCACGCGCACCGCCTCGGGCGAGTTCACCGTGATCTCGCCCTTCTCGTTGAAAAGCCCCTGCCCGAGCTGCTGCAGGCGCGCCTGGAAGCCGGCGCCGGCCGCGATGTCGGTCGACATCAGCGTGTGCCCGGTCTTCTCCTTGATGACCTTGCCGGCCGCGATGAGGTCTTCCCAGGTCTGCACGGCCTCGATGTCGACGCCGGCCTCCTCGACGATGTCGGTGCGGTAGAACATCGCGACAGTGCCGGAATCCCACGGCGCGATGCGCAGGGAGCCGTCGGCATCCGACCCCGCCGACCACTTGAACGGGTCGAAGTCGGCCTCGTCCTCGCCGAGGATCGGGTTCAGGTCGAGCATGCCCTTCGGGAACTGCGTGATGTAGCCGGGGGCGGCATCCGTCTCGACGGTGACGACGTCGGGAAGCCCTGTGCCTGCCTGGAAGCCGACGGACATCTTGTCGTAGGCGTTGTCGTAGCCGACGTCGACGACGTTGACCGTGGTGCCCTCGTGCTCCTTCTCGAAGTCTGCGGCGAGGCGCTCGAGCGCGACGGCGCCCACGTCCCACGACCAGACCGTGATCTCGCCCTCGAGCTTCGCGTCGGGGTCGAGGGCGGTGGAGCCGGATCCCCCGGTCGGGACGCCGCCGGTGGCGCATCCCGCGAGGGCGAGGCCGACCGCGGCGAAACCCGCGAGGCCGATGACGTGCTTCTTCATGATGACTCCTTCGTCGCGTGTGAATATTGAATACATCAGGTGGGTGCAGGTCGCCCCCGCCGCTCCCGTATGAGTTGCTGTCGAGTTTCTGCGCTTTCAGCGACAGGAGCTCATACGGGAACGAGGAGGCGGTCAGCCGGACAACCCCACGGCCAGGTCGATGAACAGCGCGGCCGACCAGCCGAAGGCGGTGGTGGCGCGCTCGGCCTTGAGGCCGGTGCGGGGGTTGAAGTACTCGTGCGGCCCGCCGCCGTGGATCACCAGGGCGACCGTCTTCTCACGGAGCTCGCGCGCCCGCTCCGGCCAGCCGGAGGCCTCGAGCCCCTCGGCGACGAGCATGCTCGTGTTCACCCAGATCGGCCCGCGCCACATGCGCTCCGGAGAGAAGTCGGGGTCGGATGCCGCCACGGTCGGCAGCCCGTACTCCAGAGCGAACCGCGAGGCGTCGTCGACGGCGGCGCGCAGCGCCTCCGCGACTGGCGCCGGCAGCGTGCCCGTCAGCAGCGGCATGAGCCCGACGACGGTGTCGCTGAGCAGCGTCTTGCCGGCGGCGCCGGTGGAGGCGCCGGGGATCGCCCCGCCGCCGTACGCGAGGAACCGCTCCTCCTCCGCCGACCACATCCGCAGCAGCAGCTCCTGCGTGCGAGCGGCGCGCTCCCGGAACCGCGTGACGTCGGCATCCGGCTCGTAGCGGGCCAGCAGGTCGGCGATCTCCAGGTCCTGGCGCACGAGGTAGGCGCCGAGATCGGGGGCGGCGGTGGGCAGCGGTCCGTCGAAGATCGGGCTGTCGTCGAGGCCCGAGGAGTACGGATGCCCGTACTCCGGCATCCCGTCGTGATCGAGGTCGGATGCCGCGAACCACCAGTCCTGCGACGCGATCACGCGTGCCAGCTGCGTGCGCACCCACTCCGGGTCGCCCCCGCCGGCGGAGAGCACCTTGCGCAGTGCCCAGGCCGCGAGCGGCGGCTTCGTCAGCGGCACGGGCGCACTCGGGTCGGCGATCTGCGAGCCGGCCCGGCGCAGATTCTCACGATCCCCGAGCGGCAGGTCCTCGCTCGTGGCGAGCACGCCGAGCTCGTGCACGACGTCGGGCAGCTGCCCGTCGGCCGAGGGGAACCGGAAGGCGATGTCCAGTTGCTCGCGGGCGAGGTCGGGGTCGCCGTGGCGCAGTCCGACGGCGATGAAGTAGGCGTCCCACTGCCAGAGCCCGACGTAGCCGATCTTCGACGGCACGATCGCGCGGGCGTCGCCGAGCGACGGCAGCTCGACGATGTTCGCGCCGAGCACCCACCAGCAGAACGCGGTCATCTCCTGCAGGTCGTCGCGCACGATCGGGCACTTCGCGAACCAGTCGTCCCAGATCTCGGCGGTCGCGGCGAGGGCTTCCTCGTGATCGCCCGGCACGACGGTGACGCTGCGGTCGGCCGCGACATGCAGGCGGATGCCGCCATCGAGCGGATGCTCCTCGACGCTGCCGTCCGGGCGCTCGAGGCGCACTCGCGTGCCGGGGGCGCCGCCGAGGCTCAGGGAGGCGGCATCCGCGAAGGTGAGCGTGGCCTCGGGATCCGAGACCTCACCGCGTTTCGTCTCGGTCGCTGGCGCTCCCTCGCTCAACGACCGAGAGTAGGACGTCGGAACCTCCTCGCTCAACGATCGGGGAGAGCCGAACCGCACCCGCCCGGGCAGCACATCGGCGACCGGCAGCACCGCGCCCGAAGCATCCGTCACCACGATCGAATCGAGCACCCGGCATTCCGAGAGCCTCTTCTCATACTCGGAGGTGTGCACCCGCACCCCGTCTCCCGACGGGGAGCGGAACACGAGCACGCGCGAGCGCGGCAGCGTGAACGGCGCCGAGAGGAGGTCGAGGTGCTTTCCGGCAAGCGCAGCGAGTGTCATCGTCCTCCGAGGCCCGAGGCGGCCATGCTGTTCAGGATCCTGCGCTGACCGATCACGAAGACGATCAGCATGGGAACGGTCGAGATCGCCGACGCCGCCGTCACCAGACCGTAGTTGACGGAGCCGAACTGGCCCTGGAACGCGGTCAGCAGCAGCGGCACGGTGAAGAGGTCCGGCGTGTTCAGCAGCACCAGCGGGAACAGGAACGCGTTCCACACCCCGAGCGAGACGATGATGCTGAGCGCGGCGAGGCCCGGCTTCAGGTTCGGCAGGATGACGCTCCAGAAGATGCGCCAGCGCCCGGCGCCGTCGATGATCGCAGCCTCCTCGAGCTCCTTCGGCAGTGACAGCACGAACTGGCGCATCAGGAACACGGCGAACGGGTTGGCGAGCAGGCCCGGCACGATGAGTGCGAGGTGGGAGTCGATCCAGCCGAACTGCGACATCAGCAGGTAGAACGGGATCAGCGTGACCTGCGCGGGAATCATCTGCGTCGCGAGGAACACGATGAAGATCACCTTGCTGCCCTTGAACGGGATGCGGGCGAAGGCGTAGCCCGCCATCGACGCGGTGATGAGCGTGCCGATCACGACCAGCACCGCGATGTAGAGGCTGTTGAGATACGCCTGACCGAAGGGGACCGCCGTCCATGCCTCGGTGTAGTTGTCGAAGGTCCACGGATCGGGGATGAAGGACAGCGGATCCTTGAGCAGCTGGGGCAGCGTCTTGAACGACGTCAGCAGCATCCACACGAACGGGAACACCATCCCGATGGCGCCGACGATCAGCAGCGCGTGCAGCACCGTCGAGTTGAGGCGGCGCTTCGCACGATCGCGCACGGGAGAGTTGCGCTGACCGCGGCCGGGGGCGACGATCGCGACGGTCGAGCCGGTGGCGGGCGGCTGGGTGCCGTCGGTGAGACGGACGACGGGAGCGCTCACGCGACGTCCTCCTCGTAGTGCACGAACCTCTTCTGCGCGCCGAACTGGATGGCGGTGATGATCAGCGTGATCACGAGCAGGATGATGGATGCCGCGCTCGACGGGCCGAACTCGAACCGGCGGAAGCCGAGATCGAAGATGTGGTACACGATCGTGCGGGTGGCGTCGTCGGGTCCGGCATCCTGCACGAGCACGTAGACGGTGTCGAAGGTCTGCAGCGACGAGATGAACGCCACGACACTGGAGAAGAAGAGGATGGGCGAGAGCAGCGGCAGGCGGATGCTCCAGAAGATCCGCCACGCGCCGGCGCCGTCGATGCGGGCGGCCTCGATGACCCCCGGGGAGATGTTCTGCAGGCCGGCGAGGAAGATGACGACGTTGAGGCCGAGCGAGGCCCAGATCGTGACGATGCACACGGCGATCAGGGCGAGCTTCGGGTCGCCCAGCCAGTCCGGCGGGGCGATGCCGAAGACCTTCGCGATCGCCGCAGACATGACGCCGTCGGCGCGGAACATCTGCTGCCAGATCATCGCGACGGCGACCGTCGAGGTCATCACGGGGGCGAAGAAGAGCACGAGGTACAGGGTGCGGGTCTTCAGCTTCTCCAGGGCGACCGCGATGACCACGGCCAGCCCGAGCCCGATCGGCACCGTGACGACGGCGATGAAGAGGGTGTTGGCGATGGAGCGCCAGAGCAGCTCGTCCTGGAACTGGTCGGCGAAGTTGTCGAACCCGACCCACTCGAGCGCCGTGAGGCCGTTCCAGGATGCGAAGGCGAGAATGAGGCTCGCGAAGAACGGCAGGACGACGAACACGCCCATGCCGATGAGCTGCGGGCCGACGAACAGCCAGCCCCAGCGGCGATCACGGCGCCGCCAGGCCGCCTCCCGGCGCACGGGCGGGTCGGGGAGCGCCCCCGAAGGGGCGGCCGCCGCGGCGACCGCCCCTTCGATGCTGGACGTCGTCATCACTCAGACTTCTCCGCCACGAGTTCGGCGACCTCGTCGAGGGTGGCCTGGGCATCCTGCTTGCCCTCGTCGAGGGTGGCCTGGGCATCCTGCTTGCCCTCGTAGAGCTTGAGGAAGATCTCGGCGATGTCGGTCGGCAGGTTCGGGATCTTCGCCTCGGCGGCGTAGTCGACGAAGCCGATGTCGCGCATGTCGAGCAGGGTCTGCGCGTGCGCGGGGTAGTCGTCCTCGAGGACGACCTCGTCGGCGCCGGCGACCGAGGGAACGGCGTTGCCGTCGCCGGACAGACGGGAGATCTGCCCCTCGGCGCTCAGGAACTCGCTCCAGAACGTGAACGCGGCATCCTTCACCTTCGTCGCGTTGTTGATCGCGAGGTACGACACGGCGACGCCGGTGGGCGCTTCCGCGCCGTCGGGGGTGGGCCAGCGCACGACGTCGACGTCGTCGGCGGTGCCGGCCTCCCTGACCGTGCTGATCGTGTAGCGACCCTGGATGAAGAAGCCCGCCTTGCCGGTGACGAACTGGCTGTCGGCGCCTGCGCCGTCGGGGAGCGTGTCCGCGACGATGAACTGCCCGTCCTGCACGCGGTCGCCGAACTCCTGGATCAGCTCGACCGATTCCGGGTCCTCGTTCGCGACGAACGCGCCGGAGTCGTCGTACGGTGCGTCGGCGCCCTGAGAGGACAGCCAGCTCCAGTGCGTGGCCCAGTAGTTCCAGAAGATGGTGCCGCCGATGCCGGCCGCAGCGAGCTTGTCGTTCATCTCGAGGAACTTCTCCGTCGTCCACTCGCCGTTCTCGGCGAGGGTCGCGGGGTCCTCGGTGATGCCGGCCGCCTTGAGCGTCGCCTTGTCGTACCAGAGCGCGTCGGGGTTGGAGTCGTTCGGGGCGCCGTAGTACTCGCCGTCCTTCTCGGCCGCGCCGAACAGGCCGGGGAAGAAGTCGTCGGGAGCGGTCTTGCTGTCCTTCGACTCCATGAGCTCCTTGACCGGCATCAGACGGCCCGAGTCGATGAACTGCCCGATCTGGTCGTCGCCGATGTAGAAGACGTCCGGCGCCTTGTTCGCCGCCAGCTGCGCGAGCAGCTTGGGGTGGTAGTCGCCGTAACCGGCCACCGGCTGCATCTTGACCGTGATGTCGGGGTGGCGCTCCATGAACTCCTTGTTGAACGCGTCGAACCGCTTGAGCTCGTCGGCGCTGCCCCAGGTCGACCAGACGACCGTGGCCTTGCCGTCGGCGTCGGCTCCCCCACCGCCACCGCCGCTGCACGCGGCGAGTCCCAGGACCAGGGCGCCGGCGGCCCCCACTGCCAGATACCGCGTGACCTTCGCGCGTGCCATCTCGCTACCTCTTTCATCATCGGAAGACTGTGTCGGGAAACGCCTCAGGGCGTACTCGTATTCTGTATACAGAACGCAGAAGTGTCAAGGGGTCGTGCGGTTCGAGATCATCTCGTGACGACCGCGGATGCTTTTCGGCGGGTCCCGCCGCCCGGGCGTGACCACCGGCATCCGGTGCGAGCACAATGGGGGCATGACCGACCCGCACATCCTCGGCCCCGGACTCCTGCCGACGCCATTCACGGCCGACGAGATCCGCGAAGCCACCGGCACCGGCAAGACGATCCGGATGCGCATGGATGCCGCCGACGGCTCCGTGGCTTTCCGCGTCAACCGCTTCCGAGAGGTGGATGCCGAGGGCGCCACGCTCGACCGCTGGGCGGAGGAGACCCCCGGCGACGTGTCCTCGAACCGGGTGACCTGGGCGGAGCTGCAGGGCCACGCGGCATTCGACGCGGAGACGACCTCGGTCTCGACCGAGGTCCTGCGCATCCCGCTCGGCGAGGTGAACTGCCTGCGCTTCGACACCGAGGACGGCGTCTTCTGGTTCTCGCTCGCGCACCCCGGGATGCCGGTGCGGTACGAGTCCGAGGGCCTGCGCACGACCGTGATCAGCGTCGACTACGACTGACCCGGGATCCGCTCGGGGGCCCCGGACCCGGCATCCGCTCAGGGGCTCCTCCCGACCGGCATCCGCTCGGGAGGAGAACGCGCGCTCGGGAGGAGGTCTCCGGGGGATTCCTCCTCCCGAACCTGCGTCCTCCTCCCGAACCGCGAGCCCGCCGCAGCTCCGGCGTCCGCCGAACCGCGAGCCCGCCGCAGGCTCCCGAGCACGCGCGGAGGGCGGGTCCGGCGAACCGGACCCGCCCTCGACGTGGAGCCTCAGTGCGCGCCGGCGCCGACCACCACGAACTCGCCGGGCACGACGTCGAGCTTCTGCGAGGCGACGACCTCGCCGGTGTGCAGATCGACGGCGTGGATGCTGTTCACCGCGGGTTCCGTGACGTAGGCGAGATCCCCGACGACCCGCAGGGCCGGGTGCGGCTGCTGCCACTCCTCCGGGCTCTCCCACGGCTCGATGACGCTCCACGAGTCCTGCACGGCCCCGGTCTCCTCGAGCGTGTAGAGCGAGCCGTCCGCACTCAGCACGACGATCCCGTCGTGGGAGTCGCGTCCGACGCCGAGCCAGGTGTACTCGACGCCCTCGGGGAGGTCGACGACCTCGAGCGTCTGCGCGGCGGTGTCGATGAGGGTGAGCGCGGAGAGCAGGTAGCCCTCGGCATCCGGATCGGTCCTGTAGTCGCCGACGGCGATCGCGCTGGTGTCGGTGACGTAGGCGTTGCCGGTGCGGCCGAACTCGTCGGGGGCGTCGAGCTTGGTGAAGGCGCCGCCGGAGAAGAGGAGCACGCCGTCCTCGCAGCCGAACATGACGACCTCGTCCTTCAGCGCGCCTTCGCCGTGCACGCCGGGGCACTGCTCGCTCCGTGCGAGCTCGGTACCGTCGGCGGAGAGGTGGCGGACGCCCGAGCGCGACTCGGCGGTGCCGATGGTCGACAGCACCGTGCCGTCGGAGAGCTCGATCGCGACGCCGTGATGCGCCTCCTCGGAGGCGAGCTCGTCGTACTCCGGCAGCTCGCCGGTGCCGACGGCATCCGTGTCGAAGATCCGCACGCCGCCGGTGCCGTCATCGAAGAGGGCGGTGCGTCCTGCGTGCGGGGTGACGTGCCCCGGTGCCACGGCGTCGAACACCTCCCCCGTGAAGGCGACCTCCCCGGAGGCGAGGCCGGTGTCGAGGAGGTGGAAGCCGCCGTCGGCGGTGACGAACACGTGGCCACTGTCATCGCCGGCGCTGTTGACGCGGAGGTAGCCGTCGAGCTCGGCCTCGCCGACGGGTTCGAGGGTCTCGCCGTCGAGCACGAGGACGCCGCCGTCGTAGGCGATCGCGACCCGAGTGCCGCTCTCGGCCGGGGGTTCGCCTGCGGTGTCGGGGGCGGATGAGGGCGCGGTGCCGCTCGCGCAGCCGGCGAGCGTGACCGCGGCGACGGCGGCGAGCGCGCCGGCCGCGAGGCGGGTTCGGGCAGGTCGGAACATGTCGTTCTCTCTTTCTTCTGGGTGCTGTTCTCGGAGGAGGTCAGCCGACGAGCTCGAGGGCTCGGGGCTGGAGGCCGGTGAAGGTGCGGGTCACGGATCCGCCGTCGAGGTCGATCTCGTGCACGGCGCCGGCCGACGGGTCGCCGACGTAGGCGTGGTCGCCGTCGACGAGCAGCTGCAGGTCTTCGGCCGCGACGGATTCGGCGACGAGCGGATCGGTGCGTGCGAGCACGGAGCCGTCCGCCCCGAGGATGCGGACCCGCCCTTCGGCGTCGACGACGACCGTGCGCGAGGCGTCGTCGCCCACGGCCGCGACGCGGACGAGCGGCACGTCCGAGGGCAGCAGGGTCCAGGTGCGCGCGCGGACGTCGAGCAGCCAGGCGGCCTGGTCGCCGGCGGGCCCGGCGAGGTCGGGACGATCGGGGCGGCCTGCGAGCACGGACGCCGCCGGCGCCCCCTCCGGATACGGGATGCTCTCGGCGCCGACCGCTCCGCCCACCTCGCGGCGCACGAGCACGGCGCCCTCGGCGCAGGCGTACACTGTGCCGACGCGGGTCGCGTCGACGTCGGACGCTGCGGCGCACGGGACCGCGGCGAGAGCGGGAACCGCGATGCCCTCGGCCGTCGCGGCGACGAGGGTCCCGGCGACGGACACGACGGGCCCGACGGCCTCGGCGGCGACGCGGGTCGCGGCATGCGCCCCCGCCTTCGCGAGCTCCTCGTGCGGGAGAACGACGACCTCGGGGTCGCCGTCGAAGCGGATCACGGTGGCGTCCGCGCCGACGCCGACCGTCGCACGCCCGGCGCCCTGGACGGCTCCGAGATCGCGGGGTGCACCGAGGAAGTAGTGGGAGTGGTCGCCGTGCGGCTGCGTCCAGCGGCCCGCGTCGACGATGTCGACCGTGCTCTCTCCACCGCGCTCGCGGGTGAGCAGAAGGAACCGGCCGGTGCCGTCGAGAGCGGCGAACTCGCCGCCCGCCTCGGCGATGATGCTGCGCTTCTCGGTGGCGAGGTCGAGGAGGGTGAGCTCGCCCCGCGCGTCGGCGACGACCAGCGCCCGTGCGGGCTCGGCGACCTCGGCGGCGCCGGCAGCGCCCTCAGGAGTCACCGTGTCGGGGGTCACCGCGTCGGGGGCCGGGTCCGAGGTGGCCTGCGGGTGGGCGGATGCCGCGCAGCCGGCGAGCACGAGGGGCACGAGCAGCGCCGCGACGAGGAGCAGGGCGGGGCGGAGGCTTCGAGCGGGAGTCACAGGACGCCACTCTATTGATAACGATTCTCACTATCAAGTTGGCCGCGTGTCTCCCGTCCCGAACGGTCACGCCGGTCCCGAACGTCGCACCCCCGGCGTAGGGTCGGGGCATGAGCAGTCGCGCAGCATCCCACGGAATCATCCCCTCCTACCTGCTGGCGCGCCTCGCGGAGTCCGGGCGGTTCCCGGGTGCCGCGGCCGCCGCACGGCAGACGCTGACCGCAGGCCGCCCGCCGTTCCGGGCCCGCCTCGACCTCTCCATCGACGAGAACGGCGACCTCGTCGCCTCGGTGTCGGACGCGCCGAACCGCACCATCAGCGACGCCGGCAACACCCAGAAGCTCCCCGGCGTCGTCGTGCGCAGCGAGGACGACGGGCCGGTGGCGGATGCCGCGGTGAACGAGGCCTTCGACGGTCTCGGCGCGACCTTCGAGATGCTCCTGTCGTCGTTCGGCCGCAACTCCCTCGACGACGCGGGCGCGCCCCTCGACGCCACGGTGCACTACGGCGTCGACTACGACAACGCCTTCTGGGACGGCGAGCGCATGGTATTCGGCGACGGGGACGGCGAGGTGTTCCGCGGCTTCACCGGGTCGACCACGGTCATCGGCCACGAACTCGCGCACGGCGTGGTGCAGCACACCGCAGGGCTGGAGTACCAGGGCCAGCCAGGAGCCCTCAACGAATCGATCGCCGACGTGCTCGGCGCTCTCACCGAGCAGCACCTGCTCGGGCAGTCGGCCGCCGGGGCCAGCTGGCTGATCGGCGCCGAGATCTTCACGGATGCCGTGCAGGGCAAGGCGCTCCGGTCGATGATCGAGCCGGGCACCGCCTATGACGACGACGAGCTCGGCAAGGACCCGCAGCCGGCGCACATGCGCGACTTCGTCCGCACCACGGAGGACAACGGCGGGGTGCACATCAACTCCGGCATCCCGAACCGCGCCTTCGCGCTCTTCGCGACCGAGCTCGGCGGCAACGCCTGGGAGACGGCGGGCACCGTCTGGTACCGCGCACTGACCGGCGGACTCTCGAGCACCGCCACGTTCACGCAGTTCGCGGATGCGACGGTGGCGGCGGCATCCGCTCTCGGCGAGCGCACGGCGGCAAGCGCTCGACGCGCGTGGACGACCGTGGGAGTCTATGAGGATGAGCGAGTCCCCTCCTCAGAGTGATCGCCCCGCCCGCAACGCGGCGCGCGTCGTCATCGCGGTGGTGCGCACGGGCGGCATCGCCGGCATCCGTCGACGATGGCGGGTCGAGCCCGGCCCCGAGGAGGCGGGACAGTGGATCTCGCTGATCGAGAGCTGCCCGTGGGACGCGCAGACGCCGGACACGACCGGCGCCGACCGCTTCGTGTGGAGCATCCGCGTGCGCACGCCGTCTGAGCGTCGCGAGCAGGAGCTGCCGGACAACGCCCTCGACGGCCCGTGGCGCGAACTCGTCGACGCGGTGCGCGCGGCCGCCTCGGAGGACGGCGCCTGAGCCGCCGGCCCGGCGCACAATGGAGCCATGGGACTATTCCAGCAGCGCCCCGAGGAAGAAGAGAAGCAGTGGGCGGGCCTGCCCTCGGAACCGCGGGAGCACGGCGCCGCCGAGGTGCTCGACGCCGCGCCCGCCGTCGATCCACTGAGCCTCGGCTTCGGCTTCGGTGACGGCATCGTCGAGTCGATCGCGTTCCCGGTCGCTCCGCCGCCGCCCGCGGCCGTGGTCATCGAGACCGGGGAGCCGGAGCTGCCCGAGGACTGAGTCCCCGGCGCTCGAATCGCCTGAATGACCCCTTCGCCACGGTTCTCACCGCCATTCGCGCGATTCGAACGGGCCCCCGGCGACGGATGCTGTCGCCGGCCCGGGCTACGGTGGAGGGATGACGATCACCGCCGCCGCAGACGGCTCCGCCCTGGGCAACCCCGGCCCGAACGGGTGGGCCTGGTACATCGACGACGCGAACTGGGCGGCGGGCGGATCCCCGCACGGCACGAACAACCAGGGCGAGCTGCAGGCCGTGCTCGAGCTCCTCAGGGCGACCGCCGGCACCGACGAGAAGCTGCTCATCGAGTGCGACAGCAAGTACGTGATCGACTCTGTGACGAAGTGGATGCCGGGCTGGAAGCGCAGGGGCTGGCGCAAGGCCGACGGCGCCCCGGTGCTCAACCGCGAGCTGCTCGAGGGCATCGACGAGGCGATGCGCGGCCGGCAGGTCGAGTTCTCCTGGGTGAAGGGCCACGCCGGTCACCCCCTGAACGAGGCCGCCGACGAGCGTGCGAACGCCGCGGCGACCGCGTACAAGCAGAAGCAGGAGCCGCGCCGCGGTCCCGGGTTCACCCGGGCGACGGATGCCGGCGCCGCAGTCGCGGGTTCGGCAGCGGTCGCAGCAGGAGCGGGAAGCGGTTCGCCCGGCGCGAGCTCGGCAGGAGCGGGCACGGCCGGAGCCGGTTTCGCCGCGGTCGCGACGGGCGCGGATGACGCCTGGCTCGACCCCGCCGAGGACGATTCCTGGATCGACGACGCCGAGGCCCGCGCGGAGGCCGACCGCGACTCCGCGGTGGCTGCGGCCGCGGCATCCGCCCCCTCCCCTGCAGCCGCGGCGTCTCTCGCCGAGCCGCTCTGGGCCGAGGCATCCGACCTGTTCGAGGGTCTCGACGACGAGCCCGCCGACGACCCGATCGAGCTGCGGATCACGCTCAGCGGCGAGGAGCACGCCCGCCTCGCCGACCGCGCCCAGGCGCAGGGCGTCACGCTCGAGGAGGCGCTGCGGCGCCTGATCTGAGAGGCGCCCCGAGGCACCCCGGAGAGCAGACCCTCAGACGAGGTGCTCCGGCCGGGCGCCGAGCCCGACGAAGCGGCCGGTGAGGTGCGCGAGTGCCGGGTGGCGCCGCATCGTCCGCAGCGGCCTCGGCAGCGGCGCATCCGAGGGGCTCGTCGCCAGCAGCGGACGCTGCATGGCGCGCTGCACCGCCTGAGTCACGACGACCGGCCACATCCGCCGCCGCTGCACCCGGCGCAGGTCGGCGGGTCGCGGATTCCGTTTCCGCAGCACCGGACCGAGGATGCGCGCCGTGGCGACGGCGTCCTGGATGGCGAGGTTGATGCCGACGCCGCCCGCCGGTGACATGGCATGCGCGGCGTCGCCGATGCAGAGCATCCCGTCGACGTACCAGCGGCGCAGCCGCTCCAGGCGCACGCGCAGGAGGTGCACGCCGTCGAGCTGCACGTCGGCCGCGGCGGCGCCGATCCGCGGCGAGATGCGGAGGAGTCGCTGCTTCATCCGCGCCAGGTCGTCGGGCGTGCCCGTCCAGCTTCCCGCGGGGATGACGTGCGCGATCTGGAAGAAGTCGTCGCGGTCGATGGCGATGATCATCCCCGCTCCGGCCTGGACGAACGGATGCGTTTCACCCGCCTGCTTCGGCAGCCGGAACCACAGCACGTCCATCGCCGCGGCCACGCCGACCGGGGCGAGGCCGGCTCCCCCTCGCAGGGTCGAGTCGCGCCCGGAGGCGTCGACCACGAGGCGCGCGCGGATCTCGGCCCGGCCCTCGGGTCCCGTGGCCGTGACGCCGACGATGCGCCCGCTCTCGCGGATCACGTCGTCGACCCTGGTGGAGCGCAGGAGGCGGAAGCCGTCGTAGCGCGCGGCGGCGTCGGCGAGCATGTCGAGGAAGTCCCACTGCGGCATGAAGCTCATCACCTTGCGCCGGGTGGGGAGCCGGCGGAAGTCGGCCATGGTCAGCACGGTGCCGTGCCAGCTCAGAGTGATCCGCGGCATGTCCGCGTGCGGGCGTGCGAGGAACTCATCGAGCAGTCCGAGTTCTCCGAGCAGCTCCTGCGTCGACGGATGGATCGTGTCGCCCCGGAAGTCGCGCAGGAAGTCCGCGTGCTTCTCGAGGACCGCCACGTCCAGGCCCCGGCGGGCCAGCAGCAGGCCGAGCATCAGACCGGCAGGACCCCCGCCGGCGATCACCACATCGGTCTCGATTCGCGTGTCCATGCCTCGAGCGTGCCCGGCCCGGCCCCAGGATGCGAGTGTGGTCAATAAGAGACGAGGGCGACCGCGCGGCGGGTCGACGGCGCGACAGCGCCTGCTGGATGCCGCGCAGGAGCACTTCGACCGCGGCGACCTGGCCACGATCTCCTCGAGGGAGCTCGCTGCAGAGGTGGGCGTCAGTCACACCCTGGTCAATTATCATTTCGGCTCCAGGGAGGCGCTGGTCGCAGCGGCCGTCAGCCTGAGGGCGGCGCCGCACGACGTGATCGCCCTGTCGCGCGATCGCGACGGCCGGCTCGACCTGGCGCGGCTCGCGCACGGCATCATCGGCGTCTGGGAGCATCCGGAGCACGGACCGCGGCTGGCCGAGTTCGCCCGCCGCCTGGCATCCGGCGACGCGTCGGGAGCGTCCATCGCCGAGTACCTGCAGCACTCGGTGTTCCAGCCGCTCGTGCGGGACGTGGGCCGCGATCAGGCGCGTCGCATGGCGACTGCGATCATCGGATTCCTCTTCGGCCGGTATGTGATCGCCCTGCCGATGTTCACCGTGCTGACGCGCGAGGAGGCGGGCCGGCTGCTCCTCGGCATGCTGCGGTGAGCGGCGGCATCCGGCGCCCCGGATCGGGGCGATCGCGTGCAGACGTCCGATCATACAGACCACGGGATGCCGCCCCATCACGCTTCTTGTGACCCCTGGACTACAGGTCTAGTGTGTGCTCCATGAGCGCCAGATCAACCCGAGACGGCCGCGCCCTTCGCTACGCGACTGACCACGCCCCCCGCACGATCCGCCACCGGATCGACACGGCTTCCGCCGCACCCGCTCCCGCCCGTCGGGCCATCCGTCTTCTCGCCCTCTTCCTCGTCGCCGCCGGCCTCGCCGTCGGCGCCGCTCCCGCCTACGCCGCACCCGGAGGGAACGGCGGCGGTGGCGGCGGCAAGCCCGCGAACGTGGCCTACGCCGCACTCGGCGACTCCTTCGCAGCCGGCCAGGGCGCCGGCAGCTACCTGAACACGACCTGCTATGTGAGCTCGAAGGGGTACCCCGCACTCATCGACGCCGACCGGAAGATCGATCTCGTCTCACGTCCCGCCTGTTCCGGCAGCTCCACGCTCGAGGTCGTCTCGGTCCAAGTGCCGCAGGTGCCGGCGACGGCCAGCCGGGTCACGCTGACCGCGGGCGGCAACGACGTCGGCTTCGGCGCAGTCATGCAGAACTGCTTCATCATCGTGAACAACTCGGCCTGCAGCCAGGCGATCGCCGCCGGCGACGCGATGGTGCAGGACGGCACCGTCACGAACCGCATCGCCGCGGCGGTGAACGCGATCAGGGCGAAGGCGCCGAACGCGAAGATCATCGTGACCGGGTATCCGCGTCTGTTCGAGCCGACCGTCACGCGGGCGTACGCGCAGCAGGTGAACACCAGCACGACCGCGCTGAACGCGGCGATCCGCGCCGGTGCGCAGTCGGCCGGAGCGGTGTTCGTCGACGTCGAGGGCGCGTTCACCGGCCACGGCATCGGCAGCGCGAGCCCGTGGATCAACGACTGGAGCTGGCTCAACACCTCCGCCGGCTTCCACCCGAACGCCAGCGGCTACGTCGCCTACTCTGGGCAGATCAAGCTCGCCTGGTGAGCGGACGCCGGGGCCACGGTCAGCCGACTCGGCACCCTTCCGTCCGCTGCCGCGCCCGAGGCGCCGTGCCGCGCACCGCGCTCGGAACCCCGTTCATGACTCCTCAAGGATCTGCCCGACACGGCGGAAACCGGCCGATTCCCGAAGGAACCGGCCGGTCTCTGCGGAGTGGTGAACGCTCAGACCTTGAGCAGCGTGCTCTCCAGGCGGGCGTACGACGCCTCCATGCCCTCGGCCATGCCGGTGGCGAGGATCATGTCGCGCGTCTCCTTGTCCGGGTACTCGATGAGCAGCGTGACGAGGGTCGCACCGTCCTCCTCGTAGAGGTTGAGGTCGTTGAGGGTCTCCGGGCCGTCGGTGCCGATCATCCGCTCGGTGGTCACCGCGCGACGCGGGGCGTCAACGAGGAGCACCTCGCCCTCGAAGCCGAACGGCTCGCCTTCGGTGTCGCCCACGGGCGCCCACGAGGTGCGGTGCTGCTGGCCCGGCTCGGTGGCGATGACGCACTCGGTCATCTCCCATCCGTCAGGCCCGAGCATCCACTGCCGCATCAGCTCCTCCTCGTTGTAGGCGCGCCAGACCAGGTCGCGCGGACCGTCGACGAGGCGCGTGATGCGCACGTGGGTGTCGTCGAGCAGCTCGACCTGAGTGCCCTTGCCCTGCGCGAACTCGCGGAGGTCCTGCAACACGACGTCCAGCTGGGCCATCGCCATCTTCAGGCCCTCGACCATGCCCATGCCGACGAGCTGCTCGAGCGCCTCGACCGAAGGGAAATAGCTCTTCGAGACCATCCGGCTGCCGTCGGCGGTCGGCTCGAAGTCGAACGTCATCCGGGTGGCGGGGAAGCCCTCGAGCGGTGTGCCGTCCTCATCGGCGAAGGAGTCGATGACCTCGAAGCGGTGCGGTGCCTCGATCGCGAGGAACTCCCACGAGCCCGAGGAGCGCTCGCCCCGCGGACCGCTCATGGAGTACTGCGCTCGGCCGCCGACCGTGTGGTCCCAGGCGGTGAAGGTGGCCGGCCACCCGGGAGGGCCCCAGAACCGCTCGAGCTGGCGCGGGTCGCTGTAGGCCGACCAGACGCGCTCGACGGGTGCCGCGAAGTCGGCGATGACCGTCATGGTCAGGTTCTCGGGGTCGGTGATGACGTCGGTGACAGGCATGTCAGTCTCCTTGTTCCTTCGGTTCGTCGTGCTGCTGGGTGGATGCCGGCTCTGCCAGCAGGTCGTCGAGGCGGGCGATGCGCGACCGCCACAGCTCTTCGTATCGGGCGAGGAGCGCCCTGGCGCGGGCGATCATCTCGGGGTTCGCGCGGACGAGCCGCTCGCGTCCCTCGGCGCGCTTGATGATGAGGTTCGCGGCTTCGAGCACGGCCACGTGCTTCTGCACCGCTGCGAACGACATCTCGTATTCGGAGGCGAGGGTCGAGACGGACTGCTCCCGCTCGATCGTCCGGCGCAGGATGTCACGCCGGGTCGCCGTCGCCAGTGCGTGGAACACACGGTCGACCTCCGCTTCGCTCAGTTCTCGTTGTGCAACCATTTGGTTGTACGTTATGCCCGAGCGGATGCCGTGTCAAGAGGTACTTGTCGGGAGTGCGGTGACGTGACGCTTGGCAGCCTTAGGTGACACCGGCAACGGTTTGGAAGTGGCCTCGTGTCACCAACTCCCCGACCACTTCGGCCCTGTCGCCACCGACACGCCCGGAAGGATTTGCATCGCGGAACCTTTCGGAAGGCCGATTCTCCTCGTATATGAGCATCGCCCGACCGGCACACGCGCTTGCGCGTGGAAGCGCGGTCAAAGCAGGGCTGGGTCTTGGCCGATTCGCGACGCGGAACCTCGACTTCCTCTCCGCGCCCCGTCACGACCGCTGCATGCTTATACAATGGTCTATACAAGACTTTCGACGCCGAAGGAGGATCCGTGGCCGTCACATCCATCGACATCGACCCGGACGAGCTGAAGCAGGCCAAGAAGCTCGCCGGCACCACCTCCAACCGCGAGACCGTGGACCTTGCCTTGCGCACACTCATCGCTGTGCGCCGACAGCCGGCTGCAGTTGATCGCATCATCGGACGCCGCTTCGAGGATTCCCAGATCGATGCGCCCACGGTTCAGCCGGCTGAGAGCGCAGAACCCCGCAACAGCGGTCCCCGTGGAAAGAGCGGCGGGCAGGCGAAGGGCACGGTCGCGAAGAAGAAGAGCTCTGTCCAGGGCAAGACCGTTGTTCGTGAGTCGCGCACTGGACAGGTCACGACGGCGGCGCGTCGTAAGAGCTCGACCCGGTGACCACGTACCTCGTCGACAACAGCATCTGGCAGAAAGCGGGCAGGAGCACGGCGATCGCCGACCGGCTGAGAGCTCTTTCGCCCAACCACCTCATCATCACCTGCCCGCCGCAGGTGCTCGAGTACTGCCACTCCGCGCGCAACGCCGCAGAGTATGCCGAGCTCCGCGAGGACATGGATGAGCTGCTTCCGGCCTGGGAGCACCCCACTGAACAAGACGCCCTAGACATCCAGCAGGCGCTCTGGGACAAGGGGCTCATGCGCGCGGCGGCAGCGTTCGACTGTCTCATTGCTGCGTACGCCGTGGCCAACGACGCCGTGATCCTCAACTCCGACCACGACTTCGGATACATCGAACTCGCAACCGCGGGGCGGGTCCGCCAGGAGTACGTCGCCATCTGATCGACGCCGTCGGGAGCGAAGCGCCTTCCCAGTTCTGGTGAGGCTGGTTACGATCGCACACGAACGGAGGCGTGATGAAGTTTCTCATTCTCGGGTATACCCCGGCCGACGCGTGGGATGGCACCGACCCCGACGCGCCATCGGAGGACGCCCTGGCGGCGTTCGCCGAGTATCAGAAGTTCGAGGCGGAGTTGCGTGCCACCGGAGAGTTCGTCAGTGCTGAGGGGCTGGGACACCCGGTCATGTCGACCACGGTGAGCAGGCGCGACGGGGAGATCGTCGTCACCGACGGGCCGTTCGCGGAGTTGAAGGAGGTGCTCGCCTCCTTCGCGGTGCTCGATGTGTCGAGCCTCGACCGCGCCAAAGAGATCGTGGCGCAGATGGTCGCCGTCCTCGGCGAGCCGATGGAGATCCGGCCGATCATGGGCGACGACTTCGCTTGACCTCTCCACTGGAGCCGATCGAGCGGGTGCTGCGTGCAGAGGCGCCGCATGTCGTGGGTGCGCTCACGCGCCGTTTCGGTCGCTTCGACGCCGCCGAGGACGCCGCTCAGGAAGCGCTGCTGGCCGCGAGCACGCAGTGGCGCGATGACGGCATCCCTGCCGAGCCGCGATCGTGGCTGATCCGTGTCGGATATCGCCGCATGGTCGACGCGATCCGCTCCGAGCAGGCGGAGCGACGACGTGAGCACGAGTACACGCTCGCCGACCCGAGACTCATCGGAGAGACCGCATCGCTGGACGCCGACGACAGCCTGCACCTGCTGCTGCTGTGCTGCCATCCCGTGCTGTCGACCGCCTCGCAGGTCGCCCTCACGCTCCGCGCCGCGGGCGGCCTCACCACCGCGGAGATCGCCCGCGCCTACGGTGTCACGGAACAGACGATGGCGGTGCGGATCAGCAGAGCGAAGCGTCAGCTGAAGGCGACCGGTGCACGCTTCGAGTTCGCCGTCTCCGAGGATCTCACCGCGCGCATCGCCTCCGTCATGAAAGTGCTCTATCTCGTCTTCAACGAGGGGTATACCGCCTCGTCCGGGGAGCGGCTCACCCGCACGGATCTGTCCGCGGAAGCCATCCGGCTCGCCCGGCTGCTGCACGATCAGACATCGGGCGAGCCTGAGCCCGCCGGCCTGCTTGCGCTCCTGTTGCTCACGGACGCCCGGCGCGCGGCCCGGACCGACGCCCGCGGAGAGCTCGTGCCGCTCGCGGAACAGGATCGCCGGCTCTGGGATGCCGGCATGATCGCGGAGGGGTCTGCGCTCATCGGGTCCGCGTGGGCGCAGAGTCCCGTGGGGCCCTACCGGCTGCAGGCGGCGATCGCCGCCCTTCATGACGAAGCGCCGACCGCCGACCGCACGGACTGGCGGCAGATCGCCGCGCTCTATCTCGCCCTGGAGCAGCTTGAGCCGAGCGGCCCGGTCATGCTCGCCCGCGTCGTCGCCGTCGCTCATGCGTTCGGCGATGCGACCGCGCTGGAGCTGCTCGACCGATTGGATCGCGATCATGGCCTGCTGGAACATCCGCTGACGACGCAGCGCGCGCATGCGATCCGCGCGCACCTGCGGGATCGGTCGGGAAGCCGTGCCGAGGCGCGCGCCGACTTCCTCGCCGCTGCGGACCTCACGGAGAACGATGTCGAGGCTCGGTATCTCCAGGGGCGCGCTCACGGCTGACGAACTCCGCCGGGATTCTTTCGCCGCACATGTCAAGAACGCGTCGCCGGTTCCGATGTGTCTGTGAAAGCTGCCCGATGGGCGGCGCTGACACAGAGGAACACACCATGAACGACCAGCAGAACGCCACGGTCATCTCCGCCGACGGCACTCCCATCGCCTACGAGAGGACCGGCGAAGGACCGGTGATCATTGTCATCAGCAACGTCGCCGAGGATCGCACCGGCGTCGCCGGCCTCGTCGAGGCCCTCGCCGCGGACTTCACCGTAGTCTCGTACGACCGCCGCGGACGCGGCGCCAGCGGCGACCCGCAGCCGTACGAGCCGGCGCGCGAGGTCGACGACGTCGCCGCGCTCATCGAGGCGGTCGGCGCGCCCGTCTACCTCACCAGCGGATCCGGCGGATGCGGTCTCGCCCTCGACGCCGCATCCGCTCTCGGTGACAGGATCGCCGGACTCTACCTCTACGAGCCGCCTTTCATCGTCGACGACTCCCGCGCACCCGCTCCGGCGGACTACGTGAAGCACCAGGAGGAACTCCTCGCCGCAGGACGTCGTGATGACGCCGTCGAGTACTTCATGACAGAGATGATCGGCGTCCCCGCCGAGTACATCCCGATGATGAAGGATGACCCGTCCTGGCAGGAGATGACCCGATACGCGCACACCTACGCCTATGACGGCCGGATCATGCAGGGCCTCCAGGACGGCCGCCCGCTGCCTGCCGACCGGTGGCAGATCGACGCTCCCGTCACCGTGGCGGTCGGCAGCGAGGGGGAAACGTTCATCCGCGCAGGGGCCGAGGCCCTCGCCGCCCTCCTGCCCCACGTCACCGTGCTGACCCTCGAGGGACAGGATCATTCCGCGTTCTGGATGGCGCCGGGTCCGGTGGCCGCTCAACTTCGAGAGGCTCTGCTCGACGCGCGAGGGGACTCGTCGACCGGCGTCGACGAAGCATCCGAGAATCCGGCGCCCAGCCCCGGCATGGCCGCGCTCGAGCGGCTGATCGGTGAATGGACGGTCACCGGCGGAGCCGAGGGGGTCGTCCGGTACGAATGGATGCCCGGCCGCCACTTCCTCCTGCAGCACGTCGAGCTCCAGCAGTTCGGAGAGCAGATCACCGGCCTCGAGGTCATCGGGCATCTGCATCCGTTCGGGGAACCCGCAGGCGCCGACATCGTGTCGCGTTTTTACGACTCGCTCGGCAACACCCTCGACTACACCTACGAGCTCGACGGCGACACCCTCACGATCTGGGGCGGGCCGAAGGGCAGCCCCGCGTACTTCCGCGGAGAGTTCCGAGACGGCGACCGCGTCATGGACGGCGCCTGGGTCTACCCCGGCGGAGGAGGCTACGACTCCACAATGACCCGACGTTGAAGGGGTCAGGCGAAGCGCCGGCCGGGAACCTGCTTCTCGACCGGCGCTTCGCCGGTATGTCCGGCCGCGCGCAACCGCAACGGTTCGCTGCGTGTGTGCATCGTTCGAAGAGTCGCGCACGCCGTGGTCCACCGCCTTCCGGCGAAGGTCGCGATCGACGCTCGGTATGAGAAACTGCGACCCTCCCGGAGGCGCACAACACACTGGCTCAGGAGGCTGTCCCCGGCAAGGCGATGAGGGTCAGTGAAGTCGTCTGGCTACTTCCGCGTCCTTTCAGGTTCGCAACCGGTCAGGCTGTCATGCTCGCGAACTCGGGGTTGCGGACTGACTCGAGCGCTTCAGACCAGGCGATGACCTGGTCGAAGAGGGTGTTCAGGAAGCCGACCTGGTAGTCGCCGGGGGCGAAGGTGCGGAAGTTCTCGAACTCGGTCATGAGCGAGAGCGTCAGCGTCTGGCGCACGGTGGCCACCTGGAGCTCGGCGAGCACCAGCCGCAGGTGTTCGATCGCGCGGGCGCCGCCGACGCCACCGTATCCGACGAAGGCCGCGGCCTTGTTGTTCCACTCGGCATGCAGGTAGTCGATCGCGTTCTTGAGCACGCCGGAGGTGGAATGGTTGTACTCCGGGGTGACGAAGACGTACCCGTCGAACTCGGCGATCTTCTCGGACCACGCGCGGGTGTGGTCGTTCTGATACTGGCCCGTCGACGGCGGCATCGGTTCGTCGAGGTGCGGCAGCGGGAAGTCGGCGAGGTCGACGAGCTCGAACTCTGCGTCGTCGCGTTGCGAGGCCTGTTGCAGAACCCAGTCCGCGACCTGCTTGCCGTTGCGGCCGGGGCGGGTGCTGCCGAGGATGATGGCGATCTTGGTCATGTCGTTTCTTTCTTTCGTCACTTGGATCAGCGGTGAGGAACAGGGATCAATGGAATGTGAGGGGAAGCATGCGATCGGACGCTGCGGGTGAGATCACCGCCCTCAGTCCGTCGGCGGGCAGATCGGCCCCGAACGCCGGATGTCCTGGCTGCAGCACCACCCCGTCGGCGAGGGAACCTGCGAGCACGGGATCGAAGCCGAGCCGGTCGACGAACGCCGAGACCTGCGCGAGGTCGGCGTCTCGGTCGCCGGCGATCGCGATCGCCTTGCGGCCGGCGACGCCGGCGGGACGGGCTTCCTCCTCGAGATCGTGATACCCCATGTGGTTCAGGGCTTTCACCACCCGGGCCCCTGCGAGGAACTCCTGCACGACTTCGCTCGTCGAGGTGCGCGGGTCGTTCAGGTCGTCGCGGATGCCGTCGGTCTCCCACCAGTAGTTCATGGCGTCGATGACGAGCTTGCCCTGCAGCTCCGCCGCAGGGAGACGGCGGTACTTGCCCAAGGGGAGCGCCAGGATCACGATGTCGGCGTCGCGCGCCGCCTCCTCCGCCCGGACGGCGGTCGCGCCCGGTGCGAGCACATCGATCGTCAGGGCGATCCGCTCCGGCTCTCCCGAGCCGGCGATCAGCACCCGGTGCCCCGCCGCGATGGCGAGGCGGGCGAGGACGGTGCCGACCTTCCCGGCGCCCAGGATGCCGATGGTGACGGTGTTCACGGTGGTCTCCTTCCTCAGCGCCGGAACGATGCGCCGGTCATGGTCTTCTCGGGGGTCTCGGCGAGCAGTTCGCGGACCATGGGGATGACCCTGGTGCCGTAGAGCTCGACAGCGCGCAGCCGCGCGCTCGCCGACATCGCACCGCCGGCGGAGTAGATGAGATCGAAGCGCCCGACATCCAGCGCGCGGATCGCGTCGGCCATCCTCCTGCCGACGGTCTCGGGGGAGCCGACGTAGAGCGATCCGTACTCGACGTCCGCCTCGAACTCGCCGCGCTGCAGTGGCGGCCAGCCGCGCAACGCGCCGATGCGATCGCGGATCACCTTATAGCCGGGGTAGAAGAGCTCCTTCGCCTCGTCGTCGGTCTCGGCGATGAACCCCGGAGAGTGCATGCCGACCGGGTACGCGGACGTGCCCAGCTGCGCCGTCGCCCTGCGATACAGATCCACGTACGGAGCGAAGCGCGTCGGGGCGCCGCCGATGATCGCCAGCATGAGCCGGAATCCATAGTGCGCAGTGCGCAGCACCGACTGCGGGGTGCCGCCGACGCCGACCCAGGTGCGCAGCCCGCCGGCATCCGTCTTGGGGAAGACGTCGGCGTTCACCAGCGGAGCGCGAGTCGTGCCCTCCCAGGTGACCGGCTTCTCGTCGAGCAGCGCGTGGAAGAGGTCGATCTTCTCCTCGAACAGCAGGTCGTAGTCGGCCAGGTCGTAGCCGAACAGCGGGAACGACTCGGTGAACGATCCGCGACCGAGGATCACCTCCGCGCGGCCCGATGAGAGGGCGTCCACCGTGGCGAACCGCTGGAAGACCCGCACCGGGTCATCTGACGACAGCACGGTCACGCCGGAGCCGAGTCGGATGCGCTCGGTGGCTGTGGCGATCCCGGCCAGCACGGTTTCGGGCGTGGAGATCGCGAACTCGGGGCGATGGTGCTCGCCGTTCGCGATGGCGTCGATGCCCACGTCGTCGGCCAGCACCGCCTCATCGACGGTGGCCCGGATCGCCTGCCCATAGGACATCACGGCGCCGTGGTCGTCGCGCGGCAGGTCGCCGAAGGTGTCGATGCCGAATTCGATTTCGGTGCGGTCGTTCATCAAGGTGCTCCTCGGTCCGTTCTCACGTGCGGTGTTCAGGCGTGGGCGGCCTTGCCGCCCTTGACGATCTCTGCGGTGTCGCGCCCGGTCAGGTACCAGTCGCCGGGGTCCTCGGCGAGCAGTTCCCGCACGCGCGGTGCGACGCGCTCACCGAACAGGCGGATGCTCTTCTCCCGCGCCTGGCGGGGAAGGTGCAGCACGTCGTACTTCAGGTCGAAGCGGGCCAGATGATTGGTCCGCACGATGCCGGCGATCTTCTGCGCGACGGTCTCGGGTGACCCGACGTAGAGCGCGCCGGTGTCGACCTCCTCGGCGTAGCGCTCCGCGGTGGGCGGGTAGAAGCCGCGCTCCTTGCTCACGGCTTCGACGACCGGCTGCCAGTGCTTCCAGTGCACGTTCTTCGCCTCGTCGTCGGTGTCCGCCACGAAGCCCAGCGAGTGCTGACCGACAGGGAGCTCCGGATGACCGAATTGCGCCAGTGCGCGCAGATACAGCTCCACATGTCCGGCGAAGCGCTGCGGCCGCCCGCCGATGATGGCCATCATCAACGGCATTCCGTGCCTGGCCGCCCTGACGACCGAATCGGGGCTGCCGCCGATGCCGATCCAGGCGGGGATGCCGCCTTCCGGCATCCGCGGGCGCAGGCGCGCATTGTCGAGCGGTGCGCGGTACCTGCCAGACCAGGTGACCCGATCCTCGCGCATCAATCGCAAGAACAGGTCCAGCTTCTCCTCGAAGATCTCCTCATAATCGGCGATGTCGTAGCCGAAGAGCGGGAACGACTCGATCGCCGAGGCTCTCCCCAGCACGAGCTGGGCACGACCGCCGGAGAGTCCGTCAACCGTCGCGAACTGCTGGTACAGCCGCACCGGATCCTGCGTCGAGAGCACGGTCACCGAAGTGCCCAGACGGATCGTCGAGGTCGCCTGCGCCGCGGCGGCGAGGATCACCGGGGTCGCGGAGTCGACCATGTCCTCGCGGTAGTGTTCGCCGATGCTGAAGACGTCGAGGCCGACGGATTCGGCCAGCTGCGCCTCGTCGATGAGCAGTCGCAGCGTCTCGGAATCCGAGAACACCCGTCCATGATCGGTGGCGATGTCTCCGAACGAGTTCAGCCCCAGCTCCAGTTCGTGCGACGACTTCGACATGATCGCGGCCCCTCCCGTCACCGGTCCCTCCGGATTGACGTGTCAATTACCTATGAACGCTAGCATTGATGTATCAATTCCCGGGAGCGAAAATGGACCATGAGCACCGCCGCACGATGCCCACACGTGAGCAGCTGCGCATCTGGCGGGAGTACATCGAGACGGCGGAGACGCTGCGCACACGGCTGACCGGCCGACTGCAGAGTGAGTCGTCGCTCTCACCGGGCGACTACCAGGTGCTGCTCGCCCTCACCGAGGCCGATCAGCACAAGATGCGTTCGTCGGAGCTGGCGACCCACATCGGGTGGGAACGCAGCAGGCTGTCACACCATCTCGGCCGGATGGAGAGGCGTGAACTGATCCAGCGTGTCGCCTGCGCCGACGACGTGCACGGCATCGACGTGATCGCGACCGACTCCGGGCGCGAGGCGTTCCGTGCCGGATCCGTGCCCCACCTGCGCGCCGTGCGCGAACTGTTCGTCGACGCGCTGACCCCGGAGCAGTTCGCCGAGGTGGACGACGTGACGACATCGCTGCGCAGGCACCTCGGCCTCGAGCCCTGACCACATCGGAACAGTCCTGAAGGAGTGAGCATGCAGGAGACGACATCGGGCGGACGCGCAGACGGCATCCGCGAATACGTGGCCGACGGCATCGTCGTGACTTGGGAGGCGTCGCGCTGCCAGCACGCCGCGGAGTGCGTGCGCGGCCTGCCCCGTGTCTTCGACCGCGACCGGCGCCCCTGGATCGACCCGACGGGCGCGAGCATCGACGAGACCGTCACCGTCATCGACCGCTGCCCCAGTTTCGCCCTCGGCTACCGCACGCATGACGGACGCGGTCGCACCGCACCGGCGGTCGCCGAGAAAGGCGGGCCGCAGCGCGCAAGCTCGCGGTCGGCTGGCTGAGCGATCTCATCCCCGAAGCGGCCCCGCCGACAGCCGCTTCGGCTGAGGGCCGTGGAGGGCGAAGTGCCCGCCACCTCACGGTGACGGGCACTTCCTCATCAGCGGCGGAGCTCAGCCGAGACGGTTCAGCCTCAGGGTGGCGGTGGCGCTGTGCGCGGCCATGCCCTCCGAGTCGGAGATCACCTGCACGGCGTTCGCGAGCTGCGGCGTGGCCTCGCGGCTGACGCGCTGGTACGTCAGCGGCTTCAGGAAGCGCGACACCGAGAGGCCTGCGCTGTGCTTCGCTCCGCCAGCGGTCGGCAGCACGTGGTTCGTGCCGGCCATGCCCTTGTCGGAGTACGCCACCGTGCTCCACGGCCCGATGAAGAGCGAGCCGTAGTTCCGAAGGTTCTCGTGGTACCACTCGTCATCGGCCGTGAGCAGCTCGAGGTGCTCCGGGGCGAGGTCGTCCATGAGGGCAGCGGCTGTCTCGCGGTCCTTCGCGACGGTCACCACGCCGTAGTCGCGCCAGGCCGGACCCGCGATCGAGGCGGTCGCGAGATTCTCCAGCTGACGGTCGATCGCGGCGATCACAGCTTTGCCGTGCTCTTCGGACGTCGTCACGAGCGCAGCGGGGGAGTTGGGGCCGTGCTCGGCCTGCCCGAGCAGATCGGCCGCGACGAGCTCCGGGTCGGCGGTCTCGTCCGAGATGACGGCGACTTCACTGGGGCCGGCGAGCAGGTCGATCGCGACCGTGCCGAAGAGCTGACGCTTGGCCTCGGCGACGAACGCGTTTCCTGCCCCGACGAGCATGTCGACGGGCAGTTCGCCGAGCAGACCGTACGCCATGGCGGCGAGGGCCTGGACGCCGCCGATGACGAACACTCGATCGACGCCGGAGAGGTGCGCGGCGTAGACGACGGCGTCGTTCGCGCCGCCGTCAGGCTGCGGCGGAGTGCACGCGATCACGGTGGGAACGCCGGCGGCCTTCGCGACGCCGACCGTCATGAAGGCGCTCGCGGTGAGGGGGAAACGGCCGGCGGGGAGGTAGGCGCCCACGCGCGAGACCGGGATGTACCTGGCGCCGGTGACGAGCCCGGGAACCAGCTCGGTCTCGAAGTCGGAGAGGTGAGCTCGCTGCGCGCGGGCGAACGCCTGGGTCCGCTCGGCGCCGAGCTCGATGGCCGCACGGAGGTCGGGATCGAGGCGGTCGCCACTGGTCGCGATCTGCTCGGCGGTGAGCTCGATGTCGGCACCCTGATAGTTGTCGAGCTTGCGCGCGTAGTCGAGCACGGCGTCGAGACCGCGCTCGCGGATGTCGGCGAGCATGCTCGTCACAGTCTCGATCACGGCCGGGTCCCGCTGGGCCGCCGGGGCGTCGATGAGCGGGGTCTTGAGGTGGTGGAAGGCGCCGTCGAGGCGGGCGAGAACAGGTGAGGAGTAACGCATGCAGGAAGGCTAAGTCGCGGGCTAGCATCCGACAACCCTGGTGATCCGTTGCTGACCATCGGGTTTACCATTAGCTGTGACGATCACGCAGCTCACCGCCTTCCTCGCCGCGCTCGAGCACGGCTCGTTCACGGCCGCGGCGTCGAGCCTGGCGATGACGCAGGCCTCCGTCTCCGAGCTCGTCGCCCGCCTCGAGCGCGAGCTCGGCGTGCCGCTCTTCACCCGCGGCTCCCGACGCCTGGTGCCCACGGAGGCGGCGCTCGAACTCCGCCCCCACGCGACCCAGGCCGTCAGCGCCGTGCAGAACGGCATCGACACGATCCAGGCGCTGACCTCCCTCGAGGGCGGCACCTGCACGTTCGGCGTGCTGCGCAACGCCGCCTATTACGCTCTGGCCGATCTCGCCGAGACGTTCCACCACCGGCATCCGAACGTCCGGCTGCGCCTGGTGGGCATCAACTCCGCTCTCGTCGCGCGCTCGATCGCCCGCGGGGAGCTCGAGGCCGGCCTGCTCGTGCTCCCCGTCGACGAGGAGGGCCTGGAGGTGCGTCCGCTGTTCCGCGACGAGGTCCTCTACGCGTCGGCCATCCGGCCGGCAGATGGTGGGGCCGTGACGATCCAGGAGGCGGCGGCGGCGAAGCTCGTGCTGTACGACGCCTTCGCCGGATGGGACGATCCCACGCGCAGGCAGCTGCTCGAGCGCGCGCGCCTGCGCGGGCTCACGATCGAGCCGGCCGTCGAGGTCGAGAACGTCGAGACGGCACTCGACCTGGTTGCCGCCGGCACCGCCGACACGATCGTGTCCAGGTCGATCGCGGAAGCCGAGGGGTTCCCCGACGGCATCCGCACCTTCCCCTTCGCCGAGCCGATGCACGACACGATCGCGCTCGTGCAGCGCGAGGGCATGCTCCTGTCACCGTCCACGCGGAGGCTGGCGGAGCTGGCGGAGCGGATGCTGCGCGAGCGGATCCCGGAGCATCAGGGCCGCATCCCGCTCAGCTGAGCATTCAGTACAGGTCGGCCCGGCGGTCCGCGAAGAGGTCGTTGTGCGGCGGCAGCGACTTCTCGCGCGCGGCACCGAGCGAGAGGACAGCGGTGGCGCCCGTGACGGCGCGGAACGCGACGATCCACCCCTGCTCGTCGATGATCGCGGTCCCGTCCGTCCAGTCCACTCCGCGCTCCGCGCCGCAGCGGTCGGCGATCACGACGGGGAGCCGCGATGAGCGCGCGGCCGCCATCGCCTGGATCAGTTCTGGCGCGTGCTCACCCTCGGGCCGCGGCACCAGCGGCCAGTTGACCGGCAGGGCCAGGACGTCCGCTCCGGCCAGCGCCAGCCGACGCGGAACCTCGGGGAACTCGTTGTCGTAGCAGAGCGCGACGCCGAGCCGGCCGAACGGGGCGTCGACGACGATCCCGGCCTCGGAGCCGCTCTCGAACACGAGCTTCTCCGCACCCCAGAGGTGGGATTTCCGGTAATCGGCGAGCCTCTCGTCACTGGTCAGCACCGCCGCCGTGTTGTAGAGGCGCTCCCCCGCCGTCTCGGCGTAGCCGACGACGACCACGGTCCCCTCGGGGATCACCTCCCGCACGGCATCCCACCGCGGATCGTCGCGCGTCAGCGCCAGCCTCTCCGCCTCGGCGCGGTCCTCGAACACGTAGCCGCTCGTGGCGAGCTCGGGGAGCACGATCAGGCGCGCGCCCCGACCCGCCGCCACGGCGATCGCCTCGCGGATGCGGCCGAGGTTGGCGTCGAGCTCCCCGATCACGACCTCGGGCGACATCGCCGCGACGCGCAGTTCGCCGGAGTCCGACATGTCCCTCGCTCCCTCCTCGGAGGCGCCGGGTACGAGAGCCGACGGCCCTCGCACCCGCGCGTTCTCAGTCGTCCTCGGTGGCGGTGACCATCACGCCGAGCGGTGCGAGGTAGCCGTTGGGATCGATCGTCCAGTCGGCCGCGGCAGCCGCATCGACGACCTCCGGGGCCCACTCCAGGTAGACGCGGTCGTCGCCGCCGTTGATGACGAGGACGGTGCCGGTTCCGGTCTCGTCGCCCTCCACGCACCGGTACGAGCGCCATGCGCCCTCCGGAACGGAGAAGGCGTCGCCGGGGCCGAGGTTCACGGCCGTCGAAGAGTCCCCATTGAGCGTGACCTCCCAGCGGCCCGTCTTGAACAGCAGCGCCTGCGTCTTGTCGTGGCGGTGCCGCAGCACGCCCTGACCGGCCTCTGCACGCACCCAGGCGAGGTTGAACGAGTGCGGCTCGTGGACGTTGGGCACCTGGCGGCGGTTCTCGGACATGCCGTAGCCGATCGCGGTGGCGAGTTCGACCCGCCCGCCCTCGACGGCGGCGCAGAGCAGAGCAGCAGAGGAGTACCTGCGGTCGCCCGGCTGGATGACGCGCGAGCGCATGTCCTCGACCGTGTAGCTCGTCAGCTCGTCGATGTAGTGCTGCTTCATCGGCTTGATCAGCGCGACGTCGTCGGGAAGCACGTCGCCCGCGACGGTGTCGATGAGGCGGTTGTCCGCCGTGAGGTGCAGGCCGTAGGACTCGGCCTCGCGGAGCACGGAGGGGCCCCAGATGATGCCGCCGTTGTCGTCGCGGCCCAGCACCGTGTAGAGGATGCCGTCGTCCGGCCCCTCGTTGGTGAAGCCGCGGAAGATCCACGTCGGGATCGTGACGATGTCGCCGTCGGTGCTGACGTACTCCCCCTGCTTGCCGTCCACGCCCCAGCGGAGGCGGAACTCGCCGCCGAGGTTGATGAACACCTCGGCGGTGAAGTGCAGGTGGAGGTTGTTCGAGATGCCGTTCGGCATGCCGGCCGCACCGGTGTTGAATCCGTGGTTCTCCTCGAGGTTCACGTACTGGTTCGCGTTCTGGGAGACCCCCGCGCCGATGAACGCGTAGTTCTCCTTGCGGTCGGAACCCGGCGTGCGGCAGTCGATGAATGCGGAGTTGCAGGGGACCCAGTCCGTTCGACGGATCGTCCGTCGCTCGATCTCGGCCGTGTCGACGGTGACCTCTCGGCTGTCGACGATGACGTCGCTCATTCTTCTTCTCCTTGTCGATCAGTCTGTGATCAGTAGATGTTGCTCGGGCCGACCGGCTCGTCGCCGCGCATACCGGCGATCTGCGCCCGGAGGGCGATGTCGTCCCACAGGCGCACCTCCTTGACGAGTGCGCCCTGATGGAACGTGAACTGCGAGATGCCGAGCACGTCGACAGGCTTGCCGGTGAGCGGACCGTAGTTCGGCCTGCCGCTGTAGGCGCCCGTGAACTTCCAGGTCACGGCGACGCGGAGGCCGGCGTAGCGCACGTCGTAGTTGGTCTGGATGTCGCGGATCTCGAACTGTCCCGCGGGGAAGGCCTCGAGGAATCGCAGCAGCGCGCGGCGGTAGCCCTCCGGTCGGATGATGACCTTGTTGCCGACGGTGAGGAGCACGAGGTCGCGATGGAAGTACTTCTCCACCTTCTGCAGGTCACGATCGTTCCAGACCGTCTGGATCATGTCGATCACGGTCTCCACCTCGGAGCGGTAGTCGTTCGGGCGGGGACCGGAATCGCCCACCGCGATCGGATCGGCCGGCGCCGGCTCCGTCCATGAGCCGGTGTAACCGCGGAACGCCTGAGCGCGGGCGAGCTCGTCGAGGTCGTCGCCGCGCTCGAGAGCGCCGGCGAGCGAGTCTCGGACGACCCACTCCTCGACCATGCGGCCGCGACGGTAGAGGCAGTTCGCGATGGTGCGGCTGTGCGCCGAGGTCTGCAGCTGGCCGGAGAGCACGAGGTGGGAGCTGAGGAACGCGTCGTCTCCGCGCGCCTCCCAGATGACGTCCTCGGCCTGTCCGGTGCGGTCGGGGGTGGCCGAGATGCGCATGAGCGTCCCCTCGATGACCTCGTCGCGCGTCGTGGAGGTGCCGTAGGCGCCGTGCACGATCGAGTCGGGTTCGTAGTTCTCCCGGATGTAGTGGATCGAACGATCCACCCAGATCAGGTCGGTGACCTCACGGATGAAGTCGTCGGGGTCCTTGTACGGCAGATAGGCGACCGGGTCGAGAGACACGCTGTTTTCACTCCTTGGACGATGGCCCGCATCTCGTCGATGAATGCGGGCTTCGTCGTCAGTGTATGCGTATGCACAAGCGAGTGCAAGCATGAGTTGAAAGACACACGGGTGCTTGGTATGACGACCGCTCAGTCCGCGGAGACGGGCCCCAGTGTGCGCCGCTCGACGAACGCCGACTCGAAACGGGTGTTCGCGATCGGCGCCGAGCGGTCCTCGATCCGGCGCACGATGAGGTCGGCGGCGGCCGCGGCCATCGCCGCGATGTCGTAGCCGATCGTGGCGAGGCCGATGATCGGCCAGGCCGCCTCCGGAAGGTCGTCGAAGCCGATGACCGAGAGGTCGTCGGGGACGCGCAGCCCTGCACGATGCGCGGCGTTCAGGACGCCGTAGGCGACGACGTCGTTGCCGCAGAAGAGGAGGGTCGGACGCTGCTCGCCGTCGAGGATCTCTGCCGCCGCCTCCTCGCCGGCGGCAGCCCCGTAGGGGACCCGGCGCGTATCGGCCTCGGCGAGCGTCAGCCCGTGCCGGAGGAGCGCCGCGCGCAGAGCGGACTCCCGCGCCTGCGCCGTGCTCGTGTTGCTCGGTCCGAGGACGGCGCCGACCCGGCGATGCCCGAGCTCCGCCGCCCTGGCGACAGCCCGCTCGTATCCCGCTGTCGGGTCGACCACGGTCGCGTCGGCGTCGACGAGCGCGCCGGTCCGGTTGAAGTACACGAACGGGAGCCCGCGGTCCTTGAGTCGCAGCGGCACGGGCGACTCGACGATCGTGGTGGCGAGGATCAGGCCGTCCAGGCCGTTGGCGAGGAGGCGCTCGACGATCGTGTCGTTGTCTGCGGACTCGGTGTGCAGCATGAGCTGATAGCCGAGCGTCTCGAGCTCGCGATGGACCGGCGCGATGATGTGCGAGTAGAACTGGTTGTCGAGGTCCGTCAGGAGGAGGCCGATGCGGCGCGTGCGGCCGGATGACAGGGCCCGGCCGGCCTCGCTGGGCACGTACCCGAGCAGCTGCGCCGCCTCTCGCACGCGGACCTTGGTCGCTTCCGACACCCGCGAGTCGTCTCGGAGGGCCCTGGAGACCGTCGGTTGGGACACACCGGCCAGACGCGCGACATCCCGGCTCGTGACGACCATCTGACGCCTCCCCTCGACCTAGCGAATTCTAACGCCTTGACGCTCGCGTGCATACGTGGTCATAATCTAGACATACGTATGCAACGAAAGGATGGGCCATGCCCCTGCATCTGAAGTCCGCGCCGACGAAGACGTTCGCGGACACCGCGCAGCAGGATGTCGCCGAACGCGTACGCGCGATCATCGGCGACATCCGCGAGAACGGCGACGCCGCCGTCCGACGGTACGCCGAGCAGTTCGACGACTGGAGCCCCGAGTCATACCGCCTCTCCGACACCGAGATCGGTCGGATCATCGGCACGCTCCCTGCGCAGGTGATCACGGACATCGAGTTCGTGCAGAACCAGGTGCGCCGCTTCGCCCAGGCCCAGCGCGACTCGCTCGCCGACATCGAGGTCGAGACGCTGCCCGGCGTCCTCCTCGGCCAGAAGCACGTCCCCGTGCAGGCCGCCGGCGCCTACATCCCCGGCGGGAAGTATCCGCTCACGGCGTCCGCCCACATGACGATCATCACCGCGAAGGTCGCGGGGGTCCCGCGCGTGGTCGCGTGCACCCCGCCGATCCGCGGCCAGATCCCCGCAGCCACGGTCGCCGCCATGAAGATGGCGGGTGCGGACGAGATCTACATCCTCGGCGGCGTGCAGGCGGTGGCCGCCATGGCCGTCGGCACCGACACGATCGCGCCGGTCAACATGATCGCCGGTCCCGGCAACGCCTACGTGGCCGAGGCGAAACGGCAGCTCTTCGGCGAGGTCGGGATCGACCTGTTCGCCGGTCCCACCGAGATCCTCATCGTCGCCGATGAGCACGCCGACCCGTTCTTCACCGCGGTCGACCTGCTCTCCCAGGCCGAGCACGGCCCCGACTCGCCCGCGGTTCTCGTCACCACCTCGCAGAAGCTGGGCGAGGAGGTCATGGACTGGATCGAGCGGATCCTCCCCGGCCTGCCGACTCGGGACTACGCAGGACCGGCGTGGCGCGACTGGGGCCAGGTGATCGTCGCGGACGACCTCGACGAGGCGTACCGCATCGCCGACGACTTCGCGTTCGAGCACGTTCAGATCTTCACCGAGAACCCGCGCGAGGCCCTCACGAAGATGCACGACTACGGCGCGCTCTTCCTCGGCGAGAACACCTGCGTCTCCTACGGCGACAAGGTCATTGGCACCAACCACGTGCTCCCGACGCTCGGCGCGGCGCGCTACACAGGCGGTCTCTGGGTGGGCAAGTACCTGCGCACGGTGACGTACCAGGAGGTGCAGAACACCCACTCCTCGGCCGAGCTCGGCGCGGTGTGCGGCCGGGCGGCCAGGGTGGAGCTGTTCGAGGGCCACGCCCGCTCCGGCGATGTGCGCGCCTGGCGGCACGCCGGCACCGAGTTCGCCTGGATCGACGAGAGCCGCGCGACCGTCGCGGAAGCGCGATGACCGACCTCACGGGACGCAGCGCCGTGGTGACCGGCGGCGGCAGCGGGCTCGGGGCGGCCATCGCCCGCGCGCTGCACGCCGCCGGCGCCGAGGTGATCCTCGTCGGCCGCGACGAGCGCAGGCTCGCCGCGGCCGTCGAGAAGCTCGGCGAGCGCGCACGGTGGCTGCCCTGCGACGTGTCCGACCCGGCATCCGTCGACGCGCTGCGGACGGAGCTCGCCCGCACCGAGGTCTCGATCCTCGTGAACAACGCCGGCATCGCCGGACCGGTCGCCGCCCTCACCGACATCGAGGTCGACGACTGGGACGAGGTCTTCCACGTGAACGTGCGAGGCACCTTCCTCCTCTGCAAGGCACTGCTGCCCGGAATGATCGCCCGCGGGGACGGGGACGTCATCAACATCGCCTCGGTGTCCGGCAAGCGCCCGCTGGCGCACCGCACACCGTACTGCGCATCGAAGATGGCCGTGATCGGCCTCACCTCGACCCTGGCGTTCGAGGTCGGCCCGGCGGGGGTGCGGGTGAACTCGCTCTCCCCTGGCCCGGTCGCCGGTCCGCGCATGGAGCGCAACTTCCGCCTGGAGGCGGAGCGCTCCGGATCGAGCGTCGACGAGGCGGAGCGGGCCTTCGTCTCCCGCGCCGCGCTGGGACGCATGGTCACCGAGGAGGAGGTGGGAGCCGCGGTCGTCGCGATGCTCGGGATGCCGGGGATGTGCGGCGCCGACGTCGACCTCTCCGCCGGGATGGTGGCGTGATGACCTCTCTGCGCGCCAGGGCCCGCGCCGGAGAGAAGCTCGTCGGCGCGCTCCTGCGGATGCCGTCCGAAGAGCTCGTCGAGATGCTCGCCGTCGCCGGATTCGACTACGTGCTGATCGACTGCGAGCACGGTCCTGCCGACGTCGTCGCGCTGCGCGCTCACATCGCCCTGGCGGCGGTGCACGGGGTGCCGGTGATCGTCCGGGTCGGCGAGGACGACCGCGGGCAGATCCTCCGCGTGCTCGACCAGGGGGCCCAGGGGATCCTCGCCCCGCACCTCGATACCGCCGCGGACGCGGCCGGCCTCGTCGACGCCTCGATCTACCCGCCGACCGGATCCCGCGGCTTCGCCACCTACAGCCGTGCCGGACGCTTCGGCGAGGTCGCCCCCTCCGCGCACCTCGAGTGGCACCTCGACAACACCCTGGTGCTGGGGATGATCGAGTCGCCGGCCGGCGTGCGCAGCGTCGACGCGATCCTCGCGACGCCGCGACTCGACGGCATCCTCGTCGGTCCGGCTGACCTTGCCGCGTCCTCAGGACCGGACGACCCGCCCGTCCCGCAATCGATCGCTGCTGTGCATGACGCTCTCGCGAGGGCTGGCTCCCTGCGCATGGACATCGTCGGCTCGCGCGCGGCCGCCGATGAGGCGTTCGCGGGGGGCGCCGACCTGGTCGTCTACAACCTCGCGGCATCGTTGATGAGGCACCTGCGCGAACTGGCCTCGCCCGCACGCTGACCACCGCCACCCGGGCGCCCGCGAGAACGCCGGGCGCCCGCCCGCGCCGTCAGTGACGGGGCGTCACCGCCGCCTCGGCATCCGTCGGCTGCGCCTGCCAGCACCTCACCAGCGCACCGAATGCCTCCGCGCGCTCGAGCGGAAGCATGTGACCGGCGTCCAGGGTCACCAGCCGGGCGTCCGGCAGGCTCGAGACGATCTCGGTGTGGAAGTGCGGCGGGCAGATCACGTCGTCCAGTCCGGACACCACCAGCGTCGGCGTGTGCACCGAGGGCAGCAGGCCAAGCAGGTCCCGCCTGCTGAGCTGCATCCTCAGCTGCGCCCGCAGCCGCTCCGCTCCGGTCTCCGCCCCCATCGCCAGCGTCCGCTCGACGACGTCCGGGCGGCGCGCCGCCTCCGGGCCGAGCAGCGCCGGCAGGATGCGGGACTGCAGCTCGCGAGCATCCGCGCCCCCATCCAGCTCGGCCAGCCACTCGCGCCAGCCGTCGCGCTGGGCGTCGGTCGGCGCCTTGGCGTTCGTGGACACGAGGCACAGTCCGCTCACGCGCTCCGGCGCGGCCGCGGCGAGCGCCATCGCGACGATGCCGCCGAGCGAGTGCCCTCCGAGCACGAACCTCTGCGGCAGCTCGGCGCACAGCGCCTCCACCTGCTCGTCGATGTCATCGCGGTCGAGCACCGGCGTGATCACCGGGCCGAGCCCGGCATCCGACCACAGGTCGCTCGTGCAGTTCATGCCGGCGAGCAGCACCAGCGCGGGCATGTCAGCCCTTCACTGCGCCGTCGCTGAGACCGGCGACGAGATACTTCTGAGCGATGAACGCGATGACGAACACGGGGATGGTGAGCAGCATCGACGCGGCGCCGGCCTGCTGAAGCATCGGCAGGGTCTGCCCGAGCTGCGTGGCGATGAAGACGGGAACCGTCTTCGACGACGTGTCGGTGAGCACGAGCGCGGTGAGGTACTCCTGGAAGGCGAAGAGGAAGACGAAGATGCCTGCCGTGAGGATGCCCGGCCCCATCAGCGGGATCATCACGCGCCGGAGCATGCCGATCCGCGTGCAGCCGTCGATCATCGCCGCCTCGTCGAGCTCCTTCGGGATCTCCGCGAAGAAGTTGCGCAGCAGCCAGATCGTGAACGGCTGGTTGATCGCGACGAGGGCGATGGCCAGGGCGACCGTGGTGTCGTAGATCCCCAGCGCCCGGCTGATGTCGTACATCGGCAGGACCACCGCGAACCGGGGCAGGGCGCGGAAGACCAGCGCGAGCACGAGCAGGCCCGCGGATACGTAGCTCGGGAACCTCGACAGCGCGTAGGCCGCCGGGATGCCGATCGCCAGCGCGACGACGGTGGCGACGACGGCCACGACGAGCGTGTTGACGAGGTAGTCGGCGAAGTACGTCGTCTCCCAGAGATCGACGAAGGCCTGCAGCGTGGGCTCATAGCCCCAGAGCACCGGCGGGTTCGCGAACGCGACATCCGTGGGCTTGGTGACCGACAGCGTCATCCAGATGAACGGGCTGAGCACCACGACGCACAGGATGCCGAGGAGGATGCCTGTGACGACGGGCGGTCGCCCCTGCCCCGTGCGTCGGCGCTTCGGTGCACCGCTCGTGACGATGGCCCTCGTCGAGAGCTCGGCGGAGGTGAGACTCATCGTTCGGCCTTCGCTTCCTTGAAGATGCCCCGGATGAACGGGATCAGCATGATGAGGATGAGGAGGATCGTCAGGACGTTGATCGCGCTGCCGAGACCGAGCTGCTCGGCGCCGTCGGCGAACGCGACGGAGTACACGTACAGCATGATCGACTCGTTCCCGATCGACTGCGCCTGCGGCGACAGCGGGATCAGGTTGTCGAACATGCGCAGCACGTCCATGATCGTGATGAGCGTCACGAAGCCGAGGACTCCGCGGATGGTCGGGATGATCACGTTGAGGTGGGTCTGGAACGCGTTGGCGCCGTCGATCTTCGCGGCCTCCCTGAGCTCGGCAGGCACTCCCTGGAGCCCGGCGAGGATGATGAGCATCGCGAAGGGCAGCATGTGCCAGACCGTGTTCGCGATGACGATGACGGCGTTCGGCACCTGATCGGTGAACCAGAGCACCTGCGTGCCGCCGAAGAACGCGATCAGCCGGTTCACGACCCCGCCGAAGTTGTCGTCGAAGAGCCACGAGAAGGCGACGGCGCCGACCAGGTTCGGCAGCACGTACGAGACCAGCATGATGCCGAGCACCAGGGGGCGCGACGTGGTGATGCGATTGATGCCGGTGGCGATGATGTAGCCGAACACCAGGAGTATCACCGTGGTGATCACGGTCACGGCCACTGTGAAGAGCACCGCCCGGTGGAAACGCGGATCGGTCAGAGCGTGGGTGAAGTTGTCGAACCCGACGAAGACGCCGGGTGTGCCGTAGCGGACCTGCTCGAAGCTCCACTGCACCGTGCGCACCAGCGGGAGCACGAGGAGCGCCCCCATCACCAGCAGGCTCGGGAAGAAGAGCAACCAGAACTCGCGTGCCTTCATGTGCGTCCCTCCTGGACGGACTGTGGCCTGAACTCTCGCTCAGGCCACAGTCGTCGACCGTCGGTCGTGGATCAGCCGGCGATCTTCTCGCCTGCGGCCTGCATCTGCGCGAGCCCGTCTGCGACGGACACGTTGCCGTTGATGATCTCCACGAGGATCGGTCGGATCTCGTTCGTGATGTCGGCCAGGACCGGCGAGACGATGGGAGGCATCGCGTTCGCCATCGAGTCGTTGGCGGCCGCTCCGTAGGGGGAGTTCTCCTCCGTGACCATTCCCTCGCGCGCCGGGTAGGCGGCCGGGACGGATGCCGTGGAAGCGTCTTCGCTGACTGCGGAGGCCATCATGACGAAGAGCATCTCGTGGTCGAGCTTCGTGTTGAACGGGATGGACCAGCCGTCGATCGAGAGGCGGTTGTACGCGTACTCCGCGTCGTCGGAGACCTTCGGCGCCCCTGCGAAGCCGAAGGAGTCGGAGAGCTTCGAGTTCGACTCCAGCGTGAGGTCGAACATGCGTCCGGAGAACATGATCGACATGGCGGCCGTGCCGTTGAACATCTGCTGCTGGACCTTGGGCTGGTCGAAGGTGGTCACCTGCGGGTCCATGTACGGCTTGAGGGCGAGCAGCGCCTCGAGGGCCTGCTCGGCCTCCGGGGTGTCGAGCGTGACGTCTCCGTCGGGGCTGACGAAGTCGGCGCCGAGCGAGTTCATCGTGGCCTGGAAGCTCGTCGTGATGTCGGCGGTCGCCAGCCACGGCAGGGCGATCGGGTACTCCATGAGCCCGGCGGCCTTGATGGCCTCAGCGGCCTCGATCATCTCGTCGAACGTGGTCGGGACGTCGAGGCCGATCTCGTCGAAGACGTCGGTGCGGTACGCCATGACGAACATCTGCGCCTGCATCGGCAGGGCGTAGAGCTCGCCGTCGTAGGACATGCCCTCGCGCATCGACTCGCTGATCTCGTCGAGGCCGTAGTCGTCGGCGTACTTCTCGTAGAGGTCGTTCAGCGGGACGAGCTTCTCCTCCTCGGCGAGGCCGGGGATGACGAATCCGTAGGTCTCGATGATGTCGTACGTGCCCGTGTCGCCGGCGAGGGTCGCCGTCGTCTTGGTCACCTGGCCGCCGAAGTCGATCGGGTCGTGCTTCAGGGTCACGTCGTCGGTCGAGCAGCTGGAGACCATCGTGTCCGTGAAGGGGTCGATGGCGGAGGAGTTGTAGGCGAGGACGTTGACGGTGGTCTTGCCTTCGGGGGCGGTGTAGTCGCACGACACCGTTGTCGCGTTTTCATTGTCGGTGCGGGTACCGGCCCCGCAGCTGGTGAGGGCCAGGACGCCCACGGCTGCGAGTGCGAGTACCGGCAATGCCCGATGCTTCATGTGTGCCATATCGCGATGGTATACGTATGCACCGGGCTAAGGGAAGCCTATGTTTCGAGAATGTTGGAAGTCTGAATACGTATACTGCATCGAGACCCCGAGAGCGGAGCTGCGCGGCTGCCGGTCATGTCGCCTGAGCGAGGCGCTGCTCGAAGCCGTCGAGGATGACGTCGAGACCGACGTCGAACTCGTCGGCGAAGGAGTACGTCCGGTTGCGCATGAGCTCGCCGAGCATCCACGTGAGGTGCGGATACTCCTCGGGGTCCGGGGCGACGTCCTCGGCGAAGGCGTTCTCGGCGCCGTCGGCGGGGGTGAACGGCAGGGTCGATTCCGTGAGGGCGAACCCGTAGATGTAGGCATCCAGGGCCGAGAAGAGGTGCGTGGCGAGCGCGGCCGGGAAGCCGGCGTTGCGCAGGCATCCGAGCACGCGATCGAAGTGCCGGAGCAGCGGGGTGCCCGGCCGAGGGCGCGCCTCGATCATTCCGAGCGCCCACGGATGCTGCACGAGCACCGATCGCGCCGACCGGGCCCTGGCGGCCATGGCCGGCCGCCAGGGGTCGTCGACCTCGGGCGCGAGGATCTGCTCGAACGCCCAGTCGGCGAGCGCGTCCAGCAGCGCGCCCTTGCTGGCCACGTGGTGGTAGAGCGACATCGCCTCGACGCCGAGTTCGGATGCGACGGAGCGCATGCTGACCGCGGCGATGCCGCCCCGGTCGGCGACAGCGGCCGCTGCCGCGACGATCCGCTCCCTGCTGAGCGCAGCGCGTGCATTCATGACGTCATTGACTCCTTACGGGTGTAAGACTAACATCGCGAACACCCTTACACATGTAAGAATCAAGGAGCGGAGACCCCATGAGAACGCAACCCAGCCCACTCGAAGAACAGCGGATGCCGGTGCGAGCCCAGCTCGCATCGGCCTGGACCGCCTTCATGTTCCTGTACATCTACGTGGACTACTACCACCTGTACAAGCCCGGCACGCTGGACCTCATCCTGGAGGGGAGGGTCTTCGAGTTCGCCGTCAGCCCCGTGCTCCTGACCGCGTTCCTCGCCCTGAGCGGGATCCCCGCCCTGATGGTGGCGTTGTCCGCGACGCTGCCTGCACGGGCCAACCGCACCACCCAGCTCGTCGTGGCGTCGATGTACATCCCTGTCACGGTGTTCAACGCAGTGGGGGAGTCCTGGGAGTGGGCTCCGTTCTACGTCCTGTCCATCGGGGTCGAACTGGTGCTCCTGGCGTTCATCCTGCGCTCGGCCTGGACCTGGCCGCGCACCGCGACTTCGGCGGCACAGCCGAGCGTCCGCGTGGCCGATCACGCCCCTCAGCAGGCCTGAACCGCCGGGCGGGTCGATCCGCCCGGCGATTCATGGACGCACGCAGGGCCCTGGCCGCGGTCGTCATGCCCCGACCGCGACCAGGGCTCCGTCGCGCGACGCCGAGAGCTCTGCCGTGGAGCCGTCCCGCCACGTGCGGTAGCCGCCGTCGAGGTTGCGGGCATCGCGCCCGCGCTGGCGGAGCAGCCGGGTGGCGATGTGTCCGCGCAGGCCCACCTGGCAGTGGACGATGAGCTGCCCTGCGGGAAGCTCGTCGAGACGGTCCCTCAGCTCGTCCAGCGGCATGCTGATCGCCCCGGGAATCGACCCGGCGGCGAACTCCGCCGGACTGCGGACGTCGACGAGCGTGGCACCCGCATCGCGTGCGGCGGCGAGCTCGTGCCACTGCACGGCGGGCGTCGTTCCCGTCCTCGTGTTCTCCGCGACGTAGCCGGCGATGTTCACCGCATCCTTCGCCGAGCCGAACTGGGGCGCATAGGCGAGTTCGAGGTGAGCGAGCTCCGCGGCCGCGAGGCCCGCGTGCATCGCCGTCGCGATCACGTCGATCCGCTTGTCCACCCCGTCTCGTCCGATGACCTGGGCGCCGAGGATCCGATCGGATGCCGGGTCGGCGAGCAGCTTGATCGACACCGTCTGGGCACCGGGGAAGTAGCCGGCGTGCGATCCGGGATGCACGTGCACGGCATAGAAGTCGCGACCGGCGGCACGCAGCTGCTTCTCGCTCCATCCGGTCTTCGCCGCGGCCAGGCCGAACACCTCGACGATGCCGGTGCCGATCGCCGGCCGGGCGGACTCGGCGCGCCCCGCGATCACGTCTGCGATGAGACGTCCGTGGCGGTTGGCCAGGCCGGCCATCGTGATGAGCGCCGCATCGCCGCCGATGAGCTCGGTCTTCTCGGCGCCGTCCCCGACCGCGAAGACGTACGGGTCGCTGGTGCGGCAGTGCTCGTCGACCCGGATGCCTCCGGTCTCCCCGAGGGCGATGCCGGCGTCCGCCGCGAGTCGCGTCTCCGGCACGACTCCGGATGCCTCGACGACGAACTCCGCCTCGATCACGCTGCCGTCGCTCAGCTCGACGGCGCCTTCACGCGTCGCGATCACCTCGACCCCGAGCCGCACGTCGACGCCGAGGCTGCGCACCGCGTCGAGCACCGGCGCCGCCATCTCCGGGTCGAGCGGCGACAGCAGCTGCGCCCCGCGCTGCACGAGGGTCACCCTCGCCTCGCGCGCGACGAGATTCTCGACGGCCTCGAGTCCGGTGTATCCGCCGCCGACGACGACCACCGGCACGCCCGGTCGGGAGACCGCGGCCTCGATCTCGACGGCATCCTCCACCGTTCGAAGGCTGCGGACCGGGACGCCGCCTGTCCGCTGACCGTGAGCGGGGCGCGCCCCGGCCGCGAGGACGAGCCTGTCGTAGGCCTCGACGCTCTTCACGCCGCTCTCCAGATCGACGACCTCGACCTGCCTGCGGGCGGTGTCGACGCGAGCGACTTCGTGCCGCACCCGCACGTCCAGCCGGAACCGGCGGTGCAGGGATTCCGGCGTCTGCAGCAGCAGCGAGTCCCGGTCGGCGATCACGCCTCCGACGAAGTACGGCAGACCGCAGTTGGCGTACGACACCTCTGGTCCACGCTCGTAGACGACGATGGTCGCGTCCTCGTCGAGACGGCGCAGACGCGTCGCTGCCGACATGCCGCCTGCCACTCCACCGACGATGACGACCTTGAGCGGCCTCGGGGAGGTCATCGCTGGAACAGCCTCGAGAGGAAGCCGCCCTGGTTCTGCGGCTTCTCGTGCCCTCCGCACCACTGGGGCGCGGGGACGGTTCGGCGCACGGAATCCACGTGCTGCCCGCATCCGGCCCAGGTCGTCTTGCCGCAGGTCCTGCAGCTCACCGCGCGACACATGATCACTCTCCGTCCTTATACCCCGGTGGGTATCTCTAGGCATACCCTAGGGGGTATAGTTGGAGTTGTCCAATCGAGCAGAAGAGGCGAGCATGACCAGCACCGACCCCGAGGTCCAGCGCAAGATCCTCAACCGGCTCCGGCGCGCGCAGGGACAGCTCGCCGCCGTGATCGGCGCCGTGGAGCGGGAGGAGGACTGCCGCACCGTCGTCACCCAGCTCTCCGCCGTGAGCTCGGCGCTCGATCGCGCGGGCTTCCAGATCATCGCCACGGCGATGAAGGACTGCCTGAGCGAGCCGGATGCCGAGACCGAAGGCGATGCGATGCCCCTGGGCGAGCTGGAGAAGCTGTTCCTCTCGCTCGCGTGAGACACCCGTCTCACGACACCTCCCGGAACGCAACCCCCGTGCGCCCGTCCGCGGCCCCGCCTAGCCTCGAGGCATGACCGAGCTCACACAGCCCACCGGCCATGAGGACGCCCTGCGCGCCCTCCCCCGCGACGACAGCACCTCGCCCCGCGCGCTCGTGCTCGGCGCCACCGGCTACATCGGCGGGCGCCTCACCCCGCGCCTCCTCAATGCCGGCTACCGGGTGAGACTGCTCGTCCGCGACGCGCAGCGGGCGGCATCCTTCCCCTGGGGTGCGGACTGCGAGATCGTCGAGGGCTCGGCCGACGACGCGGATGCCGTCGCCGAGGCGATGGCCGATGTCGACGTCGTCTATTACCTGATCCACTCGATGACCGCCGGCAAGGGCTTCGAGGACAGCGATGAGCGAGCCGCGCAGACGGTGGCGGATGCCGCGGCGACGGCGGGCGTGCGGCGCATCGTCTACCTCGGCGGACTGCATCCGGAGAACGTCACGCTGTCGCCGCACCTGCGCTCACGCGTGCGCGTCGGGGAGATCCTCCTCGCCTCGGGCGTGCCGACGCTCGCGCTGCAGGCGGGCGTCGTGATCGGCTCGGGGTCGGCGTCATTCGAGATGATCCGCCACCTCACCGAGGTGCTGCCGTACATGCCGGCGCCGAGGTGGGTGCGCAACCGCATCCAGCCGATCGCCGTGCGCGATGTGCTGCACTACCTGCTCGGCGCCGCGCGGGTGGACGGGAGCGTGAACACCGCCGTCGACATCGGCGGCCCCGACGTGCTGCGGTACGGCCAGATGATGAACGGCTATGCCCTGGAGGCCGGGCTTCCGCAGCGGGCGATCGCCGCGCTGCCGGTGCTCACCCCCGAGCTCGCCTCGCACTGGGTGAACCTCGTGACACCGGTGCCGCGGTCGATCGCGCGCCCGCTGGTCGCCTCGCTGCAGAACGAGTGCGTCGTCAAGGATCGCGCGATCGACGAGCTCATCCCGCAGCCGGAGGGCGGGCTCACCCCCTACCGGAAGTCCGTCGAGCTGGCGCTCGGGCGAGTGGACGCCGACAGCGTCGAGACGAGCTGGCAGGATGCCGAGGTCTCCGGCGCCCCGAGCGACCCGCTGCCGAGCGACCCCGACTGGGCCGGCCGCACCGTGTTCACCGACGAGCGCAGCGTCGACACGACGGCATCCACCGATGAGCTGTGGCGGGTGATCCTCGGGATCGGCGGGGAGAACGGCTGGTACTCCTCGCCGCTGCTGTGGGCCGTGCGCGGCTGGATGGACCGTCTCGTCGGGGGCGTCGGACTGCAGCGTGGCCGGCGCAGCCGCAGCGCCGCCCGCGTCGGCGACGCGATCGACTTCTGGCGGGTCGAGGCGATCGAGACGACGGATGCCGGCAGTCTCCTGCGCCTGCGGGCGGAGATGAAGGTGCCCGGCGACGCCTGGCTGGAGCTGCGCGCGGCGCCGGCCAGGGACGGCGCCCGCTACCAGCAGCGGGCGGTGTTCTTCCCCCGCGGACTGACCGGACGGCTGTACTGGCTGGCTGTGCTGCCCTTCCACGGGTTCATCTTCGCGGGCATGGCGGCGCGCATCACGGCCGCAGCGGAGACGGCCGGCGCGGATGTCGAGGAGGGGGCCGCCGCTGAGACGGGCGCAGCGGTCGAAGAGGAGTCGGGCGGTGCCGGGGGTGCGGGCCCCGTGGCGGATGCCGATCCGGAGCCCTCGTCGATGACTCCGGCGACCGGCGCGGCCGCGGTGTCCGCGGCGAATCCCGCCTGAGGCGGATGCCTTCGGCATCCCCGGTCCCAGTCGCCCCCGCGCACGTCCGGGGTGCGCGGTGCGGGCAGGTGGGCGAAACCGCCGCCCCACGCACCTCAAAGCGACAACAACACGCACCTCCCCCGACTCAGCCCCCGCGCCCCTGCCAACCAGGTGCGCGAAACCGCCGCCCCACGCACCCCGAGGCGACAACAACCCGCACCTCGTCGCCCCGGCCCCCGCACGCCCGGCATCCACGTGCGCGAAACCGCCGCCCCACGCACCTCAAAGCGACAACAACACGCACCTTCCCCACGCAGCCCCCGCGCCCCCCGCCAACCAGGTGCGCGAAACCGTCGCCCTACCCACCCCGAGGCGACAACAACACGCACCTTCCCCTCGCAGCCCCGCGCCCCCGCCAACCAGGTGCGCCGAATCGTCGCTGACGCACCCCGAGGCGACAACAACGCGCACCTCGCCAACTCAGGCGCCTATGCCCCCGAGGTCCAGGTGCGCCGAACCGCCGCCTGACGCACCCCGAGGCGACAACAACACGCACCTCGCCGACCCGAGCCGAGCCCGACCCCGACTGCCGCCCACCCCAGGAGCTACCGCCCGCCAGGCGCTACCGCCGCCCGACTCCCGCGAACAGCGCGTAGAGCAGCGGCAGCGCCGATGCGACGATCATGCCGGTGCCGAGCGGAGCCGCGGGAGCGAGCAGCAGCGCGCCGCCGATGACCAGTCCGGCGAACAGCACGGCGGCGACAGCGCGGCGGCCGACGCGCATGAGCCCGTCGAGTCGGCGCTCCAGCCGTGACGTGTCGAAGGAGACGTCCCCGTCGTCGATGCGGGTGATGATGTCGTCGATGCGCTGCGGAAGCCGCCAGGTGACGGCGGCCGTCGAGGCGGCCTGTTGTGCGAACGCCTGCAGCAGGTTGCCGCTCTCGTCGCGGAGCAGCCCGGCGGCGTAGGGCTCGGCGGCGTCCCACACGTTGAACGCCGGGTTCAGCCCGCTGCACATGCCCGAGGTCAGCGACACCGCGCGGATGAGCAGCAGCATGTTCTCGGGGAGCTGCAGCGGCAGGGAGCGCACGACGTCGCCGAACTCGGCGGCGAAGTCGCGGAACTCGCGCGGGTCGACGCGGCTGAGCTCCGCGAAGCCCATCCCGCCGAAGCGCGCGAAGAGCGCAGTGAGTGCGCGTTCGAGCTCGCGGGTGTCGGCGGCGGGGAGCAGCACGCCGATCTGCTGGGCGGCGCGCACCAGTCCGCGGCTGTCGCGGGCGGTGACCGCGATGAGCAGGGTGCGCAGGCCGTCGCGGAGGCTGTCGGGCACCTCCGCCATCATGCCGAAGTCGACGAAGGTGAGACGCCACGCCCGGCCCGCGGCATCCGGCTCCTGCGGCGTCACGAAGATGTTGCCCGGATGCGGGTCGGCGTGCACGAAGGAGTGCGTGAACACCTGGTCGAACATGACCTGGGCGAAGACGTCGGCCACCTCCGAGGGGTCGATGCCCGCGGCGCGCAGCGCGTCCCTGTCGTTGATCTTGATGGCGGTGACGTCCGACAGGGTGAGCACCCGGCGGGTCGAGCGCTCCCACACCACGGAGGGAGTGTCGACGCGCGGATCGTCGGCGAAGTTCTCCGCGAAGCGCTCGGCATTGGCGGCCTCGTGCAGGTAGTCGATCTCCTGCAGGCTGGTGGTCGCGAACTCTTCGACGAGGGCGGGGGCGTCAACGCGATCGGCGACGACGCGCACGCGGCGCAGCCAGCCTGCCACCCGGCGGAGAGCCGCGAGGTCGACGGCGACGATCTCGTCGATGCCGGGGCGCTGCACCTTCACGACGACGTCCTCGAGCCCGGTGTCGGCGGCGTCGAGCGCCGAGAGTCGCGCCCGGTGCACCTGACCGAGGGATGCCGCGGCCACCGGGTTCTCGTCAACCCAGGCGTAGGCCCGCTCGAGCGGCACGCCCAGCTCTGCCTCGGCGAGCGCCCGGATCTCCGCGAATGGCACCGCGGGCACCTCGTCCTGCAGGCCCTCGAGCTCGGCCGTGATCTCCGGCGGCAGCACGTCGAGACGGGAGGACATGAACTGCCCGACCTTGATCATGAGCCCGCCGAGACCGACGGCGAGCGCGTGGAACCGGCGGGCGAAGCGCTGCATCCGTGCCGGACGGGTGCGCTCGGCGATCGCCGACATCCCGAACCTGGGGAGGACGAGCTCGAACCACCAGATCTGGAGGAACTCGCGGGCCGCGAACGAGAGGATCCGCCGGTAGCGGGCGCGATGGATGCCGTGCGGCTTCTCGGCCCGCGGCGGCGACGTGCGGAACCCGGGGACGGGGCGGCCGGGCGCGACGGGGTCGCCTGCGGCATCCGTCATCGCGCCACCACCTTCAGCTGGTCGGTCGCCTCGCACGCCGATCGGCCGGACGTCCTGCATCCGCTCAGTCCTGGGCGAGGATCGAGTACAGCCTACGGCGGGCCTCGTCGAGCACGTCGATGGCCTGCTGCACCTGCTCGGCGCTGCCGGTGCGTCCGACCTGCGCCGCGGCGGCCGCGAGGTCGACGCCGGCCTTGGGCAGGGCGCTGAAGCGGCCGTGGTCGCGCGCGCCGTCGCGGTTCGGCGACTCCCAAGGGGCCGGGGTCTCGGCGGACTCGTCGGCGACAGCACGGCCGGCCTCGGTGAGCGAGTAGGTCTTGCGTCCGTTCTGCTCCTCGGCCTCGATGAGGCCCTCGTCGGCGAGCAGCTGCAGGGTCGGATACACGGAGCCGGCGCTGGGCTTCCAGGTGCCGCCGCTGCGCTCGGCGATCTCGTTGATGACCTGGTAGCCGTGCATGGGCTTCTCGGCGAGGAGCGACAGCACGGCGGTGCGGACGTCGCCCCGGGCCATGCGCGAGCCGCCGGCCGGGCGCGGGTCGAAGGTCTTGCGCAGCTGCTCCATGGCCTCGAGGAACGCGGATGCCGGGCCGCCGGCGCCGCCGTTCCCGCCGCCTCCGCCGCCGAAGGGACCGCCGAAGGGGAACGAGTTGGTGTTCATGATGACCTCCCGGATCGTGGGTGAGCGATAGCTAACGATATATCGTTAAGTCCGGAAGTGGGGTGGGAGTTCTCGGGCCCGCTCTGCCGCCGAGCATCCGGTCGGTGCGCGGAATTCGGCCAAGCACGTCTTCCTCGGCCAGCTTCCCGGGATTCGGCCGAGGAAGGCGCACTTGGCCGGGGGAGGCGCACGGCGCCGGTGCGAGAGAAGCACCCCGCCTTGCCAAATCGAACGATAAACGATAGATTCCTGTTGTTCTTCGATGAGAGGTGGAGACATGGGCAAGGGGACGATCGTCACGCTCCAGGTCGTGATCGCGCTCGCGCTGGCCGGGTCGCTGGTCGTGCAGACGGTGATCGTGCCGCTGTTGTGGCTCGACCTCGACAAGGCGCCGCTGTGGGCGCGCGTCTCGCTCGTCGCGATCGCCGTGCTCGGCGTGCTGACACTGCAGATCTTCGCGGTGTGCGTCTGGATGCTGCTGAACAAGGTGCGCCGAGGGTCGATCTTCTCGCCGGCATCCTTCCGCTTCGTCGACGTGATCATCGGCGCGATCGCGGCCGCCGCGCTGCTGGGCTTCGCGCTGGCGGTGGTGCTGGCGATCGGGCCGGCGGCACCCGGCGTCGTGGCCCTGATCTGCGGGGCGGCGTTCACGCTCGGCGGCATGGCACTGCTCGTCGTCGTGATGAAGGCGCTGCTGCGGCAGGCGATCGAGCTGCGCTCCGAGCTCGACAACGAGGTGATCTGAATGCCCGTCGTCGTCGACATCGACGTGATGATGGCCCGCCGCAAGATGAGCGTGGGCGAGCTGGCCGAGCGCATCGGCATCACGCCCACGAACCTCGCGGTGCTCAAGAACGGGCGCGCGAAGGCCGTGCGCTTCACGACGCTGGACGCCCTGTGCGAGGTGCTCGAGTGTCAGCCCGGGGACCTGCTCCGGTGGGAGCCGGAGGGGTAGCTCGGCTCGCTTCGATCGCACGATCGCTCCTGGATCGCAGGGATTCCTCGGATTCCTGCGATCCAAGGGGGTTTCTGCGATCGGAGGAAGGGCCGGCGGATGCCGCGGCTACCGCGCCGCGAGCAGCTCCCTGAGTCGCGCGGCCTCGGCCTCCGGCATCCCGTAGCCGTGCTCCGGGCCGGGGTAGACGCCGTCGCGGACCTCGTCGGCGTAGGCGGCGACCCCGTCGATGGAGACACCGCGCACGTCGGCGTAGCGCTTCACGAACTTCGCGGCCGGCCCGCCATAGACCCCGAGGAGGTCATGGAAGACGAGCACCTGGCCGTCGGCATCCGCTCCGGCTCCGATGCCGATGACGGGGATGTCGAGCAGCGGCATGAGGGCCGCGGTGACTTCGGACGGCACGGCTTCGACGACGAGCAGCGAGACGCCGGCGGCCTGCAGGGCGAGGGCGTCGTCGATGACGGCGAGGGCGGCCTCGGCGGTGCGGCCCTGCGCGCGGTAGCCGCCGAGGGCGGTGGCGGTCTGCGGGGTGAGTCCGACATGTCCGACGACGGGGATGCCGGCGTTCACGAGCGCGCGGGCGCGGTCGACGGTGGTGCCGCCGCGCTCGATCTTGACGAGGTCGACCCCGGCCTCCTTGATGAAGCGCTGCGCGGTGGCGATGGCGATCTCGTCGGACGCCTCGTAGGAGCCGAAGGGCAGGTCGCCGACGAGCAGCGGGCGGTCGAGTCCGCGGCGCACGGCCTTGGTGAGCATGAGCATCTCGTCGGTGGTGACGGGCACGGTGCTGTCATAGCCGAGAACCACCATCGCGGCGGAGTCGCCGACGAGCACGATGTCGACGCCTGCGGCCTCGGCGATCTGCGCGCTGGGGAAGTCGTAGGCGGTGACCATGACGATGCGCTCGCCGGCATCCTTCTTGGCGGCGAGGTCGCTCAGCGTGAGCTTCTTCGTGGGGGCGGCGTGCGCGCTCACGCGGTCACCAGCTCTCCGACGGCGTCGTCGACCCGGATGATCGCGTTCGCCCGGTCGACATGCACGACGACGGGCTCGTAGTCCGCGAGCTCCTCACGCGAGTAGTCGGCGTAGGAGATGACGATGATCGTGTCGCCGGTGTGCACGAGGCGGGCGGCGGCGCCGTTGACCTGGATGACGCCGGATCCGCGCTCGCCTTCGAGGGTGTACGTCACGAATCGCGACCCGTTGTCGACGTCGACGACGTGCACCTGCTCGTGCGGGAGGATGTCGGCGGCCTCGAGCAGGTCGGGGTCGATGGTGATCGATCCGACGTAGTTCAGGTCGCTGCCGGTGATGGTGGCGCGGTGGATCTTCGACTTCAGCATCGTGCGGCGCATCAGCTGCTCGCTTTCAGTACGTGGTTGTCGATGAGGCGGGCGGTGCCGACGCGGGCGGCGACGGCGAGCAGGGTCTCTCGTGTGGTGCGGGCGACGGGTTCGAGGGTCTCGGCGTCGCGGAGCTCGAGGTACTCGGGATGGATGCCGGCTTCACGGAGGACCTTCTGTGCGGCAGAGCGGATGCTGTCGGCGTCGCGCTCTCCCCCGTCGTGCAGAGCCTGCGCCGCGTCGAGGGCGCGGTTGAGCGCGGTGGCCTGCTGCCGAGCATCCGCGTCGAGGTAGACGTTGCGGGAGCTCATGGCGAGGCCGTCGGGTTCGCGCACGATGGGGCAGGCCTCGATGCGGACGTCGAGGTCGAGGTCGCGCACGACGCGGCGCACGACGAGCACCTGCTGCGCGTCCTTCTGGCCGAAGTAGGCGACATCGGGGCGGACGATGTTGAAGAGCTTGGTGACGACGGTGGCGACGCCGTCGAAGTGGTGGGCGCCGCGGCTGGCGCCGTCGAGCACGTCGGTGAGGCCTGCGACATGGATGTTCGTGGCGAAGCCGTCGGGGTAGATCTCGGCCGGGGTGGGGGCGAAGAGGATGTCGACGCCCTCCTGTTCGGCCATGCGTGCGTCTGCTTCTTCGTCGCGCGGGTAGGTGCTGAGGTCTTCATTCGGGGCGAACTGGGTCGGGTTGACGAAGAGGGAGACGACGACGAGGTCTGTCTCCTGCCGTGCGCGGCGCATGAGGGAGAGGTGGCCCTGGTGGAACGCGCCCATGGTGGGGACGAGGCCGACGGTGCTGTTCTGCGCCTTGGCTTCTCGGACGGCCTCGCGGACCTCGGCGATCGTGCGGAGGATTCTCATGCGCGGTCCTTCAGGGCTCGGGTGGCGGTGGCGAGGGCGTCGAACAGTGCTTTGTCGTCTGCGGCTTCGCGTTGCCGGGCGACGGTGGCCTCGTCGCCACGGGCGATGGGTCCGGTGAGGGCTGCGTTCGCGCCGCCCCGCTGCCAGTTGTCGACGGTCTGGCGCACGAGCGGCGCGAGGGTCTCGCGCGGGTTCTCGACGCCGGCCGCGGTGGCGAGCTGCTCGGCCGTGTCGAGCACGGTGAGCACGAAGTTCGAGGCGAAGGATGCCGCCGCGTGATAGGTCGCGCGGCCGTCGACGGTGAACGGAGTCATGCCGAGGGCGCGGGCGAGGTCCCTCGCGAGCTGCGTGTCGTCGTCGGTGCGTCCGTCGACGGCGGCGCCGATGCCGTGAAAGACCTCGGGCGGCTCGGTGCCGGTGAAGGTCTGCAGGGGGTGGATGCTGAAGTCGACGGCGTCAAGGGCGGTGGCACCGGAGAGGTGGGCTGTCTTGGTGCTGTTCGCCGTGGCTGCCGCGTCGGCGATCGCGCCGTCGGGGACGGCGAGGATCGCGAGGTCGGTCTCCGGTGCTTCGTCGGTGCGTCCGAGCGGTCCGCGGACGTCGAATCCGGCGGCGCGGAGGGCGCCGGCGAGCACAGTGCCGAGACGGCCGGCGCCGATCACGGCGATGGTCGTCTCGGGCGCGAGAACGAAGGCAGAAGTCATGGCGGATGCCGGGTCGGGATGGGTGATCCGGATGGGTCGAGTATCCGCCTGGGGTGGGGTGCGCTCCAAATCGGAGAGCAAAACGCAATCCAAGAATCGACTATGTCTTGTCTCTATGCTGCCAATTCGCCTACATCTCTACCCATCTTGCTCTCCACCGATTCGCCACTCTTGCTTCGCCGTCGCTTGACGAAACACGGTTGTTCAGCCATCGCGGACCTCGTCGACGGAAGCCGTGCCCACGGCATCCGCGAGTTCGAGCCCGAGCCTCACCAGCACGACGCGCCCGCTGAGCGCGGGACCGCCGCTGCGCGTCAGGCCCGCCTTGACCGCGCCGAAGGTCACAGTGATCGCGGCTGGCAGCACGACACCGTCAGCCTCGCCGGAGTCGGGGTCGAGTCCGCTCGGCAGGTCGACCGCGATGACGCGGGGCCGTGCCGACAGCAGCGCCCCGACGATCTCCCGGGCGCGCCCCCGCAGTCCGCCGCGGGCGCCGATGCCGAGGATGCCGTCGACGACGAGATCGTAAGCCGCGGCATCCACGCCCTCGAGCTCCACGAGCCGCACACCGGCTGCCGTCGCCGCGGCAAGCGCCTCCTCGTGCACGCGATCCGCCGTGCGCAGCACGTCCACCGTGGTGCGGCCGGCCGCGACCTCGGCCGCCGCGAACAGTGCGTCGCCGCCGTTGTCCCCGGCACCGGCGAGCACGAGCATCCGCCCGGGCCGCTGCTCGGCGATCACGCCCGCGAGGGCATGCGCCGCGCGGCGCATGAGCGGCACGCCCGCCTCCAGCAGCGGCGCCTCGGCGGCGCGCACCTGCGTGGAGGTGTGGATCGGGACGGCGGGCGGCATCGGGTTCCTTCCGGCGGGGCGGGGTTCCATCGTGCCCCATGCGGACGGCTGGACCGGCTTCCACCGACCCAGCCGCAGATCACATCCCACTCAGTGCGCGGACCCGGTGTACCTGTCGTCGATGCCAAGGTCGGACGGCGTGCCGGTCAGCGATCCGGATGCCTTCACGCCCTCGTACCAGCCCCACGCGTCGGTGATGTTCCAGGTGCCGGTCGAGCCGAACTCCCCGAATCGTGCCTTCAGGCTCACGGTGAATCCACCGACGCCGCCGTCGCAGGTGAACTCCTTCTCACCGACGTAGACACCGCCCCAGACCGTGAACCTCGGATCCCCCGCGACGTCTTCCACGGTGCCGGTCGCACAGCCCGGGATGTTGCCCTCGAACATGCTCGGCGCACCGCTGAAGTCGGTGTGGACGACGACGTCCACAGGGAACTTCACCGGCGCCGCGGATGCCGGTCCTGCCACTCCCATCGCGAAAACTGCGCCGATCGCGAGCCCCATGGCAACGACCTTCGCAACGGACTTCCTGCTCATGATGTCCTTCTTCCCCAGAGGTCCCCCATCCGGGCGCCGTCGCCCGGCGAGCAACACCGTACGCCGGGTGGCGGGTGGTGTCGAGAGGCGCTGGGGTGGCGCTGACCTGACTTATCGAGTCGCTGTTCCCGCGACGCTCGTCGACGAGATCAACGACACGCATTCGGACAAGAGCTGCGAATCGTGGGGCAGGGCGTCGCGAACGTGCTCTCGGGGATCTTCGGCGGCATGGGCGGATGCGCGCGGTCATCGGGCAGACCATGATCGACGTGAAAGCGTCGGGGGCGCGGACCCGCTTCTCGACGTTCTGCGCCGGCGTCTTCCTGTTTCTGCTGGCCGTCGTGTTCGGCGACTTGGCGGCACGATTCCGATGACGGCGCTCACCGCGGTGATGATCATGGTCGCGATCAGGGTTTTCGGCTGGCACAGCGTGTGTCCGTCGGCTCTGAAGCGGATGCCGAAGAGCGAGACCTTCGTGATGGTCACGACCGTAGTACTGGTCCTGCCACCTACGATCTCGCGGTGGGTGGCGTGGTCGTCGCTTCGGCACTCTTCGTGCGGCGCGTCGATCACCTCGTGAACGTCCGTAGCTATTTGCCGGTTCTATCGTGACGTAGGTCGTGGAGGGCGAGCTGTTCTTCGCGTCGAGCAACGACCTGACGACGTTTTCTCGTACTTCGCCGACCCTGCGCCCGTCGTGATCGACCTGTCGCCTTCACCCGTGTAGGACGCGTCGACCGTGGCGGCGCTCGATGCGATCGAGACGAAGTACGCTGCGCTCGGGAAGCGCGTCGAGATCGTCAGGATAAATCAAGCGAGTGAGTGGATGCGGGGGAGGTTGACTGCCGGGTACGTGTAGGAAGCGAACGCCGGAGTGATGGCGGATCAGCTAGCGCCGATCCGCCATCTCGCCGCTCAACGGTCAGCGCAGTGCTTGCACAGCGGCCAGCCATTCGTTCCGGATCGCTTGTTCTGCCAGGGAATCTGCTTTCCGCTCACGCAGTCGTCGTAGACGTGATGAACGTCCGGGTCGCTGGGGTTGATCGAGTGGTATGGGGAAACGCGCATGACTGCTCCTTTGCATTCGAGAGCCGAAGCTCCGATCAACGGAACGATACGACTCGCCTACGACATCGTCGGCGTTGAGGACGTGGATTGAACCGAGCTTTCTGACCCTCGGGTCCTAGAGTTTCCTGGTTGAGACAGGTAGAGCTCCTGCGCTCGGGATGCCCGCGGTATCTCTGATGGGCAGGAGCCCGCCGACTCGATGTCGGCGGGCTCCTGCTACCGTCGAACCAGGTTCAAGAGCTGCAGTCATCGGTACCTGGCCGGCTGCACGGCAACCCTCCTCCATCGAGCGGGGTGCCCCAGGGGAAGAACCGGCCCGACGCGATCGCGTGCGGGCAAGTCGACGGGCACTCGTTGCCCTTCCCGCGGAAGGACTATCCGATGAATGCAGATCACACCCCGCGCCCCACAGGCGGCTGGCCGGACGACGAGAACCGCCCGGTCTTCGCGCCGACGGATGCCGCGACCGCCGTGCACTCTCCCGAGAAGCGGCTTCATCGTTGCGAGCACGAGACGGTCAGAGCGCACACATTCTAGGTCGCCTTCAAGCCCCGTGATTATGTGCAGACTTCACAGTTCGCACCCTGACCGGAATCGTCAACGCACCGGAGACTACGAACCGTCATGCACCATCGCGAGAGCCACGAATTCCCCGAATGCTTCCACGACTCCGAGCGCACCCACTCGCCATCGCGGCCAAGGCCCCTTCCGGGCTGAGTGCAATCCGAAGCAGTTGGTCAACGAGTCGTGCTGAGAGCGGGCCTCACTCCTGTTCGCAGAGCATTTTGCCTATATGTTGCACATGTAGGCAAGATCTACGTATAATGTGCCCCATGGGGCCCGAAGGTTTAGAACTATGGTGAGAGATCGACGCGAACGCTTCATCTCGCTCGCTGAAGCGCGCACGGACAAGGCGCTCAACGCGATACGGCTGATCGGCAATCTGTCCAACCGATCGAACTACGAGTACGAAGAGGCCGAAGTGAACAAAATCGTCCGAGCCTTGGAGAGCGAGGTGCGCGCGGTCAAGGCGCGATTCGCGGACGCTTCAGCGGGGCGAGAACGTACCTTCCGGCTGAAGGGATGAGGGAATGGTAATGGGCGGGGGGATGACAGGCATGGCAACTGAGGTGGGATGGAAGTTTCCTTCTCTTAACCACGGAACCCGAGAGGGCTTCAACGTGTCGGCAATCGACATGTTCAAGAGTGAGCGCCTCCAAGCACTCGTGCGGGAGATGATTCAGAACTCCCTCGACGCACGGAAGATCGCTGGCGAGCCGGTCGTCGTCCGGTTCACGCTCGACACCACATCCGATCTCGCCAGCACCGGTTTCACCGAACTCGCGCGCTACCTCGAAGCAGCTCACGATCTCGAGCGGACAGCCGCTGGCAAGAGCTTCTACGCGCGCGCCCTCGACCAGATTGAGGACGGGAGTATCACCCTCCTCGGCGTCCATGACTACAACACGAAGGGCCTTACCGGTCCCATCTACGACCCTCCAGAGAATCCCCAGTCAGGACCCTGGCTCGCGCTTGTCAAGGGCGCTGGTATGACGTTCAAGGACAGCAATGCGGCTCTGGGATCATTCGGGCATGGCTCGAGAGCACCGTTCGCGATGTCGGAGCTCCGCACTCTCTTCTACCTGTCGCGTATCGAGCACCAGGAGGGACACGAGACAAGATTCCAGGGGAAGAGCATCCTTCAGTCAGTGCCGCTCACAACCGTGACAGGTGAGAACGAGTGGTGCGTCGCGACGGGGTACTTCGGAGTTCGCCAGGGGTGTCTTCCTCTCACGAACGGCCGGGTGCCGTCATGGGCGATCGCCGCGCGACCGGAACTGAGTGCGGATGCCTTAAGCGTCGGCACGTCCGTGTACATTCCTGAGCCCTATGGCGTGGATGAAGAGGAACTTCTCTGGGCTGGGGTCAAGCTGGCAGTGGTTGCCAACTTCTATTACGCCGTGCTCACGAACAAATTGGTGGTTCATCTTGGACAACGCGAGCGCATCGACGCCGATAGCATCGCGCAGGCCTTCGACGATGTCGTAGAAACCGACCTCATCAACACTCTCAACCCGACCGAAAAGGTCTTCGAGCGTCTCGAGTCCGCGCGTACGGTACGTAAGAGCGACCTCGCCGGAGAGCTTGAGCTCGATGGTTTCGGGGCGATCTCGTGGTATCTACGACTCGATGGCGTCGTGGGACGCCATGTCGGTGTGGCCCGCGGCAACGGGATGCTCATCACTCGAGCTGCTGAGAAGCTGCAGAGGTTTCCGGGCCTCAAACCGTTCGACCTGTTCGTCTGCGTGTCCGGTGATCAGGGCTCAGAACTGCTCCGCAAACTCGAGAATCCCGAGCACACCGAGTTTGCGTTCGATCGAATCAGCGACATGGCGGAGCGAAAGTCTGCGGAAATCGCGTATTCGAAGTTTCAGTCAAGCGTGCGAGCGCTCCTGCGGGACCATGCCTCCGTCGAGATCGAAGAAGAAGTCGCAGTCGACGATCTGGACGATTGGCTGCGCGGGGATCTGGGCACCGGTAGTGAGGAGGAGAAAGGCGAGCCGAACCGCGCCCTACGTGTCGCATTCAAGAAGTCCCGATCCCATCGCGAAAACAAGCAGACCGAGCTCACAGGCGACGCGGAGACCGCCGGTCGGGGCACAAGTGGGGGTGCGGGAAAGCACCGATCGACAGGTGGCACCATTCCCGGAGATGGCGGGGGATCCGCGAAGGGAACTCTTCGCACCGGGATGCCCGTGCGTAATTTGCGCGTCGTCCGCTTGTCGGCGGGATCCGGGGTCGCAGATGTAGCGTTCACTCCGGTCGACGGCTCACGGAAGACCCTCGTGCTTCTTCGTTCAGGTGACTCAGAAACTGAACGTCTGGAGTTTCGCACGGAGGACGAAGCCGCGGCTGGCGCCCCGTGGCGGACATCCCTCGAGTTCGCGGAGCTCAGCGCCACGGCGCGAAAGCGCCTCCGTCTCGTCTTCCATCCCGCTGATCTCGACTATGCAATCGAAGGGAGGCTTGAACCGTGAGTTATCGAGCCAAGGCTTACCCGTACCCGGTTCTCTCGTCGTTCAGTGATGACTTCGGGCCCGACGCAAAGTTCCATGTTGAGATTGATGCGTGGATAGGCGGTGAGTCCTCGCAGCAATTGGTGATCGAGTACGATATCCGCCAGTCTGTCGCGTGGATGGATGAGCTTCTTGTTGACGGTAACGCCCGCCTCCTGATGGACGTCGAGTGCAGATCAACTCTGCTCCGGGAGTACGTAAGTCTCGAAGGCTGGACCGGCCGAATCGCTTTCGAGGACGGACAGCTCTACGGGAGCACCACCTTCACCCCGCTGATCGTGGCAAGCGCGGCTAACTCTGCGTATCGGCCTGAGGGAATCGACGCAGAGTTCGGGGCGGCCGTCTTCCGAACTCGCGAAGGAGACATCCTGGGGATCGGCGAATCGGTGACGGTCGACCTTGAGTTCTCACGCACACTCGATCGAGACTTGGTTACGATTCAGTACTCAACCGAAGAGACGGATACCGATATCTATCGCTTCCAATACGATGGCCCACGCATAATCATCATCGCGGGCGAGAGCCTCCGCGACGCCATCGGACACATGCGCGCGGATCGATCTGCACGCCCGTATCTATTCATGAGTGTATACAAGGACTGCATTGCGGGCGCCCTGAACTATCTCGCGCGCGAAGAGGGCGGCGAGAGCACGGAGTTGCCTTGGGGACGCACTCTGCTGAGTCGTCTTGAAGAGTTGGGACGTGCACTCGAACCCGACGACCCCGAGTATCAAGAGATCTCGGCCCAATTGCTCGTGAGCGCAAAGGGCTTCAAGAAGATCGAGGTTGCCGATGTCTGAGTTGCAGAAGTTGCGCATCCTGACCGCTGACTCGGTCGACACGCTAAGGGTCATGGCGGCAGGCGAGAACGCGACGCGCGTTTGGAACACCGATCTTGATTCGCTGGTGACGGAGCTTGACCTGAGGTTCATCGAGTCGGAGTACGAGGTCGATGGGGCTTTCAGCCTCCACCTCTCGGACGAGGGCACTCGCCAGGGTGACCTAGACGCAGCAAATGCCCACCTGATCCTCCAAGTGTTGCCGAACCTGACCCCAGCAGATGCAGTAGACGAGCGCCTTTGGGTGACTCTCGCGCTCGGCTACTTCCGCAACTACACCCGCGATCGCTGGCCTGCTCACGGCGAAGCGCTCGGCAATCACGTCACGAATCACGTGTTTGCTAGCACAGATCGCAGGCGTGAGCGCGATCACGCGATTGCGCGGCTCTGGTGGAGCGGTTGGTATGTGCGTCGGTTCACCCGCGCTGAGGAGCTCAACCCGGCCCTCCAGGCCTTCTTCTCAAACAGTGACCTGTCTGTGCAGATTCTGGGACGGCCTGGACTCGCGACAATCCCGACCCTTGCGCGCGCCATGCTCAGCGTCCTCAAGACCTACTTCGTTGATCAGGAGACGCCCTATGATCGCATCGGTGTACGCGCATTCCTCGAGGGACTCGACTTCCTCGCTGGTCGCCGAGCGCTCGGGACAGTACCGGAGGCGGAGCTTCTTGAAATCGTGGACCAAGGCTTCCGCGAGAATCTGAAGCTCTGACGGAGTTCGCTTAGGTGTTCTTCTCCGTGAGGTTGTGAACGATCTTCCAGCGCCACAGGGCATTACCTTGAGTAACGAAGGCGACCGAAGCTGACCGCGCATGTAGAACCTCCAACATCAACTCGGCAACATATCATTCGTGAACGGCATGATCCCCGTCGCGCCACCCACCGATGACGAGGCGCGCGAAGCGCTGGAGACTCTTGGGATGCTGTATTTCGTTGCCTGCGCGTATGGCGGAGGCACCAGCATGGAGTGGGACCACCTGCGGCCGCTCGTCGAACAAGCAACGGCCCACTGGATCCATCTCGGAGATCCAAAACTCGGGTTCCTGCGTGTGGCAAATGCAGTCAGAGCAAGGGGAACAAGCATCGGCTGACCTGGTCGCGCAGCACAGCGCGGCTGGCTCCCGCGGCCTGCGGCGTCGCGGACATCGAGGAGCGGATCACCCACCTTCAGGAGTACGAGCGACTTGGACGTCCGACGAAGATCACCTCGAGTCCGCCGTTGGAGCTGAGCTGTGGGAACGCCACGGGGCGCACCATCGGCAGCTCCTTGACCTCATGCGGGTGGCCAATTTGGACGCTCACGAGATCCGCAAGCGTGTTCGCGAGGCGTAAGAGGGCGAAACTGACTGCGGCCACTAGTTTCGAGGTCTACCCCGTGCGTGACTCATCGCATCGATGCTGACGGAATGGTCGCGTGAAGCGGTGTTTCCCCTACATCGAACGACAACCTCAACGATCTCAGATGCAACGTCTTCTGGCGATTCATGCTCCCAGAACCGCAAGACCAGCCACCCCGCGTCGGCGAGCAACGCATCCGTCTCGCGGTCGCGCTCCGCATTCCGTTGGAGCTTGGGCAACCAGTAGTCGCTGTTCTGTTTCGGGGACACCGCATGGAACGGGCAGGAGTGCCAAAAGCAACCGTCAATGAAAACTGCTATGTGAAGGCGAGTGAAGACGATATCTGCTCTCCGACGGCCGCCGAGCGGAGCGAAGTCGACGCGATACCGAAGTCCCTGAGCATGAACGATGCGGCGAACTGCCATCTCGGGCCGCGTATCGCGTCGACGGTTGGCCTGCATCGTTCGCCTGCTCCCGTCAGACGAGGCCCAGGACATCTGCCTACTCTACGTGCGAGTCGGGCTGAGTCGTAGTTGGCTACTGCTCGGCTGACCTATCCGCCAGCAACTAACGTAGGGAGATCTTCCAGCGTGAGCTCTCGTCCAATGCTGAACAAGCGTGGCAGATCGGAACCACCAATTACCCCCGCTTCAGCAAGCTTGATCATCTGGAGCCAAGCCACCATGCCCACAACCGTGCCAGCCAGGCCTACCTGTTTCCCAAGGAAGTGCACCTTTGCGCTCGCCCCGCGCGCAACCGCGCCACAGATGAACGCCCAGAACCTAAGAGGAGAGTCACCCGCCCTGTAGTTCTCAACGTACTCGCGCATCGCGCGATCATGCCCCGAAGGAAGTGTGTACTCGCCTGAATAGGCTTTCGTGTCAACAATTCCTCGCCACCCGTCGCCCGAGACGACCACATCTGGTTCACGTCCCTGACTGCCGACCAGCTTCGCGTCAACACGGAACACAGCCTTAAGGATGTTGGCGGTTGACTCCTCGAACAGTTTCGCGGCACGGGGAGATTCATCATGAACGAGGTTCGCGTAGGTGCTCAGGAACTGGTCGACCGTGCGGTCTCGTCCGAGAACCTGTTGCGCGACGCGAGCCACCATTGCGCGCTCGAGTCCCGTCGCTTCTACGAGACGATCAATAATTTCAGGGGTCGCACCCTCGACAAGCAACTCAGAGCGTGCCCATCCCATGACGACGGTATTGACGCGGCGCCGAGCATGTTCAAGCTCCGTTAGCGCCCGGGATCGCGCCAGGTCGCGGGTGTCCTTCCTGACACCAGGAGGAAGTCCATAACGTCGTTGAAAAGTCTCTTCCTGGTCCGAATCACGGATGGGATTCTCCCGGGTATAAACGTCGATCAAAGCGCTCGCGGCTCCGACGAGACTTTCGGGTATAGATACAACATCACGGTTTCGTTCGATGACGTCCGAATACTCAAGCCAATTGAGCGCGGTGTTCGCAATGTCGTTCAGCTTGCTACGCAAAGAATCAAACGTGTCACGCTGGCCTCCAAACCGCGACACAAAATCGGGCTCGAGAGCATCAATGCCTCGTGCCCGGTAGTCAAGAACGAGCTTAGCAACTCGAGTGGCATCTTTGGGGGCGTCACCAGTTCCGTGGACCAGAACGCGTAGCGCGATCTCTTCCTGCGTCAACCCACCGAGCTCCCCCAAGAGCAACATACGAAGGATAAGAATGAAGGGTCGAACTTTGAATCTCGGGCTAATGTCTACATTCCGACCAACCGAGTATGGCGACGGGAACTGAAAACGCAATACCTGATGTCTGATGAGCTCGCGCGGGGGCGCTCCTTCAGCGAGAGCCTGACCCGCGAGGGTAAGTTCTAGGCTGTTTGTCCGTTCCCGAACAAACGCGAACCCAAGGCTGCGCACTAACGCCGCATGTGTGCGCCCACCAGATCCCGAGCCGTCGCGCCGCTCTCCTGGACGCTTGATCAGTTCGCGTTCAAGGACCTCCTCGAACGCAACATGGAGTTCGCGAGCGCCTCCCCACTCTTCGCGATGCGCAACCTCGTAAAGGGCAGCCACAGTCTGCGGCAGGCGGTAGAGCTTGCGCTGCGGGCGACTGAACATCCAGTACTGCTTCGTCACACCCCTCACCATAGCCAACCGGCGGTCCCCAGCACGTTTAGCGACCCACCGTCCGGCATCGCGACAACTACAGCGGAGGAAATCCGTAAAGCGCCATGCCCTCAGGCTCAAGATCGGGGGAGTAGATCATGTGATAAGTCTCATCATCGAGCCGGAAGAACTTCACGAATCTGGAACCGAAAGCTCGAAGGTGATCCAGCGTCACGACTGCACCGTTCGCGACCCCTAGCCGGAAACGGAAATATTCACCCAAGGCGCCATTCGAGGGCACTGAATGCAGAGCCTTGTCACCTTGCTCGGCGACCGACATGAACATCGATTTGTTGTCATCGGTTCCAACGAGAAAATGAACACGACGTCCGCTTTCGCCGCGCGGGAAGAAGTTCGGCTTATCATCCCTCGCGATCTGTGGAATGAGGATGGACGCCTCGTTCCTGTTACTACGTCCTCGACCGACACCCCAGTTCAATCCCCACACACGATGGGGTTCCCCCCTCACCGTTCCCGTGGGCGGATAGTCTCGGATCGCGACTAGAGGCAGGATCAAACTTTCGGCACCCAGCAACGGTCCACCGGCTCCTGGGACATCCGCAATCGCTGCAGAGTCCAACGATGCTCGCGACCGCGTGTGCAGTTCAATCTCATTCTCGACATCCGGGTGGATGGCGCTTAGAGACTCGGACTCAATCCGGGCGAACTCAGCCATGGCTTGCGACGGGTCAGTCCTTGCTAACACTTCTGAGTGCCTTGACTGGCGCCAGCCGACCAAGAACCCGTTCTGAGTAAAGTTCGATGACCCGACGTATGCCTCGACGCCTTCTCCCTGCCTGCTCCAGACATAAAGCTTCGTATGGATGGAGCGTCCTCCGGTTGTGTAGGCAACGCGCAACCGATCTGAGTTTGCTTCCTGCAATGCGGTAAACGCTTCGTGATCGGCGATGACCACGCCTTCATGGCCCGCCATGCCAACCACCAGGTGCAGGGTTGCCGAGTCTGGCAACTCCGCGAGGACCCTGCTGACCATCGCAGGTGATGCATACCCCGCGACGATCTTAAGCTCATCCGCGTAAGCCGCGGGCGCCATCAGCACCGACTCGAAAAGCCGGTCAGATAGGAGAACGTGTGGAGTGGTCACAGTCGCTTGGCGTTATGCAGATCGCTCGCTTGCCGAAGCCTCGCGCCTGGGTGGGACAGACCTCAGGAGGTTCGGCTCGACGCTCGGATACTCAATGCCTTCCAGCGAGCTGAGCAAGGCCTTAAACACAACGCGCGCGCCGTCGACAGGTACGGCCATGCCGATCTGCTTCCGAACTTCTTCCTTCTTGCCCTCGAAGATGTAGTCGTCGGGGAAGGTCTGAATGCGTGCGCGCTCCCGGTTCGTCAGGGCACGATTCTCCTCGTAGTGATAGACGTGCGTGCCTCCACCGCCAGAGCCTGTGACGGTGTATGAAGGCTTGTCCGCCTGCAGTCTTCGGTAGATCTGGCTGATCTTCGCCCCCTGAACATTCAGTTGCAGATGCGCAGGAAGGTCAGCTGTAAACGCGTTCTCACCTGGCTTGATGTGCGACAGACGCTCAACAACGGTCGGATTCTGTCGGGTGAGCTCCTGGTGGGTCGCGTCTGCCGGTATATTGCTCAGCGCAGTCTTCACGGAGTTGTCGATGTGCGAGTAGGGCTCAGGCGAAGGAACCCGAAAATCCACTTCGAGATCATTGCGCACGCCAACGATGATTATGCGGTGCCGGCGCTGCGGCACGCCGTACTCCTCGAACTTGTACAGGTGAGGGTAAAGCGTGTACCCCCCGTACTCGGGAGCGCCGGCTTCCTGCAGCCGATCCAAGATCATCTCGAAGGCCACACCATCATTGCTGTTCCGCAACCCTCCCACGTTCTCGGCGAAAAACCACTTGGGGCTGTAGCGGTCGACTACTCGCGCGCCGTATTCGTACAACGGCCCAAACGTGCCGTCGATCCCCTTCTGCTCGCCCACGACACTGAAGTCGTTGCAAGGGAAGCCGAACGCGAACCCGTCGATATCAGAAAGCTCGGTCTCAATGTCAAGCTTTCGGATGTCTTTGTGGATAACGTGAGCACCGGGAAAGTTCGCCTTATAGGTCCGAGCGGTCGCCGCGTCGTAATCGTTCGCCCAGGTGTGTTCAACATCAACCTCGACACCCTCTTTGCGGAGGTCTTCCACGGCAAAGTCGAGTCCCCGGGCGATCCCTCCGGGTCCGCAGAACAGCTCTCCCACGCGATACCGAATCATATTTGAAGCTCCTCACATCCGCCCAGCGGGCTAGTACCTAGATTCGAAAGAGTAGGACTGACGTCCGACATCGTGTTCGTAGCTCTCAGCGGCAGCTTACATCAGTTCCACCCGAAAAGCAGCTTCCGCGCGCGCGTGCCTTCGTCTCGAGCGACCGACGCGTTGCTAGGAGCGCAGGACATCTATCCTCTCATCCTCGTTGGAGGATCGACTCCCGTCCTCGCGGCGTCAGCGCCTCCCTCAGCACCCTGGCACCTAAGCCATTTGGAGTATGTTCGCGACACTTGCTACATAGTGCTGACGTCGAGTGCTACCTTCGCTGCCATGCCCTCCCAGCACACCCTCGCCGCCCTCCGCGCCTTCGTAGCCGAGCGCGACTGGGACCACTTCCACACCCCGGAGAACCTCGCGAAGAGCATCGCGATCGAGGCGTCCGAGCTGCTCGAGCTCTACCAGTGGACAGGCAACCCCGACCAGCAGAAAGTCGAGGAAGAGCTCGCCGACGTCGTCACCTACTGCATCCATCTGGCGAACAGGCTCGGGGTCGACCTCGACGACATCGTTATGGCGAAGCTCGAGAAGACGCAGCGGAAGTATCCGGTCGAGCACAACCAGGGCGTCATCAGCAAGCAGGAACCGCAGTGACCGACATCCGCCGCCTCAGATTCACGCGCGAGGCCGTCGACACCTGGGCTCAGGCTGACCCGCGCCATACCAACTGGCCTGTCGTCTACGTGCTCGACGGTTCGCGCAAGCTCTATGTCGGCGAGACGACCGGCACTCAGAAGCGCATGCGCCAGCACCTGGAAAGCACCAAGAAGGGCGAAGGCCTCGACAGCATCCGCGTCGTGATCGACGAGAAGTTCAACAAGTCTGTGTGCCTCGACCTCGAATCGCATCTCATCCGCTGGTTCTCCGGTGACGGCCAGTACAGCGTCCTCAATGGCAACGACGGCCTCACCGACGCGCAGTACTACGATCGCGAGCTCTATCGCGAGTCGTTTCGCGACGTCTTCGAGACGCTCCGCGAAGAGGGTCTGTTCTCGCGCAGCATCCCGCAGATCGAGAACTCCGACCTGTTCAAGCTGTCGCCGTTCAAAGCGCTCACCGACGACCAGGCGATCGCCGTGACCGACATCGTCGAGGGACTGCTCGAGGATCTCGCCCACCCGGACGAGCGATCCACCCTCGTCGTGCAAGGCGACCCGGGCACGGGCAAGACGATCATCGCGATCTTCCTCATGAAGCTCCTCGCCGACATCCGCGACTACACGGAGTACGACGACCTCGAGCCCGACTCGATGTTCGCGGAGTTCTTCGTACCCGAGAATCGCGAGCTCCTCAAGGACCTGCGCATGGCGCTCGTCATCCCGCAGCAGTCGCTGCGCGAATCGGTGCAGCGCGTATTTCGCAAGACCCCCAAGCTCGACCCCACCATGGTGCTCACCGCGTTCCAGGTCGGGGAGTCAGATGCTGACTTCGACCTCGTCCTCGTCGACGAGACGCACCGGCTGAACCAGCGCTCGAATCAGCCGTCAGGCCCGCAGAACAAGAAGTTCCGCGACATCAACGAACGGCTGTTCGGCGAGGACGCCCCACATCACACCCAGCTCGACTGGATCAAGGCGCGGTCGAAGCATCAGCTGCTGCTCGTCGACGGCGCGCAGAGCGTCCGCCCGCACGACCTGTCTCCTGCCACACTCGACGACGTGGTGAGCGACGCCAAGAACGCGCACCGGCACTTCCGGCTCACGACACAGATGCGCGTGCGCGCCGGCGCCGACTACGTCGACTTCATACGAGGGATGCTGCGCGGCGAGAAACGGGCGCTGTCGGACCTCGGCGACTACGACCTGCGGTTCTTCGACGACCTCGGGGACATGCGTAGGGCGATCCGCGAGAAGGACGCCGAGGTTGGCCTGTCCCGCCTGGTCGCAGGTTATGCGTGGGGCTGGATGTCGAAACGGAACCCCGAGGTCTACGACATCGAGCTCGACGGCGAGCGGATGCGGTGGAACAGCACCGACAAGGACTGGATCAACTCTCGCGGTTCGCTCGACGAGGTCGGCTCCATCCACACCGTGCAGGGCTACGACCTCAACTACGCCGGCGTGATCATCGGGCCGGATCTGCGTCTCTCGCCGACCGGCGAGATCGTCGCGAGCGCCGAGGACTACCGCGACAAGATGGGCAAGCTCCGCACCGGAAGCTTCAGCCACGGCTTCACCGATGATGATCTGCTCGTCTTCATCCGGAACATCTACGGAGTGCTGCTGACACGCGGGATGCTTGGGACGTTTGTGTACGTGTGCGATCGCGGACTGCGGGAGCGGCTGCGAAAGCAACTCAGTTCTCAATAGACCGCTTGCCTGCACAACGAGGGAGGCATTTCTCGTCCCCGCCCGTTGTCGCCCTAGGGCGGAAGGCGATATACACATCTCAAGGCGCAACGGCGCGCCCCGCGATTCGTCGCCTCAGCTCCGAGAGGTGCGTTCATGTCTACCCTGCCACCGCCTGCCGCCTGGTACCCGGACCCGCAGAACCCGAACCATCTGCGATGGTGGGACGGCGTGCAGTGGACCGCTGCGACGGCGCCCGTCGCTGCGTCGACCGCAGCAGCCGCCACACCGGCCGTGCGCGCCAAAACACACACAGGCTGGCGCACAGTCGCGATCATCGTCGCCTCGCTGGTGATCGGCGGCATCCTCGCAAGGCTCTCGCCGGTGGCGATCGTTCTCGCCGCGCTCGCGGTGATCGTCGTCGGGCTCGTGGTGCTGATCGCACGACCGCTGCCCGGCGTCGGGTTGCGCACCCGCCGCTCAGGCCTCGCCGCTCTGGGCGTCGCCGCCCTGCTTATCACCGGAGGCGGAGTGGCGAGCGCGAGCCCAAGCCCGAGTACCGAGGCGGGCAACTTTGCGACGCCGAACAGCATCGCCGACATCCCGCCGACGGCGTCAGCTTCGCGTCCGACACCGACCCCCGTGCCGACGACGGTCGGTACCCTGACCGAGAACGTCGCCATCCCGTTCGAGAGGACGACAATCGATGACCCGCTGCGCGATCAGGGCACGACGGCCGTCGTCACCGCCGGTGTGGATGGCGTGAAGGTGATCACGTATCGCGTCACGATGGTTGACGGTGTCGAGGTGGCCCGGGAAGTGGTCAGCGAAACGGTTCAGACTGCGCCAGTCGCCGAGGTCACCGCGATCGGGAGCAAAGCGCCGGCTCCCCCGCCTGCCCCGGTACCACTCGTCCAGCAGGGCGGCGGAGGATGCGATTCCAACTACACCGGGGCCTGTGTCCCGATCGCGAGCGACGTCGATTGCGCTGGCGGGAGCGGGAACGGTCCGGCCTACGTGCAAGGGCCCGTCCGGATCGTCGGCTCCGACATCTACGACTTGGACCGCGACGGCGACGGCATCGCCTGCGACTGAGGCCGGAGACGCCCCACCAGCATCCGCCCCACCGTCCCCACAACCCCGATCCCCGCCGCGACCACCACCGGCAGCCACTCGATCGCGAGCGCCATCGGGAACACCTGCGCGGCGGCCCGCAGCATCTCAGGCACGTCCCCGTCGAGCACGCGCATCCCGAGCCCGTACGAGAGCGCCGTGTACAGAGCGGGCACGATCCACAGCGCGAGCAGCGCGACGGCCCACACGACGAGCCTCCACAGCGGGCGCACCCCGCACCACACCAGCGCCAGACCGACCACGACCGCGGGGACCCACCGCGCGACTGACGTGATCCACATCGGCACAAGCGCCTCGCCGGTGAAGGCGACCACCCAGCGCATCGCCCAGTTCGCGAACGACACCGCGGCGAGCGCGACGCCGAGGGCGGCGACGCCGGCCGAACGACGCGACGTCATCCAGAACGCGAGTTGCGCGAGGAGGACCGTGAGGATCGTGCCACCGAGCATCCCCGCGAAGTACACGGTCGCACGGGGGTCGCCGCCGCCGTCCAGGCCGAGGCCGCCATGCAGCACGATGAAGCTCTGCACCGTGGCGACGACGTGCACGAGCAGCAAGCCCATCGAGCCGGGCCACGCAGCCATGCCTCGGCCGACCAGGCGCACGGCCAGCCCGACGAACACCCCGCCGATCAGCACCAGTGAGAACAGCAGCAGCGCTGAGTACTGGCTCACGGGGAGCAGCACGAACGGCATCTGCTCGGGCGGCACGTACACGGTCCACAGGTTCTGCAGGAGCATCCGCCCGCCGCCGACCAGCCAGGGCAGCAGCCCGAGGACGCCGCCGCCCACGCCGATCAGGAACGACAGCCAGCGCGGGCGAGGAGTCGTGACAGTCATGTGCGCCAGGCTGTCACGACACGAGCGAGACCGTGGGGAGGACGCGGCTGACAGTTCTCTGGGATGAGCGGCTGAGGGTGCGGGCGTTTCGACTCGCTGGCGCTCGCTCAACGTCCGGGGGGCGCGACTGAGGGTGCCGGCGTTTCGACTCGCTTCGCTCGCTCAACGACCGGGGGCCTGACACAACCCCTTGCACCCGCCCCTCCCGGGGAGTTGCATGGAACCCGTCAGCCAACGAAGGAGGACCCATGTCCGTCGCACGCGTCACCACCATCACCGCACGCTCCTCGGAGAGCTTCGAGGCCGCCGTGCGGCACGGCATCGAGAGGTCGAACGAGACGCTGCGCAACGTCAGCGGCGCCTGGGTGAAGGAGCACCAGGTCCTCGTCGCCGACGGCGCGATCACCGAATGGCAGGTGACGCTCGAGGTCACCTTCGTCCTCGACGACTGACCTCCCACACACGCACCACGGAGGGTGAGAAGGAGCGGATGCCGTCGGAGCCTCGCGCCGACGGCATCCGATCCGCCTAGCGTCGCGCCACGTCGAGATCGAGGCCGCTCTTCTCCGCCACGTCCTCCCAAGCGAGGTACTTGAAGTTCGTGCTCGACTCATCCTCGCCCTCGGGGGTGTTGTCGCCGTCCTGCACCACGAGCAGGCCGCCGTCGAAGCCCGGCAGGCTGACGTTCACGGCATCCGCCCCGTCGCTGTGCTGGGTGCTGTCGACGTCGCCGTCGGCGGTGCGGAACGAGCCGACGTAGTCGTTGTCGCCCTGCAGCTCGTACACCGCGTAGCTGTCGTCGCCCTGGCTCGACGCGAGCAGGTAGCCCTTCTTGCCCTGGGTCCGGTAGATCGTCAGGCCCTCGATGTCGGTGCGCAGCACGTCGCCGCCGAAGCCCGGGTTCTCGCCGTAGACGCACTCGTCGGCCTCGGCGTCGTACGTGCCCGGCAGGCCGAACTCGACCGCGGTGTCGACGAGCTCGGGCTCACCCGTGAGATCGGCGTCGACCTTCCAGATGCCGACGAGCTCCTGCCCCAGGTACGCGGTGCCGGTCTTCTCGTCGACGGCCATGCCCTCGACCTGCGCGTACTGGCCGGGGTCGTCGCAGGTGGTCCAGCTCGAGCCGTCGGGCATCGTGAACTCCGCCGGCAGCGCGAGCGTGCGCACCTTCTCCCAGCCGACCGTGCCGTCGTCGTGCGCCTGCAGCTCGAGCAGCGCGACGTCGGTCTCGGAGTTGCGGCTCACCAGCGCGTACGCGCCGTCCTCGTCCTGCCAGGTGGTCAGGCCGTAGGCGGTGTGCTCGCCGTTGATCTCCTCCTGCGAGGCGCTGAAGATCCACCCGGCATCCGGCGCGGTCACCTCGGTGAGCTCGCCGTCGTCGATCACGAAGATGCCGAGGTCGTCCATGCCCTTGTCCGACGCGACCGCGAGGTCGACCTCCTCGCCGTCGAGCTCGAAGTCGTGGATGAGGGCGACGTTGTTGTAGCGGCCCGGGGCGTCGTCCTCGCCCGGAGCGGGGTCGGGTGCGATGTGCTGCACCTCCTGCCCGGCGAGGTCGTAGACGTAGATCCCGGCCTCCTTCGCCGTGGCGATCACGAGGCTGTCCTCGGGGGAGTCCTCGTCGACCCAGATGGCCGGGTCGTCGGCATCCGCGTCGTCCTCGTCCCACAGGGCGGGCGTCTCGAGCACGGCGGTGAGCGGCTCGGGCTCCGGCTTCGGCGGGCGGGCGTACGCGGCGGAGCTGCCGACGAGCGCGACGACGGCGCCGACAGCGGTCGCGGTGAGCAGGCGGGGGATCACGAGTTCTCCTCAGGTCGGTGGATGCTGACGCTCGATCGTTCTCCCGCCCGGTGAACTCGCCCTGAACTCGACATGACGAGGCGGCATCCGGAACCCTGTTCGACCCCGGATGCCGCCCGCTCAGCTCAGCCGCAGGGGTTGACCGTCGTCACCGCCCCGTTGTTCACGGCGGCGGTGGTGCCGGTGAAGGCGTAGTCCTGCCCGCCATTGTTGTCCCACGTGCCCGACCCGTTGTTGAACGCCGCGGTGACGGATGCGCCGTTGGAGTCGATCGTCTTCGACACCCAGCCGCTGCACGCCGCCGCCATGGCCTGGCCGGGAACCGCCGTCCACGCTCCCGCGCCGACCTTGTAGTGCACGTTGTACGCCGACCAGCCCTTCGAGGTCGAGTAGTACACGGTCAGGTCGTCGGTCGGCGGGGTCGCACACGGGTTCGTCGTCGTGACGACCCCGTTCTTCACCGCTGCCGTCGCCCCGGTGAGCGTGTAGTCGCTGCCGCCGTTGTTGTCCCACGTGCCGGAGCCGTTGTTGAACGCGGCCGTGACGGATGCGCCGTTCGAATCGATCGTCTTCGACACCCAGCCGGTGCACGCCGCGGCCATCGCCTGACCGGGCGCGGTGGTCCACGCGCCGGCACCCACGCGATAGTGCACGTTGTATGCCGACCAGTTCTTCGAGGTCGAGTAGTAGACGGTCAGGTCGTCGCCGGGGGTGCCACCGCCGCCACCGGGAGTCGCCTTCGCCCCGGCGTGCAGGGCAATCGCGTCGTTCGCACCGACAGTCGCCGTGAACTGCCCGCCCGATACGGTGATGGTCGGGCCCGACCAGGTCGACCCCGTGCGCACCGCGTCGATCACGTTGTAGTAGGTGCCGTCCGGCAGGCTCGTGGCGAAGGTGCGGCTGATCGCCGATCCGCCGCGGTTGATGGCGACGAAGCCGGCATCCCCGCGGCCGAAGGCGATCGCGCTGCCGCCGTTCGTCCACTTGTCCGTGACCGGCTTGCCGTACGTGGCGTTGCGGAAGCCGACCATGTTCATGATGTCGTTCTGCGCGTGCTTGAAGGTCCAGTTGCCCTGGCCCTTCACGGGGTCGATGACGTTGCCGGCGGCATCCGTGATCGGGCCCGCGTCGTTGCTGCTGAACGAGTAGCCGGAGTGAATCGACGGCGAGCCGTAGTTCCACGCCAGGGTGAAGATCTGCGCGAGGTCGTACTTCGCGCCGTCGGCGTAGGAGAGCGTCTCGTGGTTGCGCTCGGTGTCGTGGTTGTCGACGAACACGGCCGCGTTCGCCTGCGGCAGGAAACCGCTCCAGGTCGGGCCGATGCCGTTGCCCTCGATGAGCCAGTTGATCGTGCCGCCGCCGAACGCCTCCTTGAGCTTGCGGCCGAACGCGAATTCGTGGATGTCGCCGACCGAGGTGTACTCCTCGGGCTGGATGGGCTCGTTCGCGCGGATGACCTCCTGCACGACGTAGAGGGAGTCGCGGTTCTGCACCTTGCTCCAGATCGCCTGCATGTCGGCGGCGGCGATGTGCTTGACGGCGTCGATGCGGAATCCGGCGACGCCCATGCCGACGAGCTTGTTGAGATAGCCGGCGATCGTGTTCTGCACGTAGGTGGAGCCGGTGTTGAGGTCGGAGAGGTTCACGAGGTTGCACTCCTGCACCTCCCACCGGTCCTGGTAGTTCACGATGTCGCGACGGCAGGAGTGGAAGTCCCAGCTCGAGTACGTGCCGGGGTAGTTGTAGTGCTGGAACTGCGTGCCCGCCCAGCCGGTGCCGCCGGCGGACTGCCCGGACATGTGGTTGATGACGGCGTCCACGATGACGCCGACGCCCGCCTGCTCGCAGGTGTCGATCATCGCCTGGAACTCGGCCTCGGTGCCGAGCCGCGAGTCGAGCTTGTAGGAGACGGGCTGGTAGTAGGTCCACCAGGCCGAGCCGAGCACGTGCTCCTGCGGCGGAGAGGTCTGCACGTAGCCGTACCCGGCCGGGCCCAGCGTCTCGGTGCACTCGCGGGCGATCGCGTTCCACGTGTAGGAGAAGAGCACGGCGATCGAGTCCTTCGGGCCGGGCGCCGCCGCCTCGGCGGGCTCGGCCGGCGCGGTCGCGGCGAACACCGGGATCGCGAGAACGGCCGCGAGCAGCAGGGCGAGACGGCCCTTCGATCGTGATCGCTCGCGCGACCGGGTGCGGGGCAGAACGCTCGGGAACATCGAGATACTCCTTCCGTCAGGATCGCCCGCGCGGCATCCTCGCCGCGCGATCGAGAGCACGTCAGCGTGCGTCCCGACGACCGTAGCGGTGCCGCGTGTGTTAATGCAAGCGTTTACAGAATCGGATGCTCGCACAGCGAATGAACTTAACTTCGAGGGCGCAAGCGCTTCCAGAATCGCATCGCATCACCCGCCCCGTACACCGGCGACGACCTGGTGCGGCCGGCCAGGCCGGCGGTGCAGCGCGGGCCAGCGCCCGCGGCATCCTGACCCCCTGTTCCCGGGCGCTCCGCAGGCGTACTCTCGCCTCAGAGGGAGTCAGGATGCCCGAGTCCGACAGCGTCTTCGCGGGGTCGATCCCCGAGAACTACGACCGCCGCATGGTGCCGCTCATCTTCGAGCCGTATGCGGCCGATCTCGCGCGTCGCGTCTCGGCCCTCTCCCCTCGGCGCGTGCTGGAGACGGCCGCCGGCACCGGCGTCGTCACCCGGATGCTGTGGCCGCAGCTCGGCCCCGATGCCGAGTACACCGCGACCGACCTCAACCCGCCGATGCTCGAGTACGCGGCATCCCTCCTCACCGATCCGCGCGTCCGCTGGCGAGCGGCCGACGCGCTCGACCTGCCGTTCCACGGCGCGACCTTCGACGTCGTGCTCTGCCAGTTCGGGGCGATGTTCTTCCCCGACCGCATCCGCGCGTTCGGTGAGGCGCTGCGCGTGCTCACCCCCGACGGCACGTTCCTGTTCAGCGTGTGGGACGCGATCGAGAAGAACGACTTCGCCGCCGTGATCACGGATGCTCTGGCGGCGATGTTCCCCGCCGATCCGCCCCGCTTCCTCGCCCGCACCCCGCATGGCTATCACGACATCGGACGGATCAGGCAGGACGTGGAAGCCGCCGGCTTCGGCACCGTCACCATCGAGACCGTCACCGCGCAGAGCGTCGCGCCCTCCGCACTCGAGGCCGCGACGGCCTACTGCCACGGCACCGTGCTGCGCACGGAGATCGAGGGGCGGGATGCCGGCGCCCTGAACGCCGCCACCTCACGGGCAGCGGCGGCCCTCGCGGCGAGGTTCGGCGACGGCGAGGTCCGCGGGCGGATCCAGGCGCACGTGGTCACCGCGTCCGCGTGACCGCCGCCCCGCTCCGCATCCGCTCGACGGCGGGCCGTACGCCCGGTGGCCGTGCGCCGTTGATGCACGCCTGCAGGAGCATCACGCGATCAGTTCGCGCGGATGCCGCTCGTACGCGCCGACCTCACCCGAGGGACCTCCCTCGTCGATGCGGACCGTGTGGCCGACCTGACGGGCGGCGGCCGCACTGCGGCCGACCCTGACGGCATCCGCCCGGCTCTCGAAGCTCATGCCCAGCGTCGTCGACTCCCCCTCGATGCGGTTGAACCAGATGCCGTTGCGGCGATACGTCTCGATGTCTCCAGCAGCCATGCGTGTTCCTTCCGTCCCCTCTTTCCTACGCCGGGCCACCGACACCGGGAACGGCCTTGACAGCCGCGGCGACGTCCGGCCACGCGCGCGGACGCGGCTACACCGTCGCCGCCAGGGCCAGCGTCGACAGCACCACCGTGAGCGGAGCCGCGATGGCGCCCAGGAGCATGTACCGACGCCAGCGGATCTCCACGCCCGCCGCGCTGAGGCGCTGGTGCCACAGCAGCGTGGCCAGCGACGCCCAGGGCGTGATGAGCGGCCCGGCGTTGACGCCGATGAGCAGCGCGGCCAGCCGGAGCGGAGACGCGGCCGAAGGCTCGAGCGCCAGGTACGCGGGCAGGTTGTCGATGGCGTTCGCGCCCACCATTCCCGTGAGCGCCAGCCGCAGCAGCGCGAGCGGCGACTCGCCCTCCCCCGACACCGCGGCGAGCAGAGCCCCGAACCCCACCGCGTGCAGAGCCTCGATGAACAGGAACAGCCCCGAGGCGAGCATGATCAGCTGCCAGGGCAGGAGGCCGAGCCGGAGCACGCCGCGACGGCGCACGAGGAACGTGACGCCGAGCACCGCCGCCGCTGCGAGCGCCGGCATCCACACCGGCAGTCCGGAGACGAGCAGCGGCACGAGGGCCGCGACGACGACCGCGCTCCAGCGGAACAGCACCGGATCGTCGACGCCGGCAGGCGCGCCCGTCTCATACCGCCCCAGGAGGCTGCGCCGATGGATCGCGAAGATGAGCGCCAGCGGCACGACGACCGCCACGGCGGCCGGAGCCGCCATCAGCCCCGCGAATGCGAGCGGGCTGGGCTCGCCCATCGCGTGCTGCGCGAGGAGGTTGGTGAGGTTCGAGACGGGGAGGAGCAGCGAGCCCGTGTTGGCGATCCACACCGTGGTCAGCGCGAACGGCAGCGGGTCGAGCCGGGCGTGCCGGGCGAGCACGACGACGATCGGGGTCAGCAGCACGGCCGTCGTGTCGAGCGACAGGAAGATCGTGCTCAGAGTCGCGAAGGCCGCGACGAGCAGCCACAGCGCCCAGGCCCTGCCTCGCCCCCAGCGCGCCGTCCGCTGCGCGATCACAGTGAACAGGCCGGCGGCCGCCGCGAGCTCCGTGACGACGGTGATCGCGAGCACGAACAGCAGGATCGGCCAGACGCGAACCCACAGTGCGGCCACGTCGGACAGCGGGAGGATGCCGGTCGCGGTCGCGACCGCACCGGCGGCGAGCAGCACGGCTCCGACGATCGCGGTGCGCATCCGATCTCCGTCTCGAGGCGAGTCGCCGGACCGGGCGCGCCCGGCGACCGTGCGAGCTTAGCCGGTGAACCGCGGTGCGGGCGATCGTCCGGCCGCCTCGGCTTCAACGCTTCAGCGCATAGAGTGGCAGAGCACGGCCGATCGGGGAGGAAGGACGCATCGTGACGGACAAGCGACCGACTCTCGCAGACGTCGCCCGCCTGGCAGGACTTTCGCCGACCGCGGTGTCGCTGATCCTGAACGGCAGACCGAACACCCGTCTCTCCCAGGATGCGCGAGACCGGGCGTTCAGTGCGGCGCAGGCGCTGGGCTATCGGCCCAACCTGTCCGCGCGCGCCCTCCGTGGCGACAAGACCCACACCATCGGGTTCATCTCCGACATGGTGACGACGACGCGCTTCGCCTCCGGACTGATCGAGGGCGCCATCGCTGCCGCCGAGGAGGCGGGTCATGTGGTCCTGGTCATGGAGACGAACGGCGATCCCCGGCGCCAGGCCGTCGCCGTCGAAGCCGTGCTCGATCGGCAGGCCGACGGCATCCTATTCGCCGCGATGCGCGCTCGGGAGGTGAGCCTGCCCGCCGTCCCGTCCGGCACCGAGGTGGTCATGCTCAACGCGACCAGCGCCGCGCACTCCCGGTCGGTGCTCCCCGACGAGGAGGCGGGCGGACGCGCCGCGGTGAACCTGCTCGTGGAAGCCGGCCACCGTGACGGCATCGCCCTGATCGGTCAGCGCGACCAGGTCAGCGCCGATCTCCTCCGCTCGATCGCCGTCAGCCGGCGCATGGCGGGGATCACGGCCGCGATGGGCGAACACGGGCTCGAGTTCGCCGACGAGGAGGCGATCTCCATCTGGGTGCCCGACCGGGGGTACACGGCGACCCAGGCGGTGCTCCAGCGCGGCAGGCCCGTGACCGCGCTGCTCTGCCTGAACGACCGCATCGCCTTCGGCGCGTACCAGGCCCTCGCCGACGCCGGCCTGTCGGTTCCCGGCGACATCTCGGTCGTCTCCTTCGACAACGACGAGCTCGCGTCATACCTGCGCCCGGGCCTGACCACGATCGGCCTGCCCCACGAGTCCATGGGCGCCGAGGCCGTGAAGATGCTGCTCGGTGCGGCGGGAGACGGCGAGCTGCTCGTGCCGATGCCGCCGATCGTGCGCGACTCGATCGCCGCCCCCGCGCGCTGACCGGCCGGACGGCGCCTCCGTCGCCCTCCTCTCCCGTCGTCCTCACCGGACCGGGGGATGCCGCGCGCAAGACCTGACCCCGGCGCCCGCAGGCAGGGCCGCCGACCTCCGACCGTGGGCGCTCACTTGACCTCCGGTGACGCATCGTGCATCATGCTAAATGGTTGTAGCACCCGTAAATCCGGGGAACCCGCTTCGACGCCATCGACCCGCGACGGCGTCATTTCAGCGCGCGTCTCCCCCATCCCGCACGACGAAGGAGTCACGATCATGCGATCACTGCACGCCGTTTCCGGACGATCCCGCAGCTGGCTGAAAGGCTCAGCACTCGCCCTCGGAACCGCCCTGCTTCTCACCGGCTGCTCAGGCGCCACCGACCCGTCCGCCCGGGTGGAGGCCGGCAGCGGCACCGGCACCATCACCGTGTGGGCGCTCGACGGCCAGTCCGCGGAGAACGAGGCGATCCAGAAGATCATGGACGACTTTGAGAAGTCGAACGGCGAGATCGAGATCGACATGCAGTTCATCCCCGCCGACCAGTTCACGACGGCGCTGCAGACCGCCACCGACGAGGAGCTGCCCGACGTCCTCGAGGTCGACGGGCCCCTCATCGCGAACTTCGCGTACCTCGACCGGATCGCCCCGATCGACGACTGGGTGTCGGCCGAGACCATCGACAACCAGACCGAGGCGATCAAGGGCCAGAACACGGTCGAAGGCGACCTGTACGCCGTCGGCATGATGAACTCGGGGCTGGCCATGTGGGGCAACAAGAAGCTCCTGGACGCCGCGGGCGTGACGATGCCCACCACCGCCGCCGACGCCTGGACGGCGGAGGAGTTCAGCGACGTGCTCGACAAGCTCGCGGCCGTCGACGCCGACGGCCGGCCGTTCGGCCTCGCGGAGAACAACGGCTTCTCCACCGAGTACGGCATCTACGCCTTCGCGCCCGTGCTGTGGTCGGCGGGCACGCCCCTGATCGACGACGGGAAGGCCGCAGGCGCACTCGACTCCGAGACCGCCGTGGAGGCCGTCGAGACCTGGGCCTCGTGGCGGGAGTTCACCGACCCCGACACCGACGGCGCGGCGTTCCAGTCAGGCCGCGTCGCGCTGAACTGGATGGGCAACTGGATGTACCCCGCGTACAAGGAGGCCCTCGGCGACGACCTCGTCGTCGGCCCGCTCCCCGACTTCGGCCAGGGCGCCAAGACCGGCTCCGGCACCATCGCCTGGAGCATGGGCGGCGCCACGAAGAACGCGACCGCCGCAGGCGCCCTGCTCGACTACCTCATGAGCGACGCCGTGGTCGAGGAGTACACCTCCGCCAACGGCGCTCCGCCGGCCACGCACTCGGCGCTCGGCTCCTCGGCCCTCTATGGCGAGGGCAAGCCCCTCTCGTACCTCACCGAGCAGCTCGACGCCGCCTGCCCCACCGAGGACAAGCTCGCCGCCGACTGCGTGGCCGTCTCGCGCCCCATCACCGCCGGCTACCCCGTGGTGACGGCCGAGTTCGGCAAGGCGCTCGCCGCGATCTGGGGCGGAGCGGATGCCGCCGAGTCGCTGAGCGCCGCCGCCAGGGCCATCGACCGCGACTTCGCCGACAACGACGAATACAAGTAATCGCCGGACCGGTGTGCTGAGCGGGCCGCCCGCTCAGCACACCCCCGCAAGAGGACTGATGATGACGCTCTCCGCACCACGATCACGCCGCGAAGCGCCGGGCGGCGCGCGGCGCCGCGTCCGGCGCCCCGGCAGCGGCGCCGGCCCCCTGATGGCCGCGCCCGGCCTGATCCTGCTCACGGCCTTCCTGGCGATCCCCTTCCTCGGGGCCGTCGTCATGTCGTTCTTCCGCATCCAGCTCGGCAACCCGCGACCGCCGCGATTCGTGGGGTTCGAGCAGTACGCGCGGCTCTTCCTCGACCCCGACATCAGCGCGACCTTCCTCCGGTCGCTGGGCAACAACTTCGCGTTCGCCGTCGTCGTCGTGCCCCTGCAGACGGCGCTCGCCCTCGGCCTCGCGATCCTCATCAACCGCAAGCTCCGCGGGATGACGGTGTTCCGCACGCTGTTCTTCATGCCGCTGGTGTTCCCGCTCGCGCTCGTCGCGGTGATCTGGCGCCTGATCTTCGCCCGTGACGAGAACGGGCTGCTCAACGGCTTCCTCGGCGCGATCAGCGGGGGAGCGATCGCGCCGCACGACTGGCTCGGCGACCCCTCGACGGCTCTCGCCGCGATCATCGTCATGTCGATCTGGCAGAGCGTGAGCTTCCAGATGATCATCCTGCTCGGCGCCCTCCAGGGCGTACCTGCCGAGCTCTACGAGGCGGCATCCATCGATCGCGCCGGCGGCTGGAGCCAGTTCATCCACGTGACCGTGCCCGGAGTGCGCAACACGCTGATCTTCGTGACGCTGCTGACCACGATCTTCGCCTTCCGACTGTTCGACCAGGTCTACCTCCTCGACAAGAGCGCGTCGATCAACATCGAGGCGACGCAGACGGTGATGTTCCAGGTCATCACCACCGGCTACGACCAGAACAACATCGGGCAGGGCGCGGCGATGGCCGTCGTCTTCCTCATCATCGTCGCCGCCATCGCACTCATCCAGCGACGGCTGATCCGTCAGGAAGGAGGGGTCGAGTGAGCATCGTCCGCAGCCGATCCCGCAGCATCACGACCCGTATCGTCGAGTACGCGCTCCTCGGCTTCTTCGCCCTGCTGTTCTTCGCCCCGATCTACTACCTCATCGTCGGCAGCCTCCGGCCGGGCGACCAGGTGCTCACCGGCGTGCGCGGGTTCTTCCCCACCGAGCTCTCCCTCGAGAACTACATCGACGTCTTCCGGCGCTTCTCGAACTCCACGACCGGCTACCTCGCGCAGTTCATCGCGGTCTCGGTGATCGTCACGGCGGTGGTCGTCGTCGGCGGGCTCCTCGTGAACTCCCTCGCGGGCTATGCCCTCGCCCGCATGCGGTGGAAGGGGCGCTCCTTCGTGCTCCTCCTCGTCACGGTGCTGACCATCATCCCCTTCGAGGCGGTCGCCCTCCCGCTGTACTACATGCTCAACGCCAGCAGGAACACGATCTACGTCCAGGCCCTTCCGTTCATCGCGAGCGCGTTCTCGATCTTCCTCTTCTACACGTTCTTCCTCGGCATCCCGCACGAGATCGAGGAGGCGGCGCGCCTCGACGGCGCCGGTCCCTTCCGAACCTTCTTCACGATCGTGGTCCCGATGAGCAAGCCGGCGTTCGCGACCGTCGCGATCCTCACGTTCCTCGCGCAATGGGGCTCCTATCTCTGGCCGGTCCTCATGGTGACCGACACCTCGGCACGCCCGCTGCCCCTCGAGCTGAGCGTGTTCCAGGCGGCGCAGCCGCCCGAGTGGGGCAGCGTCCTCGCGTTCGGGGTGATCTTCATCCTCCCCGTGCTCATCGTCTTCCTCATCTTCCAGCGCTGGTTCGTCGCCAGCATCGCCAGCTCCGCCGTCAAAGGCTGAAGGACACATCATGAACGACATCGAGGGCACCGTCCTGCCCGGATTCGAGCGGGTCGCCGAAGCGTTCGCCGCGACGACGGCCGGAGACGGCGGCTCTGCGCTGAGCATCCGCGTCAGCGGCGAGACCGTCGTCGACCTGTGGCACGGCCATGCCTCGGCGGACCCCGGGCGGCCGTGGACCGCCACGACCCCTGCCGTCATCTTCAGCGGCACGAAGGGCCTGGTCGCGATCCTCGTCGCGCGCCTCGTGGAGTCGGGCGCGCTGGACCTGGACGCCCCGGTCGCGCAGTACTGGCCCGAGTTCGCCGACGCGGGCAAGGCGGCGATCACCGTCCGCCAGCTCATGGCGCACCGCGCCGGTCTCGCCGCCCTGCGTGACGACATCGACCTCGCCGGGGCGCTGGACTGGACGACGATCACCGGCCTTCTCGCCGCCGAGCGCCCGCTGTGGGAGCCCGGCAGCGCCTACGGATATCACGCCCTCACGTACGGCTGGCTCGTCGGGGAGGTCATCCGCAGGGTCACCGGCACCCCGATCGGCCGCCGCTTCCACGACGAGATCGCGGGACCGCTGTCGGCGGACGCGTGGATCGGCATCCCCGCCGACCGCGAGCCCGAGGTCGCGCGACTGCTGCGAGGCCCCAGCATGGATGCGCCCCCGCCCGGCGGCTTCCCGTCGCTCGATCCCGAGCATGCACGCTGGATGGGACGGGCCATGACCCTCGGCGCGGCTTTCCCCGCCGACCTCGTCGTTCCGGGCGCTGGCTTCGACGACCCGCGTGTGCACAAGGCCGAAGTGCCGGGAGCCGGCGGCATCGGCACGGCGCACGCGCTCGCGACCATCTGGTCGGCGACCGTGCACACGACCGACGGCATCCGGCTCATCGGAGACGAGGTCGCGCACGACATGACCCGCGTGCAGAGCGAAGGCGAGCCGGTGTGGTGGCTCCCCGGGCCGTACCCCCGCTGGGGAACCGGCTTCATGATCTCCTCCGAGCGCCGTCCGTTCCTCACCCCGGATTCGTTCGGCCACGACGGAGCCGGCGGCCAGGTGACCTTCGCCGATCCGACGCACCGGGTGGGGTTCGCCTACGTGACGAACCGGATGGAGCTCCATTCGGATGACCGCGGAGACTCCATCGTCCGGGCGCTGGGCGACGTGCTGATCGCCGGCTGACGCTTCCCGCCCCTATCCCCACCCGATCGACCCGAGAGAAGACATGACGTTCGAGCTGCCCGACCGCTGGGTCTGGGACTGCTGGCTCGCCGACGACGGCGACCGCTTCCACCTCTACTACCTCAACGCCCCCCGCAGCCTTGGCGACCCCGGGCTCCGGCATCGCAACGCGATCGTCGGGCACGCCAGCTCCACCGACCTGCGCGCGTGGACCGTGCACGAGACCGCCCTCGAGCCGGGGCTCCCGGGCGACTTCGACGCCACCGCGACCTGGACCGGCTGCGTGGTGCGGCACGACCACGCATGGCGGATGTTCTACACGGGGTCCGTGTTCCTCGCCCCCGAGGCGCACACCAACATCGAGAGCATCGGCGCGGCGGATTCGGACGACCTGCACCGATGGTCAAAGACCTCTCGGTCTCGGGTGCGCGCCGACGCGCGATGGTACGAGACGCTCGGCGACGGCACCTGGCACGAGGAGGCCTGGCGCGACCCCTGGGTCTTCTTCGAAGACGGGCTGTGGCACATGCTCATCACCGCCAGGGCGAAACCCGCCGGCGACACCGGCGACCCTCGCGATGCCGGGGTGGTCGGGCACGCCACATCGGAAGACCTCGACGAGTGGACGATCCGGGAGCCGCTCAGTGCCCCTGGTTCCGGGTTCGCGCACCTCGAGGTGCTGCAGACCTTCGAGCTCGGCGGCCGACGATTCGTGCTCTTCTCCTGCGATCGCAGTCACCTCGCCGGCGGCCGATCCGAAGACCGCATCGGCGGCGTCTGGGTCGCACCGCGAGACCCGGCGACGGGGTGGTGCACCATCGAGGACGCTCGGCTGCTCCATGACGAGTCCCTGTACGCGGCGCGGCTTGTGCACGAGCGCGATGGCGGGCTCTCACTGATCGGCTTCCTGAACACCGAGGGGGACGGCGAATTCGGCAGCCGCATCTCCGACCCGATCCGGCTGGTGGCCGACGCCGACGGATGGCCGAGCACCGAGAACGGAGAGCACGACGCATGAGCATCGAGATCAAGGGAACAGCGGATGCCGGCTACGGCCGGGTGACCGACGCGTTCACCCGCGCGTTCGAGGGGCGCGAGGGCATGGGCGCTGCGCTGACGATCCTCGTCGACGGGAAGCCCGTCGTCGACGTCTGGGGCGGGCAGGCCGCGCCGGGCCGAGCGTGGACCGACGACACGGCATCCGTGATCTTCTCCTGCACGAAGGGGCTGATGTCCCTCCTGCTCGCGCAGTGCGTCGAGCGCGGAGAGCTCGGGTACGACGACCTCGTGGCCGAGCACTGGCCGGAGTACGCCCGCGGGGGCAAGGAGGGCACGCGCATCCGCCACCTCCTCGCGCACCGCGCCGGCGTCCCGGCGCTGCGTGAGCCGCTGTCCCGCGACGACCTGACGGACTTCGCCCGTGTCACCGCGGCGATCGAGCGGGCCGAGCCGTTCTGGGCGCCCGGCACGGCGTACGCCTATCATCCGATCACGCACGGCTGGCTGGTCGGCGAGATCGTCAGGCGCGTCACGGGTCTCTCAGTGCAGGACGCGTTCGCGCGCGCCCTGGCCGAGCCGCTGGGGGTCGACGCCTGGATCGGCATCCCCGAACACGTGGAGGAGCGTGTGGCGACCATGGCGATCGGGGCGAGTCTCGCCGACGCGACGGCTCGGCTTCTGGCCGACGAGAACCCCTGGCCGGCGCGAGGCATGACGCTGGGTGGGGCGCTGCCGGCAGCCCTCGTCGGTCCGGACGAGGGGTTCAACGACCCGGTGGTCCGTCGCGCGATCATCCCGGGTGCCGGCGGCATCGCGACCGCGCGCGCCCTGGCGACCATCTGGTCCGCCGCAGTGACGGAGACCGGCGGACGACGTCTGATCGGCGATGAGGTCCGCCGAGCGGCGACCTCGGTGCAGAGCGCCGGCGAGCCCTTCTTCCCCGCACCGGGGCCGTGGCCCGCCTGGGGCATGGGCTTCCAGCTCGATTCGGAGGCCCGCCGCTACGTCACCCCGCAGGGCTTCGGCCATGACGGTGCCGGCGGCCAGGTCGCCTTCGCCGAGCCGGAGGCGAAGGTCGGGTTCGCGTTCCTCACGAACGCCATGGAGGCCGGCGACGACCGGGCCACCGCGATCGTCGACGCCCTCCGGGACGTCCTCGGCTGACCGCGGAGCCGGCATCGGGCACGCCTGCGACGGAGCGAGCCCAGCCCCGAGACGCACGGCCGGCCCCCTCGGCATCCGCCGGTAGACTGATATCGCCCCGCTCGGCCCCTTCCTTAGGAGTGCGCGTGACCAACGCCCCCGAAGCCACCGCCCACAAGCACGTCCCCGACTCCGTCGAGAACGCGATCGCGACTCCGGAGAAGGAGCAGCCGTACGCGGCGCTCGGCCTCAAGGACGACGAGTACGCCCGCATCCGCGAGATCCTGGGCCGCCGCCCCACCTCCGGTGAGCTGGCCATGTACTCCGTCATGTGGTCGGAGCACTGCTCCTACAAGTCGTCGAAGAACTACCTGCGCCGGTTCGGCCAGAAGGTCTCCGACGAGATGAAGGAGCGCCTGATGGTCGGCATGGGCCAGAACGCGGGCGTCATCGACGTCGGCGAGGGCTGGGCCGTCACCTTCAAGGCCGAGTCGCACAACCACCCCTCCTTCATCGAGCCGTTCCAGGGCGCGGCCACCGGCGTCGGCGGCATCGTCCGCGACATCATCTCGATGGGCGCCCGCCCGGTCGCCGTGATGGATGCTCTCCGCTTCGGCGCGATCGACCACCCCGACACGGCCCGCGTCGTGCACGGCGTCACCAGCGGCATCAGCTTCTACGGCAACTGCCTGGGCCTGCCGAACATCGGCGGCGAGACGGTCTTCGACTCCGTCTACCAGGCCAACCCGCTCGTCAACGCCCTCGCCGTGGGCGTGCTCCGCCACGAGGACCTCAAGCTCGCGAACGCCACCGGCGTCGGCAACAAGGTCGTGCTCTTCGGCGCCCGCACCGGCGGCGACGGCATCGGCGGAGCATCCATCCTCGCCTCCGACACGTTCGCCGACGGCGGCCCGACAAAGCGCCCCGCGGTGCAGGTCGGCGACCCGTTCGCCGAGAAGGTGCTCATCGAGTGCTGTCTCGAGCTCTACCGTGGCGAGCTCGTCGAGGCCATCCAGGACCTCGGCGCCGCCGGCATCTCCTGCGCGACGAGCGAGCTCGCCGCGAACGGCAACTCGGGCATGCACGTCTCGCTCGACAACGTGCTGCTGCGCGACCCCACCCTGACCGCTGAGGAGATCCTCATGTCGGAGTCGCAGGAGCGCATGATGGCGATCGTCGCGCCCGAGAAGCTCGACGCGTTCCTCGAGGTCGTCAAGAAGTGGGACGTCGAGACCTCCGTGCTCGGCGAGGTCACCGGCGACGGCCGCCTCATCATCGACTGGCAGGGCGAGCGCATCGTCGACGTCGACCCGTCGACGGTCGCGGTCGACGGCCCCGTCTACGACCGCCCGGTCGCATACCCGACGTGGATCGACGCGCTGCAGGCGGATGCCGCCGAGCTGCTGCCCCGCACCGACGACCCGGCCGAGCTGCGGGAGCAGTTCCTGAACCTCGTCGCGTCGCCGAACCTCGCCGACACCCGCTGGATCACCAACCAGTACGACTACTACGTGCTCGGCAACACCGCCCTGGCCTTCCCCGACGACGCCGGCATGATCCGCGTCGACGAGGAGTCGGGCCTCGGCTTCGCGATCGCGACCGACGCGAACGGCCGCTACTGCCAGCTCGACCCGTACGCGGGTGCGCAGCTCGCCCTCGCCGAGGCGTACCGCAACGTCGCCGTCACCGGCGCCGTGCCCACCGCCATCACCGACTGCCTGAACTTCGGCTCCCCGGAGAACCCCGAGGTCATGTGGCAGTTCGGCCAGACGGTCGACGGCCTCGCCGACGGATGCTTCGACCTGGGCACCCCGGTCACCGGCGGCAACGTCTCGTTCTACAACCAGACCGGCGACGTGCCGATCCACCCGACCCCGTTGGTCGGCGTGCTCGGCATCATCGACGACGTCTCCCGTCGCATCCCCTCCGGCTGGCAGGACGAGGGCCAGAACATCTACCTTCTCGGCACCACGTCGACCGAGCTCTCCGGCTCGGCCTGGGCCGATGTCGTGCACGACCACCTCGGCGGCCTGCCCCCGAAGGTCGACCTCGCGGGCGAGAAGCGCCTCGCGGGCCTGCTCTCCGCGGCACGCGACGAGTGGCTGATCTCCTCGGCCCACGACCTGTCGACCGGCGGCCTCGCGCAGGCCCTCGCCGAGGGCGTCATGCGCTTCGGCGTCGGCGCCCGCGTCTGGCTGAACGAGATCATCGAGCGCGACGGCGTCGACGCGGCATCCGCTCTGTTCTCCGAGTCGACCGGTCGCGTCATCGTGACCGTGCCCCGCGAGGACGACGTGAAGTTCCGCGGACTCTGCGGGGGTCGCGGCTACCCGGTGCTGCGCATCGGCGTGACCGACAGTGAGCCGCAGCTCGAGGTGCAGGACGTCTTCACGGTGTCCGTCGAGGAGCTCCGCGAGCGCTCCCAGGCCACCCTGCCCGCCGCCTTCGGCCCGACCGTCGCGGAGCCGGTCGCCTGACCGGTCGTTGAGCGAGCGAAGCGAGCCGAAACGCATGAGCGAAGACACCGACTACGGCGATCTCGACGTCCGCAGGAACCGCCGCATCCGCATCGTCGCCTGGACCGTCATCATCGCGCTGATCCTCGGCGGTGGCGGGGCGACGGTGCTGACGCTGATCCTCGGCTGAGGCCCCGGCCTCGACGACCGCCACATACCGGTCGTTGAGCGAGCGAAGCGAGACGAAACGCCCCGCACCGAACACGGCCTGAAAGCTGCACACACCTCACCGCGTTTCGTCTCGGTCGCTTCGCTCCCTCGCTCAACGACCGCCGGCGGCCCGCCGTCCAGCATCCGTTCACCCCGCCGTCACCGGCCGGTCCCCGGGGAGTCACGGGGATGCCGGGGCGCGCGAGTTGACTCGCGGCATGAGATCACTCCCCCGCGCTCTCGCGGCCGCCACCGTCGTCGCGACGGCAGCCACGCTGCTGCTCGCCGCCCCGGCACAGGCCGCCCAGACCACCCCCACCTCGAAGATGCACGCGTTCGAGCCGACGCTCGTCGCCTGGGCCGAGCTGTCGGCCGACTTCCTCGCCGAAGGCCCGGCATCCGGCGCCCAGGCCTCCCCGGGCAACGGCCGCCAGGGACCCTGGGACGGCCAGGTCATCCCCGGTTTCTCGGCCGTGATCGACAACGGCGACGGCACCTTCTGGGCGCAGCCCGACAACGGCTTCGGCGCCAAGGGCAACTCGGCCGACTTCCTGCTGCGCAGCTACCTCGTGCGCCCCGACTGGCAGACCGCCGAGGGCGGCTCCGGCGAGATCGCGATCGAGCGGTTCATCTCGTACAACGACCGCAACGGCGTGCTCGACTTCCCGATCGTGAACGACGGCACCGAGGAGCGCCTGCTCACCGGCGCCGACTTCGACATCGAGTCCGTCGTCCGCGCGAAGGACGGCTCGTTCTGGGTCGGCGAGGAGTTCGGACCGTTCCTGCTGCACTTCGACGCCGAGGGCACGCTGCTCGAGAAGCCGTTCTCCCTCGACGGCGTGAAGTCGCCGCAGAACCCGTACCTGCAGCCCGGTGAGACCCCGACGCTGCGCTCGAGCCGCGGCTTCGAAGCCCTCGCGATCTCGAAGAACGGCCGCTACCTCTACCCGATCGTCGAGGGCGCCCTCGCGGACGACCCCGACCTCCGTCGCCGCGAGATCCTCGAGTTCGACACCAAGGCCGGCGCCTACACCGGACGCACCTGGGACTACCAGACCGACCAGGAGCCGAACGTCATCGGCGACGCCTTCACGGTGAAGAACGACGTGCTGCTCGTCGTCGAGCGCGACGACTTCGAGGGCGACCAGTCGGTCACCAAGCGCATCTACGAGATCGACCTGAAGAGGACGGATGCCGAGGGCTACGTCGAAAAGACCCTCGTCTTCGACGCGCTCCGCATCGCCAACCCCGACGGTCTCAGCGCCGGCAACGGATACGGCACCGGCGAGGTCTGGTCACTGCCCGTGCAGTCGCTGGAGACGATCGTGCAGCTGAAGAACGGCGACCTGCTCATCGCCAACGACAACAACTACCCGGGCAACGACGCGCGCGTCACCGGCACCCCCGACGACACCGAGTTCGCGGTCATCGACCTCGACCGGAAGAAGGTGGAGCCCGAGCAGGTGACCGTCATCGGCCACCGCGGTGCGAGCGGCTACCGCCCGGAGCACACCCTCGCCTCCTACGAGCAGGCGATCATCCAGTGCGCCGACTACATCGAGCCCGACGTCGTCTCCACGAAGGACGGCGTTCTCGTCGCCCGTCACGAGAACGAGATCAGCGGCACGACCGACGTGGCCGCGCGCCCCGAGTTCGCCGGCCGGAAGACGACGAAGACGATCGACGGCGTGAAGGTCACGGGCTGGTTCACCGAGGACTTCACCTTCGCCGAGCTCCGCACCCTGCGCGCCAAGGAGCGCCTGCCGCAGACCCGTCCGGCGAACACCGCGTTCGACGGCCTCTACGTCATCCCGACGCTCGACGAGGTCATCGACCTCGCCCGCCACTCGGTGAGCTGCGACGGCCGCCAGGTCGGCGTGTACCCCGAGACGAAGCACCCCTCGTACTTCGACTCGATCGGCCTCTCGCTGGAGGAGCCGCTGGTCGCCGCCCTGCAGACGAACGGCGTCGACTCGGCCGAGGCACCCGTGATCGTGCAGAGCTTCGAGGTCTCGAACCTGCAGGAGCTCAACGGCCTCACGAACGTGCGCCTCGCCCAGCTGATCAGCTCGTCGGGACGCCCGTACGACTTCACCCTCGCCGGTGATCCGCGGAAGTACTCCGACCTCGTCACCCCCGATGGGCTGGCCGAGATCACGGCGTACGCCGACGGCATCGGCGCCGAGAAGTCGGTGCTCATCCCGCGCACGCCCGACGGACGGCTGGGATCCCCGTCGCCGGTGATCGCGGATGCTCACGCCGCAGGACTCGACGTGCACGGCTGGACGTTCCGCCTGGAGAACCAGTTCCTGCCCGCCGAGTTCCGCTCCTCGGCCGACCCGATCGCACCCGGCGACCTCGCCGGCGAGATCCAGGTCTTCCTGGACGCGGGCATGGACGGCATCTTCAGCGACCAGCCCGACATCGCGGCGACCGTCGGCTGATTCCGTCGCGCGGCCCGAGTGCCCGGCATCCGATTCGCGCGGATGCCGGGCACTCCTGTATGCGGGCAGGCGTCACCCGGCACCGTTCCGCCCTCTCCGCCTCGTCCCCCGGTCGCACCTGCATGTCCAGATGACGGATGCAGGTCGAGAACTGGCCTTCTCGACCTGCATCCGTCATCTGAGCATCCATCTGTGCCGAGCCGATCACCCTGTGCCGAGCCGATCACCCTGTGCCGAGCCGATCACGGGGCCCCCGCAGAGTCCGGTCGCTGTCGCGGACCGGACAGGGTTCACCTCGCGTGCCGGAGCGCGTACCCTCGGGCAGGGAACGCGCACGTGACGGAGGCACCATGACCATCCAGCCCATCGACGTGGCACGCGACGAGGACATCGAGGGATACCTCCTGGGCTCCCCGGTGAGCGTCATGCGGGAGTACATCACGACGCCGGGGCGAGGGCCGCGGCTGCACCGGCATCCGTACGCCGAGACGTTCGTGATCCGTCGCGGCCGCGCGCTGTTCACGGTCGGCGAGGAGCAGGTCGTCGGTGCGGGCGGGCAGATCCTCGTCGTCCCCGCCCTCGTGCAGCACCGGTTCGAGGTGCTCGACGGCGGTACCTACGAGGCCACCCACATCCACGCGAACGACCGCTTCGTCACGGAGTGGCTCGAGTAGCGGCCGTTCCGGTCGCACTTCCGCACAGTCCGTCGCGCGACGACCGTGCCAGAGTGCGACCGGAGCGGGGAGGCCGGATGCCCGCGCGCACCGGATCCGGGTCAGGCCACCATCCCGTGCCAGATCACGTCGATGGCGGCACGCAGCCGCTCGGCGACTCCGGGGTCGGACATCCGCTCGCCGCGCACGACGATCTGATAGTACGCGGCGCCGGCGATCGCATCGAAGCACGCCTCGACGTCGAGGTCGGGGCGCAGCTCGCCGCGCTGGATGCCCTTCCGCAGCGCGTTGATCAGCGGTGCGCGCCGCCGCGACACGTGCGAGCGCCAGTACGCCTTCTGCAGCGCCCGGTCGGCCATCACCAGGCGGATGCGCTGCCGGAACCGCTCCTCGGAGAACCCGGGTGCCGACGGGGCGATGCCGTCGTCCCCGAGGCCCATCCCCTCGAACAGCGCCTCACGGAGGTCCTGGTCGTCGGGGTGTTCGGGCGGCACGGTGCGGCCGACGTCGAGGGCCTGAGCGATGAGCGTCGTCAGCGACGGCCAGCGGCGGTACAGCGCCGCCCTGCTCACCCCGCTGCGATCGACGACCCGGCCGACGGTGACATCCTCCCCGGCGTCGATGATCGCCAGCGTCGCCTGCAGGATCTGCCCGTCGATCTCCTCGTCGCGCGGACGGCCGGGGCGGCGGCGCACCGCTGCCCCGGCATCCGCCGACGTCCCGGCCTCCGTCGTCATCGTCACGCGGCGACCGCTCGCTGACGCAGCCGGGCGATCGTGTCTGCGGAGAGACCGGCCGCGTGCAGCGGCGCGAGCGCGTCTCCGTGCCGCTCGCGGAGGGTGTCGAGCAGCATCCGCATCGAGACCTCCATCGAGCCCTCCAGCAGCGAGGAGGACTTCTCGAGCGCCGAGGCGTCGAAGCCGAGCGCCTTCCACATGGCGCCCATCACCGGTGCGGTGCGCCGCATGATCGCGACCATGTTCTCGCCGGTGCGGGCGTAGTCGGCGACGATGTCGTCGTCGGCGGCGCCCAGGGCGAGCAGCAGCATCGCGGCGAGCACGCCGGTGCGGTCGCGTCCGGCTGCGCAGTGGAACGCCGCGGCACCTGGCGTGTACGCGATGACGTTCAGTGCGGTGACCAGCTGCGGGGCGGCGACCTCGACCATGCGCAGGTACATCAGGCCCATGCCCTCGTGTCCGAGCGCCGGACCGTCGTCCTCCATGGACCGCGCGACGTCGGCGATCAGCGGCAGGTGGTGGTACGCGATCGGATGCTCGCCGAGCGGGCCGCGTCCGGTCAGCGAGACCTCGAGCGGCGACCGGAGGTCGATGATCGCGGTGAGCCCGTCGGCGACGAGCTGATCCGCCACCTCGGCGGGCACATAGGCGAGGTCGTCGGTGCGGATCGCGAGGCCGTCGCGGAGCACGCCGCCGGCGATCGGGATGCCGCCGAGGTCGCGCAGGTTCACCGGGGCGCTGAGCACGAGCTCGGTGTCGATGATCGTCATGTGATTCTCCTTCGGATGAGGGCGCTGCCCTGGTCGATCGCCGTGACCAGCACGATGATGCAGATGATGATGGCGCTGAGGTGCCCGTAGTCGTACATGCGCATCGCGGTGGTCAGCTCGAGGCCGATGCCGCCGGCGCCGACGAGACCGAGGATGGTCGCGCCGCGCACGTTCCCCTCGAACAGCAGCAGGGTGTACGAGGTGAGCAGGGGCGCGGCCTGCGGCAGGATGCCGTACTGGATGACCTGCCGCTTCGACGCGCCGACCGCCTCCATGGCGACGACGGGCCCGCGGTCGACCTGCTCCATGGCCTCGGCGAAGATCTTGCCGATGGACCCGATCGAGCCGAGGGTCATCGCGAGGATGCCGGCGAACGGACCGAGACCGACGGCCGACACGAACATCAGGGCGAAGACGAGATCGGGCACCGAGCGGATGATGTTCATCACCCAGCGGGTCGGGTAGTACACCCACCTCGGCGCGATGTTCGACGAAGCGCCGAAGGCGACGAGCAGCGACAGCACGGCGCCGAGCACGGTGCCGACGATCGCCATCTGGAAGGTCTCCAGGAGCAGCGCGAGGATGGTGCCGATCTTCGAGAAGTCGGGCGGGAACAGGCGGGAGAGGAACTCGCCCATGTTCACGGTGCCCTCGCCGAGCTTGACGAAGTCGAACCCGGCGCCGTCGAACGACCAGATCAGCAGCAGCGCCGCGACCGGCAGGCCGAGCAGGAAGCGGGCGCGGGGCACGCGGAACGCGCTCTCGAGCCGGTGCCGATCGGCGGTGCCGAGCGCGGGGCGGGTTGTCGTGCGCGATTCACTCGTGAGCGTCATCGCCGTGCTCCTCGTCGTCGTAGAGCGGCGCGAGGGCCGCGGCATCCAGCTGGGAGGTGGCGCCGGCGACGAGCATCCGTCCCTGGCGCAGGCCGATGATGCGGTCGCTGTGCGCGAGCGCGAGCGGCAGCACGTGCAGGCTGACGAGCACCGGAATGCCGTCTTCGGTGGCGATCTCGCGGAGCAGCTCCAGCACCGAGTCGGCGAGCTTCGGGTCGAGGGAGGCGACCGGCTCGTCGGCGAGGATCACCTTTGGCTGCTGCATGAGCGCCCTGGCGATCGCGACGCGCTGCTGCTGCCCGCCCGAAAGCGAGCGCGCGGGCGCCGTGGCCTTGTGCGCGATGCCGACCCGGTCGAGGAGCTCGAGCGCCCGCCGCCGATGCGCGCTCGAGAATCCGCCCACGAGGTTGATCGGTCCCGCGTCATGCAGAGCGCCGGTGAGCACGTTCGTCAGCACGCTGAGCCGCGGGATGAGGTTGAACTGCTGGAACACCTGGCCGACGTCGGAGCGCAGGGTGCGCAGCTCTCCGCGGGCGAGGTTGGTGACGTCGTGGCCGGCGACCCGCACGGAGCCTGCGGAGATCGGCGCGAAACCGGTGAGGCTGCGCATCAGCGTCGACTTGCCCGAGCCGGAGGCGCCGAGCAGTGCCACCATCTCGCCGGGGAACAGGTCGAGGTCGACGCCGTCGAGCACGGTCGTGGTGTCGTACGCGACGCGGAGATCGCGCACGGTGACCAGGGGAAGCGCCTGGCGCAGCTCGGCGGTGGAGGTGCGGGGCTCCGGGGCGGCGGGGGCGGATGCCGCGGCATCCGCCCCCGTTTCGACTCCTCGCTGCGCTCGTCGCTCAACGACCGGTGGCTTCGTCACTTGAGGTCCTTGAGCTCGACGCCCGCGACCGCCGCGATCTCGGCGAAGGAGGCGTAGACGTCGGCATCCGGCTCGACGATCTGCTCGAGGGCGGCGAAGGAGCCCATGGCGCCGAGCCGCTCGGCGTTCTCCGGCGAGAACACCGCGGCGATGCCCTCCTCGATGACCTTGCGGGTGTCGTCGTCGAGCGACTGGCGTCCGAGCACGGTGCCCTGGACGGACATCGACGGGCTCTCGCCGATCCCGCGCCACTCGCCGTCGGCGAAGGGGAACATCGGCGCGCCGAGCTCGGTGAGCATGATCGCGGTGCACGCGGCATCCACCTGGCCCTGCTCGAGCGCCGCGAAGCTGCCCTCGTGGCCGCCGGCGAAGATCGCCTCGTAGTCCTCGCCCTGCTCGAGCCCGGCCTCGTGCAGCATGTACACGGGCATGAAGTAGCCCGAGCTGGAGGCCTGATCGGCGAACGCCACCGTCTTGCCCCTGAAGTCCTCGAGGGTCTGGATCGGGGAGTCGTTCAGCACCACGCAGGTGGAGACGGGCTTGTCGTCGCCGCCGAACGCGACGAGCGGATCGACCTCGCCGGTGTTGACGGCGAGCGCGGACGGGAAGCCGCTCATGATGCCGATGTCGACGTGGTCGGCGCGGATCGCCTCGACGACGCTGAGATAGTCGGGCACGTCGGTGACCTCGACCTCGCGGCCGGTGGCCTCCTCGAAGAGCTCGGCGAACACCTCGATCGGGTTCTCGGCGGTGGGGTCCTCGCCGACGGGGAGTGTGGCGATGGTGATGGGGGCGTCCGGGTCGGACGGGGTGGCTTCGGCAGCGGGGCTCTGGCAGCCGGTGAGGGCGAGGGCGCCGACGCTGAGGAGGCCGACGGCGGGCAGGGTGAGGCGACGCATGATGACCTTTCGGGAGGTGATGTTCCCGACATTTCGAGAACATCGGTATTCCAACTCGCGAAGGTGACCGGCAATTACGAGACCGCCGTACTCCGAAAGGAACGCTGCGTGAACGGACGGTGTCGGATGCCGCGCGTACAGTGCCGACATGACCGCCGATGCCCGTGCCCTGCTCTCCGTACTCCGGGCGGATGCCGCGGCACGCGTCGCCTCGACCGCGGCCGCACTCGAGCAGCTCGCGCACGACCGGGAAGGCTCGAACGACGACGACGAGCACGATCCGGAGGGCGTCACCCTGTCGTCGGAGTGGTCGCGCCTGACCGGGCTCGCCGAGGCGGCGGCATCCGAGCTCCGGCAGGTCGATGAGGCGCTCGCCCGGCTGGATGCCGGCACCTACGGTGTCTGCGCCGGCTGCGGGCAGCCGATCGCGGCCGCCCGGCTGGAGGTGCGCCCGTTCGCGACGCACTGCGTGGCCTGCGCGGAGACGCTCGGGCGCTGACCCCGCAGAACCGCGCGGTACATTCGAACAATGCGACCCGAACGCGCAGTCACCCTGCAGGACATCGCCGACCGTCTCGGCGTGTCCCGCTCGACCGCGTCGTTCGCGATCACCGGCCGCGGCCGGGTCTCCGAGGAGATGCGGCGCCGTGTGCGCGAGGTCGCCGACGAGCTCGGCTATCGCCCGAACAGCGTCGCCCGCCACCTGAAGGGCTCCCGCACCGGGATGCTCGCCCTGCGCCTCCCCCCGGACAGCACGGCGATGTCGTACTACATGGAGGCGACGTTCGGCATCGTCGAGGAGGCGAACGACGCCGGCATGACCGTCATCATGCTGCCCACCGAGCAGGGTCCCGGCGGTGCCGACCAGCTCCCCGCCGACGCCGTCATCCTGCTCGACCCCGATCTCAACGACCCGGTCGTGCACACGCTGCTCGCCGGACGCCTTCCCGTGATCACCGGCGAGCCGGTGCCGCCCGGGCTCCCCGAGCCGCGCGCCTCGGTGACCAGCGAGCATGACCCCGCGGTGCGCGAGCTCATGGATCACCTCCTCGAGCGCGGCATCCGCCGCCCCGCCATGCTGTCCCCCGAGCTCCGCGGGCACTGGGCGCTGACCGTGCGCGACGCGTTCGAGTCGTGGTGCGCCGAGCACGGCATCCGTCCGCGCTTCTCCGAGGTGGAGCATCCGGCGCCGCCCGAGGTCATCCACGCCGCGGTCGCCGAGCTCGTCGCGGAAGACGACGACGATCCCGTCGACGCGATCGTCGCGGTGTCCGACGGCACCGTGCTCAGCGTCGTCACCAGCGCGCAGCAGCTCGGCCGCCGGGTCGGCGAGGACCTCCTCGTCGCCGCGCTCGTCGATTCCGAGGTGCTCTCCCTCACGCAGCCGTCGATCACCGCGATCGACCTGCATCCGCGCGAGTTCGGCCGCCGCTGCGTGCGCGCGGCCCTCGCGGTGCTGGAAGCGGATGCCGCCGGCACGAGCGCGCACGTCCACGAGGTCGTGCCGGTCACGGTGCAGCGGCGCGACTCCACCCGCGGCACGGGCTGACCCGGTTCCGCTGCCGCCTTCCGCTCCCTGCTCCGGCGAGGTGCGCCCTCCTGCCGCGCCGCCACCGAAAGGCGACCACAACGCGCACCTCGCTCCGCGAGCCGCGCGCGAGGCCACCCGCGAAAACCGCTCTTGCGCTTGCTTTATCGATATTGCTACCCTGTGATCACCCGATCCGCCGACCCCGGCGAGCGACGACGATGTCGCGACGCCCTCCAGGAGCACCCATGTCACCGTCCGACGAATCCCTGGCCGCCCCGACCGAGCTCACCGCCCAGGTCACCGAAGGCCGCTTCAAGCGCGTCCTCGGCGTTCCGTCGCTGGTGCTGTTCGGCCTCGTCTACATGGTGCCGCTCACCGCGTTCACCACGTACGGCATCGTCACCGAGCTCACCGGCGGCCGCGTCGCCGCGACGTACATCATCACGCTCGCCGTGATGCTGTTCACCGCACGCTCGTACGCGCGCATGTCGGTCGCCTATCCGTACTCGGGTTCGGCCTACGTGTACACGCAGCAGTCCTTCGGCGGCGCCATCGGCTTCCTCGCCGGCTGGTCGCTGCTGCTCGACTACCTGTTCCTGCCGATGATCAACTACCTCATCATCGGGCTGTACCTGGGCAGCGTGTTCCCCACGGTGCCCACCTGGGTCTGGGTCGTCGGCGCCATCGCCCTCGTGACGGTGCTCAACGTCATCGGCATCGTCTCCGTGGCCCGCGCGAACTTCGTCATCATCGCGGTGCAGACCGTCTTCATCGCCTGCTTCGTCGTCTTCGCCTCCGCGGCGGCCGCCGGCAACGCCGTCGACCCGCTCGCTCCCTTCGCGGGCGACGGCACGGTCGACAGCATCCTCCCGGTCTTCCAGGGCGCCGCGATCCTGTGCCTCTCGTTCCTCGGCTTCGACTCGGTCTCCACCCTCGCCGAGGAGGCCAAGGACTCCCGCCGCACAGTCCCTCGCGCGATCATGATCGTCACGATCGGCGCCGGACTGCTGTTCGTCCTGCTCACCTACCTCGCGCAGGTCGCCTACCCGTCGAACGCGTTCGAGTCGGCCGACACCGCGAGCATCGAGGTCGTCGCCTCCCTCGGCCAGGAGTGGCTGTCCGTCCTCTTCCTCTCCGGCTTCATCGCCGGTGGACTCGGCTCCGCGCTCACCTCGCAGGCCTCGGTCGCCCGCATCCTGTTCGCGATGGGACGCGACGGAGTGCTGCCGCGCTCGCTGTTCGGCCACCTCAGCAAGCGCTTCGGCACTCCGGTGGTCCCGACCCTCATCGTGTCGGCCGTCTCGCTCTCCGCGCTCTTCGCCGACCTGCTGACGATCTCCAACATGATCAGCTTCGGCGCCCTCATCGCGTTCTCCTGCGTGAACCTGTCGACGATCAAGCACCACTTCGTCGACCGCGGCGAGCGCAGCGGGTGGGATGCCGTGAACAACCTGGTCCTGCCCGGCATCGGCTTCGGCCTCACCGTGTGGCTGTGGACGAACCTCAGCGGCATGACCTTCGTGATCGGCCTCTCCTGGATGGCGGCGGGCTTCATCCTGCTGCTCATCGTGACCCGCGGCTTCCGCCGTCCCACCCCCACCCTCGATCTGAAGGAATGATCTTGGTCGACACCATCGTCGTCGGCGCCCGCGTGCGCTCGCTCGCTCCCGAGACCGACGAGGCGGCGGATGCCGTCGCCATCACCGCCGGGCGCATCACGGCCGTCGGTCCGCGCGCCGAGATCCTGCCGCTGGCCGGGCCGGACACCGAGCTGATCACGCATCCCGGAGCGACGATCGTGCCCGGGCTCGTCGACGCGCACAGCCACCCCGTCTACAGCCTCGGCATCGTCCGCGGGCTGTCCCTGACCGGCGTGCACACGTACGCCGAGCTGGTCGCGGCACTCGAAGCCGGCCGCGACCAGCAGTCGGATCAGGAGTGGTTCCTCGCCTGGGGTCTCGACCCGACCGCGTTCGAGGGTCGCCCGATCGGCAACGCCGCGCTGCACGAGGTGCTCGGCCCCGACCGTCCGGCGTACATCAAGATGTTCGACGCGCACTCGGGCATCGCCTCGGCATCCGCCCTCGCCCGCGCCGGGATCGACGCGCCGGTGACGCACGCCGACGGGTCGGGCGCAGCCGGCGACGCCGACGGGAACCTCACCGGTCACCTCATCGAGTTCCCGACCATGGAGATCGTCGAGAAGGTGATGCCCGCTCTCGGGTTCGACGACCGGGTCGCGCAGCTGCGCGGTCTGCTGTCGGACATGGCCGCCGTCGGCATCACCGCCGCGCACGTCATGGACCTGCAGGATGCCGACGCCCTCGACCTGCTCGCCGCGATCGAGGCTGACGGGGAGCTGCCGGTGCGCCTGCGGATCTCGCCGTGGGTGACCCCGGAGACGACGGACGCCGAGGTCGCCGCGCTCGTCGCGATGCAGGGCCGCGGCGGACGCCGGTACCGCGTGGAGGGCGTGAAGTTCTTCATCGACGGCACGGTCGAGGGCGGAACCGCCTGGCTCTCCCGCCCGGACTCGGAGGGCGAGGGCCTGTCGTCGGCCTGGGCGCCCGCCGAGGCGTACGCCGAGCGGGTGCGGCACTTCCACCGTGAGGGCGTGCCCACCGCGACGCACGCGATCGGCGAGCGCGGCATCCGCTTCGTCGCCGAGACGCTCGCCGCCCTGCCGCCGTCGGGGGTTCCGCACCGGATCGAGCACATCGAGTCGGTGGAGGACGACGTGATCGCCCTCATCGGACGCAGCGGGATCATGGCCAGCATGCAGCCGACGCACTGCACGCACCACGTGCGCGCCGACGGCACGGACGACTGGTCCCGCCGTCTGGGCAGCGAGCGGGCGGGTCGCGCCTGGCGCACGGCCGACGTGCGGCGCAGCGGCGCGACCCTCGCTCTCGGCTCGGACTGGCCGGTCGCGGCGTTCGATCCGTGGGAGATCATGGCGGATGCTCAGGGCCGCCGGCACCTCGCGGTACCGGGGTCGGAGGCGGTCGGTCCGGAGCAGGCGCTGACCGCGATCGAGGCCCTCCAGGGCTACACGACCCACGCGCACCGCTCGGTCGCCTCCGACGGAGGGCGGCTGGTGCCCGGCGCTGCGGCGGACCTCGTCGTGGTCGACCGCGACCCGCTCGGCGCCTCGCCCGAGGAGCTCCTCGGCACCCGCGTGCTGCTCACCCTCGTCGACGGGGTGCCCACCCACCGCGCCTGACCGGCATCCGCTCCCGGAGCGTCCTGACTCCTGTTCCGGTCGCACTTCGGCACAGTCCGCGACGTGACGACTGTGCCGAAGTTCGACCGGAGCGGGGCCGACGGGCTCAACGACGCGACGGGTCAGTCGTCGATGTCGGCGGAGACGAGGGTCAGGTCGGAGGCGAGGTCGATGTCGGCGTCGCCTCCGCGGTCGAAGCGGATGCTCACCTCGTACGCGACGCCCTGATCTCCCCTGCTGGAGACCGAGTCGATCGCGCCGCCGGACACGCCTTCGGCCTCGGCGGCCGCGAAGGCCGCTTCGATGATCGCGTCGAGCTGCGCCAGGTCGAGCGCGGGGTCGGAGCGCGGGTCGTCCTGACCGGGCTCGGGTGTCGCCGTGCCGTCGGCCGTCACGAAGACATCGACCTCCTGGCCGTCCCCGAGGAGCACCTCGACCTCGTAGCCGGCATCCTCCACGTCGATCGAGGTCACGCCGGTGCCGTCAGCGGCCGCGAGCGCGGCCTCAGCGGCATCACGCAGCGATGCCGCGTCGGAGGCGGGTGCGGGACCTGCCGCCTGCCCGCCGGGCGCCTCGCCGCGGCGGTCCTCGTCACCGCGCCGGTCGTCGTCGCGGTCATCCCGGTCGTCATGGTCGTCATCGTGCGGGCCCGGTGCGCCTTCGCCGGAGATGCCGGGCCGGTCATCATCGTCGTCCCCGACGTTCGCGCCGACCGCATAGGCGCCGCCGCCGACGGCGACGAGGGCGACCGCCGCAGCCGCGCCGATGAGGATGTTCCGACGGCGCCTCTTCTTCGCCGCCTGCTCGTCGACGGACGCAGCGGGAGCCACGGGCTCCCCGGCCGGCGCAGGGCCCGGCGCGGCATCCGACGGCGCCGGGGTCGTGTCGAATCGCTGGGTCTCGGCGTTCGGGTCGGGCTGAGGGGTGTTCTGCTCGCTGTTCATGCTTCCAGCCTGCTGAGGAGGTGTTGAACGCCGACTGAAGCTTCCTGAAGACCCGTTCAGGAGGCGGCGGGGAGCGCCAGCGTGAAGCGCGCCCCGCCGGCGCTGCCGGCCGCCACCGACACCTCGCCGCCGTGGGCGCGGGCGATCTCCCGGACGATCGCGAGGCCGAGTCCGCTGCCGCCCTCGTCGCGCGCCCTCGCCTCGTCGAGACGGGCGAAGCGCTCGAAGATCTGCTCCCGCCGGTGCTCGGGAACCCCGGCGCCGTCGTCCTCGACCTCGACGACGACCCACGGCCCGGCCGTCCCGACGCGGAGCGTCACCAGGCCGGAGGCATGGCGCGCGGCGTTGTCGACGAGGTTGCGCACGGCCCGTCCGAGCAGCACTTCGCTGCCGGTCACCCGTCCGGGGCCGATGCCGTGCGCGTCGACCCGCACGCCCAGCCCGCGCAGGCGCCGCGCCTCGGAGAGCAGGATGTCGTCGACGTCGACCGCCGTCCACGCCTGCTCCCGGCCGCCGTGCTCGTCGAGCCGCGCCAGCAGCAGAAGACCCTCCACGAGCTCCTGCATCCTCAGCCCCTCGTCGCGCACCACCCGGCCGAGCTCGTCCACCGACGTCGACGAGGGGTGCGCCACGGCGACCTCGGCGTGCTGCCGGATGGTCGCCAGCGGCGAGCGCAGCTCGTGGGAGGCGTCGCTGACGAAGCGGCGCTGCGTCTTCTGCGACTGCTCGATCCGCTCCAGCATCCGGTTCATCGTGGCCGCCAGGGCGCCGAGCTCGTCGTCGCGGCCGGGGTCGACGCGCCGGTCGAGGCCGCTGCCGTCGATGTCGTCGACCTGCCGCCGCATCCGCTCCACCGGGGCGAGGGCGCGGGTGGCGACCGCCCAGACGACGCCGCCGATCAGGACCAGGAGCAGCGGCACGGCCACGGCGAGCACAGCGGATGCCGTTCCCACCGCCTCGTCCACATGCTCGACCGAGCGCGCGACGGTGAGCACTCCGGCATCCGTCCCCTCGGAGGCGGCGAGGTAGGGATCCCCGTCGACGACGATCCGGGCGACGGTGTCCTCCGGGACGACCGGAAGCCCGGCCGCGTCGTCGTCGTTGAACGACCGTCCGCCGTGCGGCCCGCCCTCCCCCTGCAGCCGCACGAGGACGTCGCCGTCGAGGTCGCCGATGTCGATCCGGCGCTCGTCGAGCTGCTCGCCGATGCTCTCCAGATCCTGCTCGACGCTCGCCGCCACTCCGCCCGTGAGCAGCTGGCCGATGACGAGCACCGTCCCGATCGCCCCGGCGGCGAGCGCGAGGGCGACGACGACCAGGGCGCCGAGGGTGACCCGGGCGCGGATGGAGCGAACCCTCGCCATGTCAGCCCCCGTTCCCCGCGAGCCGGTAGCCGGTGCCGCGCACGGTCTCGATCGCCTCACGACCGAACGGCCGGTCGACCTTCGACCGCAGATGCCCGATGTAGACCTCGACGATGTTCACGTCCCCGTCGAAGTCGTCGCCCCAGACGTTCGCGATGACCTCGCGCTTGGTCACGGCCTCTCCGCGTCGCCGCATCAGGAAGTCGAGCACGGCCAGCTCCCGCGCGGTGAGCGAGATCTCGGCGTCGCCGCGGAACACACGGCGGGCGGCGGGATCGAGTCTGAGGTCGCCCGCCTCGAGCACGGCCGGGCGCTCGCGCCCTCCCCGCCGGACGAGGGCGCGCAGCCGGGCGACGAGCACGGGATAGGAGAACGGCTTCGTGAGCCAGTCGTCGCCGCCGGTGTCGAGGCCCTCCACCTCGTCCCACTCGCCGTCCTTGGCGGTGAGGAACAGCACCGGCGTCCAGTCGCCCTCGCTGCGCAGCGCCTGGCAGACCCGGTACCCGCTCATCCCCGGCATCATCACGTCGAGCACGATGGCGTCGTAGTCGTTGTCGCGGGCCAGCCCGAGACCGGCAGTGCCGTCGTGTGCGACGTCGACGACCATGCCCTCGGCCTCCAGCCCGCGGCGGATGCCGTCGGCGAGGCGCGCTTCGTCGTCGACGAGGAGTATTCGCATGCGTCCAGACTGCCCCGCTGCCGCTGAAGCGGGGCTGAAGACCCGCCAGCGGCATCCGCTCTGCGCTCGCTGTTGCGGCGACGGGAACGGCTGTTGTGGCGACGGGAACAGAGGTTGCAGCGACGGCCCGGGTCAGCGCCCGGCCGCGCGGAGCTCGCCGCGCACCGGCCACCGACCGTGCGCCTGGTGGAAGGCGATGTGCGCGAGCAGATCCGGGACGGGATGGACCGCGATGTCGACGGCGAACCGCTCCCCGGTGACCGACCTCACCTGCAGCATCCGCCGGCCGCGGTGATCGCGGAACCGGTAGTCGGCGATGTCGGCGTACCGGATCGTCCGCTCCGCCCCGAGCACCGTGCGGTACGACAGCTCATCGGGTCCCGAGGAGACGTACCAGTTGTGGTACATCAGCGCGAACAGCAGACCGCCGGCCACGAGGGCCACTCCGCCGATCTGCATCCCCAGGACGTCATCCGCGCGGCTCGTGAACGCCGCGTAGGACATCAGCGCCCCGGCCGCGAACGTCGCCCAGCCGACGATGCCGACGATCCTCGGCATCCGGACCCGGTCGGGGTGGCTCTTCGAGCGGTTCGGCCGGCGCCGCGCCCGCCGCGCGACGAGGACCACGAAGAGCAGCGCCGCCGCGAACAGGACGACCTTCAGCACCAGGGCGGGGATCACTCTCCGACGCTACCAGCGCGGGAACCGCCGTCCCGGGGCCAGACAGCGGTTCCGGTCGCACTCTGGCATAGTCCGCGGCGTGAGGACTGTGCCGAAGTGCGACCGGAACGAGGGCCGCGGGGCCGCGGGGCCGCGAGGGGCCGTGGACCGCGCGGTCCGCAGCGCCCGCGCGGTCCACGGGGTCAGGGCTGCGGGTAGTAGGTGCGGGCTCCCACGGCGCCGTCGATCGCGAAGACGCCGTCCTGGTAGACGACCTTCGTCACGCCGAGGTTCGGCACGCCTGCCGGAGGCATCCCCGGGATGCCTCCGTCGACCGTGCGCATGTCGGGCGCGTTCGTGAAGCACATGATCGACAGGCCGCTGGAGACCACGAGCACGGTGTCCTGCTTCTTCTTGGCCGCGGCCTCCGCGATGTCCTCGAGGGCCTCGGTCATGCGGGCGTCGGTGTCGGCGCAGTCCTCGGCGGGCAGGCCCAGCTGCGGAGCATCCGCCACCGCCTTGATCGCGGCCATCATGCCGTACAGGCCGTGCTCGGTGATCGCGATGCCCTGCATGGTCTGCCAGCCGCCGTTCTGGCCGGTCTCATCGGCGGGCGCGGTGCCCGGAGCGTCGTGGTCGATCGTGTAGCCGAGGTGCTCGACGGCATCCGACCACAGCTCCTTGTTCTCCTTGCCCTCGTACTGACCGAAGTTCACCTCGCGCAGACGCCAGTCCTGCGTGATGTCGAGCTTCGTCTCACCGGCGCCCTGCAGCATGTAGGTCGCCGTCTCGAAGTGGCGCTTGCCGTCGGCCGAGTAGGCGACGTCGAAGGAGCCGGCGGCGGCCTCGAGGTTGGCGCCCACGGCGGTGGCCAGCGGACGACCTTCGTCGACCCGGGCGACCGGGTAGGTGGCGACGTCCTTCGTGCCGACGAGGAGCGGGGAGTCCGCCCAGCCCTGCACGGTGTCGGTGGTGTTCAGGATGGTGCGGCCGTGGCGGGTCAGGTAGATGACGACCGCCTGGTCGGACTTGCCCTTCTCGGCGCTGACCGCCGCGTCGACGGTCGGCGCGGCGGATGCCGAGTACCCGGTCAGCGTCGTGGCCGCGACGAGGGCCGCGGTGACGGCTGCGGTGCGGATCAGATTGCGTTTCATCGTGCTTCTCCTTCTGCAGGCGGCTCGTCACTGCTCTGTGACGATTCGGGTACCGCGAGATCAAAAACCTGTCATGTTACGGTATTCAGTTGCAAGGGCGGGTCCGGATTGTTTCAGCTCACAGGTCACGCATGCCCGCCGACCTCTCCCGGAGTGCGGCGGGCATGCGCGGGTCTCAGAGCTCGAGCGAGCCGATCAGCCGGATGTCCCGCGAGGACACGCCCACGCGCACCTCCGCACGACCGGTCGCCGCCGCCCAGTCGTGCCGATCGACGTCGAAGTACGACACCGCCCGACGGGGGATGGCCACGGTGACCCGAGCGGATGCTCCCGCCTGGAGCTCCACCTTCGCGAAGCCCGCGAGCTGCTGCGGCGGCATCGGCACCGGGGCCTGCACGTCGCCCGCGTACACCTGCACGACGGCGGACCCCGCCCTGCCGCCGGCGTTGCGCACGGTGACGGCGGCCGTGCCCGCATCCGCACCGTCGCCCGGCTCGACGACGAGGTCCTCGAACTCCCAGCTCGTGTACCCGAGGCCGTGACCGAACGGGTACGCGGGGATCAGCTCGTTCGCGTCGAACCCGCGGTACCCGACGAACACGCCTTCGTCGTAGAAGACCTGCCCGCCGACGCCGGGGTAGGTGCGGGTCTGCGCGGCGGGCGTCTGGTCCAGCGACAGCGGCAGTGTGAGCGGCAGCCGCCCTCCGGGCTCCGCGGCGCCGGTCAGCACCCGTGCGAGGGCGTCGCCCTGCGCCTGGCCCGGGTACCACGCCTGCAGCAGCGCGGCGGGGTCGCCGCCCCAGCGCGTCACGTCCACCGGGGCGCCGGTCATCAGCACGACGACCGTGCGCGGGTTCGCGGCGATCACGGCGCGGATGAGGTCGTCCTGACCCGCCGGGAGGTTGAAACCCGGGCGGTCGTCCGCCTCCGCCTCGTAGGTCCGCACGACGACGACGGCGACGTCGGATGCCGCGGCCACCTCGGCCGCGTGAGCGACGTCCGGCGCGAACACGCCGGCGGGCGGCACCCAGCCCAGGCGCAGCTTCGCACCGAGCAGGAAGCCCTGCGAGGGGTGGTTCGCCTGATACTCCAGCCGCAGCCGGTACGCGCGGCCAGCCTGCAGCCGCACGGTGACCTCGTCGATCGACGGATTGCCGTCGCCGCCGTCACCGCCCCAGCCGTACGGGGTCTCGGCGGCGGGGGCGCCGTCGGCGCCCTCGCCCCCGCTGAGGTCGATGACCTCGGATCCCGCCACCAGCGGCAGCTCCGCCGCATCCGCGCCGGAGCGGGCGATCACCTGGCCGTCCAGCGCGAAGACGTACTCGCCCAGGGAGGTCACCGCGAAGCCGTAGTCGCCGGTGACCGGCACGGTCAGGGTGCCGGTGTACCGCACCGACATCTGCCCGTTCAACTCGGTGGGCAGCGGCGTGAAGCGCGCGGAGGAGGCGTTGAAGCCGGGGAAGTTGTGGAAGCCGAGCAGCAGCTCGATCTGCCCGTCGGTGCGGACGAGGAAGGGGTCGCCCCAGAAGTCGGTGTTCGTCCAGTACTCGGCCCGAAGGCCCACCTCTCCGTCGGGGGTGTGGAAGAAGCTCGAGCCGATGGCATCCGGTCCTGGCAGCAGGGCACCCGGGGTGACCGGGTCGCTGCCGTGCACGACGGTCACCTCGACGTCGTCGCCGAGCGCCCGGCGGAGTCCCTCGGCCGGGGACACCCCGCGGGTGCCGCGCACCTGGGAGCTGCCGCCGCCCTGGGCGCTCGCGGCGTCGGCATCCGGTCCGATCAGCGCCACCGTGCGCACCTCGCCGAGCGGAAGCACGCCGTCGTTGCGCAGCAGCACCATGGCGCTCTCGGCGATGCGCTGGGCGATCTCGTGGTGGCCGTCCTCGTCGAACTCGGCGACCGACACCGGGTTCTCCAGCTGGCCGAGGCCGATCAGCGGCCGCAGGATGTTGCGGACCTTCTCGTCGATGACCTCCTCCGGCACCTCGCCGGCCTGCACCGCTGCGAGCAGCTGCGATCCCCAGAAGCCCTCGTTCGGCTGCTCCTGGTCGAGACCGGCGTTCGCCGCCGGCGCCGTGGAGTGGTTCGCGCCGTAGTCGCTCATGATCCAGCCGCGGAAGCCGAGGTCGTCGCGGAGGATGTCGCGCAGCAGGGTCGGGTTCTCGCAGGCGTACTCGCCGTTGACCCGGTTGAACGACCCCATCATCGAGGCGACCTCGCCGTCGCGGATGAGCGCCTCGAAGGAGGGCAGGTAGATCTCGCGCATCGTGCGCTCGTCGATCACCGCATCGACGCTGGAGCGGTGATCCTCCTGGTTGTTGATCGCGTAGTGCTTGGCGCACGCCTGCACGCCCTGCGACTGGATGCCGCGCACCACGGCGACGCCGATCCAGGACTGCAGCAGCGGGTCCTCGCCGAAGGACTCGAAGGTGCGGCCGCCGAGAGGCACGCGGGCGATGTCGACGGCCGGCCCGAGGGACACGTTGTGGTCGGTGGCACGGCACTCGGCGCCGATGACGACGCCGTACTCGGCCGCGAGTCCCGGGTCCCAGGTCGCGGCCAGCGCGATCGGCGCGGGAAGCTGCGTGGCCCGTCCCTCGTTGACGTCGCCCTTGTTGATGCGGACGCCCGCGGGCCCGTCGGCCATCTGCAGGTTCGGCAGGTCGAGCCGCTCGTTCCCGCGGGAGAAGAAGCCGAAGTTCCAGTCGAGGTCGCCGGTCACGAAGGCGACCTTGTCCTCCACGGTCATCTCGGCGAGGAGGCGCTCGACGCGCTCCTCCGTGGCTGCGGAATCCCAGCTCGCAGGGGACGGCTCAGGCATGCGGTTACGCTCCATCGGGTCTGCGGCGCCACGACTGTGTGGGCCGGCTCGATCAGAGTCTGGCGCGAAAACCGTAACAGGTCAAGTATTCAGCGGATGCCGCGGCGCGCGCCGACGGCATCCGCTCTCCGGCTACTCCCGCCAGGTGCGCTCGAAGGGGAGCCGCCAGGCGTTCGGGGCCACCAGCTGATGGATGGCGTTCGGCCCCCAGGTGCCGGGGGCGTACTGCTTCACCGCCGGCGGGTTCTCCAGCAGCGGCGCCGAGCGCTCCCAGAGCGACTCGATGCCCTCTGCCGTGGTGAACAGGGTGTGGTCGCCGCGCATCGCGTCGAGGATGAGCCGCTCGTACGCCTCGAGCACGTCGCCGGCACGGTCGGTGTCCTCGGTGGAGAACTGCATGGACAGCTTCTCCAGCCGCATGCCCGGGCCGGGGCGCTTGCCGTAGAACGACAGCGACACCTTGGACTCGTCGGCGAGGTCGAAGGTGAGGTGGTCGGGGCCATCGGCGCCGATGCCCGAGCCGGCGGGGAACATCGACTTCGGCGCCTCCTTGAACGCGATCGAGATGATCCGCATCCCCTCCGCCATCCGCTTGCCGGTGCGGAGGTAGAACGGCACGCCCGCCCAGCGCCAGTTGTCGATGCGGGCCCGCAGGGCGATGAAGGTCTCGGTGTCCGAATCGGGGTTCACCCCCGGCTCGGAGCGATAGCCGGCGTACTGGCCGCGCACCGCGTCCTCCGGGAGGATCGGCTCGAGGGAGCGGAACACCTTGTTCTTCTCCTCCGAGATCGCGCGCGGCTCGAGGGCCGTCGGCGGCTCCATGGCGACGAAGGCGAGCACCTGCAGCAGGTGCGTGACGACCATGTCCTTGTAGGCCCCTGTGGGCTCGTAGAACGCCGCCCGCGCGTCGAGCCCGATCGCCTCGGGCACGTCGATCTGGATGTGGTCGATGAAGTTGCGGTTCCAGATCGGCTCGAACAGGCCGTTGGCGAACCGGAAGGCGAGGATGTTCTGCGCCGCCTCCTTGCCCAGGAAGTGGTCGATCCGGAAGATCTGCTTCTCCTGGAAGGTGCGGTGGATGTCGGCGTTCAGCGCGACCGCCGTCTCGAGGTCCTCGCCGAACGGCTTCTCCATGATCACCCGCGAGCGCGGCACGAGGCGCGCCTGCTCGATGGTGTCGATCACCGCCACGGCCGCCCGCGGCGGAACGCTGAGGTAGTGCAGCCTCCGCACGCCCTTGCCGAGCTCCTCCTCGGCGGCAGCCACCTTGGCCGCAAGCGCCTCCGGCCCCGCCGACGTCGGGACGTAGGACAGCAGCGGGGCGAACCGCTCCCACTGCTCGTCGGTGAGCTTGCGCGCCCCGACCGCCTCGATGGACTCGCGCGCGAAGGCGCGGAACTCCTCGTCATCGAGCTCGTCCAGCGAGGAGCCGACGACCCGGATGCCGGCGGTGAAGCCGGACACCGCGAGGAATCCGATGCCGGAGAGCAGCTTGCGGCGGGCGAGGTCCCCGGTCGCGCCGAACAGCACGATGACGTGCGGGGCGACCTCCGGGCCGGCATCCTTCCGGCTCTGGGCACTCGGCCCCGGATAGGCGACGGTCTGCGCCTTCGCGGCGGCATCCGGCTTGGTCCTCATGCGCGTCCCCTCCCGCTCAGCCCGCGTCGGACTTGCGTCCGCCGGCCTCGAGCACGTCGCCGGCCGGGCGCTCCTGGTGCCCGCCGAACTGCATCCGCATCGCCGAGAGCACCTGGTTGGCGAAGTGGTCCTCGTCGCGGGAGGCGAAGCGCTCGAAGAGGGATGCCGCGAGCACGGGCACCGGCACTCCGATGTCCACCGCCGCCTTGACCGTCCACCGGCCTTCGCCGGAGTCGGAGACCCGGCCGGCGAGCCCGTCCAGCGTCGGATTCTCGTGCAGGGCCGCCGCGGTGAGGTCGAGCAGCCAGGAGGAGACCACCGATCCGCGCCGCCAGAGCTCGGCCACCTTCGCCGTGTCGATCGGGAACTGGTAGTACTCGGGCTCTTCGAGCGGGGCGACCTCGGCGGAGTGCTCGGCCTCGCGTACGCCGGCATCCGCGTTCTTCAGGATGTTCAGCCCCTCGGCGAAGGCGGCCATGATGCCGTACTCGATGCCGTTGTGCACCATCTTCACGAAGTGCCCGGCGCCCGAAGGGCCGCAGTGCAGGAATCCCTGCTCCTCCGGGGAGAGCTCGCCCGTGCGACCCGGGGTCCGCTCGATCTCGCCGGGGCCGGGGGCGATGGTGCGCAGGATGGGCTCGAGGTGCGCGACCGCGGAGTCGTCGCCGCCGACCATCAGGCAGTAGCCGCGCTCGAGGCCGAACACGCCGCCGCTGGTGCCGATGTCGACGAAGTGGATGCCGCGCTCGCGCAGCGCCGCGGCCCGGCGCACGTCGTCGCGGTAGTTCGAGTTGCCGCCGTCGATGAGGATGTCGCCCGGCTCGAGCACCTCGGCCACCGCATCCACCACTCCGCCGGTGAGCGAGGCGGGCACCATCAGCCACACCACGCGCGGCCCGTCGAGCTGGGCCGCGACTTCCGCGTAGCTCGAGGCGCCGATGGCGCCCTCGGCGACGAGCGCCGCCACGGCATCCGGGCTGACGTCGTAGACGACGCATTCGTGCCCCGCCCTCATCAGGCGGCGAACGATGTTCCCGCCCATCCTGCCGAGTCCCACCATCGCCAGCCGCATGTGCGCTCCTCGCCTCGACCTGCCGGCCCGCTCGGGCCGGCAGGCTCATCCTGGCATGGTGCGGCGGATGCCTCAACGGTTCGCATCGCGAAAATCGAAGAGGTTCCGGTTTTGGTGGGCGGCTGTGGAAGGATGAGCGGCATGAGTGCCCGGATGCCGTACCTGGACCCATCCCTGCCCACCGCCGACCGCGTCGCGGACCTGCTGTCCCGGATGACCGTGGAGGAGAAGGTCGGGCAGATGATGCAGCTCGACGCCCGCGGCGACCTCGAAGACCAGGTTCTCGGGGTCCACGTCGGCTCGATCCTGCACACCTCACCGGAGCGGATCGTGCGGGCGCAGGAGCTCACCGCGCAGACCCGGCTCGGCATCCCGCTGCTCGTCGGCGAGGACTGCATCCACGGCCACTCGTTCTGGGAGGGGGCGACGATCTACCCGACCCAGCTGGGCATGGCGGCGTCGTGGGACGCGGAGCTGATCGAGCGCGTCGCGCGCGCCACCGCGGTCGAGGTCTCGTCCACCGGCGTGCACTGGACGTTCTCCCCGGTGCTCTGCATCGCCCGCGACCTGCGCTGGGGCCGCGTCGGCGAGACGTTCGGAGAGGATCCGTTCCTGATCGGCGAGCTCGCCAGCGCGATGGTGCGCGGCTACCAGGGGTCGGGCCTGACGGACGAGACCGCGATCCTCGCGACCGCCAAGCACTTCGCCGGATACTCCGAGACCCAGGGCGGGCGGGATGCCAGCGAGGCGGACATCTCGCGCCGGAAGCTTCGCAGCTGGTTCCTGCCGCCGTTCGAGCGGGTCGCCCGCGAGGGATGCCGCACCTTCATGCTCGGCTACCAGTCGATCGACGGCGTGCCGGTCACCGTGAACGACTGGCTGCTCACCGATGTGCTCCGCGGCGAGTGGGGATACACCGGAACCCTCATCACCGACTGGGACAACGTCGGCCGCATGGTGTGGGAGCAGCACGTGCAGCCGGACTACGCGCACGCGGCGGCCGCCGCCGTGAAGGCCGGGAACGATCTGGTGATGACGACGCCCGGCTTCTTCGAGGGCGCCCTCCAGGCTCTCCGGGACGGGCTGCTGACCGAGAGCGATCTCGACCCGGCGGTCGCGCGGATCCTCACGCTGAAGTTCGAGCTCGGCCTGTTCGAGAATCCGCGACGCCCGGATGCCGCTCGCATCGCGACCGCGATCGGGACCCCCGCGCACGCGGAGCTGAACCTGGAGATCGCGCGCCGATCGCTCGTGCTGCTGCGCAACGACGAGCAGACCCTGCCGCTCGCCGGCGGCTACGTCGCGGATGCGGCGGGACGCGCGGCCGACGGCGACCCGGCCCCGCGGCGCATCGCCGTGATCGGCCCGCTCGCCGACGACGCCCAGACGCAGCTCGGCGACTGGGCGGGCGGCTCCGGACAGGCCGGCTGGCTCGACGGGCAGCCGCGGGAGATGATCACGACGGTGCTCGACGGCATCCGCGCGCATGTGCCGGCGAACTGGAGCATCACGCACGCGCCGGGAGCGGAGATCCTCACCCTCGAGCCCGACCCGCGCGGCGAGACCTTCGAGGACGGCCAGCCACGGCCGCCGATCGTGCGCCCCGCAGAGCCCGATGCGCAGCTGATCGCGGATGCCGTCGCCGACGCTCAGCGCGCCGACTGGGTGGTCGCCGTGGTCGGCGACCGGATCGAACTCGTCGGCGAGGGCCGGTCGACGGCGACCCTGGAGCTGATCGGCGGGCAGAGGGCCCTGCTCGACGCGCTGATCGCGACCGGGAAGCCGGTGATCGTGGTGCTCGTGGCGTCGAAGCCGCTCGTGCTGCCGGCATCCGTCCACGGCGCCGCGGCCGCGGTCTGGGCCGCGAACCCGGGCATGAAGGGCGGACAGGCCGTCGCGGAGCTGCTGCTCGGCCTCATCGAGCCGGCCGGCCGCCTGCCGATCTCGTTCGCGGCGCACGCGGGACAGCAGCCGACCTACTACAACCAGATCCGCGGTCAGCACGGCGACCGCTACGCGGACCTCGACCAGTCTCCGGTCTGGGCGTTCGGCGAGGGTCTGTCGTACACCTGGATCGAGTACGAGGACCTCGCCCTCGATGAATCCGTCCTTCTCGCCGACGGCACCGTGGCCGCCGAGATCACGCTGCGCAACGTCGGCGACCGGCCGGCGATCGAGACCGTGCAGGTGTACGTCAGCGACCGGGTGACCTCGGTGAGCTGGGCGGAGCAGGAGCTGAAGGCCTACCGCCAGGTCGCGCTCGAGCCCGGCGAGGAGCGGCGGATTCGCATCGAGCTGCCCGTGTCCGAGCTCACGATCGTGGACGCCGCGGGCCGCCGCACCGTCGAGCCGGGGGAGTTCGAGCTGCGGGTCGGCCGCTCCAGCCGCGACGAGTGGGCGCAGCGGATCGGCTTCGCCGTCGAGGGCTGAACCGGGCCGCCGTTCAGCCCAGCTGGAGCACCGGGACCACCGCGAACACCGCGAGCGATGCGACGTAGCCCGCGCAGATCACGGCGATCCCGGTGAGATTCACCGCCGGCCGCGACCCCTCGACCGGGTCGAGCCACCGTTTCAGGAGCCTGGCGGCCACCGGCAGCAGCACCCAGGTCAGCAGCACGATGCTGATCGCCATGCTGAGGAACACCGCCAACCAGGGCTGCGGCGCGAACAGGTGGATCACCGGGTTGAGGAACCTGTTGAGCAGCATGATCGCCGGGGTACAGCACGAGGAGGATCATCATCGAGGTCTTCCACGCCGGGGTCACCTCGGCGTGGCCGCCGGCGACGCGGACGGTGGATCCGAGCGAGGTCGACACCGAGGTCGTGATCACGGTGTCCGTCGCCAGATGGGAGCGGCGCTCCGGCCGGGCGCGGCGCAGCTCAGGCGAGGACAGCCAGGCCTCGAGATGCGCGCCGGTGCGGAAGCGGATGACGGTCGCCCACAGCTGCTCTTCGCCGATCGGCGGGAACACGCTCGAGCCCTCGTACCCCGGATAGCGCGACTCCAGGCCGGCGAGATGCTCCGCCGTCTCGATGAACGCCGCCTCGTGGCCCGGCGCCGGGGCGTCCCTGACCAGGAGCACGCCGGGGCTCAGCGGATGGTCTGCGACGAACAGCTCCATCCCCGCCACCGGCCCGCTCTCCCGCAGACCGCCGGCCCGATCGAGCCACGCGTGCAGATCCTGCTCCGAGCGGAAGTGCACGGCGATCGCACGCTCCAGCACCTCGGAGGTCAGCAGCGAGACCTGCATTCCGGCGAACCCCATGGCCGTCGCCGCGTCGCGCTCGATCGACTCCGCCAGTCTCTCCAGATCCGACAGAGCGGGCGCCGTCCGGGAGAACCGGAGGAACACCGTCGCACGATCATCGATCATCTGCCGCTCGCTTTCGCCGTCGAGAACCGCGGATGCCGAGCGGAGATCCGTCGACGCTGAGAACCTAGCCCTCCCGGGAGCCAAAAACCAGAGGCATTACGGGATTCGCGGCGCCCGCGTCACCGGCCGGGGCGCAGCGACAGCCGGGCTCAGCCCTCGGCGGGGATCTTCGAGAGAGCGGCGATGCCGTTCCACAGCGCCTGCAGGCGCGCCACCATGTCGATCGACCGGTCGAGGAGCCACTGCTGCTGCAGGCCGTCGGCGGCGGCGATCACCATGTCGGCGACGAGGTCGGGGTCGACGTTCGGGCCGAACTCGCCGCTCTCCTGCGCGGCGCGGACCGACTCCTTCGACAGCTCCCTGACCCAGGCATAGCGCTCCACGAAGAAGTCGTGCGCCGGATGCTTGCCGATGCTGGCCTCTGCGGAGAACTCCACGTACAGCTGCACGAGCCCTGGCACCTGCGTGTTGTGGCCGATGATGTCGAGGAAGGCCTTGAAGCTGTGCTCGGGCTCCCAGTACGTCGTGGTGTCACGCGTGTCGCGGGCGCGGAGCACCGCCATGTACAGCTCCTCCCGGGAGCCGAAGTAGTGCATCAGGCCGGCCTGGCTCAGGCCGACGCGGCGGGCGATCTCGCGGTTGGAGGCGTTGCGGCATCCGAGCTCGGCGACCACCTCGAGGGCGACCTCGAGGATCTCCTCGCGCTTCGCCACTCCTTTGGCGTAGGCGCCACGACTCATGATGCCCCCTCCACAGAAGCTCGCGTCATCCGTGCGGGCGGCTCCGCCCGCATGACATGCCTGCGTCGGAGTCTACGTGATACCGAGGTCAGCGAGCCAAAACGGGCGGGATGACGGACTCGGCCCCCCGACCTGTCCGCCATCCCGCCGGCCTCTGCCCTCCCGGCGCTTATCTGACTTTCTTGATCGGGAAGATGACCGCGGCGCCGATCAGAGCCGCTACCGCACAGACTGAGAACCATAGGGCGTAGTTGCTGCCGTTCGCGCTGCCCACGTAGACGACGAAGCCGCCGATGGCCGGGGCGAAGGTCTGCGGAAGCGCGTTCGCGATGTTGAACACGCCGAGGTCCTTTCCGGCGTCATCCGGGTTCGGCAGAACGTCCACCACGAGCGCCAGATCGACGCCGACGTAGATGCCGTAGGCGATTCCGAGCAGCGCCTCGAGAACGTAGAAGGCGGTGACGTCCTGGATGAAGATCAGCGCGAAGGTGCCGACGGCGAACAGCGCCGTGGAGCTCCAGACGAACACCTTGCGTCGGCCGATCTTGTCGGAGATGCGACCGGCGATGATGCTCGCGGGGACGAGGGCGATGGTGTAGATCAAGACACTCAGCGAGATGACCCCGGGGATGTCCGCCTCGGGCACATCAACGTGGTTGAGCAGGTAGAAGAACCTGAACGCAGTGAACCCGAAACTGGCGAACGTGATCAGGAAGCGCGACCACCATGCCAGCGCGTAGTCCGGGTTGCTGCGCGGGCTCACCCAGAAGGTCTCGACCCACTCGCGGAAGTTCATCGCCGGAGGCTTGACCGGAAGAACCTGGTCGGGCAGCACGAAGGCGAAGATCACGAGCACGAGGATCGCGAGAATCGACGGGCCCACGAACATGATGAAGAGGTCCGCCGCGAACCACTGCGCGACGTAGACGCCGCCGAGGATACCCAGGTTCTGGGCGATTCCCAGCGCCGCCGTGATCGTGCCGCGCTGGAACTTCGGCACCTGGTCGGAGATGGTCGCGATGAAGGGAGCGAGCGTCATGTTCGCGCCGAGCTGCGCGAGAGCCCACCCGACAGTAGCCATGGTGAGGTCGGGCGCGAGCGCCATGACCGCGAAAGCGATCGTCATCAGCACCGTGCCCAGCACGATCCAGATCCGGCGGCGGCCCCACTTGCTCGTCGTGCGGTCGGACACGCGACCGAAGACGACGTTCGCGACCGTCGCGAACAGGGCACCCACACCACCGAGAACGGCAGCGGCGGCCGTGGCACCGTCTTCCAGGATCGCCCCGGCATGGACCAGCGACTGGATCTTGATACCGATACCGACGATCGCCGGGCCGAGCAGCGCGATGAAGAAGAAGAGCTGCGCGAGCAGCAGCCAGGCCACATATCCCTTCTTCGCCGGCTCGGTCGGCTCCTTGAACCAGTGGTGCTCGTGCGATGCGACGGCACTCGCCGCCGTCATCCCTGACGGGCTACCTGCGGCTGATCCGCTGACAGAACTCATAACCTGCCTCCTTTGGCTGGACTGAGCGGAGCTTTCGCGCGCACGCTTCTCGGGCAACTCCACTGCTGTGAATGAAAACCTAGACCGTTATGGTTTCCGGCCACAAGTCATTTCTGAAAGATCGCTGGGAGCTTGCCGCCGAAAACCCTCATGGATAAGGTTTCTCCACGGCCCGCCGCCCGAGGATCGGTGCCGACGCGAAGAAGCGAAGAAGAGGGAGTCATGTCCGAACCCACCAGCGCACGCGCCGCGGATCTCACGCTCGAGGAGAAGGCGGCGCTCACCAGCGGCGCCGATTTCTGGACGACGAAGGGCATCGAGCGCGTCGGCATCCCGTCCCTCATGCTGACAGACGGCCCTCACGGCCTGCGCAAGCAGGGCGGTGCCACCGACCACCTCGGACTCGCCGGCAGCATCCCGGCGACGTGCTTCCCGCCGGCCGTCGGCCTCAGCGCCTCCTTCGACCCCGAGCTCGCGGAGCGCATCGGCGTCGCCCTCGGCAACGAGTCGGCGATCGAGGACGTCGCCGTCATCCTCGGCCCCGGCATCAACATCAAGCGCTCACCGCTGTGCGGCCGCAATTTCGAGTACATGTCGGAGGACCCGATCGTCTCCGGCGTGATGGGGGCGGCGCTGGTGCGCGGCATCCAGTCTCAGGGCGTCGGCTCCTCGCTCAAGCACTACGCCGCGAACAACCAGGAGACCGACCGGCTGCGCGTCTCCAGCGACGTCGATCCCCGCACCCTGCGGGAGATCTACCTGCGCGGCTTCCAGCGCGTCGTCGAGGACGCCCAGCCGTGGACCGTGATGTGCTCGTACAACCGGATCAACGGCGTCTACGCCTCCGAGGACCCCTGGCTGCTCACCCAGGTGCTCCGCGACGAATGGGGCTTCGAGGGCATCGTCGTCTCCGACTGGGGTGCGGTCAGCGACCGGGTCGCCGGCGTCGCCGCCGGCATGGACCTGGAGATGCCCGGCAGCGGCGGACGGACGGATGCCGAGATCGTCACGGCCGTGCGCGACGGCCGCCTCGCCGAGTCCGCACTAGACACGGTCGCCGACCGGCTCATCGACCTCGCCCGCAAGGCGCAGGCCCGCCCCGCGGCATCCGGTCCCCTGGATGTGGCGGCGCACCATGCCCTCGCCCGCGAGGCCGCCGGCCGCTCGATCGTGCTGCTGAAGAACGAGGGCGGGATCCTGCCGCTGCGGCGCACCGCGAACCTCGCCGTGATCGGCGAGTTCGCGCGCACGCCGCGCTACCAGGGCGCCGGCTCCTCGCAGATCAATCCGACCAGGGTCGACAGCGCCCTCGACGAGATCCGGCACAAGTGCACCGGCGGAGTCACCTTCGCCGCCGGGTTCACCATCGGAGAGGAGGCGCCTGCGGCGGAGGAGGCCGCAGCCCTCCGCGAAGAGGCCGTCGCCGCAGCGGCATCCGCCCACACCGTGGTGCTGTTCCTCGGCGTTCCCGCCCACGAGGAGTCCGAGGGCTTCGACCGCACGCACATCGACCTCCCCGCCGCACAGCTGGAGCTGCTCGACGCGATCCGGGAGGTCAACGGCGACATCGTCGTGGTGCTGTCGAACGGCGGCGTCGTGGCGCTGCCGTTCGCCGACCGCGTCCCCGCGATCCTCGAGGCGTGGCTGCTCGGCCAGGCCGGGGGCGGAGGCACCGCCGACGTGCTGTTCGGCGCCGTGAACCCCTCCGGCCGCCTGGCGGAGACGATCCCGCTGCGACTGGAGGACACCCCGGCGTACGGCAGCTTCCCCGGCGAGCACGGGCACGTGCACTACGGCGAGGGCCTGCTCGTCGGGTACCGCTGGTACGACGCCCGCCGGATGGAAGTCGCCTACCCGTTCGGCCACGGGCTCTCCTACACGAGCTTCACCTACGGCGCCGCGGCGGCCGCCACGACGGCGGAGGGCGACGTCGTCGTCACCGTGCCGGTCACGAACACCGGACCGCGGGCCGGCCGCGAGGTCGTGCAGGTGTACGTCTCCGTGCCGGGCTCGTCCGTGCAGCGCGCGCCACGCGAGCTGAAGACGTTCTCCTCGGTGGAGATCGAGCCGGGGCGCACGGCGCAGGTCTCGCTGCGCATCCGCCGGGCCGATCTCGCCTACTGGGACGTCCGCGTCGACCGCTGGATCGTCGAGGGCGGCGACTACGTCGTCGAGGTCGGCGCGTCCAGCCGCGACATCCGCACCTCCATCACCGTCACGCTCGAGGGCGAGAAGGTGACGCTCCCCGCGACGCTGAACTCGTCGATCGAGGAGATGCTCGACGACCCCGTGGTCGGCGCCGAGCTGCGTGCGAGCATCGAGGAGAAGTTCGGGGCGGACAGCCAGCTGCTCAAGCTCCTCGGCAACTTCCCGGTCGGACGCCTGGACGGCTTCCCGCTGCCGCGAGACGAGATGGTCGCCCTCGTCGAGCGCGCGCAGCGCGGCTGATCAGATCCGCATCCGGGCCGGTGCCCGATCCCGGCCCGGATGCGCACCACGGCCCCGCACGCCCTCGGGCGACGGGCCGCCCGCTCATCGGTGGCCGACGACGTCCAGCGGCGTAGCGAGCATGCCGATGACACGCATGAGGATCGCCTCGTCGTCGGCGAGCTCTGGCGCGATCAGCGCCAGCAACCCTCGCGTTGGATCCGACGCGGCCGCCGCCGCGACGATCTCCGCGGCTGCGGCATCTTCGATGATCCGGCCGGCCTCGCACGCGGCGAGGACGAAGCGAATCCACTCGGCCATCACTCGGAGGGCGGCATCTGCCGACCCTCCGGCTGAGCGTTCGCGCTGCACGACCTCGACGATGCGGCTGCGCAACTTGACACTGCCGTCCGCGGCGATCTGATCCAGGCGATGTGCGATCGCCGAGTTCGCGAATCGTGCGGCGAGCGCCAATCGGTAGTCGTCGAGATCGAGATCGCGCCCGCTCTCCGAGAGAAGCCGTGCATGCAGGTCCCACAGTCGTCCGACCGCCTTCGCGCATCGCTCATCCGCAATGGCCTCAGCGACGGTCGTGTGCCCGAACCCGATTCCCGCATAGGCCAGCAGCGAGTGGGCCCCGTTCAGCATCCACAGCTTTCTCCGTTCGAACGGCTCGAGTACATCGACGAACAGGGCGCCGGCGTCCTCCCACCGCGGCCGAGCCGCGCGGAAACGGCCGCTGAGTATCCAGCTTGAGTACCGCTCCGTCACGACGGGCGCGAGATCGAGTATGCCGGTGCGTGTGGCCACGGCCTCGATATCGGCGACGGTCGTGCGCGGTGTGATGCGATCTATCGAGGTGTGGATCCAGTCGACCTCGATGGCCGATGCCAGCGCCGGGTTGACGAGCTCCGCCAGTCCCATCACCGCAGCGCGCGCCGCTGCGCCGTTGCCGGCAAGGTTGTCGCAGGACACGACTGCGATGGGCCCGGCCCCGGATTCCGCTCGGCCGAGCAGCGCCCAGAGCAGTCGACCAGGCATCGTCCGCAGCGCTCCGTCCTCCACGGCAGCCGCTCCGGCCTCACTCCGCCGCAGCGTCACGCTGTCTGCCACGACATCGGCATCGCCCGTGTCCAGCGCTCCGGACGCGTCGAGGTGATAACCCTTCTCGGTGACCGTCAGAGTCACCACGGTCACTTCCGGTCTGGACACCAGTGCCCGCAGCGCCGCCGTCTCGGAGGCATCGTGAGTCTCCACGATCGACGTCACGGTCTCGTACCGATCCCCGTCCGGACCGCGCTCGATGAGCGTGTACAAGCCCTCCTGCGCCCCGAGAACGTGCGCCGCTGCGGGTCCGCGACCGGTGAACGCCGCGATCCCCCACTCGCCGGCAGGGTCGGCATGAGCCGTGTACCAGGCCTGATGCGCCCGGTGGAACGCGCCGAGGCCGAGGTGCACGATGCGCACCGGCGGCAGTATCCCTGCGCTCCGACACAGACGCCGCGACGCGGCGAGCTCGCCGGAGAGCTCGCCCGCCGATGCTTCATGCATCCTCACTTGAGCCCCGTCGTCGCGATGCCGCGAACCAGGTACTTCTGACCGAAGAGGAAGGCCAGGAAGACGGGGACGATCGAGATGACCGACATTGCGAACAGCGGACCCCAGGAACTCTGACCCTGCGAATCGAGGAAGGCGCGCAACGCGGGCTGCACCGTGTAGGACTCCGGCGAGGTGAGGTAGATCACTTGGCTGAAGAAGTCGTTCCAGGTCCAGATGAACGTGAAGATCGCTGTCGTCGCGAGGGCCGGCGTCATCAGCGGCAGCAGGATCTGCCAGAAGGTGCGCAAGTGCCCGCAACCGTCTATCCGTGCGGCCTCGTCGAGTTCTCGTGGCAGACCGCGAATGAACTGCACCATCAGGAAGATGAAGAAGCCGTCGGTCGCGAAGAGCTTCGGCACGATGAGCGGGAGGACCGTGTTCACCCAGCCCACCGAGTTGAACATGATGTACTGCGGCACGATGATCACCTGCAGCGGCAGCATGATCGTGAGCAGCATCAGGCCGAACATCCATCTGCGTCCCCTGAACGCGAGTCGCGCGAAGGCGTAGGCCGCGAGGGAGCACGACACCAGGTTGCCGATGATCGCGCCGAGCACCACCACGGCCGAGTTCAGCAAGTATCGCCCGAAGGGCTCTGAGAGCGCGTCCCAGCCCAGCGTGTAGTTCTCGAGCGTGAACCCCTCGAACGACAAACCGGGTGAGCTGAAGATGTCGACCGTCGGCCGGAAGGAACTCACTACCATCCAGACGACGGGGTACAGCATGAGTACGGCCAGGGCGACGAGGCCGACGTGCTTCAGGATGGTGCGGATACCCCCGGCGATGCTGCGCCGCGACGCCGCGACACCCACATTCACGTCACGGTGACGGTCTCCGCTGACGACGATCGCCTCGGTCTCACCCACTTCAGTCTTCATAGAACACCCACCATTTCGAGATCCAGAAGTTCAGCGCGGTGACCCCCGCCACGATGACCAGAAGAAGCCAGGCCATCGCCGATGCGTAGCCCATCTGGAACCCGGGGAACCCCTTCTGATAGAGGTACAGAGTGAAGAACAGGGTCGCGTCGGACGGTCCGCCTGTTCCGTTGGAGACGATGAACGCCTGCGTGAAGGTCTGGAAAGCGCCGATCACCTGCAGGATGAGATTGAAGAAGATGATGGGGGACAGGAGCGGCAGCGTGATCGACAGGAATCGCCGCACGGGACCTGCGCCGTCGACTTGCGCTGCCTCGTAGTACATCCGAGGCACGTTGCGCAGACCCGCGAGAAAGATCACCAACGGCGAGCCGAACGTCCACACGTGCAGGACGATGAGCGTTCCGAGCGCCGTGTCCGGACTCGCGATCCAGCTCGCACCCTCGAGACCGAACATCGCCAGCACCTGATTGACGAGCCCGTCGGCACCGAACATCTGGCGCCACAGCACCGCGATGGCCACGGATGCTCCGAGCATCGAGGGCAGATAGAAGGCGGAGCGATAGAACGACATCCCGCGCAGGCCCTGATCAAGCAACATCGCCAAGCCGAGAGCCACGATCAACTGGAGGGGAACGGCCAGCGCAACGTAGGTGAATGTCACGCCGAGCGAGTGATGCAGACGCTCGTCCTGCATCATCTGCTCGTAGTTCTGCGTACCGATCCATGCGGGCGGCTGGAGCAGATTGTATCTCGTGAAAGAAAGGGCGAAGGAGGCGATCACCGGACCGATGGTGAAGGCGACCATGCCGATGATCCACGGAGCAAGGAAGCCGTAGGCGGCAAGAGACTCCCGCAATCCCCGCCGCGCGAGGGCGCGGCGGGGACGTGCGGCGGAGACAGCGGCAGTCACGATCTCGTCTGTCATCCCGCTGCGATCAGAAGGTCGCTGAGTTCCTTGTGGACCCGCTGCGATGCCTCCTGAGGTGAGATCGTGCCGAACAGCACGTCCGAGATCCCTCGCTGGACGACCTGGTCGTAGGTACCGCCGCCCACGGCCGGAACTGCCGGAGCCTTGCCGAAAGCATCGGAGTAGTCGACGGTGAACGCGATGAGCCTCTGTTCCGGCTCGGACACCTTGTCGGCGATGTACTCACGGATATCGGTGTTCAGGGGAAGACCCCGCTCCGCCAGGAGCTCGTCCGCCGCCGCCTCGTCGTTGAGGAGGAAGTCGATGAGCTTCGCCGATTCAGCGGGGTGCTTCGAGCTCGCCGCGATCGAGTAGTACATCGCTCCGCGGAGGTAGATGCCGCTCTCCTCGCCGTCTGAGGGCAGCCGCAGGAGTTCGAGCTCAGAGCCGAGCGAGCCCTCGATAGTCGTCAGGAGGTTCGACCATGCGAACCCCATTGCGCTCTTGCCTGTGGCGATCCCCCACTGATCAGGGGAGAGCACCATCTGCTCGGTGATCACAGAGGCCTCCGGCGCACCGCCCGACGAGCTGAGTCCTGACACCAGTTCGAAGTAGCCGGTGAGACCGTCGGGGTCGAAGCCGACCTCGCCGTCGGCGGTGAAGAGTGCATCGCCGCGCTGTAGCAGCCATGCGTTGGTGATCGGATCGCCGATGATCGAATCCGTCCCGGCAGCACCGGTGCCGGCCTTCGCGAATGCGGCCGAGATCTCCTCGTAGTCGCTCCAGTCCCAGCTCGCGTCATCGGGCATCTCGATGCCCGCAGCAGCGAAGAGGGCGGGGTTCGCGAGCACAGCAGGGAAGTTGGCGCCTGCCTGCAACGCGTACACCTCGCCGTCGACTTCACCGCTGTCGACGCCGGCGTCATCGAGCGCCGTCATGTCGATCTCGGGGCGATCAGCAAGCGGCAGCAGCACTCCACGTCCCGCATACTCCGCGAGATAAGCGTCGCTCATCTGCACGACATCGGGCGTGTTGCCGCCCGCGGTCTGCGTCGCGAGACGGTCCCAGTATCCTCCCCAGTCGCCGAACTCGGTTTCGACTGTGATGCCGGGATTCGCCTCCTCGAAGGCGTCTACAGCGGCTTCGGTCGCGGTGTGCCGGGCATCCGATCCCCACCAGGCGAAGCGGATGGTGACGTCGCCGCCGCCTTCAGGCGTGGTCTCCGTCGCCGGCCCGCAGCCGGAGACGAGGAGCGCGCCGGCGGTGAGTCCGAAGAGTGCGGTTGTGAGTCGAGCTGTGCGGTGCATGGTGCCTACCTCCATTGGTTGGTTGTGTCGACGGCAGGGTCCGTCTGGAGTGAGTGGTCATGTCGGGATCGAGGAACAGGGACGGTGCGGCCCACGCGCGCGGACTCGTAGACGCCGACGACGGATGCCAAGGCGAGGCGCCCATCGGCGACCCCGATGGCAGGAGGACGGCGTGCGGTGATGGCGTCGAGCACATCCAGATACTGCGCGCGGTGCGCCCAATCGACGGTCGTCCATCCCTCTGGCGCGGTGTCTTCGATGACCTCGTCCGCATCGTTGTAGCGCATGACGAGGCGGCCGGCGGCAATCGTGGCCGATCCTTCCGTTCCGAACACCGACAGGCGCACACTGCCCTCCGGATAGGCTGCGGTCGACGCGAAGACGGTGCCGACGGCGCCCGACTCGAATCCGAGCACGGCGCCGGCGACGTCCTCCACCTCGATACGCTCGTGCGCGACGCAGGCGGTGATCGCGGCGATGCTGCGCGGATGTCCGAGGAACCACAGGAGCAGATCCAGAGCATGGACGCCCTGGTTCATCAGCGCGCCGCCACCGTCGTGCTCCACCGTGCCCCGCCAGTCGCCCGAGTCGTAGTATGACTGTGCGCGAAAGAACGGCGACTCGACGGTGCCGCCCGTGAGCCGGCCGAGCCGGCCCGCATCGACGGCCTCTCGCAACGCGACGGAGGTAGTGAGGAATCGCCGCTGGCTCACAACGCTGATCACGCGATCGCCCGCGGCTGCCACGTCCGCGAGGCGATCCGCGGCGTCGATGCTGATGTCCACGGGCTTCTCCACCAGCACATGGCAACCGAGCTCCAAGGCACGGATCGCGAGATCCGCGTGGCCGGCGCTGACGGTGCAGATGCTGACGATGTCAGGCAGGCGGCCGGCATCGGCGAGTTCGTCGAGCGAGGATGCCGTGTGCGCGGCGCGCGGTGCGGCAAGCACCTCGGCACGGTCGGCGCGGTTGTCGATCACGGCGCTCACTCGCGCGCCGTCGATCGAATCGATCAGACGCGCGTGCACGCCGCCGATGAACCCGGCGCCGATGATGGCGACTTCGAGCATGCTCAGGCCTCCCAGTTCAGTTCGACGCCACCCATTCGGGCGCTCCGTTCGGCGAGGAGTGCGATGCGGGTGGCGACGATGGCGTCGCGGGTCGCGCGGTCCGCATCCGCTCCTCCGGCCAGCAGCGCGTCGAGCGCGTCCTGCGCCGGACGGCGTCCGCGCGGTGCCCTGGGCGAATGACGCGGCTCGGAAGCTGTGGTCAGCTCGAACACGCCCCGGCCCCAGTAGACCTCGGCCGTACCCTCCGCGCCCACCACCCGCAGGCGATAGTCGCCGTGGATGTCGGACCCGCTCGGTGTCAGCCAGTCGACCTCGGCGCTCAGCCTGACGCCGTCGCCGTCTCCGTCGTCGAGGACCACTGTCGCTCCGCCCTGCAGGTGGAATCCGGTCTCGATCGTAGGACCCAGCCATCCGCGGACCGTGCCGCGGGTGGCTCCGGTGATCTGCAGTGCGATGTCGACATCGTGCACCAGGAGATCGGCGAGGATGCCTCCATAGTTGTCGGGGTCAAGGAACCAGGGTGCCCGCTGTTCCCGGAGAAGCTTGTGCGGTGCCCAGGACGCGAGCGCGACCGGGACGCCGAGACGCCCCTCTTCGATGGCCTCCGTGAGAGCGAGGGTCTCGGGATACGTGCGCTTCTCGAGCATCAGCGCGACTCTGCGGCCCGTCGACGCTGCGGTCGCCTCGATGGCGGCGAGTTCGTCGAGATCGAGGCACAGCGGCTTGTCGCAGAGCACATCCGCACCGCCGCGCAGTGCGGCCAGCACGATGTCTGCGCGCTCGCTGTAGACGCCCGCGCAGACGACGATCGACGATCGCAGCCTGAGGACCTCGTCGAGCGAAGAGAGCACGGGGGCCCCGAACTCGGCAGCGATGCCCGCTGCGGCCTCTTGGTCGGGGTCGTGCACTCCGTCAAGACGAAGGTCGGGACGCTCACGGAGTTCGGCGAGGGCGTACTCGACGTGCGAGTGCGCCACACCGACGATCACAATGCCTGTCATGTGGGCATTGAATCATGCAACCGCTTGCAAAGTCAACGACGGATATTGCGGGCCGGCGCCACACTCGCGCGGTGCACGAGATGCGCGGCGAGCGCCGTGCGCTCGACAGGTGCGGCGCCATCGATCAGCCCGAGCAACGTCGACAGCGCGGCCGCCCCGCTCGCCGCCGAACCGCCCGACACCGTCGTCAGTGCGGGCAGCGTCGTCGCCGCAAGCACGTCGTCGCAGCCGATCACGCTGAAGTCCGCGGGCACATTCAACCCGATGAGGCTGAACCCGGCGAGCACGCCGTGCGCGATCACATCATCGAACGCGATCGCCGCCGTGGCTCCGGTCGCGATCAGCGAGCCGACACACTCGCGCCCGGCCTCGTAACTGGGCCTGCCGAGCTCGATCACAGTCACGGTCACGGCGGCCGCGGCGGCGCCCCCCAGAACCGCGGCGCGGCGCTGCTGGTCGGCCCAAGTCTCCGGTGGCCCCGCGAGGTAGGCGATCGTCGAGTGCCCCATCGCGGCGAGCAGGTCGACCGCCTCACGCACACCGGATGCCGCGTCGACGAGAACGCGTTGAACGCCCTCGATCTCGCGATTGATCAAGACGGTCGGAACTCGCTCCGCGAGTTCGAGGATCTGCTCCGCGGGAAGTCGCGACGAAGCGAGAACGAAGCCATCGACCTGCATGTCGAGCCTGTCGATCAGCACCTTCTCGCGGGCCGCGCGCTCATCCGAGTCCCCGAGGAACACCGCGTAGCCTGCGCGCTCCGCGCCGGCTTCCACCTCGCGCACGAGCGGTGGGAAGAAGGGATTGGCGATGTCCGGGACGATGAGCGCGATGTTCCGCGTACGACCGGTCGACAGTGCCCTGGCATGCGGGTCGACCGAGTAGCCGAGCTCAATCGCAAGCCGCTTGATCCGTTCGACCGTGTCGTCACGGATGAGGTCGGGGCGGGTGAAGGCCCGTGACGCGGTCGACTCTGACACGCCGGCGGCTCGCGCGAGATCGGCGAGCGTCACCCTGCCCTTTCGTTTCGAGGTCATGGCTCAACGATAGTGGCGCTGTCCGCAATTGCGGGCTTGACTTTGCAAGCGGTTGCACTATTCTTGCACAACATGAGTGCGTCCTCGTTCAGCCTGAACGTCCATCCCGATCGCGGCACGATGGGCTCAGCCGCGGCCCATGCCGCCGCCGAGACACTGCGTGCGGCCATCGCCGATCGCGGATCCGCGCGAATGATCGCCGCCGCGGCGCCGAGTCAGCTCGACGTGTACCGGGCACTCGCCGAGGAGCCCGACATCAGGTGGGAGCAGGTGACCATCCTCCACATGGATGAATATGTCGATCTCTCGCCCGCCGCGCCGCAGAGGTTCGGCAACTGGCTCCGCGAGCACCTCCTGACGAGGATCGGAGACGTGACCTTCCACCCGATGCGCACCGAGGCCGGCCCAGATGCCGCGATCGCAGAGTACGCGGCACTTCTCGCGGAGGCTCCGATCGACCTGGTCTGTCTCGGCATCGGGGTGAACGGCCACATCGCGTTCAACGACCCGCCCGACGCGCAGCTCGACGATGCCAAGGCCGTCCGCGTGGTTCATCTCGATGAGGTGAGTCGCATGCAGCAGGTCGATGATGAGTGCTTCGCTACCCTCGATGATGTGCCGACGCATGCGCTCACCCTCACGATTCCCGCGCTCCTGCGTGGCAGCCACCTCGTGTGCGCCGTCCCTGACGCACGCAAGGCGGAGGCCGTGCGTGCGCTGATGGAGGAGCAGGTCGATGCCACCTGGCCGTGCACGGTGCTGCGTCGGCATCCGCACTGCGAGGTACACGTTGACCGCGAGGCTGCCTCGCTTCTCCCCGCCACAGCATGAGCCCCTTATCCGAGACGGTTCTCCGCGGTCGAGACGTACACGGCGGCGGGCTGGAAGTCGTCATAGACAACGGCCGCATCAAAGCGCTGTCCGCCGTGCCGGTCGACGACGAGACGCCGTGGATCGCACCGGGTTTGGTGGACCTCCAGGTGAACGGACTGGAACGCGGCGACGCGAACGCCGCATCGCCATCTCCCGACCACATCGCCGAGATGGCACGCGCACTCGCTGCGCGCGGTGTCACGAGGTTCCTGCCGACTGTGATCACCGCGTCGATCTCCGACATGCGGGACAGGATCGCTGCCATCGCGAGTGCCCGCACCGATCCGCTGGCCGCAGCCATGGTGGCCGGTATCCACGTCGAGGGGCCGAACCTCTCGCCCGAGGAAGGCCCGCGAGGAGTGCATGCGCTCGAGCACATTCGCCCGCCGGCCATCGCGGAACTGACCGGCTGGCTCGACGCCGCCGAAGGTCTCCTGAGCGTGGTGACGCTGTCCCCTCATTACGAAGATGCCGTCGAGGCCACGCGTTTCCTGGTCGCCCACGGAGTGCGCGTCTCCATCGGCCACACCCACGCCGATGAGGCTCAGATCGCCGCGGTGGTAGACGCCGGCGCCACGCTCTCCACTCATCTCGGCAACGGCGCTCATGCGATGCTGCCAAGGCACCCCAACTATCTCTGGACGCAGCTCGCCGAGCGTCGGCTCTCAGCGGGGATCATCGCAGACGGTCATCATCTTCCCGACACGACGCTTGCGACGATGATCGAGGCCAAGCGCGACCACGGCGTCTTCATCGTCAGTGACGCGGTCGCGACACCGCCTGCGCTCATCGACCGCGGCGTATCGACGATCGGCGGTGGCGTCGCGATCACCGAAGACGGCGCCCTCCGCCATGTCTCGACCGGGTTCCTGGCCGGCTCGGTCCAGGCTCTCGATGTCGGCGTCGCGACCGCCGCGCGTGTGACCGGGTCGCTCGCGCTGGCCGTGGACCTCGCAAGTTCCGCGCCGGCGAAGCTGCTCGACGGGAGCGAACCGTGGCGCATCGGTGCCCGTGCGGATGTGATCCGATTCACCTGGTCGCCAGGCGACGACCGCATCCGCCCTGTCGACGTGTACATACGCGGCCAGCGCATCGCTTGATACCTCAGTGCCGCTCTCTCGTTCGGCGGCCGCTGCGGATCAGAGGCTGACCGCCGGGCGGCCGCGCGTCTGACTCCGCTTCGCCTCGCGCCACTCGCTCAACGACCGAGAGTTGCGCGTCAGCGCCGCCCCGGGCGCCCGGTGCGCGCGGGCTGGGCTCCGTCGAAGAGCTCCGGATGCTCCGCCCGCACCGCCTCGAGATCGGCGAACACGAACCGCAGGTGCTCGCGGAGCGCGGCGATGGCGGCATCCGCGTCTCCGGCTGCGAGCGCGTCGACCACTCGCTCGTGGTCGTCGACGTAGTCCTGCACGCCGCGGGTGGCGCTCATGCCGACGTAGCGGGCGCGGTCGAGGTGCCCCTTGGCGGCGCTCACGGCGGCCCACGCGTTCGAATGCCCGGCGAGGCCGAGCAGGGCGCGGTGGAAATCCTCGTCGAGGGGGTAGAACTCGTCGCGGTCGGATGCCGTCCGCTGGCGCGCGATGAGTGCGCGCAGCATCCGCTCCTCCTCCTCGGTGGGTGTCTCGCAGGCGGCGAGGGAGGTGAGCTCGATGGCCTCGCGGATGAACTGCGCCTCGCGGACGCGGTCGGGGTCGATGCGCGTGACGTAGGTGCCGCTCTGCGGACGGACCTCGACGAGCCCCTCCTGCGCGATGAGCAGCAGCGCCTCGCGCACGGGCTGGCGACTGAGGCCGAGGGCGGCGGCGAGCTCGTTCTCCGAGAGCAGCGCGCCGGGGGAGAACCGTCCGCCGATGATGTCGTCGCGGATGCGGCCGTAGGCCAGAGCGCGCGCCGACGGGCGGGTGGCGGGCTCGGTCTCGGTCTCGGTCTCGGTCTCGGGCATACCGTCACGATAGCTTGACGAAACTTGTATGGCAGTGATTTCATGATCAGTGCCATACAAATTGCGCGTGCACCGCCGCCGCGCCCCAGCTCGAGGAGTACCGATGCCCATCGACAAGGCCGAGGTGATCGTCACCAGCCCCGACCGCAACTTCGTCACCCTCAAGCTGACGACCGCCGACGGCGTCACCGGGCTCGGCGACGCCACCCTGAACGGCCGGGAGCTCGCCGTCGTCGCCTACCTCAGCGAGCACGTCGTTCCGCTGCTGATCGGCGCCGACGAGGACCGCATCGAGGACACCTGGCAGTTCCTCTACCGCAGCGCCTACTGGCGTCGCGGTCCGGTGACGATGGCCGCGATCGCCGCCGTCGACATGGCCCTGTGGGACATCAAGGGCAAGAAGGCCGGCATGCCCGTGTACCAGCTGCTCGGCGGCGCCTCCCGCACCGGGCTGCTCGCCTACGGCCACGCTTCCGGGGTCGACCTGCCGCAGCTGTTCGACTCCGTCCGCGAGCACCTCGAGCAGGGGTACCGAGCGATCCGGATCCAGACCGGGGTACCGGGTCTCAAGGCCATCTACGGCATCGCCTCGCAGTCGTCGTTCACCGGGGGCGGCGAGGCCCGCTACGACCACGAGCCCGCGCGCCGCGGGGCGCGTCCCGTGGAGGAGGACTGGGACACCCGCGCCTACCTCAACCACCTGCCCGGAGTGTTCGAGGCGGTGCGGAACGAGTTCGGACCCGGCCTCCCTCTGCTGCACGACGGCCACCACCGGATGACGCCGATCCAGGCGGCGCGTCTGGGCAAGGACCTCGAGCCGTACGACCTGTTCTGGCTGGAGGACTGCACGCCGGCGGAGAACCAGGAGGCGCTGCGCCTGGTGCGCCGGCACACCACGACGCCGCTGGCGATCGGCGAGATCTTCAACACCGTCTGGGACTTCAAGGACATCATCCGCGACCAGCTCATCGACTACGTCCGCGGCGCGGTCACGCACATGGGCGGCATCAGCGCCCTGAAGAAGACGCTCGACTACGCCGCGATGTACCAGATCAAGTCGGGCATGCACGGCCCGACCGACATCTCCCCCGTCGGCATGGCGGCCGCGATGCACCTCGGGCTGTCGATCCACAACTTCGGCATCCAGGAGTACATGCGCCACGGCGCGAAGACCGATCAGGTGTTCCGGCAGAGCTTCACCTGGCAGGGCGGGCTGCTGCACCCCGGCGACGCCCCCGGTCTGGGCGTCGAGCTCGACGTCGACGAGGCCGGGAAGTACCCGTACGAGCAGGCGTACCTGCCGTACAACCGGCTGGCCGACGGAACGGTGCACGACTGGTGAGCGGCGCCGCACGCCCCATCGTGGTGATGGGGGTGTCGGGCGTCGGCAAGACGACGGTCGGCACGGAACTCGCCCGCCGCCGCGGCGTCGTGTTCGTGGACGCCGACGACCTGCACGGCGCCGCGAACATCGCGAAGATGAGCGCCGGAATCCCGCTCGACGACGCCGACCGCTGGCCCTGGCTCGACCGCGTCGGCGCGGCGCTGCGCGCCGGCGACGGCGTGGTCGTCGCGTGCTCGGCTCTGAAGCGGCGCTACCGGGAGCGCCTGCACCGGCTCGCCCCCGCCACGGTGTTCGTGCATCTCGACGCCGACGCGGAACGGGTGGCCGCGCAGGCGCAGTCGCGGGAGGGTCACTTCATGCCGCCGGCGCTGCTGCAGTCGCAGTTCGACGCGCTCGAGCCGCTCGCGCACGACGAGCCCGGAGTGACGGTGGCGGTGGACGCGGCGCCGGACGCGCTGGCCGAGCGCATCGAACGGATGCTGGAGGCCTGAACGACCGCCCCGCGGAGCGGGAGCGCGAAGTAGGCTGTGGGCATCATGGAACCTTTCTTCACCTGGCTCGGCACCGTGCCGTGGTGGATCATCTTCCCGCTCATGGGAGTCGCCGGCGGCGCGGCGAAGGCCTGGGAACGTGGCTCACGCCGACGCCATGAGCGCCGCCTCGAGACGCTGAGGATGAAGGCGCAGCTGAAGACCGCCGAGATCGAGGCGCGCGCCCTCACCCGGCAGGCGAAGCAGGGACCTGCGGTCGTCGACACGACGGCATCCGTCGCCCCCAGCCAACTGCTCGAGCGGCTTTTCGCCGAGCACGACGAGATCACCGCGCGCTGGCTGGACTACGAGCTCGACGTCGCCAAGCTCATCGCGTTCCCCGCCATGAGCGACGGCCGCCAGCCGCTCGTCGCCGCCTTCCTGCGGGCGAAGAAGACGGCGGATGCTCTGCGCCCGGCGTCCGCCGACGCGAAGGTCTCCGACCAGCAGGTGTCGGAGTATCTCGACGCGGTCGGCGCGTACGCCGTCGCCTTCGAGGTCGCCGAGAAGGACGCGCGCCGGCTGCGCGATTCGACGTTCACCGAGGCCGAGCGCAAGCGCCTCGAGCGCGCCCAGCAGCTGCTCAAGGTCGCCGTCGACGAGTCCGCGACGCAGGCCGAGCGCAACGTCGCGTACAAGAGGGTGCGCGACGAGCTCGAGGGCCTGATCCTGCTCTCCGACGAGGCGGTCGAGGTGCTGGAGAAGAAGGTCGCCCGCGAGCTGCCCTCCTCCCCGGCATCCGAGGCCTGAGCCCCCGGCCTGCATCCGTCGCGCAGCCGAGGCGCGAACCTGGGTGCGTCCGCCAGGACAGCGGAGTATGCTGGCCCGTCGGGTCGAGTGACCCGCGAACTCGAAAGGCGGTGATGGCGATGTCCGGTGATAGTCACGACGCCGCCCCCGCTGCGTCGCGTTCGACCGCGCTCTCGCGTTGAGCATCCGCTCCGCGTCCGCACGTCCCTGCTCGCAGCCGTCGGCGGCGTCCTCCGCATCCTGACGACGAATCCGCGCACCCGGCCGAAGCCGGCGTGCGCCCGCGAGAACGGAGCCGCATCATGGCGCTCATCGACAACGGCGTGTACGTCCACGGACGTCGCGTGGAGACCCTTCTGAACCTCGACGACACGTCGCGCACCCTCGGCGCGATCGGCGGCATCGCGTGGATCGGCCTGTACCGGCCGAGCCCGCAGGAGGTGCACTCGGTCGCGCGCGAGTTCGACCTGCATCCGCTGGCCGTGGAGGACGCGCTCTCCGGCCACCAGCGATCCAAGGTCGAGCGCTACGGCGACACTCTCTTCGCCGTGCTGCGCCCCGCCCGCTACCGCGACGAGCAGGAGTCGATCGAGTTCGGCGAGCTGCACCTGTTCGTCGGCCCCGACTTCGTGGTGACGATCCGGCACGCGGAGTCGCCGAACCTCGCCGCGGTCCGCCGGCGCATGGAGGCGAACCCCGACCTCCTCGCCATGGGGCCGGAGGCGGTGCTCTACGCGATCCTCGACGAGGTCGTCGACGAGTACGAGCCGATCGTGGCCGGACTCGAGAACGACATCGACGAGATCGAGGACCAGCTGTTCGGCGACAGCGACGACGACGCCCTCTCCCGGCGCATCTACCAGCTGTCCCGCGAGGTCATCGGATTCCAGCGCGCCGTCCATCCGCTCGCCGGGATGCTGGAGTGGCTGCGCCGCGGCTCCGACAAGTACCGCATCGACGAGGAGCTGCAGCGGTCGCTGCGCGACGTGCTCGACCACACCATCCGCATCGTCGAGCGCGTGGACTCGTTCCGCGCGATCCTGGAGAACGCACTCACCGTGCAGTCCGCTCTGGTCGCACGCCGGCAGTCCGAGGCGAGCCTCGCGCAGAACGACGAGATCAAGAAGATCTCCTCCTGGGCGGCGATCATCTTCGCGCCGACGCTTGTCGGGACGGTCTACGGCATGAACTTCGACGTGATGCCGGAGCTGCAGTGGACCTATGGCTACCCGCTCGCGATCGGCGCGATGGCCGCGTTCGCCATGGGGCTGTACGGGGTGTTCAAGTACAAGCGCTGGCTGTGACCGGCGGGCCGTAGGCTCGTGCGATGGAGCATCGCGATCTGCTGCGCGTCGGCATCGTCGGAGCGGGCGGCATCGCCCCGCCGCACATCAGCGGATGGCTGGCGATCGGTGCGGAGGTGCTGCTGCTCCGTCGCGGCGGGGCGGCAGAGCTCGCCGCGACGCACGGCCTCGCGGTGATCGACGACCTCGCCGAACTGCTCGACCGCGTCGACGTCGTCGACATCCTCAGCCCCACGCCCACCCACGCCGGCATCGCCCTCGCGGCGATCGCCCGCGGCAGGCACGTCGTCTGCGAGAAGCCGCTGGCGCTGGATGCCGCCGAGGCGCAGCGCATGGCCGACGCGGCCGCTGCCGCCGGCATCCGTCTGTTCCCCGCCCATGTCGTGCGGTACTTCGCGGACTATGCACGGGCGAAGGAGCAGGCGGATGCCGGGGCGATCGGCGACCTCGTCGAACTGCGGTTCCGGCGCACGGTCGCCGCTCCGGAACCGGCGTGGTTCTTCGATGCGGATGCCGGTGGCGGAGTCATCCGCGACCTGATGATCCACGATCTCGATCAGGCGCTGTGGTTCGCCGGCCCCGTGGTGGAGGTGTCGGCCGCGCAGGCCGGGAGCGGCGCCCCGCCGCAGACGGCGGAGGTCGTGCTCACGCACGCGAGCGGGGCCGTGAGCAGGATCGTCGCCGAATGGCTCGCGCCGGGCACGTCGTTCCGGTCCACCGCCGAGATCGCCGGCACGCACGGAGTGCTGCGGGTGGACACTGCGGCTCCGGTCTCCCCGCCATCGGACCCGTATCTCGCCCAGCTCGCCGACTTCGCCTCCGCGCTGGCCGCCGGCACGCCGGTGCGCGTGAGCCCGCAGGACGGCATCGCGGCCGTGTCCCTCGTCGATGCCGCCTGCGCCTCGCTCGCCGCGGGCGCCCCGGTGCGGGTCGCCGTCGGCTGAGCCGGGCCGTTCACAACTCCTCAGAACGAGCCTCGGAACCGCTGTTCCCGCCCCTCAGCCCCGCGTTTCACCCGCGATTCTGAGGAGTTGTGAACGGTGACGTCGGCTACAGCGTCGCGAGGATCTCCTTCATCTCGGCGATCTCCTCGCCCTGCGCCGCGACGATGTCCTCAGCCAGGGCGACGGCATCCGGGTGCTTCCCGTCGGCGATCTCGGTCTCGGCCATCGTGATCGCGCCCTCATGGTGCACGATCATCTGCTCCAGGAACAGCCTCGAGGCCTCGGCGCCGGATGCCGCCTCCAGGGCGGCCAGGTCGTCCTCGGTCATCATGCCGTCGCCGCGATGCATGCCGCCCTCGGGGGCGTCCACGCCCCAGTCGTCGAGCCAGCCCTGCATCTTGTCGATCTCCGGCGCCTGCGCGGCCTTGATCCTCTCGGCCAGGTCGACGACGCGCGGGTCGATGCCCTCCTTGCCGAGCACCAGGTCGGACATGTCGACGGCCTGCTGGTGGTGCACGATCATCATCGCCGCGAACATCGCGTCGGCCTCGTTCGCTCCGGATGCCGGGGCGTCGCTCGCCGAGTGGTCCATGCCGGGCATCGACGGGTGGTCGGTCGGCGTGGCGGACGAGCATCCGGTGAGGGCGATTGCGCCCGCCAGGACGAGTGCGGTCACGATCGGTTTCTTCATCTCTGTCTTCCTTCAGTCGTGTGAGTCGGGTGAGCGGAGCGCGCTCGACTCAGGTGCGGCTGATGCAGAGGATGTGAAGGGAGGGCGCGCGCGGTCGCACGACATCGGCGCGCACCCGCGTCAGCGGCAGCAAGGGCGGCGACGGCATCCGCCACCCCGCCGGCAGGACCAGGAGCAGGATGCCGCCGAGCAGGGCGAGCACGCAGGCCGCCTTCAGCGCGGGCAGGTCGGCGCAGCCGGCGCAGGTCGCCGGCGCCACGGCATCCGCGGGCGCAGCGGCGGACCCGTGCTCTGCCGCGTACGAAGCAGGCACGACGGCGGCATCCGCGTGCGCGTCGGCGTCGGAAGCGGGCGCTCCGGCCGGCTGATGCGGGGGCGGTACGACACCGTCGGGGTGGGCGTGCGCGGCGGGCGCGGCGAGAGCATCCGCGTGCCCGCCGGCGCCGGACGACGCGTGTGCGGATTCGTGTCCGCCGAGCACGTGCATCCCGAGAAGCCCGAGCATGAGTGCCACGGCGAGCGCGATCAGCAGCGGCATCCTGCCCGCCGTCCGCCGACCGTCCATGTCGCCAGGATACCCCACCTGGGTATTCCTGGCACGCCCCTCTCCCGTCGCACTACTGAATTCGGCACGCGCCGCGTCTTTCTCCGCAGCGGCTGCAGGAAACAGCAGCGCGACGACCTTCGAGAAAGTTTGCTATTCGGTGTTGCTAAGTACCGGTACTCAGTGTTACTTTGTACCGGTACCCAGCAACACTGAGTACCACCACCGACACAGACACAACGAAAGGAGGACCCGATGGGCAAGCAGATGACCGAGATGCTCAAGGGCACCCTGGAGGGCATCGTCCTGGCCCTCCTCGCCGAGCAGCCGGCCTACGGATACGAGATCACCGCACGGCTGCGCGAGCACGGGTTCACCGACATCGCCGAGGGCACGATCTACGCACTCCTCGTGCGCATCGAGCAGAAGAGCCTCGTCGACGTCGAGAAGGTGCCGAGCGAGAAGGGACCGCCGCGCAAGGTGTACTCCCTCAACGCGCAGGGATCGCAGGAGCTCGAGGAGTTCTGGAAGAGCTGGAGCTTCCTCGCCAGGCAGATCGAACAGCTGAACAAGACGAACAACAAGGAGAACTGACATGGCCGCGAAGTGGATCGAAGCGCTCACCGGATCGCTCGAGCAGAAGAAGCAGTACAAGCAGGCGAAGGCACGCCTCGACGCCCTCCCCGAGCCCTACCGCTCGGTCGCGAACGCCCAGCACCGGTACTCGATGTACTACGGCGGGATCACCGACGGCGACACGCTCGTGCAGATGTTCCTCGACCTCGCCGACCTCTGGGAGCGCGCCGCCGTCGACGGCACCCCGGTCGGCGACATCGTCGGCGACGATGCGGTCGAGTTCGCCGAGACGTACGCCCAGGCGTACGGCGGCACCCAGTGGATCGACAAGGAGCGGGCGCGCCTCATCAAGGCCGTCGACGACGCGAAGAAGAAGGAGAGCCGATCATGACCACCACCGCCATCAGGGTGCAGGGCATCCAGAAGTCCTACAAGGATCTCCAGGTCCTGCGCGGCGTCGACTTCGAGGTCGAGAAGGGGTCGATCTTCGCTCTCCTCGGCTCGAACGGCGCCGGCAAGACCACCATGGTCCGCATCCTCTCCACCCTGCTGAAGGCGGATGCCGGCACGGCATCCGTGCAGGGGCACGACGTCGCGGCCGAGCCGCTCACGGTGCGGAAGTCGATCAGCCTCACCGGGCAGTTCGCCGCCGTCGACGAGGTGCTCACCGGACGCGAGAACCTCGTGCTGGTGGCGAAGCTGCGGCACCTCCCGCAGCCAGGGCAGGTCGCCGACGAACTGCTGGCGAAGTTCCGGCTGACGGATGCCGGCGGCCGGAAGGCCGGCACGTACTCGGGCGGCATGCGACGCCGGCTCGACATCGCGATGAGCCTGGTCGGCCGTCCCGAGGTCATCTACCTCGACGAGCCGACGACGGGCCTGGACCCCGAGGCCCGCATCGAGGTGTGGGAGGTCGTCAAGGAGCTCGCGAACACCGGCACCACCGTGCTGCTCACCACGCAGTACCTCGACGAGGCCGAGCAGCTCGCCGATCGCATCGCGATCCTGCACCAGGGCCGCATCATCGCGAACGGCACGCTCGCCGACCTCAAGCAGCTGCTCCCGGCGGCGAAGGTCGAGTACGTCGAGAAGCAGCCCACCCTCGAGGAGATCTTCCTCACCCTCATCGGCCCGTCTTCGGGCCCCGCAGCCGAAAGGGAGAACGCAGCATGAGCACGCACTTCGTCGCCGACACGGCGACTCTCACCGGCCGCTCCATGCGGCACATCTTCCGCAGCGCAGACACCATCATCACCACCGCGGTCACCCCGATCGCCCTGATGCTGCTGTTCGTGTACGTCTTCGGCGGGGCGCTCAAGCAGAGCACCGGCAGTGAGAACTACGTGAACTACCTGCTTCCCGGCATCCTGCTGATCGCGATCGCGTCGGGCATCGCCTACACGGCGTTCCGGCTCTTCACCGACATGCAGTCGGGGATCTTCGAGCGGTTCCACTCCATGCCGATCGCCAGGTCGAGCGTGTTGTGGGCGCACGTGATCACGTCCCTCGTGGCGAACATCATCACCCTGGCGATCATCTTCGCCGTCGGGTTCCTGATGGGGTTCCGCACCGGGGCGAGCGTCGCGGCATGGCTCGGAGTGATCGGCATCCTGCTGCTGTTCACGCTGGCCCTCACCTGGCTCGCGATCATCGCCGGGCTCAGCGCGAAGACCGTGGACGGCGCGAGCGCCTTCTCGTATCCGCTCATCTTCCTGCCGTTCATCAGCTCGGCCTTCGTGCCGACCGACACGATGCCGGGTCCGGTGCGGTGGTTCGCCGAGAACCAGCCGGTCACCTCGATCGTGAACACGATCCAGGCCCTGTTCGCCGGGCAGCCGGCGGGGAGCGACATCTGGGTGGCACTCGCCTGGTGCGTCGGCATCCTCGTCGTCGCCTACGTGCTGGCGATGGTCTCGTACCGCAAGAGGATCAGTTGATCGCGCCGAGCGAGACGGAACGCTCCGACCGGGGTCTCACCCCCGGCCGGGGCGTTTCGCCGCGCTCGGGAGCCGGGTCATGGCCGGCATCCGGTTCGCGTCCCCGCGCCTTCCGCGCTCGCCGCGCTCCCCGCGCGTCCGGGAGGAGAACGCACGCTCGGGAGGAGCCCCGCGCCGGAATCCTCAGCCCGAACGTGAGGACTCCTCCCGAGCGGAGACCCTGAGCGTGATCGATCGAGGGAGGAGCCGGCGACGAGCCGGCCCCTCCCTGAACCCCGTGACGGGGGCGTCGCGAGGTCTGCTGGCCAACCCCAGGACCCCAGCCCCAGGAACGCCGGTCCGGGGCACCGTCCTTTATAGGACACCTGGGGAGCGTTCTCCCAGCTGTGCCGCCGATCCGAACTGGCATCCCAAGATATCGGTGCCTCCGCATCATGAAACGGCCCCTCCATGGTCCTCTGAGGAGAGGAGGAGGCCCATGAGCCCAGAGAGATTCGAAGCACCGCGCGGCCCGGCGGAGCCCCTGAGCGAGACAGTCTTCCGCGCGCTGGCGCAGGCGATCGTCCGCGGAGACATCCCGCCGCAGAGAAGACTCAATGACGAGCGCATCGCACGACAGTACGGCGTATCGCGGACCCCGGTCCGTGAGGCGTTCAGGCGCCTCGAGAGCATCGGCTTCATCGAGATTTACGCCAACCGGCGGACGGCGGTGACATCGGTGACCGCGCGAACCGTGCGGGAGTCGCTGACCTATGCGGGCTATCAGGCCGGGTTCGCGGTGCACGCCGGACTTCCCCTGCTCAGCCCCGACGAACGCGCCGAAGCCGCGCAGCTCGCCAGGGATGCCGGCCGGTACGTCCGCTCGCCGGCGGAAGCCTCGACCGCACGCCGGCGCCTCTTCTCCTACCTCTCCGAGCACTCCGGCAACCCGATGCATCACACGCATATGCGCGATCTGGAATACGCATTCGAGAGGAACCTCGGCGGGTACCTCGTCCCGCCCGAGCTCGCCGCCGCCGCGGAAGCGGACTTCGAAGCCCTCGCCGGAGCGATACTCCGCGGCGACCGCGCGCAGGCCGAGGAGATCGTCCGCCGGCTGCACGGCATCGATCCGGACTAGCTGCGGCGCCGGCGCACGGAGGCCGGCTGCCGCCACGCGGCGCTACCTCAGCCCGAACGGGCCGAGGATCACCCGACGACCGGTGCGCACCCAGCGCACCCTGTCGGCGCGGTGCTCGGCACGCGTCGCGAACCGGTAGCGGTACGTCACCGCTCGCACCCATCGCGGGCGCTCACCGTCGAACGGGTCGACGCGGAGCAGGGCGAGGGTGGGAGCATCCGCCTCCAGCAGCCGCACCAGGAACGCCGTGAACCAGTCGTCGAGCGACCGGCCGAGCGGCAGGAACCACATCAGCCAGTCCAGCCGCAGGTGATACGGCGCGAACTGCCGCGGAGTTCGGCGGACGTCACCCGGCTTGCCCTTGAACTCGTACTCCCGCCAGTGGAAGCCCTCCTCATCCGCGGACCCCTCGACGACGATCTCGACCCGCTGCTTCGTCACCGTTCCGAAGGCGCCGTAGGCGTTCGCGATCTGCCAGCGGTTGAAGCTCGCGTTCATGAGCTGCCGCCGCGCGAACAGATTGCGCAGGGCCGGCCAGCTGAGCACGAGGTACAGGATGCCGAGGGCGCAGGTGATCACGAACCAGTACAGCGGGATGCCGTCGATCGCCCCGGGCGTTTCGTCTCGCTGCGCTCGCTCAACGACCGGAGCACCCGGGAGCCCGATCGCGGAGAAGGCGATCACGATCGTGGCCCAGTTCAGCCAGGCGAAGTTGCCGGTGAGCACGAGCCAGAACTGGGTCGCGATGACGATTCCCGCCGCCACCGCACCGACGATCTGCGGCACCGGCCCGTCCGTCCAGACGGACAGGATGGGCGCGAACAGGAAGAAGGGCACGACGAGCTGGGCGAAGTGGTTGCCGAGCACCTCGCCCTTGTGGAACCAGCGCGGCAGCAGATGGGCCTGCCGGCTCAGCGGTCCCGGCATCGGTTGCGTCTCGTGGTGGTAGGTCAGCGCGGTGAGATCGCGCCACTCCCGCCCGCCGCGGATCTTGATCATTCCGGCGCCGAACTCCAGCCGGAACAGCAGCCACCAGAACAGCACGATCACGACGGTGGGCGGCGGCTGCTCCCTCGAGCCGAGGAACGCGGCGAGCAGGCCGCATTCGATGAGCAGCATCTCCCAGCCGAACGAGTAGAACGTCTGACCGATGCTGACGACCGACATGTACCCGCCCCACAGCAGCAGGAACGCGATCATCGGCAGCCACGGCGGGCCGAGCTGCGGGATGCCGGCGACGAGCAGACCGGAGACGACGATGCCCGCCCAGCACAGGGCGACGAGGCGTCGATCGGTGTAGCGGATGCGACGGAACAGCGTCGGATTCAGCATCCGCTTCCTGGTGTCGCGGCGGGAGACCCAGTCGAGCAGCGCGGGCGCCGGGAGCAGGCCGTGCTCGCCGAGCAGGGGCCGGAACTGGTTCAGCGTGGAGACGAACGCGACGAGATAGAGCGCCGCGATGCCCCGCTGCAGGACCTCGCGGGCGAATCCGAAGTCGACCGCCGCGAACCCGTCCACGGACCACAGGCTACGCCCGGGACCGTGGACGGGTCAGGGGGTTGCGTGCGGGATCAGTCCTGCGGCAGCGCGGCGACGACGTCGATCTCGACGAGGATGTTCGCGAGCTGCGAGCCCACGGTGGTGCGCACCGGGTACGGCTCGGAGAAGAACTCCTTGTACGCCTCGTTGAACTCCTCGAAGTCCGCGAGGTCCTGCAGGTGCACCGTCGACTTCACGACGTCGTCCGTCGTGAGGCCGTGCACGGCGAGCACCTTCTGGATGTTGCGCAGCACCTGACGGGTCTGGTCCCCGACGTTGTCCGCGATGGCGTGATCGTTGGCGGCATCCTGCGGGCCGAACCCGGCCGTGTACAGGAATCCGTTCGCGACGACCCCGTGGCTGTACGGGCCGGCGGGGGTGGGTGCGCCCTCGGCGTAGAAGCCGGTCTTCGGCATGTTCTCTTTCCCTTCTGTTGACATCAGGTCTGTGGTGAGCCCCGGGTGGTCCGGGCGGTCCTCGGTCAGGATGCGGCGGCGGTGCGGCGCAGCCCGCGGCCGGGCAGGGCGCCGGTCGGCTCCCCGCCCGCGAGCACGCGGATGCCGGCCACGAAGACGTCGTCGATGCCGGTGGCGTGGCCGCGCGGGCTCTCGTAGGTCGCGGTGTCGGCGACGGCGTCAGGGTCGACGAGCACGAGGTCGGCGATCGCGCCGGCTTCGACGACGCCCCGCCGCCCCAGTCCGAATCGGCGTGCGGGCAGCGCGGAGAGGTGGTGCACGGCATCCGCCCATGACCAGGCTCCGAGCTCCCGCACGAACACCCGCAGGTAGCGGGCGAAGGTGCCGGCAGCGCGGGGATGCGGATGCGCGCCCACGAAGATGCCGTCGGATCCGCCGATGTGAGCCGGATGCCGGAAGATGCGGGCCAGCTCGGCGTCGGCGCGGGGGCTGCGCACCGCCATGACGGCGCTGCACTCGAGCCGCGAGGCGGCGAGCGCGTCGAGGGCGAAGTCGATCGGCGTGGTGCCGGCGCGCTCGGCGGCGGCGCGCAGTGTGAGCCCGTGCGCCCAGGCCAGCTCGGGAGCGGCGAGGTGGGCGAGCGTGATCATGTCGGGCCAGTCCGGGCCGAGGCTCGCGCTCTGGGTGGCCCTGGCCACGCCGATCTCGCGCAGGGACTCCCGGTGCGCCGGGTCGGCGAGCAAGGCGACCGCCTCCCGCGCGGGGAGCATCGACACCTCGGGCGGCAGCAGCGGCATGCCGAGCAGGGTGCAGCCGCGGACGTACGGGTAGGCGTCGAAGGTCGCGTCGACGCCGGCATCCTCCAAAGCGTCGAGCTGCTCGAGCACGATGTCGGCGTCGGCGTGGAAGTGCGAGACGTGCACCGGGAGCGGCGCGCCGGCCTCGGCGGCCGCCCGGCGGGAGATGTCGGCGATCTCCGCGATACCGGCGGCCGTGTTGGCCTCGTAGCCGCCGCGCATGTGCGTGACGTAGACGCCACCGGCGCGAGCGACCGGGGCGCAGAGGGCCGCGATCTCCTCGGCGTCCTGGAAGATCCCGGGCACGTAGTCGAGCCCGGTCGAGAGGCCGACGGCGCCGCCGGCCATCCCCTGCGCGACCAGGTCCGCCATCCGCTGCCGCTCGTCGGCGGAGGCGGGTCCGTCGTCACGGCCTCGCACCTCGAAGCGCACCGTCCCTGCGGGCACGACGTAGGCCGCGTTGAGCGGCGAGGTGCCGTCCGCCGCGGCGAGGAATGCGGCCACGCCGCCGCCGCGGTACGAGGGGTGCGGGCCGTTGATGGCGGCGAAGTACTCGGAGGCGTAGGCCCCGTCTCCGGGTGCATAGGAGACGCCGTCCTGCCCGGCGATCACGGTGGTGACGCCCTGGCGGAGCAGCGCGGTGCTGATCTCGGCATCCGCCAGCAGGCCGTCGGCGTGGGAATGCGCGTCGATGAAGCCGGGGAGGATGAGCCTGCCGGAGGCGTCGACGACCTCGTCGGCCGGCCGGGGGTCGGCACGGCCGACCTCTGTGATGCGCCCCTCCTCGATCGCCACGTCGGCGAGTGCGGGGCCGGACGCGGTCACCACGGAGCCGCCGCGGAGGACGATGCGGGTCATGCCTGCTCCTCGTTGTCGGAGGCGGACTGTCGGGATGGATCCCCCGGGGCGGAGCGCGACGGCATCCGCCCCGGGGAAGGGGGCGCTCGGCGAGCGCCCCCTGGCTTCTCAGGCGCCGGTCTTGACCGCGGCGGTCGCAGCCAGCTCGTGCAGGCGTCCTGCGCCCTCGACGTCGGGGATGATCGACGCCTTGAGGGTGGCGATCACGCCGACCACGGCGATGACGGCGGCGTAGACGACGACCGGCCAGAACGACCCGCCTGCCGCCGCGACCAGCGCGGTGCAGATCAGCGGGGCGAGGCCGCCGCCGAGGGTGTTCGAGATCTGGTAGCCGATGTTGACGCCGGTCGTGCGCGCCTCGGGGTCGAACATCTCGGCGAGCATCGTCGCGAGCGTCGCCTGCATCGCCACGCCGAACACCACGAAGCCGAGGATCTGACCGAGCCAGATCAGCCACATGTTGCCGGTGCTGAAGAGCATGAAGGCGGGGAAGACCATGGCGGCGAAGCCGAGGCATCCGATGATGTAGACCGTGCGGCGTCCGATGCGGTCGGAGATGGCACCCCACAGCGGGGCGACGAAGATCTGCAGCAGGCCGACGAGCATGGTGCCCGCGAAGCCCATCCAGGCCGGCAGGTTCTTGTCCGCCACCATGAACGCGAGGCCGTAGGTGAGCACGACGTAGCCGGCGATCGACTGCGGCAGGCCGATGAGGATGCCGAGGATCGTGTTCTTCGGGTGGCGGAACGCCTCGACGAGCGGGTTGGCCTTCTTGCCGGCGACGGCGAGCTGCAGGGTCTGCGTCTCGGTGAACTCCTCGGACTCCTCGAGGTGGCGTCGCAGGATCACGGCCACGATCGCGAGCACGATGGACAGTACGAACGGGATGCGCCAGCCCCACTCGATGAACCACGAGCCCGGCGTGAGGCCGAGCCCGGCCATCAGGCCGCCGGAGACGACGTTGGCGATGCCGGCGCCGCTGATGAGGAAGGCGCCGTACAGGCCCTTCTTACCGGTGGGTGCGGCCTCGACGACCATGGTCGCGGCTCCGCCCATCTCGCCGCCGACGAAGAAGCCCTGGGCAAGACGGCAGACGAGCAGCAGCAGCGGAGCGGCGATGCCGATCGTCTGATCGGAGGGGATGAGGCCGATGCCGGTGGTCGCGATGCCCATGCCGATCACGGTGCTCAGCAGCACGACCTTGCGGCCGACGCGGTCGCCGATGATGCCCCAGATGATGCCGCCGACCGGGCGGAGGAAGAAGCCCACCGCGAAGGTCGCGAACGAGGAGAGCTGGGCGATCACCGGGTCGTTCGAGGAGAAGAACACGGCGGGGAAGACGGCGGCCGCGGCCAGACCGTACAGGTAGTAGTCGTAGTACTCGATCAGGGTGCCGATCGCGCCACCGGCGACGGTCTTGCGCTGCTTGGGAGTCAGACCCCGGGATGCGGCGACAGTGCTCATCCGAGCCTCCTTGCTGGGTGATGTTCGGGTCGGTTTCGGGCCGGTGACCTGTACGGATCGTCCCGGTGGAGCTAAGATAGCAGCGAATTGAACAGTCTGTCTACGTTCTGAATTTTTTGTTCAAGGAGGAGGTCGGGTCGATGACGCCCACCGCGACCGAGGAAGCCGCCGCAGCTCTCGCCGAGGAGATCGCTCGCGACACCTACGAGAGCGCAGAGGAGGTGCTCCGGCTCTACCGCCCCGTATTGCGCGCGATGGCCACCGCGGCCGGGCCCACGGTGGAGGTCGTGCTGCACAACCTCGACGGCGCCGACGTCGACCTGGGGCACACGATCATGGCGATCGAGAACGGCCACGTCACCGGCCGCGCCGTGGGCGGCCCGTCCACGTCGCTCGGCCTCGATGTGATGAGGAACCGCCAGAAGAACCACGACGCGTTCGGCTACACGGCCTACACGAGCGACGGCCGCGAGCTGCGCTGCTCGTCGGTCTACTTCCACAACGCCGCCGGCGACGTCATCGCCTCGCTGTGCATCAACGTCGACCTCAGCCCGCTGCAGCAGGTGCGCAGCACCCTCGAGGCGCTGCTGCCCGCCCCGACGACGACCGAGAACGCGCCCCGCGAGCACTTCGGCTCCGACCTCGTCTCGGTGATGGACTCGATGATCAGCGACGCCATCCGCGAGATCGGCCGCCCGGTCGAGAACATGTCCCGCGACGACAAGATCGCCGTGCTCGAGCGTCTCGACCAGCGCGGCGCGACGCAGATGCGCAAATCGGTCGAGGCGATCGCGAAGCGGCTCGGGATCTCACGGGTCACGGCGTACTCCTACCTCGACGAGGCGCGCAGCCGGGGCTGAGCCTTCACCGGTCGTCGAGCGAGGGAGCGCAGCGACCGAGACGAAACGCCCCGTGATCCCGGAACCGTGTCACGACGGGCGTTTCGTCTCGCTTCGCTCAACGACCGTGGTCGAGCGTGGACGCAGATGCCGTCAGCCGACCACCCAGTCGAACTCGTCGCCGTGCTCCTCGAGCCACGCGTCGACGGCATCCGCCTCCCGGCCCTCGCCGTACTCGTTGACGACGAGGTCCTCGAGCGAGCCGTACTGCTCGTCGTCCAGCACGATCTGCTCGATCAGCGCGGCGGCATCCGGGAACTCGTCCGCGAACCCGGCCGTGCCGAGGAAGTGCAGGCCCTCCGACTCGCCCATGGCGCCCTTCGGGTCCTCGAGATCCTTCACCGCGAAGGCCTCGTTGGCCCAGAACGGCCGCCACAGCGTGACGACGATGTCCTCCTGCTTCTCGGTCGCCGCCTTCAGCTCGGTGAGCATCGCGGCGGTCGACGAGGTGACCGGCTGGTACTCGCCCTCCAGCCCGTAGGCGGGGAGCATCTTCTGCGTCTGGGAGGTGAGCCCGGCACCCGGCTCGATGCCGATGATCCGTCCGTCGAACCGGGCGCCGGCGCCGGCGAGGTCCTCGATCGAGTCGATGTCGGAGTACTCCGGCACCGCGATGGTGAGCTTCGCGTCGTCGTAGTAGGTGCCGAGATCCTCGATGTCCTCGCCGTAGGTGTCCATGTACTCGGCGTGGGTGATCTCCGGCCAGGCCGACGGGAACACGTCGACGTCGCCCTGGGCGAGGCCGGTGTACAGCGGCCCGGCCTCGGTCAGCGTCTTCATCTCGACGTCGTACCCGAGCTTCTCCAGCTGGTCCTGCAGGAGGTACGCGGTGCTCAGCCCGTCGGTCCAGCTCGGCAGGAAGCCGAGGGTGATGGTGCCCTTGTCACCGCCCCCGACGGAGCCGCCGCCGGTGAGCCCGGTGGTGCCGCCGGCGCCGTCCGTCGCGCAGCCGGCGAGGGAGAGGGATGCCGCGACGCCCGCGGCCGCGATCGTGAGGATCCTGGACTTACGCATTCTGCAGCTCCTTCTCCTCGGCCTTGGCGACCGGGGTGTCGATCACCGGGGCGGATGCCGCTGCGGCGGCGCGCCGCGCGGCGCGGCGGCGGGCGAGCATCCCGAGCAGGGACGCCGGATTGCGGCCCAGCGTGCCGAGTGCGGCGGTCACCCGGTCGAGGAACACCGCGATGAGCACGACGCCGAGTCCGGCCTCGACGCCCTTGGCGATGTTCACGGTGGAGATGGCCTCGACGACCATCTTCCCGAGGCCGTCGGCGCCGGCCATGCCGGCGATGACCGCCATCGACAGGGCGAGCATGATGACCTGGTTGACGCCGGCGAGGATCGTCGGCATCGCGAGCGGGAGCTGGATGCCGCGCAGGATCTGTCCCGGCTTCGCACCGAAGGCCTGCCCGGCCTCGACGATCTCGGAGTCGACGCCGCGGATGCCGAGCTCGGTGAGGCGCACGCCAGGGGGCAGCGCGAAGATCACCGTGGCGACGAGCCCCGGGACCACGCCGATGCTGAAGAACACGATCGCGGGGATCAGGTAGACGAACGCGGGCATCGTCTGCATGAAGTCGAGCACCGGCTTCAGCACGGCGCGCACCGTGGCGTTGCGGGCCGACCAGATGCCGAGCGGGATCGCGATGAGCACGGCGACGAGCGCCGCGACGAGCACGAGGGCGAGCGTCTGCATCGCGGGGACCCAGAGCCCCATCGCGACGATCAGGCCGAACGACACCACCGTGCCGATCGCGAGCTGCCAGGAGCGCACGAACCACGCGATGAGCGCGGCGACGGCGATCACGACGAAGAAGTAGGGCAGCAGGAGCAGGAACGTGAGGCCGTCGACGAGGAAGGTCACCGCGAACGAGATCACGTCGAGCGCGCCGGCGAGGTTGTCCTTGATCCAGTCGACGGCGGTCGCGACCCAGGTTCCGAGGGGGAGCTGGAAGCTCATCGGGCCACCTCCCCGGGAACGCCGGTGCCGACCGGCGGCTCGGCGGTCCACCCGTCGTCGAGCACGGCGTCGATCTCGGCCTGCGGCATCGGCTGCAGCGGCAGCGTGAGCTCGCCGGTGGCACCCGGGCCAGGGCCGAGCGCGGCGAGCAGCGTGACACGGGGGATGACGCCGACGAGTCGGCCCTCGGCATCCGTCACCGCCAGGGGCACCGGCGACTCGACGGCCGGGATGAACAGGTTCATCAGGACCTCGTTCTCATCCACCGCCAGCGGCACGGGCTTGAGGATCGAGGCGAGCGTCGTCTCGCCCTTGCGCACGAGCTTGACGGCATCCCGGTCTGTGACGATGCCGACCAGCTTGCGGTCGCGGCCGACGACGTAGGTCGCCGACATGTACGCGTCGCGCATCTGGCGCAGTGCCGTGCGCGGGCCGGCGGTGTCGGCGACCACCGGGCGCGGGCGCTCCATGACGTTCGCGGCGGTGAGCACGCGGGCGCGGTCGACGTCCTGCACGAACTGCTCGACGTAGTCGTTCGCGGGGTCCGTGAGGATGTCCTCGGGGGTGCCGATCTGCACGATGCGGCCGTCGCGCATCACGGCGATGCGGTCGCCGAGGAACATGGCCTCGTTGAGGTCGTGCGTGATGAACACGATGGTCTTCTGCAGCTTCTCCTGCAGCTCGAGCAGCTGCTCCTGCATCTCGCGGCGGATCAGCGGGTCGAGGGCGCTGAACGCCTCGTCCATCAGCAGGATGTCGGTGTCCGCAGCGAGCGCCCGGGCGATGCCCACGCGCTGCTGCATGCCGCCGGACAGCTCGGACGGGAGCTTGTCGCCCTGACCGGCGAGGCCGACGAGGGCGAGGATCTCCTCGGCCTTCGCGAGTCGCTGTGTCTTCCCGACGCCCTTGAGCTCCAGCGGGTACGCGACGTTCGCGGCGACGGTGCGGTGCGGCAGCAGCGCGAAGTGCTGGAACACCATCGAGATGCGGTCGCGGCGGATCTCCCGCAGCCGCGACGCGGGCACGCCGGTGATCGGGTCTCCGGCGACGAGGACGGATCCGTCTGTCGCCTCGTGCAGTCCGTTCAGCATGCGGATGATCGTGGACTTGCCGGAGCCGGACAGCCCCATGATCACGAAGATCTCGCCGCGGTTGACGGTGAAGCCGGCGTCGATGACGGCGGCGGTTCCCGCGTCGGCGACGGCGGTGCGGCTCTCACCGGCCTTCAGCCGGCGGACGGCCTGGTTCGGATTCCTCCCGAACACCTTGTACAGATGGCGCGCTTCCAGTGCGATTTCGGACACGTTTCCCCCGCGGCTCGCCTCATGGGCGAGCCCGCTTCGGTTACGCCCGGGTGACGTTCACGAGGCCGTTTCGAGAGCATGCTGTGGCGGCACTGGCAGCGGATTTCGGATCCGCCGCAGAGAACATCGACCGTACGTCCACGCCTCTTCGCAGCTCAGCTCATCGAAAGAAGGACGTGGCCGCGGACTGGTCTTCGGGCCGTCAGGCCCTCAACCCAACCTAACGAAATGGCTGATCAGGGGCAAATCCATGAACCCGCGCCAGATCCGGTTTCCGCGGCTGACCGGGGGATTGGACGGGCCCGCTCAGCGGCGGACGCTGCGCATCACGGTGAACTTCGGCGTGCGCGCGAGCTGCTCGGTCGGCCCGATCAGGCGGGTCAGCTCCGCCCGGTAGCCGAGGGCGGAGTTGTACACCGTGAGAAGCTCTCCTCCGGGGCGGAGCAGTCGCGCCGACGCCTCGAACAGCCGGGTCGCGGCCCCCGTGTGCACGCTGCTGCCGAGGTGGAACGGCGGGTTCAGCAGCACGAGATCCGCGCTGCCCTCGGCGAGCTCCGAGGCGGCGTCGTCATGCATCACCGTGACGCGGTCGGCGACGCCGTTCGCGGCCGCCGTGGCCCGCGCGGATGCCGCGGCCGCGGCCGACCGGTCGGTGGCGATGACGCGTGCTTCCGGGTGGGCGAGCGCGTACGAGACGGCGAGCGCGCCGGTGCCGCAGCCGAGGTCGACGACCGTCTCGGCGGCGTTCACAACTCCACAAGAACTCCGCCCCGCGGCCCCGTCCGGCCCCGGAACAGCCGCACACGACCCGTTCTTGAGGAGTTGTGAACCGCCGAGGCCGAGCACATCCAGCAGGACGCGGGTGCCGATGTCGAGCTTCGCACCCGCGAACGCCCCTCCGTGCGCCACGAGCGTGAGCCCGTCGTGCTGCGCGGTCACCGGGAACGGCGGGCCGGCGGGAACGGGCAGCGGCTCGGAGGCGATCACAAGACGTGACTTCCGCTCCGCGCGCTGCGCCTGCACCCGCCCGAAGCTCCGGCCGAGCACCTCGTTCTGCGCAAGGGTCATGTGCTTCACCCGGCCCCCGGCGACGAGCACCGCGTCGGGCGCGGCCCAGCGGGCCACGGCATCCGCGATCTCCTCGAGCTCGGCGAGCGCCTTCGGCAGCTGCATAAGCACGAGCCGGGCGCCCTCGAGCAGCGAGCGGTCGAGTTCGTGCGCGGAGAAGCCCGCGAGGCCCAGCTCCGCGGCGTTGCTCGCGAGCGCCCTGCGCCCGGTGGCAAGGTCCTGATGCACGCGGATGCCGGCGAGCCCGGCATCCGTCAGCGCCAGCGTGATCGCGCCGTACTCGTCCCCGATGACGGCGACCTCCGCCCCGCTTATGCCGTGTTCTGCGGCGAGGGCGAGACCGCGATCGACGAGGAGGACGTCGGTGGCGTCGTGCGCCTGGAGGTTCGGGGCCTCGACGTCGGGCCGGCGGCGCAGACGGTCGTAGGGGAAGTCGGGCACCACCCCAAGATACGCGTCCGCCGGCGTCAGCCGACCTCGCGGGCGATGCGGGCCGCCGTGCGCTGCAGCAGAGGGATGCGGTGCTGCAGCGCCTCGAGGTCCTGCACCATGCGGAACGCGGTGAGGGAGAGCGCGCCGAGCACACCCACCGAGCTGCGGATCGGCACGGCGACGCAGTTCACGAAGTCCTCGAACTCGGCGTCGTCCACCGCCCACCCCCGGGCGGAGATCATGTCGAGCTCCGCGTCCAGCGCGGCCCTCGAGGTGATCGTGCGCGCCGTGTGCGCCTTCCAGTCGGTGCCGGCGAGCACGGCATCCCTGCGGGACTCGTCGAGATCGGCGAGGATCGCCTTGCCGACGCCGGTGCAGTACGGCAGCACGCGCGAGCCGATGCGCGAGTACATCCGCACTCCGCCCTGGTCCTCCACCTTGTCGACGTAGACGATGGTGTCGTCGATGAGCGCGGCGACGTGCAGGGTGTTGCCGACGACCTCGTGCAGCTCCCGCACGTGGGAGGATGCCGCCTGCCGGAGGTCCAGGTTCTCCAGGGCGATCTGCGCGAGCGAGACGAGGTGGAAGGCGAGGACGTAGGCGCCGTCGGCACGTCGGCGCGCGTACCCGACGTCCTCCAGGGTCTGCAGCTCCCGGAACATCGTCGAGCGGTGCAGCCCGAACTCCGCCGCGAGCTCGGCCACGGTCTTCGGCCGCGCCGCGATCGAGTCGAGGATGAGGGCGGCCCGCCGCACGCTCTGCGACATCGCGCGGCCTAGAAGAAGGTCCGCACGAGCTCGACGACCCGGTCGTCGTCCTGCGAGGCGACCACGGGCAGGAAGTGCCACTTGTCGAAGGCCGTGCAGGGGTGCGAGAGGCCGAGTCGGACGACCTCGCCGATGCGCGCATCCGCCTCCGCCGGGCGCAGGAACGTGTGCTGGTCGTTCATCGCCGACACCGTCGCGCCGGGGAGCGGCTGGAGCGGGGCGCCGAGATCGGCGGCGACGCCCTGCGGCTCGGGCAGGCCCTCGTCGAACGGGAAGTCGCGCTTGCCTCCGTCGAGAAGCGCGAGCCCCGGCTCGGGGTGCGACACCACGCGGGCATGGCCGTGCATGGCGGAGCGGAGGACCCCGTGGTCGCCCTCGTAGCCGGCGTCCAGCGGGGAGATGCCGCGGTAGAAGCCGTCGTCGTGCACGATGTACGCCCCGGAGCGCAGCGTCCACCGGGTGCGGTCGTCGCGGGCGACGGCATCCGCATAGACCTCGGCGACGAGATCGAAGTAGGCGCTGCCACCCGCGGTGACGAAGACGTCGCCCTCGTCGTCGTACAGCTCGGCGAGCGCCTCGTGCACGACGAGCTGCTGCTCCAGGTATCCGCGCACCGCGGCGAGCGCGACCGGCGAGCGGTCATGGCCGAGCGCGCCCTCGTAGCCGGAGACGCCGGCGAGCCGCAGGACGTCGGATGCCGCGATGAGCCGCGCGATCTCCAGGGCCTCCTCGACGGTGCGGGCGCCGGTGCGCCCTCCCGCCGCGCCGAGCTCGACGCAGACGTCGACGCGCCGCGGGACGCCGGTCTCGCGCAGGGCCGACTGCATCCGCTGCACCGTCTCGACCGAGTCGGCCCAGGAGACGAACCGGAAGTCGGGATCGGCGAGCTCGCCCGCCAGCCAGCGCAGCGAGCGGGCGTCGACGACCGCGTTCGCGAGCATGATCTCGTTCAGCCCGAAGGTGCGCGCGGTGCGCACCTGGCCCATGGTGGCGAGGGTGATGCCGGGGCATCCGGCATCCAGCTGGCGCTGCCAGAGCGCCGGGGCCATCGTCGTCTTGCCGTGCGGCATGAGGCTGAGTCCGCGGGAGCTCGTCCACTCCGCCATCACGGCGAGGTTCGACGTCATCGCGGCGTCGTCGAGGGCGATGATCGGCGTCCAGAACTCGGACAGGCGAGGGCCGGACGCGAGGAACTCGTCGACGGTCAGGCCGATCGCGCGTTCGGGGATGCCCTTGTCGCGGGCGGTGAGGCGCTCGGCGCCGAGTCCGTCCAGCATGAGCCGCTGTGCCATGGGGTCCTCCTGGTGCTCGATCGATCCGCGGGGCGTCTGCGTCGAACCTACCCCCTGTCGTGGCACTGTGCATATGCTGCAACGCGCGTTGCGGATGCTGCGCACCCTCGTCATCATGTGAGTCATGGACACTCCTGCCCCCGCCCTGATCGCCCTCGGCGAGACGATGGTGCTGGTCACCCCGCGCGACGCGACGCCGCTCGCCGACGCGGAGGACGTGCGGCTGAGCATCGGCGGCGCCGAGTCGAACGTCGCCGCCCACGCCGCGGCTCTGGGACAGCGCACCGCCTGGGTCAGCGCGCTCGGAGACGACGTACTCGGCCACCGCGTGCACCGCGCGATCACCGGGCAGGGGGTCGACACCCGATGGGTGCGCTTCGACCCGAATGCCCCCACCGGCGTGTACTTCAAGGACCCCGGCCGCGGGGTGCTCTACTACCGCGCAGGGTCCGCGGCTTCGCGGATGACCGCGGAGAGCATCGCCGACGTGCCGCTCGAGCAGACGACGATCGTGCACGTCTCCGGCATCACCCCCGCGCTCTCGGCCGGCTGCGCGGCGATGATCGACGCCGTCATCGCCCGGGTCGCCGCGAGCGACGCCGCGCTGAGCTTCGACGTGAACCACCGGGCCGCCCTGTGGCCGGCATCCGAGGCCGCCCCCGTGCTGCTCGACCTCGCGAACCGCTCGGACATCGTCTTCGTCGGCCTCGACGAGGCCGAGACGCTCTGGGGCACGAAGACCGCCGAGGATGTCCGTGCGCTCGTCTCCGCCCCCGCCCGTCTCGTCGTGAAGGACGGCGACGTCGGGGCGACCGAGTTCTCCGCCGACGGCGCCGTGTTCGTGCCGGCGATCAAGACCGAGGTGGTCGAGGCGGTCGGTGCCGGCGACGCCTTCGCGGCGGGATACCTCGCGGGGCTTCTCGCGGGAGACGCCCCGGCGGAGCGCCTGCAGGGCGGGCACCGCCGGGCGCACCTGGTGCTGCAGTCCACCGACGACGTGGTCGGGGTGGACGTGACGGATGCCGCGGAATGACCGCGGACACTGACGAAAGAGGGATGACGATGGACAACTCCGGTTTCGAGGAGCTCTTCGGCGGCGCGCAGCTCATGGCGATCCTCCGCGGCATGGGTGCGGAGAGGAGCCTCGCCGTCTCGACCACGGCCTGGGACCTCGGCATCGACGTGGTCGAGCTGCCGATCCAGACCGAGGAGGATCTCGAGGCGCTGCGGGTGGTCGCCGCGGCCGGCCGCGAACGCGGGAAGATCGTCGGAGCGGGCACCGTCGTGTCCCCGGAGCACGTGGCGCAGGCGGCGGACGCCGGTGCGGTGTTCACCGTCAGCCCCGGCCTCGATCTCGAGGTCGTCCGCGCCTCGCACGATGCGGGGCTGCTCAGCATCCCCGGCGTCGCGACCCCGAGCGAGGTGCAGCTGGCGCTGAAGTCCGGGCTGACCTGGCTGAAGGCGTTCCCGGCATCCGTGCTCGGCACGCAGTGGCTCTCCGCCATGCAGGGCCCGTTCCCGCAGGCGAAGTTCGTCACCACCGGTGGCATGAACGCCCAGAACGCGGGCGACTACCTGCGCGCCGGAGCCCGGGTGGTGGCCGTCGGCTCAGCCCTCGAGGACCCGGCGCAGCTGCCGCTGCTCGCCGCGCTCCTCGACCCCGAGCGCCGGCCGTGACCGACCTCGAGGCCCGTCTCGCCCACGTCGACGCGCGACTCGCCTACGAGATCGACGTGGTGGCGGCGTCGCAGGCGGTGACCGAGGGCTGGGCCGTGCTCGTCGACACGCGACGGCAGGAGTCCTGGGACCACGGGCACATCGCGGGCGCGCTGCACCTGCCGAAGGCCGGGCTGGACGCGCGGATCGACGAGCTCCCCCGCGACCGCACGCTCATCGTGTACGGCTGGGGCCCCGGCTGCAACGGCGCCACGACCACGGCCCGGATGCTGCTCGCCGCCGGCCTCGACGTGCAGGAGCTGCTCGGCGGCTACGAGTACTGGGTCCGCAACGGCTTCGAGACGGAGGCCGGCGGGGTCGTCAGCCGGCAGGCGCCGGACCCGCTGGTCACCGCGGAGCACTGACGCGCCGCGGCATCCGGCGCATGCAGAAGAGCCGCCCTCCCGAGCACCTCGGAGGGCGGCTCTTCTGCATGCCCTTGACACGACCCAGGTTCCATGGTTACTTAGTCGAGTAAGTAACCAATTAACCACCGCGGAGGACTCGTGATCGAAGAAGGCAAGCCGCTCTTCCTCCAGATCGCCGAGCAGATCGAGGACTCGATCCTCGACGGATCGCTCGCCGAGGAGGCGCAGGCGCCTTCCACGAACGAACTCGCCGGCTTCTACCGGATCAACCCCGCCACCGCGGCGAAGGGAGTCGCCATGCTCACCGACAAGGGAGTGCTGTACAAGCGCCGCGGCATCGGCATGTTCGTCGCGACCGGCGCCAGGGAGACGCTCCTCGGGGAGCGCCGCGCCGCCTTCGCCGACCGCTACATCGAACCGCTCCTCGCCGAGGCCCGCACGCTCGGCCTCGACGCCGCCGACCTCGCGGCGCTGCTCGCCGAGCGCGCCGCCCGCACAGAAGGGAACCCCGCATGACCGCAGTCATCGAGGTGCAGCACCTCACCAAGCGCTACAAGGAGAAGCGCGCGCTCGACGATGTGTCCCTCCGCATCGAGGGCGGCGCGATCTACGGCCTGCTCGGCCGCAACGGAGCGGGCAAGACCACGCTCATGTCGATCCTCACCGCGCAGAACTTCGAGACCTCGGGCACGGTCAGGGTGTTCGGCGAGCATCCCTACGAGAACGCGCAGGTGCTGAACCGCGTGTGCTTCGTGCGGGAGAGCCAGAAGTACCCCGACGACGCCACCCCGCGACATGCGCTGGCAGCGGCCCGCCTGTTCTTCCCGAACTGGAGCCAGGAGCTCGCCGACGAGCTCGTCGCGCAGTTCCAGCTGCCGATGAAGCAGCGCATCAAGAAGCTCTCGCGCGGACAGCTCTCGGCCGTCGGCGTGATCATCGGCCTGTCCTCGCGCGCCGAGATCACCTTCTTCGACGAGCCCTACCTCGGTCTCGACGCTGTCGCCCGGCAGATCTTCTACGACCGCCTCATCGAGGACTACGCCGAGCACCCTCGCACCGTGATCCTGTCCTCCCACCTCATCGACGAGGTCGCCAACCTCATCGAGAAGGTCATCGTGATCGACAACGGCCGGATCATCCTCGACGAGGACACGGATGCCGTGCGCGACCGCGCCGTCACCGTCGTCGGCGACGCCGCCAGGGTCGACGCCTGGGCCGACGGCCGCGAAGTGCTGCATCGCGAGGCGCTCGGGCGAGTGGCCTCGGTCACCGTGCTCGGTGCGCTGTCGGCTGCCGAGCGGGCGGAGGTCACGGCATCCGGCCTGGATCTCGCCCCCGTCTCACTGCAGCAGCTCATCGTGCGATTGACGCAGAAGGCGGGCGCCGCGGCGCCCGAGACCGAGAAGGAGGAGGTGCGCTGATGCGACGCACACTGAACGTCGTCCGCCTGCAGCTGATCAACCGGCAGACCTTCATCTGGGTGCCGCTCATCATCATCGTCGGCGCCACGCTGCTCTCGGTGGTGGTGTACGCGCTGATCCCTGTGGACACGCCGAAGTACGGCGGCGCCGGCCAGGCCCCGCTCTGGTACTTCTTCGCCATCGGGATGTCGGCGATGACCCTCACCTTCCCGTTCTCGCAGGCGATGAGCATCACGCGGAGGGACTTCTTCCTCGGCACCATGCTCACCGCCGTTCTCGGCGCCGTGCTCATGGGCGTCGTGTTCGTCCTCGGCGGTGCGCTCGAGCTCGCCACGAACGGCTACGGCGTGAACGGCTACGTGTTCCACCTGCCGTGGCTGTGGGAGGCGGGCCCCTTCGGCGCGTTCCTCTCGGCGTTCACCCTCGCGCTCTTCTTCTTCGTGATCGGCTTCACCGGCGCCACGATCTACAAGAGCTGGGGCCCGCTGGTGCTCACCATCGTCAGCGTGGCGCTCGCGGTGCTGCTCGTCGGGCTGATGTACCTCGCCACGCGGCTCGAGCTCTGGGGCGCGGTCGGCGACACGATCGCGGCACTCGGCTCCGTCGGACTCGCCCTCTGGGGCCTGGTCGGCGTCGCCGTGCTCGCGGGCGTCTCCTTCCTCGCCTTCCGGAGGGCCATCCCGTAGGCAGAGTCCGCACGACGGATGCCGTCGCCGCATGCACCGTGCGGCGACGGCATCCGCGTCTTCAGGCGTTCGTCGCCAGGGATCCTTGTCCGCCGTCGCCGCTCGCCCCTCCCCGCTGTGCGGAAAGTCGGACTCTCCGCACGGCACGCCGCCTCAGACGGACACCGCGGCGGCGTGTCGGCCCGGAACTCCGACGTTTCGCACGCGTACGCGACGGTGCGCCGAGGCTCGGGCGTCTCCGCAAGCCCGCGTCAGGCGAGAAGCACCTCGTACCCCGCAGCGCGGAGCGCATCGATGGCGGCGGCATCCGCGCCGTCATCCGTGATCAGGGTCCGGAACAGGTCGGCCCCGCCCACTGCGGTGAAGGCCTCCGCGCCGAGCTTGCTCGAGTCGGTCACCACGACCGCACGACGTGCGCGCTCGGCCATCATCCGGTTGACCGCCGCCTCGCGCTCGTCCTGCGTGGTGGCGCCGGCCACGGCATCCATGCCGTTCACGCCGATGAAGGCGATGTCGAGACGCACGCCGCGCAGCAGCTGCTCGACGAAGGGACCGACGAGCTCGTAGCTGCGGGAGTGGATGACACCCCCGGTGACCACGACCTTGATGTCGGGCCGGGTGGCCAGCTGGGCGGCGATGTTCACGGCGTTCGTGACCACGGTGATGCCGCCGCCGACGGCGAGGTCCTCCCGTGCGGCGAGCGCGGCCGCGATGGCCGTGGTCGTAGTGCCGCCTGAGAGCCCCACGACCATGGACGGCGTGACGAGCGATGCGGCGATCTGGGCGATCGCCTCCTTCTGCTGCGTCCGGAGGTGGCTCTTGTACCGGATGGGGAGCTCGTAGGCGACGGCCTGGGCGACCGCGCCCCCGTGCGTGCGCGTGAGCAGGCGCTGCTCGGCCAGGCTGTCGAGGTCGCGCCGGGTGGTCGCAGGCGATGCTCCGAACCGCTCCACGAGCTCCTCGACGGTGACCTCGCCGGAGGAGGCGAGCAGGTCGAGGATCGCGTTCAGCCGCGCGGCACGCTTCATGCCTAAGACTCTAGGGCGAACAGGCGCAGCATCCGTGCGGCCTCTCCGGCGAGCGCCTCACGTGCGGGCTTCAGGTACTTGCGGGAGTCGACGAGCCTGTCGTCGGCGGCGAGGGTCTCGCGGATCGCCCGCGTGAAGAAGCCGTTCAGGTGGGTGGACACGTTGATCTTGGTCATGCCCGCGCGCACGGCGTCGGCGATCACTGCGTCCGCGACCCCCGAGGACCCGTGCAGCACCAGAGGTATGCCGAGAGCGGCATGAAGCCGCGCGATCAGATCGAGGTCGAGGGACGCGGAGCGGTCGAGCATCGCGTGGGAGGACCCGACGGCGACGGCCAGCGCGTCGACTCCGGTGGCCTCGACGAAGGCGCGCGCCTCATCGGGATCGGTGCGGACGCCCGGCGCATGGGCGCCGTCCTTGCCGCCGACCTCGCCCAGCTCGCCCTCGACGTACACGCCGGCCGCGTGCGCTTTCGCGGCGACTGCGGCGGTGAGCGCGACGTTCTCCTCGTAGGGCAGCGCTCCGCCGTCGAACATCACGGAGCCGAAGCCGAGGGCGATCGCCTCCTCGACGAGCTCGGGCCGCTCGGCGTGATCGAGGTGCACGGCCACCGGCGTCTCCGCACGGCGGGCGACGGCGAGCGTGGCCAGGGCGATCGGCTCGAGACCTCCGTGGTAGTCGGCGCAGTTCTGCGAGATCTGCAGGATGACGGGGAGGCCGGCGAGCGCGGAGGCGCGCACGAGCCCCTCGGCGGTCTCGAGGTGGATCACGTTGAACGCGCCGATGCCGGTGCCGCGGGCGGCGGCATCCGTGACGAGATCGCGGGCGGAGACGAGGGTCATTCGGGGTCCTTCGGTTCGTCGGGGGCCGAGACGGCATCCTCGGCGTGAGACACCACGCCGGCGCCGGCGTCTCGCGCGGCACGTGGTCTCTCGGCCGGGTACGGGCCGACCACGAGGGCGGCTTCGAGGTCGGGCCAGGTCGGGGAGATCTCGCCGGCGAACGGCATCAGCACCGCGGCCGCCGACCAGGCGGTGGCGCGGCGCAGCACCGTCGCGGGATCGCCCACGCCCTCGGCGAGGAGCACGGCGCAGGCCGCGACGCCGGCGTCTCCTGCACCCGTCGGGTTGCCGGCCAGCGGGCTGCCCAGGCGTGCGTGGACGACCTCGGATGCCGTCACCGCCAGCATCCCGTCTGCGCCGAGGGAGAGCAGCACGAGCTCGACGCCGCGGTCGATCAGCGAGCGCGCGCCGGCCACGGGGTCGGCGATGCCGGTCGCCTCGGCCAGCTCGGCGGCGTTGGGCTTGAGGACGGATGCTCCGGCATCGGCCGCGCGCAGCAGAGCGGGACCGGAGGTGTCCACGATGACGGGCACCCCCGCATCGCGCCCCACCCCGATGAGGATCGGCAGCAGGGTGTCCGGGGCGCCGGGCGGCAGGCTCCCCGAGATGACGAGCACCCGGGCGCTCGGCAGCCGGTCGACGACCTCGGCGAGCAGGGCCGCCCATTCGGCATCCGACGGGTTGACGCCGCGCTCGTTGACGACGGTGGTGTCGCCGAGGTGCTCGTCGACGATCGCGACGCTCTGCCGCGTCGCGCCCGCGACCTCGATCAGGGCGTTCGGCACACCGGATGCCCCCAGCTCGGCGGCGAACTCGATGCCCGTGCGGCCGCCCACGGTCGCGATGGCGACCACGTCGGCGCCCTGAGCGTGCGCGACGCGTGCCACGTTGAGGCCCTTGCCGCCGGCGCGTGCGGCGCCGGCATCCGCCCGATGCGTCTCACCCGGGACGAGGCGGTCGACGTGCCAGGTGAGGTCGAGCGCGGGATTCGGGGTGACGACGAGGATCACGGGAGCTCCTTCGCGGCGGCCACCTGGTCGCCCGTCAGCTCCCGCGCACGCAGGGCAGCGCCGATCAGGCCGGCGTTGCCGGAGAGCTCGGCGGGGACGAGCTCCGGGAGGCGGTGGAAGCTCATGCGCGCGGCCAGGCGCGTGCGGAGCTCGTCGAAGAGCGCACCGCCGGCACGGGACAGCCCGCCGCCGATGACGACGGCCTCGGGGGCGACGACCGCGGTGAGCTGGGCGAGCGACATCGTCAGGGCGTCCAGGGCCGAGTTCCAGATGCCTGCGGCGATGTCGTCGCCGGTGGCCGCGCGCGCGATGACGTCCTTCGCGCCGTCCGGCGTGATCCCGGTCGCCTCCCGGTAGCGGCGCGCGATGGCCCCGGCGGAGGCGACGGCCTCCAGGCAGCCGCGCGCGCCGCAGGCGCACACGGGTTCGTCGGCGATCGGCGAGTGGCCGATCTCCCCCGCGTAGCCGCCGGCCGTGTAGGGCTCGCCGCCGACGAGAAGCGCTCCGGCGACGCCGGTGCCGATCACGAGCACGACGGAGTTCGCGTAGGCCCGCGCCCCGCCGAGGCGGTGCTCGGCCCAGCTCGCCGCGCGGACGTCGTGGTCGAACGCGACCGGGAGTCCGAGCTTCGCGGCCGCGAGGTCGCGAAGGGGGGAGTCGTGCCAGCCGAGGTTGCTGGCGAAGACGCCGAGGCCCGCCTCCGCGTCGACGATGCCGGGCACGACGAGCCCTGCCGCCTGCGGGACGACCCCGGGATGGTCCGCGAGCAGTTCGCCGGCGAGCACGCCGAGACGCTCGATGAGCACCTCGGTGCGGTCGCCGTCCGCCACCGGAGTCGGCGTGCGCCGGAGTCCGAGCGCGGTGCCGTCGGCATCGAACAGCGCCGACTTGATGTCGGTGCCGCCCACGTCGAAGGCGAGCACCGGGGCGCCGGCGCCGAGCGCGCGGACCTCGGCGAGGCGCTCCCCGGAGGCGTCCTTCACGACGTCGGGCACATCGCCGGGGTCGTCAGGCGTGGTCATCGGCCGGTCCGTCCGCGTTCCGGGTCATGCGTCCAGGATGACGGACCGGGTGAGGTTGCGCGGAAGATCCGGGTCGAGCCCGCGCGCCACGGCGCGGTCGAGGGCGACGCGGTGCAGGCGGACGAGGTCGGCCATCGGGTCGACCGGATGCTGCACGAAGCGCGCACCGGTGGCCTCGACCTGCGCGGCCAGCCCCTCGGGCGCCTCTCCGAACTGCCAGGTCACGCGGCCGGGGGCGGCGATCGCGATCGGGCCGTGACGGTACTCCATCGACGGGTACGACTCGGTCCACGACTGGGAGGACTCGCGCATCTTGAGGGCGGCCTCGTGCGCGAGGCCCACGGTCCAGCCCCGGCCCAGGAACGTGTACTGCTCGGCGTCGCGCAGCTCGGCGTCGTCGGACGCGGCGAGGACGGCCGTCGCGTCCTCGATCGCACCCGTGAGGTCCTCGCCGAGCGCGGCGCGGAACAGGGCGAGTGCGGTGGTCGCGAAGCGGGTCTGCACGACCGACTTCTCATCGGCGAAGGGCAGCAGCACGGCCTCGTCGACGAGGGAGACGAGCGGGGAGTCCGGGTCGCCGATCACACCGACGGTGGGTACCCGGCCCTTGATCCGGTCGACGAGTTCGAGGACCTCGGTGGTGGTGCCGGAGCGGGTCAGCGCGACGACCGCGTCGTAGTCCCGGTCGACGAAGGACTCGGATGCCGCGAACGCGTCGGTCTCGCCGAGGCCGGCGGACTCCCGGAGAGCGGCGTACGACTGCGCCATGAACCAGGACGTGCCGCAGCCGACGACAGCGATGCGGGCACCCGCGGCCGGGAGCAGGCCCTGCGCAACGCGCATGTCTGCGGCGGTGGCCCAGGTCTCGGGCTGCGAGGTCAGTTCCGCACGCATGTGCGCGCCGGGCTGCGGTTCGGTCATTCGAGGACCCTTCCCAAATCAGGAGTGATTGTTTATGCTCACATATCGTGCAGATCAATCAGATTCTAGCACTCGCTCGACGGAGATCAACGGAGACGTCGCACCCCGTCAGCGAGCGTCGCGAGCAGCTCCGCCGACGGCGGGACTCCGCCCGCGCGCAGCGCGAGCAGGGCGGCGCCGACCGCGCCGTCCGGCACCGAGCGCAGCTCCAGACCCTGCGCATCGTCACCGAGCCGACGCAGGAAGGAATCCCTGACCAGTCCCTCGCGCGACAGCACTCCGCCGCCGATCACCAGCGGCCCCGGCAGGGTCAGCACCGACAGGAGGGTGTCGGCGAGGTGCTCTCCTGCTCGCCGCTGGATGCGCGCCGCGACAGGGTCTCCGTCGATGAAGGCGAGCGGCGCGAGGTTCGCGAGCTCGACGGGCGGGCGCGCGTACAGCGCCCTCACGATCTGCTCGAGCGCGCGCGGGCGGCCGGCACCGCCGGCGGACTCCGCCCCGAGACCGAGATGATCGAGCAGCCCTGGGGTCATCGCGGTGAACGGTCCGGTGCCGTCGAGGTCCTGCACGACGGCGCGCGCCACGCGCCGGCCGATCCAGAAGCCGCTGCCGCGGTCGCCGAGCAGCCAGCCCAGGCCGTCGCCCGCCTTCTCGATCACGCCGCCGCCGACGCGGATGACGCAGGCTCCCGTGCCGGACACGATCGCGTAGCCGAACTCCTCCGCGGCACCGCTGCAGTAGGTGGCCAGCAGGTCGGCCTCGAAGGTGAGCCGGCCCGTGAACCCTTCGGCCCGCAGCCGTTCGAGCAGCCATTCCTCGTCTCCGCCGGAGACGCTGTGCCCTGCCATGGCGGCCGTGACGACGGACACTTCGGACAGCGCGCATCCGGCGGCGTCCAGCGCGACGCCGATCGCCTGCATCACCCCGTCGGCCGCCCCGTCGCGGCCCGCCGAGATCGGGTTCCCCCGGCCGCCGACGCCGTAGCCGAGACACTGCCCCCGGGCGTCGGCGAGCACCGCCCTGGTCGAGGTGCCACCCGCGTCGAGACCCAGCATCCTCATCTCGTGACCCATTTGTTATGCGTCCTAACTTGACCTATCATCGGGGCGAGAATAGTTTTCATCCCAATGGAGTTCTTCCCGAACGAAAACTGGAGGCAATGGTGCCACGCAGTCTCGACGGCGGCAACGGTGCGGTGATCGGCCGCATCGTGGCACGTCGGCGCTCCATGCCGACAGCGATGGCGCGGATCGCCGAACTGGTGATCTCCATGCCGAGCACTCCCGTCGAACTGAGCATCACCGATCTCGCCGAGCGAGCCGGCACCTCTCCGGCGACGGTCACCCGGTTCTGCCGCACGCTCGGCTTCGACGGCTACACCCAGTTCCGCGTCGCGATCGCCTCCGAGCTCGGCCGCGGCGGCCCCGACGGCAGCTGGCGCACCGACATCGGCACCGAGTTCGGCCCCACCGACTCGCCCGACAAGGTGCTGCGGACCCTCCTCAACCTCCACGTCGTCAGCCTCGAGACCACCGCCGCCTCGATCGACCTGGCCGCCGTGGGCCGCGTGGCGCAGGCCATCGCGGACAGCCGGCACATCGACCTCTACGGCGTCGGCGGCAGCGCCGTGGTCGCGACGGAGCTGCAGCGCCGGCTGCACCGCGTGGGGCTGAACGCGCACGCCTGGTCGGACACGCACGACGGGCTCGCCAGCGCCGCCCTGCAGGACGAGTCGTGCGTCGCGATCGGCATCTCGAACACCGGTCAGACGGACCAGACCGTGCAGATGCTCATGCAGGCCGGTGCGACCGGAGCCCTGACCGTCGCCATCACCCACGACGACGCCAGCTGGATCGCCGATGTCGCCGACATCTCGCTGACCACCGCCGAGCCCGTCGCCTACCTGCGCCCCGACGACATGTCCGTCCGCCACACGCAGTACCTCGTGATCGACCTGCTCTACCTGCTCGTCGCGCAGCAGATGTTCGACCAGGCGGCGGCGAATCTCGCCGCGACCGCCGTGGCCGTGTCCGCCCACCGCCGCCCGCGGAATCCCGCGGCGCGCCCGACGCTCTCCCAGGGGGCCTGATGAGCGCACAACCCTCCGACCTCCTCCGCGAGGCGACCACCCGGCTCGAGCGACTCTCCGCCGAGGCCGAGGCCGGCGCCCTCGACGGCGCGATCGAGCTGCTCGTCGGGGCCCTCGACGCCGGCGGGGTCATCCACGCCTTCGGCACCGGTCACTCCGAGGCGTTCGCGATGGAGATCGCCGGCCGCGCCGGCGGTCTGATCCCCACGAACCGCTTCGCCCTGCGCGACATCGTCATGCACGGCGAGCGCGAGGTCGACGTGCTCACCGGCTCCCTCGAGCGGGAGCCCTGGGTGGTCGACGAGCTCATGGCCACGGTGCCGGTCGGTCCGGACGACGTCTTCACGATCGCCTCGAACTCGGGCGTGAACGGGTCGATCGTCGGCACGGCCCTGTGGGCGAAGGAGCGCGGTCACCGCGTGATCGCCGTCACCAGCCTCGAGCACACGGCGCGGGTCGAGCCGAAGCATCCGTCCGGGCTCCGCCTCAGCGAGGTGGCCGACGTCGTCATCGACAACCTCGCCCCCTACGGGGACGCCACCCTCGAGGTCGCCCCCGGGATCGCCGCCGGAGCGATCTCGTCGATCACCGCCGCCTTCATCGCGCAGCTGCTCACGCTCGGCGTCGCGCGCACGATCGCCGCGCGCGGAGAGACGCCGCCGATGTACATCTCCGCGAACATCCCCGGCGGCGACGAGCACAACTCCGCTCTGGAGGACCGCTACCTCGGCCGCATCCGCCGCGGCGCCTGAACCCCCGAGACCCGACAGCCCACCCTGAACACACACCCATAACGAAAGGTACCGAGATGGAAAACAACGACACGTCCATCATGAGCCGCCGCACCCTGTTGCGCGGCGCGGCCGCGACGGCGCTGCTGCTCCCGTTCGGCATGTCCCTCGCCTCCTGCGCCGCCCCCGGCGGCGGCGGTGGCGCAGCGGGCCCGAAGGGCGAGGTCACGGCGGACAACCCGTTCGGCGTCGCCGCGAACACGAAGGTCGACGCGGTCATCTTCAACGGCGGCTACGGCGTGGACTACGTCGAGAACGCCGCGAAGCTGATGGAGAAGAGCAAGGGCCTCGAAGGCGTCACGGTCAAGGTCTCGCCCTCGACCAAGATCGCCACCGAGCTGCAGCCGCGCTTCGTCGGCGGCAACCCGCCGGACCTCATCGACAACTCCGGCGCCAACTCCATCGGATGGAACACGATCATCGACCAGCTCGAGGACCTCACCGAGGTGCTCGACGCCGAGAACCTCGAGGGCGAGAAGATCCGCGACACCCTCTTCGGCGGCGTCGAGGCTCCCGGCACCTTCGACGGCAAGTTCGTCGCGCTGAACTACGTGATGACCGTGTACGGCATCTGGTACTCGTCCAGCCTGTTCGAGGAGAACGGCTGGAGCGTGCCGACGAGCTGGCAGGACCTCAAGGACCTCGGCGCGAAGGCCAAGGAGCAGGGCAAGTACCTCTTCCTCTGGGGCAAGGAGGCCGCGACCTACTACCAGACCATGGTCGTCGACTCCGCGGTGATCCAGGCCGGCGACGACGTGCGCCTGCCGCTGGAGAACCTGGAGGAGGGATGCTGGTCGCACCCCGTCATCCAGGACATCCTGACGATCTTCCACGAGCTGATCCAGGCCGGCTACGTCAAGCCGGGCGGATCGGGCACGCAGTTCACCGAGGCGCAGGCGCAGTGGAGCTCCAAGCAGGAGGCCCTGCTCTACCCCTCGGGCTCGTGGATCGAGAACGAGATGAAGTCCCAGACGGCCGACGGCTTCGCGATGATGGGCATCGCCGAGCTGCCCCTCGACGGCAACCAGACCACCCCGGCGGGCACCATGCGCGCCGAGGCCGGCGAGCCGTTCATCGTCCCCTCCAAGGCGAAGAACCCCGCCGGCGGCAAGGAGCTGCTGCGCACCATGCTGTCGAAGGAGTCCGCGACCGCCTTCGCCAAGGAGAAGCTCGCGCCGACCATCGTCAAGGACACCGTCCCCGAGGACGGCTTCGGCTCGACCGCGCTGCAGTCGCAGGGCAAGCTGCTCGCGGCGGCCGGTGACAACGTGTTCACCATCAAGTCGTTCAACCTGTACGGCATGAACAGCGACCAGCTGCCGATCTGGAACTCGTTCCTCGACGGCAAGATGGACGTCGCGACCATCACCAAGCAGCTGCAGGACCTGACCGACAAGATCCGCAACGACGACTCCGTCAACAAGATCGAGATCAAGTGACCACTGCTCACGGTCTGGACGCGGCGCAGGACACCGTCGCGATCACGGCACCAGGGACGGGGCGGCGCAAGCCGCCCCGTCTCGGGCAGCGCCGGCTGACCTTCGATTACGTCTCGTTCCTGCTGGTGTTCCTCGTCCTGCCGGTGGCGATCTTCCTGATCTTCGTGATCTCGCCGTTCGTGCAGGCCGTGTACTACTCGATGACGAACTGGACCGGCTTCTCGCCGGAGATGGACTTCGTCGGGTTGACGAACTTCGGGCGGCTCTTCTCCGATGCGACGTTCCTGCAGGCCATGGGGAACAACGTCATCCTCGCCATCCTGGTGCCCCTGATCACGCTGTCGATCGCGCTCGTCTTCGCGAGCATGATCACGGTCGGCGGCCCCAGCAGCGGCCAGGTGCGCGGACTCGCGGGGTCGAGCTTCTACCGGGTCGTCTCCTTCTTCCCGTACGTGATCCCGGCGATCGTCATCGGCATCCTGTGGGCGCTGATCTACTCGCCCGCCGGCCTGCTGAACGGCATCCTGAGCGCCGTCGGCCTCGACACGAACCAGTTCGCCTGGCTCGGCGACGAGCGCACCGCCATGGGCGCGTCGATCTTCGTGATCGTGTGGGGCATGGTCGGCTTCTACATGGTGCTGTTCATCGCCGCGATCAAGGGCATCCCCGCCGAGGTCTACGAGGCCTCGCGCCTCGACGGCGCCGGGCGACTGCGCACGACGCTGTCGATCACGCTGCCGCTCATCCGCGACAACGTGCAGACGGCCTACATCTACATCGGCATCCTCGCGCTGGACGCGTTCGTCTACATGGCGGCGCTGAACGCGACCGGCGGTCCCGGCAACACCACGCTCGTGATGTCGCAGTACCTGTACCGCACGGCGTTCGAGAAGAGCCAGTTCGGTCTGGCGAGCGCGATGGGCGTCGTCCTCGCGGTCATCACCCTGCTTTTCGCCGCGGCGGTGTTCCTGGTGAACAGGCTCACCGGCGGCAAGGACGACGGAGGTCGGATATGAGCGACAGCACCCGCACCCTGGTGTCCATCGATCCCAAGCGCGCCCGCGCCGATCGCCAGGTCCTGCGCAAGCCCCGGCTGACGACGGGCGACCGCGTCGTCGGCGGCGTCTCGCACGTGGTCCTCGCGATCTGGTCGCTGGTCGTGATCCTCCCGCTGCTGTGGACCCTGTTCAGCTCGTTCAAGTCCACGGCGGAGATCTTCGACTCCCCGTTCACGATGCCCTCGTCGTGGGCTCCGACCAACTACATCAACGCCTGGACGAAGCACAACTTCGGCCAGATGTTCCTGAACACGATCATCGTGGTCGGGGTGGCGCTGGTGCTGGTCATGCTGCTCGGCGCGATGTGCGCGTACGTGCTCGCCCGCTTCGCCGTCCCCGGCAGCCGGGTGATCTACTACCTCATGCTCGCCGGGCTCACCTTCCCGGTGTTCCTCGCGATCGTGCCGCTGTTCTTCATCCTGCAGGGCATCGGGCTGCTGGGCACCCTCCCCGGGCTCATCATCACGTACGTGGCGTTCGCGCTGCCGTTCACGGTGTTCTTCCTGTTCTCGTTCTTCAAGTCCCTTCCGTACGAGATCCAGGAGGCCGCCTACGTCGACGGCGCGAGCGAGTGGCGCACCTTCTTCCAGGTCATGCTGCCGATGGCCAAGCCGGGACTCGCCGCGGTCGGCATCCTGAACTTCCTCGGCCTGTGGAACCAGTTCCTGCTGCCGGTCGCGTTGAACCCGAACGCCGACCAGTACGTGCTGTCGCAGGGAATGGCGGCGTTCGCCTCGGCCGCCGGCTACGAGGTCGATCAGGGCGCCCTGTTCGCCGCCGTGATCATCACGATCGTTCCGGTGCTGATCGTGTACGTCCTCTTCCAGCGCCAGCTGCAGGGATCCGTCTCGCAGGGCACCTCGAAGTAGTCGCCCCGCCGGCAGGAGAAGGGCGCGGATGCTGCGGCATCCGCGCCCTTCTTCGTCGTTCGGGAGCGGGCTCAGCGCCCCTCTGCCGCCTCGGTGTGGTGGCGGATCACCTCGGCGACCACGAAGTTGAACCACTTCTCGGCGAACTCGGGGTCGAGATGCGCCTCCTCGGCGAGCGCGCGCAGCCGGGCCACCTGCTGCTCCTCGCGTCCGGGATCGGATGCCGGCATGGCGTGCTCCGCCTTCAGCTGACCGACCTGCTGGGTGGCGCGGAAGCGCTCCGCGAGCAGGAAGATGAGCGCGGCATCGATGTTGTCGATGCTGCCGCGCAGACGGAGCAGCTCTGCCTTCGGGTCCACGGCGTCGGTCATGCCCCTACTCTACGGAAACGGCCGTCGCCGGGCCCCTTCGTTGCACGACCGCCGGCCTGCGCCTCCCCGGCCATCGCCGGACCGGCGGATATCTTGAGCACATGAGCGAGAACGAGCAGCGGACGCCGGACGGCACGACGGATGCCGCCCCGGTCGACGCCCCCGCAGCCGTCGCCGTGGCGCCGGCCGTCGTCGACGAGCATCCGGGGGACGCCCCCGCCGAGACGTCTCCCACGCGCGCCGTGGTCGTCGAGCCGATGGCCCCGAGCCGCTCCTTCTGGACCCGCATCGACCGGCCGTTCGTGTTCGGCTTCCTGGTGACGCTCGGAGGGCTGGGCGCGATCGTGCTCGGCATGGCGCTGACCAGCCTGTCGACGGTGCTCATCTACATCGCCCTCGCGCTCTTCGCCGCGCTCGGTCTCGACCCGGCCGTGCGGTTCCTCGAGCGGCGCGGCCTGTCCCGCGCGATCTCGGTGCTCATCGTCATCCTCGGCCTCATCCTGGTCGTCGCGCTGATCCTGTGGATGATCCTGCCGATCGTCATCGACCAGATCGCGAGCTTCGTCCGCTCGGTGCCGGGCATGATCGGCGACTTCATGCGCACCGACCTGTATGCGACGCTCGAGGCGCAGTTCGGCGACCAGTTCGAAGACCTCGTCGCCGACGTCCAGGCCTTCCTCGTCGATCCGGGCAACATCGCGGCGATCGGCGGCGGAGCCCTGCAGATCGGCGCCTCGATCGCCACCGGCATCTCCGGCGCGATCGTGGTGCTCGTGCTGACGCTGTACTTCGTCGCGACGCTCCCCTCCATCAAGACCGGCCTCCTCCGCCTCGCGCCGGCACGCGACCGAGCCCGCGTCGGCGACATCACCGACCAGATCACCGACTCGGTCGGCGGCTACGTGATGGGCATGGTCGTGCTCGCGTTCTGCAACGCCGTGCTCGCCTTCCTCCTCTACCTGCTCCTCGGCCTGCCGTTCCCGCCGCTGATGGGGACGGTCGCGTTCTGCATCACGCTGATCCCGCTGGTCGGCTCGGTGATGTTCTGGATCATCGGCACCGGCCTCGCCCTCATCGCCGACCCCGTCGCCGCGCTCGTGTTCGCGATCGTCTACCTCGTCTACATGCAGGTCGAGGCCTACGTCATCACGCCGCGGGTGATGAACCGGGCGATCTCGATCCCCGGCTCCCTCGTCGTCATCGGCGCCCTCGCCGGCGGCACCCTGCTCGGCCTCCTCGGCGCCCTCGTCGCGGTGCCGGTCGCGGCATCCATCCTCGTCGTCATCAAGCAGGTCTGGGTGCCCCGGCAGGACGCCCGGGTCTGACCCACCCGCCTCCGGGCGCCGAGACCCCTGCCTGACGCCGAGACCCCGCCCTGTTCGCGTTGACAGGGCGGGGTCTCGACGGAAAGCCGGGGTGTCGGGCTCAGAGGAGCCCGTTCTCCTCCAGCCAGGCCTTCGCGATGTCGGTCGCCGACTTCTCGTCGACGGTGCTCTGCACGTTCAGGGCGACGAGCCCCTCGGCGGTGAGCTTGGCGCTGATCGCGTTGATCACGTCGGCGATCTCATCGGCCACGTCGCTCGAGGCGATCGGCACCACGTTCGAGGCGAGGATGATGTTCTCGGGGTCCTCCAGCGCGACGATGTCCTCGGTCTGGAAGGCCGGGTCGGCCGAGTAGATGTCGGCCACCTGGATCTCGCCGGCGAGCAGCGACTCGAGGGTCGTCGGACCGGTGGCGGAGAACGCCAGGTCGACGCCGTACACCTCCTTCGCCGCGGCGGGGCCGTACGGCCGCTGCTCGAACTCCGGCGCCGCGCCGATGGTCACCGGGGCGGGAGCCTTGGACAGATCGGCGATGCTGGTGAGCCCGTGCTCGTCGGCGTAGCTCTGCAGCACCGTGTAGGTGTCCTGGTCGGAGGCCTCGGCGTAGTCGAGGGCGGTCAGCCCCTCGGGGAGCGCATCCTGGAGCGCGGCGTAGACGTCGTCGGGGCTCGTCGCGGTGGCGCTGTCGTCGAGGTACTCGAGCAGGTTGCCCGTGTACTCCGGGAACAGGTCGATGTCTCCGGACTCCACATCGGGCATGTACGCGTCGCGCTGGCCGATGCTGAACTTCCGCTCGACGGTGAAGCCGGCATCCTCCAGCGCCTGCGCGTAGATCTCGGCGATGATCTCGTTCGAGTAGTACGCCTGCGAGCCGATGACGATCGTGTCGCCGCCGGCCTCCGGCTCGTCGCTCGGGGCGTCGAGCGGGTTGCTGCTCGCGCAGCCGGCGAGCACCAGGGCGGTCGCGAGAGCGGCGGCGCCGGCGAGGGCGAGACGTGACTTCCGTGCGGTGGACATGGGGTCCTCCTCTTCCTGTGTGACTTCTCGTGTGAGTTCTCTGGGTGGGCGGGTTCAGGCGGGGGCGGATGCCGCGGCCGGCGCCGCCGCTCGGCGACGACGGGTGCGCGGGCCGGTGCGGACTCCGGCGGGAACGGCCGCGTGCTGGGCGAGCGCGAGGAGCAGATCGACGAGCAGGGCGAGCGCGGCGACGAGGATCGCCCCGCCGAGCACCTGATCGAACTGGCGCAGCGGGATCCCCTGGATGATCGGCCAGCCGAGGCCGCCGAGATTGACGTAGGCGGCGATCGTCACCGTCGCGATGACCTGGAGCAGCGCCGATCGCAGGCCGCCGACGAGCAGCGGCAGGCCGAGCGGCACCTCGACCTTCCAGAACACCTGCCACTCGGTCATTCCCATCGCCCGCGCGGCGTCGAGCACGCGGCGGTCGATGGCCTCGAGGCCGGTGTACGCTCCGGCGAGCAGCGAGGGGATCGCCAGGAGCACGAAGGTGGCGACCGCCGCCTGCGGGATGCGCAGCACGCCGAGCAGGAGGACGAGCAGCACCATCAGCCCGAACGAGGGGATCGCCCGCGCCGCCCCGGAGACGGCGACGGCGATCTCGCGGCCGCGGCCGGTGTGGCCGATCAGCCAGCCCAGCGGCACCGCGATGAGGGCGGCGATCAGCACGGAGACGGCCGTGTACAGGAGGTGCTGGCCGAGCAGGACCGGCAGCGCGTACGCGCCCTGCCAGCGCTCCGGCGCGGTGAGCCATGCGACGGCCTCGGCGAAGAGGTTCATGCGGCGGCCCTCAGCGGCCTGACCGCCACCGGGGCGGCGCGCGCCGCGACCCGCGTCCACGGCATCAGGGCCCGCCCGGCGAGCAGGAGCAGGAGGTCGACGAGCAGGGCGATCACGACCACGGCCACCACGCCGGCGAAGACCTCGGCGATGATGCGGCGCTGCAGGCCGTCGGTGAAGAGGTACCCGAGATTCTGCACGCCGATGAGGATGCCGACGGTGGCGAGCGAGATCGTGCTCACCGCGGTGACCCGGAGGCCGGCGAGGACCACCGGACCGGCGAGCGGGAACTCGACCGCGAAGAAGCGGCGGAACGGCCCGTAGCCGACCGCCGTGGCGGACTGCCGCACGCCCTCGTCGACGGAGTCGAGGCCGTCGGCCACCGCGCGCACGAGGATGGCGACCGCGTAGATCGTGAGCGCGATGACGAGGTTCGTCGGGCTGATCGCCGAGTACCCGAGCGTGGCGGGCAGAAGGATCAGCAGTGCGAGCGAGGGGATCGTGTAGAGCAGGCCCGTGATCGCGATGATCGGCCCGCGCACCAGCCGGTAGCGCCAGGCGATCCAGCCCAGCGGGAGCGACAGCATGAAGCCGAGCACGATCGGGATGACGCTCTGCTGCAGGTGCACCAGCGTCAGCTCGAGGATGCGCCCGAGGTTGTCGGCGACCCAGGTCACGGGGCACCCCCGGAGGCGGCATTCCCTGGCGCAGGCTCGCCCGGTGCGCCGACGATCGCGCCCTGCGTGCGCCCCTCCGAATCGACGACGACGGTGCCGCGCGGCGTCTGCTTGAGGTGCAGCGCCCGCCGCCCGCGATCGGCCCCGATGAATGCGGAGACGAAGTCGTCTGCCGGGTTCTCGATGATCTCGCTGGGGCTCCCCACCTGCACGATCCGCGCGCCCTTGTCGAGGATCACCACCTGGTCGCCGAGGAGGAAGGCCTCGTCGATGTCATGCGTCACGAAGACGACCGTCTTGTCGAGCTCGCGCTGCAGCCGGATGGTCTCCTGCTGCAGGTCGGCGCGCACGATCGGGTCGACGGCGCCGAAGGGCTCGTCCATGAGCAGGATGTTCGGGTCGGCGGCGAGCCCGCGGGCGACGCCGACGCGCTGCTGCTGGCCGCCGGAGAGCTGGCTGGGGTACCGGTCGGCGAGCGACTGGTCGAGCCCGACCGTGGTGAGCAGCTCGCGGGCGCGCGCGTGAGCGGGCCCGCGCTTCACGCCGGTGAGGCGCAGCACCGTGGCGACGTTGTCGATGACCGAGAAGTGCGGCATCAGACCGGAGTTCTGCATCACGTAGCCGATGCGGCGGCGCAGCGCGACCGGGTCTCCCCCGAGCACGCTCTCCCCATCGATCTCCACGTCGCCAGAGGTCGGCTCGACCATGCGGTTGATCATGCGCAGCAGGGTGGTCTTGCCGCAGCCGGACGACCCGACGAAGACGGTGGTCTTGCGCGACGGCAGCACGAGGCTGAAGTCGTCGACGGCGAGGGTACCGTCGGGGAATCTCTTGGTGACGCTGCGGAACTCGATCATGGTTCTCCGGTCGCTCGATCGATCAGGAAGGCGCGGCGATCAGCGGACGACCTCGCGCCGCGCGGCGATCAGGGGTCCTTCGAGTACGGCCATCATGGGTCCTGCCTCCCGGGATCTGGTTCCGAGCGTATACGGGGGTCGCGACATCCGATCCCTGTTCGGAGCGGAGCGGCGATCGGATGGGGGCCTCATGCCGAGTCCCGTCCGTAGCCCTCGAGCAGCCGGAGCCAGATCTCGCTCACGGTCGGGAACGCGGGGACCGCGTGCCACAGCCGGGCGATCGGCACCTCCCCCGCGATCGCGATCGTGGCCGCCTGGAGCAGCTCGGCGACCTCGGGGCCGACGAAGGTCGCGCCGAGCACCACCTCGCGGCGGGTGTCGACGACGAGACGCGCCTGCCCCTCGTAGCCGTCCTCGGCGAGGCCAGCGCCGGCCACCCAGCCGAGGTCGTAGTCGACGACCTCGATCTCGTGGCCGGCTTCGCGCGCAGCCGCGGCGGTGAGCCCGACGGACGCGACCTCGGGCATCGAGAAGGTGACCTGCGGTGCGGCCGCATGATCGGCGGTCGCGGCGTGACGGCCCCAGCGGCCGTCGTCGACGGGGTCGCCCTTCGCCCGCGCGACGATGACGTCGCCCGCGGCGCGCGCCTGGTACTTGCCCTGGTGGGTGAGGAGCACCCGGCCGTTGACGTCGCCCACCGCGTAGAGCCAGTCGTGATCAGGCACCCGCAGCGTGTCGTCCGTCTCGATCCAGCGTCCGGGCTCCAGGCCGACGACCTCGAGACCGATGTCGCCGCTGCGTGGAGTGCGGCCGGTCGCGACGAGCACCTCCGCCGCCGTGACGGTCGCGCCGTCGCCGAGAGTGATGGTGACGCCCTCCTCGCCGCGGCGCACGCTCTCGGTCGCCGTGCCGGTGCGCACGTCGACGCCGAGCTCCTTCAGGCCGGCGGCGACCCGCTCCCCTGCGAACGGCTCCATGCCGCCGAGCAGGCCGCTGCGGGCGATGAGCGTCACGGCGGATCCGAGCCCGGCGTAGACGGTGGCCATCTCGACGGCCACCACTCCGCCGCCGATCACGGCGAGGCTCGGCGGGAGCTCCTTGGCGCTGGTCGCCTCCCGGCTGGTCCAGGGCGCAGCCTCGCGGAGGCCCTCGATCGGCGGGACGGCGGCATCCGACCCGGTGCTGATCGCCACGGCATGCCGGGCGCGGAGCACGCGCGTGCCGCCGTCGGCATCCGTCACCGTGACCTCGCGCTCCCCGGTGAGCCGGCCGCGGCCGCGCGCGAGAGCGATGCCGGCCGAGTCCAGCCAGCGGACCTGGCCGTCGTCGGACCACTCGTTCACGGCGGCGTCGCGACGGGCGAAGACCTCGCTCACGTCGATCTCCCCGGTGACGGCGGCATCCGCTCCGCGCACGTGCCGGGCGGCTCTGACGGCGTGCACCGGACGCAGCAGCGCCTTCGACGGCGTGCACGCCCAGTAGGAGCACTCGCCGCCGACGAGCTCGTCCTCCACGATGATCACGGCGAGCCCGCCCTGCGCGGCCCGGTCCGCGACGTTCTCGCCGACGGGGCCTCCGCCCAGGACGATCAGGTCGTACTCGTCGGCGCCCGGTTCCTCGGTGCCCGCCTCAGCCGTGTGCGTCGTCATGCCGCCCCCTCCGTCGCCGAACAGTCTTGCTCATGAGCAACGTCGAGTCACGGACGGGTTGTTCCTGATCGTCCTCGATCCGCGTCACCTGAACAGTGTTCACGTACACTGATCAGCACCGATCCGCCGCCGTGCCCGAGGAGCGATCACGTCCATCACGCCGATGCTGCGCCGCGCCGCCGCCGCCGACCCCGGCCGCCTCGCGCTGGTCGGGAGCGACCGGAGCCTCACCCGTGCGGAGCTCCTCGAGGACGCCGCTCGCCTCTCCGCCGGGCTCGACGCGCTCCGGCCGGAGGGCTCGGCCGGCCGCCCCGTCGTCGCTCTGTGCCTCGACGCGGCCTTCGACGTCGCACGCCTCGTCGTGGCAGCCGAGTACGGGGACCGGATCGTCTGCGTGCTCGACCCGCGCTGGCCGGCATCCGTCCGCCTCGCGCTGCTCCTCGCCGCCGGGGCCGACCTGCTCGTCACCGCGGACGACGACCTCCGGGCGCCGCTGGCCGAGGCCGGCTGGACGGGACGGATCGCGCGCCTCGACGAGCTGCGGGGCGCGGCGGCATCCGCTCCGGTCGTCCCTCCCGCCGACGCCCCGTTCCTCCTGCTGTTCTCCTCCGGCACCACCGGCGCTCCGAAGGCGTTCCTGAAGACGAGGGCGCAGTACGCCGCGAACATCGCCGCCTCCCGCGCGCACCTGGGCGCCGCGGAGGGCGTCGCGACCTTCGCCCCGGGCGCGCTGTCGTTCAGCCTCACGCTGTACGCCCTGTTCGAGGCGCTCGGCACGGGAGGCCGGATGCACGTGGCCGACAGCCTCGACGAGCTGTGGCTCACGGGTCGGGTGCAGGAGGAGGGGGCGACGCGCGTGGTCGCGGTGGCCTCGGCGCTGCACGCCCTCGCCGACGCCGCCGACCGGCATCCGGACCGCTACGACGGGCTCGACCTCGTCGTCACGGGCGGCGCGGCGCTGTCTCCGTCGGTCCGCTCCCGACTGGCAGCCTCGATCCCGCGCGCCGAGGTGATCGCCTACCTCGGCGCCGGGGAGCTCGGCTTCCTCGGCGACAGCCGCTCCGACGATCCGGCGATCACGCTCTACCCGCACGTCGAGGCGCGGATCCGCGACGACGACGGCCGCGATGTCGCGCCGGGCGGGCTCGGCACCCTCTGGGTCCGCTCCGCCTCCTGCTCGGACGGCTACCTCCCGTCCACGACGACGGAGCCGCTGACGGATGCCGAGGGCTGGGCGACCGTGCACGACCAGGGCCGCCTGCGCGGACGAGCGTTCACCTTCGCGGGGCGCCGCGGCGACGTGATCACGACGGGCGGGCACACCGTCGCCCTCGGCGACGTGGAGCAGGCCTTCGACGGGATGCCGGGGCTCGGCGCGGCGTGCGCGGTCGCGCTGCCCCATGAGCGCCTCGGCACGGTGATCGCCCTCGTCGCGGAGGGCGCGGCCCCGCCGAAGCCGGCGTTGCAGGCCTGGGCGGCGGAGCGGCTCGCCCCGGCATCCGTCCCCCGCCGCTGGTACGCCCTGCCCTCCCTGCCGCGCACGGCGAGCGGGAAGGTGCGCCGCACCGAGACCGCCGCCCTGCTGACGGACGGCCCGGCGGTGCGGCTGTGACGGCGGAGGTCGTCATCACCGGCGTGGGCGCGGTGACCCCGAGCGGACTGACCGCGGCGGCTCTGTGGGAGGCGGTGCGCGACGGACGCAGCGGCATCACCCGGCTGTCCGAGGCCGCGTCGCCGGGGAGCCGCGTGCAGGTGGGCGGTGTGATCCGCGGCTTCGCGCCCGACGGCGGCCCGGCGGAGCGACGTCTCAATCCGGTGCAGCGCTGGGCGATGACGGCCGCCGATGAGGCTCTCGCCGGCTTCTCACCCGGCGATCCCGCGGCGGTTCACGTGATCGTCGCGACCGGCTCCGGCCCGGTCGACGCCCTGCAGGAGGCGACACTGGCCCTCCGCGAGCGCGGCCCCCGGCACGTGCCTCCCGGACTCGTCGTGCACGGCACGGCGGATGCCGTCGCCGGCCTGCTGAGCCGGCGATACGGCTTCCTCGGGCAGGCTCAGGCCGTGACGGCCGCGTGCGCGAGCGGCGCGATCGGCATCGGCGAGGGCCTGAGGCGCATCCGCCACGGCTATGCGGAGGCGGTGCTCGTCGTCGGCATGGAGGACCTGCTCGGTCCCGTGCACCTCGCCGCGAACGCGAACCTGCGGGCGGTGGCGACCGGTTTCGCCGAGGAGCCCTGGGCAGCCTCCCGGCCGTTCGACCGCGACCGCCGAGGCTTCGTGATGGCGCAGGGCGCGGCGGCGGTGCTGCTGGAGTCGGCGGATGCCGCCCGCCGTCGCGGGGCGGTTCCGGTCGCGGGCGTGACCGGCTTCGGCGCCGCCTCCGATGCGCACCATGCCACCGCCCCCGATCCCTCGGGCCGCGGGGCGGCCGCCGCTATCGCCGCGTGCCTCGCCGACGCCGGCGTCGCCCCGGATGCCGTCGACCACGTGAACGCGCACGGCACCGGCACGCCCCTCGGGGACGAGGCCGAGCTCGTCGCCCTCGAGCGGGCGCTCGGATCGCGGGTGAGAAGGGTTCCGGTCACCGCGACGAAGTCGAGCACGGGGCATCTGCTCGGAGCATCCGGCGTCGTCGACGCGGTCATCTCGGCGCTGACCCTGCGCGATCGGATGCTGCCGCCGACGATCAATCTCGCCGACCCGATCCGCGACGACTGGGACTTCGTGCGCGACCGCGCGCGAGAGCACGAAGTGCGGAGCGTGCTGTCGACGTCGTTCGGCTTCGGCGGGCACAGCGCCGCGCTGCTGTTCTCCGCTGTCTGAGGCGCGGGCGCCGTTCAGAACTCCTCAGAACCGGGCGGCCGCGGTCCCGTTCCGCCGGAATCCGTGCTGATCCGCGCAGAATCTGCGGAGTTGTGAACGCGAGCCGAGCCGGAACAGGGAGAGGAGGCCGTCGCCCGCGCGTCAGCAGCCGCGGCTCAGCGCACGGGCAGGAAGTGCGTGGGCGTCGGCGTCTGGGCTTCGTGGCGGATGCCGAGCGGGGCGCCGGTGCGCTCGTCGAGGTCGAGCAGGGTGATCGAGTCGGAGCGCTGTCCGGCGACGAGCAGCTTGCCCTCGTGCACGAGGTGATGGCGCGGCCAGTCGACGCCGGCATCCGCGAGCGCGACGGACTCCAGGCTCTCGCCCGCCCCGCGCACGCGCAGCGCCGCGATCGTATTGCTGCCCCGCAGCGCCGTGTAGAGGAAGTGGCCGTCGCGGGTGCGGGCGAGCTCGGCGGGGAAGTCGGCGCCGACGACGGCGATCGGGCTCGACAGCGTCGAGGACACCACCGACCAGGTGCCGTCGGGCCCGGCGGCCAGCGTGAACACCTCGCAGGAGTACTCGGTCACCACGTGCAGGTGCCCGCTCGGGTGCACGACCATGTGCCGCGGACCGGTGCCGCGCGGCAGCACGACCTCGTGGTCGAGGGCGAGGCCCGCCCCCGACGGTCGCCAGATCCGCACCAGGTCGAAGCCGAGGTCGGTGGTCGCGATCCGGCCGTCGGGGAGGAAGGCCGCGGCGTGCGCGTGCGAGACGCGCTCCTCGGCCGAGTCGGAGGCGGCGTACGGGTCGGATGCCGCGGCCCCCGTCCCGGCCGGCGCGCCGGTCTCGGGTCCCGGCTCGCCGAGGAGTGCGGCTCGGAGCTCGGCGGCCCTGTTCGCAGCATCCGGGATCGGGCGTCCGGCGCCGTCGAGGCCGATCCGCACCACCCGGCCGTCGCCGTAGCAGCTGGCGATCAGGTAGGCGCCGCTCGGGGCGACCGCGACGTGGCAGACGTACTGGCCGGCCTCGACCGGCTCGCCGAGCGGCGCCAGCGACGACTCCCCGGTGCGGGCGAAGGCCTGCACCGCGGCATCCCCCTCCAGCGCCGCATAGACGACGTCGAGGGTCGGATGCTGCGCGAGCCAGGACGGCGAGGGCGTCTCGGTCACCGCGCCGCGGTACTCCAGCGCCGTCGGCGCGCTCTCGGCGCCTGCGAGCAGTCCGATTCCGTCTGCGGTGCCGTCCATCGCGGGACCGTACCCGCCGAGCCAGAACCGCGTCATCGCGACATCCTCACGGTCATCGAGTGCACTCGGCGGGCGAGGGCATCAGTCGAGCAGGTCGTGGCGGACGATGACCTGGTCGCGCTCCGGGCCGACGCCGATCACGGAGATGCGCGTGTTGCTCATCTTCTCGAGCGCCAGCACGTACTCCTGCGCGGTCTGCGGGAGGTCCTCGAAGGTGCGGGCCTTCGAGATGTCCTCGCTCCAGCCCGGGTAGTACTCGAGGATCGGCGTCGCGTGGTGGAAGTCGGTCTGGTTGACCGGCACCTCGTCGAAGCGGCGGCCCTCGACGTCGTAGGCGACGCAGACCGGGATCTGCTCGAGTCCGGTGAGGATGTCGAGCTTGGTGAGCACGAGGTCGGTGATGCCGTTGATCCGGGTCGCGTACCGCGTGATCGGTGCGTCGTACCAGCCGACGCGGCGCGGACGGCCGGTGGTGGTGCCGAACTCGAAGCCCTGCTTGCGCAGCCACTCGCCCTGCTCGTCGAAGAGCTCCGTGGGGAACGGTCCGGAGCCGACGCGCGTCGTGTACGCCTTGACGATGCCGACGATGCGGTCGAGTGCCCCGGGTCCGACGCCCGAGCCGGATGCCGCGCCGGCGGCGGTCGCGGTCGACGAGGTGACGAACGGGTAGGTGCCGTGGTCGATGTCGAGCATCGTGGCCTGGCCGCCCTCGAAGACGACGACCTCGCCGCGGCCGAGGGCCTCGGCGATGAGGTGACCGGTGTCGGCGACCATCGGGCGCAGGCGCTCGGCGTAGGAGAGCAGCTCGTCGACGATCTCGTCGACCGTCACCGCACGGCGGTTGAAGACCTTCACCAGCAGGTGGTTCTTCTGGTCGAGGGCTCCCTCGACCTTCTGGCGGAGGATGTTCTCGTCGAAGAGGTCCTGCACGCGGATGCCGACGCGGTTGATCTTGTCGGCGTACGCGGGCCCGATGCCGCGGCCGGTGGTGCCGATGTTGCGCTTGCCGAGGAAGCGCTCGGTGACCTTGTCGAGCGTGCGGTGGTACTGGGTGATGATGTGCGCGTTGGCGCTCACCTTCAGGCGGGAGACGTCGATGCCGCGCGCGCCGAGGGCCTCCAGCTCGCTGAACAGCACCTCGAGGTCGATCACGACGCCGTTGCCGATCACCGGGGTCACTCCGGGCGAGAGGATGCCGGAGGGCAGCAGGTGCAGCGCGTACTTCTCGTCGCCGACGACGACGGTGTGCCCGGCGTTGTTGCCGCCGTTGAACTTCACCACCCAGTCGGTGCGCTCACCGAGGAGATCGGTGGCCTTGCCCTTTCCTTCGTCGCCCCACTGCACGCCGACGATCACGATTCCTGGCATGGGTAACCCCCCTTGGGATTCCGCTGTTCGCCGGGTTTGCACCGGCCGATGAGCTGGCCCTCTTCGGGCGACACCATCCTATCGAAGGCCCGGATGCCGCCCCGGATGCGGCTTCCGGTCGCAGTTCAGCACAGTGGATCGCGCGTGGACCCGCACGAAGTGCGACCGGAAGCATGGCCTCGATCGCGGCGCGAGGATGCTGGCGGGAAAGCGACGACGGTTGGCCGGGGCGTGGATCGACGATGTCGGCGGCCCCTGGGACGATCGGAGGATGCCAGAAGCATCTCCCGGGTCCACGCTCGGCCTCGCCCCCGAGGCGGCGCCGCGGGCGAACGGACCGCTCGTCCTGCTCGCCGCCCTCGTGACCGTCGTCCTCTGGGCCTCGGCGTTCATCGGCATCCGCGGGGCAGGGCCGCACTACGACCCCGGCGCGCTCGCCCTGCTGCGCATGGCCGTGGGCACGGTCGCCCTCGGCGCCCTCGCGCTGCGTCACGGCATCCGCCTGCCGGCCCGCCGCCGGCTGCCTCTGGTGGCGCTCTGGGGAGTCGGCTGGTTCTGCGTCTACAACCTGGCGCTGAACGCCGCCGAGCGCACTCTCGACGCGGGCACCGCCGCCATGGTGGTGAACCTCGCACCGCTGATGGTCGTGGTCTTCAGCGGGCTGTTCCTCCGCGAGGGCTTCCCCCGGCCGCTGCTCATCGGCGCGCCGATCGCGTTCCTCGGCGTGGTGCTGATCGGCATGAACTCGCAGACGAGCACCGGACTCGACGTGACCGGACTCCTCCTCGCCCTCCTCGCGGCCGTGATGTACGCGGGCTGCACCCTGCTGCAGAAGCACCTGCTCAGCGCAGGCGCGGACTCCACCACCCTCACCTGGCTCGGCGCCGTGGCAGGCACGGTGGCGCTGCTGCCCTGGACAGGCAGTCTCGTGGGCGCGCTGCAGACCGCGCCGCCCGACGCGACGCTCTGGGTCGTGTACCTGGGCATCTTCCCGACCGCGATCGCCTTCACGACCTGGGCGTACGTGCTGCAGCGCAGCACCGCGGGGCAGACCTCCGCGACGACCTACGTCGTCCCGGCGATCGCGATCCTGATGTCCTGGCTGATCCTCGGCGAGGTCCCGACGCCGCTGATGTTCCTCGGCGGCGCGCTGTGCCTGCTCGGAGTCCTCGTCACGCGGATGCGGTGGCGGCGCCGCTCCTGACCGCCGGCGCGGCGCCTCGGTAGGGTGACAGGCGGAGGCGAGATGACGACGACCTGGTGGCCTTATGCACGACTTGCGGCATCTGCTCTCGCCGTGGCGGCGATCGTCGGACAGCTCTCGACGACCCTGAGCAACGCGCTCGCGTCGGAGACGGAGTGGGGCGGGCACATCCCCACTGTCGCGACGAACTTCTTCAGCTTCTTCACGATCGAGTCGAACGTGCTCGCCGCGGTCGCGCTGGCGGTCGGCGGCGTCTGGGCTCTCCGTCAGAAGGATGCCGCCGTGACCGAGCCGGGCTGGCTGTCCGTGCTGCTGGCCTGCGCGAGCACGTACATGATCGTCACCGGCGTCGTCTACAACCTGCTGCTGCGCGGCATCCCGCTGCCGCAGGGCGCCACGCTGCCGTGGTCGAACGAGGTGCTCCATGTCGTCATCCCGATCGTCATGCTCGCCGACGTGCTGTTCGCGCCGCGGCGCCGCGCCCTCGCCTGGAGCACGGTGCCGATCGGCGCGATCTTCCCGATCGTCTGGGTCGTGTACACACTGCTCCGGGCGAACCTGATCGTCGCTCCGGCGACGGGCGAGTCCTGGTGGTATCCGTATCCCTTCCTCAACCCGAACCTCCCCGGTGCGAGCTACGGCACGGTGGCGCTGTACGTGGTGGCGATCGCCGCGGTGATCATCGCGGCCGCGTCGTTCGTCGTCTGGATCGGGCGGCGGAGAGACGTCCGCACATCCTGACCCTGCCGCGAATCCCGTCTTCGCGCTATATTTGGCCGCAACGCGCGTGATCCGCCGGGTTCTCCCGTCGATCTCGCCGCGGAAGACCGGGGGGAGACCGGAATGGACGAGGGGAAGGTCGTGCCTGCGACGTCGACACCGACGCCGGAGATCATGGCGGCGCCGGCGCCGTCGCTGCGTCGCGACAGCCGCGTGGAGCGCGCTGCGCTTCCGGCCGCGGGAACGGTCGCGCGGGTGCACACCGCCGGCTCGTTCTGGTCGCTGGGCCGGACGAGGATCATCGCCGTCCTGGCGATCCTCGTCGGCATCGTCTACCTCCTGGTGACGCTTCTCTCACCCGGCAGTGCCGACACCGGCACGCTGCCGTGGTCGGCCGCCGCTCAGGGCCAGGAAGGCGGCGGACGCCCCGGTGGACTCGTCGACGACCACGGTCCGGCGGCGCTGGTCGACCTCGACGACGAGCGATCGTCGGACGTGAAGGATGACGGCTCGAAGGACGAGGGCTCCGAGGACGACGCCTCCGAGGGCGGGAAGCGCTCGGCCGACGAGCCGAAGCCCGGATCCTCGGACCCCGGGACGGGCGATCCCGGCACCACCCCGACGGACCCCGGCACCACCCCCGCGAACCCGGGCACCACGCCGACGAACCCGGGCACCACGCCCACGAACCCGGGGACGACGCCGACCACGCCGACGACGCCGACCAACCCGACGACGCCCACCAACCCGACCACACCGACGACGCCCACCAGCCCGACGACACCGCCGCCGCCTCCGCCGCCGCCCGCGCCGGATCCGCTGGCCTTCGTCAGCGTCGACCCCTACTACACGCTGAATCTCCTCGGGATCAAGATCCTCGGCGGCTACACCGTCACCATCAGCGGAGAGCCGGGTGCGACGGCATCCGTGAAGTACGGCTCCTCGAGCACGAAGTCGGCGACCTTCAACAGCAGCGGGCGGGCCTCAGTGAGCTTCGGGTCCGCCATCGACCTCGGCCTCAGCAACCCGCTGATCCGCGTCAGCTACTCCGACGGCACGGCAGGCGCCGCCATCGAGGGCTACCGCGACTCGCTCTGAGCTCCGCTCAGGGCCCCCAGACCGCCGGCCCGGATTGACTCGACGAAACCCCCAGGAGCGTCCAGCCAATCCGGGTCGGCTTCACTCCTCCGGCGCGTCCAGCACCTCGTCCACGAGCATGATGCCTCCGGTCGAGTTGACCGAGTGCATGAGCTCCTCGATCCACTTCGCGTTCAGCTGAGGCGGCTCCGGCTCGTCGAACGTGAACCGGAGCGGGATCGAGGGATGGATCCAGATCGTGGAGCGCCCGCCGGGCTCGCCGGCCGGATGCTTCCAGGAGAGCGTGAAGCTCTCCTGGCGCCGGAGCTTCGTCGCGATGACGATCTTCAGGTGCGCGAGGGCACGGTCGTCGATGTGGATCGGATCCGGCGAGGAGCCGTAGTGGATGGTCGCCATGGGGCAACCGTACTGAATCCCGGTCGCGGATGGGGCGAGGACGGCGAATGGGGAGTTCTCCCCGCGACGCCCGGGGCGCGCGGGGATTACGCTGTCCGAGGGGGGAACGCCGGCCGTGTCCCCGTGCGATCGAGGAGACACCAAGATGAACGAGCCGAACCCGTCCGCTCCGTCCGCGGCCTCGCCGCCGCCTCCTCCCGCGCCCCCGCGTCCGGCCGCGCCGCCCGCCCCTCCCGCGCCCGCCGCCGCCCGCGCGGCGAGCGCGCCTGCGGCGTCCGCGGCCACGGACGCCCCGAACGACGCGGAACTCCGCCGCGCCGGCGAGGTGATCAGGATCATCTCCGACTCGTACTCGGCGAAGATGGTCGGCCAGGAGCGCCTGCGCATGAGCCTGCTGATCTCACTCATCGCCGGCGGGCACATCCTGCTCGAGAGCGTCCCCGGCCTGGCGAAGACCACCGCCGCGAGCACGCTGGCCGACACCGTGAAGGCCCAGTTCAAGCGCATCCAGTGCACCCCCGATCTGCTGCCCAGCGACATCACCGGCAACCAGATCTACGACTCTGCGAGCGGCTCGTTCCGCACGGTGCTCGGGCCGGTGCACGCGAACTTCGTGCTCCTCGACGAGATCAACCGCTCCAGCGCGAAGACCCAGAGCGCCATGCTCGAGGCGATGCAGGAGCACCAGACCACGATCGGCGGCGAGATCCACCACCTGCCGAAGCCGTTCCTCGTGATCGCGACGCAGAACCCCATCGAGCAGGAGGGCACCTACGAGCTGCCCGAGGCGCAGATGGACCGCTTCCTCCTGAAGGAGATCGTCGAGTACCCGAGCCCGGCCGAGGAGTTCGAGATCCTCAGCCGCATCGACTCCGGCGTGCTCGACCCCGAACGCCACGTCACCAGCGCCGTGACCCTCGACGACGTGCACCTGCTGCAGGACGTCGCGAGCCGCATCTACGTCGATCCGGCGATCCGCAACTACATCGTGTCGATCGCGTACGTCACTCGGAACCCCGCGCCGTACATCGGCGAGGAGCGCGCGCGCTACATCAAGTACGGCGCGAGCCCTCGTGCGAGCATCGCGTTCCTGCAGGCGTCGCGGGCGCTCGCGCTGCTGAACGGTCGCGCGCATGTGCTCCCCGAGGACATCAGGGCCCTGCGTCACCTCGTGCTCCGCCACCGCGTGCTGCTGACGTTCGAGGCCGACGCCGAGGGCATCCGCAGCGAGGAGATCATCGACCAGATCTTCGCCGCGGTGCCCACCCCCTGACCCGCGCCGGAACCATGGCCAGCCTGATCACGCAGGTGAAGAGCAAGCTCTTCATCCACTCGACGCGCAAGTCGCTGCACGCGCTCGACGGCGCCTACGCGTCGCTGCTGCACGGCCGCAGCCTGGACTTCGAGGACCTGCGCAAGTACGAGTACGGCGACTCGGTGCGGGACATCGACTGGCGGGCCACCGCCCGGCAGGGTACCCCGCTGGTCAAGCGGCACCGCGCGATGCGGATGCACACCATCATGTTCGTCGTCGACACCGGCCGCTCCATGGCCGCGCTCGCACACGACGAGAGGTCGAAGAAGGACCTCGCGATCCTCGCGACCGGCGTGCTCGGCGTGCTGGCGCTGCGACACGGCGACGACTTCACGGTCGTCTACGGCGACGCCTCCCGTGTCCGCAGACGCGCCCCGGGTCGCAGCGAGGGCGCCCTCGAACACGCCCTGCGCACGATCGACGCGGCGATCGACGGGAGCACCGCGCCGAGCGACCGCGATGCCCTGCTGTCGTTCGTCACCCGCACGATCTCACGGCGCATGATCGTCGTGGTCATCACAGACGAGGCGCCTGTCACCTCCGAGACGGAGCGGATGCTGCGCCGCCTGCGCGTCCAGCACGACGTGCTCTGGCTCACCGTCCGGGACGCGGATCCGGTGCTCGACCACGCCACCGGCACGATCCGCAGCGACGTGGACAGCCTGTGGGACGTGCCGGACTTCGTGCAGGGCGACCAGGAGATCGTGCGCGAGCTGGCGGCGCAGAGCGAGGCCGATGCCGTCCGCCTCGCCGAGATCCTCAAGCGGATGGAGATCAGCCACAGCGTCCTCGACGGACAGGACGACGCCGTCACGCAGCTGCTGCAGCTGCTGAATCGGAGGTCGAATGCCCGGCTCTGACGAGCTCTACCCCCCGGCCCAGTACGGCTGGGGCTGGATCCTGCTGGCCATCGGCATCCTGATCCTGCTGATCGTCGCCGCGTGGGCGGTCGTCATGCTCACCCGCCCCCGCCGCCTCACCCTCGGGTCGGACGAGGCGCGCACGCTGCAGACCGCGGACGTGCTGTCGCAGCTGCGCGCCGAGTACCTGGAGCGCATCCAGCTCATCGAGGACGATTACCGCGCCCGCAGGCTCACCGCCCGCAACGCGAACTTCGAGCTCAGCAGGGTCGTGCGCACCTTCGTGAACGAGTACAGCGGCCTGGAGGCCCCGGTGCTCGCCCTCGAGGACCTCGTCGCGCGCGGCGTGCACCCCGCCCTCATCGACGCGATGAGCCGGCACTACTACCCGAGCATCTTCCGGCAGGGGCCGGCGATCGACCCTGCGGCCGGCGCCGAGGCCGCCAGGACGGTGGTGCGCACGTGGCACTGAACAACGTGTGGATGCTCCTCCTCGCCGCAGCCGTCATCCTCGCCGCCCTGACGATCGGGCTCGTGCTCGGCCTGCGCGGCCATGCCCGCACTGCGGCTGGCGAGCGCGCCCGCGTCGCACGCGCAGAACGGCTCCGCGCGCTGCCGACGTTCCGCCAGGCGCTGCGCCGCCGCGTGCTCGCCCTCTCCGGCATCCTGCTGCTCGGAGTGATCGCCGCCGGCTCAGCCGGCGTCGTCGCCGCCCGCCCGATGTCGTCGCAGACGATCCAGCCGGTGAACACCAGCCGCGACATCATGCTCTGCCTCGACGTCTCCGGCTCCATGAGCGAGGTCGACGTCGAGGTGCTCAGCGTGTTCGAGGAGCTGCTCGAGGACTTCAAGGGCGAGCGGATCGGGCTGACCATCTTCAACAGCTCCCCGGTGCAGATCTTCCCCCTCACCGACGACTACGAGTTCATCCGCGGACACCTGCAGAGCATCAGGGAGAGCTTCGACTATGCCGACGAGGTTCCTGAGCACTGGGTCGGCACCCTGAACGGCGACGGAGCCTCGCTCATCGGAGACGGACTCGCCGCCTGCGCCCTCGCCTTCGACCACCCGGACGACGACAGGAGCCGGTCGATCATCTTCGCGACCGACAACGAGGTGAACGGCGCCTCGATCGTCACTCTGGAGGAGGCGGCGGGATACGCGAAGTCCGTCGGCGTGCGCGTGTTCGCCCTGAACCCGGTGCAGGGCAAGGATGCCGACATCAGCGCGCAGCTCGCCGAGGCCGCCCAGATCACCGGCGGCGCCGCCTACGGCCTTCGCGACACGACCACCGTCGCCGACATCGTCGCCGAGGTGCAGGAGCAGGAGGCCACGGCGCTGAAGGGACAGGCGCAGGTGGTCTGGACCGACACGCCGAACCTGTGGATCGTCGTGCTGATGATCTCGGCGCTCTCCTTCGTCGTCGTGCTCTGGAAGGTGAGACTGTGACCTTCCAGCCCGTGCTCAACGTCTTCCTCCTGCTGCTGTTCTGCCTCCCGGTGGCGGCGCTCGCGGTGCTCGGCCTGCGCAAGGCCCCGGGCCGCGACAAGGGGCTGTGGGTCCTGCGGCTGGTGATGCTGCTGGCCTGCTTCGCGATGCTCCTGCGCCCCGGCATCCCCGGCGGAGCCACGCAGACGCTCGCCACCGACACCGACATCGTGCTCGTCGTGGACACGACCGCGAGCATCGTGGCCGAGGACTGGGACGGTGACAGCCCGCGACTGGACGGCGTGCGGGCCGACATCCAGGCGATCGTCGACGAGTACCCCGGCGCCCGGTTCGCCCTCATCACCTTCGACGCGACCGCCGACATCCGGCTGCCGCTCACCACCGACACCACTGCGCTCATCTCCTCGCTCGAGGTGATGCGCCCCGAGGTGACCAGCCAGTCCCGCGGCAGCTCGATCGGCATCGCGAACGGGCTGCTGCAGGACACGCTGTCCTCGGCGGCGAAGAGCTCGCCCGATCGGAGCCGCATGGTGTTCTACTTCGGCGACGGCGAGCAGACGGTGACCGCGCCTCCCGAGCCCTTCAAGGGCAGCGAGAAGTACACGGATGCCGGCGCGGTGCTCGGCTACGGCACCGCCGAGGGCGGCCCGATGAAGCTGACCACCGGGGGCCTCGACGGGTCAGGCGACGGCGGGTACATCGAGTACCAGGGCGAGAACGCGCTGTCGACGATCGACGAGGAGAACCTCGAGGCGATCGCCGACCAGCTCGGCATCGAGTACCAGCACCGCACGGCGGACGCGGCGCCGGAGCTGCCGGAGGCGCCGTCCACGACGACCGGCTACGCCGAGTCCGGCACGGTGGGGAACGTCACCGAGCTGTACTGGATCTTCGCCCTCGCCGTGCTCGCGATCCTCGGGTTCGAGCTCGCCAGGGCCGCGATGCTCGTCGCACGGCTGCGGATGCTGCGACCCGCCGCCGCACCGCAGCCGCGTGCCACGCGGTCGTCGAGCGAGGAGCGAAGCGACGAGACGAACCGCTTCTCTCCGACCGAGACACCGGAAGGCGGTGCGTCATGACCGACCTCGCCACAGCACCGGCATCCGGCGCCGACACCGCCGCCGCGGCATCCGCTCTGCTGGCCGCGAACAGGCGGCGGCGCCGCGTCCGCCGCTGGATCGCGATCGGCACGCTGCCGCTGACCCTGGCCGCGCTGCTGTTCGTGGGCAAGATCCTCAGCATGTACGCCCTCGCCCATCAGGCGATCAGCGACTACGTGGTCGACGACTACGCCGGCTCCGAGGCGTCGGCGCGCGGGCAGGAGTTCCTGAACTGGTTCGAGCCGTACAAAGCCCCGTTCAACGTCGGCACGGCGCTGGCCGGGGCGGAGAAGCTGCCGGAGGCGCGCGCGAAGCTCGAGGAGGCGCTGGCCCTCGCCCACGGCCTCGAGGTGTGCGGCGTCCGGATCAACCTCGCGCTCGTGGTCGAGCGGATGGGCGACGCCGCCCGCGCCGACGGCGACGGCGCGAAGGCCGCGGAGCTCTACGGCGAGGCGCTGACGATCACCACCGAGACGCCGGCGGAGTGCAGCAGCGAGGATGCCCAGAAGCAGTCGTCCGATCCGGAGCGCGACATGGAGAAGACCAAGGACGACCTCGAGGACCGCCTGAAGCAGAAGCAGCAGGAGCAGCAGCAGCCGCCTCCCGAGGAGCCGCAGGAGCAGCCGGAGGAGCAGCCGCAGCCGCAGCCCTCCGAGGAGAAGCTCGACGACCTGAAGGAGAAGCTCGAGCAGGGCACGCAGGAGCGCGACCAGCAGCAGGACGGCGAGGACGGCGGCGGATCGGGAACGGACAAGCCGTGGTGATGAGACGGGGCGAGAGAAGGTGACGCACGGAATGGATCGCGAGAAGCAGCGCCAGCGCTACATCGCCGGCACCGAGGGCGCACCGCCCGTGCCGCCCCCCGGAGGATACCGAGGGGCGCGCCGCCAGCAGCAGGGCCCGGTGGCCGTCGCTCCGGCAGCGCCTCCCCTCGCCGCCCCCGCGGCCGGCATCGCCGCGTCGGAGGGCACCGCCGCTGCGGCGGCGGAGAAGAGACCGGCGAACCTGCTCGGCTGGGCGGCGCTCGGCGTCTCCATCCTCTTCGCGATCGTGCTGCTCGGCTCCCTGCTCGCGGGCGGCACCGACCTGATCTACGGCATCACGATGCTCGCCCTCCAGCTCGGGGTGCTCGCGCTCATCGTCGCCGCCCTGTTCACGACGCGGGGGCGGATGCTCGGGGCCATCGCCCTCGTGATCACGATCCTCTTCAACGTCGCCACCGTCGGCGGGCTCAGCGCGCTGCAGACCTCCGCGTCCGGCAGCTACGACGGCCAGAAGAGCGACAAGCAGAAGCACGAGGAGGCCTACCCCGGCATCAAGGGGACGGATCCGCAGGACATCCTGAGTCAGCAGTCGCTCGAGGAGGTGCAGGCGGCGTCGGAGAGCCTGTTCGCCGACATCCGCGCCCGCGTCACGGCGGAGTTCGGCTACGAGTGGGTCCAGGTGGGCGAGGAGGACTTCCGGCCGGAGCGCAACGGCTACGGCGGCGAATCGATGCTCGTGGAGTACGCCTCGGCCGGGTGGGCCACCACCGAGCCGATCCACGACTACCAGCGCAAGCTCGACGTGATGAGCGTCATCGACGACGTCGTCTCCGAGCACGGGCTGCCCTCGCTGTACTCGTTCAACGACGAGTACTCGAGCATGGACCCGTCGATCAAGACGAAGTTCTACGGCAGCGACGACCCTCGCCGGCAGCACACCTGGGAGTACTACACGGAGAACTGGCCGGAGCCGATCCGCTTCTACGCGAACATCTTCGACCTGTCGCAGGACGCGACCGGCGGATTCCTCAAGCAGCGCGAGGCGCAGACAGCGCGGACGGGCGAGCCGCTCGAGGGGCTTCAGATGGTCGTGGTCGCCAGCGCGGTGCTCAGCGAGGCCGATCGCGAGGAGTTCGAGAAGAAGCTCGAGGAGTACCCCGGGTACTTCTGAGCCGCCGCGCTCTCCGCGTCGCGGGGTCGGTCGCGATCGCGGTGCGGGGCCAGTAATGCATCCGACGGCGGGGTTTCCGATGCCCTTCTGACCCCGCCGCACTCCGGATGCCGCATGGAGAGGCCTTTCTGACCCCGCCGCACTCCCGGCGGCGGGGACGGATGCCGAGATCCGGCCGTCGGCCCTACCGCTCCGGGGTGAAGCGGATCGGGAACCGCACCGGGCCGGTGTTGCCGGAGACCGGGAGCCACTCGCCGGGGCCTGCGGGCTCGGCATCCGGCATCCGCTGGGCGAGGAGCGGCAGGGCGACCGACATGTCGGTGCGGGCGACGAAATGGCCGAGGCAGTGGTGCACGCCCCCGCCGAACCCGGAGTGCAGCGGGCGGTCCTCCACGCGGATGTCGAAGCCGGGCTCGTCGCCCATCTTCGACGGGTCGGTGCCGACCGCGTGCGAGAGCACCTGCACGATGCCGCCCTTCGGCACGGCGAGGCCGAACAGGTCGACGTCCTCGATCGCCTCCCGTGTGACCCAGGTCACCGTCGGGTTCACGCGCATCACCTCCTCGACGGCGCGGCCGCCGAGGTCGGGCTCGGCGGCGAGCAGCGCCCACTGGTCCGGATGCCGGAGGAGCGTCTGCAGCGCGAGACCGAGCTGGTTGCGGGTGGTCTCCATGCCGGCGAAGGCGAGGAAGACCAGCGCGACGCTGAGCTCGCGCCGGTCGAGCGCATCGTCCTCCTCGTGGGCGTGCAGGAGCGTCGTGACGAGGTCGTCCCTGGGGTTCTCGGCCCGGTCGGCGATGACCTTCTCGATGTAGCCGGTCAGGCCCTCGAGGGCCGCCTCGATGCGCGGCAGGTCGTGGCGCACGTTGATGCCGAAGGACTTGCCGAGGTCGTCGGCCCAGTGCGCGACCTGCGGCCACTCGTCATCAGGAAGCCCGAGGAGCAGGCAGAGGATGCGCGAGGCGTAGGGCTCCGCGAACTCCGACACGAACTCGACCTCGCCCCGCGAGGCGAAGGAGTCGATGAGCTCGTTCGCGAGGGCCTGGAACTGCGGCCGCATCCGCGCGATCGCACCGCTGCGGAACGCAGGGCCGAGGAGCTTGCGCAGGCGCAGGTGATCGTCGCCCTCGAGGCTCAGCAGAGTCTCGGCCCACCACTGCTGCCACGGCCCGTCGTGGATGCCGTTCTGCGCCGGCCAGCGCGCGTTCCCCTGCTGGAAGCGGCGGTCCTTCAGCACCGCCGTGCCCTCCTCGTACCGGAGCACCGCCCAGCCGTACGGCGTCTCGGCATACCAGCTGTCGTCGCGCGCGGTATGCACCTCCTCGGAGTTCACATCGAAGGCGGTGTCGGCGAGGTCGAGGTACGGCACTGTACGCATGAGGCGAGTGTAGGGGGCGATCGACCGCCGTCCGAAACAGCCGACACGCCGCCGATAGACTGGGAACCATGTCCAAGGTCCTCCAGTCCCTGCCCGTCGGCGAGCGCGTCGGCATCGCCTTCTCCGGAGGACTCGACACCTCCGTCGCCGTCGCGTGGATGCGCGACAAGGGCGCCGTGCCCTTCACCTACACCGGCGACCTGGGACAGTACGACGAGGACGACATCGAGTCGATCCCGGGCCGCGCCCTCGAGTACGGCGCCGAGGCCTCGCGGCTCATCGACTGCAAGACCGCCCTCGTCGAGGAGGGCTTCGTCGCCCTCGCCTGCGGCGCCTTCCACATCCGCTCCGGCGGCAAGACCTACTTCAACACGACGCCTCTGGGCCGCGCCGTCACCGGCACGCTCCTCGTGCGCGCCATGAAGGAGGACGGCGTCGACATCTGGGGCGACGGCTCCACCTACAAGGGCAACGACATCGAGCGGTTCTACCGCTACGGCCTGCTCGCCAACCCGCGCCTGCGCATCTACAAGCCGTGGCTGGACGCCGACTTCGTCACCGAGCTCGGCGGCCGCAAGGAGATGAGCGAGTGGCTCGTCGCACACGGCTTCCCGTACCGCGACTCCGCCGAGAAGGCGTACTCCACCGACGCGAACATCTGGGGCGCGACGCACGAGGCGAAGACCCTCGAGCACCTCGACGTCTCACTGGAGACCGTCGACCCGATCATGGGCGTGAGGTTCTGGGACCCGGCCGTCGCGGTCGAGACCGAGGACGTCACGGTCACCTTCGAGGCCGGCCGCCCCGTCGCCATCAACGGCGTCGAGTACTCCGACCCGGTCGCGCTGGTGCAGGAGGCGAACGCGATCGGCGGCCGCCACGGCCTCGGCATGAGCGACCAGATCGAGAACCGCATCATCGAGGCGAAGTCGCGCGGCATCTACGAGGCCCCGGCCATGGCGCTGCTGTTCATCGCCTACGAGCGCCTCGTCAACGGCATCCTGAACGAGGACACGCTGGCGACCTACCACGAGCAGGGCCGCCGCCTGGGCCGCCTCATGTACGAGGGCCGCTGGCTCGAGCCGCAGTCACTCATGCTGCGCGAGTCCATCCAGCGCTGGGTCGGCTCGACGATCTCGGGCACCGTCACGATCCGCCTGCGCCGCGGCGACGACTGGACGATCCTCGACACCGTCTCCCCGAACCTCTCCTACGGTCCGGAGAAGCTCTCCATGGAGCGCGTCGGCGACGCCGCCTTCGGCCCGGTCGACCGCATCGGCCAGCTCACCATGCGCAACCTCGACATCGCCGACTCCCGCGCGCGCCTCGAGCAGTACGCGGGCCTCGGCCTCGTCGGCGGCGCCACCGGCGAGCTCGTCGGGCGGGTCACCGCGGGCGAGGCCTCCGAGATCACCGAGTCGGTGCACGGCTCGGTCTCCGAGGCCGACGAGGCCCTCACGGATGCCGTCGACGTCGCCTCCGAGGGCGCGGCCTTCGACTCCGGCACCGACTGACGGACGTTCTTCACGGAGGGGGCGGATGCTGCGGCATCCGCCCCCTCTGGCATATCCGCCGTTCATCACTCCTCAGAATTCCGGCCGTGAGGGTCGATGCGCGGCCGAACCTGGGCGGAACGACCGTTCTCTGAGGAGTTGTGAACGGCCGACCCGGCACACCCTGTGAGTCCGCCGAATTATCTTGCACACTCATGTGCACATTAGTACGCTGGATGCATGACCACCCGTGCACCCCGCCGCGACGCCGTCGAGAACCGCGCCGGCATCCTGGACGCGGCCCGCTCCACCCTGGCGAACGACCCGCACGCCTCGATCGACGTGATCGCCCGCAGCGCGGGGCTCTCCCGTCGCACCCTCTACGGCCACTTCGACGACCGCGACTCCCTGATCCGCGAACTGATCTCCAGCGGCGCCCAGCGCTTCAACGCCATCGCCGCCTCCGTGACGGATGCCGACTCCACCCTCGCCCTGGCCCGCCTCGCCGCCGTGCTGTGGCGCGAGGCCGCGCACGTGCAGTTCGCCGCCGCGCTCGCCCTCGACGAGGCGCACGTCGAGCACACCGCCGCCGCGCTCGCCCCGCTGCGGCGCACGGTCGCCGCCCTCGTCGTGCGCGGTCAAGAGGACGGAAGCTTCCGCACCGACCTCGAGGCCCCCACGCTCGCCCGGCTCATCGAGGAGACGGCGCGCACCGCCATCGCCCGCACGGATGCTGCAAGCGCCGGCGCCGCGAACCTCGCCGTGCGTGCCGTGCTGAGCATCGCCGGCCTCTCCTGGCGCGAGGCCGACGCGCTCCTCGCCGCGCACCCCGACATCACGGCGGCGACCGCGTGAGCTCTTATGCTCGACGTGCCGCAGCACAGCAGGGGGGAGCCGCGATGCCCGGTGCCTGGAGCGTGTTCCGTCGCGACGTCGGCCGTCTCGCCCGCGTCAGCAAGGCGTGGATCATCATCGTCGGCGTGATCGTCACGCCGTCCCTCTACGCCTGGTTCAACATCGTCGCGTTCTGGGACCCGTACTCGAACACGCAGCATGTGAGCGTCGCGATCGTCAACCAGGACGAAGGCGCCACCTCCGAGCTCACCGGCGACATCGACGTGGGCGGGGAGCTCGTCGGCCAGCTGAAGCAGAACGACCAGCTCGGCTGGGAGTTCGTGGACGAGGACGAGGCGATGGATGCCGTCCGCAGCGGCCGCAGCTACGCGGCGATCGTCATCCCGGCGGACTTCAGCCGCGACTTCCTCAGCATCACCACAGGCGACTTCCGCCGTCCTGCGCTGCAGTACTTCGTCAACGAGAAGGCGAACGCGATCGCCCCGAAGATCACGGACGTGGGCGCGTCGACGCTCGACACCCAGATCAACAGCACCTTCGTGTCGGTGGTCGCGCAGGCCGTCACCGAGCAGTTGAAGGATGCCGGTCTCGACGCGGAGGGGCGCCTCGGCGACGCCCGCGACAGCACGGTCACCACCCTCGACGACGCCGTGGGCAAGGTCGCCGCCGCCCGCGAGCGGATCGCCGACCTGCAGGGCGGTCTGACCGATGCGCAGACGCGGCTCGACAGCGCCGTGTCCACGCTCGACGATGTCGACTCCGCGCTCGGCGAGGTTCAGGGCGCCGTCCGCCAGGCGCAGAGCATCGCCGCTGAGGCGCAGCAGGAGCTGCTCACCTTCACCGACAAGGCGACCTCGGCGTACGTCTCGGGAGCGACGCTGCTCGCCGACGCCTCATCGCGCATGAACGCCTCGATCTCGACGCTGTCGACCAGCCTGCAGCAGGCGAACGTCGCGGTGGGTTCGGCGATCGACGACCTCTCGGCCGTGGTGAAGGCCAACGGGACCGCGCTCGACGAACTGCAGGCCGTCCTCGAGCAGACCGAGTCCGGTTCCGAGGCGGAGCAGCGCCTCCGCGACGCGATCGACGCCCTGAAGGAGCGCAACACCGCCGACCAGCAGGTGCTCGACCAGCTGAACCAGCTGAACGGCGACATGTCGGGCACCATCGCCTCGGTGGAGGATGCGGCCTCCGCGATCGACTCCGCCGTGAGCGGCGCCGCGACATCGGCGGGCGCCATCCGCGACGCGCTCATGCAGAGCATCCCCCAGCTGAACCGGGCGATGTCGGCGCTGTCTGCCAGTGCGGACGCGTTCTCCTCTGCACTCGGCGCGCAGCGGGCGCAGGTTGCGCAGGCGCAGAGCCTGCTGGGCGGCCTGAAGACCCAGCTCGCCGACACCGCGACGGCCCTCACCGCACTCGACGGCAACCTCGCCGCCGCCGAGTCCGGCCTCGGCGGCGTGCGCACCGACATCCTCGCGCTGAGCGCCGCCGACGTGTGGAACCGGCTCAGCACCATCAGCGGACTGGATGCCGAGCAGATCGCGCAGTTCATGGCGTCGCCGGTCGAGGTCCACGAGAACGTCGTGTTCCCCACCGCCGCGTACGGCTCGGCCATGGCCGCCCTGTTCACGAACCTCTCGCTGTGGATCGGAGCGTTCGTGCTCATGGTCATCATGCGCCTCGAGGTCGACACCGAGGGCGTGGAGGGCGTCTCCGTGCGTCAGGCGTACCTGGGGCGATGGCTGCTGCTGGCGGCGATCGCCGTGTGCCAGGCCGTGCTCGTCACGGTGGGCAACCTCGTCATCGGCGTCCAGACCGCCAACGCCTTCGCCTTCGTCGGCACCGGCGTGCTGATCGGCCTGGCGTACCTCAGCATCATCTACGCCCTGTCCGTGTGCTTCGGCATCGTCGGGAAGGGCCTCTGCATCCTGCTGGTGATCTTCCAGATCCCCGGGGCCTCGGGGCTGTACCCGATCGAGATGATGCCCGCCTTCTTCCGCGGCCTGTACCCGTTCCTGCCGTTCACCTACGGCATCGACGCGCTGCGCGAGACCATCAGCGGCTTCTACGACGGCCACTGGTGGCGGTTCATGGGCACGCTCGCGATCTTCGTCGTGCTGGCGTTCGTGCTGGGCCTGTTCCTCCGTCGCCGCCTGGGCAACTTCGCGCTGCTGTTCAACCGCCGCCTCGCCGACACCGAGCTCATGGTGAGCGAGGACGTGCAGATCACCGGTCGCCGCCGCACGCCCGACATCATCCGCGCGCTGACCGACGGCGACGGGTTCCGCGCCGAGGTCGCCGAGCGCGCCCGCCGGTTCACCGAGCGGTACCCGGTGCTGCTGCGCCTCACGCTGGTCGTGGGCGCCGGCGTCATGGCCGTGCTCGGCCTCGCGGCCTGGCTGCTGCCGGACGCGAAGGCGACGATGCTCGGCCTGTGGGCGCTGTGGTGCCTGATCCTCATCGCCTTCCTGGTGATGCTCGAGTACATCAGGCAGAGCATCGAGCAGGCCGCCGCGCTGGGCGAGATGCCGGAAGCCGACCTGCGCGAGGCGCTGATCATCGAGAGCTCCGGCGGCACGCTGCCGGCGGGCGCCGCGGCGTCGTCCGCGCGCACCGCCGTGCGGGAACGCCCGGCGGTCGAGACGCACGCCGAGGAGCGCGACGACGCCGTGGAGCTGGAGGAGCTCTTCGCCGAGGATGCCTCCGCCGGCATGGATCCGGACGAGACCCCCACGGAGGTGCTCGATGCCGAACCGGTCGCGCATCCGGGCCCGACGGCCGAGCAGGTGGGATCGGATGCCGTGGGCGATCCTGCCGACGACGAGCACGACTCACCGGAACCTCTTGGGTCGGGGGAGGAGAACGCCGCGGCATCCGCCGGCGACGACCAGGAGGACAGGACCACGTCGGACGACGACCCCGAGGACACGCAGGAAGGGCAGGTGCGCAGGTGAAGAACATCACGCAGGTGTTCCGGCATGATCTGCGCCGGGCGACCAGCAACGTCATGGCGGTCATCGTGCTGTTCGGGCTGGTCGTGATCCCGTCGCTGTTCACGTGGTTCAACGTGATCGCGAGCTGGAACCCCTTCGGCAGCACCGAGAACCTCACGGTCGCCGTGGCCAACACCGACGAGGGGTATCAGAGCGACCTGGTGCCGATCCGCCTCAACGTCGGCGAGCAGGTCGAGTCGGCGCTGCGCGCCAACGACGACCTGAACTGGGTGTTCACCTCGGAGGAGGACGCGATCGACGGCACGGAATCGGGCGAGTACTACGCCGCGATCGTGCTGCCGCCCACCTTCAGCGCCGACATGATGACCTTCTACTCGAGCGGCGCCGAGCGCTACTCGAGCGGCGCCGAGCGCACGCGGATCGAGTACTACACCAACGAGAAGAAGAACGCGCTCGCGCCGAAGATCACCGAGCAGGGAGCCGGAGAGGTCTCCACGAAGATCAACGAGGTGTTCACCGAGAAGCTCAGCGAGGCCGGGCTCAACATCATCACCTCGCTGTCGGACTACCTCGACGACGCCGACACCCAGGCCGCGCTGTCCCGGCTGCAGGCGCACGTGAGCGAGGTGGCCGCGCAGCTGCGCGCAGGCTCGGCGACGGCCGACATGTTCACGTCGCTGATCGCGTCGAGCCGGCCGCTGGTCGACGGCGCCTCCGGTCTGGTGTCGTCCTCCGGGGACGCGCTGCGCGACGCCACCGGGGCGCTCGGCAGCGGGAAGGATGCCGCGCGATCGCTGAAGGACGTCCTCAGCTCCACCGCCGCGACGCTCGGCGACGCCCTGTCGAGCACGGCCGACGGCTATCAGGCCGTCGCCGACAGCGTCGACGAGGTGTTCTCCTCGATCGACACCCAGTCCGCAAGCTCGGCCGCGGCGATCCGCGCGGTGGCCGATCGCGTGCAGACGCAGCTCGACCAGTACACGCAGCTGCACGACACCCTCGTGAACGAGGTGCGTCCGCTGCTCCCCGAGTCCGCGCTGGACACGTTCGACCGGGCGGTGGCCCGCATCGACGCCGCGATCACCCGCCAGCAGGAGCTGCACGACCGCCTCGAGGATGCGGCCGCCCACGTCACCGACACGAATGCGGGGATCCAGGCGACGCACGAGGAGATCTCCGGGCTGATCGCGAGCGCGAAGGCCGCGATGGAGGACGCGCGGAACGCCTACACGGGCAGCCTGCAGCCGAAGCTCGACGCCCTCGCCAGTACGCTCTCCGTGATCGACGGGAACATCGACTCGATCGGCGCAGACCTCTCGTCGGCAGTCGGTGCCCTCTCCGGATCCGACTCGATCGGCTCGGCCCTGCAGCACGCGGAGTCGCTCACCGCGGAGATGTCCGGCTCCCTCGCCGACACGGCCGACCGGTTCGACGCCCTCGCCGCCGCCCTGACGAAGGCGATGGACACCGGCGACCTCAGCGAGCTCACCGCGCTCATCGGCTCCGATCCGCAGGCCCTCGCCGCCCACCTCGCCGAGCCGGTGGCTCTCGAGCGGGTGCCCGTGTACTCGGTCGTCAGCTTCGGCGCCGCGATGACGCCGCTCTACACCGTGCTGGCGCTCTGGGTGGGCGCACTGCTGATCTCGGTGTCGATCCGCGTCGACCCGCCGCAGGGTCCCGCCGCGGATCTGCCCCCGCTCTCCCCCGCCGAGACCTACCTCGGCCGGTTCGGCGTCTTCGCCGTCGTCGGCTTCCTGCAGAGCTCCCTCGTGTGCCTCGGCAGCGTGCTGTTCACGCAGGTGCAGCCGGAGCATCCGCTTCTGCTCATCCTCGCGGGCTGGGTGATGTCGCTCGTGTTCACGCTGATCATCTACACGCTCGTGGTGACCTTCGGCAACGCGGGCAAGGCGCTGGCCGTGCTGATGCTCGTGGTGCAGATCTCCAGCTCGGGCGGCGCCTACCCGCTGCAGCTGCTCCCGGAGTGGTTCCAGGGCGTCAGCCCGTTCCTGCCGGCGACCCACGCCGTGAGCGCGATGCGCTCCGCGATCGCGGGGATCTACCAGAACGACTACTGGATCTCACTGGGCTGGCTGGCGGCCTTCATCCTTCCCGCGCTGCTTCTCGGGCTGGTGCTGCGCCTGCCGCTCATCGGGTTCAACCAGAAACTGCTGCGCGCCCTGGCCTCCACGAAGCTCATGTGAGCGGCGTCGGCCGCGTCTCGCTCTCGATGACCCGGCCGACGCCCCGATGGGTATGATGCGAGGGCGCGACCCGCGATACGCGCACCTGGTTCACGTGACACCGAGTTCCACCGCCGCCCACCCGAAAGAGCCCTCGACGATGACGACCGATCAGGCGACTGACTCCGCCCCGCAGCGACCGCCCCTGATGGCCCGGATCGGGAGGATCGCGTTCCTCATCGTCGCCGGCCTGGTCGTCGTCGCCGTCGCGATCGCCTTCTTCGTCACCTGGACGATCCAGCGCTCCTTCCCGCAGACCGAGGGCGAACTCGCCCTCGACGGGCTGAACGCACAGGTGACGGTGCAGCGGGACGGCAGCGGCATCCCGACGATCACCGCCGAGTCGTCGCACGACCTCTTCTACGCCCAGGGCTTCGTGCACGCGCAGGACCGGTTCTTCGAGATGGACTTCCGCCGGCATGTGACCGCCGGGCGGGTGGCGGAGATGTTCGGCGAGTCGCAGGCTGCGACAGACGCGTTCCTCCGGACGCTCGGCTGGCGCGAGGTCGCCGAGGCCGAGGTCGAGGCCATGGACGAGACCACCCTCGGCTATTACGAGGCCTACGCCGACGGCGTCAACGCCTACATCGCCTCCCGCTCCGGCGCGGAGCTGTCACTCGAGTATGCCGTCCTCGGCATGCAGCTCGGCAGCTACGTGCCGGAACAGTGGTCCCCCGCCGATTCGGTGGCGTGGCTGAAGGCGATGGCCTGGGACCTCCGCGGCAACATCGAGGACGAGACCGAGCGCGCCCTCCTCGCCTCCGAGCTCTCCGCCGGCGGCGCCGAGACGGCGGAGGTCGAGGACACCCTCGCGCAGCTCTATCCCGCCTACCCGTTCGACCGGAACCCCGTGATCGTGCCGAAGATCTCCAGCGTCCCCGCGCTGGAGACGGATGCCGAGCCGGCTGCATACCCGACGACGGCAACCTCCGGCGAGGTGCAGCAGGCGAGCACCACGATCGAATGGCAGGAGGCCTCCGACGTGATCGAGGCGGCGAGCCTGCTCGTCGGCGACGTCGGCGAGGGGATCGGCTCGAACTCGTGGGTCGTGTCGGGTGCACTCACCGAGACCGGCATGCCGCTGCTCGCGAACGACCCGCACCTCGGCGCCTCGCTGCCCTCGGTCTGGTATCAGGTGCAGCTCAAGTGCGCGAAGGTGTCGGACTCCTGCCCCTTCGACGTGGGTGGCTTCTCGTTCTCCGGCCTGCCCGGCATCGTCATCGGGCACAATCAGCACGTGGCCTGGGGTTTCACGAACCTCACCACGGACGTGACCGACCTGTACATCGAGAAGATCGAGGGAGACTCCTACTGGCGCGACGGCGCCCTGGTGCCGCTCGAGGAGCGCGAGGAGACCATCGAGGTCGCCGGCGGAGACGACATCCCGCTGACGATCCGCTCCACGGTGCACGGCCCGATCATCTCGGGGCTCGTCGACGACTTCTCCGCCATCGCCGACGAGCCGGCGGCCGGCCTCGCGGCGGGCGGCGTGGCGCCTCCGGCATCCGACGCCTCCGACCGCACGTCCTACGCGGTGAGCCTGCGCTGGACCGCCCTCGACCCCGGCACCGCCGGCACCGCGATCTTCGCGCTCTCGACCGCGAAGGACTTCGAGGACTTCCGACGCGCGGCCTCCCTGTTCGACGTCCCGGCGCAGAACCTGATCTACGCCGACACCGAGGGCAACATCGGCTACCAGACGCCCGGCCGGCTGCCGATCCGCGGTGCAGGAGACGGCTGGATGCCGCAGCCCGGATGGGACAGCGCCTACGACTGGACGGGGTTCATCCCGTTCGAGGACCTCCCCGTCGCCTACAACCCGACCTCGGGATACATCGTCACCGCGAACAACGCGATCGTCACAGACGACTACGGGCACTTCCTCTCCCGCGACTGGGACTACGGCTATCGCGCCGCCCGCATCGCCCATCTCATCGAGCGCCGTGCGGCCGCCGCGCCGCTGACCGCGCAGGACATGCGCGACATCCAGATGGACGGCGAGATGTGGATCGGCAAGAAGCTGGCCGCGGCCCTCGGCGACGTCGACGTGAAGGGTGCGGGGCCGAAGGAGGCCGTGGAGCTGCTGCGCGCCTGGGATGCGCAGAACTCGGCATCGTCGGCGGCTGCCGCATATGCGAACGTGCTGTGGTCGAACCTCGTGCAGAACCTCTTCTCCGAGCGCGGGAATCCGCTGCCGGTCGACGACCACGGCCGGCTGTTCACGGTCGTCGACGGGCTGCTCGACGATCCGTCCGATCCGCTCTGGACCAATGAGGAACTCGATGTGAGCGGCATGGAGGAGATGCTCGCGCTCTCCGCCGAAGAGGCCTACGACGAGCTCGCCTCGCTCCAGGGCACCGCCGTCTCCCGCTGGAACTGGGGCGACCTGCACGCGCTCACGCTGACCAGCGACACTCTCGGGTCATCCGGGATCGCCCCGATCGAGGCGCTGTTCAACCGCGGTCCGTTCCCCGTCGGCGGCGGCGCCTCGGTGGCGAACGCCACCGGCTGGGAGCTCGGCGAGTCGTACGCGACCACCACCGTGCCGTCGATGCGGATGGTCGTCGACCTTTCCGACTTCGACGCCTCCACCTGGATCCACCTCACCGGCGCCTCCGGCCATGCCTTCGGGGAGCACTACATCGACCAGACGGCTGACTGGGCCTCCGGCGTCCAGCGGCCGTGGGCGTTCTCCGCGAAGGCGGTGGCTGCCGCGGCTGACGCGACTCTGGTGCTGACTCCGGGCGACTGAGGCCAGGTGATTCCGCACAGGGCGGGCGGCCGCAGGTGCGGCCGCCCGCCCTGTGCGGTCAGCGGCGAGGCGAGACGCCCGGCGTCGCGTCCCGCAGCGACGCGAGCATCGCGTCGAAGGCGGGCTTGGGCGAGTAGTCGTCCTCGAGGATCGTCGCCCAGCCCTCCCCCGGGAAGACGCCGGGCACCCAGGAGTTCGCGTCAGGGAATCCCCAGACCGTGAACGACGAGCACGCCGTCACGTTCAGGCAGGCCTGCAGCATCGCGTCGTAGCGCTCGGCCTGCGTCGCGACCTGCCGCGGCGTCGGCCCCGTCTCCCCCTCGAGGAGCGGGATGCGGACATCCGCCTCCGTCACGGCGACCTGGAGACCGAGCGCGGCGAAGCGCTCGAAGTTGGCCTGCAGAGAGGTGTCGAAGCCGTACAGCAGGCTGAGGTGCCCCTGGGCGCCGAACCCGCCGAGCGGCGCACCCGCGGCGAGCATCTCCTGAGCGAGCGAGTAGTAGGCGTCTGTCTTCGCGTTGACGCCCTCCGCGTTGTAGTCGTTGAGGAACAGCACCGCGTCGGGGTCGGCTTCATGCGCCCACCGGAATGCATCCACCAGGAGCGCGACCGGATCGTCGGCGCAGGCCTTGAGGAACGGGTTCCGGTCTGTGCGCAGCCGCACCCCTCCGGCATCCCAGGTGTCCTGGAAGATCTCGTTCGCGACATCCCACTCGTAGATCTCGCCCTTGAAGTGACCGACCACGGTGCGGATGTGATCCTCGAGCACGGCGCGGGCGTCGTCGCACGTCCATGTCGCGCTCGCCTCGGTGACCCACGCCGGGTTCTGGCTGTGCCAGAGCAGCGTGTGCCCGCGCACCTGCTGGTGGTTCGCCCGGGCGTAGGCGACAAGAGCATCGGCCGAGGAGAAGTCGTAGACGTCGGGGGCGGGATGGATCGCATCCCACTTCATGTCGTTCTCCGGCGTCACCGACGAGAACTGCGCGCCCAGGACCTGCTGATACTCGGTCGGCGCACCGGGGTCGTAGTCCATGAGCTGCTGCCTGCCCCAGACCGCGCTCCCCACGGCGAGGTCGATGGGCGCCTGGTTCCGCAACGCGCTCCTGTCGGCATCACTGAGGCCGGGGGGCGTGGCGTTCGCGGCGGTCACGGTGCACAGCGGCAGCACCAGAGCTGCCGCTGCCGCGGCCACGATGAGCGATCGAAAGGGTCGTCGCATCGGTTTCTCCTGACGTCGTCGTCGAGATCCGCGGCCCCTGGCCGCAGATTTGTTGCTGAGTGCAACAAAAGATAGCGCGCGGAGCCGCCGGGTGACACGAGTTTCGAAACTCGCTCGACGCCGATCCTTCGGCGTCGTCGCGGTGTCGTCCCGCCGTCGTCTCAGCCGCGTGCCGGCTCCGTCGCGGGTCCGGTCGCGGACTGCGCGGCAGCGCGGCGCGCGATCAGCCAGATGCCGGCCGCGGCGGCGAGGAAGATCGCCGAGAGCATCACCCAGCCCGCGAAGCCGAACGTGATCGCCGTCGCGTTCACGACGAGCGGCGAGGCGAGCGCGCCGAGCGAGAAGCCCATGCCGAACACGCCCTGGTAGGCGCCGGCGCGAACCGGGTCGGCCAACTCGAAGCTCAGGCCCCAGGCTCCGGCCTGCGAGAGGATCTCGGCGAACGTGTGCGCGATCGTCGCGACGATCAGGATGGCGATCGCGGCCCAGGCCGGAAGCCCCGCGGCGAGCGCGTAGACGATGCAGGCGGCGACCATCAGCCAGCCGGCGATCATCGTGACCCGGCCGGCGACCCGGAGGTCGTGCGTTCCGCGCGAGGCGCGCACCTGGAACAGCACGACCAGCGTCGTGTTCACGATCAGCAGCAGGGAGACGAGCACCTCCGGAGCCTCTGTGCTCTCAGTGATCCACAGCGGCACGCCCAGCTCGGCGACGCCGAACTGCATGCCGAAGATCGCCGACAGCAGGCTCAGCAGCAGATACCTCGGATCGCGCCAGGGCGAGCGACGGTTCCAGTCCGTGCGCTCGGCGGCCGCCGCGGCGGCGGCATCCGTGTCGATCGAGCCGGTCGCGGTGCGCACCGGCGCGGCCTTCGCGCGCGGCGCCGCATCCACGGCGGCGGTCAGCCGGAGCAGCGGCAGCGAGCCGAAGGCGCAGAGCAGGCCGGCGCCGACGATCACGAGCCGGTAGCTCTCCCCGGTCCCCAGGGCGAGGGCGATCGCGCCGATGCCGCCGCCCACCGCGATCGACAGGTTGGTCACCGTGCGCAGCACCGCCCTGGCGTGCACGCGGCGCTCCGGGGCGAAGCCGCGCGCGATGATCGCCGAGCGCGAGGAGTGACCCAGGGAGTCGAAGAAGCCGGAGAGGCTGGCGAGGATCAGGGCGGAGACGAAGTCCCCGGCGAACGCGTAGGCGGCGAGCAGCAGCCCGCCGATGAGCTCGAACGAGAACGTGAGGCGGCGGGCGCTCCAGCGGTCGGCCAGCCAGCCGCCGAGGAAGGAGGCGACGACGCCGCATCCGCTCGCGACGGCGAGGACCGCCGCCGCCTGCGCGCCGCTGAGCCCCACGATCTGCGTGAAGAACAGCACCGTGACCGCCAGGAACACGCCGCGCCCGATGCGGGACACCGACGTGGATGTGACGAGCGCGCGGAGGACCGGGTCGCTCAGGCTGTCGCCGATCCTGGTGAGGAGTCTCCTCCGTTCCGCCACCGTGGGGATCTCGTCGGTGGCGGGGTTCGTGGAGCTCATCACCTTCATCCTCGCACGGGGCACGGACGGCGGATGCCCGGCCGGGTGCGGGTGGCGCTCGGGCGCGCGGCATCCGTCGGATAGCGTTGACAGATGCCGAACCGTCTGCTCGCCCCGCAGGATGCGCCGTCGTCCGTCGTGGAGTTCGAGCACGGCGGGGCCACCCTCGTCGCCGAGACGTTCGGCCGCGGACGGCACACCTTCCTCCTCCTGCACGGCATCGGGATGGGGCGCAGCGTGTACCTCGACATCGTGCACCGGCTGAAGGGCCGGGTGATCGCGTTCGACCTTCCCGGATTCGGCGAGGCTCCCGAACCCGAGCGCACGCTCACGATGGAGCGGCACGCCGACCTCGTCGCCGCCTACCTCCGGCACACGAAGGAGAGGCCGGTCATCGTGATCGGGCACTCTATGGGCAGCCAGATCGCGGCCGAGCTCGCCGGGCGGCATCCGGCACTGGTCGCCGGCGTCGTGCTGGCCGGTCCCACGGTGAACAGCGCGGCGCGCAGCATCCGCGCGCAGGCGACCTACCTGCTGCGCGATCTGATCGGCGAGCGTCCGCTCGTGATCCTGCGCGGCGCCCGCGAGTACCTGCGCGGCGGCCCGCACCTGCTCCGCAAGATGCGGGCGACGATCGTGCACGAGGCGCAGCGGGCGTACGCGCGCATGGACTGCCCGGTGCTCGTGCTGCGCGGACAGGACGACCCGCTCGCGCCCATGACCTGGTGCCGTGAGATCGTCGACGCGATCCCCGGCGCCGAGCTCGAGGTCATCCCCGACCACGGACACGGAACGCTCATCAGCGACGCCGCCCCGGCCGCGCGCCTCATCCAGGGCTTCGCCGACCGGATCTGACGGTTCTCGTCCCGCGCTCGATCAGAAGCTGCGGCTGCTGCGGTTCTGGTCCTCCCACAGGGCGCGGATCGCCGCGCTCAGCGCCGGGTCCGTGTCGGGGCCGGCCTGTCCGGCCTTCCGCTTCGCCCGCCATCCTCCCAGCAGCATGCACGCCGGCGGGATGGCGAGGCCCAGGACGAGCGGGAGCACGAGCAGTTCCATGCCCAGATGATAGGCGCGTGGCCGCGATCGGTCCAGGCCTCGTCCGGGCGGAGTTGCGGCAGGAGCCGCCGCCACACGGCTCCGCACACGGAGCGGCGACCCCGGGGGATCAGCCCGCGGCCGGCGGGGTCTGCTTCGACTCGGCGAGCTCGTCGACGACGAGGTGGCGCTGATCCGTGGTGCCGTTGCGGTAGGCCTGCCGGCCGACGATGTGCGCGGACAGCGGGGCGGTCGCGAACTGCATGAGCACGACGGGGGCGACCAGCACCAGGCCGAGCAGGATGCCGCCGATCGAGCGCTGCGACAGCGCGACCGCTCCGCAGATGAGGAGCAGGCCGAGAACCTGGGGCTTGGTCGCGGCGTGCAGCCGGGACGGGACGTCGCGGAAGTGCAGCAGGCCGACCGCGGCCGAGAGGCAGAGCAGGGCGCCGGCGAGGATGAGGGCGAGCACTGCCACGTCGATGACGGCGTCGGGGATCGTGAGACCGAGCAGGTTCATGGCGTCGTGTTGTCCCTTCTCGCGACGAACCGCGCCACCGCGATCGACCCGAAGACGCCGACGGCGGCGATGATCAGCAGCACAGGGATGCTGCGGGTGTGCCCGTTGATCGCCATCTCGGCGCCGAGCACGCACATGACCTCGGTGAGCAGCACGTCGGAGGCGACGGCCCTGTCGAGGATCGACGGCCCGCGCACGATGCGGATCACCGTGAGGATCGCCGCGAGTCCGAACACGACCATGATGGCCGTGAGCAGGATGTTCATCGGGCACCGCCCTTCTCGCGGGCGACGTCGGCCTTCAGCGCCCGGTGCTGCGCCGGGTCGCCGAGCGCGCGCACGATGCGCCGCTCCCAGCGCAGAACGCCGTCGCGCTGCCGGTCGACGTCGGCCATGCTCCGCACGCCGATCACGTGCAGGTACAGGATGCGCCGGTCGCGGTCGGCCTCGACGACCAGCGAGCCCGGGATCAGGGAGGACACGACCGACACGTGGGTCATCATCAGGTCGTCCGCGTAGCGCAGCGGCACCGCGACGATGGCGGCACCCGGCTGCCGGCGGAAGTCGAACACCTGCACGGCCACCGAGAGTGCGCCCTGCAGCACGGCGAACAGGAATTGCACCACGAACAGCGCCGCGTACCAGAGGTTGATGCGACCGGAGAGCTCGACGGTCGGCAGGCGGAACACGCGGGTCACGAACACCGCGACGATGAGGCCGGTGAGGAACGAGAGCACCGTGAACTGCGCCCACAGCAGCATCCACAGCACGACGAGCCAGGCGAGGAACGGCAGCTGCACGCCGATGTCGCGCCAGAGGTGACGACCGGTCTCGGGGCTCATCCCTCCACCTCGCCTTCCAGCTGCACGAGGCTGACCGGCTCCAGCAGTGCCGCACCGATCCGGTCGCAGAGCGCGTAGAGCGGTCCGGCGAAGATCGTCAGCGCCACGGTCACGGCGACCATGCCGGCTGTCGCCATCGTCATGATCCGCGGGATGCGTCGCGTCTCCTGCTGCTCGTCAGCCGCGGGCGCGCCGGTGAGGTGCTCGAGGCGTCCCTCGGTCTCGGTGGAGTCCTCCTCCTCGCGCCAGAACGCGAGGTTCCACGCGCGCATCAGTGCGTAGAGCGTGAGCAGCGAGGTCAGGATGCCGCCGACGATCAGCACGATCATCAGCGGGGTGCCGACGGATGCCGCGGCCTCGAACAGCGCGAACTTGCCGATGAACCCGGAGAACGGCGGCAGGCCGCCGAGGTTGATCGCGGGGATGAAGTAGAGCACGGCGATGACCGGCGCCACCTTCAGCAGCCCCTTCACCCGCAGGATCGACGTGCTGCCGGCCCTGCGCTCGACGAGTCCGACGGCGAGGAACAGCGTCGTCTGCACGACGATGTGGTGGACGATGTAGTACACCGTCGCCCCGATCGCCGCGGGCGTCGCGATCGCGAGGCCGAAGATCATGTAGCCGACGTGGCTGACCAGGGTGAAGGACAGGATCCTCTTCAGCTCCGCCTGCGCGACCGCGCCGAGCACTCCGACGATCAGGGTCGCGAGCGCGACGATCAGCAGCACCGTGTTGATGTCGTTCTCCGAGAACAGCTGCGTCTCGGTGCGGATCAGCGCATAGACGCCGACCTTCGTCAGCAGTCCTGCGAACACCGCCGTGACCGGAGCCGGCGCGGTCGGGTAGGAGTCCGGCAGCCAGAAGGACACGGGGAAGATGGCGGCCTTGATGCCGAACGCGACGACCAGCATCAGGTGCAGCACGAGCTGGGTCTCCTGCGGCAGCTCCGTCATCCGCTCCGCGATCTGCGCCATGTTCACGGTGCCGAGCGCCCCGTAGATCATCGCGATCGACGCGAGGAAGAGGATCGACGACACCAGCGAGACGACGATGTACACGGCTCCGGTGCGGATGCGGGATTCGGTGCTGCCCAGCGTGATCAGCACGTAGGAGGCGACGAGCAGTATCTCGAACCCGACGTAGAGGTTGAACAGGTCCCCCGCGATGAAGGCGTCGAAGATGCCGGCGGCGAGGATGAGGTACGAGGGGTTGAAGATCGAGATCGGCGTCTCATCGGTGCCGTCCGCGGCGCCCTGGCCGATCGAGAAGAGGAGGACGGCGAGAAGCACGATGCTCGAGACGAGCACGAGCAGCGCCGCGAGGCGGTCGACGTACAGCACGATGCCGAAGGGAATCGGCCAGCCGCCGACGGAGACGGCGAGCGCGGAGCCGCCGTCCACGGCCACGAGCAGCACGGCCGCGATGACGGAGACGACGGCGAGCGCCACCACGGTGACGACGGCCTGCAGCCGGGCGCTGCGCCCGAAGATCAGGGTGACGGCGGCGCCGAGCAGCGGAACGGCGACGAGCAGGGGGACCAGTGCGCTCATCGGCTCTCCCCTTCCCCGCCGGATCCCGCGGAATCATCGGAGGCCGCAGGATCGGCGGATGCCGCGGGCCGGTCGACCGGGGCGTCGTCCCGGATCGCGGGGTGGTCCCGCATGTGCAGCACCGTGATCGGCGCGGTCTGCACTCCGACGAAGTCGGTGGTCGCGACGAGGTCGTCGGCGTAGTCGCCCTCGTCGTCGCCCATGAGCTCCTCGTCGGCATCCGTGCGCTCGCGCAGGGCGATGTCGGCCTCGTCGTCCTCGACGGTGTCGGCCTGGCCGAGCTGCCAGGAGCGGTAGATGAGGGCGAGCAGGAAGGCCGAGACGGCGAAGGTGATCACGATGGCGGTGAGGGTGAGCGCCTGCGGGAGCGGGTCGCTCATCCCGCCATCGACGCCGTAGAACGGCGCCTCCCCCGGGACGCCCATCACGATGAGCAGCAGCAGGTTGGTCGCGTTGCCGAGCAGCAGGAATCCGATGAGCACCCGTGTCAGGCTGCGCTCGAGCATCGCGTAGACGCCGCACGCGAACAGCACCGCCATGATCACGATGAGGGTGAGCGACACGTCCATCAGACGTTCACCCCCCGCCAGTGCCGGGGCTCGTCGCCTGCGCGGAGCATCTGGGTCTGCCGGTCGACCTCGGCGCCGAGGCTGCGCAGCACGTCGAGGACGAGGCCGATGACCACGAGGTAGACGCCGACGTCGAAGATCGTCGAGGTGACGAACTCCATGTGCCCGATGCCGGGGACCTCCCACTCCCAGAAGCTGCTGGTGAGCGGGGCGAGCCCGAAGAAGAGCGGCACGACGGCGGCTCCAACGGCGAGGATGAGACCGGCGCCGAGGAGGCGGCCGGCATCCGTGGGGGCGGCGGCGCCGAGCTCCCAGCGCCCTCCGGCGATGTACCGCATGACGAGGGCCATGCCGGCGACGAGGCCGCCGGCGAAGCCGCCGCCGGGGAGGTTGTGGCCGGAGAACAGCAGGAAGATCGACACCACGATGATGGTGTGGAAGAGGATGCGGACGATCACCTCGAGCAGGATCGACCGGTTCTCGGGCTTCATCCGCTGACCTCCGACGAGCCAGGCGCGCGGGCTGCTCCGGTTCTCCGAGGTCTGGAAGCGGACGCCGTCGGTGGTCTCCACCAGGGGGCGGCCGCGGGTGGCCCTCCTCGCGGTCTTCGGGAGGGTGCGCGTCGCGGCGAGCAGGTCGGCGCGATGGGTGACGAACACGAGTGAGGCGACGCCGGTCGCGGCGAGCACCAGCACCGAGAGCTCCCCCATGGTGTCCCAGCCGCGCAAGTCGACGAGCGCGACGTTCACGACGTTCTTGCCGTGGCCCAGTTCGTACGCGAGCTTCGGGAAGGCGGCCGAGATCGGATCCGCGATGCGCGACTGCGTCGCCACGACCGCGACGAGCGCCATCGTCAGGCCGACGCCGATGCCGAGCAGCGCGCGCGGGATGCGGCCTACCGAGGCGTTGTGCTCGCCCATCCGCGCCGGGAGGCGGCGCAGCACGAGGGCGAAGGTCACCATGGTGACGGTCTCGACGAGGATCTGCGTGAGAGCGAGGTCGGGAGCGCCGCTCGTCGCGAACAGCACGACCATGCCGAGCCCCGTCACGGAGACGAGGACGACGCCCGTGTAGCGCTTCTGCGCACGCACCGCGAACACGGCAGCCGCCGCCATCAGCGGGGCGACGGCGACCTGCGCGGGCGTGTGCCACGCGGAGAGCTCGTAGCGGTCGACATCGCCGGCGAGCAGCGCCGTGATCTCGGCGGCGACGAAGACCACGAAGATCGTGCCGACGTACACGGGAAGGGATCCGCGCTGGGTGAGGGTCGTGCTGAGCACGGAGAGCCGGTCGACCCCGCGGACCACGAGGTAGTAGACGTCGGCGGCGGTGAACGGGATGAGCCGCGGCCTGGTGTCCCAGCCGGTGCGCCGGGTGAGCAGGAACAGGGAGACGCCGAGGAGGATCGACAGGATCGAGATGCCGAGCGCGGGCTCGAGACCGTGCCAGAGCGCGAGGTGCCCCGGCCCCTCGGTGGCCGCTCCCGCGTGATCGAGTCCCGGCGCTGCGGTGAGGGCGTATCCCTGCAGGGCGACGTCGAGGGCGGGGGCGCCGATCCCCAGCGCGATCGTGCCGCCGGCGAGCAGGATCGGCGTGGCGATGAAGCCGACGGGGGGATCGGGCCAGACGGTCTCCGGCATCCGGTCGCCGCGCTCGTCGCGCTTGGTCCAGAATGCGCCCCAGAGGAAGCGCGCGCCGTATGCCGCAGTGAGCATGGATCCGAGGCCGACGCCGAGGACCGCGATGAGGCCCCAGGCCGAGCCGCCCTGCGCGTCGTCGAGGAGCGCGGTGAGCGTGGACTCCTTGGCGACGAAGCCGAGCGTCGGGGCGATGCCCATCATCGAGGCGACGGAGATGAATGCCGCCGTCGCCATGATGGGCGCCTGCCTGCCGACTCCGGACAGCTCGGTGATGTCGCGCGTGGACAGCTGCCGGTCGATCACGCCGACGATGAGGAACAGCGCCGACTTGAAGAGCGCATGCCCGATCACGAGCGCCACGCCGGCGAGGGCTGCCGCCTGCGTGCCGTAGCCCACGACCACGGCGAAGAACCCGAGCTGGCTCACGGTGCCGAAGGCGAGGATGCGCTTGAGGTCGGTCTCGCGCAGGGCCTGGATGCCGCCCAGCAGCATCGTGAAGACACCGAGGGAGATGACGATCGCGCGCCAGGGACCGCTGAACGCGAAGATCGGGGCGAACCGGGCGATGAGGTAGATGCCGGCCTTCACCATGGCTGCGGCGTGCAGGTATGCGCTCACCGGTGTCGGAGCGGCCATGGCGCCCGGCAGCCAGAAGTGGAACGGGAAGAGCGCCGACTTGCTGATCGCGCCCACGAGCAGCATCACGATCGCCGCGTCGACGACCGGTCCCTCTGGAGCCAGCTCGAGGATCTCCCGGATGCTCGAGGTGCCGGAATCCACCACCAGCAGGACGACGCCCACGAACATGACGAGCCCGCCGAGCGTGGTCACCAGGAGCGCCTGCAGCGCTGCACGACGGCTGGCGGCGCGACGGCGGTAGTGGCCGATCAGGAGGTACGAGAGGATGCTCGTCACCTCCCAGAACATGACGAGCATCACGAGGTCGTCGGTCAGCACCAGTCCGTACATCGCGCCGGCGAAGCCGAGGAGGACACCGGCGAACTGACCGATCCCGGCGGAGCCGTCGTGGAAGTACCAGCGGCAGTACAGGAGGACGAGGGCGCCGACGCCGGTGACGATGAGAGTCATCACCCAGCCCAGCACGTCCATGTGCATGGACAGGTTCAGTCCGAGCTGCGGGATCCAGGCGACCGACTCGAACGGCGAGGTCCGTGGACCGAGGACCTGGGGCGTGAGTGCGAGAGCGTGGACGAATGCCGCTCCGGGAATGAGCGCGGCGACGGCGAACGCCCGCGCCCCCAGCCAGTGCACGACGACCAGCATCAGAAGCGATCCGAGGAGGAACACCACGAGGAGGGTCAGCATATGCGCGGCTCCCTCGGGGCTCGTCGGCCTTGCGGCTCAGGCGGGCGGGTGTCCGCTCAGTTTACCGGGCGCACAGGCGGCCCCGTGCGAGAGTGGTCCCATGCAGCGCACCTGGGTGCGGGAGACCGCGGGATGGCTCGGCGCCGGGGCCCTCGCGGTGATCGTCGCGGCGCAGGTCGCCTCCACCGCGCGCGCGGAGCTGCTGTTCCGCGACGGGGACTCCCTCGTCGTGGCCCTCTTCGCGGATTCGGTGCTCTCCGCAGCGCCGCTGGACTGGGCGATGTCGAGCGTCCTGTTCCTGCCGGAGACGGCCGTGTTCGCCGCCCTCGACGCCGTGCTGCCGCTCGACCTGAACAGCCTGCTCGCGGTCTGCGCCGTCGTGAACCTGATGGCCGTGTACGGCGCGCTGCGACTGGCGGCCGGGCGCCGGAGGTCGGGCGCGGCCCCGGTCGCCTGGGCTCTGATCGCCACAGCCGCCTTCGGCGCGCTCGCCATGACGGAGGCGTCGCCCTCCCGCGACGCCCTCGAACTGGCGTCACTGCAGCTCACCACCACCTACTACTCCGCCACGGTGGTGGCCGTGATCGCGGCCGTCGGCCTGACCCGGCGCGCGCTGGATGCGGATCGCCGTCCTGTTGCCGCATTCGCCGGGCTCGGCGTCGTCGCCGCGGCATCCGCCCTCACGAACCCGCTCTTCGCGGCCTGGGCGACCGTGCCTCTCACCCTGCTCCTGCTCCTCGCACTGCGCGACGTGGAACGCAGGGGCCGGGTCCTGATGCTCCTGGCCCTCCTCCTCACCGGCACGGGTCTCGGCCTCCTCGTTCGCATTCCGTTCTCGGCATGGATCGCGAACGCGGGCGTCGGATACGCCCGGCCCGCCGAGTGGATGCAGGCGCTGGGCTACTACGGCGGGCTCCTCGCCGAACGGCTCTCCGCGCCGCTCGGCGTCGTCAGCGCTCTCCTGACACTGGCTCTCCTCGCCCTGGCGATACGGAACACGGCCCGAGCGCGGGGGCAGGGCGCCCGCCTGGTCGCCGCCGCGGGGTGGATGCTGCCGCTGCTCGTCGTGATCGGAGGGATCGCCCTGGGCACGCATGCGGCGCGCTATCTGCAGCCCGTCGCCTTCGCTCCCCTGCTCGGCCTGGTCGCCCTGCCGCGCACTGCCGGCCTGCCGCGCCGCCTCGGCGTTCAGCTGGTCTCCGCCACGGCGGTCGTGCTGCTCGCCGCGGCATCCGTCAGCCTCCCCCGGCTGAGCGCGGCCGCCCAGGCTCCGGACCGCGACCTCGGCTGCGTGACCGACTGGGTGGAGGGTTCCGGCCGCATCGGTGCCGGGCAGTTCTGGACGGTGCGGCTGCCGAAGGCGCACCTGGACGACTCCGCCCTGCTCGTGCAGGTCGATCACCGCCTGAACGCCTATGCCTGGCTGGTGAACCGCACCGATTTCGTCGTCGGCGAGGTGTCGTTCCTCGTCGAGGATGCGCAGACCGTGCCCTGGGACCTCCCGGTGTCCGCCGTCCCCGAGGAGATCGTCGACTGCGGGCGCTACCGGATCCTGGACTTCGGCGCGCAGCGTCTCCCGCTCGGCCCGCAGCGCAGCTGAGGGCACTGCGGGCGGTCAGCGCGCGGGCGGCGCCGTGGTCGTCCCCTGGCGGAACCGGCAGGTGAGGTGCTGGGTGAGGCCCTGCTCTCCGCGCAGCATCCGCGCCACCTGCTCCCCCGCGGCCCTGCCCTTCTCGACCGCGGGCTGCACGCTGGTGGTGAGCACCGGGCCGCCGAGTCCGTCCACGGCGATGCCGTCGAAGCCAGCCACGGAGAGGTCCTCCGGAACCCGCAGCCCCAGCTCTTCGGCGGCCCGGATCACGCCGACGGCGAGCAGATCGCTCTGCGCGAGGACCGCGGTGGGGCGGTGAGCGGCGTCGGCGAGCAGCATCCGTCCGACCAGGAGACCCTCGTCGATGAGGCTGCCGGATGCCGAGATCGCCGGCGCATCGGGGAAGACGGAGCGCATGCCCTCGAGGCGGTCGATGGTGACGTCGACGGTCGCGGAGGCGATGCGCGCCGGCGTGACCGGCAGCCGATCGCGCGTCGTGTCCAGCGGCAGCGTGACGAGAGCGACGTCGGTGTGCCCGAGTTCCCGCACGTGGCGCGCCACGTCGGCGGCGGCCGCGGCGTTGTCGAGGGTGATCCGCGGGACCCCCTCCCCCGCATCTCCTTCGATGACGACGACGGGAAGACCCCTCCCGCGCACGATCTCGAGGGAGGAGCGGGTGCGCCCGGAGCATCCGATCAGCACCACGGCGTCGACCGGAGCGTTCGCGAGCGCGGTGCCGTCGCTCTCCGCCGGGTCATCGCGCATCAGCAGGATGCCGGCGCTGAGATCGGCGAGGCCGTCGGTGAGCCCGTCCATCATCGCGGTGGTGACCGGGTCGAGGAACGCCGCACGCAGATGCCCCTCGAGCACCACAGCGACGATTCCGCTGCGTCCGCGGCGGAGCGAGGCGGCGCGCGGATCGGGCCCCGCATAGCCGAGCGCCGCGGCCGCGGCGAGCACGCGCTCACGCGTCGCCGGGGCGACCTTGGCCTTTCCGCTGAACACGACCGAGGCCGTGGAGGTCGCCACGCCGGCTTCGCGCGCGACGTCGGCGATCGTCGCCCGGCGCGAGGTCTCCTGACTGCTCATACTCCGAGGATAGCTCCCCGGGTTTCGAAGGCTCGAATCGATTCGATAGGCTGTGCCGCATGGACACCGCCCTGACCCGCTCCCAGTTCGTGCGCTGGCGCATCGCCATCTTCGCGATCTTCCTCGCCAGCGGTCTCTCGGTCGCGACCTGGGCCTCGCGCGTACCCGACATCAAGGCGGGCCTCGGCGTCGACAACGCTCAGATGGGTCTGCTGCTGCTCGGCATGGGCATCTCGTCGATCCTCGGCATCTCCACGAGTCCGGCGGTGATGGCCCGGACCGGCGCGCGGCTCGGGATGCTCATCACGATGCTGTGCTTCGGCGCCGGCGTCGCGCTGATCGGCATCGGCACCGACGTCCTCGGCTCGCTGCCCGTGGTGGTCGTCGGCATGGTGCTGTTCGGCCTCGGCAACGGCTCTGTCGACGTCATGATGAACGTCGAGGCGACCGCCATCGAGCAGCAGATGGGCAAGACGATCCTGCCGGTGTTCCACGCCTTCTTCAGCTTCGGCACCGTGATCGGCGCCGGCGCCGGCGCCCTGCTCGTGCAGCTCGGCGCCGACGTCGCCGGGCACACCCTTCTCATCGCCGCCGTCATCGCGGTCGCCGCGGTCGCCTGCTGGGCGAACGTGCCGAACCGCGAGGCGGCCCTCGACCCGGAGCCGCACGAGAAGCCGCACTGGCGCGAGCGGATGCACGTCGCCCTGGAGGCCTGGCGCGAGCCCCGCACCTACGCGCTCGGCGTCGTGATGCTCGGCATGTCCTTCGCCGAGGGCGGCGCGAACGACTGGCTGGCGCTCGGCGTCTCCGAGGACCACGGCGCGGGTCCCGTCGCGGGCGCCGCCGCCCTCGCCACCTTCTCCGTCGCGATGACGGTCGTGCGCCTGTTCGGCGGGCCGCTGGTCGATCGGTTCGGCCGCGTCATCGTGCTCCGCATCCTGTCCGTCACCGCGGCCGCCGGCATCCTGCTGTTCATCCTCGCGCCGAGCACTCCCCTGGTCTTCGTCGGCGCCGCGCTCTGGGGCATCGGCGCCTCCCTCGGCTTCCCGCTCGGCATGTCGGCCGCCGCCGACGACCCGGCGAAGGCCGCCGCCCGGGTGAGCGCGGCCGCGACGATCGGCTACATCGCCTTCCTCGGCGGGCCGCCCGTGCTGGGCTTCATCAGCGAGCACATCGGGCTGCTGAACACGCTGTACATCCTCGTGGTGCTCGCTGCGCTCTCCGGGTTGTTCTCGGCGGCGGCGCGGCCTCTCCGTGCGGACGAGATGGCCCCCGCGACGAAGTAGGCTCGTCGGGTGCGTCTCGTCATCGCCCGCTGCTCCGTCGACTACACCGGTCGGCTCAACGCCCATCTCCCGCTCGCCACGCGCTTGCTCGTGCACAAGGGGGACGGGAGCCTGCTCGTGCACTCCGACGGCGGCAGCTACAAGCCGCTGAACTGGATGAGCCCGCCGTGCTCCCTGAACACCGAGGAGCCCGGCGAGGAGGAGGCCGGCGCCGGAGTCATCGACGTCTGGCGCGTCACCCACAAGAAGACCGGCGACGCCCTGCGCGTGCAGATCTACGAGATCATCCACGACTCGAACCACGACCTCGGGATCGACCCCGGCCTGCAGAAGGACGGCGTCGAGGCCGACCTGCAGCGCCTGCTCGCCGAGCAGGTGGAGCTCATCGCCGACGGCGCGACGCTGGTGCGCCGCGAGTACCCGACGGCGATCGGGCCGGTCGACCTGCTGGTGCGGGATGCCGACGGCGCGGCGATCGCCGTCGAGGTGAAGCGCCGCGGCGACATCGACGGCGTCGAGCAGCTCACCCGCTACCTCGAGCTGCTCGGCCGCGATCCGCACCTCTCCCCCGTTCAGGGCGTGTTCGCCGCGCAGGAGATCAAGCCGCAGGCCCGCGTGCTCGCCGAGGACCGCGGCATCCGCTGCCTGGTGCTCGACTACGACGACATGAAGGGCATCGAGTCGGGAGCCCCGCGCCTGTTCTGACGATCATCCGCGCGGTGTATCGCGATCACCCCGCAGGCGGATGACCCGCCCCGGCCCCGCGGAGGAGGCTGGGGGCATGAACACGCGTCCCGTCGTCCGAGCCGTCGCGCTCGGCGCCCTCGTCATCCCCACGGCCCTCCTCGCCACCGGCTGCACAGGCCTCTACAACCAGATCGTGCACAAGGAGGTGGACCTCACGTTCGAGGACCGTCAGGCGCTCGAAGACGGCTGGGACAGGGATGCCGCGTGGGTGCCGGCCGATGCGACCGGCATCACCGGCACCGCGTCGACGGATTCCGCCGTCGCCGCGATCCTGCTGCGCAGCGACGAGGAGCTCGATCCGGCCGTCTGCGCCGAGACGGCCCGCGCGTCGGCCCCGGTGTACGCGCTCGACGGGGCGCCCGACGTCTTCGCGATGGACACCGTCTACGCGTGCGGCGACTGGACCGTGGTCGCCGCCGACGACGGCTGGCTCGGCTGGACGCCGAGCAACCCCGCCGAGAAGGCGGCCTCTCCCGGGTCCTGACGCACGTCCGGAGGCGCCATCGCGCGACCATAGGCTGGAGGCATGCCTGCATCCCCCTATTCCTGCGTGCTCTGGGACGTCGACGGAACGATCATCGATGCGTCGGTCGGCATCCTCCGCCGCCTGAACGTCGCGCTCACGCACTTCGGCCAGCCCGCGCCGACGCGCGCCGACCTCATCCACTGGATCGGGCCGCCCATGTTCCAGTCCTTCCAGGACCAGGCCGGGATGACGCCCGAGGAGGCCGCGGAGGCGGTGCGGTTCTATCGCACGCTCGGCAAGGCCGACGGCTACACCACCGACGTCAGCACGTACCCCGGCGTGCCGGAGATCATCCGCGACCTGCACGCCGCCGGCGTGCCGCAGGCGACCGCGAGCTCGAAGCCGGAGCTCCAGGTCGACGCCCTCGTCGACCACTTCGAGCTCCGCCCGTACTTCCTCGCCACGGCAGGGGCGACCCCGGACGAGTCGACGCTCGCCTCGAAGGCCGACATCATCGTCGAGGCGCTGCGGCGGCTGCGCGAGCGCGGCGCCGACACGTCCCGCCCGGTGCTCATCGGCGACCGTCATCACGATGTGGACGGCGGACGAGCCAATGGCATCCCCGTCGTCTTCGTCGACTGGGGCTTCAGCGACGCGCATGAGGGCGATGCTGCCGCGTACCGGGTGTCATCCCCGGATGCGCTGCGCGCCCTACTCCTTAACTGAATCCCCGATCAGGAGCGGTTTCGTCGACCGAAGCACAGAACTCCCCGCCGGAGGCCGCGCGGAAGGCGGCTCCCGGTGCGGGGAGTTCTGGGGTCGTCCGCTCTCAGAGCGGACGGATGTTCTCGGCCTGCAGGCCCTTGGGGCCCTGCGCGACATCGAACTCGACTCGCTGGTTCTCCTCGAGAGAGCGGTAGCCGGATGACTGGATGGCGGAGTAGTGCGCGAAGACGTCAGCGCCGCCGTCGTCGGGGGAGATGAAGCCGAAGCCCTTCTCCGAGTTGAACCACTTGACCGTGCCCTGGGTGCTCATTTACTGCCTGTTCTGCTGGAAAAGAAGCCGACGCAGGATGCACCGACATCGCTAACGCTAGTGGAGCAGGCCCCTGGCGGTATAGCAGGTGTCAGCCCGTAACAGAAATGTTGCATGAGCGGCGGGCGGGCCCGGCGGCCGCGGACCCCGTCCGGAAAATGGTGTGGCCCTCACCGCGGGGGGAGCGATGAGGGCCGAAGACGACCGGAGGGTGCGTCAGGAACAGCATAACCCCTTCCTCAGACTTTTGTCCCCCTTTTGGGGGACATTTTTGGAAGAAAGTTGAGTCACAGTCTGGTGCCTGGCGGACGGGGTCACCGGGGTGCCCGTACGGCAGCAGGACTAGCCTGGTCGGGTGACCATGCTGAACAAGGACATGACGCTGTGCATCTCGCTCTCGGCACGGCCGAGCAACAACGGCACGCGGTTCCACAACTTCCTCTACGAGGCCCTCGGGCTCAACTGGATCTACAAGGCGTTCGCACCCACGGACCTCGCCCAGGCCATCGCCGGGGTCCGCGGCCTCGGGATCCGCGGCTGCGCGATCTCGATGCCCTACAAGGAGGACGTCATCGCGCTCGTCGACCGCATGGACCCCTCCGCCACCGCGATCGACTCCGTGAACACGATCGTGAACGACGGCGGCGTGCTCACGGCGTACAACACCGACTACTCCGCGATCGCCCAGCTCATCCAGCGGAACGGTCTCGACACGGCCTCCTCCGTGCTGCTGCGCGGATCGGGCGGCATGGCCAAGGCCACCGCCGCGGCCTTCCGCGACGCCGGCTTCTCCGACGTCACCCTCATCGCCCGCAACGAGCAGAACGGCCGGGCGCTCGCGGATCTCTACGGCTTCCGCTGGCTCCCGGATGCCGAGGGCGAGACGGCGGACGTCATCGTGAACATCACCCCCATCGGCATGGCCGGCGGCGTCGACGAGCACGCGCTCTCGTTCACGGAGGAGCAGGTCGCGGCGGCATCCGTCGTGTTCGACGTGGTCGCACTGCCCGCGGAGACTCCGCTCATCCGAGCCGGCCGCGCGGCGGGGAAGACCGTCATCACTGGCGCCGAGGTGGCGACGCTGCAGGCCCTCGAGCAGTTCGTGCTCTACACCGGCATCCGCCCCTCTGCCGAGCAGGTGCGCGCGGCCGAGGAGTTCATGCGGGCGCAGTAGCCCGGCGCGGTCTCCCCGGCCGCTCCCGCTCAGCCGTTGAACGCGGCGGGGTGGGGGCCGGTGCGTCCGTCACGCTCGAGGAGGTCGATCGCGGCGAGCTCCTCGGCGGCGAGCTCGAAGTCGAAGACATCGATGTTCTCCGCGATGCGCGCCGGAGTGACCGACTTCGGGATGACGACGCGCCCCTGCTGCAGGTGCCAGCGCAGCACGATCTGAGCCGGCGTCTTGCCGTGGCGGGCGGCGATGTCGGCGACGGACTGCTCGCCGAGCACGGCGCCCTGTGCGAGCGGGCTCCACGCCTCGGTGACGATGCCGCGAGCCGAGTTCGCCGCGACGACGGCGCGGTTCTGCAGCGCCGGGTGCAGCTCGACCTGGTTCACCGCGGGGACGATGCCGCTCTCGGTGGCGATGCGCTCCAGGTGCTCGGGCTCGAAGTTCGAGACGCCGATCGCACCGACGCGGCCCTCGGCGTACAGCCGCTCGAGGGCGCGCCAGGTTTCCGGATACGTGCCCCGCTCCGGGGTGGGCCAGTGGATGAGGTACAGGTCGAGCCAGTCGAGGCCGAGGCGGTCGAGCGCCTCGTCGTAGGCACGCAGCGTGGAGTCGAAGCCGTGGTCGGAGACCCAGACCTTGGAGGTGACGAAGAGGTCGTCGCGGGCGATGCCCGACTCGGCGATCGCGCGGCCGACGCCTGCCTCGTTGCCGTAGATCGCGGCGGTGTCGATGCTGCGGTAGCCGGCCCGGATCGCGGCGGACACGGCTGCCGTGGTCTCGGCATCCGGCACCTGGAAGACGCCGAAGCCGAGCTGCGGCATCTCGATGCCGTTGTTCAGGGTGACGGTGGGGACGGTGAGGGTGTTCATCGATTCTCCTTGCGGGATGAGGGCGGTCAGACCGTGGCGACGGTGAGCGTGGTGGGTGAGACGGCGCGGGCGGGGCGGGCCAGTGCGGCGGCGATGCCCATGACGACGAGGGCGGATGCCGTGATCGCGGCGCCGATCCAGATGGGGGAGGTGTAGCCGAGTCCGGCGGTGATGCCGACGCCGCCGGCCCAGGCGCCGAGCGCGTTGCCGACGTTGAAGGCGCCGATGTTCGCGCCGGAGGCGAGCGTGGGGGCGCCGCCCGCGTACTGCATGATGCGGCTCTGCAGTCCCGGCACGGTGCCGAAGCCGAAGCCTCCCATGAGCACGAGGATCACGATCGTGGCGGGCTGCGACCAGGCGAGCACTCCGAAGGCGACGAGAACCACGACGAGGGCGGCGATGAAGCCGAGGAGAGTACGGTCGATCGAGCGGTCGGCGAGCCGGCCCCCGATCGCGTTGCCCGCGACGAGGCCGAGACCGAACAGCACGAGAAGCCACGGCACGGCGGAGGCGTCGAATCCGGTCACTCCGGTGAGCGTGTAGGCGATGTAGGTGAAGGCGCCGAACATGCCGCCGTAGGCGAGCACGGTCACGGTGAGCGAGAGCCAGACCTGCGCAGAGCGGAAGGCGCGGAGCTCGTGCCGGAGACTCACCTGCTCGCCGCTGGTCTGCGGCGCCTTGACGAGCGCGGCGATGCCGGCGAGGGCGACCACCCCGATGACGGAGATGACCCAGAACGTCGAGCGCCAGCCGAACTGCTGGCCGAGGAAGGTGCCGAAGGGGACGCCGAACACGTTCGCGGCGGTGAGGCCGGTGAACATGATGGCGATGGCCCGGGCCTTCTTGGCGGGCTCGACGAGGTCGGCGGCGACGACCGAGCCGATACCGAAGAACGCGCCGTGGCTCAGCGCCGCGAGGATGCGGCCGATCATCGCGGTCGTGTAGTCGGGGGCGAGCGCGGTGAGCACGTTGCCGGCGATGAAGAGGACGACGAGCCCGACCAGAACGGGCTTGCGGGGCAGTCGGGTGGTGGCGGCGGTGAGTCCGAGCGCGCCGACGACGACGCTGAGCGCGTAGCCGGAGATGAGCCATCCCGCGGTCGCCTCTGCGACCGCGAAGTCGGTGGCGACCTCGGGGAGGAGGCCCATGATCACGAACTCGGTGAGTCCGATCCCGAAGGCGCCGATGGCGAGTGCGATGAGTCCGAGTGGCATGGTGTGCTCTCTGCTAAGATAGTTGCAGACGCGGGATATTGCGTCATGAGCACTAATCATTGCACACGCAACTATCCCGCGCAAGCAACTACATTTCGGAGGCACCATGGGCATCTCGGACGACGCCGTCGAGATCCGCGCGCGCGGGTGGCGCACGCTGGCGGCGCTGCACGGCATCATCGAGGCCGAGCTGGAGCGCGCACTCGGCGCATCCGTCGGCCTGTCCGTCGTCGAGTACACCGTGCTCGACGCCCTCAGCCGCCAGGACGGCTGGCACATGCGGATGCAGCAGCTGGCCCGCGCGACGGCACTGAGCCCGAGCGCCACCACCCGGCTCGTGACCCGGCTCGAGGACCGCGGGCTGCTCACCCGCATCCTCTGCGCCGACGACCGACGCGGCATCTACACCGAGCTCACCGCCGCCGGGCAGAAGCTCTACGAGCAGGCGCATCCGATCCACGACGAGACGCTCGAGCGCGTGCTCGGCGAGGCGGTCGCACAGCCCGAGCTCGCCCCCGTCGTGCACGCTCTGCAGGGGAGCGTGGTCCCGGCCTGAGGACCGGCTTCGCCGATCCGCCGTCAGCGGCGCCAGACGTGGGTACCCTAGGCCCATGAGCGCGCCCCGCAACGCACGACGGTTCACCATCCGGCGGACCTCCTCCGCGATCGCCATGGCGGTCACCGCCGCCCTCGCGCTGGCCGCGTGCACGGGCGACGGCGGCGAGACGCCCGACGGAGGCCAGGGATTCCCCGACGACGGCTGCACGCATCTCACCATCGCGACCTCGTCGGAGAAGGTGAACATGCTGGACGAGCTCGCCGACGCGTTCAAGGAGTCGCCGGAGCACGACGACCTCGGCACCTGCGCCACGGTGCGGCCGATCAACGTCTCCTCAGGCAACGCCACCCGGTTCCTCACCTCCGGCGAGGACTGGCCGAGCGACGACCGCTCGCTCTGGCCGACGCTCTGGTCGCCGGCATCCACCGTCTGGACCGACCGCGTCGCCGCCGCGGCATCCGCCGGCCTCGTGGGAGACCCCGCGTCGTTCACCCGCACCCCGGTCGTGTTCGGGATGCCGGAGCCGATGGCCGAGGCCCTGGGCTGGCCGGACAAGCCGGTCAGCATCACCGACCTGTCGCGGCTCTGCCAGGACCCCGCGGGCTGGGGGAGCGTCGGCAAGGACATCTGGGGCGCCTTCAAGATCTCGAAGACGAACCCGAACACGTCGACGACGGGCCTCTCGACGATCCTCATGCAGGCGTACGAGGCCTCGGGCAAGCAGGCGGACCTGACGAGTGCCGATGTGGAGGGGGCCGCCGACTTCTCCCGCGTCTTCGAGGAGTGCGTCATCCACTACGGCGACACGACGGGCAACGTGCTGACGACGCTGTACGACGAGACGCAGAACGGCGCGAACGGCTCGGCCTACGTCTCAGCCGTCGCCCTCGAAGAGACCTCGCTGCTCAACTACAACCAGGGCAACCCCGACTCGCACACTGTGCAGCCGGGCGAGACGCTCACCCCGCCGAAGACGAAGCTCGTCGCCGTGTACCCTGCCGGCGGATCGCTGTGGTCGGACAACCCGGTCACCGTGCTCGGCGCCGACTGGGTCACCGCGGAGCAGCGCACCGCAGGCGAGGCGTTCGCCGCGTTCCTGCAGACGAATGCGGCGCAGAGCATCGTTCCCGAGTACGGCTTCCGTCCGCTGGACGAGTCCGTCCCGCTGGGCGAGCTCTTCACCGCGAAGTACGGCGTCGACCCCGCCCAGCCCGCGATCACGCTGCCGAAGCCGGACGTCGACGTCATCTCCAGCGCGATCGACCAGTGGACGCAGGTCCGCAAGCCCTCCTCGGTGCTGGAGCTCATCGACATCTCGGGGTCGATGGACGACCCGATCGGCGACGGCCGCTCGCGACTCGACGGGGCGATCGAGGGAGCCCAGGCGACACTCGACCACTTCCGTTCCAGTGACGAGATCGGCGTGTGGGCGTTCACCACCGGCATCTCCTCCGACGAGGGCGACGGCATCCAGGTGCTGAGGGACGTCACGGCCCTGGGCTCCGACGGCGAGAAGCTCGACTCCTCCCTCGACGACCTCCGTTACGCACAGCGCAACGGCACCCCGCTGTACGACTCCGTGCTGCTCGCCTACGAGGCGATGCGCGAACGCGCCGAGCCGGGGCGCATCAACGCGATCGTGGTGCTCTCCGACGGCGAGGACACCGACTCGCGGATCTCCCTCGACTCGCTGATCGCACGGATCGGCAAGAGCACGAAGGAGGGCGGCGACGACGCCCCCGTCCGCATCTTCACGATCGCCTACGGCGAGGGGGCGGATCCGACGGCGCTCCAGCGGATCGCGGATGCCACGGGAGGGCAGCTCTTCGACGCCTCGGATGCCGAGCGCATCGACCTCGTCTTCGCCTCCGTGATCAACAACTTCTGAGGTGCGCATGAACGTGATCGCGGCCAGCAACCCCTGGCTGGAGGATGCCGTCACCGGCATACAGGGCGGTGACCTCTACGTCTCGCCCGACGTACCGGACTCCGCAGGGCTTTCGGATGTACTTGCGGAGGCGATCCCGGATGACGGATCGCTGGCCGTGGTGGTTCTGCCCACCGAGGCCGCACTCAACATGCCTTACGACACATACCTCCTGGAGCAGCTCACCGCTGCCGCAGATCAACAGACCGTGATCCTCGCGATCGGCGACGACCTGATGGCGGATTCCGTCGTGCTCGGGGACGACGCTCTCCGGATCGCGAACGAGAACGAGAGCTCCGCAGGCGACCTGCAGCAGGCCCTCGTCGAGACGGTCCGGGAGATCGAGGCGGCGACGCCCTCCTCGCCCGGTGGTCCTGCCGGCGGCGGGGACCTCCTGATGCCCGTGATCATCGGCGGCGTCGTGCTGGTCGCCGCGGCCGGCACGGCGATCGGCCTCCTGGCCCGGCGCCGCCGGAAGCCCGCGGCGAGCGCCGACCCGGTGCCGGCCGGCATCCGCCTGCGGGTGAACCGCCTGCGGGAGCTCGTCCCCTTCTACGCCGCCGTCCCCGGCAATCCCGTGGCGGCCGAGACCGCGGCCGGCATCGACGCGCTCGCCTCTCATGTGGAGCAGCTGTTCGTCCGCCTGGACGCGAAGGCCGGCGAGGACCAGAGCGTCCTCGCCGAGGCGGAGTACTCCGACAAGCTCGCCCGGCTCGTGGCCGCACTCGACCGCGACTACCTGCTCGACCTGCTCACCCGTCCCGACCTGTGGGACGACCCCGACGACCGCATCGGGGAGGTGCGCGAGGCCCTCGCCGGCCTCACCACGCAGATCGTCGACAACATCAAGCAGGTGAACGCCCGCAAGGGCCTGCTCTTCCAGGTCTCGCTCGACTCCCTCATCGGCCGCAGCGAGCTGCGCGACTGGGAGCGGCAGTTCCGGCAGAGCTCGGGGGAGTGACCGGCGCTCCTCACTCGACGGCGTCGCGGAGGTCCTCCGGCGGATCGGTGAGGGGGAGGTCCGGCTCGCCTTCCGGACCCGGGTCGCCCTGGCCGTCCTCCCCGAGTTCGGCCTCCTGCGGCTCCTCGCCCTGGGTCTCGGGCTGCTCCTCGTCCTCCGGCATCGTGGCGTCGGAGAGCTCCTCCGATGGCAGATCGGGAAGCGGCGCCTGGCTGTTCACGAATGCGTCTGGGTTCGACATGGTGCTCCTGTCACGGCGGTGGATCCTCAGCATCCGTCCGGGCCCTCCGGACCGCACGGGCCTTGACGCCGGGGGTCCGCGGGGGTAGTCCCGCCGACCCCCGGCATCCGTCAGATCAGCTCCAGCACCGGCCCCTCGTGCACGGCGCGGTAGACCGCGTTGCGGATGCCGTTGGCCTGATCCGAGGTGAGCGTGCGGTCGATCGGGCGCAGGACGATCCGCAGCAGCAGGTTGTGCTGCCCTGGACGCGTGAGCAGGCGTGTGCGCGCGGCATCCGGCAGGTCCTCGTGCGCCGTGCGGGCGAGGAGCTCGACGGCCTCGATCACGTCGGCGTCCGTGGCGAGCGCGGTGCGGATGCGGTCGCCGAGCGTCTCCTCGTCCTCGTCCGCGCCGGTGACGACGGAGATGTCGCGCCGCGAGGCGGGGAGCGGGGAGACGTGCTGCCAGGGGTCCAGCGTGAGCATCTGCTCGGCGATGCGCGGATCGGCTGCACGGAGATAGCGGATGTCCGGGATCCCCTTTCGGAGCATCAGCGCACGCTCCAGGCCCATGCCGAGCGCGAGTCCGGACCACCTCTCGGGGTCGAGACCCGCACCGCGGAGCACGTCCGGGTGGATGCGCCCGCACTCGGCGAGCTCCAGCCATTCGCCGTCGTGGCGCACGTCGATCTGCCGGCCGCCGAGGGTGTACGGGTGCACGGCATCCGTCACCCGCCATTCGGCGCCGGGCAGCACCGCATCGACGAGGACGGCGATCATGCCGAGCATGTCCTCGTCGCTGGTGTCTCCGGTGCTGCGGACGCGCCAGAGGTCGACCTGGTGCGGTTCGCCGACGTGGCTGCGGTCGACGGCATCGCGCCGGTAGACCATGCCGGGCGCGACGAGGAGCTCGTCGACGTCTGTGCGGCCGCGATACGCCTCGAGCGCTGCCGGCATCTCGGCGCTCATGTGGCTGCGGAGCATCACCCGCGGACTGAGGTAGCGCGTGTAGCGGCGGGCCCGCGTGACGTCGTGCGGGTCGTAGCCGAGGCGGTCGTAGTTGTCGTGCACGGGCACGATCGGGGACGAGCGGATGCTGCGCACGGTGCAGCCCCACTCGTCGCGCAGGGCTGTCACGACGGCGTCGAGCAGGACCTGGACGGCGTGCTCTCCCTGGACGGGATCGGTCAGATCGCGCAGCGTGAGGGCGCGGTGAAGCTGGTCGGGGGTGAGGTACGACATGGTGGTCTCCATTGCTTGCAGGTGGCGAAGGATGGGGCTTCCCCCGGCCGTGCCTGCGGAGACCAGTGCGTCAGGAGCGCACGAGCAGGACCCCGCGGCCGTCTCCCGGCCGGGGGTGCGGAAATCGCTGCTGCCTGCAGTGCATGGGACGAGGATAGCGGGCGAGAACAGGGGAAGGGCCCTGTGATCATCCGGGAACATCGCCGAAACATTGCCGCTGTACCGTCGCCAGCGACGACGATCGGGGGCTGACATGACGCGGAGCAATCGCATCAGGCGGATGATCGCATCGGATGCAGCGGGCGCGATCGCCCTGGTGATGGCGACGGCCGTGGCGCTGCTGTGGGCGAACCTCGCGCCGGCCGGCTACGACGCGTTCTGGCACACGCCCGTCAGCATCGCCGTCGGAGACGCGCGCCTGGAGCTGAGCCTGCTGCACTGGATCAACGACGGCGTGATGACCATCTTCTTCTTCCTCGTCAGCCTCGAGGTGAAGAAGGAGTTCGTCCTCGGCGAGCTGCACGACTGGCGCCACGCGAGCGTGTCGGTGCTGATGGCGGCATTCGGGATGCTCGTTCCCGCCCTCCTGTTCGTCCTGATCACCTGGAACTCCCCGTATGCGGCGGCATGGGGCGTCGTGATCTCGACGGACACGGCGTTCGTGCTCGGCCTTCTCGCCGTCTTCGGGCGCCTCGTCCCGCCGCAGCTGCGCGTGCTGCTTCTGGCGCTGGCCGTCGTCGACGACATCGGCGCCATCCTCGTGATCGCGTTCGTCTACACGGACGCGGTGGACCTCGGCTGGGTCGCCGCAGCGCTGTGCGTGACGGCGGTCGTGTACGCGGCGCAGCGGATGCGGGTGTGGCGAGGAACGGTATATGTCGGACTCGGAATCCTGCTCTGGGTGGCCGTGGTGAGCTCCGGCATCCACGCGAGCATCGCCGGCGTCGTCCTCGCACTGCTCCTCCCCGTGTTCCCGCCGCACCGCGAGCACGTGGGCCGCACCGAGGACCTCGCCCAGGGATTCCGCCGCTCGCCGACGGCGGCGAAGGGGAAGGCCGCCGCCGAGGGCATCCTCAGCTCCATCTCCGTGAACGACCGGCTCCAGCTCCAGCTCGCACGCACGGTGACCTATGTCGTCGTGCCGCTGTTCGCGCTGGCCAATGCGGGCGTCCGGATCACGCCCGAGTCGCTGGCGCACGCGTTCGGCTCGGTGCTCGCCTGGGGCATCGTGGTGAGCCTGGTCGGCGGAAAGCTCATCGGGATCCTCGTCGCGCCGCGGGTCGCCAGGCTCCTCCGCGTCGGTGCGGTGCCGCCCGGACTGAAGGGGAGGCACCTCCTCTCCGCGGCGCTGCTCAGCGGCATCGGGTTCACCATCTCCCTCCTCATCGTGAACCTCGCGATCGACGATCCCGTCGCGCAGGCGGATGCCCGCATCGGCGTGCTCACCGGGTCGATACTCGCCGCAGTCCTGGGGGCCGTCGCGCTGGGCCTGACGACCCGCTTCGACGCCGCGCACCGCCCGGAGCGGACCGAGCTCACCCGTCCGGTCGATCCGGACAGGGACCACGTGCTCGGGTCGCCGGACGCCCCGCTCGTGCTCGTCGAGTACGGGACGTTCGGCGAGTACGACGACCTCGCCGCGGAGGACGTCGTCGCGAACGTGCGCGAGCGGTTCGGCGACGACCTCGCCTTCGTCTTCCGCTACCTCGCCCCCGGCAGCGACTTCGCCCCCGAGCGCACGCCGGAGGCGCTGGAGGCGGCATCCGCCCAGGACCCTGCGCTGTTCTGGGCGATGCGCACCGAGCTCAACCGCCTCAGCGAACGCGGTCCGCTCGACGACCAGCAGGTGCTCCAGGCCGCCGCCGCCGTGGGCGCCTCCCTGCCGCGGCTCGAAGAGGACCTCCGGCGCAGCACCTTCCACAACCGGGTCGACGAGGACTTCCAGGATGCCGACGCCATGGGCCTCACCACAGCGCCCACGTTCTTCGTGAACGGCGTGGCCTACGCAGGTCCCCTCCAGGCGGGGGCGCTCATCGCCGCCCTCTCCGCCGTGCGTCCCGTCCCCGACCGGGAGGCATCGTGAACCCCCGGGGGAACGAAGAAGGCCCGGTCATCAGACCGGGCCTTCTTCTCGCTGTGCGCGAGGGGGGACTTGAACCCCCACGTCCATACGGACACTGGCACCTGAAGCCAGCGCGTCTACCATTCCGCCACTCGCGCGAGCGTCTCGTTCCGAAGAACTCAACTCAGGGAGCCTATCACGCCATCGCGCCCTCTCAGAAACCGAGCCGAGCGTCATCTCAGGTGCGCGCTCCTGCCGCCTTCCACACAGGCAGGCGACCTCGACGCGCACTTCGCCGGCGCCCCGACATCCGGCCCCTCGCCCGGGTGCGCGCTCCTGCCGCCTTCGACCCAGGCGCGCGACATCAAGACGCACCTCACCCGGTCCTCCGCACCCCGCGAACACCGCAATCCCGCCACACGAGGGCGTTCACCCAGGTCACCTGGCTACGATGTACCCACCGGTCGGCATGCCAGAGGAGCCCAGTGGGACTACTTGACAGCTTTGAGAAGGGTCTCGAGCGCGCTGTGAACAGCGCCTTCGCGAAGACCTTCCGCAGCGGCATCCAGCCCGTGGAGATCGCCTCCGCCCTCCGGCGCGAGGCCGACACCAAGGCGGCTGTGGTGAGCCGCGACCGCATCATCGCCCCGAACAGCTATGTGGTGCGCCTCAGCGCCGACGACGCCGAGCGGATGCACGGACTCGGCGGCGCCCTCACCGATGAGCTGCATGCGCTGCTGACCGCCCACGCCACGGCGCAGGGGTACAGCTTCGCCGGTCCGCTGGCGATCACGATCGAGGCCGACGAGAACGTCACCATCGGAACGGTGCGCGTCAGCTCCGGCACCGTCGAGGGCCGCGTCAGCTGGCAGGCCGTCGTCGACGTCGACGGACGCCGTCATTCGCTCACCCGCGCCCGCACTGTCATCGGCCGCGGATCGGATGCCGACATCACGATCGCGGACGCCGGTTCGAGCCGCAAGCACGTCGAGATCCTGTGGGACGGCGAGCGCGCCATGATGCGCGACCTCGGATCCACGAACGGCACGAAGGTGAACGGGCAGAAGGTGCGCGAGGCCGCGCTCCCCACCGACACCACGCTCACGATCGGCCGCACGGACCTGGTCTTCCGGATCGTCCCGGTCGCGACCCCGCAGCGCCCGGCCGGCCCGCACGACGATGACGCGACCCGCGCGTTCGGGGTGATCTGATGAGCGAACTGGTGCTCCTGCTGCTGCGCGTCGGCTTCCTCGTGCTGCTGTGGTTCTTCGTGTTCGGCGTCGTCTACTCGCTGCGCGCCGACCTCTTCGGCGTGAAGGTGCGCAAGCTCCCCGCTGAGGCCGCGGCCGGCGCACCGGCATCCGCTCCCGCCGCCCCCGCCGCCCCCGCCGCGAAGCCGGCATCCTCGAGGCCAGCCAGCACCGGCCCCGCGACCATCGCGACCGCCAAGAGGCTCGTGATCACCTCCGGCCCCAAGGCCGGCCTCGAGCTCCCGCTCGCCGGCGAGTCCCTGACCATCGGACGCTCCAGCGAGTCGACCCTCGTCATCCGCGACGACTACACGTCGAGCCACCACGCGCGCCTGCTGCTGCGCGGCGACCGCTGGGCCATCCAGGACCTCGACTCCACCAACGGCACCTACGTCGACGGGAAGAAGGTGACCGGCGGTCCCGTCGGCCTCACCCTCGGCTCGACGATCAAGGTGGGCGCCACGACCTTCGAGCTGAGAGCGTAAGGCCCGCGTCGGCATGGTCTTCGAGGGCTCGAGCGCCGCGATCTCCCACACCGGGAAGGTCCGCTCCAACAACCAGGACTCCGGATACTCCGGGGCGAACCTGTTCGTCGTCGCCGACGGCATGGGCGGTCACGCCGGCGGCGATGTCGCCTCGAGCCTCGCGATCCACCGGATGGAGCCCCTCGATCACGGCTACGCCTCGACGGAGGATGCGCAGGCGGAGCTGCAGGCCGCCACCACGACGGCCGCGGTCGACCTCATCCGGGCCGCCAAGGAGCGTCCGGAGCTCGCCGGCCTCGGCACCACGCTCAGCGCGATCATCATGGTCGACGACTACGCCGTCATCGGGCACATCGGCGACTCGCGGATCTACCTCTACCGAGATGACGCGCTGACGCAGATCACCACCGACCACACCTTCGTGCAGCGGCTCGTCGACTCCGGCCGTATCACGCCGGAGGAGGCCCGCTACCACCCGCGCCGCTCGGTGCTGATGCGCGTGCTCAGCGACATGGACTCCGACCCGGAGCTCGACATGTTCGTCATGCACACCCAGCCCGGCGACCGCTGGCTGCTGTGCTCCGACGGCCTCTCCGGCGTCGTCGACGAGGCGCACATCCTGAAGACCCTGCGCGTCGGCATGGCCCCGGGTCGCACGGCCGACGCCCTCCTCAAGCAGGCCCTCGACGGGGGCGCCCCCGACAACGTCACCATCGTCCTCGTCGACGTCGGCGGCCAGCACGCCCTGCACTCCGGCACGCCGACGATCGTCGGCTCGGCCTCCAACCCTGCGAACGTCACCGTGCCGCCGGTGCGCTCCGCGCGCGGCAACTGGCTGCACCCGGTGCGCCAGGCGGCGAACGAGCCCAGCCACTTCGAGCCCGCCGCCGAGTACCTCGAGGAGCTCATCGAGGAGGACCGCCGCCGCGCCAAGCGCCGCCGGCTCGGCTGGATCGCCGCGATGCTGCTCGTCCTCGCGATGCTCGGCTTCGCCGCCTTCGCCGCCTACAGCTGGACGCAGACGCGCTACTTCGTCGGCGCCGACGAGGACAGCGTGGTGATCTTCCAGGGCGTGCAGCAGAACATCGGCCCGATCACTCTCTCCACGCCGGTCCGCGACACCGACATCCTGCTCGCCGACCTCCCGCCGTACCAGCGCAACTCCGTGGAGCGCACCATCACCGCGCGGTCGCTGGCGGATGCCGAGGCGATCGTGGTCCGCCTGCAGGCGGGCGCCGACCGCGTCATCGAGAACTCGACCCCGCTGCCCACGCCGGTCCCGTCGCCCTCGCCGACGGAGGTGGTCCCGTGAGCGCCGACGTCGCCGCCGACACCAGCGTCATCAAGGCGCTGAAGAAGATCCGGATGCCGCAGACGCAGCGCAACCGGGAGTTCTGGCTCCTCCTCTTCGCGACCGTCATCAGCGGGGCCTCGCTGACGCTCGTGCAGCTCGGCGCGCTGGGACTCATCGACCCGATGATCCTGGCGATCGGCGGCGGACTCGCCGCACTCGCGTTCGCCTTGCACATCGTGCTGAGGGTGGTCGCCTCGGACGCCGACCCCTTCGTCCTGCCGATCGCCACCCTGCTCACCGGCCTCGGCATCGCGATGATCTACCGCATCGACATCGCCAAGTCCCTCACCGGCTGGGACGCGTACTCGACCAAGCAGCTCGCATGGACGGCGATCTCCCTCGCCGGCGCGATCGCACTGGTGATCATGCTCCGCAACTACCGGGTCCTGTTCCGCTACACGTACATCTTCGGCCTCTCCGGCATCCTGCTCCTGCTGCTGCCGTTCGTCCCCGGCCTGCGGATTCCCGACGCGAACGCGCAGGTGTGGGTGTCGCTGGGCGGCATGTTCGCCTTCCAGCCCGGCGAGCTCGCGAAGATCTGCCTCGCGATCTTCTTCGCCGGCTACCTCGTGCGCACGCGGGAGAGCCTCATGTCGGTCGGCACGAAGGTGCTCGGCATCACCTGGCCGCGCATGCGCGAGCTCGGGCCGGTGCTCGTGGTGTGGGCGATCTCGCTCGGCATCATCGTGATCCAGCGCGACCTCGGCACCGGAACCCTCATCTTCGGCATGTTCGTCGCGATGCTCTACGTCGCCACCGGCAAGACCAGCTGGGTGCTCATCGGCCTGGCCCTCGTGGCGGCCGGCGTGGCCGTGGCCACGCAGATCCTCGACTACGTGCGCGGCCGCTTCACGAACTGGCTCTTCCTCTTCGATCCCGAGCAGGTGGACCCCGACGGCGCGGGCTACCAGCCGATGCAGGGCCTCTTCGGCCTCGCGCACGGGGGTCTCATCGGCACCGGCTGGGGTCAGGGCCGCCCCGACGTGACCCCGCTCGCGCACAGCGACTACATCATCACGAGCCTGGGCGAGGAGATCGGCCTCATCGGCCTGTTCGCGATCCTCTGCCTCTACATGGTGTTCGTCAGCCGCGGAATGCGCATCGGCCTCGCCGGTCAGGACGACTTCGGCAAGCTGCTCGCCACCGGACTCTCGTTCACGATCGCACTGCAGGTGTTCATCATGGTCGGCGGCGTCACGCGCGTCATCCCGCTGACCGGCCTGACCACTCCGTTCCTCGCGGCCGGCGGGTCGTCGCTCATCGCCAACTGGCTGATCGTCGCCCTGCTGCTGCGCATCTCGGACGCGGTCCGCTCCCAGCCGAGGACGGTGATCGGATGACAAAAGAACTTCGCCGGCTCAGCGTCGTGATGCTGTTCATGTTCCTGTCGCTGTTCGCCGCGACCAGCTGGATCCAGGTCGTCGAGGCCGACAACCTCGCCCAGAACGGCGCCAACAAGCGCACGCGGCTGGACAGCTACGAGATCCAGCGCGGGTCGATCATCGTCGACGACGTGGCGATCGCCTCGTCCGTGCCCAGTGACGATCAGTACCGGTTCCAGCGGGTCTACACGGATGCCGCCCTCTGGGCACCCGTCACCGGCTGGTACAACGCGGCGCTGAACTCCCGCACCGGCATCGAGGAGGCGATGAACGCCGACCTCTCCGGCACGGGGTCGAACGCGTTCTTCGCGGAGATCGACCGTCTGCTCTCCGGCCAGCCGCAGCGCGGCTTCAGCGTGGAGCTCTCGCTGAACACGGCCGCCCAGCAGGCCGCGTACGAAGGGCTGCAGGGTCTCGAGGGCGCGGTCGTCGCCATCGAGCCGGCGACCGGCCGCATCCTCGCCATGGTCTCGACGCCCGGCTACGACACGAACCTCCTGGCCAGCCACGACGCGGATGCCGCGAACGCGGCGTTCGACGCGCTGGCGGACGACCCGACCGACCCGCTGTTCAACCGCGCGATCGCCGGAGACCTCAACCCTCCCGGCTCGACGTTCAAGATCGTCGTCGCCGCGGCGGCCTTCGCCTCGGGAGAGTGGACGCCCGATTCTCAGCTGCCGAACCCCGCCCGCTACCAGCTGCCCGGCTCGGACAACACCGTGTCGAACGCGTCGGGCGGCACCTGCGGCGGCGGGGACACCGTGAGCATCGCCGATGCCGTACGGCTCAGCTGCAACATCCCGATGGCGGAGCTCGCCGTCGAGCTCGGCGACGAGGCGATCCGCGAGATGGCCGAGAAGTTCGGCTTCAACGAGAGCTTCCAGACGCCGCTCGCCTCCACCCCGTCCAGCTATCCGCGCGCGCTCGACGACCCGCAGACGGCCCTCACCGGATTCGGTCAGGGTCAGGTCACCGCGACCCCGCTGCAGATCGCCATGGTCGCTGCGGGTCTGGCGAACGACGGAGTCGTGATGAACCCCCGCCTGGTGGACACCGTGATCGGAAACGACCTGTCGGTGATCCGGGCCCCGGAGGACACCGAGTTCGGCCGCGCCGTCGACGCCACGGTGGCCGACCAGGTCACGGCCGCCATGGTGGCGAGCGTCGCTGACGGAGCGGCGCAGGGTGCAAGAATAGACGGGGTCGACGTGGCCGGTAAGACCGGGACGGCTGAGAACGGAAACAAGCCATACACGCTGTGGTTCACCGGCTTCGCGCCGGCGAACGATCCCACGGTGGCGGTGGCGGTCCTCGTCGAAGACGGCGGTGGACAGGGGCAGTCCGGTAGCGGCGACACCATCGCCGCTCCGATTGCGAAGAAGGTCATAGAGGCGGTGCTGGGCAGATGAGGCCGACGCAGGGTGTGTCGTTCGGTGGTCGCTACGAGCTGCAGTCGCGTATCGCGATCGGCGGCATGGGCGAGGTGTGGGAGGCCACGGATCACGTCATCGGACGTACCGTCGCCATCAAGATCCTCAAGGACGAGTACATGGGGGACCCGGGGTTCCTCGAGCGGTTCCGCGCGGAGGCGCGCCATGCCGCACTCGTGAACCATGAGGGCATCGCCAGCGTGTTCGACTACGGCGAGGAGAACGGCAGCGCCTACCTGGTGATGGAGCTCGTGCCCGGCGAGGCGCTCTCCACCGTGCTCGAGCGCGACGGTGCGCTGAGCGCCGACAAGACGCTCGACATCGTCGCGCAGACGGCATCCGCTCTCCAGGCCGCGCACGCCGCGGGCCTCGTGCATCGCGACATCAAGCCCGGCAACCTGCTCATCACGCCCGACGGCCGCGTCAAGATCACCGACTTCGGCATCGCGCGCATCGCCGACCAGGTGCCGCTGACCGCGACCGGTCAGGTGATGGGCACGGTGCAGTACCTGTCGCCGGAGCAGGCGTCCGGTCATCCGGCCTCGCCCGCGACCGACACCTACTCGCTCGGCATCGTCGCGTACGAGTGCCTGGCCGGCAAGCGCCCGTTCACGGGCGAGTCGCAGGTCGCGATCGCGATGGCGCAGATCAACGAGCAGCCGCCGCCGCTGCCCGCGACCGTGCCGATCCCGGTGCAGAACCTCGTCATGTCGATGATCGCGAAGAAGCCGGGCGACCGCCCGTCGTCCTCCGCGACCGTCGCCCGCGCGGCGCAGGCCCTGCGCCGCGGAGACCTGAACTCCGCCGCGATCGCCGTTCCCGCCATCGCGCGCGGCGGGGCCGACGACGACGCCACGCGGATGCTGACGGCTTCCGGCGACGACGGCGCCACCCGCATCCTGCCCACGACGGCCGCGCTCCCCGTCGAGGAGGACGCCGCGCCCGCCGAGAAGAAGAAGCGCAGCCCGTGGACGTGGCCGCTGATCGCGCTCATCGCCCTGCTGGTCATCGTGCTCGGCGGCACGATCTGGGCCCTGATGAACCAGGGTGGAGGGGAACCCGGTCCCTCGGACTCGCCGACGCAGACTTCGACGGCGCCCGAGACGCCGTCGAACACCCCGACACCTGAGCCGACGCCCATCGACGTGGACGCCCTCGGCCTGATCGGGATGACGTGCGAAGACGCCCTGGCCGCCGCGACGCAGGCCGGTCTCGTACCGAAATGCCAGACCAGCGGAACGGCTGCGCCGTCTGAGGATCTCGTCAACACGGTGGAGAGCGTCGACCCTCGCGGCTCGGTTCAGAAGGGCGATGCGATCACTCTGTTCGTGTACGGGGAGCAGACCCCGATCGGCGCCCCGCAGAACGCGCCGACCTTCTCCGGCACGTTCATCGAGGGCCAGGAGGCGACGGTCAACTGGACGAACTTCACCTGCCCGTCCGGCACCGGCACGCTCACGTCCTACGAGGTGACCCTCACGAACGGCACCTTCGTCGACGGGAACACGGTGCGCAGCTTCGACCCGTCGACGCGCACGAGCACCTTCACGGTCGACACCGGCAAGGCCGGCCAGTTCGTCACGGCCACGTACAGGGCCTTCTGCGACAACCGCCCGTCCGAGGTCTCCCCGCAGGGACAGTCGTCCACACCGATCGTCGGCGTGGACGCCGGCACCGACGGCGGCGGCGAATCCAGCGAATAGAATAATCCGCGCCGTAGGCTGAGAGCAGTTTCATCAGGTCGTACCAGGGGGTCCCTTCCGTGTCCACAGAGCCACGCGTGCTCGCGGGTCGATACCGCGTCGACGAGCTCATCGGGCATGGGGGCATGGCGAAGGTGTACCGCGGCTACGATCTGACGCTCGGACGCGCGGTGGCGATCAAGATCCTCGACCCGGAGCTCGCCCGCGACACCGCCTTCCGCACGCGCTTCCGGCTGGAGGCGCAGTCGGCCTCGCGGATGTCGCACCCGTCGATCGTGCGGGTGTACGACGCGGGCGATCCCTCCACGGCCGACAGCGGCTCGGAGGAGCCTCCCTACATCGTGATGGAGCTCATCAGCGGCACGCTGCTGAAGGACATCATCGCGTCAGGTCCGGTGCCGGTGGAGGATGCGGTCCGCTACGTCGACGGCATCCTTGAGGCGCTGGACTATTCGCACCGCGCCGGCGTCGTGCACCGCGACATCAAGCCGGGCAACGTGATGGTGACCGACAAGGGTCAGGTCAAGGTGATGGACTTCGGCATCGCCCGTGCCGTCTCCGACTCCTCGTCCACGGTCGCCGAGACCACCCAGATCATCGGCACCGCCGCCTACTTCTCGCCCGAGCAGGCCAAGGGCGAGCCGGTCGACGCCCGGGCCGATCTGTACTCCACGGGTGTGGTGCTCTACGAGCTCCTCACGGGGCGCCAGCCCTTCCGCGGCGAGTCCCCGGTGGCGGTCGCGTACCAGCACGTCAGCGAGACGCCGGTGCCGCCGACCGAGGTGAACGAGGCGTCCCCTCGTGCCCTCGACCCGATCGTGCTGCGGGCGCTCGCGAAGGACCCGTATCAGCGCTATCCCGATGCTGCGCACTTCCGCGCCGCACTCGACGCCGCCGTCGCCGGCCGCGCGCCGAGTCGCAAGGAGATCGGTGCGCTCACCAGCGAGCTCTACGGTCCGAGCCCGCGCCAGGCGCAGGAGACCGCGCGTTCGCTGCGCCAGCTCAGCACCGACACGACGATGGCGCGCACCCAGTCGGGACCGCCGGTCGCCTGGGTCTGGGCGGGCGTGGCCCTGCTCATCGTGCTGCTCGCCTCGATCCTGTTCTGGGTCGTCACCATCAGCATGCGCCCGGACGTGCCGACGACAGCCCGCATCGTCCCCGACCTCGCAGGCGTCTCCGCCGAGCGCGCGCAGGAGGACCTGGGCGAGCTCGACCTCACCGCGAAGCTGGTGCTGGAACCGAGTTCCGAGATCGTGGAGGGCAACGTCATCCGCACCGACCCGGAGGCGGGTACGTCGCTGGAGGAGGGGGACTCGGTCACGATCTACGTCTCATCCGGCAAGGAGACGGTGGTGGTGCCGACCCTGGAGGGCCTGTCGCTCGAAGCGGCGAAGGCGGCGCTGAAGGAGGCCGGGCTCGAACCGGGCACGGTGATCCAGCGCAGCGACAAGAGCCTCGCCGCGGACACGGTGATGGAGGCCAGCGAGGAGGCCGACTCCGAGGTGGAACCCGGGACGGTCGTGAACCTCGTGGTCGCGAGCGGCAAGGTCACGCTGACCGACGTCACCGGCTGGACCCTGGACGCCGCGAAGGCGGAGGTCGAGAGCATCGGCCTCACGGCCGCGCCCGTCGAACTGCAGGACTGCACCGCGACCAGCCCGCCGACGATCGTGTCGATGTCGGCGGCGCCGGGAGATGTGCCCATCGGCTCGACGATCGAGCTGCGCTACTGCGCCGCCGCCGCCGGCTGATCCTCAGCGCCCGCGCAGCGGATCGAGGTGCGCGGAGCGGGCGACGGCATCCGCGTCCCCGCAGATCGCGAGCCAGTTCGCGAGGAGCCGGTAACCGCCCTCGGTGAGCACGCTCTCGGGGTGGAACTGCACGCCGAGGATGGGCAGCTCGGCGTGTGCGAGCGCCATCACGGTGCCGCCCTCCGCGCGCGCGGTGACCACGAGCTCGGCGGGCAGTGCGGAGGAGGCGAGGGCCAGCGAGTGGTAGCGGCCCACGTCGAAGGGGGAGCGGATGCCGTCGAAGAGCGCCGAGCCGTCGTGGCCGACCGACGACACCATCCCGTGCATGAGCTCCGGGGCTTCGGTGACGGGGGCGCCGAAAGCCTCGCCGATGGCCTGGTGACCGAGGCAGACGCCGAGCAGCGGCATCCGCCGCCGGGCCGCGATCCGCACGGCCTCGACGGACACCCCGGCGTCCTTCGGCCTCCCGGGGCCGGGGGAGAGCAGGAGGGCGTCGAACGCGGGGAGCAGGGCCTCGAGGCCGTCGGCGTCCGTCGCGTCCGATTCGATGAGCTCGACCTCGGCGCCGAGCTCGCGGAGGTACCCGACGAGGGTGTGCACGAAGCTGTCGTGGTTGTCCACGACGAGGACCCTGGTCATTCGAGATCCACCTCGCCCGGCGTGACCAGCGGACTCACCCAGGGGAAGACGTGGAAGAAGAGCCCGTAGAGCACTGCCGCGACGAGCGCAAGCAAGATGAGCAGCCGCACCCACCAGGGTCCGGGAAGCAGGCGCCAGAGCGCGGCGTACATCGTGTTCTCCTTCGTCGCTCGGGTCTACACCGAGGGGGCGGCCGGGGGCGGGGGCGGGTCGGTGAGAGACGCGGGCGGTCCCTCGGCCCTGGGCTGGAAGCTCTCGAACACGCCATACGCGACGATGCGCTCCGCGAGGGAGTACAGCGGAGAGCAGGCGGTCAGCGTGATGTAGCGCTCCCCGGTCGAGACGCCGGGCATCTGCGGCACGTCCAGCAGCACGTCGACCTGGCTCGGCTTGACGTACTCCAGGGTGCGGAACCGGTATGTGTACCAGCCGTCAGGGGTCTCGACGACGATCGCGTCGTTCAGGTGCAGCTTGTCGAGCTGGTTGAACGGCTTTCCCCACGTCGTGCGGTGGCCGGCGAGGGCGAAGTTGCCCACCTCTCCCGGCATCCTCGAGTCCTTGTAGACGCCGATGCCGAGCTTGTCCAGGGTGCGCGCCCGGCTGGTGCCGCCGAACACCCCGACGTTGTAGTCGGCGCCGAAGCGGGGGATGTGCATCTGCGCGAGCCATTCGGCATCCGCCGGAGGCTCGGGGATCACCGGCTCGTAGTAGGTGGTGCCGTCGTCCTTCTCGATCAGGGGCGGCGGCTCGGGCGCCGGAGCCTCGGCCAGCTGTCGGGAGATCGCGGCGCCCTCCTCGTTCTTCTGGGCGGCGATGATGATGTCCCCGATCCACATCTGCCACGCCACGAAGAGCAGGAGGACCACTCCGAACGTGAGCAGCAGCTCGCCGAGCACGCTGGTGACGGTGGCGCGCGACCGCAGCCGGGCGCGGCGGGCGCGCCGGATGCCGGAGTCCACAGTTGCGGTCATGGCGCGATCCTATCCCGCGGCGCTGCGCCGGAGCGGGCGCGGGGCGCTCGGTGGCGCCGGACCGTCACGGGTATGATGTCGGCATGGCACGAGACCGCAAGACCGAAGAACCCGAAGCGCCGCGCAGCGAAGGCGAAGCCGCGCCCAACGCCGTGTGGTTCAAGCCGGTGATGATCGGCTTCATGCTGCTGGGGCTCGCGTGGATCCTCGTCTTCTACATCTCCGGCATGCAGTTCCCGATCCCGGGCCTGGACAACTGGAACCTGGCGATCGGCCTCGGCATCGCCCTCATCGGCTTCCTGATGACCACGCGCTGGCGCTGACCGGCATCCGACTCTTGTGAAGGGCCTCCGCATCGCGGGGGCCCTTCTTTTTGTGTGCAGCGAGCCCTGACCTCGTGCGACCGAGGACGGAGGGATGTTCCCGGAGTGAGCATCGGGAGGGGCCCGCGAAGCGGGAGGGAACCCGCTCTGCGAACAAAGGGAACATCCCGGAGTCCGACCCACGCAGGTCATGCCGAGCGAGAGTTATCCACAGTTCTATACACAGCTGGGGAGAATTACACCGGTGTTATTCACAGGGGTTGAGAACTCTGTTAACAACTCTCGATCAGGCCAAAAGAATCAGCGGCGGAACGACGAACACCACGACTGTCAACAGAATGGTGATAACTCCGAGCAGGATGATCTGCCAGATCCGCTGCTCGCGGCGCCGGGTGCGCGTGAGGGCGAAGGCGATGAGGGCTCCGGTGATCGCTCCGCCGAGGTGCGCCTGCCAGGAGATGCCGCCGGCGAAGAAGCCGAACGCGAAGTTGATGCCGAGGACCACGAGGATCCCCGTCACGTTGGCGCCGAGGTGGCGGCCGATGATGAGCAGCGCGGCCATGAGTCCGAAGATCGCACCGGAGGCGCCGACCAGTCCTGTGAGAGGGGCGAGGCAGGCCGCCATGACCGAGCCGCCGAGCCCGCTGATCAGGTAGAGCGCGAGGAAGCGGGCGCGGCCCAGCATCGGCTCGAGAGTCTGCCCCAGCATCCACAGCGCGAGCATGTTCAGCGCGAGGTGGATGAAGCCGCCGTGGACGAACACTGCGGTGAGCAGACGCCACGGCTCGAACGGGAACACGGAGAGCTGCGGGAAGAGGTACGGGGCGGCGAAGTAGAGCTGATCGGTGATGGCGTCGCCGACGCCAGGGATCAGCTGGAGCAGCCCGATGAACGAGGTCACAGCGAGGAGCGTGTAGGTGACGACGGGCCTGCCGTGGCGCACGGCGGCGATGGTGCCGCCGCTTCCTCCCCAGCGGCGGGCGGCGCGCTTCTGCGCGGGGGTGCGGTTCTTGCGCTCCTCTTTCATGCACTCGGGGCAGATGACCCCGACCGGGGCCTGTGTCTGGCACTCCGGGCAGATCGTGCGGAGGCACCGCTGGCAGAGCACGAAGCTCTGCCGATCCGGATGCCGGTAGCAGAAGTTGTCGCGGTTGTCCGCGAACTCAGGCGTCGTCATCCGGATCGGCCAGCCGCGGCGTCAGGCGGCGACGATGTCGATCGACTGCAGGACGACCGGCTCGACGGGGCGGTCGCCGGCGGCGGTCGGGACGGCCGAGATCGCGTCGACGACGGCCTTCGAGGCATCATCCGCGACCTCGCCGAAGATGGTGTGCTTGCCCTGCAGCCACGGGGTCGGGTCCGTGGTGATGAAGAACTGCGAGCCGTTGGTGCCCTCCGCCTTGCCGGTGATGGCGTTGCGACGAAGGCCGGCGTTGGCCATGGCGAGGATGTACGGGGAGTTGAAGTTCAGCTCCATGTTGATCTCGTCGTCGAAGTTGTAGCCCGGGCCGCCGATGCCCTGGCCGAGCGGGTCGCCGCCCTGGATCATGAAGTTCGGGATGATGCGGTGGAAGATGACGTCCTTGTACAGGGGGCCCTCGCCCGGCTTGCCGGTGGCGGGGTCGGTCCACTCCTGGGTGCCGTCGGCGAGGCCGACGAAGTTCTTGACCGTCTTCGGGGCGTGGTCGCCGAAGAGGTTGATGACGATGTCACCGTGGTTGGTGTGCAGGGTTGCGACGTGAGAAGCGTGAGGCATGCCCACATTCTCGCAGAGCTTCCGGTGAGTCGGCCGGATGTACCCCTTCGCGGGCGATGACGCAAGGGGCGGCGATTCCCTCCCCCCATCCAGGCAGGCGTGGCAAGATGGTGAACCCGTACTCCAATGGACAGGAGAGCATCGTGAGCCTCAGCCGCAAGCGGAAGAAGGAACTGCGTCGTCTTCAGGATGACGCCACCCACCTCTGGGAGGCGCAGCAGGTGCTCGTCGGGCACGCCGCCGATGTCGCCCGCGAAGCCGGTCGTCAGCTCGGCAACTTCGGCCGCGAGCAGGTCGGTCCCGTCGTCCAGGACACGATCAACCGTCGCGTCGCCCCCGTCGTCGACCAGGGCGTGCGCTTCGGCAGGCACGTCGTCGACGACAAGGTGGTCCCGATCGTCGGCGGTGTCGTCGGCACCGCGCTCTCGGCCTGGGACGTCGCCAACGCCAAGCGCCACGGCGTGGTGAGGACGGTGCGCAAGGCCGCCGTTCCCGAGAAGAAGGGTCCGGGCCTCGGCTCGGTCGTCGCCCTCGTCCTCGGCGCGGCCGCGGCGATCGGCGTGCTCTACGCCGCCTGGCAGACGCTGCGCGCCGACGACGAGCTCTGGGTGGCGGACGACCCGCTGGCCGCGCCCGACGCGTGAGCACGGAGGCCCTCGCACCGGCCCCTGAGCCCGTCGAGGGGCACACCAGGGTGACGGATGCCGCGGCATCCCGCGGCCTGGAGATCGAGATCCGCGAGCGGCCCGCCGCGCGCAGTCTCGTCGAGGCCGCCGAGATCCTCGGCATCCCGCCGTCCGGCATCGTGAAGACCCTCGTCGTCAAGCGCTCGGACGACACCTACCTCTTCGCACTGGTCCCCGGCGGACGATCCATTTCGTGGCCGAAGCTGCGCGCTGTCGTCGGCGTGAACAAGCTGCGGCTGCCGGAGCCGGAGCTGGCGCTGGCCGCCACGGGTTACGAGCGCGGCACGATCGTGCCGATCGGCAGCACCACCGACTGGCCGGTGTACGCCGACGAGTCCATCGTCGGACAGCGCATCGCCATGGGCGCGGGCGCGCACGGGTACAGCCTGTTCGTGGACGCCGACGCGCTCATCGCAGCGTACGGCGCGACGGTGGCCGACATCACCGTGCCGGAGGAGGATCGCTCCTAGGCGCTCCTCCTCCGGATCGGGGACTACTCCTTCAGGTCGAGCTTCGGCGTCGGCCGGCGGAATCCGCGGGTGACGATGGCCAGGATGACGACGCCGAGCGCCAGCCACGACAGGCCGACGATGAACGTCCGTCCCGACAGGCTCGTCCACAGCCACATCGTCAGTCCGAAGCCGATCAGCGGCAGGATCAGGTTCCTCAGCAGCAGGATGCCCGCGCGCTCCCCGCGGTCGATGAAGTAGTGCTTGATCACCGAGAGGTTCACCGCAGAGAAGGCGATGAGGGCGCCGAAGCTGATCATCTCGCTGAGCAGGGTCAGGTCGAACACGAGCGCCAGCAGCGACACCGCGGAGACGATCAGGATCGCCACGACTGGGGTGCCGTAGCGCTTGTTCAGACGGCCGAAGACGGCACGCGGCAGGACTCCGTCGCGACCCATCGCGAAGAGGATCCGGGAGACGGACGCCTGCGAGGTGAGCGCTGAGCCGAGGCAGCCCGCGACATAGCCGGCGACGAACAGGCTGGCCAGCAGCTGACCGCCGACGGCGGTGACGACGTCGATGGATGCCGTGTCGACCGACGCGAAGTCGTTCGACGGGAAGCCGACCTGGGCCGCGTACGCGAGCAGGATGAAGAGCAGCCCCGCGGAGATCGTCGCGATCATGATGGCCCGCGGGACGGTGCGCGTCGGGTCCTTCGCCTCCTCGGAGAGGGTGGAGACCGAGTCGAAGCCGAGGAACGACAGGCAGAGGATCGCGGCACCGGAGAAGAGCGGGGCGAGTCCGTCGACGGTGCCGTCACCGGCGAACGGAGCGAGCGGGTCGACGCCGTTGCCCGCCGCCGCGGCGAACGCGAAGGCGAGGAAGAGCGCGATGAAGACCACCTGCACGAAGATGATCACGAAGTTCGCGCGGGCGATCGAGACGATGCCCACGATGTTCAGGACGGTGACGATCGCGATCGCGCCCACGACCCACAGCCAGGACGGGATGCCGGGGAACGAGGCGCCCATGTACAGCCCGAGCACGAGGTAGTTGATCATGGGCAGGAACAGGTAGTCCAGCAGCAGCGCCCAGCCCGCGAGGAAGCCGACGGCGCCGCCGAAGCTCTGCTGCGTGTACGCGTAGGCGGATCCGGCGAACGGGTACGCGACCGACATGCGGGCGTAGGAGCGGGCGGTGAAGATCATCACCACGAGCGTGATGATGTACGCCGAGGCCACCCGTCCGCCGGTCAGCTGGGTGACGATGCCGTAGGTCGTGAACACGGTGAGCGGCACCATGTAGACGAGCCCGAACAGCACGAGCGATGGCACGCCGAGCACGCGGCGGAAGCGGCCGGCTGTGACCTGGGCGGTCGCCTCGGTCGCCGGCGTCGGCGCCGGGGGAATCGGTTCCTGGGACATGGCGGATCCTTTCTGGCGCACCACTACGGTGTGGCGCGGTATCGGGCTTCTCCTGCGAGGTATGTGGCGATGATGCCGACGGCGGCGAGCTCAGCGGCCGGGAGATCCCGCGGATCGCGGGCGAGGTGCACCAGGTCGGCGCTCGCACCTGGCTCGATGCGCCCCCAGCTCTCGCGTCCGTGCGAGGCGTCGTCGGCGAAGGCCTGGTGGGCGACCGCCGTCGAGTACGCGTCCAGCGCGACCGGGACCGGGACGATCTCGTGCGGCGTCCAGCCGCCGTCGGGCACGCCGTCCGCGGTGCGTCGTGAGACGGCGATGGCGAGGCCGTCCAGGGGCGCGCCCGAGCTGACCGGCCAGTCGCTGCCGAACGAGAGCAGCGCCCCCGTCTCGTCGATCGAGCGGAGCCGGTACTGCCGGTCTGCGCGCTCCTGGCCGAGCCTCGGCACGGTCAGCACGGTCATCAGCGGGTCGAGCTGCGCCCACAGCGGCTGCATGCAGGCGATGACGCCGAGTTCGGCGAAGCGGCGGAGATCGGCGTCGTCGACGAGCTGCGCGTGCGCGATCACCGGGCGCCGGTCGCGCGGTCCGTTGACTTCGATCGCCCGCTCGATCGCATCCAGCGCCTGGCGGACGGCCGCGTCGCCGATCGCATGGATGTGGACCTGGAAGCCCGCCGCGTCGACGGCCCGCACGGCGTCCTCGAGTGCGGAGCCCGGCCAGACGGACATGCCGTGATCGTGCATCCCGGAGCAGTACGGCTCGAGGAGCGCGCCGGTGCCCGACTCGATGACGCCGTCGGCGAAGAACTTCACCGTGTGCGCCGTGAGCATCGGAGAGCCGAGCTCCTCCACGCGGCGGCGTGCGTCGCGCATCGCGGGCAGCTGCGCCGGGAAGCGCCGCGGGTCGGCGTACAGGGCCAGGTTGAACCGCACGGGGAGGAGTCCGCGCTCGGCGGCGGCCAGGTAGGTGTCGACGTCACCTGGCTCGACCCAGGCGTCCTGCACCCAGGTGACCCCGCGCTCGAGGTAGTAGGCGCCGGCGCGCTCCAGCGCCCGCATCCGCTGCTCCCGCGGCCGGGGCCCGGCGGCGTCCAGCACGAGGTCCACGGCACCCCACTCGCGCAGCGTGCCCAGCGGGGTCCCGTCCGGCCGGCGCGGGATCTCGCCGAGCACGGGCTCCGGCGTGGCGGCGTCGATGCCCGCGAGCTCGAGCGCCCTCGAGTTCACCCACACCGTGTGGTAGTCGTGCGCGCGCAGCACGACCGGCCGATCGCGCACCGCCTCGTCGAGCCACCGCGCATCGAAGAGTCCCTCCTCGACGATGGCCGGATCGTAGGAGGCGCCGAAGATCCAGCCGTCCCCGGGGTGCTCCTGCGCGTACCGGGCGACGGCCTCCTGGATCCCGGCGACGGTCGTGCAGGTGCTCACCGCGGGTCCCTCGGCCTCGAGTCCGCCGAACAGCGGATGCGCGTGCCCGTCGCCGAACGAGGGCATCAGGAAGCCGTCCGCGAGATCGACCGGCTCGACGGCGCCCTCGGCCCGTCGAAGGGCCTCGGCTGCGGCATCCGCCTCCTCGTCGAGCGCGACGATCACGCCGTCGCTCACGAGGAGGGATCTCGCGGGGGCGTTGCCGGCCCCCCGCCAGATGGTTCCGCCGGAGAAGTGGATCGCGGTCATTGCGTCGCTCTCGATCGATGGGCTTCCGCCGTACGAACAATGTTCGTACGATGGACGCGAGGTTACACTCTCCACTGCCGCAGGGGGAAGAGCCGAGGGGGAACATGTCGACCGTCAATCGCGAGCAGCTCGTCACCGCCGCACTCGCGATCGTCGACGAGCACGGCAGCGAGGCGCTGACCATGCGCTCGCTCGCGGCGAGGGTGCACCGCCAGGTGTCCTCGCTCTACAACCACGTGGGCAGCCGCGAAGAGCTGATCGAGTTCATGCGCGGCAGGATCGTCGAGAGCATCGACACGTCCGCGTTCTCGGTGCAGGCTTGGGATGCCGCGCTGGAGAGCTGGGCGCGCTCGTACCTCACGGCGTTCGCCGCGCACCCGAACCTCATCCGCATCCTCGCGACGTCCCCGATCCGCGACATCTCGACGTTCGCGATGTACGACGTCGTCATCGGAGCCCTGATCGCCGCGGGCTGGCCGCTCGGCGACGCGGTCGCGGTGATGCGCACGGTCGAGGCGCACGTGCTCGGCTCGGCGCTCGACATCGTCGCACCGAGCGACATGCTCGCCCAGTCGTCGGTGCCCGGCGAGCTCACCATGGTGCACGCGGCCCTCGCCCCGGAGCACGAGGAGTCCACCAGTGCCGTCGCCTCGTTCGAGCTCGGCTTCGCCGCCCTGCTCGACGGACTGCGCCTCCGCCATGCCGCCGTGGTGGGCGGCGCGGCGGGGAGATCCTCGTCGTGAGCTGACGGCCGCGTCAGAAGATGCCGGCCATCCGCAGCGCGATGTCGACGAGCTTCACCCGCTGCAGCTCGGCCACCGCGCTGCGCGAGAACCACTCGGCCATGTCGGTCGACCCGTCCCGCTCGAAGCGCAGCCGTCCGCCGGTGACCGTGGCGCGATAGACGATCCGGAGCGTGTGCAGCGGCTGATCCGAGGTCGTCACCCGCTGCGTCGCCGGGATCACCCGGGAGTGGATGCCGAGCAGCTCTCCGACCTTGACCGTGTAGCCCGTCTCCTCGCGGAGCTCGCGTCGCACGGCCGCCTCGGGGTCCTCGCCGGGTTCGAGTCCGCCCCCCGGCATCGTCCACGCCACCCGGCGCCCCTCGGTCCAGCGGGCCAGCAGGATCCGGTCGGCGTCGTCGGTGACGACCGCATATGCCGCGACGCGCATGTCCATGGCTCACACCCTATCCGCCCGCGAGCACAGGCCCGGCCGCAGTCGCACGGCATCGATCAGGAATCGAGAAGCACCCGGTGGAGCGGCATCCGTAGTCTGAGGACGACACCCCAGGAAAGGACTCCCCATGGCCGACCACGAGAAGAACTTCACCGCCGAGGAGCGCGACGCCATGAAGGCCGCCGCCGCGGAGAAGAGGACAGCGCGCTCGCGCGCCAAGAAGTCGCCGGAGGAGGTCCGCGCCGAGGGCGAGACAGACATCAAGGCGGCGATCGAGAAGCTCACCGCTGCCGACCAGGCCATCGCCACCGGGCTGCACGAGCTCGTCTCCGAGGTCGCCCCCGAGCTCGTCCCGCGCACCTACTACGGCATGCCGGCGTGGGGGAGGGACGGCAAGGTGCTCTGCTTCTTCCAGCCGGCGAGCAAGTTCAAGACCCGCTACGGCACCTTCGGCTTCGAGCAGCAGGCGAACCTCGATGACGGCACCCTGTGGCCCACGGCCTACGCGGTGCTCGAGCTCACCCCCGAGAACCGGGAGTTCCTCGCCGAGCGCATCCGTCATGCGGTGAGCTGAGGTCCGCGCGATGGGGTAGGGTCTTCTTCCATGACCCGTTGGTATGCGTATTTCGAGTCGGCTCTGGAGGGGCCGTCGCGGGACTGACGCGTACCGACACCTTCAGAGCCGACAGGGCAGAGCATCCGCTCTGCCCTTCGCCGTTTCGGCGGGCTCTGCATCGGGTCCGCCCTCATCAGGACAGGACCCACAGCATGAACCAGCCCGCCACGCTCGACGCCACCGCCGACCTGCACGTCGCGAGCTTCACCACCATCCCGTCTCCGGCCGAGATCGAAGCGGAGCTCCCCGTCGGAGATGAGCGCGCCGCTCTCGTCTCCCGCACCCGCGACGAGGTCCGCCGGATCATGGCCGGTGAGGACGACCGTCTCCTGGTCGTCGTCGGCCCCTGCTCCATCCACGACCCGGAGGCGGGACTCGAGTACGCCGGCCGCCTGGTGCGCGAGGCCGAGAAGCACCGCGACGACCTGCTCATCGTGATGCGCACCTACTTCGAGAAGCCCCGCACCACGGTGGGCTGGAAGGGCCTGATCAACGACCCGCATCTCGACGGCAGCCACGACATCCGGGCCGGGCTGCGGATGGCGCGGGCCTTCCTCCGCGACGTGACCGCCCTCGGCCTGCCGTGCGCCACCGAGTTCCTCGAGCCGATCAGCCCCCAGTACACCGCCGACCTCATCAGCTGGGGTGCGATCGGCGCGCGCACCACCGAGAGCCAGATCCACCGTCAGCTCGCCTCGGGCCTGTCGATGCCGATCGGGTTCAAGAACGGCACCGACGGCGGACTCCAGGTCGCGCTGGATGCCGCCGCCGCGGCATCCGCTCCACAGGCGTTCCTCGGCATCGGCGCCGACGGGAGGGCGAGCCTGGTGACGACGACCGGCAACCCGGACGCGGGGATCATCCTGCGCGGCGGAGCGGACGGGCCGAACTACGACGCCGAACACGTGCGGCGGGCCGCGGAGCGTCTGTCGGCGTCCGGACTCGCAGACCGGCTCGTCGTCGACGCAAGCCACGGCAACAGCGGCAAGGATCACCTGCGCCAGGCGGAGGTCGCCGCCGAGCTCGCCGAGCAGATCGCGGTCGACGGCGCTGCGGTCGCCGGCGTGATGCTGGAGAGCAACCTCGTCGCCGGCGCCCAGAAGCTCGACGTCACGCGGGGCCCGGCCGGCCTGGTCAGGGGGCAGAGCGTCACCGACGCCTGCATGGGCTGGGATGCCACGGCGACGGCGCTCGCACAGCTCGCCGAGGGGGTGCGCCGGCGGCGCTGAGCGTCAGGCCTTCCGCACGTTCAGAAGCTGCCAGCCGTCGGGAACCTTCGCGAGAAGGGCGTCCAGGTCCTCGGCCTCGACCTCGGTGACCTGGTCGCGGCGGGCGAAGGTGCCGACGGCCTTCAGCACCGCGGCGCCCTTGATCATCTCCACCGGGGACGACACGATGTCGAAGCCCTCCGGCCGCTGCGCCTCGAGCTGCGCCTGGATGTCAGCGAGATCCGTTCCCTCGACGGAGACGGACTGGACTTCGACGGGACGCATCAGACCGATCAGCACCCTCCGATCCTACGGGCGACGCCGGCGGGGGTAGCGTTGTGCCGGTGAGCACACCGCCGTTCCCCGCCTCCGTGTACGCCGCCCGGCTCGACCGCGCCGCCGCCCTCGCCGCGCAGGCGGGGCTGGATGCGATCGTCGTGGGACCGGGCCCCGACCTGCAGTATCTGGTCGGCGTCGAGGGCGACACCATCGAGCGCCTCACGGCGCTCGTGCTCGGCCCCGGCATCCGTCCGGAGGTCGTGGTGCCGCGCATGGAGCTGGCGAAGGTGCGCAGCACCGCCGTGGGCGAGCTCGGTCTCGCCGTGTCCGACTGGGTGGACGGCGAAGACCCGTACGAGCTCGTCGCCGCCGTGGTCGGCGCGGTCTCCCGGGTGGGCGTCTCCGACGCGCTGCCGGCCCTGCACGTCATCCCGATCGGCGACCGCCTCGGGGTCGGCCTCGAGCTCGCGACGCCGGTGCTCCGCGAAGGCCGGATGATCAAGGACGCCGCCGAGATCGCGGAGCTTCGTCGCGCCGGCTCTGCCATCGACGCCGTGCACCGCCGAGTGCCGGAGTGGCTGCGGGCCGGCCGGACCGAGCGCGAGGTCGCCGCCGACATCGCCGAGGCGATCGTCGCAGAGGGCCACCGCACGGTGGAGTTCGTCATCGTCGGTTCGGGCCCGAACGGCGCAGACCCGCACCACGAGGTCTCCGACCGGGTGATCGAGGACGGGGATGTCGTGGTCGTCGATATCGGAGGCGCCGTGCCCAGCGGCTACAACTCCGACAGCACCCGCACTTACGTCGTCGGCTCCGCGGACCCGGAGGCGGCCGAGCGCATCGCCGTGCTCGTGCGCGCGCAGCAGGCCGCCGTGGATGCCGTGCGCCCAGGGGTGACCGCTGCGCAGGTGGATGCGGCCGCCCGTCAGGTGCTCGCGGATGCCGGGCTCGCCGAGGCCTTCCTGCACCGCACCGGTCACGGCATCGGCGTCTCGGTGCACGAGGAGCCGTACATCGCCCCCGGCAACGATCTCGTGCTGCGCGAGGGCATGGCGTTCAGCGTCGAGCCGGGCATCTACTTCCCCGGCCGGTGGGGTTCGCGGATCGAGGACATCGTCGTCGTCACCGCCGAGGGCTGCGAGCGGCTGAACACCGTCGCGCACGGGCTCACCGCGGTCTGAGCATCCCCCAGCCGGTCGCGACGACGTGCGGACTCAGCGACCGATCGCGTCGAGGGCGGCCCCGAGCCGGGCGACGGTGCCGTCGACGTCTCCGAGCTTGTCCAGCCCGAACAGGCCGACGCGGAACGTGGAGAAGCCCTCCGGCTCGCCGCAGTGCAGCGGCACGCCGGCGGCGATCTGCAGCCCCTGCTCGCGGAAGCGCGCGCCGTTCTTCAGCGCCGGGTCGTCGGTGTGCACGACGACCACGCTTGGTGCGGCGAACTCGTGTGCGGCGACGGAGGGGAGTCCGCGGGCCGAGAGCAGGGCGCGCACCCGGCCGCCGAGGTCGATCTGCGCCTCGCGGAGGATGCCGAACCCGCGATCGCGGGTCTCGATCATCTGCGCGAGGTTGCGGGTGATCGAGTCGGTCGGCATCGTCGCGTGATAGCCCGCGGAGCCCTCGCGGTAGCCGTCCGAGATCGACAGCCACCGGCCGAGATCCATCGCGAAGCTCGTCGCAGTGCCCGCCTCGACGGCGGCGCGTCCGGCGGCGCTCAGCATCACGTAGCCGGCGCCCGGCGTGCCGGACCAGCCCTTCTGCGGGGCGCTGATGAGCACGTCCACGCCGAGCGCGCCCATGTCAACCCACATCGCGCCGGAGGCGATGCAGTCGAGGACGAGCACGCCGCCGACCTCGTGCACGGCATCCGCCAGCGCGCGCACGTACTCGTCGGGGAGGATCATCCCGGCGGCGGTCTCCACGTGCGGGGCGAACACGACCTCGGGCTTCCCGGCGCGGATGGTCTGGACGACCTCCTCGATCGGCATCGGGGCCCACGCGGACTGCAGCCCGTCATCTGCCGGGCGGGCCTGGCAGACGGTCGTGGCCGCACTGATGCCGCCCATCTCGAGGATCTGCGACCACCGGTACGAGAAGAGCCCGTTGCGCACGACGAGCACTCGCCGCCCGGTGGCGAGCTGACGCGCCACCGATTCCATCGCGTAGCTGCCGCCGCCGTTCACGATCGCCGCGCTCTCCGCCCCGTACGCCTCGCAGAGGATGCCGAGGGTCTGCTGCATGACGCCGATGAAGCGGGCGGACATGTGGTTCAGCGACCGGTCGGTGAACACGACCGAGTACTCCAGCAGTCCGTCGGGATCGATGTCGGCGTGGGGAAGGCTCATGTGCCCAGTCTGGCAGTGACCGTGGGGAAAGAGGAGGCCGCGACATCCCTCGGCCCGGGAGGAGAAGTCCCGTTCGGGCTGGGGAATCCGTGCGGATGCTCCTCCCGAGCGGGCGTTCTCCTCCCGAGCGGGCGTCAGACGAGGGCGGCGGCGCGGAGCTCCTGCTCGCGCATCGCGCGCTCGACGGCCTCGACGTCGCGCACGGCGCCGCGGTCGGCCGAGGTCGCCATCGCCGCGTACGCGCGCAGCGCGAGAGACACCGGGCGCTGCCGCTCGACCGGGCGGTAGCCGCCGTTCTCCAGCAGGCGCGCGCGGCGCTCCTCGAGCACGGCGTCGTCGACGCGCAGGCTCATGCCGCGGTTCGGGATGTCGATGTCGATGATGTCGCCGTCCTCGACCAGCGCGATGATGCCGCCGCTCGCCGCCTCCGGGGAGACGTGGCCGATGGAGAGACCCGAGGTGCCGCCGGAGAAGCGGCCGTCGGTGACGAGCGCGCAGACCTTGCCGAGACCGCGGCCCTTGAGGAACGAGGTCGGGTGCAGCATCTCCTGCATGCCCGGGCCGCCCTTCGGGCCCTCGTAGCGGATGACGACGACGTCGCCGGGCTGCACCTTCTTGCCGAGGATCTTCGCGACGGCCTCCTCCTGCGACTCGCAGACCACGGCGGGGCCGGAGAACACGAGGATGGACGGATCGACGCCGGCGGTCTTCACGACGGCGCCGTCGACCGCGAGGTTGCCGCGCAGCACGGCGAGGCCGCCGTCCACGGAGTAGGCGTGCTCGGCCGAGCGGATGCAGCCGCCCTCGGCATCCGTGTCCAACTCCGCCCAGCGCTCGGACTGCGAGAACGCGCTCGACGAGCGCACGCCGCCGGGAGCCGCGTGCCAGAGGTCCTGCGCGGTCTCGGTCGCCGTTCCTCCGCGGATGTCCCAGTCGGCGAGCCAGCTCGCCAGCGACTCGGAGTGGATCGAGGAGACGTCCTCGTTGAGGAGTCCGGCGCGGTGCAGCTCCCCGAGGATGGTGGGGATGCCGCCGGCGCGGTGCACGTCCTCCATGTAATACATCCGGCCGTACGCCGGGTTCGGGGCGATCTTCGCCAGGCAGGGGACGCGGCGCGAGATGGCGTCGATCTCGTCGAGGCCGAAGTCGATGCCGGCCTCGTGCGCGGCGGCGAGGAGATGCAGGATCGTGTTCGTCGACCCGCCCATGGCGATGTCGAGGGCCATGGCGTTCGCGAAGGCGGCGGGGCTCGCGACGGCGCGGGGGAGCACCGAGGCGTCGTCCTCGTCGTAGAACGCCTTCGTGATCTGCACGGCGACCTCGCCGGCCTTCTCGTAGAGCGCGCGGCGGGCGGTGTGGGTAGCGAGCACCGAGCCGTTGCCGGGGAGGGCGAGGCCGAGCGCCTCGACGAGGCAGTTCATCGAGTTCGCCGTGAACATGCCGGAGCAGGAGCCGCAGGTCGGGCAGGCGTTCTCCTCGATGCGCTGGATGTCGGCATCCGACACCGTGTCGTTCGCGGCCTCGGAGATCGCGTCGACGAGGTCGAGGGTGCGCACGGTGCCGTCGACGAGGGTCGCGCGTCCGGACTCCATCGGGCCGCCGGAGACGAACACCGTGGGGATGTTCAGGCGCAGCGCCGCCATGAGCATGCCGGGGGTGATCTTGTCGCAGTTGGAGATGCAGACGAGCGCATCGGCCTGGTGCGCGTTGACCATGTACTCGACGGAGTCGGCGATGAGGTCGCGGGAGGGCAGCGAGTAGAGCATCCCGCCGTGGCCCATCGCGATGCCGTCGTCGACGGCGATGGTGTTGAACTCGCGCGGGATGCCGCCGGCGGCCGAGATGGCGTCGGAGACGATGCGGCCGACGGGCTGCAGGTGCGTGTGGCCGGGGACGAACTCGGTGAAGCTGTTCGCCACGGCGATCATCGGCTTGCCGAAGTCGGCGGCGTTCACGCCGGCGGCACGGAACAGGGCGCGGGCACCGGCGGCGTTGCGGCCGTGGGTGACGGTGCGGGAGCGAAGAGGGGTGGGCATTCTTCCACTGTGGAGCGTGGTCGGTGACGGGGGAAGTCGGCGTTGATACTAGTAGTGAGAGCACTAGGTTTGTGTCATGGCCACCGACGAGCAGCAGCGCAAGGAGCTCGGCGCCTTCCTGCGCGCTCGGCGCGAGAAGCTCGACCGGGCCTCGTTCGGCCTCCCGCCGGCGGGGCGCGGGCGCACGGTCGGCCTGCGTCGCGAGGAGATCTCGTTCCTCTCCGGCGTGAGCGTCACCTGGTACACCTGGCTCGAGCAGGGACGCGACATCAACCCGTCACGGCAGGTGCTGGATGCCGTCGCCACGACGCTGCACCTGACCGTCGCCGAGCACGACTACGTGCTCACCCTCGCCGGCTTCGCCCCCACCAGGCCGGGCGCGGTGACCGCGGTCGAGACGGCGCCGGCGCATGTGCAGCGGTTCCTCGACGCGCTCGATGAGCATCCGGCCTACGCGCTCGCGCCGGACTGGGGGATCGCCGGCTGGAACTCCGCGTACGAGGCGCTGTATCCCAGCGTCGGCACGATCGCACCCGAGGACCGGAATCTGCTCTGGCTCATCTTCACAGACCCCGCGGTGCGGGAGCTGCTCGACGACTGGGACGACACCAGCCGCCGGTTCCTCGCCGAGTTCCGCGCCGAGGCCGGTCCCCGGCTGGGCGACCCCCGCTATCGCGACCTCGTCGGCCGGCTCATGGAGGCCAGCCCCGAGTTCCGCGAGCGGTGGGAGAGCCACGGCGTGGGCGGCTTCGAGTCTCGCGAGCGCGTGTTCCGGCATCCGTCGCTCGGCCGTCTCGTGTTCGAGCACCACCAGCTGCGCCCCTCGGACCTCGCCGATGTGCAGCTCGTGGTGTACGTGGCGGATGCCGGCACGCGGGAGCGGTTCGCGGCGCGGAATCGCTGACCTCCAAACCAACACAAACAAACTTCTGAATTTCTTTACTTCGGTTTGAGTGTGTGTCACAATCGTGGCTACGGCGGCCGCGATCACCGAAGACGCGGCGCCGACAGGACGAAGGGGCCCGGAATGTACGCAGCCGAGCGACAGCAGCGCATCCTCGAGATGGCGCGCGCTGCGAGCCGCGTCGAGGTGGCCGGCACGGCCGAGGCCCTGGACGTCACCCCGGAGACCATTCGCCGCGATCTCTCCGCGCTCGAGCGCCGCGGACTCCTGCGCCGCGTGCACGGCGGAGCGATCCCGGTCGAGCGCCTCGAGGCCGAGCCGACGTTCGACGCACGCCTCGGCCGGCGCACCGAGGCGAAGCGGCGCATCGCGACTCGCGCCCTGGAGGAGATCGCCGAGGGGGCGACCGTGCTCCTTGACGCCGGATCCACCACGCTCGCGATCGCCGAGGCGCTGCCGCCGGGACTCGCGCTCACCGTCGTGACCAACAGCCCGGCGATCGGCGCCCTGCTGGCCGCACGGCCGTCGATCGAGCTGCTGCAGCTGGGCGGTCGCGTCCGTCCGACCACCGGTGCGGCGGTCGGACCGTGGACCGAGACGGCGCTGGCAGGCCTCCGCGTGGACGTGGCCTTCCTCGGTGCGAACGGCTTCGGTGCGACAACCGGCGCGACCACCCCCGACCACACCGAGGCGGCCACCAAGAGCGCCATGCTCCGGGCCGGTCGCACGACCGTCGTCGTGGCGGATTCCAGCAAGGCCGACGCGGTGCAGCTGCACTGCTTCGCCACCCTCGAGGAGGTCGACGTGCTCATCACCGACGCAGAGCTCGACGCCGACATCGCCGAGGAGATCCGCGCCGTCGGCCCGAAGGTGGTGCTCGCATGATCGTCGCGCTGACCCCCAATCCCAGCATCGATCGCGCGGTCGCCGTCGATGCGCTCACGCGCGGCAGGGTGCTGCGCGCCGAGTCCAGCCGCATCGACCCGGGAGGCAAGGGCGTCAACGTCGCACGCGCGCTGACCGCCATGGGCGCGGATGCCGTCGCCGTGATTCCGGTCGGCGGTCCCGAGGGCGCACTCCTCGACGCCCTGCTGGATGCCGCCGGAGTGGCGCGCCGCGCCGTGACCGTCTCCGGCGCGATCCGCATGAACACGAGCATCCTCGAACCCGACGGCACCACCACCAAGCTCAACGAGCCGGGTCCGCTTCTCACCGCCGCCGAGGCCGACGCGCTGCTCGACGCCACGCTCGACGAGGCGGTCGCACGCGGGGCCTCCTGGGTCGCCGGCTGCGGCAGCCTGCCCCCCGGCGCACCGGCGGACCTCTACGCGGGGCTCGTCGAAAGGGCGCGCGCCCGCGGCATCCGCGTGGTCGTCGATTCTTCCGGTGAGCCGTTCGCGGCCGCCGTCGGCGCCCGCCCCACCCTCGTGAAGCCCAACCGCGAGGAGCTCGCCGAACTGGCCGGCCGCGAGCTCGACACCCTCGGCGCGGTGATCGACGAGGCCAGGCGGCTCATCGCCGGCGGCATCGAGCTCGTCGCCGTGAGCCTCGGCCGCGACGGCGCCGTGCTCGTCGGCCCCGGCGTCCTCGCGCATGCGCGTGCCGTCATCACCGACCCCGTCTCGACGGTCGGCGCCGGCGACTGCATGCTCGCGGGCCTCCTGCACGGCCTCGAATCCGGCCTCGCACCCGCCGACGCTCTCGCCGAGGGCGTGCGCTGGGGCGCGGCCGCCGTCCGGCTGCCCGGCAGCCAGGTGCCCTCGCCGGCCGATCTCGACGGCATCCACGTCGAGCTCGCCCACGACCTCGACCCCACGCTTCCCGTCCGCGACTGACCGCGGGCCGCACTCTCCCCCACGAAAGGAACCGAAATGCCACTGATCGAAGAAGAGCAGGTGGTCCTCGAGCTCACCGGCGCCGACCGGCACGAGGCCACGCGAGCGCTGGCCGAGCGCCTGGTCGCCACCGGCCGATGCACCGACCTCGAGGCGTTCCTCGCCGACGTCCGCGAGCGCGAGACCAAGATGGCCACCGGACTCCCCGGCGGCATCGGCATCCCGCACGCCCGCAGCGCCGCGATCACCGAGCCCTCCCTCGTGTTCGGCCGTACCCTCGACGGCATCGACTGGGGAGCGAAGGACGGCCCCGCCCGGCTGGTGTTCCTCATCGCCGCCCCGGTCGACGGCGGCGATGCGCACATGCAGATGCTGCCGAAGCTCGCCCGCGCGCTGATGCGCGAGGACTTCCGCGAGGCCCTGCTCGGCGCGACCACCGAGGCCGAGGTCGTCGAGATCGTCGGACAGCACGTCCAGCTCGACGCACCGAAGGCCGCGGAGCCGAAGGCGGCGGAGACCCCGGCGTCCGAGCCGGTGGCGGATGCCGCGGCCCCCGCTGCGCCCTCGGCCGCTGGATCCACCTCTCGCCCGCTTCGCTTCGTCGGGGTGACGTCCTGCCCGACCGGCATCGCGCACACGTACATGGCGGCCGAGGCGCTCGAGCGGGCCGCCGCGGCGGCAGGGCACTCGATCAAGGTCGAGACGCAGGGCTCGGCAGGCTCGACCCCGCTGACCGCGGCGGAGATCGCCGAGGCGGACGCCGTGATCTTCGCCCACGACCTCGAAGTGAAGGACCGCGGTCGATTCGCCGGCAAGCCGACCGTCGACGTCGGCGTGAAGCGGGCCATCTCCGACGGCCCCCAGCTCGTCGCGCAGGCGGCCGACCTCGCGGCCGAGTGGGCCGCCGACCCGTCCAAGGCCGCCGCGGCGAGTGCCGGAGCCGCCGCCTCGGCCGGAGGACTGACCACCAAGGTCGACGAGGGCGCCAAGTGGGGCACGAAGCTGCGGCAGTGGCTGATGACCGGTGTCTCCTACATGATCCCGTTCGTCGCCGCCGGCGGCATCCTCATCGCCCTCTCGTTCATGCTGTCCCAGATCGCCCTCGGCGAGCAGGGCGCCATCGAGATCGTGAAGTACAACCTCACCTCCGGTGACGCGTACGACATCGCGCAGAACTTCAACCCGGTGAGCCTCACCTCGTGGGCCGCACTGCTCTTCGTGATCGGCGCCGCCTCGTTCGGGTTCCTCGTGCCGATCCTCTCCGGATTCATCGCCTTCGGCATCGCCGACCGCCCCGGCCTCGTGCCGGGCATCGTCGGCGGCGCCATCGCCTCGACCATGAACGCCGGCTTCCTCGGCGGCATCGTCACCGGTCTGCTCGCCGGTTTCGTCGCCCGCTGGATCTCGAGCTGGAAGGTCCACAAGGGCGTCCGCGGCGTCATGCCGGTGGTCGTCATCCCGCTGCTCTCCACCCTCATCATGGCGGGCCTGTTCATCACCCTGCTCGGCCGCCCCATCGTCGCTCTGATGAACGCCATGAACGACGGGCTCAACGGCCTCACCGGCGGCGGCGCCCTCGTGCTCGGGCTCATCCTCGGCGCGATGATGGGCTTCGACCTCGGCGGGCCCGTCAACAAGGTCGCCTACGGCTTCGCCACCGCCGGGCTCGCGAGCGCCGGTGCCGCGACCGATGCCCCGCAGCTCAAGATCATGGCAGCGGTCATGGCCGCCGGCATGGTCGCCCCGCTCGCGATGGCCCTCGCGACGACCCTGCGGGCGAAGCTCTTCTCCGAGCCGGAGCAGGAGAACGGCAAGGCGGCGTGGCTGCTCGGCGCCTCGTTCATCTCGGAGGGCGCGATCCCGTTCGCGGCCGCCGACCCGGTGCGCGTCATCGTGGCGTCCGTGATCGGCTCGTCGGTCACCGGCGGCCTGGCGATGCTGTTCGGCGCGACGCTGCGCGCCCCGCACGGCGGCATCTGGGTGCTCCCGCTGATCGGACAGCCGCTGCTGTTCCTCCTCGCCCTCGTCATCGGCGTGGTGATCATGGCGGTCATCGTCATCGCGCTGAAGTCGCTCGCGCAGAAGCGGGCGATCGCCACGGCCCGCCAGGACACCGCCGAGACTGTCGCCGCCTGATCCGGCGGCACTACGATTCGATTCACTGAACCTCAAGGAGACATCATCATGGCAACCCGCACCGTCACCATCGCCTCGTCCGTCGGTCTGCACGCCCGTCCCGCCGCGCTCTTCGTCGAAGCTGCCGCGGAGTCCGGCCTCGACGTCACGATCGGCCGCCCCGGCGAAGAGGCCGTCGACGCCGGCAGCATCCTCGGTGTCATGGCGCTCGGCGCCACGCACGGCGAGGAGGTCGTGCTGACCGCCGAAGGCGACGGCGCCGACGCCGTGCTCGACCGGCTGGTCGAGCTGCTCTCGACGGACCTGGACGCGGAGTAACGATGTCGGCGACCGGCTCGGGGCTGCGGCAGGGCATCGGGGTCAGCCCGGGCAGCGCGTACGGTCCGGTGGTGCAGGTCGCACCGCCGGTCCGGCCGCCGGCGAACGAGCCGGCGCCCGCCGATGCGGACGCAGCCCGCGACCAGGTCACGGCCGCCTTCGCTTCGGTAGCCGCCGCGCTGGACGAGAAGGCCGGCCGCGTGCACGACACCGCGCAGAGCATCCTGAAGGCGACCGCGATGATCGCCCGCGATCGCTCGCTGCTGAAGTCCGCCCACGCGCAGCTCGAGGCCGGTCGCGGTCCCGCCACGGCGATCGCGGCGGCCGTCGAGGAGTTCGCGGCGAAGTTCGAGGCCCTGGGCGGGTACTTCGCAGAGCGCGTCGCCGATCTGCGCGATGTCGGCTCCCGGGCGATCGCCACGGTGCTCGGCGTACCCGTGCCCGGGGTTCCCGACTTCGACGAGCCGAGCATCATCGTCGCCGAAGACCTCGCCCCCGCCGAGACGGCCACGCTGGACCGCGCCCTCGTGGCGGGGATCGTCACCCAGGGCGGCGGGCGCACCAGCCACACCGCCATCCTCGCCGCGCAGATGGGCATCCCCGCCGTCGTGCAGCTGGCGGGTGCCACCGAGATCGACGCGGGGACGCCGATCGCGATCGACGGAGACTCCGGCGAGGTCATGATCGCCCCCGACCCGGAGTTCGTCGAGGCCCAGCGCGTGCGCCGCGAGCGCCGGGCGGCGGCCCTCGCCGCCTCCTCCGGACCGGGTCGCACGGCCGACGGCCTGCACATCGCGCTGCTGGCCAACATCGGCGGGGTGGAGGATGCCGTGCTGGCGGCGGCCCAGGACCTCGAGGGAGTCGGCCTGTTCCGCACCGAGTTCGTCTTCCTGTCCGCCGATCGGGCGCCGACCGTCGAAGAGCAGACCGAGATCTACCGGCAGGTGTTCGAGCCGTTCGGCGAGCGGCGCGTCGTCGTGCGCACGCTCGACGCGGGCGCCGACAAGCCGCTGACGTTCGCGGATCTCGGCCCCGAGGAGAACCCGGCCCTCGGCCGGCGCGGCCTCCGGCTCTCCGCCGAGCGTCCCGAGCTGCTCGATGCCCAGCTCGAGGCCCTCGCGAACGCCGCGCGCTCCACCGGTGCCGACGTGCGCGTGATGGCGCCGATGGTCGCCACGGTCGAGGAGGCCGCCTGGTTCGCCCGCCGCGTCTACGAGAACGGGCTCGCGAAGGCGGGCGTCATGATCGAGGTGCCCGGGGCCGCGCTGCGCGCCGCCCACGTGCTGGGAGAGGTCGACTTCGGCAGCCTCGGCACCAACGACCTCGCGCAGTACACGATGGCCGCCGATCGGATGCAGGGGGAGCTCTCCGACCTGCTCGATCCGTGGCAGCCGGCGGTGCTCGACGTGATCGCCGCCGCGGCCGAGGGTGCCAGGGGCGCCGGGAAGCCGATCGGCGTGTGCGGAGAGTCGGCCGGAGATCCGCTGCTGGCGCTCGTGCTCGTCGGTCTCGGCGTGACCAGCCTCTCCATGGCGCCGGGGAAGGTGCCGGCCGTGCGTCTCGCGCTGGCCGCGCACTCGCAGCTCGAATGCCAGCGTCTCGCCGCGGCCGCGCGCGAGGCCCGCACGGCCGCCGAGGCACGGGAGGCTGTGCGCTCGCAGGCATCCGCCGCGGTCGCCGAGCTGCTCTGACGCGCCGGGTCGCGGCAACCGCCTTCTCGTCGTTCGGGAGGAGAACACGCGTTCGGGCTGAGGAATCCCGAGGAATCCTCCGCCCGAGCGTGCGAACTCCTCCCGAGGTGCGTTCAGGACGCGGATGCTCACGAGGGGCGAGGCGAACCTCTTCGTCAGAGTCGAGGCCAGGCGCCCGGTGGTCGCGCCCCCCGAAGACGAGAAGGCCCCGCACACGGCGGGGCCTTCTCGAACTGTCTCAACACAGTGTGGAGCCTAGGAGATTCGAACTCCTGACATCCTGCTTGCAAAGCAGGCGCTCTACCAACTGAGCTAAGGCCCCGGAGGGGATTTCTTGAGTTACAGGGTGGGGCTACCAGGACTTGAACCTGGGACCTCTTCATTATCAGTGAAGCGCTCTAACCGCCTGAGCTATAGCCCCGTCAACCTCCAAGACTTTACCGGAAGATCGCGAAGAATCCCAATCGAGGAGGGTGCACGACGGATGCCGGGCGTTTCGTCCCGGCATCCGTCCCCGTTCAGCTGCCCGGACGCAGCGTGACGGTGCCTGCGGAGACCGAGACGTCGATGGTGCGACGGGAGTCGGAGTCCTGGTCCAGCTCGTTGTCGAGGGTTCCTGCGGAGACGCTCTGCGTCACCCTGTAGCCGCCCTCCGGAACGGTGAGGTCCAGCTCGCCGGCGCTGACGTCGATCGTGGTGTCCGTGGGCGCGGTTCCGGTGAGCTCGACCGCGAGGTCTCCCGCCGAGACGCCGAAGACCGCGGTCTTCACGCCGTCGAGGAGGATGTCCGCGCCGCCCGCGCTGAGCTGGGCGTCCAGCACGGTCGCCGCTCCGTCGACGGTGAGATCCCCGGCCGTGACCTCCACGTCGAGCTCGTCGAACGTCCCGGAGACGGTGAGGCTCCCCGCGTTCAGCGTCAGCGACGCGTCGAGGCCGCCATCCTGCAGCTCCTCGGGGAGGGTCAGCACCACGGTCTCCTCGTCGTCGAACCAGTTCCCGAACCACCAGCCGAACCGCGTGTCCGGGCTGCGGACGAGGAGCTCGTCGTCGTCGCGCTCCAGCGTCCAGATGCGGCCCCGGCCGCTGGTGACCGCGAGCTCCGCCTCGGAGACGTCGCCGAACTCGACGCGGACATCGGACGCGTTGACGTCGAGGTCGAGACCGGAGATGCCCGTCACGTCGAGCGTCTGCACGGTGTCGGTGCGCACGAGGTCTCCGGACGCGGCCACCGCCGCCGTGGCTCCGGAGCCGAGCAGCGCGATCCCGCCGATCACCGCCGTGACGACGGTGATCGCCGTGGCTCCGGGGATCCGCGAGGCGGACGCAGGATCCGCCGGGAGCGGCGGAGTGGCCGGCGGTGCGGACGGGGCCGGCGGGGTCGCCGGGGTCGCCGGCGGCGGGGTCAGCGGAGTGTGCCCGCCCTGCGTGCCGGTGACTTCGGGGGTCTGGTCTTCGGTGCTCATCGTGTGGCTCCTGTCTGGCCGGCGGGAGGAGTGGTCCCGCCCGTGTTCTCGATGTGGGCGAGGGCGGCGAGCACGCGGCGGTTTCCCGACTCGTCCGGCTCGAGGCCCAGCTTCTGGAAGATGGAGGTGATGTGCTTCTCGACGCTCGCCTCGGAGAGGAAGAGGAGCGCGGCGATCGCCTGGTTCGACTTGCCCTCGGCGATGAGTGCGAGCACGGTGCGCTCGCGTTCGGTGAGCCGCAGCATCCGATCGTCCCGGTTCCGCCGCGTCAGCAGCTGCGCGACCACCTCGGGATCGAGCACCGTCGCCCCCTCGGCGATCCGCTGCACGGAGGCGAGGAACTCCGAGACGTCGGCGACCCTGTCCTTGAGCAGGTAGCCGAGAGGTCCGCTCTGCGCCGGTCCGCTCTGGGAGGCGATGAGATCCGAGGCGTAGCGCTCCTCGACGTACTGCGAGAGCACGAGGAGGGGGAGCGCCGGGTTCGACGCTCGGAGGGCGAGCGCCGCACGGATGCCCTCGTCGGTGAAGGTCGGGGGGAGCCGCACGTCGAGGATGCAGAGCTCGGGCCTCTCCTCGGCGACCGCCTCGGTGAGGCCGTCGGTGTCGGGGAGGGCGGCGACGACCCGGTGGCCGGCGTCCTCGAGGAGGCGGACGAGTCCTTCCCGGAGGAGGACGCTGTCTTCGCAGATCAGGATGCGCATGGCACGTTCACCTCCAGGCTCGTCGGCCCGCCCTGCGGGCTGTCCAGCCGGAACGTGCCGCCGGCCGCGAGGATGCGGTTGGCGATGCCGTCGAGTCCTCCGCCGGGCTGCACCTGCGCGCCGCCCATGCCGTTGTCCTCCACCCGGGCCCAGAGGGTGTTGCCCTCCCGGATCCGCACGGTGACGCGCGCCTCGCTGGCACGGGAGTGCTTGGCCGCGTTGGTGAGGGACTCGGCGATGGCGAAGTAGACGGCGGCCTCCGCCTCACGGCTGCAGCGCCCGTCCATCCGGACGTCGAGGTTCACGGGGATGTGCGAGCGGCCCGCGAGCGCCGACAGTGCGGCGTCGAGACCGCGGTCGTCGAGCACGGAGGCGTGGATGCCGCGGGCGAGCTGCCGCAGCTCGGTGATCGCGGCCTTGGTGGAGGTGTGCGCCTCCGCGATCAGCGCCTTCGCGGTCTCCGGGTCGTCCTCGATCTTCTGCTGGGCGAGGCCGAGGGTCATCCCGACGGAGACGAGACGCGGCTGGACGCCGTCGTGCAGGTCCCGCTCGATGCGGGTGCGCTCCAGGTCGGCGGCGCGCACGGCGCCCTCGCGCTGCGCGGTCGTGGTGCGGACCCGCTCGGTGAGCTCGGCCTCGCGGCTGGGGACGACGATGGCGAGGGAGAGCACGCGGTGCAGCAGGGCCACCCCGATGATGCCGGCTGCTGCCGCCGCCGCGCCGAGGATGCCGACGAGCGGCGCCCACGCGGTGGCGATCACGCTGCCGAACGGACCGGCGACGGTGCTCTCGCCGCTGAACGGTGCGAAGGAGATGATCGCCGACCAGATCATGCTCCAGAACAGTCGCAGCACGATCGCGCCGCCGAGGCAGGCGAGGGCGAAATTCGCGATCGCGCGCCACATGCGCCCGTCGATCGACTGCCGCCCGAGGGAGCGGAGCCAGCCGCTGAAACCGGGGCGGCCGCTCGATCGCAGACCCAGCGGGGCGAGCGGCACGCGGTACAGCGCGCCGACCCGTGCCACCTCGAACCAGCCGACGCCGAAGAGGGCGTAGACGAGGCCCACGAGGAGGATGACGCCGACCCCGAAGGCGAAGAGGAGGCCGAGGCCGGCGCCGAGGAGTCCGCCGAGCATCCCGAGGATGGCGCCGCCGATGACGCCGAGGGCGGCGAGGTGCAGGATCGTGAGGAGGATCCGCAGGGGCGGTCGTGCCGCCTTCGGCTGCTGTGTGATCGCAGTCTGTGTGGTCATAGTCCCAAGGTACGGGCGGCGGTACCGCGGCGACACGGAGCCATCCGGACAACGCGCTTCGGGTTTTCCCTACCGTTCGAATCGCTCATGTTGCGGTCACCGGACCCGCCTCGGGGTCATTCGCGCGATTCGAACGCGAGGAGGGGGACACTGGGGTCATGAGCGCACATGATGGAGAAGAGCACGGCGCAGGGATCGGCCAGCGCCTCAACTGGCTGCGCGCCGGCGTCCTCGGCGCGAACGACGGCATCGTGTCGGTCGCGTCCCTGGTCGTCGGCGTGGCCGGTGCGACGACGTCCAGCGCGGCGCTGCTCACCGCCGGACTCGCCGGGCTGGTCGGCGGCGCGATCTCCATGGCCCTCGGGGAGTATGTCTCGGTGAGCAGCCAGCGCGACAGCGAGCGCGCGCTCATCGCGAAGGAGCGCGAGGAGCTGCGGACCATGCCGGATGCCGAACTCGCGGAACTCACCTCCCTGTACCGCGACCGCGGTCTCAGCGAGGAGACGGCTCACAGGGTCGCGGAGGAGCTCACCGCTCACGACGCCCTCGCCGCCCACCTCGAGGTGGAACTCGGCATCGACCAGCACGACCTGGTGAACCCGTGGCACGCGGCGCTCTCCTCAGCGGTCTCGTTCACCCTCGGAGCCCTGCTGCCGCTTCTCGCGATCCTGCTGCCGCCGCCGGAGTGGCGGGTGCCCGTCACCTTCCTGGCGGTGCTCATCGCCCTCGCCGCCACCGGCGCGGTCTCCGCGCGCATCGGAGGCTCCCGGCCGCTGCGAGCATCCGTCCGCCTGGTCATCGGCGGCGGGCTCGCCCTGCTGGCCACCTGGCTGATCGGCACCCTCCTCGGCACCACCGGCATCGTCTAGCCCCATACCTCAGAGCAGCTGCCTCGGCGGCTGCGAAGCCATGCCTCCCTACGGATGCGGAGGGCGCAGTGATGCCCTCTTCAGATGAATCGGGGTAGGGGTCCCCGCTCTTCATCTGAAGAGGGCATCACGGAGTCCGACCCACAAGGGCCGAACGAGAGACTAGTTCGACATGAAGCCGACGAGCAGCCCGCCCGTCACCTTCACCGCGACGTTGTAGATGCCCGCGACCACGGCGCCGAGCACCGTGAAGACGATGAGGTTCAGGATCGAGACGACCGCGGCGAACGCCATCACCTGCGGGAGTCCCGCCACCTCGGAGAGCTTCACCGCGTCGTCGGTGAGCGTTGCGATGAAGCCGTCGGCCTGGGTCAGGATGCCGGTGGCCTGGAGCACCAGGTAGATGAGGAAGAACGACACCATCGTGACGATGGCCAGGGCGACCGCTCCCAGGAAGGAGAGCTTCACGGCCGACCAGAAGTCGACGTAGACCAGGCGCAGCCGGACCTGCTTGCCACTGGTCTTCCGCGTGGACTTCTTCGCCAGCTTGTCGGCCACTGTGCTCATGCGTCTGCTTCCTCAGGGTTCTGTGTGGTCTCGGAGGCGTTCGGGTCGGCCTCCGCCTCACCCGGTTCGTCTTCCTCGGTGAGGCCCCGCTCGCCGTTGCGGGCGATGGCGAGGATACGGTCGGCTTCCGTCGTCCGTGCGAACACCACTCCCATGGTGTCTCGGCCCTTGGCGGGCACCTCGGCCACGGCAGAGCGTACCACCTTGCCGCTGGACAGAACCACCAAGACCTCGTCGTCCTCTGCCACCATCAGACCACCCGCGAGAGTGCCCCGATCGTCGTTGAGCTTCGCGACCTTGATGCCGAAACCGCCACGACCCTGCACGCGATACTCCTCGATCGCCGTGCGCTTCGCGTAGCCGCCGTCGGTGACGACGAACACGTACTGGCCGGGGGCGGCGACGGATGCCGAGAGCAGGCTGTCCCCCTCGCGGAACTTCATGCCCTTCACGCCGGCGGTCGCGCGGCCCATCGGCCGCAGCGCCTCGTCGGTCGCGCTGAACCGCACCGACATGCCCTTGCGGCTGATGAGGAGGATGTCGTCCTCCGCGTTCACCATCAGCGCGCTGACCAGCTCGTCCTCGTCGTTGAGACGGATCGCGATGACGCCGCCCTGACGGTTCGTGTCGTAGCTGGACAGGGTGGTCTTCTTGACCAGGCCGTCACGGGTCGCGAGAACCAGGTAGTCGGCGACCTCGTAGTCCCGGATGTCGAGGATCTGCGCGATCTTCTCGTCGGGCTGCAGCGCGAGCAGGTTCGCGACGTGCGTGCCCTTCGCGTCGCGGCCCGCCTCCGGCACCTCGTAGGTCTTGGAGCGGTAGACCCGGCCCTTGTCCGTGAAGAACAGCAGCCAGTGGTGCGTGGTCGTCACGAAGAAGTGCTCGACGATGTCATCCGCCCGCAGCTGCGCGCCCTTCACGCCCTTGCCGCCGCGATGCTGAGAACGGTAGTTGTCGCTGCGCGTCCGCTTGATGTAGCCCTCACGGGTGACGGTGACGACCATCTCCTCTTCGGCGATGAGGTCCTCCATCGAGACGTCGCCGTCGAAGCCGTGCAGGATGTGCGTGCGGCGCTCGTCGCCGAAGCGGTCGACGATGCCGGTGAGCTCCTCGCGGATGATGTCGCGCTGGAGCGCCTCGTCGACGAGGATCGCGTTGTACTGCGTGATGAGCGCCTCGAGCTCCTCGGCCTCGTCGAGGATCTTCTGCCGTTCGAGGGCGGCGAGGCGGCGCAGCTGCATCTGCAGGATGGCGTCGGCCTGGTCGTCGTCGATGTCGAGCAGCGCCTTCAGTCCGACCCGGGCCTCGTCGACCGTGGGAGAGCGGCGGATCAGCGCGATGACCTCGTCGAGGGCGTCGAGCGCCTTGAGGTAGGCGCGCAGGATGTGCATCCGCGCCTCGGCCTTGGCGAGGCGGAAGCGCGTCCGGCGCACGATGACCTCGAGCTGGTGGGTGATCCAGTGCGTGACGAACCCGTCGATCGCGAGGGTGCGCGGCACGCCGTCGACGATCGCGAGCATGTTCGCGCCGAAGTTCTCCTGCAGCTGGGTGTGCTTGTACAGGTTGTTGAGGACGACCTTCGCGACGGCATCCCGCTTGAGGACGACGACGAGACGCTGGCCGGTGCGATCCGAGGACTCGTCGCGGATGTCCGCGATGCCCGTGATCTTGCCGTCACGGGCGAGGTCGCCGATCTTCACCGCGACGTTGTCGGGGTTGACCTGGTACGGCAGTTCGGTGATGACGAGGCAGGTGCGGCCCTGGATCTCCTCGACGTTCACGACCGCGCGCATCGTGATCGAGCCGCGCCCGGTGCGATACGCCTCGTGGATGCCCTTGGTGCCGAGGATCTGCGCGCCGGTCGGGAAGTCCGGCCCGGGGATGCGCTGGATGAGGCCGTCGAGCAGCTCCTCCCTGCTGATGCCGGGGTTGTCGAGCGCCCAGAGCGCAGCCGCCGACACCTCGCGGAGGTTGTGCGGCGGGATGTTGGTGGCCATGCCGACCGCGATGCCGACCGAGCCGTTGACGAGCAGGTTCGGGAAGCGGGCCGGCAGGACGGTCGGCTCCTGGGTCTGGCCGTCGTAGTTGTCGGTGAAGTCGACCGTGTCCTCTTCGATGTCCCGCACCATCTCGAGCGCGAGCGGGGCCATCTTGGTCTCGGTGTACCGGGGGGCGGCGGCGCCCATGTTCCCGGGGGAGCCGAAGTTGCCCTGGCCGAGGGCCAGCGGGTAGCGCAGCGACCACGGCTGCACGAGGCGGACGAGGGCGTCGTAGATCGCCGAGTCGCCGTGCGGGTGGTACTGGCCCATGACCTCGCCGACGACGCGGGCGCACTTGGAGAACGACTTGTCGGGGCGGAACCCGCCGTCGTACATGCCGTAGATCACCCGGCGGTGCACCGGCTTCAGGCCGTCGCGGACGTCGGGCAGAGCGCGACCCACGATGACGGCCATCGCGTAATCGAGGTAGCTGCGCTGCATCTCCGACTGCAGATCGACCTGGTCGATCTTGCCGTGGTCGTGTTCCGGCTCGGGGCGGATGTCGTCAGTCATGTGTTCTCTTCAGTTTCCGGTCGTTGAGCGAGCGAAGCGAGACGAAACGCTCTCGTTCAGATGTCGAGGAAGCGGACGTCCTTGGCGTTGCGCTGGATGAAGCCACGGCGGGACTCGACGTCCTCGCCCATCAGCACGCTGAAGATCTCGTCGGCCGCCGCCGCATCGTCGATGGTGATCTGGCGGAGCGTGCGCGTGGTGTGATCCATCGTGGTCTCCCACAGCTCCTTCGGGTTCATCTCGCCGAGACCCTTGTAGCGCTGGATGCCGGCATCCTTCGGGATCCGCTTGCCGTTCTCGAGCCCGTGCTTGAGCAGGGCGTCGCGCTCGGCGTCGCTGAACACGTACTCGTGCGCGGAGTTCGACCACTTCAGGCGGTACAGCGGCGGCATCGCGAGGTAGACGAAGCCGGCCTCGATCAGACCGCGCATGTACCGGAACAGCATCGTCAGCAGCAGCGTGGTGATGTGCTGGCCGTCGACGTCGGCATCCGCCATCAGCACGATCTTGTGGTACCGCGCCTTCTCGATGTCGAAGTCCTCGCCGATGCCGGTGCCGAAGGCCTGGATCATCGCCTGGACCTCCTTGTTGCCCAGCGCCTTGTCGAGGCGGGCGCGCTCCACGTTGAGGATCTTGCCGCGGAGAGCGAGGATCGCCTGCGTGTGCGGGTCGCGGCCCTGCACGGCGGAACCGCCTGCGGAGTCACCCTCGACGAGGAAGATCTCGCTGATCGACGGGTCCTTGCTCGTGCAGTCCTTGAGCTTGTCGGGCATCGCGGCGGACTCGAACACGCTCTTCCGGCGCGCGGTCTCCCGTGCCTTCCGTGCCGCGAGGCGGGCGGTCGCCGCGTCGATCGCCTTGCGGATGACGTTCTTCGCCTGGCTCGGGTTGCGCTCGAACCAGTCGCCGAGCTGATCGCCCACGACCTTCTGCACGAACGCCTTCGCCTCGGTGTTGCCGAGCTTGGTCTTCGTCTGGCCCTCGAACTGCGGCTCGCCGAGCTTGATCGAGATGACGGCGGTGAGGCCCTCACGGACGTCGTCGCCGGAGAGGTTGTCGTCCTTCTCCTTGAGGAGGTTGTTCGCGCGGGCGTACTTGTTGACCAGCGTGGTCAGGGCCGCGCGGAAGCCCTCCTCGTGGGTGCCGCCCTCGTGGGTGTTGATCGTGTTCGCGTAGGTGAACACGTTCTCCGTGTACGAGGTGGTCCACTGCATCGCGACCTCGAGGGAGATCTTGCGCTCGGTGTCCTCCGAGTCGAAGGCGATGATCTCGTCGTTGACGACCTCCGCGTGACGCACCTTGTTCAGGTACTCGACGTAGTCGACCAGGCCGCGCTCGTAGAAGAACACGTCGTTCGGCTGCTTGAGGACGGTCTGCCCCTCGACCTCCACCTCGTAGGCGGCTCCGGGTCGCTCGTCGTGCAGCTCGATGCGCAGCCCCTTGTTCAGGAACGCCATCTGCTGGAAGCGGGTGCGGAGGGTGTCGTAGTCGAACTCGACGGTCTCCTGGAAGATCTCGGCATCCGGCCAGAACGTGATGCTCGTGCCGGTCTCCTCGGTCGCCTCGCCCTTCTCCAGCTGCTGCTGCGGGGCGCCGCCGTTCGCGAAGCTGTGCCGCCAGACGAAGCCCTTCTGCTTGACCTCGACCTCGAACCGGGTCGACAGGGCGTTCACCACCGACGAGCCGACGCCGTGCAGGCCGCCCGAGACCGCGTAGGCGCCGCCGCCGAACTTGCCGCCGGCGTGCAGGATCGTCAGGACGACCTCGACCGTCGACTTCGTCGGGTCGGAGGAGTGCGGGTCGACCGGGATGCCCCGGCCGTTGTCGATGACGCGGACGCCGCCGTCCTCCAGCAGCGTCACGAGGATCGTGTCGGCGTAGCCGGCGAGAGCCTCGTCGACGGAGTTGTCGACGATCTCGTAGACGAGGTGGTGCAGACCGCGCGGACCCGTGGATCCGATGTACATGCCGGGGCGCTTGCGCACGGCCTCGAGACCCTCGAGGATCTGGATGGAGTCGGCGCCGTACTCGGCGTGCTCCTTCGCGGGTGCTTCCGATGCGGGCTGGGTCCCTGAGCCCGCCTGCGGGGCGGGGGTTCCCCCGATGTTCGATTCCGTCTCGTCAGCAGGGGATTCAGGCGTCATCAGAGGGCATTCTCCACATCGATATCACGAACTCCCAGTCTAGCCGGGTTTTGTCGCGAGATGCGGCTCAGAAGCCGCGTGTGGCCCTCTGAGCGTGTCAGACCCCTTGCGTGGTGTCCTACCCGTAGGTATCGCGCGGGCCCCGCCCTGGAACGACTCTGGGACCCCATTTCCAGGAGGGGACGTCCGGTCCGATGAAGCGGAGGTTCTCGACACCGGCATCCGGATACCTCCGGCCGATCTCGGTGAGGATCGTCGCACGCATGTACTGCAGGTTCTTCGCCCAGGCCGTCGAGTCGCACTTCACGGTGAGCAGTCCGCGCTCGAGAGACACCGGTTCGGAGTGCTTCGCGGTGTCTGACCCGGCGAGATCCGCCCACTGGCGGACCAGATCCTCCCTGGCGAGGGTGATCTGCCATCCGGAGTCGCGGCTGAGCTTGTCGAGGACGGCGCCGAGCGATCCCGGGTCCCGCCCCGGCGTGAAGGGCGCGTTGTCGTCGTCGGTGACGATGCGTCGCTTGCGCTTCCAGTTCTTCGAGCTCGGCTGCAGCCCGCGCAGACGCAGGTAGGTGGCGACGGTCTCCGGCGCGTCGGATGCCGGGGGCGTCGTGATGTCACTCATCCTGACCCGGTTCCTGAGCCGCTCGAACGGCCCGCTCGTCGCTGATCGTGCCGGCGCTGATCCGCACCACGTGCGCATGCAGCACCTCGGGGATATCCTCCTCCACCGCGGCGGTCACCACCACCTGCTCGTAACCCGCGGTCAGCGCGGCGAGACGCTGGCGACGATCGGCGTCGAGCTCGGCGAAGACGTCGTCGAGGATGAGGACGGGGTCGCCGGCCGGAGACTCCGACCGCAGCAGCTCGGCCGAGGCGAGCCGGAGCGCGAGGGCGACCGACCACGATTCGCCATGGGAGGCGTACCCCTTCACCGGCAGGTCGCGGACCCTCAGGATCAGGTCGTCGCGGTGCGGACCGGTGAGCGTGAGCCCCCGATCGAGCTCCTGGCTGCGCTTCGCGAGCAGCGACGCGCGGAACATCGCCGCGATATCCGCCTGATCAGGCTGAGAAGCGGATGCCGCCTCCTCGCCTTCTTCCGGGTCACCGCCTCGCACGGACAGCGCCCATTCCAGCTCCGGACGGTGATCGGCGCCGGCGATCGCGGCGTAGGCGTCGGCGACGGGCTGCTGGAGGTCGGCGGCCAGCCGCTGCCGCGTGGCGATGATCTCGGACCCGAGCGCGACGAGCTTGTCGTCCCACACGTCGAGCGTGCTCAAGCCCTCACCGCGGATGCCGCGGGCGCGCGCGGACTTCAGCAGCGCGGTGCGCTGCTTGAGCACGCGGTCGTAGTCGCCGAGCACGGCAGCCATGCGCGGAGTGCGCTGGATCAGAAGCTGATCGGCGAACCGCCGGCGCGACGACGGATCGCCGCGGACGATCTGCAGATCCTCCGGAGCGAACAGCACCACGTGTGCGTACCGGGGGAGCTCGCTCGTCTTCGACGGCGAGCCGTTGATGCGCGCCTTGTTCGATCCCTGACGGTTGAGCTGCACCTCGACGAGCACCTTCCGCTCGCCGTGCGAGAGCCGGGCGCGGATGATCGCGAACTCCTGACCGTCGCGCACCATCGGGGCATCCGAGGACACCCGGTGCGAACCCAGCGTCGCGAGGAAGACGACCGCTTCCGCGAGATTCGTCTTGCCCTGGCCGTTGCGGCCGACGAGGACGTTCGGTCCGCGGTGCAGGGCGAGTTCAGCGGTCGCGTAATTGCGGAAATCGAGCAGGCTCAGGTGTTCCACAATCACGGGAGTCAGCCTACCTTCGGGGTCCGACAGTCGCGTGGTGGGCGGTGCGGGGCTTCGCGAACGGGGCTCCGGGATGCTCTCTTCGCTCGCAGAGCGGGGACCCTCCCGCTTCGCGGGCCCCTCCCGATGCTCGCTCCGAGAGCATCCCTGCGCCCTGACGAGCGCGGAACATCCGGGTGAGACCGGTGTGAGCAACCGCGATCGTTCGGATTATGGGGGTGGCAGCGTCTCGCTTCGCTCGACGGCTGCGGGCGGTCAGATTGTGCGGGACTTCAGCAGACTCCGAGACGCGGTGACGTGCGCGCGGACCGGGTCACGGCATCCGCTCGTGAAGATCCGAGATCAGCGGAGGAGGAGGTTGGGCTGGAGGAGGTACTTGAACGAGTCGAGTCCCGCCTGGTCCACGGAGGTCTGGCTCGTGATCAGGACGGGGCTCAGCTTGTTCGCGTTGTCGCTCGACGTGAACGTGATGCGCACGAACTCGCTCTTCACCGCCCCGAGCGCCTCGGTGAGGTACTGCGGGTTCAGTCCGAGAGTGACCTCGTCGCCGCCGGACAGGATCGCGTCGACGGACTCGGAGGCGCGGGCGTGCTCGCTGCCCGAGGCGTCCATCGTGACGCTGTCGCTCGTGAACGTGAAACGCAGCGGCGCGGACCTGTCGAGCACCAGCGACACACGGCGGACGGCCTCGATGAGGTCGGCGGTGTTGACGACCGCGTAGTGGTCGGTCTGCTCCGGGAACAGCCGGCGAACCGGCGGGAAATTGCCCTTGATCAGGAGAGAAGTCACGGTTTTGTTGCCCGCGGTGAAGGCGATGATCTCGCGGTCGCCGGCACCGGAGAACGCGATCTGGATCGTCCCTGCATGGCCGAAGGTCTTTCCGACCTCGACCAGGGTGCGAGCGGGGACCAGGGCGGTGGTCTCCACGGTCTCGCCGTCCCACGGGACGTCGCGGAGCGAGACCCGGTAGCGGTCGGTGGCGACGAGGCTGAGGCTCTGACCTGAGACCTCGAGCTGAACGCCGGTGAGCACCGGGGTGACGTCGTCGCGCGAAGCGGCGAATCCGACCTGCGAGATCGCCGTGCCGAATTCGTCGGCGGGAACGACGCCGGAGGACCCGGAGACCTCCGGGATCGACGGATATTCCTCGACCGGCATGGCGGCCAGCGTGAAGCGCGCGGAGCCGCAGGTCACCGCGATGCCGCCGTCGTCCTCGACGGCGATCTCGATCGGAGCGTTCGGAAGGCGGCTGGCGATGTCGGAGAGCAGGCGTCCGTGCACGAGGATCGTGCCCGGAGTGTCGACGGTGGCCTCGATGGTCGTGCGCGCCGATGCCTCGTAGTCGAAGGCCGACAGCGTGAGCCCGGATCCGTCGGCCTCGATCAGCACTCCGGCGAGGATCGGCTGCGGGTTCCGCTGCGGGAGGAGCTTGACGACGAAGGACACAGCCTCGCTGAAGACATCGCGGTTGACCTGAAACCTCACGGGTGCTCCTCGTCGCTCTCTCCGTCACGTCGTCACGAATGACACGACGCGCTCGCTCCTGCCGGTGCAGGGCTTCCCATGCTAGCCCCCAACTCCGCGGTATCCCTACGCTCGGCGGGTTTTGGGATTCCGGGGCCGCTGTCCCCACGGTCTGGTGATCGGATCGCGCCTGAAACGGGTTAACTCCTTAACGGTGTTAACAACTGTGGATACTGTGGATAAGTCGGTGGAAAGCAGACGCGAGTAGGGAACTACACGGCTGTCACTTGTGGAATCCCTGAGGAATCCGCGGGTTCGCGGCATCCACAGCCAGTTCGGGTTTCTCGTGGTTATCCACAGGTTCCACCGTTTCGCCCACATCCGTCCCGACCGGATCCGGATTCATCCACAAGTTATCCACATGTGCAAAGTGGCATTTACCGGATGCCTCCGAGACGGGTCAAGTCAGCCGAAAGGGGGACACGGCCCCCGAACGGATGCCGTGTCCCCCTTCCAAGGAGACGAGAAGCGCGGTCAGCGACGACCCAGCTGTGTGGTGATCTCGGTGACCTGGTTGTAGATCGACCGGCGCTCCTTCATGAGCTCGCTGATCTTCTTGTACGCGTACATGACCGTGGTGTGGTCGCGGTTGCCGAACAGCTGGCCGATCTTCGGGAGGGAGAGGCTCGTCCGCTCCCGGCACAGGTACATGGCGATCTGCCTTGCCGTGGCGATCTGCTGCGACCGGCTCGATCCGTAGAGGTCGTCGACGGTGAGCTTGAAGTACTGCGCCGTCGCCGTGATGATGTCGGTCGGCGAGATGATGTTGTCCTCGGCCGTGTCGATGATGTCGCGCAGCACCGTCTGGGCGAGGGAGATGTCCAGCGCCGACCTGTTGAGGCTGGCGAAGGCGGACACCCGGATGAGAGCACCCTCGAGTTCGCGGATGTTCGACGAGACCACGGTCGCGATGTACTCGAGCACCTCGTCGGGGATGTGCAGCGACTCGCTCTGCGCCTTCTTGCGGAGGATCGCGATGCGGGTCTCCAGGTCGGGGGCCTGCACATCGGTGATCAGGCCCCACTCGAACCGGCTCCGCATCCGGTCTTCGAAGCCGGTGAGCAGCTTCGGCGCCACATCGCTGGTGATCACGACCTGCTTGTTGTGGTCGTGCAGCGTGTTGAAGGTGTGGAAGAACGCCTCCTGCGTCTCCGCGCGTCCCTGGAGGAACTGGATGTCGTCGATGAGGAGGATGTCGACCTCGCGGTATCGCGCCTGGAAGGCGGCGCCGCGGTTGTTCGCGATCGAGTTGATGAAGTCGTTCGTGAACTCCTCGCTGGAGACGTACCGCACCTTCACCCCGGCGTAGAGGGACTGCGCGTAGTCGCCGATCGCGTGGAGGAGGTGCGTCTTCCCGAGTCCGGAGTCGCCGTAGATGAAGAGCGGGTTGTACGCCTTCGCCGGCGCCTCGGCCACCGCGACCGCAGCGGCGTGCGCGAAGCGGTTGGACTGACCGATGACGAAGTTGTCGAAGGTGTACTTCGGGTTCAGCCGCGATTCATGCCGGATCGGGGTCGGCTGCTGCTCCATCGGGGATTCCGTGCGGGACTGATCCTGGCGGCCGAAGTCGGGAACGGCGATCGGGGAGTTCGGCTGCTCGGCGAGCTCGTGGTTGACGACGACGCGATAGGAGGTGACCTCGTCGCCGACGTGGGACAGCGCCTCCATGATCGGCAGGCGCAGGCGCTTGTTGATCTGCGCGGCCGTCAGGTCGTTGGGCACCTCGAGGTAGAGCGTCGCCGCCATGACGCCGGCCGGGACGGCGAGGCTCAGGAAGCCCTGGAGCTGCGGGGTGACGCGGTCGTCCGCCTCGAGCAGCTCCTGCACCGTGGTCCAGATCGGAACGTCGGGCTGGGCAGGTGAGGACATGACGCTCCGGGCGGGGGATCGCGGAGGGCCGCCGTGGAACACGTCCCCCCTGTGGATAACTTCGGATGCCACGGTAGTCATCCCGGCTGTGAACGGCAACCTGCCCTTGAAAATCCGCGCGCGTGTTGTACGCGCGACGGGGGATGAGGTTGTGGATAATGGCTGTGCGGTAAGCGGCGGAGAGAGCACCGGGCAGCGCGCAGATTTGCTCTGCGCGCCGGCAGGACGTACCCTTAATCGGTTGACTTATGCCTGAACGGCAGTTCCCTATGTCTCCGGTCGAAATGGTTCCGGTGGCAGCATTCCCGGAGTGATTCCATGAGCAAGCGCACCTTCCAGCCCAACAACCGTCGTCGCGCCAAGAAGCACGGCTTCCGCGCCCGTATGCGCACCCGCGCCGGCCGCGCCATCCTCTCGGCACGCCGCGCGAAGGGCCGCACCGAGCTCTCCGCGTAATTCCGCTGTGCTCGCCCGCCCGTTCCGGCTGACCCGCGGGAGCGACTATCGACTGGTCGTTCGACGCGGTTCGCGGTGTGGAGGGGCGCGCGTCGTCACCTCGATGCTGACGACGGGCGAGAGCAGAGCCGCGAGGTTCGGATTCATCATCAGCAAGCAGGTGGGTGGCGCCGTGGTGCGCAACACCGTCCGCCGGCGGCTCAAAGCCGTCTGTGCGGAGGCGCTGCCGCGGGTTCCCGAGGGCACGGATGTCGTCATCCGTGCCCTTCCTGCATCCGCGACGGCGACCTACGCCGAGCTCAGCGCCGATGTGAACCGGTGTCTCGGTCGTCTGACGCGGGTCTCGCCGTGACCGCGCTCCCCGCTTCGTCGGTGGGAACGGCCCGGCTGCACGGGGAGGATCTCCTCCGAAGCATCCCGCTGATCCCGCGGAATCTGGTGCTGGGCTTCCTGGCCGGGTACCGCCGGGTGATCTCCCCGATGTACGGAGACGTCTGCGCGTACTACCCCTCCTGTTCCGCCTACGCTGTAGGTGCGGTGCAGCAGCACGGCGCCGTGCGGGGCGCGCTGCTCTCGGCATGGCGCATCCTGCGCTGCAATCCCTGGACTCGAGGCGGCGTCGACGACGTCCGCCCGCATGAACATTTCCGCTACGACCTGACCGCACACGGTTTCGTCGTCCCTGCCCGAAAGGACTGATCGGTGGGTCTTGACCTTCTGTTCGCTGAAACCACGCCGTCTCCCGACGCTGGCGGTGGTTTCGACCTGATCGGGACCATCCTCTGGCCTCTCAAGTGGCTGGTCGAGCTCGTGCTCGTCGCCTGGCATTGGCTGCTCACCACGGTGGGGATGCCGGCGGCATCCGGCCTGACCTGGGTGCTGTCCATCGTCGGCCTTGTCATCGTCGTGCGCGCGGCACTGATCCCGCTCTTCGTGAAGCAGATCAAGAGCCAGCGCAAGATGATGGAAATTGCTCCTGAACTGCGAAAAGTCCAGGAGAAGTACCGCGGCAAGAAGGATCAGCTCAGCCGTGAGGCGATGAGCCGAGAGACCATGGCGCTGTACAAGAAGCACGGCACCACACCCATGTCGAGCTGTCTGCCGCTTCTCGTCCAGATGCCGGTGTTCTTCTCGCTCTACAGCGTGCTCAGCGATGTGAGCAAGCATGCCAGGGACGGTATCGGAGGCGTCGGCTTCCTGACGCCCGAGCTCACCAAGGAGTTCTACGACGCCAAGCTGTTCGGCGTCGCCTCCCTGCACCAGACCCTCGGTGACGCGGTCGACGCTCAGAACATGACGGCGATCATCATCCTGGTCACGCTCGTCGTGCTCATGATCGCCTCGCAGTTCATCACCCAGCTGCAGATCATCTCGAAGAACCTGTCGCCGGAGGCCAAGACCGGTCAGGCGTACCAGATGCAGAAGATCATGCTCTACGTCCTGCCCCTGGGCTTCATCTTCTCCGGTGTGTTCTTCCCGCTCGGCGTCGTCATCTACTGGTTCATCTCCAACCTGTGGACCATGGGCCAGCAGTTCCTGGTCATCCGTGAGATGCCCACTCCGGGTTCCGAAGCGGCCAAGGCTCGTGAAGAGCGACTGGCTCGCAAGGGCAAGGCGATCAGCGCCTCGGGCAAGGTCGTTCCGATGTCCGTCTACGAGGCGGAGCAGCAGCGCCTGGTCGAAGAGGTCGAGAAGGCGAAGGCTGAGGCACCGAAGCGTCAGCAGCCGGTGGGCAAGAAGCGTGCGAAGAAGAAGGGCGGCGCGGCATGAGCGAGCACATCACGGAGACCGCCGAGCCGACGGTCGCTCAGCTGGAGCACGAGGGGGATGTCGCTGCCGACTACCTCGAGGAACTGCTGGACATCGCGGACATCGACGGAGATCTGAACCTCGACGTCCGACAGGGCCGTGCGTACGTGTCGGTCGAGGCGGAGGGGGACTCCCTCGCGCTTCTCTCCGCGCCGGACACGGTCCAGGCGCTGCAGGAGCTCACCCGCCTGGCGGTGCAGAACAAGACCGGTTCGTTCTCGCGACTCATCCTCGACATCGGCGGCTCGCGGGACGCCCGGCGCCGGCAGCTTGAGACCCTGGTGAACGCGGCGGCGAGCAAGCTCGATGAAGGAGCCTCGCAGGCGTCTCTGCCTGCGATGTCCAGCTACGAGCGCAAGCTCGTGCACGACATCGCCGCGGAGCGTGGTCTCGTCTCCGAGTCCTACGGCGAGGGTGCGGACCGTCACACCGTCCTGCGTCGCCGCTGACGTTTCACGTGAAACATTCGTGGAAGGGATGTTCATGAGCCCTGTCGAACCCGAACCGGAGAACGCTGCGGAACTCTTCGGCGACCGTATCGATGTCGCCCGCGCGTTCACCGCGGCTCTCGCGGATCAGGGTGAGGAGCGCGGGCTGATCGGTCCGCTCGAACTGCCGCGGCTCTGGACACGTCACATCCTCAACAGCGTCATCGCGGCACCCCTGTTCCACGGCTCCGTCGCGGACATCGGCTCTGGCGCAGGGCTGCCCGGACTGGTCCTCGCGATCGCCCGACCCGATGTGCAGTGGACCCTCATCGAGCCGATGGAGCGCCGCGTCACCTGGCTCAATGAACAGGTGTCCTCGCTCGGCCTGTCGAACGTCGAGGTTCTCCGTGCGCGCGCCGAAGAGGTGCGTCGGCCGGAGGGATTCGACGTGGTCACCGCTCGCGCGGTCAGCGCACTGCGCACACTGATTCCGATCACCGCGCCGCTCGTCCGCGATGGGGGAGAGCTCACCCTCCTCAAGGGCATGAACGCGGCGAACGAGATCGACGCGGCGCAGAAGCAGATCAAGAAGTTCCGGCTGTCGGATGTGCGCGTCGAGGTTCTCGGTGAGGGAGTCCTGCCGGAGACGACCCGGGTGGTTCGGGCCACGGTGCGGTAGTTCCGCCTACGGAGTGTTTCACGTGAAACATTCGTGGGTGTGGGGGGCAGCGTCGTGCTTCGCTCGACGGCTGCGGTTCTAGGGATTCTGCGGTGGCGGGCTCCGGGATGCTCCTCCTCATTCGCAGAGCAGGTTCCCTCCCGCTCCGCGGGTCCCTCCCGATGCTCATTCGGAGGACATCCCTGCGCCCTGACATCCCGAGCATCATGATGCTCTTCGGTGATCAGTGACTGCACCCTCCTCTCTTGGAGATATGGGTAGGGCAGCGTCTCGCTGCGCTCGACGACTGCGTGCGTAGACACGCAGACGTTGCGTGGGTAACCCTCGCTTTTGAAGCACTGAGTGCGGGCATTCTGGGAAGGTCGGGCTTTGAGTGAGGGGAGGAGCGAGGAACGCCCCGGGGGTGATGTGTTTCACGTGAAACATTGAGGCATTGGGCTCGATGCTCGTTGGTATGCGACCGCAGTAGAGATCATGGTGCGGCTGGCGGGCCGGTGCTGAATGTGGGTGTGGGGGAGAGGGGATCGTGTTTCACGTGAAACATCGGCAGGATGAGTGCCGTGGAGTATCTGAAGATCGCTGTCCCTGCGGGCCTCTGGACACGAGTGGACAGCTGTGTCGACAACACGATGGCGACCGATGTCGTTGAGCTGAATATGGAGTCCGTGATCAACGGTGCCTGTGTGCGAGATGTGGGCTGGAGAGCATCGGCTGCTTTCGACGGTGAACGCGATGAATGGGGCCTGCCTCCCCTGGACCATCTGCTCCCGGTCGTCCTTCAGCGTTCCCACTGGGAGTGGACCATCGAACAGCTGGACAGATGGATGATGTACGAGAGTGACAAGACGCTGGTCCGCGCGCGACCACGTCCTCAACGCCCTCCGCTCACTCTGACTCCACGCGAATCTTCCCCGGTCGTATCCCTCGAAAGACGCGAGGAGAGTCATACCGTCGGGCACTCCATCGCCTCACATGCCGACCCGTCAGGCGCCTGGGCACACGAGGGCACCGCAAGTCCATGTTTCACGTGAAACATGACACCGTGGGCCGACTCGCCTCCTCCGGCCCACCCAACGACCACGAGCTGTTCGCACGCAGTCGTCGAGCGCAGCGAGACGCTGCCCACCCATACTTCCAAGGGAGGGTGTAGTCACTGATCACCGAAGAGCATCATGATGCTCGGGATGTCAGGGCGCAGGGATGTCCTCCGAATGAGCATCGGGAGGGGCCCGCGGAGCGGGAGGGAACCCGCTCTGCGAATGAGGAGGAGCATCCCGGAGCCCGTCACCGAGATTCCCTGGAAACCGCAGCCGTCGAGCGAAGCACGACGATCCCCCCGATCGCCACCCACTCACCGCTCAGCAACGTCCTCAACAGCGATTAGAGTGGAACACGGCCCCGAAAGGAGTGGATGTTTCACGTGAAACAGTCCGAAAAGGCATCACCGAACACCTTCGGGATGGACACACCCCTCGCACGGGAGCTCGCAGACCTCTCCGCCCGCCGAAAAGTGCTGGAGTCGGTCACCGTGGAGTTCTCCGGCGAGACCCGGGTGCTGACCGTCTCCAACCAGAAGGGCGGGGTCGGCAAGACGACGACGGCGGTGAACATCGCCTCGGCCCTCGCCTCCCTCGGCGCCAAGGTGCTGGTCATCGACCTCGACCCGCAGGGGAACGCATCGACAGCGCTGGGAGTTCCGCACAGCGGTGACATCCCCAGCGTCTACGACGTGCTGATCGAGGAGTTCCCCCTCGCGGACATCGTGCAGCAGAGCCCGGAGAGCGAGAATCTCTTCTGCGCGCCGAGCACCATCCACCTCGCCGGCGCCGAGATCGAGCTCGTGGCGCAGGTCGCCCGCGAGCACCGGCTCCGTCGGGCGCTGCTGGACTACCTCGAGACCTACCCGATGGACTTCGTGATCATCGACTGCCCGCCGTCGCTGGGGCTCCTCACGATCAACGCCTTCACGGCGGCATCCGAGGTGTTCATCCCGATCCAATGCGAGTACTACGCACTGGAGGGGTTGAGCCAGCTGCTCGGCAGCATCCAGATGATCCAGAAGCACCTGAATCCCGCACTTCACCTGTCGACGATCCTGCTGACGATGTACGACGGTCGGACCCGTCTCGCGCAGCAGGTCGCCGACGAGGTCCGCAATCACTTCCCGACCCAGGTGCTGAACACCGTCATCCCGCGCTCGGTGCGGGTGTCGGAGGCGCCGAGTTTCGGGCAGACCGTGATCGCCTACGATGGGCAGTCGGCCGGCGCTGTCGCGTACCGCGAAGCCGCCGTCGAGATCGCGTCGCGTGCGACGCAGAGCAAGGAGAGATGATGGCCAAGCGCACAGGACTGGGCCGGGGGATCGGCGCCCTGATCCCGACGGCCGATCAGGCGGAGCGTCCCGTCGACGTGTTCTTCCCGGGGGCGAACCTCCGGCCGGTCCCGGACGGGCCCGCAGCCGAGACGACCGTCGCAGAGGAGGAGCCCGCACTCGAGAGCGTGCCCGGCATCCATCTCATCCAGGTCGATCCGCTCAAGATCGTGCCGAACCCGCGACAGCCGCGTACGCACTTCGACGCCGAGGACCTCGCTGAGCTGGTGCACAGCGTCCGCGAGTTCGGCGTCCTGCAGCCGGTCGTGGTCCGCAGGAACAACGACGGCGACTATGAGCTCATCATGGGTGAGCGCCGCACGCGCGCCGCTCGGGAAGCCGGGCTCGACCTCATCCCGGCGATCGTCCGCGACACCGCCGACGAGGACCTCCTTCGTGACGCGCTGCTCGAGAACCTGCACCGCTCGGAGCTGAACCCGCTGGAGGAGGCGTCGGCGTACCAGCAGCTGCTCGAGGACTTCGGCATCACGCAGGAGGAGCTGGCTACCCGGATCGGACGCTCCCGACCGCAGATCAGCAACACGATCCGTCTTCTCAAGCTGCCCGTCCCGGTGCAGCAGCGCGTCGCCGCCGGAGTGCTCACCGCCGGACACGCGCGCGCGATCCTCAGCCTTGAGACCCCCGAGGCCATGCAGCGTCTGGCCGACAAGGTCGTGAACGAGGACCTCTCGGTGCGTGCCACCGAGGTGGCGGCGAAGACCGAGCCGACCTCTCCCGGTCGCAGCGCGAAGGCGACTCCCGGTGCACGCCGCGCCTACCTCGACGAGGTGGCCGGCAAGCTCGGCGACCGGCTGAACACGCGGGTCCAGATCTCTCTCGGCGCTCGGAAAGGCCAGGTCAAGATCGATTTCGCATCGATCCAGGATCTCAATCGCATCCTCGGCGAGCTCGGCGAGGAGAGCTACGGCCGCGGCTGACGGCATCCGCTCGATCGAAGAACCGCGTGTCGCAGATCCCTGTGGCGCGCGGTTCTTCGTTGTGTCAGGGTGTTGACCACCGGCGTCTCGCCGATGGTCGACGAAGACTGATCGGAGGGGTGGCGATGGCCGGACACGGAGGGGCAGCAACCGAAGAGGAGTCGATCTTCGAAGAAGAAGGGGACTCGCGCAGCGCGGGGGTCATCCGGATCGCCGTCGTGGCGGCGCTGGGTGGATTCCTGTTCGGGTACGACAGCGCGGTGATCAACGGGGCGGTGGCCGCGGTCGAGAAGACATTCGAGGCGGACCCCATCGCGCTCGGGTTCGCCGTGGCATCCGCTCTCATCGGCGCCGCCGTCGGCGCACTGATGGCGGGCCGCATCGCCGACCGGGTCGGCAGGCTCGCCGTCATGAAGATCGCGGCGGTGCTGTTCCTCGCCTCGGCGATCGTCACCGGGCTGGCGCCCGATCTCTGGGTGCTCGTCGCCGGGCGCATCGTCGGCGGTCTCGGAGTCGGGATGGCGTCGGTGATCGCGCCGGCCTACATCGCCGAGATCGCTCCGGCGCGCATCCGCGGCCGGCTGGCGTCGCTGCAGCAGCTGGCGATCGTCACCGGCATCTTCGTCTCGCTGCTCGTGGACTTCCTCATCGCCACAGCGGCCGGTGGCTCCGCTGAGCCGTTCTGGTGGGGGCTGGACGCCTGGCAGTGGATGTTCCTCGCGATGGCCGTGCCCGCGATCGTCTACGGGGGACTGGCCCTCACGATCCCGGAGTCCCCGCGCTACCTGGTCGCCAACCACCGGGTGGAGGAGGCGAAGGCCGTCCTGTCGAAGCTGATGGGGCCGGACAAGATCGAGACGACCGTCATCCGCATCCGGGAGACCATGGAGCGCTCGACGAAGCCCTCCTGGGCCGATCTCAAGACTCCCGGCGGCAGGATCGCGGGCATCGTCTGGGTGGGTCTGCTGCTGTCCGTGTTCCAGCAGTTCGTCGGCATCAACGTGATCTTCTACTACTCGAACATCCTCTGGGAGGCCGTCGGCTTCGACGAGTCCCAGGCGTTCGTGATCACCGTCATCAGCGCGGTGATCAACATCCTCACGACGCTCATCGCGATCGCGACGATCGACCGGTTCGGTCGCAAGCCGCTGCTGCTCATCGGATCGATCGGCATGACGGTCACGCTCGCCACGATGGCCGTGATCTTCGGGACGGCCCCTGTCGTGGACGGCGCGCCCGTGCTCGACGGCGCATCCGGACCGATCGCCCTGATCGCGGCGAACCTGTTCGTGATCGCCTTCGGCATGTCGTGGGGACCCGTCGTCTGGGTGCTGCTCGGCGAGATGTTCCCGAACCGGATGCGCGCGGCGGCGCTGTCCCTCGCGGCGGCGGGGCAGTGGGTGGCGAACTGGGTCATCACGGTGTCGTTCCCCGGCCTCAAGGACCTGTCGCTCGGCCTCGCCTACGGCCTCTACGCGACGTTCGCTCTGCTGTCGCTGCTGTTCGTCTGGCGGTTCGTGCAGGAGACGAAGGGCAAGTCGCTGGAGGACATGACGGGGAGCGTCGCGGCGCCTGGCAGCCATTGAGCACAGAGCGGATGCCGAGGCGGTGGACCCCGGCATCCGCTCTGCACGTAGGCTGGAACCATGAGCGAGTCCGTTCCCCGCCGCGCCAGCCTCGAGGTGCTGCGCGCCGAGGCGGCCGACGAGCTCGCGGTGCTCATCCAGGAGCGCCTGCTCGGGGGAGAGGACCCCTGGGAGTTCATGGAGGAGCTGCCGAGCGTCGACGAGCTCGTCGTCTACCTGCTCCGCGCCGACAACATCGCTGCGAACGACGGGGTACGGCCGAACGAGGCCCGTCACTACCGGGTGCTGCGGCAGATCGCGCTCGAGTACCCGGAGCTCACGCCCGCGGTGTGGGGGCTACTCGACGAGAAGCAGCGGCACCGTCGCTGGGATCCGACCGTCGCCTCCTGAGCCCATGCCGCGGATGCTCGTCGGATCGGAACCTCGGACGCCAGGTCGAGAACCGCATCCGACCCGACCGGTGTCGGACAAGGGCTGAACGACGAAAGGGCCGTCACTTCCCCGGGAAGTGACGGCCCTTCGCTTCGCCGGGCTCGACGGCCCGCGGGAAGACGCTCAGCCGATGTAGGCGGCGAGATCCTGCTCGAGGGCGAACTTCGGCTTGGCGCCGATGATGGTCGTCTTGACCTCTCCGCCCTGGAAGACCTTCATCGCAGGGATGGAGGTGATCTGGTACTGCATCGCCAGCTGCGGGTTCTCGTCCACGTTCAGCTTGAGGATGGTGATCTTGTCGGGGTTGTCGGCCTGGATCTCGTCCAGCACGGGCGAGACCATGCGACACGGTCCGCACCACTCGGCCCAGAAGTCCACCAGCACGGGACCCTCGGCCTTCAGGACGTCCTGCTCCCAGGTCGCCTGGCTCGTCGCCTTTGCACTCATCAGAGTTTCTCCTTGATTCGAGGTTCGCCAGCTACAACAGCCGGCGGGAGGAAAGTGTTCCCCGTCGTCAGGCGGTGAGGATCTCCGCTGCCTCGGCGGCCGGGACCTCCACCGAGGCGTCTTCAAGATCCGCGAGGAAGTGCTCGGCGTCGAGGGCCGCGACGGTGCCGGAGCCGGCGGCGGTGATCGCCTGGCGGTAGGTCGGGTCGATGACGTCACCCGCGGCGAACACGCCGGGGACGGAGGTGCGCGAGGAGCGGCCGTCGACCCGGATGGTGCCCTCCGCCGTCAGCTCGAGCTTGTCGTGCACGAGGTGCGTGCGCGGGTCGTTGCCGATCGCGACGAACAGGCCGTCGAGAGGGAGGTCGCGCAGCGATCCGTCGACCGTGGAGCGCAGCTGCACGCCGGTCACCGCCGTGTCACCGAGGATCTCGGCGACCTCGGAGTTCCAGATGAACTCGATCTTCTCGTTCGCGAACGCGCGCTCCTGCATGATCTTCGAGGCGCGCAGGGTGTCCTTGCGGTGGATGACGTACACCTTCGACGCGAATCGGGTGAGGAAGGTCGCCTCCTCCATCGCCGAGTCGCCGCCGCCGACGACCGCGATGGTCTTCTCGCGGAAGAAGAAGCCGTCGCAGGTGGCGCACCAGGAGACGCCGTAGCCGGAGAGGCGCTCCTCGCCCTCGATGCCGAGCTTGCGGTAGGCGGAGCCGGTCGCGTAGATGAGAGTCCGGGCCTCGTGCGTCGCGCCGCTGCCGAGGGTGATCTTCTTGACGGGACCTGCGACGTCGAGCTCGGTGACGTCGTCGTAGACGACCTCGGTGCCGAACCTCTCGGCCTGCTCCTGGAACTTGGCCATCAGCTCCGGACCCTGGATGCCCTCGGGGAAGCCGGGGTAGTTCTCCACCTCGGTGGTGTTCATCAGCTCTCCGCCGACCTCGACCGAGCTCGCGATGAGCAGCGGCTTGAGGTTCGCCCGCGCCGCATAGATGGCGGCGGTGAAACCGGCGGGGCCGGAGCCGATGATGATGACCTGACGCATGTGCTCTCTCTCTTCCCTGAAAAGGGGTTCGGCTGCTTCAACCAATGGTAACCGCGGGCCATTCCCGCGCGACGGCCGGTGACGGATCAGCGTCCGGGGAGGAACCGCCGCACGAGGGCGCCGGCGACCGCGAGCTCGGGGGCGCGCAGGAGAGCGAGGATGCCGAGGTAGACGACGACCACGACGGCGGCGACGATCCCCGCGCCGACCGCCCCGAGAACCTGCCCGCTCATGGTCCAGCCCGACGCGCCCCCCAGGAGCAGGAAGACACCCCAGCCGGCGAGGCCTGCGGGGATGGCTGCGACGGCGAACCGCAGGATCGACCGCATCCAGGTGCGGATCTGCAGGCCGCCGATCTTGCGATGCAGCAGCCAGGTCGCGACGATCGTCTGCAGGATGCTGGCGATCGACTGCCCGAGCGCGATCGCCGCGGCGAGGGAGGTCAGCGGAAGCACGCCGGCCTCGAGCAGCGCCCACGCGCCGAGAGCCGTGGCGACGATCACCCCGCACTGGAAGATCGTGAACCAGAACGGCGTGCGGGTGTCGTCGTAGGCGTAGAAGGTGCGCTGCACGATGAACAGGATCGTCAGCGGCAGGAGCCCGAGCAGGTAGCAGAGCAGCACGAGAGCGGCCGCCTGCGCGTCATCGGCCGAACGGGTGAAGACGCGGGAGGCAGGGACCGCGGCGGCGGCGACGGCGGCGATCGAGGCCGCGATGAAGAAGAGCAGGGTGCGGATGCTGCGCGCGATGTCGGCGCGCACCTCGTCGTCGCGCCCGGCGTGGGCGTGCTCGCTGATCTGCGTGAAGTACGGGGTGCCGATGGACAGCACGATCACCGAGTACGGGAGCATGAAGATCAACCACGCGTTCGCCGTCACGGTCACCGAGGCGCCGGCGCCGGAGGCCTCGCTGACGATGAAGCCCTGCAGCACTCCTGCGGCGAGGCTGGCGAACGCCATCAGGAAGGTCCAGCCCGCGAGCCGGCCGACCTGGCCGAGCCCGACGCCGCGCCAGCGGAAGTCGGGCCGCAGGGAGATCCCGGTGCGTCGCCAGAACAGCAGGAGCACCAGGGCCTGCAGGGCGATTCCGCCCGTCGCGGTGGCACCGAGGACGGTGATCATCTCGGGCGTCCAATCGGCCGCCCGCGTCGACACCGGTCCGAAGAGCGCACCGAGGGCGAGGAAGCCCGCGATGGACACGATGTTGTTGATCACCGGCGCCCAGGTGAACGGTCCGAAGATGCGGCGGGCGTTCAGCGCCTCGCCGAGGAGCGCGTAGAGGCCGTAGAGGAGGATCTGCGGGAGGCACCAGTACGCCAGCGCGGTGGCCAGCGCGAGGACGTCCTCTTTCGCCCGCCCGGCGACGAGATGCACCAGCCAGGGGGCGGCGGCCGTCGCGAGGGCGGTCGTGACGACGAGGACCACGGTGCCCAGCGTGAACAGCTTCGAGATGAAGGCGCTGCCGCCGTCGGCATCCGCCGCCGCCTTGACGATCTGCGGCACGATCACGGCGGTGAGGACGCCCACCGAGATGAGCTGGAACACGCTGTTCGGCAGCTGATTGGCGAACGTGAACGCGTCGGCGGCCTGCGAGCTCACCGAGCCCAGGACCCCCACGAGCACGATGCTACGCAGGAGTCCGGTGAGTCGCGACACCATCGTGCCGGCGGCCAGGACGGCGCTCGCGCGCCCGAGGCTACCCATGCGACTCCTCGCCGGTCTCTTCGGCCGTCGCCCCGTCGGCATCCGCTTCCTGCCGCTTGCGGCGCACCGTGCGGTACACGCCCAGGCCGAGCAGGATCACGATGAGGCTGCCGAAGACGACCAGCCCGATGGTCTCCCACTCGGCGCGGACGGCGACTCGCACGACGTCGTTCGGCCCGATCGGCACGCCCGTGGAACTGGTCAGAGACAGGCGAAGGTCGACCTCGCCGCTCCCGACGCGCGCCGACACGGGCACCTTCACCCGGGTGTTCGTGTTACCCGGGATCACGGCCTCGGTCACGCGCTGCACGTCGAGACGGGGGTCGCTGGGGGAGACGTGCAGCAGCACCGTCACCGGCCAGGGAAGGTCGTTGCGGACCTGGAAGGGGAGGTCGGCGTTCGCCGTGAGCAGCTGGATGGTGCTGGACGGGGGGATGGCGACGGCGTCGAGGATCTCGCGCGTCTCCGCCTCGTCGGCCGCGACGAACGCGTCGAACTCGGCGTCCGACGGGCCGACGCCGATCGTGCGGAGCAGCTCGATGCGCTCCGGGCTCAGCAGGACCTGGGGATCCGTGAGGATGCTCGAGAAGCTGACGAGTGTGGTCTCGTCGGCGAGCAGCGACTGCAGGACGGCTGCGCGCGTGGTGTCCGGCTCGGAGGTGAGCGCGGCCTCTGTCGCCGGGGCGGCGCGCAGAGCGGACAGGCCGAAGCCCGGGCTGTCCGCCGCCTCGATCGCGTCGCGCAGCGCCTCCTCGGTGCGGCTGTCATCCCGGTCGAGCGCGACGAGGAGCGGAACAGCGGGGGCCGCCTGCTCGGAGAGGTACAGGTGGGCGACGGCTTCGGCGAGGGCCTGCTGGCGTCCGGCGGCGGAGACCGTGCCGGCGGCGTCGGAGAGAGCGGCCGACGCCGCGGCGTGCGCGATCAGCACGTCGTGCCCGCCGATCGTGGCGTGCCCGCCGGGCGGGCCGCTCACGGAGGAGGAAGGCAGGATCGTCGTGGCCTCCCCGCCGAGATAGCCGGCGAATGCCGTGAGGTTCTCGGTGGATACGTCCCCGCGAGGCCAGAGGATGCCGGTGGTCTCGCCGTCGACGGCGCGGAGCATCGCGTCGTCCGGGAGCTGCGGACCTGCGGTGGGGGCGGGCGAGGGGGTCGACGAGGGCTCCGGAGTGCCCTCCGGCGCCGCAGCGAACCGTGCCGGGTCGAGGAAGTTCGCGAGAGTCGTGGGCTGCAGCAGCTCGGGCAGTCCGGCCTGCGCCTGGGTGGCGGCATCCGCGTCGCCGAACTGCAGGGCGAAGCGCTCGTTCGGCAGTGCGTCGAAGCGGCTGAGCCACTCGACGGCGCTGGCGGGAGCCGCCGAGCCGAGCACCCTGATCGCCGCGGGGATCGACGGGTCGATCGCGATCACCGCGGAGGTGCCGGCGATCCCGTCCAGCTGCGCGGTGAGCGCGCCGTCGGCCGCGGTGAGGGCGGCGAGCTCCTCGGCACCGAGCAGGGCCGCCCCGTCGGCGGGCGTCGCGGTGATCGGGACGATCACGGCCACCGGCGTGGTGGACGCCGGCGAGACCACGAGGACGCTGGTGGCGGTGATGTCCCGGGAGGCGCGCTCGTCGGCATCACCGCCGGTCGTGTCGCTCAGGGTCGCGCGCAGCGGGTAGACGCCCGGCTGCAGGGCGGTCAGGGCCTCCTGCGGCACCGGGACGCTCGTCGACCCGGATCCGCCCGCGTCGATCGGCTCAGTGGTCTCGGAGCCGAGCGCATCGAAATCGCCGGTCGCCTCGCCGTCGCCGAGCCAGGCGGCCAGCGCCGTCTCGTCGGAGAGAGGCGAGTGTCCGATCTCGACGAGCACACGGCCGTCGGACAGATTCGTGGTGGTGTCGTTGCGCACCGTCACCGCGGCCGTGGTCGAGGAACCCGGAGCGACCGTGCCGGATGCGCCGGCGGAGACGAGCAGCTCGACCGCGCCGTCTTCGGCATCCCCTTCCGCCGCCATCGCGCCACTCGCGCCGATGCCGGTGCTCCACGCACTCAGAGCGATCGCGAAGACCACGGTCCCGCGGGTGAGGCGCTGCACGCGCGCGCGGAAACCGCTCTCGGGGGTGGTCACGGTCATCAGAAGTCTTCCTCGAACGCCCGGATGCCGGCTGCTCGTGAGTGTTGACCTTGTGATTCTAGGTGTCCGGGGAGAGGAGAACCCTGAAGACGCGTAGAGTGACGGCCGTGTCCGACGCCCCCGCCCCCGTGCCGGAGCCGCTGCTGTGCAGTGCGCTCGCCGCTGATCTCGACGCCGCCGACCTCCGATCGGAGCCGCTCCGGCGCCTCTGGGGAGAGGAGGCGGACGACGCTCTCGCCCGCGGCCTGCGGGAGCCGATCCTGCGAGCGGTCGCCGGCGACGACGGCGTCCTCGCCACCCTCGGACGTCTGCTCGTGCTCGGCATGCCGCAGCCGCGCGACGCCGTGGCCGCGGCGCTGCCGCGGCTCGGGGTCGACGGCCTGGTCGGACTCGGCCTCGCGGCCGCGGAAGGGGACGCCGTGGTGCCCCGCTCCCTGCTGCGGCCGCAGTCCTTCGTCGATGCGGAGGGCATCGGCGAATGGTGGATCGCCAGCGACCTCGACGAAGTCGCCCTCGACGGCCCCCTGCCTGCGGACCACGTCCTCGGCGTCGGCGGCGCCTCCCGCACGCTCGCCGAGATCGTCATGCCGATCGAGGTGGACCGTGCCCTCGATCTCGGCACCGGCTGCGGCATCCAGGCGCTGCTCGTCGCACGGCACGCCGGCAGCGTGATCGCGACGGACATCTCCGCGCGGGCCCTCGCCTACGCCGAGCTGAATGCCCGCGTCAACGGCGTCTCGAACATCGAGTTCCGCGAGGGCAGCATGTTCGAGCCGGTCGCGGGGGAGGCCTTCGATCTCATCGTCTCGAACCCGCCGTTCGTCATCACCCCGCGGGCCGAGGGCGTTCCCGAGTACGAGTACCGCGACGGCGGGCTCGTCGGCGACGCGCTCGTCGAGCAGTTCCTCCGCTCCGTGCCCGACTTCCTCACCGCGGGCGGCGCCGCTCAGCTGCTCGGCAACTGGGAGTCCCGCGCCGATGGCGCCCGCAGGGCGGGCCTGGACCGCGTCGCCTCCTGGGTTCCCGAGGATCTCGACCTGTGGGTGATCGAGAGGGAGCAGCTGTCCCCGCTCGCCTACGCCGAACTGTGGATCCGCGACGGCGGCACCACCCCGCGCGACGCCGCCTTCACCCCTCTTCTGTCCGCCTGGCTGGACGACTTCGCCGCCCGCGGGGTCACCGCGATCGGCTTCGGCTACGTGCTCGTCCGGCGAGGTGCCGGCGCGCCGCTGCGTCGTCTCGAGCGCCTGCCGCAGCCTGTGTCGAACGTGGGCGGGGCGCTGCGACACGGCCTCGCCGCGCACGACCTGCTCGCCGACGGCATGCCGGCGACCTTGGTCACGGCATCCGACGTCACCGAGGCGCGCCACCTGCTGCCGGGCAACGACGACCCCAACGTGATCGAGCTGCGGCAGGGCGGGGGCTTCGGTCGGACGATCTCCGTCGACACCGCGCTCGCCGCCTTCGTCGGGGCCTGCGACGGCGAGCTCACCGTGGTGCAGATCGCGTCCGCCCTCGCCGACATCTTCGAGGTGCCGCTCGCCGACCTGTGGGCCGACCTGGAGCCGCGCATCCGTCAGCTCGTGCTCGACGGGCTGCTGGTGCCGGCGGAGACTGCCGAGTAGCCCTGGTCGGGGGGTGCCCGGTCGCAATAGGATCGCGAACATCGGCCGGGCGGTGGCGACGATGCCATCCGCTGTCTCGTGAACAGCGAGTCGGCCGGTCCCGGTCGGCGACGTCGGCCGAGCATCCATACCCACTCGAACGGAGACAGGGAATGAATCGCAAGGTGATCGGGACGGCATGTGCCGCCGCCCTCGCCATCGGACTGCTGAGCGGGGCCGGCATCCCGGCCGCGGCGGCAGGTCCGGAGCACAGTTATCTCGTGGTCGGCCAGAACGGCGCCAGCACGGCGCGCGCGCAGGAGCGCGTCGCGGCGGCCGGTGGCACCGTGGTCGCCGCCTACGACCAGATCGGCGTCCTCGTCGTGAGATCCTCGGCCGCGGACTTCGCGTCGCGCGTCGGCGGCGGCCTGCAGGTCGCGTCGACCGAGGGCCTCGGCACGACGCTCATCGACGACGAGGCATCCGTCGCCGTCGAATCCGCCACCGTCGAGGCGAGCGGCGACCCGACGGGCGAGCCGCTGTGGGCCCAGCAGTGGGACATGGCCCAGATCGACGTGGCCGAGGCGCACGCGGTCACGACCGGCGATTCCTCGGTCGTCGTCGGAGTGCTCGACTCGGGCATCTCCTCGACCCACCCGGACCTCGCGTCTCAGATCGCCTTCGACCAGAGCGCCTCGTGCCTCGGCGGCGTCGTCGACACCAGCGAGGCGGCGTGGAACCCGACCACCTCCGACCACGGCACGCACGTCGCCGGCACCATCGCCGCGGCCATCAACGGCGTCGGCATCGCGGGTGTCGCGCCCGGGGTGAAGGTCGCCTCGGTGAAGGTCGTGAACGACGACGGCTTCATCTATCCGGAGGCCGCCGTCTGCGGGTTCCTCTGGGCGGCCGACCACGGGATGCCGGTGACGAACAACAGCTACTTCATCGACCCGTGGGAGTTCAACTGCGTGAACGACCCGCGCCAGCGGCCCGTGTGGGAGGCCGTGCAGCGCGCGATCCGCTACTCGGCGGAGAAGGGCACTCTGAACGTCGCCTCGGCGGGCAACAGCAACGTCGACCTGCAGCACAAGTTCGTGGACTCCGGAAGCCCGAACGACGGCAGCTACCCCGTCGAGGACCGCACCATCACGGGCGCCTGCCGCGATCTGCCCGCTGAGGCGCCCGGGGTCGTGACGGTCTCGGCCGTCGGCCCGACCGAGCAGAAGAGCTACTACTCCTCCTACGGCCAGGGCGTCGTCGACGTGACGGCACCCGGTGGCGACACCCGCTTCCGCACCGGCGGCGCCTCGTCGACGATCACCGACGCGGTGCTCTCGACGACCTGGAGCCCGACGACGGGCGACGGCTGGGGCTACAAGCAGGGCACCTCGATGGCGGGGCCGCATGCGGCCGGCGTCGCGGCACTCGCCCTGTCGGCGCACCCCGGCATGAAGCCCGGTGAGCTCGCCTCGTTCCTCGAGCGCACCGCGACCGCTCTGACGTGCCCCGACGGCGTCTACGAGCCCCGTCCCGGCTGGCCGGCGACCTGCACGGGGGGCGCGCGCAACGGGTTCTACGGCGCGGGCAACGTCAACGCGTTCAACGTCGTGAAATGAGGCGATGACGCATCCGACCGTGGGGCCGGGTCCTGTACCCGGCCTCACGGTCGGTCCCGGCGCCGCGTCACACCGCGGAATAGCGCCCGGCATCCATGCGTTCGAATAGATCATGAAGGCTTTCGGATTCCTCTCGTTCGGGCACTACGGCGACGTGCCCGGTTCGGCGACCCGCACCGCGGGGGACATGCTGAACCAGACCATCGCCATCGCCGAGGGCGCCGACGAGATCGGGGTCAACGGCGCGTACGTGCGCGTGCACCACTGGGCGCGCCAGGCGGCCTCGCCGATGCCGCTGCTGTCGGCGATGGCGGCGAGGACGACCCGGATCGAGGTCGGCACCGGCGTGATCGACATGCGGTACGAGAACCCGCTGCAGTTCGCCGAGGAGGCCGCGGCGCTCGACCTCATCGCGGGCGGGCGCATCGCGCTCGGCGTGAGCCGCGGGTCACCCGAGACGGCGCTGCGCGGCTACGAGACGTTCGGGTACGTCGACCAGGAGGATCCGGAGCGCGGCAGCGTGCTCGCCAGGGAGAAGTTCGACATCTTCCTCGCTGCCATCGAGGGCGAGCGCATCGCCCCCGGCGACCCCCGCATGGTCGGTGCGGGCCGCTACCTCGCGATCGAGCCGCAGTCGCCGACGCTGCGCGACCACATCTGGTGGGGCGCCGGCTCCCGTGCGACCGCCGAGGAGACCGGCCGCAAGGGGCTCAACATGATGAGCTCCACGCTGCTCACCGAGGCCACCGGCCAGCCGTTCCACGAGCTGCAGCGCGAGCAGATCGACCTGTTCCGCGCCGCCTACAAGGAGGCCGGCCACACCGGCAGCCCCCGCGTCTCGGTCAGCCGCAGCGTCTTCCCGCTGGTGTCCGACATGGACCGCGCGTACTTCGGCCTGCGCAGCGAGGAGAGCGCCGATCAGATCGGCGTCATCGACGGGTTCCGCTCCACCTTCGGCAAGACCTACGCCGCCGAGCCCGACGTGCTCATCGAGCAGCTGCGCGCCGACGAGGCGGTCATGGCCGCGGACACCCTCATGCTCACCATCCCCAATCAGCTCGGCCCGGACTACAACCTGCACGTCCTCGAGTCGTTCGCGAAGCACGTCGCCCCGGCGCTCGGCTGGAAGCCGAACACCGAGGGGCCGGTGCGGGGCGAGCCCGTCGCCTGACGCGGGCGGTGGGGCGCCGTCGGCCGGGCCGGCGGCCGCATCCGCCCCTTGGTCCGCGCCCTCGTCCGCACCTGGCGTGCGAAAGGTCGGAGTTCCGGCGCGCGACGCCGGTGACGGATGCCGCCGCGCGGCGTGTCGCGCATCCGCTCCGACTTTTCGCACGTGCGGCGCAAGCGCGAGACCCCCGACCGAGGCGGCGGACGACAGGACACGGACACGCCCCCGGTACCGTGGAGACATGAGCTACCCCGGCGAGTCCACGGTCGATGCCCGCGTCCGCGCTGTCGAGCAGGAGTATGCCGCCCGTCAGGCGAGGCTGTTCCTGCGGTTCGCGCTGATCGAGGCCCCGCTGCTGGCGGCCGGGATCGCCGTCTACGCCTTCGTGGACGCCGACCTCGGACGGGCCGTCCTGGCCGGCATCGCCGTGCTCGGCGGAGTCATCCTTGTGCTTCTCCTCAGAAAGCACACGAAGGACCGCGCGGCCGCCGTCGCGCAGGCGCGCGGCGAGAACCCGCTCTTCTGACCTCCCGCCCCCGGGAGCACAGCTTCGGAGATGGCGGCCGGCACGCCGGCGGCAAGGGGGGATGCCGCGGCGTGTCGCCGTCGTCATCCGCAGCCGTGCACGCGGAAGCCCCCGGTCCCCGGCCGGTACGCTGGAACCCATGCTCAACATGGCTGACGGCCTCGCCCGTCTCGGCGCGCTCGCCGAGAATCCGGTCGTCCGCACCCTCGCCGAGGCGTTCGCGGCCGCCGGCTTCGACCTGGCCGTCGTGGGAGGACCGGTGCGCGACGCGCTGCTCGGCCGCACGACCCACGACCTCGATTTCACGACGAACGCGCAGCCCGACGACATCCTGGCGGTCGTCAAGCCGATCTCGACCGCGCACTGGGACATCGGGCGCGCGTTCGGCACGATCGGCGCGCGCGTGCAGGGCGAGCAGGTCGAGATCACCACGTATCGCGCCGACAGCTACGACGGCGTGACCCGCAAGCCCACCGTGGAGTTCGGCGACACGATCGACGGCGACCTGCTGCGCCGCGACTTCACCGTCAACGCCATGGCCCTTCAGGTGCCGGCCGTGAAACTGATCGACCCCACCGGCGGCGTCGAGGACCTCGTCGCCGGCATCCTGCGCACGCCCACCGACCCGCATGTGTCCTTCGGCGACGACCCGCTCCGGATGCTCCGCGCCGCCCGCTTCAGCGCCCAGCTCGGCTTCGCCATCGACGACGCGACAGCCGGCGCGATCGCCGAGCTGCGGGAGACGCTGAAGATCGTCAGCCCCGAGCGCATCCAGTCCGAGCTCGTGCGCCTCATGCAGACGGACGACCCTGTGCGCGGCATCCGCGCCCTCGTCGACACCGGCCTCATCGAGGAGTTCCTCCCCGAGGTCAGCGCCCTGCGCCTCGAGGTCGACGAGCACCACCACCACAAGGACGTCTACGAGCACTCGCTCACCGTGCTCAGTCAGGCCATCGAGCTCGAGCAGGCGCGGCATCCCGGTGCCGAGCCCGACGTCGCGCTGCGCATCGCCGCATTGCTGCACGACATCGGCAAACCCCGCACCCGCAAGCTCGAGGCCGGGGGAGCGGTCACCTTCCACCACCACGACGTGGTCGGCTCGCGCATGGCCCGCAAGCGGATGCAGGCGCTGCGGTTCGACACGGCCACCACCGACTCCGTAGCGATGCTCATCGAGCTGCACCTGCGCTTCTTCGGCTACGCGGAGGGCGCCTGGACCGACTCCGCGGTGCGCCGCTACGTGCGCGACGCGGGGGAGGAGCTGGAGCGGCTGCACATCCTCACCCGCGCCGATGTCACCACCCGCAACAAGCGCAAGGCGGCCCGTCTCGCCGGAGCCTACGACGACATCGAGTCGCGCATCTCGGCGCTCCGCGAGCAGGAGGAGCTCGACAGCATCCGTCCCGAGCTCGACGGCAACCAGATCCAGCAGATCCTCGGCATCACGCCCGGCCGCGAGGTCGGAGAGGCCTACCGGTTCCTGCTCGACCTGCGCCTCGACGAGGGCGTCATCGGACCGGATGCCGCCGAGCAGCGGCTCCGCGACTGGTGGGCCGCCCGCGGCTGAGCCGGCCGGCGACCTGCGCCCGCGGCATCCGTCCGTTCCCACGTTCCGTTGCAGGATCGATTCACGGATGCAGGTCGAAGAAGCGCTTTCTGGACCTGCATCTGTGGATTCCGCCTGCGATCCGCACCCGGAAGGTCACTCCTCCGGGTCGTCGGGTTCAGGGTGCTGCTGTGCCAGCGCGGCTGTGACGAGGTGAGTGATGTCGATCGAGATGATCCTGTCGGCCATGTTCGCCCCTCACGGCGCCGGGGTCTCAGTGGGCTGCGGCTCGGTGACGCCGGGAGTGGGCGTGGGACTCGGTGCAGTCGAAAGGATGCTCGGGGCCTTCTGGAAGGGAGGCTCGGGTTGCCGCTTCGTCGACATCTTCGGAAGACCGCGGGTGTTGTCCATCTGTGCTTCGTCGAGCGGGTAGACGTTCCAGATGGCCTGACCGCGGTAGTCCTCCAGCGGGATCGTGGCGAGTTCCCCGTTGTCCTGGGTGCCGAACTCCGACATGGTGCCGTCACCGAAGATCGTGTTGGTTCCATCGGCACCGTATAGGTTGAGCGGCGTTCCCTTGCCCGTGAACAGCTGGACCTGGTCTATGGGATTCCCGTCGGCGTCGTAGGCGAAGATGTTGTTGACCTGGACGCCGTCGAGAAGCAGGCCTTGCGGCATGTATCCGCCGTCGTCGACGTACTCGACCCGCGGACTGAAAGCTGCGACGAGGGCGAAGGGAAGAACCAGGACAGCGACGACGCTCGTGACCGTGCGGACGTGTCGGAGCCACATGCCGGGGAGCCAGTTCCCGCGACCCCACTGGACGCTGGTGATCACCAGAGCGAGCAGCGGAAGCCAGCCGAGAGGCGAGGATGGCAGGACTCCGTACTGATCGCTGCCGAACGGGTACCCGAATGGACTGATGCGCAGGAGACCGCCGAGCGCTGCGAACATGCCGAACCCACGCAGCACCCACCACACCGGCCGCAGCGACACGAGCAGGTCGAGCAGCCAGGCGCCGAACGGATTGCGCCGGATGCCGTCGGCGATCCCGCGCCGCCACGCCGTGAACCGCTCGCCGAACGGGGGACGCTTCACGGCCTCGCCGCGCGGCGGGAACCCGGCCGCGCTGCGCAGCTCCTCCGCGTAGTCCGCCGGATCGCCCAGCTCGAGGACACCGCCGTTGTCGGCGGCCTGCTCGGCGAGGTCGGCGGTGAGACCGCCGAGGATCTCGTCGAGCTCGTCCTCGGGAAGGTCGTCGAGGTGCCGCCGGACGGAGGCGGCGAACGAGCGGATGCGCTCGTCGATGGAGACGTCGGTGTCGTTCATCAGTTCTCTCCGTTCACGGATGCGCCGGCGCGGTTCTCATCGAGGAGGGCGGACATCGCGCCGGCGAAGTCCAACCAGGTGACGGTCTGGGATTCCAGGGCGCTGCGGCCCTGAGCGTTGATCGCGTAGTACTTGCGGTGCGGTCCGCCGTCGGACGGGACGACGTAGCTGGAGAGGCTGCCCGCCGCGTACAGGCGGCGGAGCGTGCCGTACACGGATGCGTCGCCGACGTCGCCGAGTCCGGCATCCCTGAGCCTGCGGACGATGTCGTAGCCGTAGCCGTCCTCGGTGCGGAGCACGGCGAGCACGGCCACATCGAGCACGCCCTTGAGCAACTGCGTGGTGTCCATCGGACCTCCTTCGATGCAGTGCACACTACCACGCAGTGCACAGTAGTGCGCGAAGTGTGGATCCGGCGCGCCGCGGCATCCGCTCCGAACCACGCGCACCCGAGCGCAGGCAGGCGCGGTTCCGCCCGCATCCCCCTGCTCGTACACTGGGAACGCTCCCCCGCCGACGATCGGAGACGCTGTGGCCGCGCCGTGGCATGCCTCGGGTGACGCCGATCCGAAGGCGTCCCGGCTCCTCATCGAGCGCGCCCACGAGGAGCTCATCGCCGGCAACCTCGACGACAAGAGGCTGCAGCAGGTGCGTCCGCTGATCCGGGAGTCCTGGGAGCGATCGTGGCGTGGCCGCGTCGGCCCGGAGGGCGCGCCCCCGCTCGAACTCGTCACCGAGGAGCTGGAGGCGTACCGGCTGTCGCACCCGCTCGCCTCCGTCATGGACATGATCCGCGCCCTGCTCCTCCCCGGCTCCGGGGAGGACTCCGGCGTCGTCATCGCCGTCGGCGATCAGGCCGGACGGCTGCTGTGGGTGGAGGGCGACCGGCAGCTGCGCTCGCTCACCGGCGACATGGGCTTCGTCGCGGGCGCGAACTGGGCCGAGGACGCCGTCGGCACGGCCGCACCCGGAACCGCTCTGGCCCTCGGCCAGTCGGTGCAGATCCGCGGGGCCGAGCACTACAACCGGCTCGTGCATCCGTGGTCGTGCACGGCGGCTCCGGTGAGGGACCCGGAGACGCAGCGCGTGCTCGGCGTGATCGACATCACCGGCGGTGAGGAGGTGGTCTCGCACCAGGCGCGGCTCCTCGTCGATGCCACCGCGCGTGCCGTCGAGTCGGAGCTGCTCGTCGCCCGGCTCCGGGAGCGCAGCGAATCGCATCGCACCTCCGCGCCGGCGCCGCGCGCGAAGCCGACGGCACGCGCCACCCTTCACGTGCTCGGCCGCGACCGTGCCCGACTGGAGACCGAGACGGCCCTCGAGGAGTCGGTCATCGAGCTCAGCGCCCGGCATGCCGCCATCCTGCTCATGCTCGCGGTGCACCGGCAGGGCCTGTCGGCCGAGCGTCTCGCGGAGCTCGTCTACGGACCGGATGCCTCGCCCGACACGCTCCGTCCCGAGATGGTGCGGCTGCGCAAGGTGCTCGAGCGTCATGCCCCAGGGCTCGTGCCCGAGTCTCGCCCGTACCGGCTGCCGGTGCCGCTCGACACCGATGCGCACGACGTGCTGTCGCTGCTCGACCGGGGTGCGCATCGGGTCGCGCTGACCTCCTACCGCGGACCGGTGCTTCCCGAGTCGACTGCGCCCGGGGTCGAGGACTTCCGTGACACGGTGCGGGCCGCCCTCCGGGAGGCGATGCTGTCGGAGGCGAGCATCGACGTGCTGCTCGCCTACGCGGAGATCCCCGAGGGACAGGCGGATGCTCAGGTGCTGCGCCTCGCCCTCGAGATGCTCCCCGCCCGCTCGCCGAAGCGCGCCGGACTGGTCGCCCGGATCTCCCGCCTCGAAGAGGACTGAGCACCCGCCCGCTCCGGGCCCTCGGCGTGCACTCGCGATTCCGACCGGAGCGAGGCGCGGGTGATCAGGTTCGGCTTCCGGTCGCAGTTGAGCACAGTGTCGGCGTTCCGGACTGTGCCGAGCTGCGACCGGAGCGAGGCGCGGGTGATCAGGTGCGACCGGAACGGGCGCGGGTCGGATGCGCAGGCCGGCGGCGACTCCCGAGACCCCGCAACTTCTCGCAACGTTGCGCATCGGGACGCAACCTCGCGCGGCCTACCGTCGGGAGCACAGCCGCAGAGCACCGACGCCGCGGCCCGTCGAAGGAGTCACGATGACCATCGTCGAAGAAGACGTGTCCACCGCCTATGCCGCTCCCGGACAGCCCGGAGCCCTCGCCAGCTACCGCCCCCGCTATGGCCACTACATCGGCGGCGAGTTCGTCGAACCCGTGAAGGGCCAGTACTTCGAGAACGTCAGCCCCGTCAACGGCAAGCCGTTCACCGAGGTCGGGCGCGGCACCGCCGAGGACGTCGACCGCGCGGTCGACGTCGCCTGGAAGGCGTTCGCGAGCTGGGGCAAGACCAGCCCCGCCGAGCGGGCTGTCATCCTCAACCGGATCGCCGACCGCATGGAGCAGCACCTCGAGGAGATCGCGATCGCGGAGACCTGGGAGAACGGCAAGCCGGTGCGCGAGACGCTCGCCGCCGACATCCCGCTCGCGATCGACCACTTCCGCTACTTCGCCGGCGTGCTCCGCGCCCAGGAGGGCGGCATCAGCCAGCTCGACGACAACACCGTCGCCTATCACTTCCACGAGCCGCTCGGCGTGGTCGGGCAGATCATCCCGTGGAACTTCCCGATCCTCATGGCGGTCTGGAAGCTCGCGCCCGCGCTCGCCGCAGGCAACTGCATCGTCATCAAGCCGGCCGAGCAGACGCCGGCATCCATCCTGTTCCTGTTCGAGATCATCGGCGACCTGCTGCCTGCCGGCGTCGTGAACATCGTGAACGGATTCGGCATCGAGGCGGGCGCTCCGCTCGCGCAGCACAAGCGCATCCGCAAGGTGGCGTTCACCGGCGAGACCACGACCGGCCGGCTGATCATGCAGTACGCCTCGCAGAACCTGATCCCGGTCACGCTGGAGCTCGGAGGCAAGAGCCCCAACGTCTTCTTCGAGGACGTCGCCCGCTCCACCTCCGACCCGTACTACGACAAGGCGCTCGAGGGCTTCACGATGTTCGCGCTGAACCAGGGCGAGGTGTGCACGTGCCCGTCGCGGGCCCTGATTGCCCGGTCGATCTACGACGGATTCCTCGCAGACGGCCTGGAACGGGTCAAGAAGGTCGTTCAGGGCAATCCGCTCGACCCCGCCACGATGATCGGCGCCCAGGCGTCGAACGACCAGCTGGAGAAGATCCTCAGCTACATCGACATCGGGAAGCAGGGCGGCGCGAGGCTGCTCACGGGCGGTGAGCGCGTCGACCTCGGCGGCGATCTCAGCGACGGCTACTACGTCGCGCCGACCGTGTTCGAGGGCACCAACGACATGCGGATCTTCCAGGAGGAGATCTTCGGGCCGGTGCTCTCGGTCACGAGCTTCGACGACTTCGACGACGCGATCTCGATCGCGAACGACACCCTCTACGGCCTCGGCGCCGGCGTCTGGAGCCGCGACGGCGACACCGCCTATCGCGCCGGCCGGGCCATCGAGGCCGGTCGCGTCTGGACGAACACCTACCACCAGTACCCGGCGCACGCCGCGTTCGGCGGGTACAAGCAGTCGGGCGTGGGCCGCGAGAACCACAAGATGATGCTCGATCACTACCAGCAGACGAAGAACCTCCTGGTCTCCTACGCCGAGGGGCCGATGGGCTTCTTCTGATCCGCCACCGGGCGGGCGCGCACTCGGGACGCGCCCGCCCGGCACCATGCAGGAAGGCAGAGACATGGTCAGCATCGGCACCTACCAGCGGGTCGACGTGACGGATGCCGCGGCATCTCTCGTCCGCGAGCTCACCGCACAGCACGGACCGCTCATGTTCCACCAGTCCGGCGGATGCTGTGACGGCTCGTCACCCATGTGCTACCCGGTCGGGATGTTCCTCACCGGACCGGGGGACGTGCTGCTCGGCCGCCTCGACGTCGGGCTCGCGGAGCCGGTCGAGGTCTACATGTCGGCGTCGCAGTTCGAGTACTGGAAGTTCACGCACGTGACGATCGACGTGGTGCCGGGGAGGGGAGCCGGGTTCAGCGTCGAGGGTCCGACCGGCATGCGATTCCTCATCCGCTCACGGATGCTCAACGACGCCGAACTGGACTGGTTCGGCCTGCGCTGAGCGTGGTGGCAACCGGGCCGCAACCGGTTGCAACGTGCCTCGGTATACCCTTTCCGCATACGCGTGCACGATGTCAGTCCCCAGCTGATCGCACGCGCGGGCGGCCGCGCCGCCATGCGGAGGGAGAGCGTTCTTCTTCTGTTCCCGAGGGGGGAACGGGGTGGGTGACTGGTCCCAATCGGCACCCACCCCCAAATATCCGCCGTCGGCCCAGAGCCGTTCAGAGCATCCTGCTCCACAGCCAGAACGCGGCGATGAGGATCACGAACACGATCGGCAGCCACTGCACGCGACGCTTGAGGCGACGGCCCTCGTGCGCGACACCAGGCGGAGGGGTGAGCAGGCCGGCAGGGGGAGCGAACGGGAGCCGCTCGTTCGCGGATGCCGCGTCCACGGGTGCCGGAGCGGAGAGCCCAGGGTTCTCGGCGAGCAGCCGCTCGTCGCGCCAGCGCGCCCACTGGTCGAACTTCGCGATCAGCGCGCCGACGGTGCCGAACAGCCATGCCCAGGTGGCGGGGTCCAGCGTCGACACCTTCCGGCGCGTGTAGAGGAACAGCCAGTCGTCGACGATCTCCACGTCGAGCTCGGCCGCGTTGTCGATGAACCGCGCCATGATGTCGGGCGTGAACAGGTAGAGCGCATCGCGCTCGTAGCCGGCGGGGCAGTAGAGGGTGAAGTGCTGGTCGAAGTCGCCCTCGAGCGACAGCCGCTGCTCCTTGTCGAAGGCGGCCGGGAGGTTGGAGCCGAAGCCGTTGTTGCCCGTCGCATCGAGGACGATGTTCGGCAGCGGCACGTCGAGCTTCACGGCGACGTACCCCCAGCGGTAGGTGGTGGAGTTCTTCCCCGACTTCACCGTGTACTGGTAGTTCCCGAACTCGACGAAGCGCGGCTGCGTGCCGCGCAGGAGGTCGGTGGAGAGCCGCCCCGAGCCCAGGCTGAAGATCATCCCGGGCAGGGGAGGGTCGGCGATGCGCTCCTCGTAGGACATGCCGTTCGCCTGCGCGAACCGGTTCAGGCGATAGCGGGTGACGCGGGCGGAGCGCCACCCCGCCCAGGCGATCCCGCCGCCGACGAGGATCACGAACAGGATGAACAGCATCGGCAGCGCGGCGACCACGGGTGCGTGGCCGGACTGCCCGATGCCGATCAGGAGGGAGAACACGGTCGGCACGATCACCATGCCGGCGACGATGACGAACGCGAGGATGATGATCGCGGCCACCGAGATGCCCGACCTGCGCCGCGCGCGGAGTTCGGCGGCGAAGGCGCTCACAGCCCGCGGGTCGACCGGCTCGGTGAGCGCGGAGGCGTCGAAGGAGAGCTGAGGTGCGGGCGTGGTCATCGGTTCGCCTCGTCGGAGTCCCAGGTCAGTGCGGCGCCCTCGGAGATCGGCAGCGCCTCCAGGCACGGGTCCGCGCACAGCGCGGCGATGAGCTCCGGGGAGCCCGCGACGATCGTGGAGTCGAAGTCGATCTCACTGACCATGACCCACGCGCGGTCGGCGGGCCAGAGGATGCTGGGGCTGTGGGCGCTCGGCGGGAAGCCGTGCTCCTCGGCAGGACGGTCGCGCCAGGGCGCGCGCAGAACCCAGCCGGGGTCTGCGAAGTCCGTCGCGGATGCGGAGAACAGCACGTACCCTCGGCCGGGGAGCTCCAGGCGGGGCGCCTCGGAGATCTCCCGCGACAGGATGCCCTCCTGCCAGGTGGGCTTGCGGAAGACGTTGTTGAAGGAGTCTCGGAAGCTGCGCCCGAGGACCCTTTCGTGCGCCGGTTCGTCGGAGAACGTGAGGAACGCACGCGACGGCTCGTGGCCGAGATGCCCCAGCAGGTCGCCCCAGCCCTCCCACAGCGCGGCGGCGCCCGCATCCGGCGTGGTGGTGTGCGCCGCCAGGTGGCCGGCGACGACGGCGAGGGCTTCGGGGGCGAGCCGCCCCTCCTCCGGCGCCGTGAACTCGCGTCCGTCCGGCGAGACTCGCTGATGCCAGTCGGATCCCTCCGGCGTGCGCACGATCCGCTGCCACTGGGCGAGCGGATGCCGCACGCTCCCGAACGCGGCCGCCGCCTCCGCCCAGGTCGCCGGCTCGTCGCGTAGGAGCCCGAACAGGCGCTCGCGCTCGCCGTCCGGCATCCGCTCCCACTCCTCGCCCGTCGGCACCGGGCGATCGGGCAGCGAGCGGACCGCCGCCGGATGCAGGACCCGCGCGTAGGCGGCGTAGCCGCGTGGAACCACGACGTGCATCGAGTCCCATTCGTCATCGAGCCGCTCTCGCAACCATGCCCCCGCCGAGGGATCGGCAATCCACTCCATGCGACCCACGGTACCCCGCGTTACGGTGGGAGCCGCGTCGGCAGCGCGCCGCCGCGGAAACGGAGAGCCGATGTTCGAGCCCGCGTACCCGCTCCGCACCGAGAGACTGCTGCTGCGTCCGCTCACGCGCGAGGACGCCGTGCCGATGCTCGGGTACAAGTCGGATGCCGAGTCGGTGCGGTACGTGCCCTACGGGCCGCTCACCCTGGCCGAGATCGAGGAGCGGATCGCGACCCGCTGGGCGGGCACCCGCTTCGAGAAGGAGGGAGACGGCATCTGCCTCGGCATCGAGGAGCGGGAGACGGGCCGCCTGGTCGGCGACGTCGTGCTGATGTGGCGCAGCGAGAACGACCGCGAGGGCGAGGTCGGCTACATCCTCGATCCGGCCTTCTCCGGCCGCGGCTACGCCACGGAGGCGGTCGCCGCGCTCCTGGACCTCGGCTTCGACGGATGGGGCCTGCACCGGATCATCGCCCGCGTCGACGAGCGGAACACGGCATCGGCCGGAGTGGTCGAGCGGCTGGGCTTCCGCCGGGAGGCGCGCCTCGTGGAGAGCTCCTGGTTCAAGGGCGAGTGGACGACGCTGCTGATCTTCGCCCAGCTCGAGGGCGAGCGGCGGCGGCTGCGGGATCGTCCATAATCGAGGGGTGAGCGCCACAGCAACCATCCCCTCCCTCGACGGCCGCCGGTTCCGGATGGTGTCGTCGACGACCTCGGCGGTCGATCCCGAGGCGCCGAGCGAGTTCACGTACTGGGAGCGCGACGGCGCGATCTGGGGCGACTACCACGGCGACACCGTCACGTTCGGGCGCTTCGTCGGCACGCGCACGGGCGACTCCATCTGGGTGTCCTTCGTGCACGTCCTCGTCGCCGACGGCACGGTCGTGATCGGCGAGGGCGAGAGCGAGCTGGAGCTCACCGACGACGGGCTCATCCGCCTCGTCGAGCACTACGAGATGCACGGGGCCCCGCAGCTCAGCGTGTGCGAGGAGATCCCCGCGCGCTGAGTCCGCAGCGGAGCTCAGCGCGGAGGCAGGGCGTCCCGGCCGGGCGACGCCGGGGTCCATCGCGTCATGCCGAGGGGGATCTCGACCTCGCGTTCCGGCAGGTCCGACGGCAGCAGGTACGGCCGGCGGACCACCTCGTCGAGCACGACGACGCTGACCACGGTGCGGACCTCCGGGAGCTGGGCGATCACGCCGGTGGAGAACTCGTGCACACCGCTGACGTCGACGGCGCGGATGAGGAGCATGGCGTCGTGCTCGCCGGTGGTGATCGCGCACCACTCGACGTCCGGCATCTCGACGATCCGCTCCCGGAACGAGGCCCAGGCCTGCGGGAACACCGTGACGAACACGAGGGCGCCGATGGACAGCCCTGCCTTGGCCGGATCCACCCGCGCGCTGAACCCCGCGATGACGCCGTCGTGCACGAGCGACTCCACCCGCGTGTAGGCGTTCGCGCGCGAGATGCCCACTCTGTGGGCGAGGGCCGCGATCGACACGCGGCCGTTGTCGCGCAGCACGTCGAGGATTCTGTACGACACATCGTCGAGCGGCATGGCACTTCGTCCAGATTGCTTCGGGACTTCGGTGTCTCTGCTGGACATATTGCTCCTGAACTCGGGGGCTGACATCAGATCCTGTCAGCGTTACGCATTCTTGATAGACGGATCGTCGCATAACGTGGGAATCTGATCCCGGTCGTCCACAACGGTGTCGACCTACCCGAATGTACTCCTCGCCCTTGGAGGTCACCATGGTGTCGCCCCGCAGCACATCGTTCATCGCCCTGGGAGCGGTCGCGCTCCTGGCTCTCGCCGGATGCTCCGGAGGCAACTCCGCGAACGACGGCGGCGGCTCGAACGGCGGCGACTCGCTCGTCATCGACACGGCCTTCTCCATCGAGACCGGCGACCCGGGCCACACCTACGACCCGACCGGCAACATGATCGCGAAGGCCCTCTACGAGACCCTCGTCGACTTCGAGGGCTCCGACGTCTCCACCCCGGTGCCCGGCCTCGCCTCCTGGGAGCAGAACGACGCCGCCACCGAGTTCACCTTCACGCTCGAGGGCGACCGCGTCTTCTCCGACGGCTCGCCGATCGAGGCCAAGGACGTCGTCTTCACCCTGCAGCGCATCCAGGGCATGACCGACGCCAAGCCGAACTTCCTCCTCGGCGGCCTGACGGTCAGCGAGGTCGACGAGAAGACGATCTCGATCACCTCCGAGACCCCGCTGCTCCAGCTCCCGGCGATCCTCGCCAACCCCGCGCTCGGCATCGTGAACTCCGATGTGGTCATCGAGAACGGCGGCACCGTCGACGGCGCGGACAGCGCGCAGAAGTACCTCGACGGGGCGTCGGCGGGCTCCGGGCCCTACGTGCTCGACAGCCTCGACCTCACCTCGCAGGTCGTGCTGACCAAGAACGAGGAGTACAACGGCGATGAGGAGGCCGGCTACGACCGCGTGGTCGTGCGCAACGTCTCCGAGAGCGCCACGCAGCTCGCGAACCTCAAGGGCGGCGACTCGATGGTCGCGATGGACCTCAACGGCGACCAGGTCGCCGGCCTCGGCGACGGCCTCCAGGTGGAGTCGGTCCCGTCCGGGCAGACCATCTTCCTGCTGCTGAACCAGTCCGAGGCGGTCGCGGGCGAGCTCGCGAACGTGAAGATCGCCGAGGCGATCCGCTACGCGCTCGACTACGACGCTCTGCTCGAGCTGGCCGGCGCCGGCGCGGTGCAGGCCACCGGCGTCATCCCGCCCGGATTCGAGGGCGCGCTGGAGGGCGGCGTCGAGCAGGACCTCGACAAGGCCGAGGCCGCGCTCGCCGAGGCGGGCTACGCGGGTCAGACCCTGACGCTGCAGTTCCCGAACGACTACCCGGTCGGCGGCGTCGAGTTCACCCCGCTCGCCGAGCGCATCCAGGCGCAGCTGGCGGATGCCGGCATCACGGTCGAGCTCGCACCGCAGCCGTTCGCCACGGAGCTGGACGCCTACGTCAACGGCACCGAGGGCTTCGGCCTCTGGTTCTGGGGCCCCGACTACGCCGACTCGGCGAACTTCCTGCCCTTCGGCCCCGGCCTGAAGGTCGGCCTGCGCGCCGGCTGGACCGCCGAGGCGAACCCGGAGATCGCGGGCATCGCGGCCGGCGCCGCCAGCGCTTCGGATGCCGGCACCCGCAGCGAGGCGTTCACCGCCTTCGCGGAGGCCATGCAGGAAGAGGGCCCGTTCGTGCCGCTGATCGTCCCCGGACGCAACATCGCCACGGCGGATGCCGTCACCGGCGCCGTGTACAACTCGGTGTGGGAGATGGACATCGCCGAGATCAACCCCGCCGGCTGAGAGGCGCGGTCTCATGACGACAGTGGCCGTGCAGCGGCAGGCGCAACGGCGCCGGTCGCCGCTGGTCGGGTACCTGCTGCGCCGGATCGGCACCTCGCTGCTCCTGCTCGTGGGCGTCACGATCGTGACGTTCGCCCTCACCAACCTGGTGCCGGGAGACCCGGTCTCCGCGGCACTGGGGGAGGGGGCGTCGCAGAACCCGGCGACGCGGGAGGCCTTCATCAAGGCGCACGGACTCGACCAGCCGCTCGTCGTGCAGTACTTCATCTACATGGGGAACCTGCTCCGCGGGGACCTCGGCACGTCGCTGGTGACCGGTCGTCCGGTCACCAGCGACCTCGCCACCGCGGTGCCGGCGACGATCGAGATCGCGATCGGCGCCATCATCGTCAGCCTCGCGGTGAGCACCGTGCTCGGCACCCTCGCTGCGTACCGCCGCGGGCTCGTGACCGACCAGGTGATCCGCGTGGTCACCCTGGTCGGGCTCAGCGTGCCGACGTTCTGGCTCGCGCTGGTCAGCTTCTACGTCTTCTTCCTGCAGCTGCACATCGCCCCCGGCTCCGGACGGATCTCCCCGTCGATCACGCCGCCGCCGCGCGTGACCGGCATGTACACGATCGACTACCTCCTGAACGGAGACGGCGTCGGCTACTTCGACGCCCTCGCGCATCTCGCCCTGCCGATCCTGGTGCTGTCGCTCGTGACGATCGGCCTGCTCACCCGCTTCATCCGCACCTCGGTGCTCGAGGTCCTCGGCAGCGACTACGTACGGGCCGCGCGGGCGAAGGGCCTCCCGGCGATGCGCGTGATCCTCGACTACGTGCTCCGCGGCGCCTCCCTCCCGATCCTCACCGTCGTCGGCGTCGCCTTCGGATCGCTGCTCTCCGGAACGGTGCTCGTCGAGTCCGTGTTCGCCTGGCCGGGCCTGGGCACCTACGCCTACAACTCCGCGGCGAACCTCGACCTCACCGGAATCATGGGCGTCGGCCTCGTGGTCGGACTCATCTACCTCCTCATCAACTTCGTCGTCGATCTGCTCTACGGCGTCCTGGACCCGAGAGTGAGGATCGCATGAGCCGCATCGACTCGGCATCCGGGCCCTGGCGGTTCCGCTTCCGCTGGCCGCGCGCCTGGCGCACGCCGCTCGGCGTGATCGGCACCCTGATCGCCGCCGCCTGGATCATCGTCGCCTTCACCGCGCAGTGGTGGGTGCCGTTCGAGCCGAACGCGCAGGTCCTGCCGCGGCTGCAGCCGCCGGGGGTGGACACGCTGCTCGGCACCGACGGCAACGGCCGCGACATCTTCTCCCGGCTGATGACCGGCGCGACCGTGAGCCTGCCGCTGGCGCTCATGCTCGTGATCGCCGCGATGGTCATCGGCACCGTGATCGGCGCCGTCGCCGGCTACTTCGGCGGCTGGGTCGACGAGACCCTGATGCGCATCACCGACCTGTTCATGGCCTTCCCCACGGTCATCCTCGCCATGGTGGTCACGGCGTCGCTCGGCCCCTCGCTGTTCAACGCGGTGATCGCGGCGATCGTGGTGTCCTGGCCGCAGTACTCCCGCGTCACCAGGAGCATCGTGCTGGGCCTGCGCGGACAGAACTACGTGATCGCCGGTCGCCTGCTCGGGCACTCGCCGCTGCGCACCCTGTTCGTCGACATCCTGCCGAACATCGCCGGTCCGGTGCTGGTGCTCGCGACGCTCGACATCGGCGCCGCGATCCTCCTGCTCTCCGGCCTCTCCTTCCTCGGTCTCGGCGCGCAGCCCCCGACGGCGGAGTGGGGCTCGATGATCTCCGCCGCGATCCAGAACTTCGACGCCTGGTGGCTCGGCGTCTTCCCCGGACTCGCGATCCTCACCGTGGTGCTCGCCTTCAACTTCCTCGGCGACGCGATGCGCGACGTGCTCGACCCGACGGCCGAGATGGCGCACGAGAAGCAGGCGGAGCATGCCGCCGACGCGAAGGTCGTGACCGCATGAGCGCCGTGCCGAGCCCCCGCAAGACGCTGAGCATCCGCGATCTCACGATCGACATCGGGCGCCCGCTGGTGCGGGGCATCTCCCTCGACCTCGAGGCCGGTCGCATCCACGGCCTCGCCGGCGAGTCCGGATCGGGCAAGACGCTCACCTCCCTGGCCGTGCTCGGCCTGCTCCCTCGACAGGCCCGCACCGGCGGATCGATCACGCTCGCGGGGGAGGAGCTCCTCGGCCTGCGCCGGCGCGCGCTCAACCGCGTCCGCGGGAAGCGCATCGCCATGGTGTTCCAGGATCCGTCCTCGTCGCTGCATCCGCAGCTGCCCGTGGGGCGCCAGCTCACCGACCACATGCGCGTGCACCTGGGCCTCCGCGGCGAGGCCGCGAAGGCCCGTGCGATCGACCTGCTGCAGACGGTGCAGGTGCCGAACCCGGCCGAGGCGCTGAAGCGCTACCCGCACCAGTTCTCCGGAGGCCAGCGCCAGCGCATCGCGATCGCGTGCGCGCTGGCGTGCGACCCTGAGGTGCTGCTCGCTGACGAGCCGACCACCGCCCTCGACGTGACCGTGCAGGCCGGCATCCTGCGCCTGCTCCGCGACCTCGCCACCGAGCGGAGCCTCGCGGTGCTGCTGGTCACGCACGACCTCGGGGTGATGAGCGCGATCGCCGACGAGGTGGCCGTGATGAAGAACGGGGAGATCGTCGAGCGGGCCGACCGCCGGACGCTCTTCCTCTCCCCGCAGCACGAGTACACCCGCACGCTGCTCGCCGCCCTGCCCGGCTCGCGGATCGAGGAGCCGCCGGCGGCGTCCGGAGCGGACGCCGACGCGGATGCCGTCGCCGAGGAGGACGCCGAATGAGTGAGACCGCCGTCCTCGACGCGCAGGACGTCGTCGTGCGCTACCCGGGCAACCCGCCGGTCGTCGCCGTGAACGGCGTCTCCCTGACGGTGGCGCCGGGGGAGACCGTCGCGCTGGTGGGGGAGTCGGGCAGCGGCAAATCCAGCCTCGCCAGGGCCGTCGTCGGCATCGAGAAGGTCGCCGCGGGCAGCGTCCGCTTCCGCGACGCGCCCGTCACGCCGCTCGGCATCCGCCGCCGCGCCGTCGCGCTCACCGGCATCCAGATGGTGTTCCAGGATCCTTCCACATCGCTGAACCCCCGTCGCCGCGTGGGCGACCAGATCGCCGACGGCATCGCCACCGCCCGTGCCCGCGGTGCCGAGGGATCGCGCGTGGAGGAGTGGCTGCACCGCGTCGGCCTGCCGGCGACAGTCGCCACGAGGTTCCCGCACCAGTTCTCGGGCGGGCAGAAGCAGCGCATCGCGATCGCCCGCGCGCTCGCCGCGCGCCCGTCGCTGCTGGTCGCCGACGAGCCGATCTCGGCCCTGGACGCCTCGACGCAGACCAGCGTCGCCGCGCTCATGCGCGATCTCGTCGCCGAGTCCGGCGCGGGGATGCTCTTCATCTCGCACGACCTCGCCGTCGTCCGCCGCATCGCCGACCGCACCTTCGTGATGTACTCCGGCCGGGTGCTGGAGGCGGGGGCGACCGAGCGCGTGTGGTCGGCGCCGCAGCATCCGTACACCCAGGCCCTGCTCGCGGCGATCCCCGAGCCCGACGGCGCCGGCCGGATCCCGGTCGCGCCGACGACGGAGGAGCGGATCCTCTGGTCGGAGATCCCGCCCGTCGTCGACTGAGCCGATGCGAGAAGACCCCCTGCAGCGTTGCTGCAGGGGGTCTTCGTGTGCCGGTGGGCGAGCTCAGCCGCCGATGCCGCCGAGCAGGCCGAGGATCGTCTGGAGGAGCGAGGTGATGAGGCCGAGGACAGCGTCCATTTTTCATTCCTTCTTTCTGAGAGCTGGGAATGCTCTCGTGGGGACCGCGCCCAGGTGAGCGCACCTCTTACTCTGGGCACCGGTATATCGGAATACAAGTCTTAATCTTCGGGATCCCGCTCGCTATAGTTCGCGCCGCGCCGGCGCCCGGATGCACGGGCGCCGGATGCACGAAGGGCCGGAGCATCCGCCCCGGCCCTCCGCGTCGGCTCCCGATCAGAGCGGGGCCACGATCTCCTGCGGGACGTCCCACTCGGTGACCTCCATGACGGTCTCGACCGTCATGCCGTTCGCCTGCGTGGTGCTCGTCGAGGCGAGCGGCACGTAGTCGGCGGTGAGCTCGTACACGACGTCGACGGAGATGCCCTGCACCTCGACGACGCCGCTGACGAGGAACACCTCCTGGCCGAGGCGCGAACCCGTGCCGGTCACCGTGAACTCGCCGGCCAGGGACTGCATGACCGTCGTCGGGTCGGTCTGCGCGACCGCCGCGGCACCCATGCTGAGACCGGCGACGACCGGGTCGCTCGAGTTCGGGTCCGCCACCTGCCAGTCGCCCACCGGCGACTTCACCCACAACTGGTCGCCGATGACCACCAGCGACCCGGCGACGGAGGTCGACTCGATCGCGTCCTCCGACGGGTTGTAGCGAGCAGTCGACTCGATCCCCATCACCGTGGTCTTCGCCGCGTAGCCGGCGGTCTCCGCGAGCACATCGGCGACGCATCCGCCGAGCGCGGCGCCGTCGACGGCGGCACCCTCGCTGAGCGCGGGGCAGTCGGACGACGTGGTGGTCTCCTCCTGCGAGGCGGTGGTCGGCTTCTCATCGGCCGGCTTCTCGGATGCTCCGGCAGAGCATCCGGCGAGCAGGACGGAAGCGGCGAGAACGACGCCGACTCCCCACTTGTTGACGCGCATGGCGTTCCCCCTTCGGTCGTGCGCCCGGTGGCTGTCACCGGGCACCACACCAGCATGTCAACCTCCAGGGCAGGGCCCGGGAGGCGGCTCGGAGGTTTCTCCGCTAGACTGTGGAGGTTGTCTGCCTTCCGGCGTCCATCGGATGCTCGGGCGGATGACGTGCTACACACCCTCCTGCTTCCGGGAAAGTCCCGGGAGCCGTTCTAGTCCGAAGGAGGTGGGTAAGTGACGCACCAGTACGAACTCATGGTCATTCTGACCCCCGAGATCGATGAGCGCACGGTCGCCCCCACGCTCGACAAGTTCCTGAAGGTCATCACCAACGATGGTGGCTCGATCGACAAGGTCGACATCTGGGGCAAGCGCCGTCTCGCTTACGAGATCCAGAAGAAGAACGAGGGCATCTACGCCGTCGTCAACTTCACCGCTACCAGCGAGGCCACGCAGGAGCTCGACCGTCAGCTCAAGCTGAACGAGTCGATCATGCGCACCAAGGTGCTGCGTGCCGAGGAAGCGATCGCCCAGGTCGCCGCCGAGGCCAAGCGCGCCGAGGAGAAGGCAGCTCGCAAGCCCAAGGCTGCGAAGGCGTAAGTCTCATGGCCGGCGAAACAGTCATCACCGTGGTGGGCAACCTCACGGCCGACCCCGAGCTGCGCTACACGCAGAACGGACTGCCGGTGGCGAACTTCACCATCGCGTCGACGCCTCGGAACTTCGACCGCGCCGCGAACGAGTGGAAGGACGGCGAAGCACTGTTCCTCCGCGCGTCCGTGTGGCGTGAGTTCGCCGAGCACGTGGCGGGTTCGCTGACCAAGGGCATGCGGGTCATCGCGACCGGCCGCCTGCGTCAGCGCTCCTACCAGGACCGCGAGGGCAACCAGCGCACCGCGATCGAGCTGGAGGTCGATGAGATCGGCCCCTCGCTCCGCTACGCGACCGCGCAGGTCACCCGTGCAGCTTCGAGCGGTGGCAACTTCCAGGGCGGCGGCGGACAGTCGCGCCCGCAGCAGCAGGTGTCCGAGGAGCCGTGGTCCACGCCCGGTTCTTCGACCAGCGCCGATGCCTGGAGCACTCCGGGCAGCTTCGGCGACGACACCCCCTTCTGATCAAGGATCTCGGGATGCTCCGGCATCCGTCTCATAACTAAGGAAACACAATGGCTGGAAAGTCGAGCGGCGATCGCCGCAAGCCGCGGAAGGGCGCGAAGAACGCCGCCCCCGCGAAGTCCATCCGCGTTGGCGTCATCGACTACAAGGATGTCGCGACCCTTCGCAAGTTCATCTCGGAGCGCGGAAAGATCCGTGCCCGTCGTATCACCGGTGTCTCCGTGCAGGAGCAGCGTCTGATCGCCCGTGCGATCAAGAACGCTCGCGAGATGGCTCTCCTGCCCTACGCCGGCGCCGGCCGCTGAGGGGTACCGACATGGCAAAGCTGATTCTCACGAACGAGGTCGCCGGGCTCGGAAGCGCCGGTGACGTGGTCGAGGTCAAGAACGGGTACGCCCGCAACTACCTCATCCCCCAGGGCTTCGCTACGGCGTGGACCCGCGGTGGCGAAAAGCAGGTCGCTTCGATCCAGGCTGCTCGTCAGGCTCGCGCGATCCACGACCGCGACGAGGCCGTGGCCCTGAAGAACACGATCGAGGGCACCAAGGTCCGTCTCGCCGTCAAGGCGGGCGCCGAGGGTCGCCTCTTCGGTTCGGTCAAGACCGCCGATGTCGCGGAGGCCGTCGCGGCCGCCGGTCTCGGCACCATCGACAAGCGCAAGGTGCACATCACGTCGGCGATCAAGTCGACCGGTGAGCACGAGGCCACCGTCCGTCTGCACGACGACGTGACCGCTGTCATCACGCTGCAGGTCGTCGCCGCCAAGTAAGGCACGACACCCGCTCGAACGCCCCCTGTCCTCCGGGACAGGGGGCGTTCGGCTTTCCCGGTACCCGACCGTCGGCGGAGGGGGCTTGCGGGCGGGTGGGCGAGAAGTCGGAGCCTGGTCGTGACGCGCCGACGACGCCGCTCGCGGCGCGGCGTGTCCGAGTGCGACTCCGACTTCTCACATGGCAGAGCCGAGCGCCGGGGTATACCGTCGCGGCTTCGATTTTCGTCACAACGGAATATCGGTGGTGACAAACATGTGGAACCGGGTGTATGTTCCGAGTTAGGACTGGGGGGTCACCTGCTGGAGTCCCCCCGTATCGATCGCGGGGGGTGAACGATGTCGGCTGCACAGGTCGAGCGACGCAGGAATGCGACGTTCCCTGGCGCGCGACTCGGTCTCCTCGGTCTCGCCGTCGGCATCGGCTGGCTGCTCCTCACCCTCTTCACGGGCGGCTCGAGCGCCTCGGCCGACACCGCCGACGGGCAGGAGGGGCTCCTCGGCTCCGTCGTCGGCTCCGTCGCGCAGACGACTCAGACCGTGACGAACACGACTCAGACCGTGACGCAGACGGCGGCGGCGGTCGTGCAGACGGCATCCGCGCCCGTCCAGCAGACGGTCCAGGCCGTGCAGCCGGCGGTCGCCGCGGCGTCGCAGGTCGCCCCCGTGGCACCCGCCGCGACCCCCGTGGTCAGCACGGTGGCGCAGGTGGCCACGCAGGTCATGACCGCGGTTCCCGACGTCACGACAGCGGTCGTGGAAACAGCCGCTGATCTGGCCGGAAGCGTGCAGGTCGGCACGGTGGTCGCACCGGTCGCCGACCTCGTCGACACGGTCGTCGGCGGAACCGCTGAGATCCCCGTGGTCGGAGAGGTCGTCGACGAGCTGCTCGGCGCGACCACCCCCGGTGACGTGATCGACTCCATCGCCGGTGACGTCGACTCGACGGTCGACGATCTGCTCGGGGACACGACGACCGGCATCGTGCGCGGGCCGCAGCCGAGCGACGACCAGGTCTCGGCCGCGAACCCGGCGGCGGGCGAGGACAGCGCGCTGAGCCTGCCCGCTGCGACAGCGGCTGTCTCGCTCTCCGGCTCTGCCGGTCACGAACTCGCCTCCGCCGACAGCGCCTCGAGTGCGCCCGGCGGAGGCCTGGGCGCGCCTGTCGCGCCCGCTCCCGGCCGCTCCGGCGTTCCCGCTGCGACTGCGCCCGCGCCTGGTGGCTCCGGCCCCGGCGGCGCGCTGAACGGCGGCGGCTCCGCCGGAGCATCCTCGGTCTCCGACGCGGTCCTCTCCGCGTACGGCCACGGGGCTGCGGCCTCGCTGGTGCTCGGCACCGTGAGTGACGAACTGCCTTCGTCGCCGGTGTTCGACACCGACTCCACCCCTGACTGAGTGAGGGGGCGTCGCGCTGCGTGCGCGACGATCGCGCTCCGTGCGCGATGACGGCGGTCCTGTGCGGACCGCATGTTCCTCCTACTCAGAAAGGTTTGGCATGAACAGATATGTATCCCGAAGCCTGCTTCTCGCAGGCCTCGTGGGCGGCTTCTGGGCCGCGGGTACGGGTATCGCCAACGCCTCCGAGACTCCGGCCGGGGAAGACGCCTCGGCCATCGTCAACGTCGAACTGCCGCTCACGCTCTCGGGCCAGGCGGTGTCGGCGACGGGTGAGTCCACTCAGGACGAGCCCGCGCCGGTGACTGCGCCATCCGCATCGATCGACCTGAACGCCGTCACAGGCGTTCTCTCCGGTCAGCAGGCGGTGGCGTCGGTGTCCGCTCCGGTGACGGCGGCGGGCAACGCGGTCAGTGTGCTGGGTGACGCCTCATCGACGGATTCGTCGGTGAGCAGCACTCCGGCGACGACGGATGCAGCGGGAACGACGGATGCCGTGGGGGTCCTCTCGGGGGTCCAGGGCGTCGTCGATGTCGCAGCTCCGGTGACGGTCTCGGGCAACGCGGTCTCGGTCTTCGGAGACGCGACAACCGACGGTTCCTCTGTCTCGACGGCGAACGCCGGCGGGGCGGGCGACGGTGGTGCGTCGAACTCCGGAGTCGGCGTCGGATCGGGCCTGCAGGCTCCGGTCGACGTGCTGGCGCCGGTGACGGCATCCGGCAACGCGTTCAGCGTGTTCGGCGATGCGGAGTCCCAGGACTCCACGGTCTCGGTGGCGAATGACGCCGGCACCACCAGTGGCGGGGGCGAGGTCTCGAACTCCGGGACCGGACTCAACTCCGGGTGGCAGATCCCTGCTGATGTGACGACGCCCCTCACGGCATCCGGCAACGCCGGCTCCGTGTTCGGTGACGCCACGTCTGACGGATCGTCGGTGACGGTGGTCGATCAGTCCGGGGTCTCGAACTCCGGGGGAGAGGTCACAGGCTCCGGCATCGGCAAGGACTCGGGCTGGCAGATCCCCGCTGACGTCACCGCCCCGGTGACGTTCTCGGGCAACGCGTTCTCGGGCACGGGTGAGGCAGTCACCACGGGCTCCGACGTCGACGTGGTCGATCAGGCCGGTGTCGCGAACGGCGGCGGCGATGTGACGAATGGCGGCATCGGCTGGGGGGTCGGCTGGCAGATTCCTGCAGACGTGACCGCTCCGGTGACGGCATCCGGCAACGCGATCTCCGGATCGGGAGACGCGGTCACGTCGGACTCCGATGTCTCGGTGGTCGACAGAGCCGGTGTCGCGAACGGTGGCGGCGAGGTCGGCAACGCCGGCTACGGTGTCGCCTCGGGCTGGCAGATCCCTGCCGACGTCACCGCCCCGGTGACGGTGTCGGGCAACGCGATCTCGGGCACGTGTGACGCTGTCACCACGGGTTCGGACGTCTCGGTGGTCGACAATGCAGGCGTCGCCGACGGCAACGGCGGGGTCTCGAACTCCGGGTACGGTGTCGGCTCCGGCTGGCAGGTGCTCGGTGACGTGACGATGCCGTGGACGTTCTCTGGCAATGCAGTCTCGGGCACCGGCGAAGCTGTCGCCGACTCGTCCGAGGTGTCGGTGACCGACAACGCGGCCACCGTCGATGACAACGGCGACGTCTCCAACACCGGAATCGGCCTCAACTCCGGTTGGCAGGTCGTGACCGACTGGACGACGCCGGTGACGGCATCCGGCAACGCGATCTCGGGCGTGGGTGACGCTCGGACCGCCGGCACGGACGTGTCGGTGACCGACAACGCCGGTGTGGTCGACGGCAACGGGCAGATCTCGAACATCGGCATCGGCAAGGACTCGGGCTGGCAGGTCGCCGGCGACGTGACCGCGCCGGTGACGTTCTCGGGCAACGCCGGTTCGCTCGTCGGTGACGCGGATGCTGTCGATTCCGACGTCACAGTCGTCGACAACGCGGGCGTGATCGGCGGGAACGGTCAGGCCGACAACTCCGGCGTCGGCTTCGGCACCGGGTGGCAGGTCGTGGGTGACCTGGTCGTCCCCGTGACGGGCTCGGGCAACGCGGCGTCGATCGTCGGCGGTGCGGAGTCGGACGACTCGGACGTCGACGTGATCACCGAGGGCGGCTCGATCGTCTCCGGTGACGCCGACAACTCCGGCGTCGGGGTGGCTTCGGGGTGGCAGGTCGTGGGCGGCGTGGTCGCTCCGATCACCGCCGCGGGCAACGCCGCGACGATCGCAGGCGGCGCCGAGTCCGACGACTCGTCGGTCACGGTGCGCGGGTCGGACGGCTTCGGCGACCTCGACAACGAGGGCATCGGCGTCGGCTCCGGCTGGCAGCCGGTCGTCGGGATCACGACCCCGGTCACGGTCTCCGGCAACGCGGTCGCTCCGGTGGGCGCCGAGTCGGATGGCTCGACCGTCGTCATCGAGCCGGGTACGCCCGGTGCGGTGAACCCGGGTCTTCCGGGTGTTCCGTCCCTTCCGGTTCCTGACCTCGGCGACGCCGCGGGCGGGATCATCGGTGTCATCCCCGGTCTGCCGGCGCTGCCCGGCACTCCGGAGCTGGGTGGCGTGATCGGCGACATCGTCGGCGGCGAGCCCGGCGACCCGGCGGTGCCGGGCGCAGGCGACCTCATCGACGGTGTCATCGGCAGCGTTCCCGTCGTTCCTTCGATCCCCGGTGTGCCGGAGGTCGGCGGTTCGCTCGGCGACGCGGTCGACTCGGTCGGCACGATCGTCGGCGGTGGTCTCCCGGTGCTGCCGGGTGAGCCGAACGGGCCGATCATCGATCTGGACGGACTGCTGGGTTCGGTGCTCCCGGAGCTGCCGGGTCTGCCCGGTACGCCGGGTCTGCCGGGCCTTCCCGATGTCGGCGGCGTGGTCGGTGACATCACCGATTGCGCGTGCGACGCGGTCGGCGATGTCGTGGACGCGGTCGGCGACGTGGTCGGCGGGCTTCCGGGTGGCGAGGTTCCGGGTCTCCCGGGTGTTCCTTCGCTTCCGGGTGTTCCGTCCCTGCCGGGTCTGGGTGATGTCACTGACATCGTCGGTGGTCTGATTCCGGGTCTTCCGTCGCTGCCGGGTCTTCCCGGTGGCGAGCTCCCGGGTCTCCCGGGAGTGCCGTCCCTGCCCGGCCTGCCGGGTCTCCCGGGTCTCGGTGTGATCGGTGATGTCGTCGACTCTGTCGGTGACACTGCGGGTCAGCTGCCGGTGGTGGGTGGTCCCGCTGGTGAAGTCGTCGACACGGTCGGTGACCTGGTCGGCGGGCTTCCGGGCGGCGAGGTCCCGGGTCTCCCGGGTGTTCCGTCTCTGCCGGGTCTGGGTGACGTCACCGATCTGATCGGTGGTCTGGTCCCGGGTCTTCCGGGGGTTCCGTCCCTGCCCGGGCTTCCGGGTCTGCCGGGTCTGGGCGATGTCACCGATCTGATCGGTGGTCTGATCCCGGGTCTTCCGTCGCTGCCGGGTCTTCCCGGTGGCGAGCTTCCGGGTCTTCCGGGGGTTCCGCCCCTGCCCGGGCTTCCGGGTCTGCCGGGTCTGGGCGATGTCACCGATCTGATCGGTGGTCTGATCCCGGGTCTTCCGTCGCTGCCGGGTCTTCCCGGTGGCGAGCTTCCGGGTCTTCCGGGGGTTCCG
>NZ_JAAKXW010000004.1 GCF_011752045.1 Microbacterium hydrocarbonoxydans
GTCTGATCCCGGGTCTTCCGTCGCTGCCGGGTCTTCCCGGTGGCGAGCTTCCGGGTCTTCCGGGGGTTCCGTCCCTGCCCGGCCTGCCGGGTCTGCCGGGTCTGGGCGATGTCACCGATCTGATCGGTGGTCTGATCCCGGGTCTTCCCGGTGGCGACCTTCCGGGTCTTCCCGGGGTTCCTGACCTGGGTGGTCTGGTGGGTGATGTCGTCGACACTGTCGGTGGCATCCTGCCCGGTCTTCCGGGTGAACCTGGTGGCCCGGGCCTTCCGGGTGTGCCTGGACTGCCGTCCCTTCCGGGTCTTCCCGACTTGGGTGGTGTGGCAGGGGTCGTCGTCGATGTCGTCAACGGTGTCGTCGGTGGCCTGCCGGGTCTGCCGGGCCTGCCGGGTGTTCCGGGTCTTCCTGACCCCAGCATCCCGGGCCTTCCGGGTCTGCCCGAGCTGGGCGGAGTGATCGGCGACGTTGTCGACGCTGTCGGTGGCATCCTGCCGGGCCTCCCCGGCGAGCCTGGTGTTCCTGCTCTTCCGGGGGTGGGTGGCACGATCGGTGAGGTTGCTGACGGTGTCGGGAGCCTGATCGATGTTCTTCCTGGTGTTCCTGCTCTTCCGG
>NZ_JAAKXW010000005.1 GCF_011752045.1 Microbacterium hydrocarbonoxydans
CCTTCCACACCCAGTGGTCCGGCGACCGCACCGAGATCGAAGCCGAAGACACCCACTGACGCCTCCTGACGGAGAACCCCGCGCCACCACACGGCAGAGCGCGCTGCATGTCCCGGCGACCTCGACGTCGTGTCCGGTCTGAAGCGCGAGCGCGTTGCCGTCGGCAGCAGGCGCAGCCGGCCGGCGTGGTCGGGAGAGTGTCGACGCGGTGGATGCAGGGCCCGCAGTGCGGTGGGCGAGAGTGCTGCGGCATCAGGGCTTCTCCATCGGGCGGATCGCGCGCAACAGGGGTTGCGGTCGAACGACGATCGGCCGGATTACCAGCGGCGCGGGGGTGCAGAAAGTTCTGAGCGCAACGCCTCGCGTCAGCTGTGCGACCCGGTCAGCGCGAGCCCGCCGCCGAGGCCGATCATCATCGCGCCGCCGACGCCGGACAGCGTGGAAACGCGCCGCGGGGAGCGCGCGAACCACGCCCGGGCGGTGCCGGCGGTGAGTGCCCAGATGCTGTCGCACGCGAGCGCGAGAACGAGGAACACGAGGCCGAGCACGAGCAGCTGCAGCCACACGGCACCCGCCCGAGGGGCGACGAACTGCGGCAGTACGGCGAGGAAGAACGCGATCGTCTTCGGATTCGTGATGCCCACGATGAACCCCTGGCGCAAGAGCTTCCACGATGAGGTCCGCGTCTCGGAGGCGAGGTGCGTCCGCGCGTGCCGATGCCTGATCGCCTGGATGCCCAGCCAGACGAGGTAGAGCGCACCGGCGATCTTGATGACTGTGAACATCACCACCGAGGCGGCGACGATCGCGCCGACGCCGAATGCCACCGCGAGCACGGCGGGGATCAGCCCGAGGGTGTTCCCCAACACGCTCAGCAGCCCCGCGCGCCGGCCGAGCGCGATCGAGCGCCCGATCACGAACAGCACGCTCGGGCCCGGGATGACGATGATCGCCACGGACGTGATCGTGAATGCGAGGAGGTTCTCCATCGGGACCATGAGGGAGACACTACTCCGCCCCTCTCCAAATATCGCTCGAAATTAGAGAGAGTCTGAAGTAGAGTGATTCTCGCGCGGGCGTCTCGGTCCGTGGCGACAGAGGAGGAGCGGATGCCGAAGGCGATCATCATCGGGGCGGGAACTGCGGGACCCGCCGTGGCGCAGCTGCTCACCCGGCAGGGGTGGGAGGCGCCCGTCTTCGAATCCCGGACGGCGCTCGACCCCGCGGACGGGCTCTTCCTCAACGTCGCGGTGAACGGCCGCCGTGTGCTGGACCTCCTCGGGATCACCGGCCGGCTGCTCTCCGACGCGCACCGCGCAGGGGAGATGGAGATGTACAGCGGCAAGGGGCGGCTGCTCGCCACCGTCCCGAACGGCCCGGCGGGTCGCCCGGAGGACGGCGGCGCCGTGGTGCGCCGCGGCTGGCTGCAGCAGGTCCTCTGGGAGAGCGCCGCGGATGCCGGCGTGCGGATCAGCACGGGGCGGCGCCTGACCGGCCTCGAGGAGACCGTGGACGGCGTGCGGGCCTTCTTCGACGACGGCCACGTCGAGGACGGCGAGATCGTGATCGGCGCCGACGGCGTGGGCTCGCGCGTGCGCCGGTTCATCGCTCCGGAGGTCCGTGCCGAGTACACCGGCCTCGTCGGCGCCGGCGGCTTCGCCCGCGTCGCGGGGCTCGCACCGACCCCCGGCATCCAGCGCTTCGTGTTCGGCCGCCGCTCGTTCTTCGGCTACCTCGTGCGCGACGACGGCACCGTCTACTGGTTCGCGAATGCCACCGTCCCGGAGCCGCCGTCGCGGGAGCACCCGGCATCCGCCGTCGAGGTGCTCGCGCAGCTGCGGGTGCTCCACTCGGATGACCCCGAGCCGGTGCCGAGCATCCTGCGCGGGACGCAGGGATCCGTCGGCGCCTACCCGATCTTCCGTCTGCCCACCGTGCCGCGGTGGTGGCGCGGACCCGCGGTCGCTCTCGGCGACGCCGTGCACGCCACCAGCCCGTCCGCCGGGCAGGGGGCATCGCTGGCGCTCGAGGATGCCGCTGCCCTCGCGGCCTCCCTCGATCGCCATGCCGATCACGAGGCCGGGTTCGCCGCCTTCGAAGCGAGCCGGCGGGAGCGCGCGGAGAGGGTCGTCGCCTACGCGGCCGCGATCGACAGGCAGAAGAAGGCCGGCGGGAGCCGGATCGCCGGAGTCCTCAGGGACCTCTTGCTGCCGCTCTTCCTTCGCAATGCGACGAAGGACACGCGCTACGACTGGGTGTTCGAGGCCGAGCCGGCGCCGGTGGGCGCGGGGCGCGACGAGTAGATTGGGGCGCATGGACGCATCGCCCGACACGGCCGGGTCGCCGGAGCCGGAGTCGGCTCGCACCGATGCCATCGCCCGGCACGGCAGGGCCATGCAGGAGTTCATGGCTCGCGCCGTGCTCTTCCAGGATGCCGTGGCTCGAGCGGTCGGCCTCAACAGCACCGACCTCCAGACCATCGGCATCCTGATGAGCGGCGGGCCGCTCACCCCAGGGCAGCTCGCCGCGGAGGTCGGGCTCACCAGCGGCGGTGCGATCACAGCCGTGATCGACCGTCTCGAGCGGGCCGGCCACGTCACCCGCAGCCGGGATCCCGAGGACCGCCGCCGTGTCGTCGTCACCGCCGAGCCCACGTCGCTGATGCCGCGGATCGCTCCCGTCTACCGGCGCATCAGCGAGAGGTGGGGCGAGTACCTCGAGACGCTGACAGACGAGCAGCTCAGCTTCGCCACGGAGTTCCTCGAGCGGGCGGCCGCTCTGAACGTCGAGCAGACGCGAGAGCTCCGTGCCCCCATCTCCTGAGGCAGCAGTGCTTGCTCACGCGACGTCGTGGTGGTAAAAAATCTCTATCAGCAGTTGCAGATTATCTGAGTGAGCGGGCGAGCGGACATGGTCGGTCCGTCGTCCCGCGGAGAATCTGGAGGTGGTGAGCCGTGCAGGGCGGCATCGACCGGGTGTCGGAGGAGTTCTGGGACATCGTCTGCTCCGATCCGGAGCTGGTGGAGCTCGAGTTCCGGGCGATCATGGCCGGTGTGCGAGACGAGCCGATGATCGCCGCGATGCTGCGCGACTCCGGCGCGCAGGTTCCGTTCGTCGTGGCGGAACCTCTCACGCCGCGCGGGGAACGGGCGGTGCGCACGCGCAGTCGCGCGCGCTCGTCGATCCGCTCCCCTCCGCTGCGAGGTGCCGACTCCGTCGGCACCTGACTACTCCTCGCACTCCACCCCGTCGAACGCCTTTCTCAGTGCGCCCAGGGTCGGGTACCCGGCGACCACGGTGCACCGGCTGAGGCTCGCCTCGAGCGCGAGGTCGAGGGTGTCGCGGCTGAGCTCCGACAGCGTCCAGCCCAGCGGCGGGGTGATCGTCGGGGTGGTCGCTGCGGAGACGACGACGACCGGATGCCTGCAGATCGGGTCGTCTTCGGCGCACGCGGCGGTGGCGGCCAGTTCGCCGAGGCCGTCGGACAGCCGCTGCAGCCAGGCCTCCTCGCTGTTCTGCAGGCTCTTCGCCTTGAGACCGGCGAGCGGGATGAGGAACTCCGCCGCGAGCCGCTCCGCCTCGGCGTCGATCTCGAACCCGCGCTCGTTCTTGAGGTAGACGACGACCGGCCTGACCTCCGGAGCGGAAGCGCACTCCTTCTCGGCCGGAGCGCTCGCGCAATCGCGGTTGTGATCGTCGACGAGCCGCACGAGCTCGGGCATGAGATCCGCGAGGGGCGCGAGTCCGGAGCCGTCGCTGTATCCTCCGTCGACGAGCTGGGCGTCCGGCGCGGTCTCGCCCGCACCGCCGCTGCAGCCGTCGACCGGCATCCGTCCGCCCGGCGTCACGAACGGGAAGCGCGCCGAGAGCATCGCGACCGTCGACCAGCGCAGGTTGTCGGAGCAGTCCCGCCAGGCGTCGTCGAACTCGAGGGCGAACCCCGCCCCGGTGGTCGGTGACCCGCAGTCGTCGGCGGTCATCCGCTCGCCGCCCTGCCACGCCGGTCCCGCCGCCAGCGGCAGCTGGGTGACGCTGATGCGGCATCCGGATACCGAATCGGCCGAGTTCAGCACGAGGAACGGGCTGCCGGCCGGCGCCTCGGGGGAGTAGGAGCCCGCGAGCGGGGGGACCTGCTCGTCCCACGCCACCTCGAGGTGACCCGCTCGGTCGAGCCACGCGTTCCCGGTGGTCGGCACCCGGACTCCGGTGAGCGCCGCGATGAAGTCGCCGCCGAGGAAGCCGGTGACGACGCGGGCGAGCGGGGCGGGTCCGGTCAGGGCGGTCACCGCCGACGCCTCGGGCGACAGCGACTCCGCCTCGATCGCCGGTGCGTTCCCGGCCGTCACCACCTGGTCGATCGCGAGGCCCACGCTTCCACCGGAGATGCCGCTGGCGGCGAACAGCGCCGGTCCCAGGCAGTCGCTCGCGTGCAGCTCCTCCATGGCGCGCACGGTCCAGTAGGCGGCCCGCGCACCGCCGCCCTCCGCCGCCACGAGCAGCAGCGGCGTCGGTGCATCTCCGCAGCCGGGCGCCGACTCGAGCCATCGATCGAAGCTGTCCTTCAAGGCCTCCGCCAGCCGTTTGTCGGTCGACAGGCCCGAGGGATCCCGGGGCACGGCGGCGTCGTCGATGGTCCGGATGCCGTGCAGCTCCGGCACCGCCCACAGGGACACCGCGAACATGAACACCGTGACGATGGCGATGACGGGTGCGGCGCTGAGGCCGAGCTGACGGAACAGGGGCAGCGGCCGGCTCCGCTGCATGGACAGCATCACCCCGCCGAAGACCATGCTCCAGGCGAGCAGCAGCACGGTGGTCACCGCCACCGGCCCCAGTGAGGCGAAGGATGCCGGCGAGAAGGTCGCCCAGCCGATGAGGGTCAGCCCCACGCCCACGATCCCCACGTCGAACCGGAAGATCGCCGCCTCCTCGCTCGCCGGCGCGGCGATCTGAGGGTCGATGAGGATGCGTCCGAGACTCGGGTCGGCCTCCGGCTTCTCCAGCATCCGGTCCAGGCGGTGGATGCCGATCACCGGTGCCACGACGAGCCCGGCGACCATCGGCAGGGCGATGAGCAGTCCAGCCCAGACGGCGGGCCCGACGTGCACGGCCGGGTCGGCGGCGTCCATCAGCACCGGTGCGGTGAGAGAGCGGACGAGACCGAGCGGAGCGATGGCGAGCACCATCACGGCAAGTCCGTCGCCGACGAGCCATGCCGTGGCGACGACGTCCTCCGCCGGGTCCCGCAGCGGCGGGGCGGCGTCGCCGGCGCCGGTGTCGGCGGCGCGGTCGACCCCGGCGCCCGCGATGAGCGGACGCGGCGGCTCCGCGACCCGCCAGCCCAGGATTCCGGTGGTCCAGAGTTTCTTGAGCAGCGCGGAGAGCCCGATCACGATCGCGGAGACGCCGAACATCCCTCCCAGAGTCCGGATGTCCAGCCACTCGGCGGCGCCCGCCGCCCATGCCCACGCCGACAACCCGGCGAGGATGCCGGCGGGGACCAGCCACCACTGCGCGCTCCCGCCGGCCCAGGCGAGCTGAGCGCACCAGGCCGAGGCGACCGTCGCGATCAGGCACCCCGCGGCGGCCAGCAGCAGGATCCCGGCGACGTCGTCGGCGAGGGTGGCGAGCACCGCCATCGACAGCCCGGCGACCGGGACCCCCACCCACCAGGCGATGCTGTCGGGCGCGGCCTGCCAGTCATGGCCCTGCGACGTACGGAACCTCCGGTAGACGCGCTCGGTGCGGCGCCGCCCGAAGTACCAGAACAGCGCCGCCGTGCCGAGCAGCGCGAGGAAGGCGAGGGTCGCCTCGCCGGCCGGGCGTGCGAACCCGGAGCCGTCGCCGAACCACTCGCGCTGCACGTCGGGCAGCTGGTCGAAGATGCCGGAGAACGGCGCCAGCGCCACGAACCCGAACCCGGCGACGAAGAGCACGGTGAGCCGGTGCGTCCACAGGGCGATGATCGCCCTGGCGAGGCGGGCGCGCAGCGCCTCCCGGCTCGCGCGCACGAGCAGACCGCCGAGGAGGGCGAGTCCCAGCGCCACCCACTTCAGGACCGCCACCCACGCCAGTGCCGTCGGCAGCCAGCCCATCCAGGGAGCGGATGCCGCCACTGCGCCGGCCGTGACGACCAGCAGCGCCGCCTCGATGAGGTCGAAGCCGGCGGTCGCGATCAGCATCGTGAAGGCGAACCGCGAGCGCGCCAGCAGGATCCCGAGGAGCACGAAGTAGCCGGCCATGAACAGCAGGTCGCCGATCACGTAGCCGGCGATGAACGCGGGCAGGGAGGGCCGGTCCGCCGACCCCGCCCAGATCTGCCAGGAGTCGCGACCGGAGCAGGCGAAGAGGCCGGTCACGTCGCCGACGGACGCCACCCGGCCGTCGGGATGCACGATGGCCCCGATGAGCCGGTCGGCCTCCCGGAGGATCACCCAGCCGGTGAGGGCGACCACGACGGCGAGGGGCAGCCAGAGGCGCTCGCGCAGCCGGCGGGCGAACGGCGAGTTCGGGCCGCTCCACGGCGGCCCCCACGACGCACGCGGCGACCTCGGCGCCGGGGGATCGCCGCCCTGCGTCGTGGTCGCATCCGTTGCGCCGACGAGTTCCGAAGAGGACATGGCCGTCTCCTCCTGGTGCACCCAGAGACCCCCGTCCGCGCCAGCATCCCACTCCCGGCCCCCGAGCGCAACGAGTGCCCCGTGACCCTCGGGGGAGGTGGGGCCACGGGGCCGCTCGCCGCGCCGCGCCCGTCAGACTCGCACGGGCGCGATGCCGATCGCCCGCTCGCGCAGCTTCGCGAGCGCGCCGGCCGCCGGGAGATGCTCCCATTCGCCGGCGGTGGCCTCGAGGCCGATCGCGAGCCCGAGCGCGTAGTCGGCGTAGAAGTCCGGGATGGTCTTCAGCGCGACGTGCCACGGGATCGGATCCGGAGCATCCGGGAGCGGCGGGAACGGCTCCGGCTCGGGCGGGCAGATGTCGGGGATGTCGTCGAAGGCGATGCCGAGCAGGCGCGCCATGCCGGCCGCCCGGACGACGCCGTAGGCCGTCTTCAGCCCGTAGCGGATGCCGACAGACGACTCCTTCGGAGGGAGCGGCTGCGGGTTCAGCGCGGCATGGTGGTGTGCGGCGACGCGGCCGAGCGGCCCGAGCGGGCCGACGATCTCCTCCCAGAGGATCGGGTGGCGGTTCGCGAGGATCGCCCACAGGGCCGTCTCCCGCAGTGACTTCCTGGGTGCCATGGCAGCTCCCTCCTTCCGGCCCCGACGGGCCCTCTCGGTCCGCTCGTGCGGACCTCCGTGACCCGGAACAGGTCGATGGGAAGAGCGTCCTCAGCGCTCTCTGATACATGCCGGTCCGACGTATCAGGCCGGCCGGGTGACGGCTCTTCCCCTCCGACAATCCGTCATGAACTGGAGGTCTGACATGTCCGCACTGCTCCGCGTCGATGTGCTCTTCGACGAGAAGCCCGTTCCCGATGCCCACGTCGAAGTGGAGTCCGCCCGCGACGCCCGCTCCCTCGAGTTCCGCGAGGACCTCGGGGCGTACGCCGGTGAGAAGCTGCCACCGGGCACCGCCACCCTCACGGTCCGGCATCCGGACTTCGACGACCAGATCCGGCGCATCACCCTGCAGGAGGGGCAGAACGCCGAGCTGGTGCTGCTCGCGAAGCCCGGGACTCCGACGTTCTTCCGGGAGCGGGTGCGCGTGCCGATCACCGCCGAACCCGGCCTCATCGGCGTCACCCTCGCGAGGCAGGCGCGCCGGCAGAGTCGCATGGATGCGGTCGCCGCCGACCTCGGGCTCGACGAGCAGCAGCTCCCGGACCTCGCGCGTCAGGCCGGCATGCGCCTCTATCGTGCCGACGGCGGTCGGGTGGAGGAGGCCCTGAAGCGGCTCGACGCCCTCGACGAGGTCGAGCACGCCGGTGCCGTCGTTACCCAGGGAGCCGAGGGGTTCAGCCACCTCACCCGCGACATCGTCGTGCAGTTCCAGGGTCCGCGCCGCGAGGAGGCGGCCGCGATCGCGAAGGAGCTCGGCTGCGAGCTCGTCCGTGAACTGCCGTACGCGACGACGACCTTCGTGTTCCGTCTGCACCGCGGCGCCTCGCTCGACGCGCTGGAAGTGATCGAGAAGCTCGCCGCCCGAGACGACGTCGCCTGGGCGGAGCCGAGCCTGGCGGTCTCCCCGCAGGTCGACACGGTCACCCCGAACGACTTCCTCTTCCCCGGCGCCTGGGACCGCATCCTCGTCGGAGCCCCCGACGCCTGGCAGATCCTGCAGGACAACGGGCTGCAGACGTTCGGCGACCCGAACATCCTGCTCGCGGTGTGGGATTCCGGGGTCCAGGAGTCCGGCGGCGTCCCGACGAACCCGGACTTCGCCGGCACCCTCACCAACGGCCAGCCGAAGGTGTTCGCGTCGTTCGACTTCGACAACATGGTGGCGAACAACAACAGCCCGTGGGGCGACCACGGCTCCGGCGTGGCCGGCGTCTCGGTCGCGATGGCGAACAACCCGGCGCCCGGAGGCGGCGGCTACGGCATCGCCGGCGCCGCGCCCAACGTGCAGATGATGAGCGTCGTCGGCCGCACGCCGTACGTCGACATCGAGGTCTCCGACCAGTACATCTGGATGGCCGGCTTCGACCCGCAGAGCCCGCTGACCGGGTTCCCCGCACCGCTCAGCCGCGGCGCCGACGTCATCACCTGCAGCCTCACCCCGGGGGCGGGCTCCCCGCTGTCGGGCACGGCACGGGCGACGCTCGACTTCCTCACCACCTTCGGGCGGGGCGGCAAGGGCACTCTCTGCTTCTTCTCGACCGGCAACCAGAACCAGAACAACGTCACCGCGCGCCCCTGGGGCGCCTACGAGAAGTCGTTCGGCATCGCCGGCACGACGCTCGCGAACGACGGGGTCACCGAGGTGCGCGCCACGATGTCCGGCTGGGGCAGCATCGCCCTCTCCTCGCCGACCGAGGACTACGGCGGGGTCCACAACCCGCCGACCGGCTACTGCACGTGGGGCGCCGCCCACCTCGGCGGCGGGAACCTCCCCAGCCACCCGGCGATCACGACGACCATGACGGCGGCCAGCACGGCGGGCGCGACCACGATCACGGTGGCCAGCGTCGCCGGTCTCGCCGCGGGGCAGGTCATCCACATCGGGGCGATCGGGGCGAACGGCAGCGAGCCGGCCCGCATCTCGGCGGTCAACGCGGGAACGAAGACGCTCACCGTGGAGGGCTGGCCGGACTACTTCACGGAGTGGTCGGGCGGTCTCGTGAACGCCCACGCCAACGGCGCCGTCGTCGTGCAGGGGCCCGCGAACCACACCAACGCGTTCGGCGGCACCTCCTCGGCGACGCCGCTCGCCGCGGGCGTCGCCGCGCTCGTGCTCTCCGCCAAGCCGCAGCTCACCTGGGTGCAGGCCCGGCAGGTGCTCCGCGACACCGCGGTGCGGTTCGATCTCGCGAACACCGACCCGGTGGGGCAGTGGCTGGATGCCGCCGGCAACCCCTCCGTCACCTCGGGGCAGCCCGCCGTGCGCAGCGGCTGGTACGGCTACGGGCGCATCGACGCCGCCGCGGCGGTGCAGGGCGCGATCAGCTTCGGGGCGCTGCCGGACGTCGTGATGCGCGACAACCTCTCCGACAGCGGCAACGTGCCGAGCACCGGCGCGTTCTGGAACACCCCCGACGTGTGGTGCCGCACGACGAACCCCGCCTCGGACCCGGGAGCACTGCCCGCCGGGTACGGGAACGCCGGACCGCATCAGGATCCCATCCGCGGCCAGGCCAACTGGATCTACGCCCGGGTGCGCAACCGCAGCGCCACCGTCGCCTCGAACGAGGCCTGGGTGCGTCTGTCGATCACGCACTGGCCGGGAACCGAGTTCATCTGGCCGGCATCCTTCATCCCGACGAACGGACCGGGCGACCCGATCCCGTCGCCGATGACGCACGGCACGTACTTCATCGGCGAGGCGAAGGTGGGACCGCTCGCACCGGGAGCCGAGCAGATCGTGACGGTCGAATGGCCGGCAGGACTCGTGCCGCCGGACACGGTGATGATCGGCGGCAGCCCGGTGAAGTGGCATCCGTGCCTGCTGGCCGAGGTGACGCCGCACGACGGGCCGCTGCCGACCGGCAACCACGTCTGGGACGACAACAACCTCGCCCAGAAGAACATCGCCATCGTGGATGCCGACACGGGCGGCGGCGACTTCGCGACCGGCTTCGTGATCGGGCAGGACATCAACCGCGGGAAGTCGATGATCGTGGAGGTGCTCCGCGGAGACCTGCCGAAGTCGGTGCGGCTGTACCTCGACCTCGTCGACCCGGTGCTGCGGCGGCGGATGCGGGCGCTGGCCGAGCAGAACCGCAAAGAGCCCGTGGAGACGCCCACGCGGATCAAGCCGACCCGCACGCTCGCCACCCGGGGTCTCGCGATCCTCGAGCGCGACCCGCTGCTGCGGGGCATCAAGCTCCCCGCACGGCCCACCTGGTCGCTCGGCTTCGAGGGCGGGCGGGAGGTCGTGCTCCTCGCCCCGGTGAAGAGCGTGCGCGTCCCCGTGCCCGTGCCGGGGGAGCGGCCGACGCTGCTCGTGCTCGGCGGGGTCATCGAAGAGGGCACGCCCGAGGGCGAGTACGAGGTCGTGGTGCTGCAGCGCGACCACCGGGGGCGCATCGAGGGCTCGGTGGGCGTCGTCATCACGGTCGGCAAGGGCTGACGGACGTGACCGCCTTCCGGTGCTCCGTGCCGGCGACGACGGCGAACCTGCTCGTCGTCGCCCAGCTCGACGCCGACGGCACCATCGCTGCCGACCACCGTCAGGTGGTCGGCAGCGACCTCCGCCTGGTGCTGACGGATGCCGAGATCACCGCCGTCGAGGCCGCCGGCCTGCCGGTGACCCGGCTCGAGCCGCTGCTCGTGCGCGACGACCGCGACGATGTGAGCGGCGGACTCGTCGACATCGCGACCGGCTTCGTCTCCGGCTATCTCGACGGCCCGGGCGTCGCGGCGGCCGTGTCGGCGCTCGCCGCCGCGCATCCGTCGCTCTGCACGCTCACGACTCTCCCCGAGCCGACACCCGGGTACGACGGCTCCTTCGCGGCGGCCGCCGGGCCGGCATCCGTCCAGCTCCTGCGGATCACGACCACCCCGGCGTCGAGGGCGAAGCCCGGATTCCTGCTGATCGGCGGCACGCACGCGCGGGAGTGGATGAACCCGCTCATCGCGATCGAGTTCGCCGCGCAGCTGCTGAACAACTACGACCCCGCCAGCGCCGACCCGGGTGTGCAGGCGATCAACGCGCTCGTCGACGGGGTCGACATCCTCATCGTCCCCGTGCTGAACCCCGACGGGCTCACGTATTCGGTGCACGACGACGCGGGGTGGCGCAAGAACCGGAGGAACAACGGCGGCGGATGCTTCGGCGTCGACAACAACCGCAACTACGAGGTGTACTTCGGCGGGGCGGGCTCCTCGGGATCGCCGTGCAACGACACGTATCGCGGGGCGTTCGCCTTCTCGGAGGCGGAGAACCGCAACATCCGCTGGGTGCTCGAGCAGTTCCCGAACGTGCTCGTCGGCGTCGATGCGCACTCCTACGGGCAGCAGATCCTGCGGCCGAACCCGGCCGGCGGCAGCTTCGTCGGCTCCGAGCCGGTATCGGCGGCCGACGAGGCGATCTACGCGGGTCTGGAGACGACCCTGCGCACCGCGATCCAGTCGGTCAACGGCAATGCGTATTCGCTGGGCACCACCTCGAACCATGCCGGGCCCTCGGACGAGTACATGTTCTTCGCGCACCGCGTCTTCGGGTTCAACACCGAATGCGGGCTCGACTTCCAGCCGCCGTGGGCGCAGGCGACGCCGGTGATCGCCGAGGTGACGGCAGGGCTGCGCGCGCTCGCCGCGGCGACCAGGACCCTGACGGTCACGACGCCGACGCCGCTCAGCGTCGTGCAGTGCATCGACCGCACCGGCAGCATGGTGGCCTTCGGCTATGAGGCGGTGGCCCGGCAGAACGCGAAGCGGTTCATCGACCTCCTGTCGCTCGGCGACTCGACGGCCCTGGTGACGTTCGCCGATCCCGCGCCCGGGGTCACACCGCCCGGCGACCGGGCGACGGTCGAGGCGCCGCTGACGCTGCTCGATGATCCGGGAGACGCCGGGGCGCTGCGGGCGGCCGTCGACGGGATCGCCTTCGGAGGGTGGACGCCGATCGGCGCCGGGCTGCTGGCTTCCGCATCTCAGCTCTCCGGCGCGGCAGCGCCACGGGCGGTGCTGCTCATCTCCGACGGGTTCCAGAACGTCGATCCGCCCGTGGCGACGGCGCTGGCCGGACTGCCGGCGGGCCTGCGCGTGTACACGGTGGCGCTCGGGCCGGCGGCGGATGCTCCGCTGCTGCAGTCGATCGCGACCTCCACCGGCGGGATGTTCCTGAACAGCCCCACCGCCCTCGACCTGCATCTCGCCTACAACGACATGCGCGCGGGGATCACGGATCAGGGGCTCGTGGTGAATCAGGTCGACAGTGCGCCGGTCACCGACATCCCCGTCGAGCCGGGAGCGGAGGAGCTCACGGTGAGCCTGGTGGCGGGTTCCGGTGCGGGGCTCGCTGACGGGGTCGGGGGCGGGGTCGGGTTCGGGGTCGGGTTCGCTGAGGGGATTCGCGCGGGTCTCCGGACGGGGTTTCGCAAGCGGGGCGGCATCCGGCTCCTGTCTCCCTCGGGACGACCCGTTCATCCGGACGACTGGGGCGTCCGGATGAACGGGGACGACGGATACGTCAACATCTCCGTGTCGCGACCGGCGGCCGGGGTGTGGCGCCTCATCCGCGGCGACCAGCAGGCGCCGAGCGCCGTCGCCGCGTTCGTGCGCTCGCCGCTGCAGGTGCGCCTGCGGCTGCCCGACGTGATCGGCAAGGGGCGGAAGGCGACGGTCGACGTGCGGGCGCGGTTCGAGAAGCGCCCGCTCCGCGCACCGCGGCTCTCGGTCTCCTCGGTCGCCGACCCGCATCTCGTGCTGCCGGAAGGTGTCGATCCCGACCGCGGGCTCGAGCGGCTGTCGGCTGTGCTCCAGAAGCAGGCCGGTGTGCGCCGTCCGCCGACGATCTGGGACGGGGCCACTGCGGCAATGCCCGCAGGTTTCTCGACCGTGAGCATCCGGGTCGACGGACGTCTGCCCGGAGGGTCGCCCTTCGTGCGAGTGCTGCGAAGGAGCACCCGGGTTCGCTGAGGGAAGGGCGCGGCGTGCGGCCGGTGGTCGAGCTCCCGTCCACCGGTCGTTGAGCGAGGGGTGCGAGTCGAAACGCGCTGTCGGAGGGGGTTCTGCCCCGTGGTCGTTGAGCGAGCGAAGCGAGTCGAAACGCCTGTGTCTTGTCCGGTCGTTGAACCGAGCGGAGCGAGTCGAGATGCCCCTGTCGTGCTGCGGTCCTTGAGCCAGCGACGCGAGTCGAAACGCCCTGTCGGAGGGGGTTCTGCCCCGTGGTCGTTGAGCGAGCGAAGCGAGTCGAAACGCCCCCTCCGAACACGGCCCCAGAATCGGTCAAAAAGTTCTTCAGACCTGGGGGAAACCGGCGTCTCAATGTCGGTGGCCCTCGGCAGAATTGAGGTATGAACAGCCCCGCCGACACCCTCGCCCAGGTCACCTCCGGCCTGCGTGAGCTGCTGTCCGGGGACACGGTCGCGGGCCTGTCGGATGCCGACCGTGCAGCGCTGCTGGTCGGCCTGGGTGAGGTGTCGCGGCTGGCGGATGCCGGGGTGGTGGAGGCGGTGGCGACCGCGGATGTGGAGTTCGGTCACCGGTTCGGATGCCGCGGCATGAACGAACTCCTCCGCCGAGCGACGCTGGTCAACGCCCCGACCGCGGGGAGGATCATCCGGGCTGCGGATGCCGTGGCCCGGGAGGTGAACCTGGTGTCCGGGGAGCGGATGCCGGCCCGCTGGCCCGCGATGCGCGAAGCACTCCTGGATGGGGCGGTCGGGGTGGCGGGGCTGCTGGCGGCGGTGGGGCCGCTGGAGCGGGCCCGGGACCGGATCACGCTCGAGGAGCGGCTGTGGGCGGACGCCCATCTCGCGGCGTTCACGCGGGGTGAGGAGCTTCCGGGCGACGAGGCCGGTGGCCTCGATCCGGCGACCGCAGACGTCGACCGCGACGCGGCGACGACCGGCGACGGCGCCGATGCCGACGGCGACTACTCGGATGAGGCGGGCGCGGAGCGCGGTTCACCGCAGGGTCCGCGGGCGTCGGCGGAGGATTTGAAGTTGTTCGCGAGTGCGCTCGCGGTGGGGTTGGATCCGGATGGGGCGGAGCCGTCGGATCGGGAGGCGCAGGCGGGCCGGTGTTTCACGGTCGGCCGGCTGCGGAACGGATCGCATCCGGTGCGGGGCAACATCACCCCGGAGGTCGCGGCGGCGTGGCGCCTGATCAACGACGCCTACAACAACCCGAAAGTGGGCGGTGCTCCCGCTCCCCGTGTGCGGTTCGAGCCCGCCGATGATGAGGCCGCTGCCGACGGTGCCGACGGCGACGGTGAGGACAGGTTCAACATCGATCCGCGGAACCTGATCGACTCCCGCACGCCCGGGCAGAAGCGACACGATGCTCTCGCCGCCGCTTTGGGCATCGCGGCCCGCCATGACGACATGCCGTCCCTGGGTGGTGCCGCCCCGACCCTGGTGGTGCATGTGGATGTGAAGGACCTCGCCACCGGCACCGGATGGGCGACCATCCCGGGCGCAGAGGACCCGGTTCCGTTGTCCGTGGCCACCCACACGGCCTGCACGGGTGCGATCCAGCGGGTGCTCTTCGACGAGGGCCGGATCATCGGCATCACGACGACGGACCGGGTGTTCACGGTGCACCAAAGACGCGCGATCATCGCCCGCGACCGTGAATGCCTCATCCCCGGGTGTCACGTGCCCGCGTCGTGGTGCGAGATCCACCACGTGACCGAGCATGCGAAGGGCGGCCCCACGCACACGGACAACGGTGTCCCGTTGTGCTGGTGGCACCACCGGTCCCTGGATTACTCCGGGTGGGAGATCCGCATGAACAACGGCCTGCCGCAGATACGCGGGCCCGAGTGGTGGGACCCGGATCAGAAGTGGCGCACCCCGCGTCACACCGTCCCCGTGCCACCGAAGCGACGGACGGTGCTGCGCACCTGAACAGCATCCGCACACTTGTGTCGCGCTCCGGAAGGGGCGTTTCGACTCGCTTCGCTCGCTCAACGACCGGGCGTGCGATCGCTCGAACACCGGGACCGGGGCCGTGCCCCGGAAGGGGCGTTTCGACTCGCTCCGCTCGCTCAACGACCGGGTGGGGGTCGCTCAACGACCGGGTGGGTGCTCGTTCCACGACCGGCGGTAACGACCGGGGTTCCGAGCGGAGCGATGGATGTCGTGGGGAAGCTGGCACCGGGTCTGGCGGGAGCACGCCGAAGGCGAGCGAGGGCATGTCTTCCCCACGGCATCCATCGCGCAGCGACCCCCAAGAAACCCGCAAGAAGCCCCCGACGAGAATCCCGCCGAGAAACTCCAGCCGACATGTATCAGGACCGCTCTACCGCTCTCTTCTCCGTGTGGACACAATTGACCGTATGACGCAGGAGGGGGCCGCCGCGTCGGTCGAGTCCATCGAGCCCGCGCGTTGGGAACGCGCGGGCTCACTCTTCGTGCGGTGGCGGGACGGCGACAGCCGGGCGATGGACGAGCTCGTGCGCCTGATGACCCCGTCGCTGTGGCACATCGTCCGCGCGTACGGGCTGGATGCCGCGCTCGCGCAGGACGTCGTGCAGACCACGTGGCTGACGCTGGTGCGGCGACACGACTCCATCGCCGATCCGCTGGCCGTGTCCGGCTGGCTCACGATGTGCGCCCGGCGCGAGGCGTGGCGGGTGGGGCGCGGACATCGTCGCGCCGACGCGACGGAGCCCGAGACCCTGGAGCGGCACCTTCCGCTGCACGAGTCCGCCGAGCAGTCCGCCGCGGAGCACGATGACAGCCGCCGGCTGTGGCGCTCGGTCGGACGCCTGGACGAGCGCTGTCAGCGCCTGCTCCGGATCGTCGCGTTCGAGGAGCGTCCCGACTACGCACGCATCGCCGAGGACCTGCGGATGCCGGTCGGCTCGATCGGACCGACCAGGCAGCGCTGCCTCGGGAAGCTCCGCGCCCTGCTCGAGGGCGACGGCTGGGGAGGAAGAGATGACCAGTGAAGAGAAGGGCCGCGCACCCGACGCCGCCCTGTTCGCGCGCCTGCGCGACGCCTGGCAGGAGAGGGACCCGGTGCCGGACGATCTCGTCGACCGGATGGTCGCGGCCGTCGCCGTCGAGGACCTCTCGCGCGAGTACGCGCAGCTGACGCTCGTCGAGTCGTCGGCGCTCGATGTCGTCCGCAGCGAGAGCGACACGGCGACGCTGCAGTTCAGCGACGGCGAGACGAGCGTGCTGCTGCACGTCACCGCCACCGAGGACGGCTCCCGCCGCATCGACGGATGGGTGGACGCCGATGCGCTCGCCATCCGCCTGGCGCAGGGCGGGCACGACTGGGCGGCCGCGGCAGGGGACCGCGGGCGCTTCGAGTTCCGTGCGATCCCGGCCGGGCTGTCCCGGCTGCGCATCGTCGTGCGGGCCGCCGACGGCGGACTGACCGAGTTCCAGACGCCCCAGTTCGAAGTGTGAACGGGGAGCGAGCAGAAGCAGCACACGAGTGAGGAGATGCAGTGAGCGATCCACGCGGTGAGGGCAGGAACGGTGCGAGCGGCTGGAGAGCCGAGCGCAGCTTCGCGGTGGTCGACCCGGCGGGAGAGGCGCCGGGCACGGTGCTGCCCTCGGTCTATGTCGCCGACGAGCTGCTGATCGACCCCGGCGTGGCCGACCCTGGCACGATCGCACGGCTGCGCTCGCTCGCCGAGCGGACCGGATGGACCGTCACCGGCACCGAGAAGGACGACGCCCTCGAGGATCCGCGCACCGATCGGCGAGCGCGGAGGGCGCTGCCGCGGACCCGAGGGGCGAGCCGCTCCATCCGGGTGCGTCTGGGGGTGTCGGCCGAGGCCGAGCAGATCCCCCCGACGCCCGACGCATGGGCGCTGCTGCGCCAGCTGCGTCGCAGTGACGAGGGCGCCCGCGGGATCAGCCTCAATCACGTGCTCAGCACCGACGGCCTCGGGGTCAACCCGTTCAAGGCGAACCCGTTCAAGGCGAATCCCTTCAAGGCCAACCCGTTCAAGGCCAACCCGTTCAAGGCGAACGCGGGCACGGTCGGCATCGGCAGCTACGGCGAGATCGGCACCGGCGGCCTGCAGCCGGTGAGCTACCTCGGCCCGGAGCCGGCCAGGCGTCACCCGAACGCGATCCGCCCGATCGTCGCGATCTTCGACACCGGTGCGGGCGAGCATCCGTGGCTGGACGGCTCGATCGTCGAGCCGCGTCTCTCCGGCGGAGAGCCGATCGGCATCGACCCGGTCTCGCCCACCGACCCGGAGAGCGAGCCCTCGCTCGCCGAGCCGCTCGACGGCATCCTCGACGACGCCGCCGGGCACGGCACCTTCATCGCCGGGATCGTGCGGCAGGAGTGCCCCGATGCGATGCTCCTGCCCGTGCGGATCGCGGACGGCGACGGACTCATCCTCGAGAACGACCTTCTCGGCGCTCTGGGCCGGCTCGTCGCGTTCATGGACGACACCGCGCTCGAGGCGGAGCGCGGGGGCTCGAAGGTCACGGTGCTCAATCTGTCGTTCAGCTTCTCGCACGAGACGCCCGACGACCCCGACACGGTCTCCGAGCTGGGCCGGCTCCTCGACGAGATCCGCGCCCGCGGCTGCGTCGTCGTATGCTCGGCGGGCAACGAGGCCACCTCGAGGCCCACCTATCCGGCTGCTCTCCCTGCGAAGGAGCAGGGCCGTCACGTCTCGGTCGGCGCCCTCAACCCCTCCGACCACTCGGTCGCCCTGTTCTCGAACGTCGGCGACTGGGTCGAGACGTACGCTCCGGGAGTCGCGGTGCTGTCGATCATCCCCGTCTCCTTCCAGGGCGGGATCCAGGCCGGCACGAGGGACGACGCCCTCGGCCGCCGGCGGGAGACGGTCGACGTCGACGACTTCCGTGGCGGCTTCGGCGTCTGGAGCGGCACGTCGTTCGCGGCCCCCGTGGTCGCCGGGCGGATCGCGTCGCGGATCCTCGCGGGCGACACCCCCGAGGCGGCGAAGAAGAGCGTGCTCGGCGAGCTGCACGGGAGGGACCACTCGCGCATGCCGTGAGCACGCGCCATCCTGAGAGCATGACGCTTTCAGCGGCGGAGCTGCACCGCCGGGGACGCGCGCACCTGAACGAAGGGCGCAACGCCGCCGCGCGGCGCGTGCTCGCCCTCGCCGCGCAGCGCACCGACGATGCGGACCTGCGCGCCCGCATCGCGGGTTCGCTCGCAGCGGTGACGATCCGCCAGGGCGATCCGGATGCCGCCGAGGAGCTGTGCCGCGAGGCGCTCGCGATCCCCGGCGTCTCCGACGGCACCGCGGCGATCGTCTACGGTCAGCTCGGCCTGCTCGCTCTCGAGCGCGGCGCTCTCGACGAGGCGATCGCGATGCTGGACCGCGGGATCGCCGGCATCCGGGACGACGCCGAGTACCGTGCGCCGATGCTCGTCAACCGCAGCGTCGCGCACAGCCAGGCCGGGCACCTGGCGGCGGCGCGCGCCGACGTCGAGGCGGCAGCCCGCGACTACCGGACCGTCGGCGGTGAGGTCGAGCGGGCCATGGCGATGCACAACGCCGGCTACATCGCCCTGCTGGAGGGCGACCTCGTCACAGCCCTTCACCAGATGGGGGAGGCGCGCGGGGCCCTCGCCGCGGCATCCGCCGTCAACGCCGCCATCTGCGATCTGGACACGGCGGAGGTGCTGCGGGATGCCGGGCTCGCGCGGGAGGCCGAACGCCGCCTGGAGCGCGTCGTCGGCGTGTTCGCCGCCAACCGGATGCGGCAGGCGAAGGGCGAGGCGCAGTTCCACCTCGCGCGCTCCCTGCTCCTGCATTCCCCCGGGCGAGCGGCGTCGACGGCGGCGGCCGCCGTCCGCACCTTCCGTGCGATCGGCAGCGACTGGTGGGCGCTGCGCGCCGAGGCTCTGCGGCTGCGCGCCGTGCTCGTTCCGGCGAGCGAGGCGGAGGGTGCGCGCATCCGCGCCCAGGAGGCCATGCCGGCGGGCGTCGACGAGGCCGTCGCCGCGCTGCGGGCGCACGGACTGCACGCCGAAGCCGATGCGCTGCGGCTGACCCGCGAACTCCGGCTGGCGGGCTCCTCCGGGCGTGCAGGGCCCGTGCGCACGAGGCGGGACGCCCCGCTCTCGGTGCGGCTGCTCGCCCAGGAGGTGCGAGCGGCCCGTGCCGTGGCGCGCAGCGAGGAGGCGGGAGCGCGGCGGCACGCGGCCAGCGGGCTCGAGGAGCTCGCCGAGTGGCAGCGCTCGTTCGGCAGCCTCGACCTCGCGACCTCGCTCGCGATGCACGGCGGCGGCCTCGTCTTCGCGGGTCTCGGGTCGGCTGTGCGCTCGGGGCGGCCGGACGTGCTCTTCGAGTGGTCCGAGCGGGCGCGCCATCTCAGCCAGCAGGCCATCCCGGTGCGCCCGCCGCGCGACGAGGAACTGGCTGCCGACCTCGGTGAGCTGCGGATGCTGCGCGCGGAATCAGATCGCGGCGACTGGCTGTCGGCTCCGCGGGCCGTCGAGCTCAGCGAGCGGGTCCGGCGCCGGCAGTGGGCGGCCACCGGCGCTGCCGGCGCGCGCGCACGGCTCTCCCTCGATGCCCTGCAGGCCGCCCTCGGCGCCGACGAGGCCCTCGTGTCCTACGTCTACGACGGTGCGGGGCTGACCGCTCTGGCGGTCACCGCCGAGCGGGCCTCGGTGATCGGGATCGGGCCCTGGGCGCGCATCGACGCCGCGCACGCCGGACTGCGCGCCGATCTCGACGTGAGCGCCACCGTGCGCTCGGGTCCACTGGCGCCGGTGGTGCGGCAGTCGCTCGACGAGCGGCTGAGAGGTCTTTCCGCGTCTCTCGCGGATCCGCTCCTCGCCGCGATCGGCGACCGGCGGGTCGCGATCACGGTGCCCGGCATCCTCGGCGGCATCCCCTGGGGCATGCTGCCGGCCTTCCGCGGCCGGACGTTCACGATCGCGACCTCGGCGAGTCAGTGGATCGCCGACCGGAGCAGCCCGGCGGGGGGCGGCGTCGGCTTCGTGGCAGGGCCGCGCGTGGCACGCGGGGCCGAGGAGATCGAGCGCGGTGCGGCGGTCTGGGCGGCGGCAGAGATCCTCGAGGGGGCCGCGGCGACGGTCGACGGCACGGAGCGCCTGGCCTCGCGGGTCGGCACGCTGCATGTCGCCGCGCACGGCCGGCACGCGGCGGAGAACCCGCTGTTCTCCGGTCTGGAGCTCGCCGACGGCACCCTGTTCGGCTACGACGTCGACCTCGTGCCCCAGGTGCCGCACACGGTGGTTCTCTCCGCCTGCGAGCTCGGCCGATCGTCCGTGCGCTGGGGCGAGGAGGCGATCGGGATGACTCGCGTCTGGCTGCACGCCGGCACCCGCTGCGTCATCGCCTCCCCGGTCGTGGTCGCCGACGACGTCGCGTGCGAGCTCCTCGCGGCCATGCACGAGGGACTGTCCGGCGGGCTGCGGCCCGCCGAGGCGCTCGCGCGGGCGGACGCCGCGACCGGCCTCGTCGCGCCGTTCCAGGCGCACGGCGCGGGCTTCTGAGCTCCCACGGGGTCTCGCGCGGGTCCGCGACCCTCGGGCCGGCGCAACACGGGCAGGAGCCGGCCGCGACCCCTCATAGGATCGTCACGTGACCCCCGCCACGCCGCCCCTGGGCCTCCTCCTCGACGTCGACGGACCCATCGCCAGCCCCGTGACCCGCACGATCGCGATCCCGAGCATCGCCCGCGATCTCGCGGAGCTCGCCAACCTCGGCATCCCGATCGCGTTCAACACAGGGCGGTCCGACGCCTTCCTCCGCGAGCAGGTCATCCCGCCGCTGCGGGAGGCCGGCCTCGACGAGGGCGTGCGGCTGTGGGGCATCTGCGAGAAGGGCGCGGTCTGGATGCGGATCACGGCCGACGGCGCCGGCGCGGTGCACGTCGACGACGACCTCCGGATGCCGGAGGCGTTCGACCGCGAGATGGAGCGGCTCGTCCGCGAGGAGTTCGCCGACATCGTGTTCTACGACGACACCAAGCGGGCGATGGTCTCTCTCGAGCAGCTCACGGACATCCCCAACGAGACGTTCCGCGCCGCGCAGCCTGCGCTCGACGACGCGATCGCCGCCGTCCTGCGCCGGCTGGACCTCGGGTACGAGCGCGAGGAGGAGCGCGTCCCCGACTCCCGCGGCCGCATCCGCTACCGCATCGACCCGACGATCATCTCCACCGACGTCGAGTCGAACCGCACCGGCAAGGACCTCGGCGCCCGCCTGATGCTGTCGTTCCTCGACGGCGAGGGCATCCCGCGTCCGCGCAGCTGGCGGACCATGGGCGACTCCCGCACCGACTACGCGATGTCCGACTGGCTGCACGAGAACGGCCACGACGTCGTGCACGTCGACGTGCGTCCGGGCGACGGCATCCCGCCCACCCCGTACCCGGTGCGCCACCACTCGACCCTCGTGCACGACGACGCCGGCGCGCTCTGGCTGCGCCGCTGGGCCGAGATCGCCCGTGGCGAGGCCGAGGACGACGCCGACCTCGGCTGATCCGGTCGCGCGACCCGCTACCGTAGGGCACATGCGACAGGCCCTCCGCACCTTCGGGCGCATCCTCGCCCGGCACTGGCCCGCCCTCATGGCGTGGTACCTGGGCGGGGAGGCGCTGCATCAGGCGCTCGTGCAGCTGGCGGGGTTCGTCGGCGGCCACACCACCCTCGGCGGCCTGCTGCTGCTCCCGCTCGCGGTCGCCGCGCGGCTCGTGTCGTACGTCGCGATGTACCTCACGGTGCGGCCGTCGATGCCGCACGCCGCCGAGCGCACGCGCTCCGGCATCGAAGGCTTCGTCCGGTCGACGCTGGTGGCCATCCTGCCGTTCTTCGCCTTCTACGCGGCGTGGGGCATGCTCGACCGCGACCAGAAGGAGTTCTTCATCATCGCCTCGGCCGTCGCGTTCCGCGAGTCCGGGTTCACCGACCTCGGCGACCGCGGCGGCCTCATCTCGGTCGGACTGCTGCCGGTGTTCGTGCTCGTCGTCGCCCTGCTCGGGAGGCTCCTGCTCGCGCGGTTCCGCGAGCGGCTTCCGGAGTGGACGCTCGCCTTCGCCGTGTACCTCGAGGCGCTGTGGACCTTCATGCTGTTCACGCTGGTCGCCCAGTGGTGGGCGGACGTCAGGGAGTGGCTCGCGGGGCGCGCCTTCGCCTCCTGGCTGGACGAGTTCGGCGACGGCGTCGCCGCGAGCATCCCGGCGATCGCCACGATCTGGGAGGCGATCCTCTGGCTCGTGGGCATCGTCGTCGCCGCGGTGATCGTCCCCGCGGCCTGGCTCGCGGTCGCCGGCATCATCTACGGCGCCGACTTCGCGACGCTCCCGCCGCTGCTGCAGCGGATGGAGGCGCGACGCGGCGCCACCGGCACCCTGTCGCGGACGCTGCTGCGCCAGCTCGAGGACGTCGGGGCCGCGCTCGCCGCGATCTGGCGGGGAGGACCGCTGCTCTTCGGGATCTTCGCCGCCGCGTACGCCCTCTGGGCGCTCGCCGAGCGCGCCGGAACCCGAGGGCTGCTGGAGGCCATCGGCGGCCAGGACGGGGACTTCTGGTCCGCGTTCTTCCCCCTCATCCTCGTCGCCGTCGCCGTCATCGCCGAGCCCCTGCGCGTCGCGGTCGTCGCCACGGCCTTCGACGCCGTCGTCGGCCGGCCCGCCGCCGGGATCAACGTGCGGGCGTCAGGGCTCCACCCGGAACCGGGCCTCTTCGTCGCCGGCGGAGACGTCGAACCAGAAGGGGCCGTCGGCGTCCTCCGGGAGCAGGAACACCGAGAGGATGCCGTAGGAGGGTGAGTCCGACCGGCACGACGACTCCCCGGCGTCGAAGGGCACGTCCAGGTCGCGACGGGCATCGTGCCACACCCGCTCCCCGTCGGCCTCGCTGAGCACGAAGGTCCCGCACAGCTCGGCGTCGGCGGTGCTGTGCGCGTCGATCCGCACGCTCAGCGTCCTCGAGCCGTCCGGCGCCTCGAACTCGCCCCACCGCGCCGAGGTGACGTCGAGCTCGTTTCCGCCGAGCTCCGCGGCCCCGTCGACGACCCGGGGTGCCGGCTCCTGGTTCTCGGCGACGGGGCGCGCGTCGAACCAGAGGTGCACGCCGACGACGGCCGCCGCCGAGACGAGCAGCGCGATGAGGGGCGCGCGCTGCGCCCGCCACCCGGTCACGGCGCGCCGATCCGCGGCTCGGCGAGCTCGATGCTCGCGACGGACGGCGACTCGTCCAGGGACAGGGTGAAGGCGAGGACGTCATCGAGCTCCGGTGTCGAGTACTGCGACGTCAGCCGCAGCTCGCCCGTTCCGCTGCGGAGGCCGTCGGGCAGCTCGAAGGCCAGGAATCCGACGGTGTCGGTGCCCACGTGGAGCTGCGCGTCGACCATCGTGTCCGGCGGGCGCTCGCTCGCCTGGTACACGCGCCCGTCGACGCGGAGCGTCGCGAGGGGGACCTCCGCGTCGTCCTCCGTCCGCGGCGCTGACGCGACGATCTCGACCACCAGCCAGTTGCCCTCCGCCCTCCAGTCCCCGTCGTCGGCGACGATCTCGTCGGCGAACGACGTGCCGGCGACGGCGGCGATCAGCGTGCGCCCCGTCGCCTGCTCGCCGGCGCCCGCGCGCACGAGCACCGGATCGTACAGCGACTCCTCGGCCGGCGTGAGCCCGCTGACCAGGCCGGCGACGAGGACGAGGCCGGCTCCGGCGAGCCAGGCGGATGCCGCGGGCCTCATCGTCCGGCCTCCGCGGTGATGCGCGCCACGACCGCTCCCGCGTTCCAGGTCTCGACGGATGCCGAGAGGATGACCGCACCGTGACGGACGACGGCCTCGTGCACGTCGATCGTCACCTTGCCTCCCTCGAACGCGTCCTCGTCCGCCCTCCACGCGACGGCGACCTCGCTCGGCACCCCCGGCTGGAGGACGAGCGAGCCGGCGGATTCGCCGTCGCGCCAGACGGTGGGGCCGACGGACTGGTCGACGCCGTGGACCTCGAGGAGCGCGCGGCCCGGACTGACGAGGTTGGACGTGAGGCGGTCGGTGCTCGAGGGGATCCCGATCGGCCGGTCGGAGAGGTTCTCCAGCAGCATCCGGATCACCAGCAGGGTCTCGCCCTCGTCGGCGTCGAGCAGCTGCTCCTCGATCTCGTCGGTCAACTGCGCGTCGAGCACCGTGACGGCGTAGGTCGGGGTGCGGACCTCCTCTCCGGCCCGTGCCGGGGCCGGCGACGACCGCGCGGGCTCCAGCCCGCCGGTGAGGATCACCACCACGAGGAGGACGACGGCGACCGCGGCGACCGCCCATGCCGGTCGCGGGAACGCGACGACGGCGTCGGCGAGGCGCGTGAGGATGGCGCGCAGACCACGCGCGAGCGCCCCCGTCGATGTCACGACGTCAGCCTAGCGGGCCCTTGACGCGGCCCGCCGTTCCGGCATCTGATACACAGAGGAGTCGGGAGGAGCGCTCATCATGACGCAGGACAAGGCCGCAGCCCTGGCGGAGCTGCACGCGGGATCGGGGTTCGTGATCCCGAACGCCTGGGACGCGGGATCCGCGCGCATCCTGGAGCAGATCGGGTTTCCGGCGATCGCGACCACGAGCGCCGGGATCGCGTGGTCGTACGGGGTGCCGGACGGCGGCGCGCTGCATCCGGACACGATGTTCGAGCAGGTCGCCCGCATCGTGGCGGCCGTGGACGTGCCGGTGAGCGCCGACCTGGAGGCGGGGTACGGCGACAGCCCGCGCGGGGTCGCGGCCACCGTCGCCAGGGCCGCCGGCCTCGGGGTGGCCGGCGGCAACCTCGAGGATGCCGTCGACGGCAGGCTGCTCGGCGTCGACGAGGCGGCCGAGAGGCTGACGGCGGCTCGCGAGGCCGCCCCGCGTGGCGCCTTCGTGCTCAACGCACGCACCGACGCGTACTTCCTCGGGGCGTCGGACGACCCGTTCGCGGAGACCGTCGAGCGGGCGCTGCGCTACGTGGAGGCCGGCGCCGACTGCGTCTTCGTGCCCGGCGTCAACGACGAGGACACCATCGCGCGCCTCGCCGCGGAGATCCCCGCGCCGCTGAACGTGGTGGCAGGACTCGCCGCGCGCATCATCGACGCGCCCACCCTGTTCTCCCTCGGCGTGCGCCGGGTGAGCCTGGGCGGGAGCCTCGCCAGGGTGGCGTTCAGCGCCCTGGAGGACGCGGGTGCCGAGCTCATGCGCTCCGGGACCCTCGGCTTCCTCTCCGGGGTCCGCGGCTACGCCGAGCTGCAGCGCCGGTTCAGCCTCTGAGCGCGCTCAGGAGCGCACCCCGTACAGCTCGCCGATCTCCTTCGAGCCCATGCCCTGGGCGTAGGTCGGGTGCTGCGGCCAGCCGGCGGGGGAGTCCTCCCACTCCTCCTGGCGGCCGTAGGGCAGCACGTCGATGAGCCCGTGGATGTACCCGAGGTGCTCCACGCCGCGGCCGTCGGTGTGCCAGGTGCGGTACACCGTGTCGCCGTCGCGGAGGAAGACGTTGAGCGCGAACCCGGCGCCCGGGGGAGCCCCGACGTCGCTGCTGAACGGGCTGCCGGCGCTGGAGTACCAGTCCATGCGGTTGCCCACGCGGTCCCGGTAGGCGAGGGCCTCCTGGATGGAGCCGTTCGTCACGATGACGAAGCGGGCGTCGTAGTAGCGCTCGAGGTTGTCGAGCCGGGTGAACTGCGACGTGAAGCCCGTGCACCCGGGGCACTGCCACTCGTTCCCGTCGGACCACATGTGGTTGTAGACGATCAGCTGCGAGTGCCCCTGGAACACGTCGGCCAGGCGCACGGGTCCCTCCGCGCCGACCAGCGTGTACTCGGGCAGCTTCACCATCGGCATCCGCCGGCGCTGGGCGGCGACGGCGTCGAGCTCGCGCGTCGCCGCCTTCTCGCGGATGCGCAGGGCGTCGAGCTCACGCTGCCAGGTCTCGGCGTCGACGACGGGGGGAAGGGGTTTCGTGCTCACGATGCGACCTCCGTTGTCCGTGCGGTCCCCAGTCTGCGCCCGGCCGCGGACCCGGTCAACGGGTCTCGTCGGCGACCTCCGCCGGCTCCTCCACGGGGTTGCGGCGGATGCCGATCCACGACACGGCGCCGCCGATCGCCATCAGCGCGGCGGTCACCCACGCCGCGCTGTGGAAGCCGTCGAGATCCAGCGTGCCGCCGACGATCGTGGACAGCATCGCGACGACGAGGAGGCCGGCGACGCGGGCGACCGCGTTGTTCACCGCGGACGCGATGCCCGATCGGGCCTCGTCGATGGCGCCGAGGATGGCCGAGGTGAGCGGTGCGACGGTGAGGGCCAGGCCGAGACCCATCACGATCATGGCGGGGAGCACCTGCCACCAGTAGTCGAAGTCCGGGGCGACGGTGAGAAGCAGCAGCGTTCCCGCGGCCATCAGCAGCGGGCCGGCGGTCATGAAGATGCGCGGGCCGAACCGGCCCGACCACGCTCCGGCCCTGGAGCTCAGCAGGATCATGAGGATCGTCAGAGGAAGGCTGGCGAGTCCCGCCGCCGTCGCGCTGAGGCCGGCGCCCTGCTGCAGGTACACCCCGACGACGAAGCCGTTGAGCGACAGCGCCGCATAGACGAACAGCGTCGCGAGGTTCCCCCAGCCGAAGTTGCGCACGCGGAACAGAGACAGCGGCATCAGCGGGGACGCCGATCGCTGCTGACGCACCAGGAACAGCGCGAACAGGGCGGCCCCGGCGACCCCGGGGATCCAGATCCCCGGGGAGCCCCAGCCGAGGTTCGGCTGCTCGATGAGCGCGAACACGACGGCGCCGAGGCCGACGGCGCACAGCGCGCCGCTCCACCAGTCCACTCGGACGCCGCGCGGATGCTCGGGCAGATGCAGCCGCGCGAGGAGCACGAGCGTGACGCCGATGGGGAGGACGTTGATGAGGAAGACGAAGCGCCAGGAGAGCAGATCCACGAACAGCCCGCCCAGGAGCGGGCCGACGAGCATCGCCGCCGTCGTGAACGCGGTCCACACCCCGATCGCACGGGACTGCACCTCGGCGCGCATGGTCGCGGTGATGAGGGCCAGGGAGCTCGGCACCAGGAGGGCGCCTGCGGCTCCCTGCGCGGCGCGGGCGATGATCAGGATGAGCGGATCGGGTGCGGCGGCCACGGCGACGGATGCCGCGCCGAACGCGATCAGCCCGATCCGCATCACGAGCACGCGGCCGTAGGCGTCGGACACCGAGCCCGCGAGCAGGATCAGCGCGCTCAGCGTGATCAGGTATGCGTCGACCACCCACTGCTGGGTGATCAGGCCTCCGCCGAGTTCGCGGCTGATCGCCGGCAGGGCGACCGTGACGACGGTGCCGTCGAGGAAGGTCACGAAGGACGCGAGGATCGCGATCGTGATGACGAGTCGCTGAGTCGGGGCGAAGGAGGCCACAGCCCGACGATACTCCCGGCCCCGCAGGGGAGGGGCCGAATCGGGACGCGGCAGGTCAGAAGCTCGTGCCCGAGCGGTACAGCTCCCTCAGACCGGCGACGCCCTCTCGCTGGAATGCCCGCTCCTGCCGCTGCGCACCGGTGCCCTCCGCGCGGACCCTGGCGATGCGCTCGGTGACGAACTCCTCGTCGCCGAGGTGGGCGAGCGCCGGACGCGCGTGCTCGAGCATCGCGTCGGCGACCTCCCAGAACGGTGCGACGTCTCCGGTGGTCGGGTCGATCACGCGTGCCTCGGTTCCCTTGCGTGCGGCCATCCACAGGGCGGCGTCGATGGCGTCGAGCTCCGGGTCCGCCGCGCCGTCGGGCGAATCGCTGAGGATCAGCGCCCGGGAGAGAGCGGCCGCGAGCAGAGTGTCCTCCGGCGTCAGCTGGGCGTCGAACACCCGGACCTCGACCGTCGGGAACCGCTCCGACAGCCGCACGGCCCAGGCCAGCGAGCCGGCCTCAGGGATCGCCTCGAGGGCGATGAGGTGGCCGACCCTGGCGCGGTAGTCGTCGAGGTCGCGGAAGTACGGCGGGCACCACGACGACGGCAGCCGCCGGATCAGGATGCTCCGCCAGCTCGCGAACCCGGAGTGCCTGCCGTGCGTGAACGGGCCGTTGCCGGTGAGCGCGAGCAGCGCCGGGAGCCAGCCTCTGATGCGGTTCAGGGCCTGCACCCGCTCCTCGTCGCCGTCGACCTCGACATGAACGTGCAGCCCGTTCACCTCGTGCTCCCTGGTGATCTCGGCCAACTGGGTGGCGACCTCGGCGTAATGCGCGGAGGAGGAGACGACCAGGCCGCCTGGCGATATGAACGGCGTGGCCGAGGCCGCGGCGATCGCGCGGTGCTGCGCCGCATGGGCGCCGATCAGTCCGCGCATCCGCCGCAGCTGCTCCTCGGCATCCGCCCTCGACTGCGCCGGCTCGGTGACGCACTCGAACTGACAGGTGAGGTACTCCGGCATCACCTCGCCGCCGGCGCTGTGACCGGTGATGCGCTCGCGGGAGCCGTCGCTCATCCCGATCGGGACGAGCGTCTCCTCGTCGAGGAGGACGAACTCCTCCTCGACCCCGAACCTGTTCATGGGTGCTCCTAGTGGTTCCGGAGGTCCGAGATGAGCTCGGACTTCCGCTTGCCGCTGTAGCCGTGCAGGCCCAGCTCCTTCGCGCGCCTGCGCAGCTCCTCGACGGTCCAGTCGTCGTAGTCGCCGTGCTCGCCTCCCCGTCGGCCTATGGTGCTGCGGCCCTCCTTCGCGGCGGCGTTCGAGATGCGCGCCGCCTTCTCCTTCGACGCTCCGTCCTCGCGGAGCTCCTCATACAGCTCCGGGTCCTTCAGGGAGCTGTTCCGCCGTCCAGGCATGTCCTGTCTCCTTCCATGGCACCAGGAGGGTCCTGCGTCAAGCCCCTCGGCGGGCGGGGCGCCCGTGGCTACGGTGAGGTCACACACGGACGTCTCGTCCTCGGCAGAAGGGAAGACCGATGAACATCCTCCTGATCATCGTCGTCGTCGTCGCCGTGATCCTCGCGATCACCGGCGGATTGGTGCAGTCCCTGCAGTTCCTCCTCTGGGTCGGTCTGGTCCTTCTCGCGATCGCAGTGATCGCGTGGCTGATCAGGGCGATCGGCGGTCGCAGCAGGGTCTGAGGCGACGAGCGGGGCCCTCCTCCCGGAGGGTCCCGCTCGCTGTGCCCTCCGGCTCACTCCTTGAAGGCGTCCCTCACGCTGTCGCCCGCCTTCTTCGCGGCGTCCTTGGCGTCGTCGACCGCATCCTTCGCGTCCGCCTTGGCCTGGTCGAGCCGGCCCTCGTTCTCCAGCTTCTCGTTGTCGGTCGCCTTGCCGACACCCTCCTTGACCTTTCCGCCCAGCTTCTCGGCGGCGTTCTTCATCTCGTCTCCGGCGCTCATGTCCGACTCCTCTCGATGGGTTTCCGGTCGAGACGACACCGTCTCATCGGCACCGCGCAGAGCACCACGGGATTGACAATCGGGGCATCGCATGCGAAGCCCCGATCCGCCATCGACGAGGCGGCCGGCGAGGACTACTCTGGCGACAGGCGGGTGGTCCTGCCCGCTCTCACCTCGGCGGATGCCGACGACGGAAGCGGTGTGCGATGGACTCGATGATGATGGGCGCCATGTCGAAGAACATGATGTCGATGCCCGACATGGCGATGATGGACATGTCCGTCATGCAGGCGTGCATGGACGCGTGTTCGGCCTGCGAGCAGGCCTGTGTCGTCTGTTCGACGCAGATGATGGACTGTTCTCCGGCCTGCATGAACTGCGCCGACATGTGCAACACGATGATGCGCTCGATGATGCGGATGCAGGGCATGACCCCGGCGTCCATGATGTCGATGCTCGACGCCTGCATCGCGATGTGCCAGACCTGCATGGACATGTGCATGATGCACGCCGACGAGAGCGAGGTCTGCAAGATGTGCGCTCAGGCGTGCCAGGCCTGCATGGACGCCTGCATGGCCATGAAGGACATGATGATGGCGGGCTGATCCCGCCCGCGTCACACCGCCGCGACGTTGAACTGCGCGCGGCCCACGGCGAGCACGCCGTAGCGCGCGTGCAGGGCGACCGGAGTGCCCGGAGCCGCCTCGAGCGCAGCGCCCGAGCCGTTCCACAGCGAGTGTGCGTCGCCGTCGAGCGTTCGCACGACGAGGTCGCCGGTGGCGGCATCCGCCTGCTCGACGATCGCGTCCACCCACCCGGCCGGCGTGGCCGACGCGATGCGCGCCTGGATCAGGTGCAGCGCATGGCCCGCGGCGAACGAGGAGCAGACGTCACCCCGGCTGCACATGCACGCCGAACGCTCACGCACCTGAAGGGGCGAAAGGTCGTTCTGCGGGATGGACACGGTGGCTCCTGTCGGTCGGATGCGTTTCAGCAAGAGTAGGGGTGCAGCCGGGAGCAGGGAACGGGGCGCGAAACGCGGCGAAACAATGGGCCGCCCCTGGCTTCCCGGGGCGACCCCATCGCCACGGTCAGGCCCGCACGATGTCCACGTACGCGACCGTCTCCTCGTCGTCGCAGGCTGCGCCCACCCAGAGCCGGATCGTCCCCGGCTCGACGACGCGCTCCCCGCCGAGGCCGGTGAAGGAGAGCCGATCGAGCGGCACCTCGAAGACGACCGTCTCCTCGGCTCCCGGCGGCAGCGCGATCCGCTGGAAGGCGAGCAGCTGCGCGACCGGGCGCGTGACGCTGGCGACCTCGTCGTGGGCATACAGCTGGACGACGTCGGCCGCCGCGACGGCACCGGTGTTGCGCACCCGCACCGAGGCGCGCAGGGTCTCGCCGACGGCGATGCGCTCCGGGGCGGTGAGGTCGCTGTGCGAGAAGGTCGTGTAGCTCAGACCGAACCCGAACGGGCGCGCGGGCGTGGGATCGGCGCTCGTGACGTCGGCGCGACCGCCGAGCACCGGGTGCAGATAGGAGTACGGCTGCGCACCGGCCGACCGCGGCAGCGACACGGGGAGGCGCCCGGAGGGCGCGACCCGGCCGCTGAGCAGCGCGGCGAGGGCCGGCGCGCCCTCCTCCCCGGGGAAGAACGCCTGCAGCACGGCGGCGGGGCGTGCGGGAGATGCCGTGGCCTGCTCCGCGACGGGCGACGGCGCCGAGTTCACGGCACCGAGCCCGACGACCGCGCCCGCGGCACCGGCACGGTCGGGCAGAGCCCAGTCGAGGGCGTACGGGCGCCCGGTCATCGCGAGGAGGATCACCGGGGTGCCGGTCGCCACCACCGCCTCCACGAGTTCGCGCTGCACGCCGGGGAGCTCCAGGGACTCGACGTCGTTCCCCTCGCCCACGGTGCCGCGGCCGAAGAGGCCGGCGCGATCGCCCACCACGACGATCGCGACGTCCGCCGAGGAGGCGGTGGCGACGGCGTCCGCGATCCCGCTCCGGTCCTCGCCTTCGACCGCGCAGCCGGCGGCGTGGCCGACGGTCGCCTCCGGGAACTCGCTCCGCACCGCGTCGAGCACGGTCGGCAGCGCGATGCCCGCAGGCACGCGCGGGTGATGCGCGAGCACGTGGTTCACGAACGAGTAGCAGCCCATCAGCGCCTCGGAGCTGTCGGCGTTCGGGCCGATGACGGCGATGCGCCGCGCACCGGCGGCGAGCGGAAGCACGCCGTCGTTGCTGAGCAGCACGATCGACTCCTCGGCGAGCCGCCTCGCGAGGGCCCGGTGCGCGGGCGAGTCGAGGTCGACAGCCGGCGGAGGGGCGTCGAAGTCGGCGTCGAGAAGGCCCAGCTCCTCCTTCTGCGCCAGCACCCGGCCGACGGCCGTGTCCAGGACGTCTGCGGAGAGGCGACCGTCCCGCACCTGCTCGGCGAGGGTGAGGTACGCGTCGGGGGAGGGGAGCTCCACGTCGATGCCGGCACTGATCGCCAGCCGGGCGGCATCCGCCTGATCTGCCGCGACGCGATGCATGCTGCGCAGGAAGTCCACTGCGAAGTAGTCCGAGACGACCACGCCGTCGAAGCCCCATCGCTCGCGCAGGATGCCGGTGAGATAGCGGGGGTCCGCCGCGACGGGCACGCCGTCGATCTCCGAGTACGAGTTCATCACGCTGCGCACGCCGCCCTCGCGCACCGCCATCTCGAACGGCGGCAGCAGCACGTCCTCGATCTCGCGCGTTCCCGCGCTCACCGGCGCGTGGTTGCGTCCGGCCTTCGAGGCGGAGTACCCGACGAAGTGCTTGAGCGTCGCATGCACTCCCTCGGCCTGCAGGCCCCGGACGTACGCCGTGCCGATCGTGCCGACGACGAGCGGATCCTCGGAGATGCACTCGTCCACCCGTCCCCAGCGCGGATCGCGGATGACGTCCAGCACCGGTGCGAGCCCCTGATGGATGCCGAGCGCCCGCATCGACGAGCCGATCGCGCGGCCGGTCTCCTCGACGAGCGCCGGGTCGAACGACGCTCCCCACGCCAGCGGCGTCGGGAAGGTCGCGGCCTGCCACGCGGCCAGGCCGGTCAGGCACTCCTCGTGCACGAGGGCGGGGATGCCGAGGCGGGTCTCCGTCTGCAGCCGGCGCTGCTCGCCCCAGAGCCATGCGGCGCGTTCTGCGGGATCGACGGGGCGCGTGCCGTACACGCGCGTCAGATGGCCGATGCCGTGGGCGGTCGCCTCGTCGTAGCGGGTGGTGCTCTTCTTCTCGCCGGCCATCGGCGCGACGACCTCGTCGCCCTGGTCGACCCAGAAGCCGACCAGCTGGGCCTGCTTCTCCTCCAGAGTCATCCGGGAGAGGAGATCCCGCACCCGCGGGGAGAGGCCGGTGCCGATGATCTGCTGCGTCACGTTCGTCACGTTCATCACTTTCTGAGGTCGCTGCTGCCGATGCCGGTCAGCCCTTGACGGCGCCGGTGAGGCCGCCGACGATCCGCCGCTCGAAGAGGCTGAAGAAGACCAGCGCGGGGATCATCGACAGCGAGGTGAAGGCGAGCACCTTGGCGGTGTCCACCGAGTACTGCGAGGCGAACGACTGCACGCCCAGCGGCAGGGTGAAGGCGGCGTCGTCGTTGAGGATGAACAGCGGGAGGAGATAGCCGTTCCAGCTGCCGATGAACGCCAGGATGCCCGTCGTGATCACGCCGGGGAGGGACAGCGGCAGAACCATGCGCCAGAAGAACCCGAGCCGGCTGCATCCGTCGAGGAAGGCGGCCTCCTGGATCTCATCCGGGATCGCCCGCAGGAAGGGCACCAGGATGATGATCGTCGTCGGCAGCGCGAAGGCGATCTGCGGAAGGATCACGCCCCCGAGCGAGTTCATCAGGCCGAGGCTGCGGATCACGATGTACAGCGGCGTGATCGCGACGGTGATCGGGAACATCAGCCCGGCGGCGAACAGCGCGTACAGCGCTCCGCGTCCGGCGAACCGGTACCGCGCGATGACGTACGCGGCCATCAGGCCGAGGCCGATGGCGCCGACGGTCGTGGCGAGGGCGACGACGGTGGAGTTGAGCACCTGGCGCCAGAAGACGCCGCCCGTGATCACGTCGAGGTAGTTCGACAGCACCCACGGCTGAGGGAGGCCTGCCGGATCGGCGGTGATCTGGGCGTTGGTGCGGAAGCCGCCCAGGATGATGTACGCGATCGGGGCCAGCATCAGTCCGATCGCGAGCAGAGCGACGAAGTACACGGTCGGGTTCGCCCAGGGCAGCCGCTCGCGCGAGGGGCGTCCGGCGCGCCCGGTTCGCCGGGTGACGATCAGGGATGTCGCGGTCATCGGGTCCTCTTCCTCGGGGTCGTCTTCATGGCGCGGCCCGCTCCGGTCAGCGCGCCCTCGGTGTCGCGGCGCAGCACGGCGCGCTGGTAGATGAGGGCGACGACGAGCGAGATCAGGAAGAGCACGACCGCCACCGCGTTGCCGTAGCCGAAGTTGCCGGCGTTGCGTCCCTCCGACACCATGTAGGTCGCCATCGTGGAGGTGCCGGCCGTCGACGCGATGTACTGGCCCCAGATGATGTAGACGAGGTCGAACAGCTGCAGGGAGCCGATGATCGACAGGAACGCCCAGATCCGCAGGGTGGGGCCGAGCAGCGGCAGCGTGATGCGCCACTGGATCTGCCAGTAGGAGGCGCCGTCGATCGCGGCCGCCTCGTGGAGCTCCTCCGGGATCCCCTGCAGCCCGGCCAGGAACAGGATGACGGCGAAGCCGACGTACTTCCAGGTGATGATCCCCATCAGGGTCCAGATCGCGACGTCGGGGTTCGAGAGCCAGTCGTTGCGCAGGAAGCCGAGGCCGATCGACTCGAGCAGGTCGTTGAAGGCTCCGGCCGTCTGCAGCATGAGGCTCCAGCCGGTGCCGACGACGACCTCCGAGATCACGTACGGGATGAAGATCAGCACCCGGATGAGGGACTGGCCGCGCATCCGGCGGTTCAGCAGCAGCGCGAGCAGGATCGCCGCGGGGCCCTGCAGCACCAGCGAGAGCACGAGGATGACGCCGTTGTGGGCGAGGGCCTCGTGGAACAGCGGGTCCTGCAGGATCGTCAGGTAGTTCCGCAGGCCGACGAAGTCGGTGGGAGGGCCGTATCCCTGCCAGCTGAAGAAGCCGTAGAACGCGGCCATCAGGACGGGGAAGATCACGAAGGCGAGGAACACCACGAGGGCCGGTCCTGCCAGCAGCGCGATCTCGGCACGGGTGCCCCAGCGCCGGCGGGCGGGGGACGACGCGCGAGCGCCGCCCCCCGTCGTGTTCGCCGTGGCCACGTCGCCCTGCGCGTCGGAGATCGTCGGGGACGAGGTCATGACGGGCCTCAGGCCTTCGCCGCGGCGTCCTGGACCGCCTTGACGATGTCCTCGGGGCTGCCCTGGCCGGCGAGCATGTCGACCACGGCCACGTTGAGCGCGTTGCCGACGTTCTGGCCGTAGACGGTGTCCAGCCACTGCGTCGCGTACGGCGCCGCGTTGTACGCCTCGAGGATCGACTGCAGATACGGCTCGGTCACGGCCTCCTGGGCGACGGTGTTCACCGGCGGAGCGTTGAACGCCTTGTAGTACGCCGTCTGCACCTCGGCGGTGCCCAGGTGGTTGAGGAAGTCGACGCACGCGTCGGGGGCGTCCACCGAGCACGAGTAGCCGTCGACACCGCCCATCATCGATCCGGGCTCCCCGTCGCCGCCGTCGATCTCGGGGAACGGGAACCAGCCGAGGTCGGCGAGGGGCTGCTGGTCGGGCGTCAGCGAGCCGATCACTCCCGGATCCCACGCGCCCATCAGCTCCATGGCGGCCTGGTGGTTCGCGATGAGGCCGGCCGAGCTGCCCGCGCCCTGCTGGGCCGACGTGGTGAGGAAGCCGTCGTTGAAGGGCTCGGTGGCGGCGAACTCCTGCAGGTCCTCACCCGCACGGATCCAGCACTCGTCGTCGAAGCTCATCTCGTCGGCGGCCTTCGCCAGCGTGTCGGGGCTGCACTCGCGCAGGGCGAACCAGTAGTACCAGTGCGCGGCGGGCCACGCGTCCTTCGCGCCGAGGGCGACCGGTGCGATGCCGGCATCCTTGAGCGCCTCCGTGGCCTCCGTCAGCTCGTCGATGGTGGTCGGGTTCTCGGTGATCCCCGCCTGGTCGAACAGGTCCTGGCTGTAGAACAGGCCGCCCGGGAGGACCGCGACGGGCATGGCGTACACCTTGCCGTCCAGGCTGTTCGCGGAGTACGCGGCATCCGGGATCTCCTCGGCGGCGGCTCCGGCGATCCCGTCGGTGAGGTCCTTCAGCTGCCCGGCCTTCACCATCGCCGCCATCTTGCCGCCGCCGCGCTGCAGGAAGATGTCGGGAGCGTCGCCGGAGTTCAGGGCCGTCTGCAGCTTGCCGTCGAGATCCTCGTTCTGGATCGACTGGATCTCGATGGTGACGCCGGGGTTGGCCTCCTCGAAGTCGGCGACCGTCTGCTCCCAGAACTCCATGCCGGGGCCGGTCGACGAGTTGTGCCAGAGGGTCATCGTGGTGGATGCGTCGCCGTCGCCGTCCGACCCGCCCGCCGTGCATCCCGAGAGCGCGAGCGCTCCGGCTGCCAGCACGGCGGCGGTCGAGGCGAGGGGGAGTCTTCTGCTGATCATGTGATTCGTTCTCCTCGTCGAGTTGCGCGCCGCGTCGATGCGGGCGCCTGCGGAGCCTCGGGTGAGACCGCAGCGTGATGCAGTCTGCGGCCGGCCCGGAATCTCGTCAAACGTTTTCGAAAACAGTTTCCGCGCCCGCTTCGGCGACGCTACGCTGTCGTGTCATGGGGGCAAGGACCACGATCCACGACGTCGCGAAGGCGGCCGGCGTCTCGGTGTCCACGGTGTCGAAGGCCGTCAACGGCCGGTACGGGATCGCGGATGCTACGGTGCAGCGCGTCCTCGACACGGTGCGGGAGCTCGGCTACGAGTCCAGCCTCGTCGCCAGCAGCATGCGGGCCCGGCGCACGGGTGTGATCGGCGTGCTCCTCGCGGACTTCGAGCCGTTCAGCGCCGAGATACTCAAGGGCGTCGGTGCCGCGATGCACGACACCGCCTTCGACCTTCTCGCCTACAGCGGCTCGCACCACGGCGCGCGGGAGGGCTGGGAGCGGCGATCGCTGAGCCGGCTCTCGGGAACGCTCATCGACGCCGCGATCATGGTCACGCCCACCGTCGTCAGCCCCGGCGCGGAGATCCCGGTGGTCGCGATCGATCCGCACACGGGCCGCGCCGATCTGCCCACCGTCGAGTCGGACAGCTTCGGCGGCGCCTACGCGGCCACCCGGCATCTCATCGACCTGGGGCACCGCCGGATCGGCTTCCTGGCGGGCCGGCCGGATCTGCGCTCGGCGGCGCTCCGCGACGCCGGCTACCGTCGTGCGCTCTCCGACGCCGGCATCCTCGTCGATCCCTCGCTCGTCGGGATCGGCCGCTACGAGCTCGAGACGACGAGGGAGTCCGCGCGGCTGATGCTGGACAGCGCCTCGCGGCCGACGGCGGTGTTCGCCGCGAACGACCTGTCCGCCATCGCCGTGATCGACGTCGCGCACGACCTCGGCCTGCGCGTGCCCGACGATCTCTCCGTGATCGGCTTCGACGACGTGCCCGAGGCCTCACGGAGGACGCTGCCGCTGACGACCATCCAGCAGCCGATGCGTCGCCTGGGGGCGGTCGCGGCGGAGATGGTGTTCGCGCAGCTGTCGGGCAGGGAGCTGGACGAGATGCACGTGACCCTGCCGACGCGCCTCGTGGTGCGGGCCACGACCGCGCGGCTCACCGGCGAGCGCTGACTCAGGCCGGCTCCGCGGCAGCGGCCCGCATCGCTCCGGGCTCCAGTCCCAGGGCCCACTCCGCGGTGTCCGCGACGAAGTGGGTGTAGGAGTCCTCGTCGAACGAGCCGGGGTTGTTCACGTAGGCGCCGACGCCGTCGACGGCGACGAAGATCCGCACGGCTGCGGCGAGAGCATCCGTCGTGCGGAACTCGCCGGAGCGGATGCCGTCCTCGATCGCCGCGACCAGGCGGCCTCGGTCGAGGTCCTCCTGGACGGTGAGGCACTCTGCCAGTGCGGGGTGGAACCGGGACAGATGGCGCGCGTTGAGCCAGAGCTGGGCGAGGGGGCGGGACTCCTCGCTCTGCGAGCGGGCGATCAGCGTGGCGACCTGCGCGGTCGGTGTCCCCCCGGGCGGGAACAGCGCCTCGCGCTCGCCGGCGATGGCGAGCGCGAACGCTTCGACGACGAGCTCCTCGGCGACGGGGAAGTAGTGGCCGATCAGACCCGGCCGCACCCCGAGCCGCTCGGCCACGGCGCGCAGGGTGATGCGCTCGAGTCCGTCGGCGAGGGCGATCTCCGCCGCGGCGGCGACGATCTCTGCGCGGCGCTCCTCCGGCGCCTTGCGCGTCTGGCGCGGATTCGCTCTTGACATCATGCCCGTCATGTTATTGGATGAGTGACCAATAGACAATTGGTTGCCCGACCAATAACAACGATCTCATTGCGGAGATCGCGCCGAGAGGACTCCGATGACGGATACATCGCACGCCGCGCAGTTCGTCGACACCGCGTCGCGCCCCGAGACGCGGGGCATCGAACTCGTCGACCCCGAGGAACGCCACGGCCGCGCCCGCGACCTCTTCGCGGTGTGGGCGGCCCCCAACGTCAGCGTGCTGAACTTCACGATCGGCGCGACGCTCACGCTGCTGCTCGGCCTCGAGATCTGGCAGGCGGTCCTCGTCATCCTCGCCTCCTCCCTGCTCTGGGTGTTCCCCGGCATCGTGGCGACCAGCGGCCCCGCCTCCGGCACCTCCGGATCGGTCGTCCAGCGCGCGATCTACGGCTACCGGGGCAACAAGGTCATCATCGCGTTCTACGGCTGGCTCATCTCCGGCGTGTTCCTCGCCTTGAACTGGGTGGCGTCCTCGTTCATGGGAGCCGAGCTGCTGATGCGCTGGGGCTTCGGCGACCACACGCTCGCGCTCATACTCGTGTCCGTCGTCGTGGCGGCGGTCACCGTCCTGGTCGCGGTCTACGGGCACGCGCTCATCCTCAAGGCGTACATGGGCATCACCATCGGACTCCTCGTCGTCTTCCTCCTGGTCGTCGGATTCATCACCCCGCAGATCGACTGGAGCTACGCCCAGCCGGCGCAGCTCAGCGGCGTCGCGCTCTGGTCGAGCATCACGATCGCCTTCGCGATCCTCGCCTCCAGCCCGCTCTCGTACTCCAACAGCGCCGACGTGGCGCGCTACCTGCCCGCGTCGACCAAGCCCTCGGCGGTCGTCGCCGCGACGGCTCTCGGCGGGGCGGTCCCCGCCTTCGTGTTCACGTCGTTCGGCGCCGCGCTCGGCGGAGCGGTCAGCCCGGACGATGTCGCCATCGGCATCGAGTACGCGCTGCTCGACATGCTCCCGGTCTGGCTCGGCCCGCTCTTCGTGCTCGGAGTGATCGTCAACACCGTCGCCCTCAACGGCATGACCACGTACACGGCCAGCATGGCGCTGCAGTCGATCGGCGTCCCGATCCGTCGCATCCCCTCCGCCGTCCTCATCGGCGTGCTCGGCACCGCCTTCACGATCGTCCTCGTGCTCGGCACCAGCCTCATCGACGCCGTGAACCTCATGCTGCAGTTCCTGCTGATCATCTCGGCTCCCACGATCGCCGTCTACGTGGCGGACATCGTGCTGAGGCGCAACCGCTACGACAGCCTCGGACTCTTCGACGAGCGTCCCGGCGGCCGCTACTGGTACCAGGGCGGGTTCGGGGCGGCCGGGCTCGTCTCGGTCGTCGCCGGTGCCGTCGCCACCGCGCTCTTCCTCTCCACGGAGATCTGGACAGGTCCGCTCGCCGAGGCGCTCGGCTACATCGACCTCTCGGCGCCGGTCGGCATCCTCGTGTCGATCGTGCTCTACGTGGTGCTCGCCGGTCCGCGGATCCGGCGGGAGAACGGCGAGTGACCGGCCCGCACCCCGCCCGTCACGCGGGCACGGCCCCGGGGCAGCCCACGCTCGACACCTGGCAGGACCCGCCGCACAACCGCTGGGCGTTCGCGCACCTCGGCGAGCTCGTGCCGAGCGCCGTCGTCTCGCGGCGGGCACCGGATGCCGGCGGCGCGACAGTGCGCCTCGACGCGCTCGCCGACGGCATCCCGGATCTGGAGTCGCGCCTGGAGGCGACGTACACCGACGCCTTCCTCGTGCTCCGCGGGAGCGAGGTCGTCGCCGAGTACTATCGCTCCGGCTTCGCTCCGGATGACCGCCACCTCATCATGAGCGTGTCGAAGTCGCTGTGCAGCCTGGTGGTGGGATCCCTCGTCGACGAGGGGGCGATCGATCCGGCGCTCCCGATCACCGCGTACGTCCCCGAGCTCGCAGGCTCCGTCTACGACGGCCCCACCGTGCAGCACGCCCTCGACATGGTGATCGCGATCGACTACGACGAGGACTACGTGAACCCGGCGTCGGAGGTGCAGACGCACGACCGCTCGGCGGGTTGGCGCCGCCGCCGCGACGGCGACCCGGCCGACACGTACGCCTTCCTCGCGACCCTGCGGGGAAGCGGAGCGGTCGGCGCTTTCCAGTACTGCTCGGCGAACACCGACGTTCTCGCCTGGATCGTCGAGCGCGTCACCGGACGCCGGTATGCGGAGTCCCTCTCCGAGCGGCTGTGGGCGAGGATCGGCGCCGAGCACGACGCGACGATCACCGTGGACAGCACCGGATTCGGCTTCGCGAACGGCGGGGTCTCCTGCACGGCTCGCGATCTCGCCAGGGTCGGACGCCTGATGCTCGACGGCGGCGCCGGACCCGCAGGGCGGGTGGTGTCGCGGGAGTGGGTGGACGCGATCCTCGCCGGCGGCGACCCGGCCGCGATGGCGGCAGGAGACGGCACACTCCCCGGCGGTTCGTACACGCGGCAGTGGTGGTGCCTGGGCGACGAGCGCGGCACGGTCAGCGGCATGGGCATCCACGGCCAGAACCTGTGGCTGGACCCGTCGATCGACACGGTGGTCGTGAAGCTCTCGACGTGGCCGGACCCGGACACGAAGGAGTGGTGGACCCTCCAGTCCGGGCTCCTGGCCGACGTCTGCCGGACGCTCGGCTGAGAGCGCGGCTCAGGCGCCGGTGACCGCGCGCACGTGCTCCCATGCGGGGTCGCGCAGCGCGGAGGAGAGCCGGGCGAACTCGTCGAAGCTGCGTCGGCCCGGCCAGCCGTCGGGGAGCATCGACGGCGGCAGGCCGGGATCGAGGTAGGGGAGCACCCGCCAGGTGTCGATGAGCTGCACGTACGCGGCGAACGGCTCCGCCGGCAGGGCGGCGAGCGAGTCGAGGAAGGCCTGGTGCTCCGCGCGCAGCGCATCGAGGTCCCACCACTCGGCGGCGGCCTCGGGCAGCGACGTCGCTGTGGTCGGGGTCCCGGCCGGGAAGAGCGTCACCCAGTGCCGGGCGCCGAGCTCGTCGAGGATCTGCTCGATCTCGCCCTGCAGGTGGCCGGGGCAGATCCACAGCGCAGGGGAGACGACGCCGGCGCCCGTCCACTGCAGCCGGCGGCGCAGCTGATGCCGCACGCTGCGGGCGCTCTCCGGGATGGAGAACGACACGAGGCACCAGCTGTCGGCATCCGTCATCTCGCGCATCTCGAAGATGCGCCGATCGCCGCGCTCGAGCATGGTGAGCGCGGCAGGGTTCAGCCGGTAGCCGATCGAGGACTCGCGCTCGGCGAGCAGCAGCCCCTTCTGCTTGAGCCGGGCGATGCCGGTGCGGGCGGGGGCGGCGGGGATGCCGAGGTCGCCGGCGAGCGCCACGAGGTGCGCGGCCGAGATCCAGCCGCCGAGCGGGCGGAGGTACAGGCCGACGATCGTGCGCAGGAGCGAGGCGGTGCTGCCGGGGCGGGCGTCGATGTCGTCGAGCACCGGGCCGCTCGCCTCAGGCGACATCCGACTCCAGTGCGTCGCGCACCGCGAGTACGCCCGTGACGGTCTCGACGTGCGAGGTGCTCAGCGGGGACAGCCCGAGGCGGATGCCGTCGGGGAAGCGGAAGTCGGGGATGATGCCGTCCGCCCACAGCCGGCGGGTGACCTCGCGGAAGTCGTCGTGACCGATCGTGATGTGACCGCCGCGCAGCTCGGGGTCGCGCGGGCTCAGCAGCCGCACGCCGAGCGGGGCGAGCACCTCGTCGAAGGCGTGCACGGCGAGGTCCGTCAGGGACTTCGACTTCGCGCGCACGCTCTCGATCGTGGCCTGCTCGATGAGGTCGAGCATCCCCTGCATCGCGAGCATCGAGGTCACCGGCGGGGTGCCGCTGAGCAGCTGGCGGATGTCACCGGCCGGCACGTACTCGGGGCCCATCGCGAAGATGTCGGCGGCACTCCACCAGCCCTGGATCGGCTGACGCAGCACGCCCTGCAGCGAGCGGCGGAGATAGGCGAAAGCGGGGGAGCCGGGGCCTCCGTTGAGGTATTTGTACGTGCAGCCGACCGCCATGTCGACGCCCCAGGCGTCGAGCTGCATCGGGAGCACGCCGACCGAGTGGCACAGGTCCCACATCATCAGCGCGCCGGCTTCGTGGACTGCCGCCGTGATGCCCGGCATGTCGGCGAGGGCCCCGGAGCGGTAGTCGACGTGGCTCAGCGAGACGAGGGCGGTGCGCTCCGAGACGACCGCTTCGACGTCGGCGACGGCCACGCCATGCACCGGGTCGGGCTCCAGCCACACGACCGTCAAGCCGGTCTCGGCGGCGACTCCCTCGGCCAGGAAGCGGTCGGTGGGGAAGTTGCCGGCCTCGATCACCAGCTCGGTGCGGCTCGCGTCCGCCGCGGCGGCGGCGCGCATGAGCTTGTAGATGAGCACGCTCGTCGAGTCGGCGACGACCGTCTGCCCGGCGGCCGCGCCGAGGGCGACCGCGCCGATGCGGTCGCCGAGCTCCATCGGCAGCGCCATCCACTGCTCGTCCCAGGAGCGGATGAGGCGCGTGCCCCAGTCCTCGCGCACGAAGGCCGCGAGCTTCTCGGGGATGTCCTTGAGCGGTCGGCCGAGGGAGTTGCCGTCGAGATAGGCGCCGACGCCGGGCGCCTCGGCGAAGGCGTCGAGATGGGCGCGCAACGGGTCGGCGGCGTCGAGCGAGCGGGCGGTCGCGAGCAGATCGGTCATGTCACACCTTCAGGAGTCGGGCGTCGGACGGGTCGGAGGTCTTCTCGGAGAGGACGAGGAGCACGGATGCCGGTTCGCGCGGGTCGACCTGCGCGAGCGCCCGCAGCAGTGCGGCGCCGTCGACGCCGGCCTCGCGCAGGGCGGCGATCTCGGCGGGATTCAGGTCGACGGGCGTCGGGCCGTTGCCCATGTCGGTGCCGTACAGCACGGTCCCGCCGGCGGCGTGGAAGCGGCGGACGTTGTCGATCGCGATGGCCCGCGCGGCGTCGTCATGGATGGCCAACGTGGAGATCCAGGCGACGGATGCCGCCTGCACGGCGATCTCGTCGTCGTCGAGTCGCTCGGAGAAGGGAGCGTGCGCGAGGGCGGCGACGCCCAGGCGCGCGACGCGCTGCGCCTCGCCCGGCCCCTCGGCGTGCGCGACCACGGGGAGGCGACGTGCGGCGGCGAGGTCGACGATCGTGCGGATCGTGTCGTCGTCGAACACGGGCCCCGCGGTGCTGTTGCTGGCGAGCTTGATGCGGGTGGCTCCGGCATCCGTCATCTCGGTCACGGCCGCGGCGGCATCCGCTCGTGTCGCGATCTCGCGGAAGGAGCCCTCCGGCGCCCACTCCCGGTCGGACGGGTACCCGCCGACCGGCGTGAGGAACGCCCCGGCGTACTCGATGCGCACGATCCGCTCGGAATGCGAGGTCGAAATCGCATCCCCCGGCGCGTTCTCCCGTGCGTTTTCGACCTCGCCGGGTGCGCCGGATGCGCCCGCAAGCGTGCGGATGACGTCGAGGTTCGCTCCGAGGTCCAACACGCGGCCGAGCCGGGAGCCGGCGAGCAGCGCGTGCTCCACGAGCTGGAGGTGCACGTGGTGGTCGGCGAAGCCTCCGACGATCACACCGTCCAAGCGGGGGAGGTCCGGCGCCGGGGACTCGTCGCGCAGCAGTATCCGTCCGTCGTCGCCGACGGCGAGGACGCCATCGCGCCATCCCTCGCCGTCGAAGAAGGCCGCGGCCTGCATCACGCGCCGATCTCGGTGCGCACCGTGTACAGCTCGGGGAAGAAGGTGAGGTCGAGGGCGCGCTGCAGGAAGCCGACGCCGCTGGAGCCGCCGGTGCCGACCTTCATGCCGATGGTGCGGGCGACCGTCTTGAGGTGCCGGAAGCGCCAGAACTGGAAGTTGTCTTCGAGGTCCACGAGGTCCTCGCAGGCCTCGTAGAGGTCCCAGTGCCGCTGCGGGTCCTGGTAGATCTCGCGAATCGCCGGCACCAGTTCCGGGGTCTCCCGGTACGGCTGCCGGACGTCCCGCTCGAGGATCTCGGCGGGGACCGGGAGGCCGCGGCGCGAGGCGTAGCGGAGGAACTCGTCGTAGAGGGTCGGCTTCTCCCACTCGGCCGTGAGCAGGGCGAGGTTCGCCGGGTGGTCGCGGAAGACGCCGAGCATCTTCTCGTTCTTGTTGCCGAGCGCGAACTCGACGGCGCGGTACTGCACGGACTGGAAGCCGGACGAATTGCCGAGCGCGCCGCGGAACTGCGCGTACTCGGTGGGGGTGAGGGTCGCCAGGATCGCCCACTGCTGGGTCATCACGTCCTGGATCCTCTTGACGCGCGCGACGCGCTTCAGCGCCTCGCGGAGGTCGTCGCTGGCGAGCAGCTCGCGCGCGGAGGAGAGCTCGTGCAGCAGCTGCTTGAGCCAGAGCTCGGTGGTCTGGTGCTGGATGATGAACAGCATCTCGTCGTGGTGCTCGGGGACGCTGACCGGATGCTGCGCGGTGAGCAGCTGATCGAGAGCGAGGTACGAGCCGTACGTCATCCGCCCCGCGAGGTCGGTGACGATGCCTGCTTCGAGGGCGCGCTCATTCTCGGTGCTCATGGCCAGAACATATCACTATCATGCCGGGCGTCACAATAATGAAATGTTTGCATCTGCCGAGACCCCCGGTGATCGCCGAGACCCCCGCGTATCGACGTGGATACGCGGGGGTCTCGGCGACAGTCGGGGGTCTCGGCGACCCGGTGGGCTCAGAGGCGCGGGGTGCGCGGCGGCGGCGTGCGGCGGCTGCCGGGCTCGCCGGTCGCCTCGAACGCGGCGGCGAGGGAGAGCAGACGCGTGTCGTCGTAGGCGCGTCCGGCGAAGGTGAGCCCGATCGGCATCCCGATGTCGCTCATCAGGCCCATCGGCACGGTCACCGTCGGCACGCCGAGGTGGCGCACGATGAGGTTGCCGTTCGCGATCCAGGTGCCGTTGCGCCAGCCGAGATCGGCGGAGGCCTCGTTCACGTCCATGTCGGCTGGACCCACGTCGGCGACAGCCGGGAAGACCACGGCGTCCAGCTCCAGGCCGTCCATCCACTCCTCGAGGTCGAGGCGGCGGGTCTCCTCGAGCCCCCGCAGCCCCGACTCCAGCTCCGGCATGTCGAGGAAGCCGACGCCGGGGTTGTCGCGCACCCAGCCGGGGTACTCGGCGATGTCGTCGTCGAAGCCCGTGTAGCGGTCGGGCAGCGCGCCCTCCGGATGTGGGAAGATCGTGGCGCCGTCGACATCGGCGAGCGTGTGCAGCGCCGGGTCGCCGTTCGCCTGGAGGAAGTCCTCCCAGCCCCACGCCGACAGATCGACGATCTCGCGCTTCAGGTACTCGGGAGTGACGAGCCCGCGGGTGGCGACGGTGGGTGCACCGGGGCGGTCGCCCTCGTAGTTCGAGACGACGGGGAAGTCGACCTCGACGACGGTCGCACCGGCGGCCTCGAGGTCGCGGCGTGCGGCCTCCCAGCGCTCGATGACGGATGCCCTGGTCTCGATGCGCTGCCCGGTCGGTCCGCCGATGCCCGGCTTCTCGGCCGTGCCGGCATCCGGGTCGGCGTTGATGTACATGCGGGGGATGCCGATGCGGGCGCCGGCCAGCGACGCCGACGCGGCCAGCGCCGGGTACGAATCCGGCCGGATGGCGGATGCTGCGGGCAGCTCGACCCACGGCTGGGAGCGCCAGAAGTCGCCGCGGGTCTCCGCGTCGTCGGCGACGATCACGTCGAGCACCTCGAGGAGGTCGGCCATGCTGCGGGTGTGCGGAACCACGACGTCCATGGTCGGCACGAGCGGCCAGTTCCCGCGCGTCGAGATCACGCCGCGAGAGGGCGTGTAGGCGCAGAGCGCGTTGTTGGTCGCAGGTCCCCGTCCGCTGGACCAGGTCTCCTCGCCCATGCCGAACGCGCCGAAGCTCGCTGCGGTCGCGGTGCCGGAGCCGTTCGACGACCCGGAGGCGAAGGGGGCGGTGAGGAAGCCGGCGTTGTACGGGCTCTCCGCGCGGCCGTAGACGCCGCGCTGCATGCCGCCGTTCGCCATCGGCGGCATGTTCGTCAGGCCGAGGCAGATCGCTCCGCCGGCTCGCAGCCGCTCGATCGCGAACGCGTCGCGCTGGGCGACGAGATCCTTGAAGGCCGGGCTGCCGGACGCCGCGGTCAGCCCCTTGACGAGGTAGCTGTCCTTCGCCGTGTACGGGATGCCGTCGAGCGGGCCGAGCGTGGCGCCCGCCGCCCGGCGGGCGTCGGAGGCTGCGGCCTCCTCGAGCGCCGCCGGATTCGGCACGACCACGGCGTTCAGTGCCGTCTCGGTGCCGGGGGCGTCGTAGGCGGCGATCCGGGCCTGATAGGCCTCGACCAGCTCGACCGACGTGGTCGCGCCGGACTCGAGCGCCCGGCGCAGGTCGGCGATGGATGCTTCGTAGACGTCGAACATCGGTGGGTCCTTCGTTGGGGGCCCTGCGGCAAGCTCAGGGACCCGGGTGGGGTCAGAGGGTCGGCTGCTGCTGGGTGATGCAGTGGATGCCGCCGCCGCGGTCGAACAGGGGGCGGGCGTCGACCGTCACGACCTGACGGCCGGGATAGGCGTCGGCCAGGATGGTGCGGGCCGCGGCATCCGCCTGCTCGTCCCCGAAGCCGCAGGCGACGACGCCGTCGTTCGTGACGAGGTGGTTGACGTAGCTCCAGTCGACGGGCCCCTCCTCGTCGGTGAGGGTCGAGGGCGCGGGCAGGCCGATGATCTCGAAGGAGCGGCCGGCGGCATCCGTCTGCTGCTCGAGATGGGCGCGCAGCTCGCGGCTGACCTCGAAGTCGGGGTGGTCGGGGTTCTGCTGTTCGTGCAGGAGGAGGCGGCCGGGTGAGGCGAGGGTGGCGACGATGTCGACGTGGCCGTTCGTGCCGAACTCGTCGTAGTCGCGGGTGAGGCCGCGGGGCAGCCAGACGGCCTTCGTCGCGCCGATCGTGCGGAGCATCTCGGCCTCGACGCGCTGGCGGTCGGCGAACGGGTTGCGGCGCGGGTCGAGCTGCACGGTCTCGGTGAGCAGCACGGTGCCCTCGCCATCGACGTGGATGCCGCCGCCTTCGTTCACCAGGGTCGAGCTGACCAGCTCGGCGCCGGTGGCCTCGGCGATGATGCGGGCGTGCTGGCCGGCCTTCTGCCACTCTGCCCACGCGGGGGCGCCCCAGCCGTTGAAGATCCAGTCGACGGCGCCGAGGCGGCCGTCGTCGCCGATGACGAACGTGGGGCCGGAGTCGCGCATCCAGAACTCGTCGACCGGGGCCTCGAGGATCTCGATGTCGGCGCTGAGCATGCGGCGGGCGCGGGTGAGCTCGCCGGGGTCGACCAGCATCGTGACCGGCGTGAAGGCAGCGGTGGCGTGCGCGACGGCGGTCCAGGTCGCGTACCCCTCCTCGCGCTCGGCCGCGCCTTCGCCCAGGGTCTGCCCCTCGGCGGGGAACGCCATCCAGATGCGGTCGTGGCGTGCGGTCTCGGCAGGCATGCGCCAGTTCATGGTGTCTCCTCGAATCGGATCATATTCATCCGGAAGATGCTATTGAACACTTGATCAACGAGTGCTACGGTATCGGGTGATGAACACCACGTCAAGACCCGACCGCCCGAAGCGGATGCCGCCCGAGGAGCGCGAGCGCGCGATCCTCGAGGGCGCCATCGCGCTGGCCTGCGAGAGCGGGCTGGAGAGCCTCACGGTGCGCGCCGTCGCGGCGCGCGTCGGCGTGACCCCCGCGCTCGTCGCGCACTACCGGCCGGTGATGGACTCCTTCGTCGCCGAGGTCTTCAGCGCGATCGTCGCCGCCGAGCGCGAGGAGGTGCTCGGCGCCTTCGAGCCGGCCGAGGGCCTGCGCCCGAGCCTCCAGCGCCTCATCGAGACGCTGCTGGACACGACCCGTGACGACGTCGCCCTGGTCTGGGTGCAGTCCTGGTCGCTCGGCGCCCGCAACGAGGCCCTCGGCGCGCGCGTGCGCGAGGAGATGGACCTCTGGCAGCGGGACCTCGAGGAGGTCATCGCCGCCGCGGCATCCTCCGACTCGGCCGACTCCGTCGATCCCGGATCCGCCGCCTGGCTGCTGCTCGCCATGGTCGACGGCATGAGCGCCCACTCGCTGGTCAAGTGGGCCCCGCACGATCGAGCGGACCTGGCGCGGCGCACTCTCGCCGCCGTGCTCGACACCACCCCCTAGACACCCCCGAAACGAACCACGAACAGTAAAGGAAAGCCCATGGATGCAGTGCGCATGCACGCGGCCTCGCCCGAATCGACGTCGATCGTCGACTCCGTGCTCGAGTACTCGCGACGACGGATGCTCGCGAAGGACGTGCCGCTCGACAAGCCGCAGACGCCGGCCGAGCTGAACCGGCTCGTCGGCCCCACCATCACCGATGCAGGACTCGGCGCCGCCCGCGCGCTGAGCGTGTTCGAGCACATCCTCGCGCCCGCCTGCCTGACGACGAGCCACCCGCAGTACCTGTCGTTCATCCCCGCGGCGCCGACGATGGCGGCCGTGGCGTTCGACCTCGTCGTGTCGGCATCCGGCCTGTACGGCGGCAGCTGGCTCGAGGGCTCGGGTGCCGTGCACGCCGAGAACGAGGTGCTCTCCTTCCTCGCCGCCGAGTTCGGCCTGCCCGAGACCGCCGGCGGCGTCTTCGTGCAGGGCGGCACGATCGGCAACCTCTCGGCGCTCGTCGCCGCGCGCGAGACCGCGAAGTCGCAGCTCCTCGCCGCGGGCCGCGAGCTGCCGGACCGCTGGAAGATCGTCTGCAGCAAGGAGGCGCACTCCTCGAACAAGTCGGCCGCCAAGGTCATGGACGCCGACGTCGTGCTGGTGCCCGCCGGGGAGGACGGCGTGCTGCGCGCCGACGCCGTGCGCGAGGCCCTGATCGAGCACGGCGACGCGGTCTGCGCGGTCGTCGCCACCGGCGGCTCGACGAACTTCGGCATCGTCGACGACATCGCGGGCATCGCCGCGCTGAAGGACGAGTTCGACTTCTGGCTGCACATCGACGGCGCCTATGGCCTGACCGCGATGCTCGCGCCGGCCACCCGCCCGCTGTTCGACGGCGTCGGCCGCGCCGACTCGGTGATCGTCGACCCGCACAAGTGGCTGTACGCGCCGTTCGACTGCTGTGCGCTGATCTACCGCGACCCGGAGAACGGCCGCCGCGCGCACACCCAGCACGCCGAATACCTGGACACCCTCACGGACGGCGACGACTTCAGCCCCTCGGACTACTCGATCCAGCTGACCCGCCGCCCGCGCGGCCTTCCGCTGTGGTTCTCCCTGGCGACCTACGGCATCGACGCCTACCGCGACTCGATCGGCGCCACGGTCGCCCTGACCAAGCGCATCGCCGAGGAGATCAGCCGCCGGCCCGAGCTGACGCTGGTGCGCGACCCGCAGCTGTCCGTCGTCGTCTTCGAGCGCAACGGCTGGGACCGCGCGGACTACGACCGCTGGTCCGACGAGCTGCTGGACTCGCAGCGCGCCTTCGTCGTGCCGAGCTCGCACGCCGGCCGCCCGAACACGCGGTTCGCGATCCTCAACCCGCTGACCACCTTCGAAGACCTGGTCGGCATCCTCGACACCATGAAGTGACAGGCGAACGGCCCCCGGAGCCTCCGGGGGCCGTTTCCGTCAGCGCGTGGTGTTCGCGTTCAGGAACTCGATCGTCTTCTCCAGCGCGGTCTGCGCGTCGTCCAGGTCCAGGTGGAACTGGTACTCGTGCGGGAGCTTCGGCTCGTGGGGCGCGGGCCAGAACACCTTCGTGACGTCCACGCCGAGCTCATCGAGCCGCTGCGCCATCGGGATCGACTGCGTCCAGGTGAGGCCGTCGCCGTTGCCGCCGGAGATGTACGTCGTGGGGAAGTCCTCGGTCACCCAGTCGATCGTCGACATCGTCGCACCGGTGGAGTCCTCGGCCCAGGTGCGGGTGCCGGTGTACGCCCACATCGCGGATTTGAATCCCCAGCCGAGCACGCCGTCGAGGGCTGCGAGGGCACCGAGGTCGTAGACGCCGCAGTTGAGCACGGCGGCGACCAGCTGGTCCGCCTCGATGGCGGGCTCGATGCTCATGATCTCGGCGTACTCGGGGCTGGTGACGATCGTCGCCAGCTGGCTCGCGAGCTGGCCGCCCGCGGAGTCGCCGGCGATCACGATCTGGCTCGGGTCGACGCCCAGATCCTCGGCGTGCTGATCGATGTAGGCGAGAGCCTCGTTGAGCTGATCCACCGCGGTCGGGTACACGCCCTCCGGGCCGATCGTGTAGTTCACGGCGATGGCGGCGTACCCCTCGGAGGCGAGGATCCGCATGTACGGGTCGACGTTCTCCTTCGAGCCGGAGATCCAGGCGCCGCCGTGGATCCAGACCACCGTCGGGAGCGGCCCGGTGGCGGATGCCGGGGTGACGACGTCCATGGTGGTGTCGGCGCCGTCCGCGCCGTACGCGACGTCGGTCTTCACCGTGAGCTCGGTGTCGGGGACGTGCCGCTCCATCTCGGCGGCGGTCTCGTCGCCGCCCTTGGTGAACACGGAGCGGATCACCATCGCCGACGGCCAGGGCGTGATCGAGGCGACGATCGCGACGACGGCGACCACGCCGGCGATGACGCCGACGACGATCCTGGCGCGATGCCGCCTCTTCGGACGGTGTCGCTCGCCGCGCCTCGTGGTGGTCTCGTCGTGTGGATCCTCGCTCATGGAGCCCCCCTCCTGCGGATCAGTCTGTCAGCGAACCGTTCGCGCGGCGAGCACCGCCTCCGTGTCGCTGATCGTGATCTGCGGCGGGTACAGCCCCATCACGTGGATGGCCGCCGCGTGGTTCTCGGCCGTCGAGCCGGCGCAGGCGTCCGCGGCGACGGTCACGTGCGCCCCGGCGTCCGCCGCCGCGAGAGCGGTGGAGAGCACACAGCAGTCCGTGGAGACGCCGGCCAGCACGACGTGCGCTCCGCGGCCGATGATCTCCTCGATCTCGCGCCCCCACTTGCCGAAGGTCGGCAGATCGAGCGTCGGCAGCGGGCTCAGGCCCTCGGCATCCGGGACCAGGGCGAACAGCGGGTCGCTCGGGGGCTGATCGGCGAATGGCCAGGCGGCGAAGTAGTCGCCCCAGGAGGTGGTCCGGTCGGCGGTCGGCATCCAGCGCGTGACGAGCACCCGGTCGCCGAAGGCGTCGGCCAGGGCGCGGATGCGCGGCATCGCCTCGGCGAAGAAGGGGGAGCCCCATGCCGAGTCCTGGGCCGCGAAGATCGCCTGCGGATCGACGACGATCAGCCAGTCGGCTCCGGGGCCGCTCATCCCTCCTCCTGCCGCCGGATGCGCCCTGCCCTGGCGAACCAGGTGAACACGAACGACAGGACCAGGGCGAAGAAGACGCCGAGGTTCGCGTACGCCCACTCGCCCTCCTTGCCGCCGATGAGGAAGAGCAGGTACCCCTGCCAGTTGTTCCAGGGGGCGGCATCCGCGAACAGGTTGATCACGAAGCCCCACCCGATCACGCTGGCGACGATCATCGTGGCGATCGAGATGCCGTCCCACGCGCCGTAGCGTCCGTTCGGGTCGAACAGCGCGTCCTCGTCATAGTCCTTCCTGCGGCGGAGGATGTCGGCGATGAGGATGCCGGCCCACGAGGCCAGCGGCACTCCGAGGGTGATGAGGAAGCTCTGGAACGGGCCGAGGAAGCCCTGATCGCCGAAGACGACGTAGATCGTTCCCAGGGTGAGGATCACGCCGTCGACGGCCGCGGCCGAGGGGCGCGGGATCCGGATGCCGAGGCTGATCAGCGTGAGGCCCGAGGAGTAGATGCCGAGCACGGCGCCGGAGACGAGTGCGAGCACCGCGGTGAGCAGGAACGGCACCAGCACCCAGATGGGCAGCAGGGCGGCCAGCGCCCCGATCGGGTCGGCGCCGACGGCCGCCAGGAGATCGTCGTCGGACCCCGCCAGGAGCAGGCCGAAGATCACCAGCAGGACCGGGGCGATCGAGCCGCCGAAGGTGTTCCAGAACACGATGGCGCCGTCGGATGCCGTGCGCTTCTGGTAGCGCGACCAGTCGGCGGCGATGTTGATCCAGCCGAGTCCGAACCCGGTCATCACCATGACCAGGGCGCCGATCACCTGGCCGGATCCGCCGGAGGGCAGGGCCATGACGGCATCCCAGCGGATGCTCGGCGCCGCGAGGATCACGTAGAGGATCGTCACGATGCCGGTCACCCCGGTGAGCACCGACTGCAGCTTCATGATCGTGTGATAGCCGAGCACGGATGCCGCGACGATGAGCGCCGCGACGATCACGGTGGCGATGATCTTCAGCCACAGGCTGCCGCCGTCGCCGCCGAGCTGCGTGATCACGGTGGCGGTGGCGAGCACGGCCATGATCGCCAGGAACGTCTCCCAGCCGATGGAGGTCAGCCAGGAGACGATGCCGGGGATCTTCTGCCCGTGCACGCCGAACGCGGCACGGGACAGCACCATGGTCGGCGCGGATCCGCGCTTGCCCGCGATCGCGATGAGCCCGCAGAGCAGGAACGACACCACGATGCCGACGACCGACACGAGCGTCGCCTGCCAGAACGAGATGCCGAAGCCCAGCACGAACGAGCCGTACGACATGCCGAACACCGACACGTTCGCCGCGAACCACGGCCAGAACAGGTCTCTCGGCTTCGCCGTGCGGTCGGACTCCGGGATGATCTCGATGCCCGCGCGCTCGATCAGCGCGCCCTTGCTCTCCGTCATGCCCTCATCCTGGCACCGCAGCGGAGCCGGCGGGAGCAGGATCGTCAGCCGGCGAAGAACGCTCCGGCGACGAGGGAGAGGTCGTGCAGGTCGGAGACGCCCGCCAGCTCGCGCGCCGAGTGCATCGACAGGATCGGGATGCCTACGTCGACAGTGCGGATGCCGAGACGGGTCGCGGTGATCGGGCCGATCGTCGAACCGCACGGGACGTTGTTGTTCGACACGAACTCCTGCGTGCTCACGCCGGCGCTCTCGCACCATCCGCGCCAGGCTGCGGAGCCGACGGCATCCGTCGCGTAGCGCTGGTTCGCGTTGATCTTGAGGATCGGGCCGGAGCCGAGCAGCGGCTGCACGACCGGGTCGTGCTTGTGCAGGTAGTTCGGGTGCACGGAGTGGCCGACGTCGCTGGACAGGCACCACGACGAGGCGTAGGCCTGGCGGCGCTGCGAGGGATCGGCGCCGAGGTCCGCGTAGACACGCTCCAGGACGTCCTCGAGGAACGGCCCGGCGGCGCCGGAGCGGGACTCCGAGCCGAGTTCCTCGTGGTCGAAGGCGGCGAGCACGGCGATCGGCCCGCCCGCCGGAGTCTGGTGGGCCTCGAGCGCGACGACTCCCGCGTGCACCGAGGCGAGGTCGTCGAGCCGGCCGGACGCGAAGAAGGCGTCGTCCCTGCCGAACACCGCCCCGCGGGCGGCATCCGCGACGACCACGTCGTAACCGCGGATGCCGGCGGCGTCGACGCCCGCGGAGGCCGCGAGCTCCGCGAGGATGTCGGCCTGCGTCGGGTCGCCGAGGCCCCAGACCGGCTGGGTCTGGAACTGCTTGTCGAGGGCGAGACCGGTGTTCGCCTCGCGGTCGAGGTGGATCGCGAGCTGCGGCAGGCGCAGCAGGGCGCCGGTGTCGGCGAGCACCACGGAGCCGTCGGCGAGGGCCAGACGGCCGGCGAGGCGCAGCTCGCGGTCGAGCCAGGAGTTCAGCAACGGCCCGCCGTACACCTCGACGGCGGCCTGCAGCCAGCCCTTCGTGCCGGTGGTCGGCTGCGGCTTCAGCTTGAAGCCGGGGGAGTCGGTGTGCGCGCCGAGGATGTGCGCGGGGGTCGTCGCCGTGGCATCCGCCGGCACCGACCACGCGATCGCCGCGCCGTCGCGGACGACGACGTAGCGGCCTCCTGCCCGGATCTCCCACGCGTCCTCCTCTCGGAGGCGCTCGAACCCTGCGGTCTCCAGGCGGCGGGCGACCTCGGCGGCGGCGTGGTAGCTCGAGGGAGAGGCGGCGACGAAGTCGGCGAGGTCTTCGGCGTGGGCGAGGGACTGCGGGCTTGTGACCATGTCCTCGATCGTATCCGGCGCAGATCGCCCGCCATTCCGCAGGCGATCCGCGCCGCCGGCTCAGGGCACCAGGTTCTGGGCGGCGAGGAGCATCCGGGCGCGGTACTCCGGGGAGTCCGCCGGCTCGCTGGTGCCGAAGATCGCCCGCATCCAGTGCCCGTCGGTGTTGTTCGGGAACAGGATGAAGTCCCGGCCGAAGCGCTCGGCGTCCTCGGAGGCGAGCGCCTTGCGCTGCGCGACCGAGGTCACGTAGTAGCGGCGGCGGAAGTCGTTGAGGTTGTCGCCGAGGTAGGCGATCACCTCGTACTTCTCGGCGATCGCCTGCTGGGCGGCCTCCTTGTTCGACGACTCCCGCTGGAAGGTCGCGTGCGCATCGTCGGCGAAGGCCAGTCCCGCGTGCTGCAGGTTCGCGACGCCGTACTGCTGGGTGTCCGGACCCTGATCGCGCTGGGAGACGTAGAACACCTCGACTCCGCGGCTCTCGGCGTAGCGGGTGAACTCGACGGCGCCGGGGGTCGGAGTGGGGCCGTTCGCGCGCACCCAGTCGTCCCACAGGACGTCGTCGAAGGCCTGCTTCCCTGAGCCGAGCAGCATCGCCCAGTAGGTGTCGGAGGAGAGCACCGTGTCGTCGACGTCGGAGATGATCGCGAGCGGCTTCGAGCCGCGGCGCTTCTGACCCTCGCCGCGCAGCACCGCGTCGATCCGGTCGCGGGCGATGTTGAAGGCCTGACGGTACAGCATCTCCCGTTCGGCGGCGGTGACGCACCAGGCGACGGCAGCGCTCAGGATGTTCTGCGCGGGATCGCCGTCGTCCGCTGCGGCAGGACTCGCGCCGAGGGCGAGCAGGCCCGCCGTGAGCCCGGAGGCACCGAGCCCCGCGATGAGTGTGCGTCGTCCAACTTCCATGGATACCTCCGAGGTCCTGAGCGGTCGGGTCCGCTCTGTGGGTAGCACTCTGGTATGCCAAACGGATGCCGCGCAAGGGGGCCGCCGCTTCATTACGCATCCGCGGGCGCGGGCCCGGGTGGCGGGTCGTTCACACCGATGGGCTAGGGTGGCGCGTCTCCTCATGTCCGCACTCGCCTTCGCTCTCGTCATCGCCGCCGCCGTCGCGCACGCGAGCTGGAACGTCATCGCCCACGGCGTCAGCCGGGCGGGTGCGCCGTTCCTGTGGTGGGGCGCCGTCGGCGGGACGGCCGTCTGGATCGGCGTCATCCCGTTCACCGGCGGCCTCGGCACCGACGACGCGCTCGCCTTCCTCTGGGGCGTCGGGGTGTCGGCCGTGCTGCATGTGGTCTACATGGCCGTGCTGCAGAAGGGATACCGGGAGGGCAACCTCTCCACGGTGTATGCGACGGCGCGGGGGACGGGCCCGTTCCTGTCGGTCATCGTCGCCGTGCTGCTGCTCGGCGAGCGTCCGTCGCCGATCGCGCTCGTCGGCGTCGCCTTCGTGATCGCGGGCGTCGTCGCGATCGGGCTCGTCGACCGCGGACGGTCCGCGGGCCGCCGCGGCATCGATCTCGGACTGGTGTTCGGGATGCTCACGGGCGTGATGATCGCGGTCTACACGATCTGGGACGCGAACGCGGTGCGCGCCTGGAGCCTGTCCCCGGTGGCTTTCATGGTCGGCACCATGGCGCTCGAGATCCCGTTCTACACGCTCGCCGTGGGGCGGCGATGGGGAGCGGTGCGGGCGCTGTGGACGACGCAGTGGCGGCGGATCGTCGCCTTCAGCATCCTGTCACCGCTGTCCTACATCCTCGTGCTCACCGCGATCCAGATCGCCCCGGTCGCCCTCGTCGCGCCGCTGCGCGAGGTGAGCGTGGTGCTCGTCAGCCTGTTCGGCGTGTTCGTGCTGCGTGAGAGCCGGCCCGGATGGCGCATCGGATCGTCGATCGTGGTCGCCGTGGGGATCGTGCTGCTCGCCCTCTGAGACGACCGTCGCGGGTGCACGGGTACCGATCCGCGCGGCGGCGAGCAATCCACCTGCCGCGCACACAGCGGGGCCCAGCCCTGGTTGGAGAACGAACGCGGCGAGCAGCAGCGTGGCGCCGCCGAACAGAACGACGCGTGACGCGACCCCGGACGCAGGATCCGAGACCGCGACGCAGACGGTACCGAGGAGAGCGAGCATCAGCGGGATGCCGACGGCCGCCGTCCAGAGGATGGGCCAGGTCTCGCCCGCGGGCAGCCGATCCGTGCGTGGAAGTGTCAGCGAGGCGAGCAATGCGGCGGTCAGGATCGCGGGCACTGCGGCGAGCCAGTGGAGGCCGAGAGATCCCCGCGACGGGGTCGCGGCGATCAGTGTCAGCGCACCCGTGAGCAGGGGGAGGCCGGCGCAGAACAGCAGAGCCACGCCGTAGAAGATGTACCCGATGCCGTCTGCGCACACCCAGGTGCCGATGCCCTCGCCCATGCTGCCGTAGGAGCACCCGACATGGAGGGTCTGGCGCAGCATTCCGATCGACTCCAGCGAGAGAACGACGCCGAGAGCGCCGGCCGCGAGCAGGACGGCGATGCGGGACGGGCGGTCGGCAGACTGATCGGCCTCGGTGGCTGTGATTGCGTCGCTGGCGTTGGCCTGTCGGTGTGCTGCGGCGACGTGGGCGATCGAAGCGGCGGATGCCGTGGCGATGAGCGCGACCAGCATCCAGCCCGCTCCGAGCCGTTCCCCGCCGAGCAGCCCGAGCCCCAGCGCGAGGGCGACACTCAGCGTCGGGGCGAGCCATTGAGCCGCCCTCAGCGCCGCCGTCGCCAATCCGATTCCGAGGATGATCACGCCGGCGAGCACGCCGAATGATCCGAAGAACATGACGTTCCAGGCGATCAGATACGGAACGCCGGTACTCAGGGCCAGCCACACCCCGGTGATCGCACTGCCGGCCCCGCCGATCGCGACCGGCACCCACGCGGACCGTCGCATCGCCGCGCGGAGGGCGTCATCGCTCATGGATCGACGGTACCCGGCTCCGCGTTCTGACGTCGAGAGAATCGGGGGTTGCGACCTCGCCCTGTGGCCGGGGTCTCTGTGAGGGCCTCCGTGCCATCGGGTGGTGTGCCAGTCGCGAGCCGGGTCGCCCGGGCGAGTTCGGACGGCACCTTCGGTTCCGGTCGTTGAGTGAGCGCCAGCGAGTCGAAACGCCCCTTCCGAACACGACCTCAGAATCGGTCGGAAAGCTTCTCCGATCTGGGGGAAACCGGCGCCGCAATGTCGGTGGCCCTCGGCAGAATTGAGGTATGAACAGCCCCGCCGACACCGTCGCTCAGGTCACTTCCGGCCTGCGTGAGCTGCTGTCCGGGGACACGGTCGCCGGGCTTTCGGATGCCGACCGCGCGGCGCTGCTGGTCGGCCTTGGTGAGGTCTCCCGGTTGGCGGATGCGGCGATGGTGGAGGCGGTGGCGACCGCGGATGTGGAGTTCGGTCACCGGTTCGGATGCCGCGGCATGAACGAACTCCTCCGCCGCGCCACCCTGGTCGACGCCCCCATGGCGGGGAGGATCATCCGTGCCGCGGACGCGGTCGCGCGGGATGTGAGTCTGGTGTCGGGGGAGCGGATGCCCGCCCGCTGGCCCGCCATGCGAGAAGCACTGCTGGACGGGGCCGTCGGCGTGGCCGGTCTGCTGGCCGCGGTGAGCCCGATCGAGCGGGCGCGGGACCGGATCACGCTGGAGGAGCGATTGTGGGCCGACGCGAACCTCGCGGCGTTCGCGCGCGGTGAGAACCTCCCCGACACCGGCGCGGACGCCGACGCGGTCGCGGTCGCGGATGCCGGTCAGGATGCCGACGTCGTCGAGATGACCCTGGAGGCACGTGTCGAGGAAGGCGACGATACCTCCCGGGGTCCGCGGGCTTCCGCGGAGGATCTGAAACTGTTCGCGAGTGCTCTCGCGGTGGGGTTGGATCCGGATGGGGCGGAGCCGTCGGACTTGGAGGCGCAGTCGCGCCGGTGCTTCACCGTGGGCCGGTTGCGCAACGGCGTGCATCCGGTGCGGGGAAATCTGACCCCGGAGGTCGCTGCGGCATGGCAGCTGATCGCCGACGCGTACAACAACCCGAAGGTCGGCGGCGCTCCGGCACCGGGGGTGCGGTTCGAGCCCGCCCCGGACGATGACGGCGAGATCGAGGGGGAGGATCGGTTCAATATCGATCCGCGGAACCTGATCGACTCCCGCACCCCCGGTCAGAAACGCCACGATGCTCTCGCCGCCGCCTTGGGCATCGCGGCCCGTCACGACGAGATGCCCACCCTGGGTGGTGCGGCGCCGACGCTGGTGGTGCATGTGGATGCGAAGGATCTCGCCACCGGGACGGGGTGGGCCACGATCCCGGGCGCGGAAACTCCGGTCCCGTTGTCCGTGGCCGCGCATACCGCGTGCACGGGTGCGGTGCAGCGGGTGCTGTTCGACGAGGGCCGGATCATCGGGATCACGACGACGGATCGGGTGTTCACGGTGCATCAGCGGCGGGCGATCATCGCCCGCGACCAGGAGTGTCTCATTCCCGGCTGTCATGTTCCGGCGTCGTGGTGTGAGATCCATCACGTGGCCGAGCATGCGAAGGGCGGACCCACCCATACGGACAATGGGGTGTCGTTGTGTTGGTGGCATCACCGGTCCCTGGGCCATTCGGGGTGGGCGATCCGGATGAACGGCGGGGTCCCGCAGATCCGGGGCCCGGAGTGGTGGGATCGGGAGCAGCGATGGCGCACGCCGAGTCTGTCGATCCCCGTACCGCCAAGACGACGAACACCCCTGCGGGCTTGAACCTACCCGCGTGTGTCGTACGTCGGAAGGTGCGTTTCGACTCGCTCCGCTCGCTCAACGACCGAGCGACCGGGTGGTGTTCGGGTTCCGAGCGGAGCGATGGATGTCGTGGGGAAGCTGGCACCGGGTCTGGCGGGAGCACGCCGAAGGCGAGCGAGGGCATGTCTTCCCCACGGCATCCATCGCGCAGCGACCACACAAGAAACCCGCAAGAAGCCCCGACGAGAAACCCTCCCCAGAGGCGCAGAAAGCCCGGTCAGCGGAACTCGACGAGACCTGCGTGCGCGGCGGCGACGAGGATCTGCACGCGGTCGCGCACCTGCCACTTGGACATGATGCGTCCGAGGTGCGCCTTGACGGTGCCCTCCGAGACGATGAGCGCGCGCGCGATCTCCGCGTTCGACATGCCCTGCGCGAGAAGGTCGAGCACCTCCCGCTCCCGGTCGGTGAGCGGCTCCAGTTCGCGCCCCGCTCCTTCTGCCGGCCCCGAGTCGCGCACGTGCTTGATGAGCATGGAGGCGATGCGCGGCGACAGCGAGCTCGCCCCGCCATGCACCTCGCGCACGCCGGCCACGATGTCCGCGGCGCTGGAGTCCTTGAGCAGGTACCCGGATGCCCCTGCGTTCAGCATCGGGAGCACCGTGTCGCTGCCGTCGAGCGTGGTCACGGCGAGCACGCGCACGTCCGGCCAGCGACCGGCGATCGCCGCCGTCGCCTCGATGCCGTTCATCTCGGGCATCTGCACGTCCATCATCACGACGTCCGGGCGGAGTCGGTCGACGGCCTCGATCCCCTCGGCGCCGTTCTCGGCCTCGCCGACCACCTTGATCTCCGGGTCCCGTGACACGAAGTGGGAGAGCGCAGAGCGCACCAGGGGATCGTCATCGACGATCAGAACGCGGATTTCCGGCATGGAGGAAGCCTAACGGCCGGGACCCGCGCCCGAGCCCATGTAGACCTTTGTCCAAAAAAGACTGCCAGTGAGTCGGATGTGCGTTTCGTCCGACCCCGAGAAGATGAAGTTATCCCGCCGACAAAAGACCAGCACTGGAGGTGAATTCCCATGACTTTCTGGCAGCAGCTCTGCATCCTTCTGGGCATCCTTCGCTAGAGTACCTGGCGAACAGGAGATAGTGAACCATGGAGTTCGCCTCTACGATGCGACGCGATGCGACCTTGCTCCGGCTGAGCCGGGGTGAGTCGCTGACCACCCCCGAACGCATCGTCGTCCTCGTCATCGCAGGCGGTGTCGTCGTCCTCGACGCGCTCAGCCTGGTCCTCACCCGCGGAGCCGACCCCGTCGCGACGCTGTTCAGCATCGTGACCACCTCGGCGTTCGCCCTCTACCTCTGGTCTCCGCTCTGGGCCACCTGCGCCCTCGGGATCATGTTCGTCCTCTCGTTCCTCACGGAGAACGAGACCCAGGTGCTGCTGGCCGTCGCCGTGGCGGCCGGCCTGATCATGCGCCTGGGCTGGACCTCGCTCATCCTCGCCTACGTCGGCGCCTTCCTGGTGGGCACCGGGATCATCGCCTACGGAGACCTCAGTGTCCCCGTGAACGTCGGCATCTACCTCATCGTCGCGACCCTGGCCGGCGCGATCGGCTTCGGCCTGCGCCTCGCCTTCGCGCGGGGCAGGCGGCTCGAACTGCAGCTGGAGCAGCAGGTCGCCGAGCAGGCCGAGCAGGAGCGCGAGGCCGTGCTCGCAGAGCGCCGGTGGATCGCCGGCGAGCTCCACGACAGCATCGCCCATCACCTCACGGTCGTCGCCCTGCACGTGCAGATGCTCGACGATGCGACCGTCAGCGCCTCCTCGCAGGAGGCGATCCGCATCGCCGCTCGCAAGGCCATGGCGGACCTCCGCTTCGTCATCGAACTCGCCGACGACGGGCCGCGCTCCGCGGGCGTGCAGACCGGAGACCTCGCGGCGGCGATCGACGAGGCCCGCTCCGAGTTCGAAGCGGCGGGGCACGACGTCGTCCTCCGCGGCGACCCTCGCGACGAACGCATCCCGCGCGCCGCCGAGATCATCCTCGCCCGGATCGTGCGCGAGTCGGCGACGAACGTCCTGAAGTACGCCGGCGAGGGCGCGGTCTCGGTCCTGCTCGACGTCGACGACGAGTCGGTCGCGCTGACGATCCTCAGCCCGCTCCCGCTGACGCCTCGACGCGAGCTCTCCTCCAGCGGGACAGGTCTCGGCCGTATGGCGGAGCGGGTCATCGGAGCCAGCGGCGAGTTCAGTGCCGGCGAATCCGAGGGTCTCTGGAGGGTGCTGGCCCGGGTCCCCCTGGTCTGAGCCGAAGATTTTCCGATATACCGGAATGCAACTCTGGCCGAAGGTCTAATGCCGTATCGACCTTTGGCCCTTATGACTGCACAGCGGCCTCACTACCGTGGAAGCAAGCCGAGAAGAGGCGTCCCCAGCGCCTTGGCCTGAAGCGTCCCCAGCGCTTCTTGCGATCGCGAGCGCGACCTCTGGCTTCTGAAACCCCAATCGCGCTCGCGATCGCCAACGTCTCGTCGGCCGGCGATCCGATCGCCGCAGCCGTGCCCGTCAGCCTCCGACCGCGCGCATGAAGTGGCCGTCGGTGGAGATCCCGGATGCCGCGACGGTGAAGCGCACGACCTCGCTGAGGTAGCGGTCCTCCGAGGCTTCGAAGATGCGGCCCTCCGCATCCCTCGACGTCCGGCTCAGTCGCAGGATCGGGGTGCCCTGCGGGACGCGCAGCAGCGCGGCGTCCTGCTCGTCTGCCGCGACCGCGTCGATCTCGTGCTGCAGTCCGACGATCGGGTGCCCGACCGAGGCGAGATGCTCGGTGATCGACACCGCGTCGAGGTCGACGTCGAAGAGATTCCGGCCCGCGTCCTCGGTGTAGAAGAGCCGCTCGAGCATCGTCGGGCGACCGTCGAGCAGCCGCAGTCGCACGACGCCCACGATGGTGTCGTCGGGGCCGACGCCGAGCGCCTCCGCCTTGGCTCCGGCGCGCCGGAGGCTGAGCTCCTGGGTCTGCGCTCCGGGTGTGACGCCGAGCTCCCTGGCCCAGCGCGTGAACGGCACCGACACGTCGACGGCCTGGTTCGCCTTGCGCGCCACCACGCGCGCGGGGCGGCCGCGGCTCGTCTCGATGAGCCCCTCGGATCTCAGCGCGGCGAGGGCGTTGCGGATCGGGCCGCGCGACGTGCTCCACCGCTGGGCGAGCTCGGCCTCGGTGGGCACATCGTCTCCCGGGCGCAGGATGCCGGCTGAGATCCGCTCGCGCAGGTCGTCGGCGATCTGGGTGTACACAGCTTCTGCCACATAGGCATACTACTTCGCCACCTCGCGCCAGGCCTGCACGTTCGGTTGATGTTAATGCGGGAGAACCGTGGGTAAACGAGGGTTGAACTCTTCCAAGTTAGGTATATTTCTCGGCTCGCCGCCTGAGAGAGTCTTCGTGGATCACCCCTCATACCCTGAAAGGTCCTCATGAAGCTCCGTGCTCTCCCCGCCCTCGCCGGCGCCGCGGTCCTCGCTCTCGGCCTCGCTGCCTGCTCCGGTTCGGCAGGCGCCACCGACGCCGGCACCGACGAGTCGTCCACGGGCTCCGGCTACGCGGTCGACGAGAACACCCTCGTCTTCGGCGTCGTCCCCGACTCGGTGGACACCGAGACCAACTATCAGCCGCTCATGGACTACATCGCCGAGATCACCGGCAAGACGGTCGAGTACCACGAATCGACCGACTACGCCGCCCTCATCGAGGCCGCGGTCGCGGGCAAGGTCGACGTCGCCTCGTTCTCCGGCTTCACCTACGTCACCGCCACCAACAACGGCGCCGAGCTCACCCCGATCTCCTCGATCGTCACCGAGGAGGGCCAGGAGCCGGGTTACTACTCGCAGGCCATCGTCCCCGTCGGCAGCGACATCGAGGGCATCGAGGACTTCGCGGGCAAGAAGGTCTGCTTCGTCGACCCGTCGTCGACCTCGGGCTATCTCTTCCCGTCGTACAACCTGCTCGAGGCCGGCATCGACCCGAAGAGCGACATCACGCCTGTCTTCGCCGGCAAGCACGACGTGAGCGTGCAGAAGGTGGGCGAGGGCGTGGAGTGCGAGGCGGGCTTCGCCGAGGACTCCGAGGTCGAGAAGTCGGACAAGGTGAAGGTCGTCGCCGAGACCATGGTGCCCGGTGCGCCGCTCGTCTACGCGTCGAGCCTTCCCGAGGAGGTCGCGACGCAGCTCGTGGACGGCCTCGCGGAGATCACCGTAGACGACATCATCGCCGCGGGCATCGACAGCGCCGACTCCGACGCCTTCCGCAGCGTCTTCTACGCCACGAAGCCGGTCGACGACGAGTACTACGACCTCATCCGCGACATCTGCGAGAAGACCGAAGCGGAGCAGTGCCAGGGCTGAAGCCCGGCACCGTCCACCACCGGTAAGAACACGGGAGAACCGACATGAACGCGGCATCCGACGCCCTCATCCGCCTCGACGGCGTGACGAAGACCTTCGGGTCGACCATGGCGCTGAAGGACGCTTCGCTCCAGGTCTCCCGCGGCGAGATCGTCGTCCTGCTCGGGCTCTCCGGCTCCGGCAAGTCGACCCTGCTGCGCCACGTCGACGGACTGGAGGTCCCGACCTCCGGCTCCGTCGAGGTGCTCGGCGCGCAGGTCCCGTCCCTCCGGGGCCGGGCTCTGCGCGCCCTGCGCAGCCGGGTGGGCTTCATCTTCCAGCAGTTCGAGCTGGTGCCCTCCCTGACCGTGCTCGAGAACGTCCTCACCGGTTCGCTCTCGACGGTCCGCGGACCGCGCCTCGGGCTGTGGGGTTACTCGAAGGCGGCCAGGCTGCAGGCGCTCGGGCACCTCGACCGGGTGGGGCTGCTCGACCGCGCCTATCAGCGCAGCGACACCCTCTCCGGCGGGCAGCAGCAGCGCGTGGCCATCGCCCGCGCCCTCATGCAGAAGCCCGACATCCTCCTCGCCGACGAGCCGGTCGCCTCGCTCGACCCCGAGTCGAGCGAGCAGGTCATGGCGCTCATCCGCGAGATCGCCGCCGACGAGGGACTCACCGTCGTCTGCAGCCTGCACCAGGTCGACCTCGCCATCTCCTGGGCCGACCGCATCGTCGGGCTCCGGCACGGCCAGGTCGTGCTGGACACCCCGACGACCGACCTCACCAAGGCCGAGGTCATGGAGATCTACGGCCGCGTCGCCACGACGACGGCGGAGATCCAGGCCGTGCAGATCGAGCTGGCGGATGCCGTCGCCGAGGTGGGTGCGTCATGACCGTCCTCGTGTCCGGCCAGGCGCGGCAGACGGCATCCGTCCCGCTCGCCGAGCGCGCCCCGAAGCGCCCGGTCTCCCCGGAGCGCATCGCCGCGGCCCTCACCCTGGTGGCCCTCGTCGTGCTCGGCGTGCTCGCCGTGAACGAGGTCGGCATCTCCGTCCCCGCCATGGCGGAGAGCTGGGGCAACGCGGAGAGGTTCTTCGCCCGCGTCGGCGCGCTCTCCTTCCCTGAACCCGGCGACCTGCTCTGGCTGATCGCACTCACCGTCGGCCTCGTGCTCACGGGCACCCTTCTCGCCGCCGTCCTGTCCATCCCGATCGCGTACCTCGCGGCGTCCAACACGACGCCGGGAAACGGCTGGCGCGCCGCCGCGCGCTTCCTCGGCGTGCTCGCCAGGGCCCTGCCCGACGTCGTGCTCGCGATGGCGTTCGTGCTGATGTTCTCACTCGGCACCCTGCCAGGCATCCTCGCCATCGGCATCCACTCCATCGGCATGATCTCGAAGATGTTCGCCGACGCGATCGAGCAGATCGACGAGGGTCCTCGGCTCGCGATCCGCGCCGCCGGAGGCACGAGGCTTCAGGAGTTCACCGCCGGCGTCCTCCCGCAGGTGCTCCCGAGCTGGGTCGCCACCGTTCTGCACCGCAACGACATCAACCTCCGCGGCAGCGTCGTGCTCGGCTACGTCGGCGTCGCCGGCCTCGGCCTCGAGATGTCTTATGCGTTCAAGTCGCTGAACTACGGCAAGGGCCTCGGCATCGCCCTCGTGATCTTCGTGCTCTGCGTCGTCATGGAGATCGTGTCGAGCCTCGTCCGCGGGGCGATGCTCGGCCGGCAGAGGCACACGCGTTCGTGGATCGACCGGATCATCCACCCGCGGCTGCCCGCGGCGGCGGCTGCGGCGGAGAAGCCCGCCTGGGCGGCGTCCCCGTCATCGGCCCTGCACCGACCGTGGACGGTGCAGCGCGTGCGGCACACGATCGCCGGCGTCGCGGCCGTGCTCGTCGTGATCGGCGGCATCGTCGTCAGCGACATCAACTGGACCGACCTCGTCACGTTCTGGGGGCGCATCCCCGAGGTCGCGGCGATGTTCTGGCCGCCCTCGTTCGGGAGCTACGACGCCGGAACCATGCTCGCCGCCATGCGCGACACCGTCGCGATCGCGCTCGCCGCCACCGTGCTCACGCTGCTGCCCTCGCTGCTTCTCGGCTCCCTCGCGGCGAGCAACGTCGCGCCGAGCGGCGGAGCGCGCGGCGCGGCCCGCTTCCTGCTCGTCGGCATCCGCGGCATCCCCGAGCTGATCCTCGCGATCGTGCTCGTCGTGATCACGGGTCTCGGCCCGCAGGCGGGCGTCATCGCCCTCGCGATCGGCGGGATCGGCCTGCTCGGCAAGCTCATCGCCGACTCCTTCGAGGAGGTCGACCGGGGGCCGGAGCGCGCTCTCCGCGCCGTCGGCGCCACCCGCCTGCAGACGTACGCCGCGGCCACCGTGCCGCAGGGGATGCAGGCGCTCATCGGCCACAGCTTCTACATGCTCGACACCAACATCCGCGCGGCGACCATCCTCGGCATCGTCGGCGGCGGCGGAGTCGGCTACTACCTGCTCAACGCCAGCCAGGGATCCCGCTACGAGACGGTGACCGCGATCGTCCTGATGATCCTCGCCACGGTGCTCGTCGTGGAGGGGCTCGCGATGTGGATGCGGAAGGTGTTCCGGTGAACCGCGCTGACGTCGTCGTGGCGGGCTCCGGCATCGTCGGCCTCGGAGCCGCCTATGCGGCCGTGCGCCGCGGTCTGCGCGTCATCGTCGTCGACCGCACGGACGCCCCCGTCGGCGCCACGATCCGCAACTTCGGGCACCTGTGCATCGGCGCGCAGGAGGGCGAGGCCCGCCGCTACGCAGACGCCTCCCGAGAGCTGTGGCTGCGCCTCTCCCGCGACGCCGGCTTCTGGCTGCGCGAGTCCGGCACGCTCGTGGCCGCCCGGCACGAGGACGAGCTCGCGGTGCTCGAGACGGCGGGCGACGGCATCCGGATGCTGGACGTCGACGAGCTCCTGCGCCTCGCGCCGCTCCGCCGCGAGGGACTTCTCGGCGGCGCGCACATCGAGACCGACCTGCAGACCGATCCGCGCACCGCGGCATCGGCCATCGTCCGTCACCTCGTCTCCCTCGGCGTCGAGTTCCGGTTCCGCACCGCCGTCACCGGTGTGCGCAGCCACAGGGTCGACACCACCCGCGGGCCGATCGAGGCGGGGCTGGTCGTCGTCGCGGTGAACCACGATGTCGACCAACTGCTGCCGGGGCTCGCCGAGCGCGTCGGCGTCGAGCGCTGCGCCCTGGACATGATGCGCGCGGCGGTCACGCTGCGGCATCCCCTGGCGGCTCCGCTGCTGACCGGCTGGTCGCTGATCCGCTACGGACGCTTCGCCGGAGCGCCGGAGGCCGCCGCCCTGCGCGAGCGCCTGCACGGGGAGCGCCCCGACCTCGCCGCCCTCGACCTCAACCAGATGTACACGCAGCTGCCCGACGGCACGCTCATCCTCGGCGACTCCCACGCGACGGCTCCGGCGCCGGCCCCGTTCCAGCCGGAGGCCGCGTTCGCTGCGTTCCTCGCCGAGGCCGAGGCGCTGTTCGACATGCCGGCGCCCCGTGTCATCGAGCGCTGGCAGGGCGTCTACGCCAAGGCGGCGGGGGAGTTCCTCGTCGAGCGCGTCGACGACGGGGTCCTCGCGCTCGCCGCGACCACCGGCATCGGGATGACCACGGGACTGGGTCTCGCCGAGGAGAACCTCACCGCCGCCCTCGGGGCGGCACCTGCAAGGGAAGGAACACCATCATGAACACGCCCCTGGAACTCGTCGTGCTCGACATGGCCGGCACCACCGTGCTCGACGACGGCGTCGTGGAGCAGGCGTTCGGCCGAGCGGCGGAGCGCACCGGCGTCGCGGAGCGGATGCCGTGGGCGGAGGCGCTCGAGTACGTGCGCGACACGATGGGCCAGTCGAAGATCGACGTGTTCACGCACCTCGCCGGCGGCGACCGCCTCGCGGCGGAGCGCGCCACCGCCGCGTTCGAGGGCGCGTACGCCGAGATCGTCGCGGAGCAGGGCGTGTCCGAGATCCCCGGCGCCGCCGACGCGATCCAGGGGCTGAAGGATGCCGGTCTGACGGTCGTGCTGACCACCGGCTTCGCGCCGGTGACCCGCGACGCCCTCCTCGACGGCCTCGGCTGGCGCGGTCTCGTCGAGCTCGCCCTCTCTCCCGCCGACGCCGGGCGCGGCCGCCCTGCCCCCGATCTCGTGCTCACCGCGCTGCTGCGCACCGGCGCCTCCTCGGTGCGGTCTGTGGCCGTCGCGGGTGACACGTCCAGCGACGTCGAATCCGGTCGCCGCGCGGGCGCCGGCTTCGTCGCCGGCGTGCTCAGCGGCGCCCACGATGCGGCGACCCTCACCGGCGCGGGAGCGGATGCCGTGCTCGCCGACGTCACCGAGCTGCAGGCCGCGCTCGCCGACCGCGGTCTGCTCCGCCTCGTCCAGACGACCTGAGCGGGAGCATCGTGGGCACCATCCTGATCCGTCCGCCGGGGCACCGCCGTGACGTCGCGCTGCGCCCGGCGGCCACCGCGATGGTCTGGATCGGAGAGGGGCATCCGCACGAGACGATCGCGGTGCCGGGGGTCGCGCTCGCCGATCACGACGTCCTCGTCGCGGTGGAGCTCTCCACGATCTGCGGCTCCGACGTGCATACGGTGCAGGGGCGGCGGTCGGCGCCGACGCCCCTGGTGCTCGGCCACGAGAGCGTCGGGAGGGTGATCGCGACCGGCGACGGGGGACCGCTCGCCGTCGACGGCGCCCCGCTGCGGATCGGCGACCGGGTGGTGTGGTCGGTGACGATCTCGTGCGGCGCGTGCGATCGCTGCGTGCAGGGCATCCCGCAGAAGTGCCGGGAGCTCGGCAAGTACGGACACGACCGGATCGGCGTGCACGGCGATCTCACCGGCGCCTTCGGGAGCCACGTGCAGCTGCGCGCCGGCACGGCGATCGTCCGCGTTCCGGAGTCCCTCCCGGCCGCCGTGCTCGCCCCGGCATCGTGCGCGACCGCCACCGCCCTCGCCGCGATCGCACGGGCCGCGCGGCACCGGGAGCTCGAAGGCGCCGCGGTGCGGATCCACGGAGCCGGCCTCGTCGGGCTGTCGGCGGCCGCGATAGCCGCCGAGGAGGGCGCGGTCGTGGAGGTGCTCGACCCGAATCCGCTGCGCCGCGAGCTCGCCGCCCGGTACGGCGCGACGGCACTCGATCGCGAGCCGGACGTGGTGATCGAGGCCTCGGGGCAGGCGGTCGCCGCAGCGCTGGACGGCATCGCGATCGGCGGCATCGTGGTGCTCGTGGGAAGCGTCTTCCCGGCGGACCCGGTGCCCTTCGACGCCGAGGGCGTCGTGCGGAAGCTGGTCACCGTCGCCGGCGTCCACAACTACACGGGAGCGGAGCTCGCCGAGGCGGTCGCGTTCCTCGCCGGCCGCGGCCGGGCGTACCCGTTCGCCGAGGCGGTGGGCGAGGTGCGTCAGCTGGCCGAGATCGACGAGGCGATCGCCGCGGCATCCGCTCCGGGAGCGCCTCTGCGGATCGGGCTGGCACCGGGACGCTGAGACGCGGAGGCCCCGTCATGACGGCGGGGTCCCGCCGGCCTGACCGCCTCGAGGTGCAGGACGAGGAGGCGCACCGCGGCGGCCGTCGCCTGCTCCAGCACCTGCTCGGGATCGCCCACGAGAGCCAGGGCGCGGTGGCCGCGACCCTCGGCGGTAGCCCACCCCAGATAGACCGTTCCGGCCGGATGCCCGCCCTCGGGTCCCGGCCCGCCGACCCCGGTCGTGGAGACGCAGATGTCGGCGTCGAACAGCGCCAGCGCGCCGGCGGCGAGCTGCTCCGCGCACGTCGCCGAGCACGGATCGGTGCCGGGGGTGAGCCCGAGCACCCGCTCCTTGACCTCGGTCAGGTAGGCGACGATGCCGCCGGCGAACCAGGTCGAGGCGGCCTCTGCGGCTCCGACCGTGTTCGCCAGCCGGCCGGAGGTGAGCGACTCCGCCACGCACACGCTCAGTCCGCGCTCGCGCGCGATGCCGCTCACCCTCGCCAGCTCCTCCATGACGGCCTCAGCGGGAGATGCTCTCGACGGTCTTGCCGGTCGCCGCCGCGGACAGCGACAGCGCGATGTCCGCCTGGCTGACGATGCCGACGAGCAGATGGTCCTCGATCACCGGCAGCCGGCGGATCTGATGCTCGCGCATCAGCTCGAGGGCGACGCGGATGTCGTCGCCGGCGTCGACGGTGACCGGCTTGCCCTTCGCCAGCGCCCCTGCCGGCGTCGTCTCCGGGTCCATCCCCGCCGCGATCGCGCCGACCACGATGTCGCGATCGGTGAGCATGCCCTTGAGCTTGCTGTCCTCTCCGCAGATCGGCAGCGAGCCGACGTCGAGGTCGGCCATCACCGAGGCGGCGATGCGCAGGGAGTCGTTCACGCCGATGCACCGCGGACTCGGCGTCATGATCTCGCTTGCGGTGGTCATCCTGGTCCCCTCATCTCGTGTCCGTTCGGTCTCCGTGCGGCCGACGATAGGCCCCGCCCTCCTCGACGGCGCAGGGGATTGACAAGACGGCGACCGCGAGTCAACCCCCTGGTCCTGCCGCCGCCCGGCGACGAGGGTGGATGCCGACACGGGGGAGGACGACATGTCTGATCGGACACAGGAGACCGCGGGGATGCGCGGCATGTTCTGGACCTGGGCGCTCATCATCGCGGGCGGACTCGCCGTGATGATCGCGATACCGCTGGGAGGGCGATGATGCGCAGAGCGTTCAAGGACAACGCGCTGAGCCTGTTCTTCCTCGCACTCTTCGTGCTGGCGCTGGCAGGTCAGGCCGTCGCCGGCTTCCTGCGGACGAACTCCGAGCTCGCGGACCACGGCCGCCCGCCGACGGACTTCGGCGCCTTCGTCACATCGTCTGACTTCCTCGTCGACGTCGCGGAGAACTGGCAGTCCGAGTTCCTGCAGTTCTTCCTCTTCATCGCCGCGACCATCTGGTTCGTGCAGCGCGGCTCGCCGGAGTCGAAGAAGCCGGGCGACGAGGGCCCGGGAAGCGACGCCGACCAGCTCGTCGGCGCCCACGCCCGCCCCGACTCCCCGCGGTGGGCGCGGGCGGGAGGATGGCGCACGTTCGTGTTCGGCAACTCGCTGCTCCTCGTGATGGGGGCGATCTTCCTGCTGTCCTGGTTCGCGCAGTCCCTGGGCGGACTCGTCGTGCTCAACGAGGAGAACGCGATGCACGGTGCCGCGGCGATCGGCTGGACCGACTACCTCGCCTCACCGGACTTCTGGGATCGCACCCTGCAGAACTGGCAGTCCGAGTTCCTCGCGGTGGGCACCATGGTGGCGTTCTCGATCTACCTCCGCCAGCGAGGCTCGGCGGAGTCCAAGCCGGTCGGCATCCCTCATCACGTCTCGTCGGAGGAATCCGACTGAGCCCCCGCGGGCGGACCCGATGACGTGCCCGTCCGCGGGTCCGCATGCGCGTCGCCGGCGGTGCCGGGATCGCCTGTCGGAGTGTCGGCTTCGCCTGAGTAGTCCGGACGCGGCGGCTGCAGCGGCTGATCGGAGTACTCCCCGCCCAGCCGGCCGCCGTACGGCCGCCCGTGATCGGCGAACTCGTCGCGCGCGTACACGAGCGTCCACGGTCCCAGCGTGAAGCGGAACCCCGTGCGCAGCGTCTCCGTGCGCTCGCCGCCGTGCGTGGCCTCCACACCGGGGCTCGCGCTGAGCTCACCGGCGCCGTGCAGCTCCAGCACGTACTCGTCGCGGTCGTCGTGGGTGATCGTGGCGTGAACGGCATCCGTGCCCTCGAGGCGCAGGTCGCAGCCGTCCGAGGAGCCGATGCGGACGACGTCCGCCTCCAGGGGGAACTCCGCTCGCTCCTCGTCCTCGCCGGTGATCCGCAGGTGCGGGTTCCCGGCGCCCCACGCCGCGTGGGTCGTCCCGGGCGTGTAGCCGTGGTCGGGTCGATCGTCGATGTGCCGTGCGTCCATGAGCCCTGGCCTCCTCGATGTCGTGTGCGTTTCCGAGATGACGAGGCTAGGCGCCCCGCGGCGCTCCGCGGAGGGGGTTGACTTCAGTTCGCGTCGATGTCGCTGGCGTTCCGGGTGCCGATGTCGACCTCGCCGTTCGAGATCATGTCGGCGGTGAGGAGCGTGATCCCGCCGCTGGAGTTGGCGGAGTTGGCCATCGCGGTGATCCACTCGGGCTGCAGCGGAGGGGGCACGGGGTCGTCGAAGACGAATCGCAGCGGGATCGACGGATGCAGCCAGATCGTCGATCTGCCTGCGGGATCGCCCTCAGGGTGCCGCCAGGACAGGGTGAAGCTCTCGTTCCGGCGCAGCTTGGTGGCGATCACCACCTTCAGGTGGGCGAGCGCCAGGTCGTCGATCGGGATCGGCTCCTGGGCATCGTCGTAATACAGCATGCCCATAGGGCCTACGCTACGCATAGGACCGCCGTTCCGACAGACCCTGTCGGGGCGCGATGCATGAGCCAGAAGGAGGAGCAGCCCGGATGGGAAAGTTCATCTACGAGGGAGATGTGAAGACCGAGATCGAGGACCGCGCGCTGACGCACCTGCAGCTGGTCATCACCGCCAAGCTCCGCCGCGGCGAGCCCTTCCCCTTCAGCTGGCGCGAGGACGCGAGCGTCGGCGGCGGCCGGACCACCGTCTGGGTACAGCCGGGCAGCTCGCTCGTCTTCAAGTACTTCGGCAGCCGGCAGCCGGCGATCAACCGGGCCTGGATCGAGGCGCTCGCGTTCACAGCCAACGCCCCGAGCGGTCTCTACCTGCTCCCCGAGCCGCCGGAGGCCGGCGAGGCCCCTGGCACGGGCGAGGTGCCGGTCACGCCGCCGCTCTGAGCGGCGGGCTCGTCGAGAGGGAACGGGCAGGCCGCGACCGAGTCGACCCCGGTGACCGTGACCCACCCGCCTGCGAGGAGGGCGGCATCGCTGCCCTCCTCCGGCGTGTTCGGCAGCTCTTCCACGGCGAGGCGTATGTACTGCGCATCGGACTCGGCCATGGTCATCTGGACGATGCCGAACGGGGCGAGGTGCGCCTCGCGGATGCCGCGCGGATCGGCGGTGTTGGGCACGTTGACGTTGATCACCGTGCCGGCGGGACGCCGCTCGAGCAGGGGCAGCAGGGAGATCGCGGCATCCGCTGCCGTCTCCCAGTGGAACACGTCCGGCTTCATGCCGACGTCCAGCGACACGGCGACCGCACGGGCGCCGTTGAGGCCGCCGGTGAGCGCGGCGCCCACCGTGCCGGAGTGCAGGATGGCGCGCCCGACGTTCGCTCCGTGGTTGACCCCGGAGAGCACGAGGTCCACGGATGCTCCGAAGGCGCCTCGCGCGGCGATGAGGGCGATGAGGCCGGGCCCGGCGTGCACGGCGTAAGCCGGGACGCCCTCCAGACCCGTCAGCTCCACCGTGTCGACGGCCACGCGACCGTCCTCCTCAGCCGCGACGATGGAGGCGCTGGAGCCGCTGGACTGCCGCACGGGCGCGGCGATCACGACGTCCAGCCCCTGCGCCCGCGCGGCCTGCGCCAGCGCGCTCAGCCCGGGAGCGTCGATGCCGTCATCGTTGGTGATGAGTGCCCGGGTCATGACGTCTCCTCCTCGGATGCGGATGCGGATGCGGATGCGGATGCGGATGCGGATGCGGATGCGGACTCGGATGCGGATGCGGACCCTGACGACGGCGGGGCCTGGCCGGGGTCGGCGAGGGCGGCGAGCCCGTCGGGGCTCACCGCGCCGGCGTCGGCATCCGTCGTCCCGCCTCCGCTCCGGTCGTGCACGGCGACCTCCTCGCGCAGCTTCAGGATCGTCGCGACGTCACCGGTGCCGAGTCCGTGCCGGGTGACGTTCAACGCGCCCGCGGCCGCGCCCAGTGCGATCGACGCCCGCACGGTGTCGCCCCTCGCCAGCCCGGCCGCCACGCCGGCGGTCAGGGAGTCTCCCGCGCCCCGCCTCTCGTTCTCCTCCAGCCTCGGAGGCACCACCTCGGCGATGCCGTGCTCGTCGAGCAGCAGCAGCGGCTCCGCGGCCCTCGTGGCGATGACGACCCCGGCGCCGCGCGCGCGCAGCTCCCTCATCGCCGCCATGACGGCGGGGATGGAATCGTCCGCCGCGAGCCCGGCGTCGACGAGCTCCTCATGGCTGACCTTGACGACGTCGACACGTCCGGAGACGACCGCGTCCAGACGGTCGCCGGCCAGGTCGGCGAGCACCGTGCGGCCGTCGTCGCGGAGGTCGATCGCAAGACGGCGGTAGACGTCGGCCGGCACCGCCGTCTCGCCGGCGGGGCCGCTGAGGATCACCACCCTCGACTCCGCGGCGGTGCGCAGCACGGCGCCGTACAGGTCGTCGAGCTCGTGCCGGCCGAGCGGGTCGCCCTCCTCCTCGGCGATCACGACCCGCTCGCCGCCGCGGCGGTCGTGCAGGTAGGCGGACCCGCGCCCGGAGCGCTCGATCGCGACGACCTCGATCTCCTCGTCCTCGAGCAGATGCCGCAGGACGACGCCGACCTCGCCGGTCAGCACGCAGCACAGCGTCACGGTCGTGTCCAGCCGCCGCAGCATGCGCGCCTGCCAGACGCCCTGGCCCCCGGCGTGGACGTGGATCTCCGATCCCTGCGGATGGTCCTCGATCGTGACCGTCAGGGTCGGCGACGGCGCGAAGATCGTCACATCGCTCATCTGGCACCTCCTGTTCGCGGCCTGGGCCTCGTTCCGGCGGATGCCTGCACGGTACCGGGGCGGCAGGACGGCCCCGAAGGGGATTGACCGACCGCGGCATCCGTCCTACAGGGCTGTCAACCCCCTGCCGTGCTCCGCCGCTCCCGGCGAGGATCGCGATCGGGCCCCCGGTCCGCCGAGGGCGCGACAGGAACGTCGAGGGCGCGACAGGAACGGAGGCCGGTGATGGACGGGAACCGTGAGCGATCTCTCTGGCGGGAGACGTCTCCGCTGATCGAGACGGATGCCGACCTGCCGATCGACGCCGACGTCGTCGTCGTCGGCGCCGGGCTGGCCGGGGCCGCCACGACCCTGATGCTGAGCAGCCGCGGTCACCGGGTCGCGCTCCTGGAGGCGCATCGCGTGGGCGCGCGGACCACAGGCGACAGCACCGCGAAGCTCAGCCTGCTGCAGGGCACGACGCTGAGCGCCGTGCTGGAGGGCTCTGGACCCGCGACCCTGCGCGCCTACGCGCAGGGGAACGAGCACGCCCAGCTGTGGCTCCGCGACCGCCTGCACGGCACCGGCGCCGAGGAGCGGCGCACCGCATACACCTACGCCACCGGCCCCGAGGGCGACGAGGCTCTGCGCCGCGAATCCGCCGCCTGCGCCCTCGCCGGGATCAGCGCGCGGCTGGAGGGGCCCGGTGACATCGGGCTCCCGTTCCCGGTGACGAGCTCTCTCTCCCTGCCGGACCAGTCGCAGCTGCATCCCATGGCCGTTCTCGCGCAGCTGCTCCGTGACGCCCGGCGGCACGGAGCGGCCGTCGTGGAGAACTGCCGGCTGACGGCCGTGCACGACGAGGCCGAGGGGCTCGTGATCGAGACGCCGCGGCGCACGATGCGGACCAGACTTCTCATCCTCACCACCGGCTTCCCCGCCCTCGACCGGAACGCGTTCTTCGCACAGCTCACGCCGTCGCGGCAGTTCGTCGTCTCCTACCGGCTGCCGGACGGCATCGATCCGCCCGAAGGCATGTACCTGTCGGCCGACCCGGTCACCCGGTCGCTGCGCACCGCCCGCGGCGCGGACGGCGAGACGCTGCTGCTCGTCGGCGGGGACTCCTACGTGCCAGGACGCGATCCCGAGACCGCGGAGCGGCTGGCGTCCATCGACCGCTGGACGACGGAGACGTTCCCCGGTGCGAGCCGGACCCGGTGGTGGGCGGCGCAGGACTACCGCATGGCGAACGGACGCCCGTTCATGGGCCGCGTCGCCGGCCACGCAGGCCGGGTGCTCGCGGCCACCGGCTTCGCCAAGTGGGGGATGACCAACGCCGTGGCCGCCGCGATGGCGCTCGCCGGACACGCCGAAGACGATCCGCCCGCCTGGGCGGCGCCCTTCGCCGAGCTGAGCACGGGGCGTCACGGCGCTGCGGAGATGGTGAAGGCGAACGCCTCCGTGGCGGCGGGGCTGGCGCGCGGCTGGGTGAACCCGGAGCAGTCGTACCCGGATGCCGGTGACGGCGTGCGGGCGCGGATCCGCCGTCGCGGGATCACCCCGGTCGCGGAGAGCCAGGTCGACGGCCGCGTCTGCGCGGTGTCGGCCGTGTGCACGCATCTCGGCGGGATCGTGCGCTGGAACAGCGCCGAGCGCACCTGGGACTGCCCGCTGCACGGGTCTCGCTTCGCCCCTGACGGGAAGGTGCTCGAGGGGCCGGCACAGCGGAATCTGGCGCAGAAGGGGCGGAGCGCATGACGGTGATCGGCTACCACGCCTCCCACGAGCAGCTCCCGCCCGGGATGCTCCTGACCGCGGTGCGTCTTGCCGAAGCGGTCGGCTTCGACGCCGCCATGTGCTCCGACCATCTCGCTCCGTGGAGCAGGGCGCAGGGCGAGTCGGGCTACGCATGGAGCTGGATCGGCGCCGCCCTGGCGCGCACGGACTTCCCGATCGGGATGGTCACGGCCCCCGGTCAGCGCTACCACCCGGTGATCACGGCGCAGGCGATGGCGACCCTCGAGGAGATGTTCCCCGGACGCTTCTGGGCGGCGCTCGGCAGTGGCGAGGCCCTGAACGAGCACGTCACCGGCGACCCGTGGCCGCCCAAGGCGGAGCGGGAGGCGCGGCTGCGCGACTGCGTGAGCGTGATCCGCCGCCTGCTCGCGGGAGACCGGGTGAGCGTGGACGCCCGCATCCGGGTGCATGAGGCGCGGATCTGGAGTCTGCCGGCCTCGCCGCCGCCGCTGCTCGGCGCCGCGGTGAGCCCGGGCACGGCGCAGTGGGCGGCGGAGTGGGCGGACGGGCTGATCACCGTGGGATCCGACCCCGCCGCGACAGCGGAGGTGCGGGCCGCCTACCGGCAGGCGTCGGGCCTCGGTCCGACGGTGCTCCAGCTGCACCTGAGTCTGGAGGACTCGGAGGACAGCGCACTGCAGGTCGCGCAGGAGCAGTGGGTGCACGCCACGGCTCCCGCGGACCGGATGTGGGACCTGCGCCAGCCCGAGGACTTCGAGGCCCTCGCGGATCCCACCGAGGAGAAGCTGAGGAGTGCGGTGCTCATCGGCTGCGATGCCGAGGACGTGGCGCGCCGCATCGCCGAGGCCGCCGGCGGGTTCGACGAGGTGTACCTGCACCATGTCGGCACCGACCAGGCGGCGTTTCTCCGGCGGTGCGAGTCCGAGCTGCTCCCGGCGCTGCGGAGCCGGCTGTGAGACCCGCGGACACCAGCGACCTGTGGTGGCGCACCGCCGTGATCTACTGCCTCGACGTGGAGACCTTCCAGGACTCCGACGGCGACGGCGTGGGCGACCTCGAGGGGCTCGCGAACCGCGTCGACTATCTGGCGGACCTCGGCATCACCTGCCTCTGGCTGATGCCCTTCCAGCCCACGCGCGACCGCGACGACGGTTACGACATCACCGACTTCTACGGCGTGGACCCCCGGCTCGGCGATCTCGGGCACGTCGTCGAGCTCCTGCGAATAGCCCACGGTCGCGGCCTGCGCGTGATCGTCGACCTCGTGGTGAACCACACCTCGGACCGGCATCCGTGGTTCGTCGCCGCCCGCCGTTCCCCCTCCTCCCCCTACCGCGACTACTACGTGTGGCGCGACCGCCCGCCGCGCGGGGCGAAGAACCTCGTGTTCCCGGGCGAGGAGCACAGCGTCTGGGAGAAGGACGAGCGCAGCGGCCAGTACTACCTGCACAGCTTCTACCGGCATCAGCCGGACCTGAACCTCGCGAACCCCTCGGTCCGCGCCGAGATCGCTCGGATCATCGGCTTCTGGACGCAGCTGGGCGTGGACGGCTTCCGGATCGACGCCGTGCCGTTCCTCATCCAGCATCCGGGAGGGCCGGAGACGGCAGACCCGCACGACTTCCTCCGTGAGCTGCACCGCTTCGTCAAGCGCCGCCAGGGGAGTGCGGCGCTGCTCGGCGAGGTGAATCTCCCGCACAGGGCCCAGCTGGACTACTTCGGGAAGAAGGGAGCGGAGCTCGATCTGCAGTTCGACTTCGAGACCATGCAGGCGTGCTTCCTCTCCTTCGTGCGGCATGACGCCCGGCCCGTCGCGGCCGTGCTGCGCGCACGACCGGAGGTGGACGTGAGCCAGGGCTGGGCGATGTTCCTGCGCAACCATGACGAGCTCACCCTGGATCAGCTCAGCGAGGACGAGCGGCAGGAGGTGTTCGAGGACCTCGCTCCCGACGAGCGGCAGCGCGTCTACGGCCGCGGGATCGTGCGCCGCCTCGCCCCCATGCTGCGCGGCGACCCGCGGCGGCTGCGGATGGCGTACAGCCTGATGTTCGCCCTGCCGGGCACCCCCGCGCTCTTCTACGGCGAGGAGATCGGCATGGGGGAGGTGCCGGGGCTGGGCGACCGGACGGCGGTGCGCACCCCCATGCAGTGGCGCCCCGAGCGCAAGGGCGGCTTCTCGACGGCGCCGGTGTCCCGCCGGCGGAGGGAGCTGGCGGAGAGCGGGTACGGGCCGGAGCACGTGAACGTGCACGAGCAGCAGCGCGACCCTGATTCCCTGCTGTCCTTCCTCCGGATGCTCATCACCCGCTACCGGGAGGCGCCGGAGATCGCATGGGGCTCCGTCGCGGTGCTCGACGTGGACGCCCCTGCCGTCCTCGCGCACACGCTCGGCGCGGGCGGAGCGGTCTTCCTCGCTCTGCACAACTTCGGCGACGAGCCCTGCCGGGTCTCGCTGCGCGCCGGGGCCGTGGGCGGCACCAGGCTCGACGATCTCCTGTCGTCGGCGCCGCCCGTGGTCGCCGGACGCGACGGCTTCGCGATCGACCTCGACGCCTACGGGTACCGGTGGCTGCGGGTCGTGGACGGAGGCTGAGGGGCGAGGCCCTCGGCGCCCGTGTCAACCCCCTGGCCGCACGGCGTCGCGACCGGAGAGGCTCGGGGGACGCCAACGGAACCGTCACGGAGGAGAGCCATGACCGCGAACATCCCCGACCCCCGGCACGCGCACCGCGCGGAGGGCTTCCCCGCCCAGCACCAGGACCAGCCGGGACTCACGGACGAGACCCGACCGGAGCCGGACCACGGCGAGGAGAGCTACGTCGGGCACGGCCGCCTCGAGGGCCGGCGTGCGCTCATCACCGGCGGCGACTCCGGCATCGGCCGCGCGGTCGCCATCGCCTTCGCCCGTGAGGGCGCCGACGTCGCGATCGTGCACATGCCCTCGGAGCAGGCGGACGCCGACGACACGCTCGCCCTCGTCCGCGAGGCCGGGCGCACCGGCGTGAGCATCGCCGGCGACGTGCGCGACGAGGCCTTCGCCACCGAGGCCGTGCACGAGGCGAGGCGCACGCTCGGCGGCCTCGACGTGCTCGTGCTCAACGCCGCCTACCAGCACGACATCGAAGGCTTCGAGTCGCTCAGCACCGAGCGGATGCGGCGGGTGTTCGACACGAACCTCGCGGGTCTTCTCTTCTCCGCGCGGGCCGCCTATCCGGACCTCGAACCCGGCGCGAGCATCATCGTGACGGCATCCGTCCAGGCGTTCCAGCCGTCGCCGGGACTCATCGACTACGCGATGACGAAGGCGGCGCAGGTGGCCTTCGTCAAGGCCCTGGCCGAGGAGGCGGGGAAGAAGGGCATCCGCGTGAACGCGGTCGCCCCTGGCCCGATCTGGACGCCGCTGATCCCCGCCACCGGCTGGGATGCCGAGCGGCTGGCCACCTTCGGCGCGGACACCCCGCTCGGCCGTGCGGGACAGCCGGCGGAGCTCGCCGGCGCGTATGTGTACCTCGCTTCCGCGGAGTCGTCGTATGTGTCGGGAGCGGTGCTCGCGGTGACCGGCGGCAAGCACCTCTGACCGCGGGCGGCCCCTAGGCTGGAGGGGTGCAGCAGGCAGCGTCGTCCCGTCCCCTCGTCGGCGTCGCGCTCGTCGTCGGCTCCTGCGCCTCTCTGCCTTTCGGCGCCGCCGTCGCCGCGCAGCTGTTCCCCGTGCTCGGCCCCTGGGGCGTCACCGCGCTGCGCGTCGCGATCGCCGCGCTGCTGCTGCTCGTCATCGTGCGTCCGCGTCCGCGTGGGTGGAATCGCGGCCAGTGGACCGCCGCCGCGTTCTTCGGCATCGCCCTGGCGGGGATGAACGGATTCTTCTACGCCGCGATCGATCGCATCCCGCTCGGTCCCGCCGTCGCGATCGAGTTCCTCGGCCCGCTCGTGCTGGCGGCCGTGCTCACCCGGCGCCTCGCCGACGCGGTCTGGGTCGGGGTCGCCCTCGCCGGCATGGCGCTGCTCGGCGCGGACGGCATGATCGGTGCCGACCCGCTCGACCCGCTCGGCGTGCTCTTCATCCTGATCGCCGCCGGGTTCTGGGCCATGTACATCCGCATGAGCGCCCGTGTCGGCGCGCTGATCCCGGGGAACAGCGGGCTCGCGGTCGGACTCATGGTCGCGGCGATCCTGCTGCTCCCGGTCGGGATCCCCGGCGCCGTCGTCGTAGCGGGGGATCCGCGACTGCTCGTGCTGGCGCTGCTCACCGCCGTGCTCGCCTCGGTGATCCCGTACTCCTTCGAGCTCGCCGCGCTGCGCCGTCTGCCGCAGCGGGTGTTCGGCGTGCTGCTCAGCCTGGAGCCCGCGTTCGCGACGCTCGCCGGCTGGCTGATCCTCGGCCAGGAGGCGACGGTGCTGCGGATGCTCGCGATAGGCCTCGTGATCGCGGCGAGCGTCGGCACCACGCTCGGCGTGCGCAGGGAGCGCCGCGAGCAGGGGCCGTTCACGGCGCCGATCCCGCTGCCGGACTGACCGGGATCATCGCGCGGATGCCGTCGACGGCAGCGGGTACCGCCGGCGCAGCAGCGCCCGCTGGACGAGCGTCCAGGCCACGGTCACCGTGAGGTAGAGCGCCGCCGCGAGCGGGAGGAACACCGCGAACACCGCCGTGAGGTGGTGCAGCGCGTCGATGAGTCAGGATTCCGGCACGGATGCCGGATCGAATGCACACCTGTCGGGTGGGATCGCCGGGTTCGGCCGGCATCCGGGGTTCCGACCTGACAGGTGTCCGCCGGCGACCTCGCGGGCGGGCGTAGCCTCGGGGTATGAGCGATCTGCAGACCCTCCTCGGCATCGAGCATCCGATCCTCCTCGGCCCGTTCGGCGGTCTGTCCTCCGTCGGACTGACGGCCGCGGTGAGCGAGGCCGGCGGGCTCGGATCCTACGGGCTCTACGGCTACGACGGCGACCGCGTCCGCTCGACGATCGCCGAGCTCCGGGCCGCGACGTCCCGCCCGTTCGGCGTCAACATCTGGCTGCCGACCGGTGATGAGGCCGAGCCGAACCCGCAGCACGCGATCTTCGCGCAGGCGCTGCAGCCGTTCTACGAGGCCGTGGGGGTGGAGGTGCCCGAGCGTCCGGAGCGCTACCTTCCGCCGCTCGCCGAGCAGCTCGAGGCGATCTGGGACGCAGCGCCGTCCGTGCTCAGCGTCGTCTTCGGCGTCCCGTCGGCGGGGGTGGTGGACGAGGCGCACCGCCGCGGCATCCGAGTGGTCGGAACCGCCACCACGGTGGCCGAGGCCGTCGCGCTCGCCGAGGCAGGCGTCGACGCCGTCGTCGCGACGGGTGCCGAGGCGGCCGGTCACCGGGTGTCCTTCCTGCGTCCGGCCGAGGAATCCCTCGTCGGGACGTTCGCGCTGGTGCCGCAGGTGGTCGACGCCGTCGGCGTGCCCGTGATCGCGGCCGGGGGCATCGCCGACCGTCGAGGCGTCGCGGCGGCCTTCGCCCTCGGGGCCTCCGGCGTGCAGGTGGGCACCGCGTTCCTCGCCACCGCGGAGTCCGCGGCGAACGACGTCCACCGCGCCGCGATCCGCTCGACGGCGGCGGACGAGACCGTGCTCACCCGTGCGATGAGCGGGCGCCTCGCACGGGGCGCCCGCAACCGCGCGGTGCGGGCGATCGAGGCGAGCGGGACGATCGCGCCGTTCCCGATGCAGAACTGGCTGACCGGTCGCTTCCGCACCGCGGCCGGCCAGCGGGGGCTCGGCGAGCTGCAGTCGCTGTGGATGGGGCAGGCCGCGCCCCTCGCCACGAGGGACGCCGCCGCCGACGTGTTCGAGGAGCTGGTCGCCGGCGTGCCCGTGTGAGTCGCGCGAACACCGGGGCGGCGTGGCCCGTCAGAGGATGACGGTGGAGCGCCCGTGCACGATCACGCGGTCCTCCGCGTGCCACTGCACGGCGCGGGCGAGCACGAGGCGCTCGACGTCGGCGCCGCGGCTCTGCAGCTCTGCCGCCGACTCGGAGTGCGTCACCCGGGTGACGTCCTGCTCGATGATCGGCCCCTCGTCGAGGTCGGCCGTGGCGTAGTGCGCCGTCGCGCCGATCAGCTTCACCCCGCGGTCCTTGGCCCGTGCGTACGGGTTCGCCCCGATGAACGCCGGCAGGAACGAGTGGTGGATGTTGATCACCGGGGCGCCGAGGCGCTCGATGAAGTCGTCGGTGAGGATCTGCATGTATCGGGCGAGCACGACGAGGTCGACATTGCCCTGCAGCAGCTCGAGCTGACGAGCCTCCATCGACGCCTTGTCTCCGGACGGGATGTGCACGAACGGCACGCCGAAGGAGCGCACGGCCTCGGCGAGATCGGGGTGGTTCGAGACGACCATCGTGATGTCGATGTCGAGCTGGCCGCGCTGCGTCCGCCACAGCAGCTCCATCAGGCAGTGGTCGTACTTCGACACGAAGATCGCCACGCGCTTGCGGCGCGACGTGTCGTGCAGCGACCACTCCATGCCGAAGCGCACGGCCACCACCTCGAGGTCGGCTTCGAGAGCGGTGCGCGCCGCGGCGAGGCCGGGGAGGTGGATGACGGTGCGCTGGAAGAACCGGCCGCCCTCGGCATCCGTGGAGTGCTGGTCGAGCGAGATGATGTTCGCCCCGTGCTCGGCGAGCACGCCGGCCACGGCGGCGACGATGCCGGGCTGGTCGTCGCACGCGATCAGCAGGCGGGCGGTATCGGGCTGGGACATGAGCGCTCCTCGGGGTGTGCATCGATTCTGCCGTGGATGCGGCGACCGGGCGAATCGGCTCCTACCCTGGAGACGTGGACACCGCCGCCGACCTGATGGATGCCGCACGCGCCGCTCTGGCCGGCGCGCCGCGCGAGGGCCTCGGCGAGGAGCGCGAGTCGCGCTGGCGCGGCCGCCGGATCGTGCGCGTGGGGGAGGCCTGGCACCTCGGCGTGCTGCTGCTCACCGGCACTCGCGCGCTGGCGACCGCGGAGGTGCTCCGAGCCGCCGACCCCGGCCGCCGCGGGTACACCGCCGAGTCTGCCCGCGAGCGCGCGGCGCGGCGACAGGAGGCGCTGCGCGGCGGATTCGCCGCGGGGGAGGTCGTGCACGTGGGCTGGACGGTCATCGATGTGGATGCCGTGGATGCGGGCGGCTCGTCCGGACCGCTCGCCCTGCTCGACGGGGTGCCGCAGGTGCGATGGAGCACGGCGGGCGGGTACATGCCGCTGGCGGCCTACCTCGACGAGCGGATCGACCTGCTGCGCGGCTGAACCCGGAGGCCGGTGCTCAGGCGAAGCGCTGTGCGAACCGGCGGAGCAGCGCGGCGCCCTCGGTGACGGATGCTGCGAGCACCTGCCCCTGCACGAGGTCGAACTCCTCAGGGTCGAAGTAGCCGGTCGTGCGGTAGAAGGTCATCCGGTCGGCGAAGTCGCGCGGTGTCGGCTCGGGGTGGAACTGCGCCGCGTACAGATGCGTGCCGACGCGATAGGCCTGCACGGGGCAGGCGTCGTTCGTGGCGAGCAGCGTCGCGCCGTCGGGAACGGCGACCGCGCTCTCCTTGTGGCCGGTGAAGACGGTGAGCGCCGGGCCGCTCGGGCCGAAGATCGGGTCGGCGTCGCCCTCGGGGGTGGTGCGGATGACCGCGGCGCTCGCCGCCTCCGGGGAGCCCGTGCCGACGTCGCCGCCGAGCATCCGCGTCACGACGCCGATGCTGAAGCAGGTGAAGAACGCCGCCACCCGCCCGTCGATCGCGCGGCGGGCGATGATCTCGAGATCGGCCTCGACGCGCCGCTGCACCGCCGACTTCGCGGTGTCGCTGACGTTGAACGGGGAGCCGCCGACGACGAGGCCCCGGTAGCCGTCCAGCCGCGACTCGATGAGGGGGCCGTCGAGCAGATCGAGGCGGTCGACGACGTCGGCGCCGAGAGCGCGCCGGAACGAGGCGTGCTCGGCATCCGCCGCGCCGGTCTCCGGGCGCACGCTGACGTAGAGAAGCGAGGCCATCCGGAGATTCTAACGAGACCGCGACGGGGCCGCCTCGGGCGACGTCATCGAGAGGAATTCGCCGTGCGCCCGCGCACGATGCCCACGAACGTCTCGACGTCGACGGTGGTGCGGTCCCGGCGCCAGGCCAGCGCCACCGTGGAGGTTGGGCCGCCGGCGAGAGGGCGGCGGTCCGCGTCCTTGCGGTGATGCAGGCGGGCCAGCGACATCGGCACGATCACGATGCCGGCTCCGGATGCCGCGGTCGCGATGGCGTCGGCGGTGGGCATCGGGTCGAAGCGCGGAGCGATGGCGCCGAGGATGTCGATGGGGCGGAGCGCCGGATCGCTGAGCGCGATGACGACCTCGCCCTCGAGGTCCTCGACGGTCAGCTCCTCGGCGGCGAGAAGATGTGAGTCGATCGAGGCGACGACGACCGGGATCTCCTCGTAGAGCGCGATGAGGTGCAGTGCGTCGTCGTGCAGCGGCAGTCGCACCAGGGCGGCGTCGACCTCGTCGATCGCCTCGCGCTGTCCCGCGACCTCGATGGGGACGAGCTCGAGGGGCACCTGCGGCATCCGCTGCTTCCAGGCGTCGATCCACTTGCCGGGGGTCGCGCCGGGGACCACGCCGAGCCGGAACGTCCGCGGCTCGTCCGCGTCCGGTGCGGGGGCGTCGAAGACGACCTTCTCGGCCTTCTTCTGCGGTCTCCGTGCCGGAACTCGCGCCGCGGGCGCAGCCTTGCCGCGACGCGCCGGCGCGCCCCGCCCGGATCCGCGACCCGGTTTCCGTCCCTGCCCTGCCATAGGGCAAGGCTATCGGGCGCTCTGGACGGGCGCTGCGCCGGTGCGCTGCACTGTCACGCAGCACCGGTTCTCGCCGGGGTCGAGGTCTGCCTCCAGATGGCTGCAGCCGAGACCGTCGGCGACGCCGCGCACGTACGCATGGTTCATCGCGCAGATGAGGCCGGTGTGCTCGCGTGCGAGCGAATCGAAGGGGCAGTTGGCGAGCAGCATCCGCTCCTGGGCGATGCGCGGCTCGTAGCCGTGGGCAGCGAGCACCCCGCCGAGGCGATCGAGTTCGGGGCCGTCGACGTCGGTCGTGCCGCCGGCGCCGATGCGCTCGCCCTCCTCGTGGGCCACCGCGGCGATCGCGTCGTCGAGCGGGATTCCGGTGGCCGATCGCTCGATGGCGCGGGCGAGGAGGTGGCCGGCGAGGTCGTAGCGGCGCGGCGGGAGTGAGACGGCGACCGTGCCTGCCGCGCGGCGGTAGAGCTTCGACGGGCGGCCGGCCCCGGGACCCGTGCGGCCGCTGAGGCGCCGGAACTCGACGTCGAGGAGGCCTGCCTCGACCAGCTTGTCGAGGTGGAACTTCGCGACGTGCGGGGGCAGATCCAGGGCGGCAGCCGCAGCGTCGCGGCCGACTGCGTCGTCATGGCTCGCGACATGCGCATACAGGGCCTCGCGGATGGGGTCCGCGAGGGCGCCGATGCGGGCGGCATCCGTCGTCGTGTCAGTGGCCACCTCTAAATGATAAAGCTCTTGTTTTTAGAGTCAAGGGCTTCTATCGTGTGGATCATTCTCTTATAGAAAGGATGAGTTCATGAGCACTCGAACCGAGACCCGCCTTCCGCTGACGCAGGACGGGAACAGGCAGGCCTTCCTGCTCCTGCGCACCGTGTTCACGGTCGCGCCGATCCTGTTCGGACTCGACAAGTTCGTGCGGGTTCTGACGCCCGACTGGGAGCGCTATCTCGCTCCGTGGATGGACGCGATCATCCCCGGCGATGCACGCACCGCGATGCTGATCGTCGGCGCGATCGAGATCGTGGCCGGCGTCGTCGTGGCATTCCTGCCGCGATTCGGCGGCTACCTGGTGGCCGCGTGGTTGTTCGGCATCATCATCAGCCTGGTCAGCGTCGGCGGCTACCTCGACGTCGCTCTGCGCGACTTCGGGCTGCTCATCGGCGCTCTCGCACTGGCCCGCCTGGCGTCGGCGCGGCCGAAGCCCGCAGCGCACTGAGCAGGCGGCGGCGCACCGCTGGGGAACGGCGCGTCGCCGCGGGGTCGGTGCGCGACACTGCGGCCGGCCCGACTTCTGCGGACCGGTTGGGGGCCCGGTCTCGCAGAAGACTGTTCTTCAGGTTGCTCCGGGAAGGTTCCCGGTGTGCGGGCCTCAGGCGGCGAGCCAGAGTCCCTTGCGGTCGGTCGCGACCGTGAGTCCGGCGGCGACGGTCTCGTCGTCGCCGATCCGGGCGCCGCGTGCGATGCGGGCGCCGGGTCCGACCTCGGTGCGGACACCGACATGCGCGCCGTCACCGACGGCGGCGCCCTGTCCGATGTGCGCGTGCGCGTCGATGTGCGCGCCTTCGCCGATCACGGCATCCGCATCGATCCACGCGCCGCGGGCGACGGTCGCCCCGGCGCCGACGCGCGCGCCGGGTTCGATGTAGGCGCCCGCCTCGATGTGCGCCTTCGGATGCACCTTCGCGCCATGCGCGACGAGACCGCGGCCGTTGGCGTGCTTGCGGTACCGCAGCGTCCCGCCCTGGTCGTTCTCGATGTCGACGTAGTTCTTGCCCACGATTCCTCCCGTGTCCGGAGTTCTCCGGATATAGCAACAACCACGGAGGGGGATGATTCATTCCCGAGCCGGGATGTGGCTCAGCGCTGGCAGGTCGGGCACCAGAACGTGACCCGTTCGCGGGCCGGATCGGCGCCCTGCGCGCCCTTGCGGATCAGGGTTCCGCACCGCCGGCAGGGGTGTCCTGCGCGCCCGTACACCCAGGTCGTCTGCCCGGGGCGGTTGACCCCGGTGAAGGTCCGGTCGACGCGGTCGCGGTTGGCGCGGATGGTCCGCACGCCGAGGTCGATGAGGGCCGCGACGTCGACCCGCGGGGTCGGCGTGGTCGGCAGGATCCCGCGCAGGAACAGGAGTTCCGCCGCGTACTCGTTGCCGAAGCCTGCGACGTTGCGCTGGTCGAGGAGCGCGACATGGATGCTGCGCTCATCGGCGCCGACTCGCCGCACCGCCTCGGCGGGATCCCAGTCCGCGGAGAGCGGATCGGGGCCGAGATGGCCGACGAGCTGCTCCTCGTCGCGAGTGGGCACCACCTCGACCTCGGCGAGGTCGACGCCGACGGCCTCGCGCTCCGCCGTGCCGACGATCGCCCGCACCCTGAACGCCGGATGCCGCCACTTCTCGCCCGGCCGGTAGACGTACCAGGCGCCCTCCATGCGCAGATGCGAATGCAGGGTGCTGTCCCCGATGCGCAGCAGCAGGTGCTTCCCGCGCGAGGCCGCGCCGTGCACGGTCTGCCCGGTCAGGTCGACCGTCGCGGCGCGGGGCACGCGCAGGTCGAAGCGCGTCACCGCGGAACCGGCCAGCGCCTCGTCCAGGCGGCGGGCGGTGCGGAAGACGGTGTCGCCCTCTGGCATCAGACGGCTCCGGACGGCGGCGGCGTCTGCGGGGTGGCGAGCGGGGCGCGCGCCATCATGTCGCGGGCGAGCATCGTGGAGGCGGCGACCGCGACCGGCATCACGACGACCGCGCCGCCGGGGATGAGGAAGCAGAGCTGCGTCGCGACGCCGAAGCCGAGCACCCGGGCGCGGCTGCCCGCGAACAGCGCCGCGCGGTCGGCGGGGCTGAGATCGCGGGCGTCGAACGAGCGTCCGGTGAGCTCGCGCGCGAGCAGCCGGCCGGAGAGGACCACGCCGAGCACGGAGCCCAGCACGCCGCCGACGAGCGGGACGAGTCCGATGAGCAGCACGACGATCGCGACGAGGATGCCGAGGATCACCAGCCGGAGTCCCTCCCCGACCGCCGACCAGAAGCCACCGCCGTCCGACGCAGGCGGATCGCCGAGGTCGGTCTCGACCGCGCGCCAGATCCGCTGGTAGAACGGGTCGCCGATGGTGAGGGTCAGCGCCGTGAACACGGCGCTGGCGAGTGCGATCGCCGCCGCGGCGATCACGAATCCGACGGCCGCGCGCAGCAGGCCTTGCCAGACGGCCGGCCACTCCTCCGCGAACGGGGTCGCCCAGGCCGTGATCGCGCTGAGGCCGAGGAACAGCGGCACGAGCGTCGCCCCGAGCACGACGAGGGCTATGACGGCGGGGACCAGGCCCAGGTTCATCAGCCCCGGCCTCGTGCGCCACAGTGCGAAGCCGCGGAGGAGCGTGCGGATGCCGGCGCCGAACTCGCTGATCATGGGTCCAGGGTATGTGCTCGCTCAGACGCCCTTGCGGAGCGTGTAGCCGCGCGGGGTGACCACGAAGCCGGCCTCCTGCAGGGCCAGGGCGAACTCGGTGCCGTAGACGCCCTCGCCGTTGACCTTCTCGACGGTGAGCGTCTCCAGGCGACGCGCGCGAGCGGTGACCGCGAGGTCGGACGCCGCGGCGCGCAGCGTCTCCCCGTCGTCGCTGAACGACAGCACGGTGTGGCCGCCGCGCTCGAGGTAGAGCACCAGGGCGCCGTCGACGAGCACGACGAGTCCGCCGGCCTTGCGGCCGGGCCGGTGGGAGACGCCCTCGCGACGCGGCCAGCCCAGCGCAGCGCCGTACGGGTTCGCGGGGTCGGTCGCGGCCAGCGTGACCGCCTTCCGCGGCGGAGGGTCGGCCAGGCCCGCGAAGGTGCGGAGGCGGTCGACGGTGGCGGATGCCGCGAACTGCGCCGCGCCGAGCTTCTCGATCACGTAGCCGCGTCGGCAGTGCCCGGCCTCCTCGAATCCGGCGAGCACGCGGTAGGCCTGCGCGAATCCGCCGGGAACCCCCTCCGACTGCACGGCACCGCGGGTGACGACGCCGTAGCGGTCGAGGAGGAGACCCGCCGTGACGGTGGCGCGTCGCGCCGGATCGGTCTCGACGCCGGGCAGCAGCGACCAGCGCCCGCCGATCGATGTGGGCCGCGGGGTCGAGCGCGCGAGTGACATGCCCCGGTAGGTGCGCGCCCGGGGCGCCCGCCGGGTGACCTTGTGCGCCTGGGAGCCGCCGGCGAGCAGCGATCGGATCGGGGCGAACGTGTCGTTCGTGACGCGCCCCGACCAGGTCAGCGCCCACAGCGCCTCGAGCACGGACTGCTCGTTCTCCGCCCCGGTCATCTCCTTGAGCTGCGCCGCGAAGTAGGCGCCGCCGGCCTGCAGCGTGGCGAGGAGCCGCGCCTCGAGGGAGTCGGCGGCGATCTCGGCATCCGGGTCGGGGAGCATGAACGGCGCGAGGTCCGCCGGGTGCAGCGACACCCAGCCGTCGCGACCGGGAAGGGTGCCGTTGCCCGCCCAGACCACCTCGCCGGCGGCGGTGAGCTCATCGAGCATCGCGGGGGTGTAGTCGTGCACCCGCGAGGGCAGCACCAATGACTCCCACGCGCTCGCGGGGATCGGCACCCCGGCGAACTGCTCGATGACCGTGAGCACCCCGTCGAGTCCCTCGAGCGGCCGGTTCAGGTGCTGCCAGTCGGGGAGGAAGCGCGCGTACGCCTCCGGGGAGACCGGCTCGACGCTGCCGCGGATCGCGGCCAGCGACCGCATCCGCAGCCGGCGCAGCACCTCCGTGTCGCACCACTCGATCTCGTCCGCCGAGCCCGCCGCTTCGGGGAGGAAGTAGCCGCTGGTGACCCGGCCGGCCGTCTCGAGCCGCTGCAGGGTGTGCCGGGCGACCGCGGTGCCGATCCCGAAGCGGGTGGCGACGGCATCCGTCGTGAACGGCCCGTGCGTGCGCGCATGACGCGCGGCGAGATCACCGAGCGGGTCCGCGACGGGTTCGAGGAAGGCGACCGGGATGCCGGTGGGCAGGGCGACGCCGAGGGCGTCCCTGAGGCGCCCGGCGTCTTCGATGGCGGCGAACCGGTGCGCGCCGGCGATCGTCACAGGGATCGCGCGCCGGGCGGTCACCAGGGCGTCGAGGTGCGCGGCCGCCTCACCCGGCTCCTCGAGACGGGCCGCCACCTCCTCGGCATCCATCGGCCCGAGCATCCGGAGCAGGTCGGCGACGCCCTCGAGTCCGCGAGCCCTCCGCTCGGGGTCGAGCCGCTGGGCCTCCCGCTCGAACTGCGCGATGACCTCGGGGTCGAGCAGCTCGCGCAGCTCGACGGTGCCGAGCAGCTCGCCGAGCAGGGCGGGGTCGACCGACAGCGCGGCGGCCCGGCGCTCCGCGAGCGGCGAGTCTCCCTCGTACATGAAGGCCCCGACGTACCCGAACAGGAGGTCCCGCGCGTACGGGGAGGGCTGCGCGGGCTGCGTCTCGACGAGGCGGATGCGCCGGTCGGCGATCGCGGTGGCGAGCCGGCGCAGCGAGGGCAGGTCGTAGACGTCCTGCAGCACCTCGCGCAGCGTCTCCAGGATCACCGGGAAGGTGGGATGCCGCCGGGCCACCTCGAGCAGCTGCGCAGAGCGCTGCCGCTGCTGCCACAGCGGGGAGCGCCGGTTCGGGTTCGTGCGCGGCATGAGCAGCGCGCGTGCCGCGCATTCCCGGAAGCGGGAGGCGAACAGCGCGGAGCCGCCGACCTCCTCCGTGACCAGGTGCTCGAGCTCGTCGGGGTCGAAGACGAAGAGCTCGGCGCCGGGCGGCTCGGCCTCGGCATCCGGGATGCGCACGATGATGCCGTCGTCGCTCGCGACCGCGGAGCCCTCGACCCCGAGCCGCTCGCGGACGCGGGCGTTGATGGCCAGCGCCCAGGGGGCATGCACCTTCATGCCGTACGGGGAATGAAGGATCACGCGCCAGTCGCCGACCTCATCGTGACCGCGCTCGACCGTCAACGTGCGGTCGGTCGGGAGGGTGCCGGTGGCTTCGCGCTGTTCCGTGAGGTGGGCGATGAGGTTCGCCCTGGCCTTCTCGTCGAGGCCGGCCTCGATGAGCCGTTGGGCGGCCTTCTCCGGGGCTGCCGCCGCAACCTCCCGCGAGAACCGGCCGAGGGCCTCGCCGAGCTCATAGGGGCGTCCGATGCCGTCGCCGTGCCAGAACGGCACCTTGCCCGGCTGCCCGTAGGCGGGGATCACGTTCACACGGTCATGGGTGATCTCGGCGATCCGCCAGCTCGTGGTGCCCAGGGTGAACACGTCGCCGACGCGCGACTCGTAGACCATCTCCTCGTCGAGCTCGCCGACCCGTCGCCCTGCTCCCTCGCCGGCGACGAAGACCCCGAAGAGGCCGCGGTCGGGGATGGTCCCGCCGCTGGTGACGGCGATGCGCTGCGCTCCCGGGCGCCCGGTGAGCGTGCCGGCGTCGCGGTCCCAGACGAGCCGGGGGCGGAGCTCGGCGAACTCGTCGGAGGGGAAGCGGCCGGCGAGCAGGTCGAGGGTCGCCTCGTAGGCGGAACGGGGGAGCGACTGGAAGGGAGCGGAGCGGCGGACCGTCTCGAACCACTCCTCGACCCCGATCTCGCCGAGGGCGCTCGCCGCGACCGTCTGCTGGGCGAGGATGTCGAGCGGGTTGCGCGGCACCTGGATCGCCTCGATCTTGCCGGCCAGCATCCGCTCTGTGACGATCGCCGTGTGCAGCACGTCGCCGCGATGCTTGGGGAAGAGGGCGGCGCGGCTGATCTCGCCGACCTGGTGTCCGGCGCGGCCGACCCGCTGCAGACCGGATGCCGCCGACGGCGGCGCCTCCACCTGGATGACGAGGTCGACCGCGCCCATGTCGATGCCGAGCTCCAGGCTGCTCGTCGCGACGACGCAGCGGAGGATGCCGGACTTCAGCTCCTCCTCGACCTGCGCGCGCTGCTCCTTCGACACCGAGCCGTGGTGCGCCTTGGCGAGCACGGGGTCGGCGCCGGCAGTGGCTCCGGCCTGCGCCATCATGGCGGCCGGCACGGCGGCTTCGGGAACCGGGACTCCGATTCGCTCGGAGTAGATCTCGTTGAGCCGACCGGTGAGCCGCTCGGCGAGGCGGCGGGAGTTCGCGAACACGATCGTGGAGTTGTTCTCCAGGATGCGGTCGACGATCGCCTCCTCGACGTGCGGCCACACCGAACCCGTGACCTCGGTGTACTCCGCGGGCTCGCCGTCGACGGGAGCGGTCACGCCGGGCGGAGGGGGAGGGTTGGTCATGTCGTCCATCGGCACGACGACCCCGAGCTCGAACGTCTTCGACGCCGGCGGGGCGACGATCTCGACCGGCGCCGAGCCGCCGAGGAACCGGGCGACCTCGTCGATCGGCCGCACGGTGGCGGACAGGCCGATCCGCTGGGCGGGTGCGTCGTGGCCGTGACTCCGGCGGAGGGCGTCCAGCCGCTCCAGGCTGACGGCGAGATGGGCGCCGCGCTTCGTCGCCGCGACGGCGTGCACCTCGTCGATGATCACCGTGTGCACGTCGCGCAGGGTCTCACCGGCGCGGCTGGTGAGCATGAGGTACAGCGACTCGGGGGTCGTGATGAGGATGTCCGGCGGGTCGGCGACGAGCTTGCGCCGGTCGCTCGAGGTCGTGTCTCCGGAGCGCACGCCGACCGTCACCGCCGGCGCCAGGGTGCCCAGCCGCCGAGCGGACTGCCCGATGCCGATCAGTGGTGAGCGGAGGTTGCGCTCGACGTCGACGCCGAGCGCCTTCAGCGGCGAGATGTAGAGGATGCGGGTGCGCGAGGCGCCTTTGCCGACCGGCGCCTCGGGCAGCTGCATCCGCTCCCGGAAGACGCTGTCGATCGCCCAGAGGAACGCCGACAGCGTCTTGCCCGATCCGGTCGGCGCGACTACCAGTGCGTGCTTGCCCGCGGAGATCGCCTCCCAGGCGCCCGCCTGTGCCGGTGTGGGCGCGGTGAAGGCACCCCGGAACCAGTCCTGCGTGGCCGGGGTGAAGCGGTCGAGCACGTCGCTCATCCGTCCATCTTCGCCCAGGCCGCCGACATCGGGGCCGGGAGCGCGGTCACTCCTCGTTGGGCATGAGGATCCACATCAGGACGTACGCCCAGAGCGAGAGGCCGGCGAACAGCACGAGGGCGACGGCCAGGATCCGCACGGTGAGGGGCTTCATGCCGAAGCGGCGGGCGAGGCCGGAGCACACGCCGGCGATGACGCGGTCGGAGCGGGGACGCACGAGAGAGCTCATGCCTCCATACTGCCCCGAGCGGGGGCGGCCCGGGAATGCCGGACCGCCCCGGCTCACGCGGGGAGCTCGGCCTCTCGCAGCGCTCCCTCGGCGTCGATCTCGAGCGTGAGGTCGAGATCGAGCCGCCGCAGGAAGGCGTCGTCGTGACTGACGACGAGCACCGCACCGCGGTAGGCGCGGAGAGCCTCGACGAGCTGGTCGACGGTGTCGATGTCGAGGTTGTTCGTCGGCTCGTCGAGCACCACGAGGTGCGGCGCCGGATCCGCGAGCAGCAGCCTCGCCAGCGCGACGCGGAACCGTTCGCCGCCGGAGAGCGCCGCGACCGGGCGCTCGGCCGTGGCTCCGCGGATGAGGAACCTGGCGAGCCGGTTGCGCAGCTCCTTCTCGGGCACGTGCGGCGCGACGGCGGCGACGTTCTCGAACACCGAGAGGTCCTCGTCGAGGCCGTCGATCCGCTGCGGCAGGTAGCCGATCCGGTCGGTGAGCGCCTCGGCGTGCAGCGCGGATCGTTCATCACTCCTCAGACCCGCGCCGGAATCCCCTGTTTCCGACCTCTCGTCACCGTGTTCGCCGGTTTCTGAGGAGTTGTGAACGCCCGACGCGACGAGCCGCTCGAGCAGCGTCGTCTTGCCGGCGCCGTTGCGCCCGATCAGCGCGACCCGCTCCGGTCCCTGGATCACCCACGCCCGCTCCTCGTCGCCGAGGGTGGCGAGGCGGCGGCTGCGGGAGACCTGCGGATCCGGCAGCTCGATCTTCATCGACGCGTCGGAGCGCACGCGGCGCCCGGCTTCGTCGAGCGCCGAGCGGGCGGCATCCTCCTTGGCCCCGACCTCGACGCGCAGGCGTCCGGCCGAGACCTCCGCGGCCATCTTCCGGCCGTGCGCGATGATCTTGGGCACGCGCTTCTCGATCTCGGCCTTCTTGGCGGTGCGCGCACGGGTGGCGAGCTTCACCTCGGCCTCGATCCGCTGCCGCTTCTCCTTGCGGAGCTCCTGCTTCGCGGTGACCTCGGCCTGCTTCGCGGCGTCCTGCTCGGCGTCCAGCCAGGCGCGCCACTCCGAGTACGGCCCGCCGAACACGGTCAGCGTGTGTCCGTACAGCTCGGCGGTGTCGTCCATGAGCTCCAGCAGCGACAGGTCGTGGCTGACGACGACGAGCGTGCCCTTCCAGGCCTGCACCATCGCCTGCAGCTTCGCCCTGGCTTCGCGGTCGAGGTTGTTGGTCGGCTCGTCGAGGAGGGTGATCGGCGCGCGACGCAGGCGGATGCCGGCGATCGCGACGAGCACCGCCTCTCCGCCGGAGAGCTCGCCGACCCGGCGGTCGAGGAACTCCGGCGCGAGTCCGGCCTCCGCGAGGGATGCCGCGGCCCTGGCCTCGATGTCCCAGTCGTCGCCGACGGCGTCGAAGTGCGCGGGGTCGACGTCTCCGGCGGCGATCGCCCGCACGGCATCCAGGGCGTCGGCGACGCCGAGGAGCTCGGCGACGCGACGGTCGACGTCCAGGGTGAGCTGCTGCGGGAGATAGGCGACCCCGGCGGCCGCGGTGACCGTACCCGATGTGGGCTCGAACTCCCCGGCCATCAGCCGGAGGAGGGTCGACTTCCCGGCGCCGTTGCGGCCGACGAGGCCGGTGCGGCCGGAGCCGAACGAGCCGGACACCGCGTCGAGCGCGGTCTGGCCGTCGGGCCAGATGAACGTGAGGCGGTCGAGCGTGACCGAGGCGTGAAGGGTGGGTGTTGACATGGTGTCTCCTGTCGAGTGCGAGGGTGCACTGACACCGGTCCCCGGACGGAGACGTCGAAGCGCCTCGGAAGGAGGGGAATGTCGGCCGTGAGTCGGCGATCGTCGGGTCAGCGCGCGGAAAGAGGGGCGCGGAGGCGACGATTCAGATCAAGGGACTTCCAGACACGGCGGACAGGACTCCACGACGATACCCGGGCGTGTCGGCATCCGCAACCTCCGGGCGTGTCGCGGGATCCGCCGTGCGGCGGATGCGCGGCAACGCGCGGCGTCCGTACCGTAGAGGAATGGCAGAAGAGAATCCGCATCCCGGTGAGACGCTCCAGCGGGTCGGCATGGGAGCGGGGCTCGCGGTGGGCATGGGAGTCGGCGTCGCCCTCGGCTCAGCCCTCGACGACATGGGGCTCGGGATCGGGATCGGCATCGCGATCGGCACGGCCATGATGGTGGCGTTCACGGCCGCCGGAAGCCGGATGCGACGGAGGGGCGGCGAAGAGGGGCCGGATGCCTCCTCCGGCGACGGAGCCGACGGCGCGGAGCGCTGAGCGCTGAGCGCTGAGCCGGGGTCCTGTCCTCCGCAGATCGTTAACCCCTGGTCCACGTTCCGGGTCTACAGTGCCGGCATGACCAGAACGCATCGCCGCGCCCGCGTCGCCGGGATCGCCGCCGTACTGCTCCTCACCGCCGGTGCGTCGGCGACCGCCGCGCCGGCGCTCGCCGATCAGCCCTCGCCGCCGTCGCCTGCCCCGGCTAGCGTGGGCGACGTGCGCTTCGCCACGTTCAACGCCTCCCTCAACCGCGGCGCCGAGGGCGCCCTGGTGGCCGATCTGTCGGAGCCCGGCAATGCCCAGGCGGATGCCGTGGCCGAGATCATCCAGCGCGCGAACCCCGACGTGCTGCTCATCAACGAGTTCGACTACGACGCGGGCGGCGAGGCGCTGCGGCTGTTCCAGGAGAACTACCTCTCCGTCGCGCACGGCGACGCCGCGCCGGTGGAGTACCCGTACCGGTACACCGCTCCCGTGAACACCGGCGTGCCCAGCGGGTTCGACCTCAACAACAACGGCACCGTGGGCGGCGGGGACGACGCCTGGGGCTTCGGGCTCTTCTCCGGGCAGTACGGCATGGCCGTCTACTCGAAGCTGCCGATCGACGAGGATGCGATCCGCACGTTCCGGAACTTCCGCTGGGCGGACATGCCCGGCGCGCTGCTGCCGGACGACCCGGCGACGGATGCACCGGCCGACTGGTACTCGCCGGAGGAGCTGGCCCAGTTCCCGCTGTCGAGCAAGTCGCACTGGGACGTGCCGATCCGGGTGTCGAAGAACAAGACGGTGCACTTCCTCGTCTCGCACCCGACCCCGCCCACCTTCGACGGCGCCGAGGACCGCAACGGCCGACGCAACCACGACGAGATCCGGTTCTGGGCCGACTACATCTCGGGCGGCAAGGCCGCGGACTACATCACCGACGATGCCGGCCAGGGCGGCGGGCTGAAGGGCGGATCGCTGTTCGTGATCGCCGGCGACCAGAACGCCGACCCGAACGACGGCGACTCCACCGATGGCGCCATCGATCAGCTGCTCGAGCATCCGAAGGTGAACACCGGCTCGGTGCCGGCGAGCGAGGGCGGGGCGGAGGCCGCCGAGCTGCAGGGCGGCGTGAACCTCGCCCACGGCGGTGACCCGGCGCAGGACACTGCCGACTTCTCCGAGCCTCCGGGGAACCTGCGCGTCGACTACGTGCTGCCGAGCCGGCAGATCCGCATCCTCGACTCCGGGGTCTTCTGGCCGGCATCCGCCGACCCGCTCTCGGCGCTCACCGGCACGTACCCGTTCCCGTCCAGCGACCACCGGCTGGTCTGGATCGACGCGGACGTGCCCGGCGCGAAGCGCTGACGCGGTTCAGGCCGGCACATTCTCCAGCCACCGGGTGAGGAACTGGCGCACGTCCGCCAGTTCCTCCTCGGAGATGCTGTGGGTCAGGCCGGTGTAGACCCGGCCGGTGAGGTCGGCGTGCGAGGGCAGCCATTCCGCGGTGTGCGCGATCAGGGCGGGCGGGATGACGTCGTCATGTGTGCCGCGGCCCCAGAACACGTGCGGGCGCAGCGCGGCGAGCACCTCGTCGTCCGGCAGGTCGCCGGGAGCGGCGTAGCCGCTGAGCGCGACCACGGCGCCGAAACGCTCCGGAGCGAGGCGCAGCGCCTGCAGCGACACCGCAGCGCCCTGCGAGAAGCCGAGCAGGGCGACGGAGGGGGCGTCGGGCGCGGCGATGTCCAGCCAGCGCAGCAGCGCCTCGGCGGCCGCGGTCACGGCGGCCGAGCTGCGCCCGTCGAGACCCTCGATCGGGTACCAGGAGCGCCCCGGCATCGGCCACGGGGGAGTGAGGGGCGCGGCCACGGAGGCCACGGCGATGCCCTCCGGCAGATAGGCGCTGAGTCCGAACAGGTCGTGCTCGTCGGCGCCGTAGCCGTGCAGCAGCACCAGCAGCGGCATCCGTGCGCGCTCGCCCGGCGACCACCGGGTCGCGGCGTCGTCGATCGTCAGAATCTCGCTCACGCTCCCATCCTGCCAGCGGATGCCGACACCGCGATGCCGGTGCCGCAGCGGCGACCCGGCTGGTAGAAAGGACACATGGCGGTCCGCACACCTGATCCCGATCCGGAACCCGACGACGACGGCATCCCCGGGTTCGGGGATCCGCAGCCGCCGGCGCCCAGTGCCAACCCCGGCTGGCTGACCGATGTCGAGCTCGAGGAGGCGCGCCGCCGCCTGCCGATGCTCTACGTCGAGGCGATCCCCGTGCGCACCGACGGCTCCGGCGTCGTCACCGAGATCGGCATCCTGCTCCGCTCCACCCCGCTCGGCGAGATGACCCGCACGATCGTGTCGGGCCGGGTGCGCTTCGGCGAGACGATCCGCGACGCGCTCTTCCGGCATGTGGAGAACGACCTCGGACCGATGGCGTTCCCGCTGCTGCCGCCTCAGCCGCTGCCGTTCACGGTGGCCGAGTACTTCCCGATCCCCGGCGTCAGCGCATACCACGACGACCGCCAGCACGCCGTGTCGCTGGCCTTCGTGGTGCCGGTCACCGGTACATGCGAACCGCGTCAGGACGCCCTCGAGGTCACCTGGTTCTCGCCAGAGGCGGCCGGCTCCGACGCCGTCGCCGCCGAGATGGAGGGCGGCCGCGGCACCCTCATCCGGCAGGCCCTCGCGAACCTCGGCCTGCTCCGGTAGCTCTGCGCTCGCAGCGTCCGCTCACCGTGTGCCGACGCCCCACCTGAACGCCGACGCCCCACCCGGCAGACGCACCTCAGGTGGGGCGCGGATGCTCAGATGGGGCGTCGGCGGAGGCAGCTGCTCCGGAACCGGATGCTCGCGGAAGAGGTCGCTCAGGCGGTGGTGAGGCGCCCCAGCTCGGCGACGAAGGCGTCGACGTCGGCCTCCTCGGTGTCGAAGCCGCACATCCAGCGGACCTCGTTGCGCGCGGCATCCCAGTCGTAGAAGCGGAACGACTCGCGCAGCTGGTCGGCGACGCCGTCGGGCAGGGTCGCGAAGACGCCGTTCGACTGCGTCGGCTGGCTGAACGAGACGCCCTGGATGGAGCCGTCGGCGAGGCCCGCCTCGATGGCGCCGCGCAGGCGCTGCGCCATCGCGTTGGCGTGGCTGGCGTTGCGGTGCCACAGGTCGCCCTCGAGAAGGGCGATGAGCTGAGCCGACACGAAGCGCATCTTCGACGACAGCTGCATGTTGAACTTGCGCGAGTAGATGAGCCCGTCGGAGGCCTCCGGGTTGAGCACGACGATGGCCTCGCCGAGCATGGCGCCGTTCTTCGTGCCGCCGAAGCTGAGCACGTCGACGCCGACGTCGCGGGTGAAGGCGCGGAAGGGCAGGCCGAGGGCGGCTGCGGCGTTCGAGATGCGGGCGCCGTCGAGGTGCAGCTTCATGCCGCGCTCGTGCGCGTGGTCGGCGAGGGCCTTGATCTCCTCGGCGGTGTACAGCGTGCCGAGCTCGGTGGACTGCGTGATCGACACCACCAGCGGCTGCGAGCGGTGCTCGTCGCCCCAGCCCCACGCCTCGCGGTCGACGAGCTCGGGGGTGAGCTTGCCGTCATCGGTGGGGACGGTCAGCAGCTTGAAGCCGCCGATCTTCTCCGGAGCGCCGCCCTCGTCGACGTTGATGTGGGCCGTGGATGCCGCGATCACGGCGCCCCAGCGGGGGAGCATCGACTGCAGGCCGGTGACGTTCGCGCCGGTGCCGTTGAAGACCGGGAACGCCTGCACGCCCTCGCCGAAGTGCTGCTGGAAGACCTCCTGCAGACGTGCGGTGTAGGCGTCCTCGCCGTATGCCACCTGGTGGCCGCCGTTGGCCCTGGCGATGGCGGCGAGCACCTCGGGGTGGACGCCGGAGTAGTTGTCGGATGCGAAGCCCCGGATCGCGGGGTCATGCTGAAGAGTCACTACACGATTCTAATCGGCGGACGCCGCCGGCCCGGGGGCCGCGAGCAGGGTGGGGTTCCGGATGTCGGAAGCCCGTCCTACCCTCGGACACATGGAACGCACCGCTGCGAAGGCCGCCTTCGGGAACGTCCTCCTCAACACGCTCATCGCCAACGTGACGACGAGCTTCCTCTGGTTCGCCCTCACGTTCTGGGTGTACATCGAGACGCAGTCGGTGCTGGCCACCGGCATCATCGGCGGCGCCTACATGCTCTTCATCGCGTTCTTCGCGATGGTCTTCGGCACGATCGTCGACCGGCACCGGAAGCACACGGTGATGCTGCTGTCCAGCGTCATCTCGGCGGTCGCCTTCCTCATCGCCGGCGGTCTCTACCTGTGGCAGCCTGAGGCGGCTCTGCTCGATCTCGGAGGCCCGTGGTTCTGGCTGTTCTCCGCGGTGATCCTGTTCGGGGGCGTGATCGAGCAGCTGCGCAACATCGCGCTGTCGACCACGGTGACGCTCCTCGTCGAGGAGGAGAAGAGGGCGAACGCGAACGGCCTGGTCGGCACGGTGCAGGGCCTCGCGTTCCTCGTCACGAGCGTGTTCTCCGGCCTGTCGATCGGCTTCCTCGGCATGGGCTGGACGCTCGCGATCGCGATCGTCGCGATGGCGCTGACCTTCGTGCACCTGCTGTTCATCCGCATCCCGGAGGGCACCCCGCAGCCCGACCCGAACGCGTCCAGCGCCCTGGACTTCCGCGGCAGCGTGACGGCGATCAGGCTCGCTCCCGGCCTGTTCGCGCTGATCATCTTCTCGACGTTCAACAACCTCATCGGCGGCGTGTACATGGCGCTGATGGATCCGTACGGCCTCACCCTGTTCGACGCGCAGATGTGGGGATTCGCGCTCGCATTCGCCTCGACCGGGTTCCTCATCGGCGGCGGGCTGGTGGCGAAGTTCGGACTCGGTGCCAAGCCGATGCGCACCCTGCTGATCATCGTGATGGCGATGGGGGTGCTCGGGGCGGTGTTCATGATCCGCGAGTGGTGGCCGCTGTTCGTCATCGGCATGTGGATGTACATGGCGCTCGTGCCGCCCGCCGAGGCCGCGGAGCAGACCATCATCCAGAAGGTGGTGCCGTTCGACCGTCAGGGGCGGGTGTTCGGCGTCGCGGCGGCGATGGAGGCGGCCGCCGCCCCGATCACGGCGTTCCTCATCGCGCCGATCGCCGAGTTCCTCATCATCCCGTTCATGCGCAGCCCCGAGGGCGACGCGCAGTGGGGCTGGCTGCTCGGCGAGGGCCAGGCCAGAGGGATCGCGCTGATCTGCCTCTTCGCGGGACTCATCATGGTCGTCGCCGGAGGACTCGCCTTCTTCACCCGCTCCTACCGCAAGCTCACGGATCTGTACGCGCACGCGCCGGAGCAGGACATCGATGGGCCTGCCGAGGGGCAGGAGCCGCACGGACATGCGGGCAGCGATCCGGTGACGGCTCGCGGAGGGCGTGCGGACGTCCCCGTCCGCGAGCCCGCAGACGACGGCCGGACGGGCGGCACGTGATCAGAGATCGATGACGCGGTCGTTCAGTTCGGCGGCATCCGCGTCCCACAGGCTGAGGATCGCGGGCGCGAGGGTCTCCGGATCGAGAGCCTTGGCGCGGAACACGACGGATGCCGCGCGCAGCGGCTCCTCGGCATCCCGTGCCGCCTTGGCGAAGCCCTGGGCCACCGCGCGGGCCCAGGCCTCGCTCGCGGCCTTCACCGCGGCGTAGTTGGCACCGCCGGCGAGCGGGCGGCCCACGGCGGTGGAGGAGACGATCGCGAAGCGCCCCGCATCCGAGGCTCGCAGCGCGGCGTCGAAGGCGCGACTGGTCGCGCGCACGGCCTGCAGAGCCGGCAGCAGCGCTTCGAAGTCGGCATCCGACTGCCCGGCGAGACCGCCGCCGCCGCGCCAGCCGCCGACCAGCGGGACGACCGCGTCCACGGCGCCGAGACGCTCTGCGAGTGCGGTCATGGAGTCGAGCGACGTGGCGTCGGCGACCTCGACCTCGGCCCCGGCCGCGCGCAGCGGCTCGAGTCGCGAGGCGGAGCGGCCGGTCGCGACGACGCGGGCGCCCGCGGCCGCGAGGGCCGAGGCGGTTGCGAGGCCGGACGCGCTGGTCGCGCCGGCGAGGACGATGGTGCGTCCGTTGAGGCTCATGCTCTCTCCCGTGACCAGTGCGCCCCGATCAGCCGACCGAGACCCGATCTGCGGACGATTCTCCAGGAAACGTCAGCAGATCGGGACCGGCTCCGCAGATCGGGGCGCCCGTGTGTGTGTCAGTCGTCGGTGCCGCGGATGCCGACAGTCGACTCGATGACCGGCTTCATCTTCTTGTCGAGGGTCTCGAAGAACATCGACAGCGGGAACTCGTCGTCCATCACCGCGTCCGTGTAGCCCTTCGGTGCGCCGGCGAGGATCTCGTCGGACAGGCCGCGGGCCCACTTCGACGCCGGGTGAGGCGTGAGCACGCTGCGCACGAGCTCGTACGCAGCCAGCCAGTGCGCGACCTTCGGGCGGTCGATCGAGTGCCAGTACAGGTCGTCGATCGCATCTCCCAGGGCGACGACGGCGTCGGGCACGTTCTCCCAGTCGAAGGCGAGAGCGGTGTCGGTCCAGTGCAGCACGCCGCGCTGGTGCAGCCAGGCGAACAGCAGCTGACCGCCGACCGCGTCGTAGTTGCGGGTGCGGTTGCCGGTGATCGCGAAGCGGAAGATCCGGTCGAAGATCACGGCGTACTGCACGAGCGGCGCGTGCTCGAGCATCTCCTGCTCGGCGGCGGTCAGCTCCTCGCCGGCCTCGACGCGCGCGGTCAGCGCGCGCTGGATCTTCACCGACTCGCGGAAAGCGGTCATGTCGCAGCGCATCTCCTCGAGGGAGTACAGGAAGAACGGCATCCGCTGCTTGATCATGAACGGGTCGAACGGCAGGTCGCCGCGCATGTGGGTGCGGTCGTGGATGATGTCCCACATCACGAACGCGCGCTCTGCCAGTGACTGGTCGTCGAGCATCGCCGCAGCGCGCTCCGGCAGGTCGAGGTTGGTGATCTCGGATGCCGCGCGCACGACACGGCGGTAGCGGGCGGCCTCGCGGTCCTGGAAGATCGCGCCCCAGGTGAAGGACGGGATCTCGCGCATCGCGACCGTCTCCGGGAAGAGCACGGCGGAGTTCGTGTCGTAGCCGGGGGTGAAGTCGACCAGGCGCAGCGAGACGAACAGCTTGTTGCCGTAGTCGCCGGCCTCGAGCTCGGCGATGAACTCCGGCCAGATCGTCTCGACGATGAGCGCCTCGACGAGGCGGTCGCTCGAGCCGTTCTGCGTGTACATCGGGAAGATCACGAGGTGGCGGATGCCGTCGACGCGGTGCTGCTGCGGCTGGAACGCGACGAGCGAGTCGAGGAAGTCCGGCACGCCGAAGCCCTCGGCGGCCCAGCGGTCGAAGTCCCTGATGGACGCTGCGAGGTACTCGGCGTCGTGCGGGAAGGCGGGAGCCAGGGCGCGGATGCCGGCGGTGATCGCGGACACCAGCTCGCGGGCGGCGGCGTGGCGCGCGGCGTCCGGGATGGAGCCGTCCTGCACCTGCAGCTCGCGGATCGCGATCGCGGCGGCCTTGAGCTGCGCCCAGGCGGCGGAGGTCTCGGCGGTCGCAGCGTCCTCGACGACCTCGGGCTCGCCGATGATGGCCTGGGACGTGCTGGTGATGATGGACATCGGACCCTCCGATCGTGAGGTTGGTGGAAAATTTCCGGCATGAACCGGGTCTGACAGATATTATTCCATGTATGGATGATTCTGTCGACCGCGCGATCCTCACCACGATCTCCCGGGACGGGCGCGCCACCCTCGCGCAGCTGTCCGAGGCCGTCGGTCTCTCCTCCTCCGCCGTGCAGTCGCGGCTCAAGCGCCTCGAGACGCGCGGCGTGATCTCCGGCTACCGGGCGATCCTCGACCCGGAGCAGGTGGGCACACCGCTCTCCGCCTTCATCGAGATCACCCCGCTGGATCCCGCGCAGCCCGACAACGCGCCGGAGCTGCTCGAGCATCTCGAGGCCATCGAGGCGTGTCATTCGATCGCCGGGGACGCGAGCTACATGCTCTTCGTCCGCGTGCCCTCGCCCCGCGCGCTCGAGGAGCTCGTCCGCGACATCCGGCTGTCCGCGAACGTGAGCACGCGGACGACCGTCGTGCTGCAGACCTACTACGAGCACCGCCCGATCATCCCGGTCGGCGGCGACGCCTAGATCAGAGCACCGCCCCGATCATCGCCTCGCCGAGCGGCGTGCGCAGGTGCAGCATCCTGTTGCCTTGGCGCTCGCTGCCGATGAGCCCCGCATCGCGGAGCACGGTGAGGTGGTGAGAGGCCGTGGACGCTGCGAGGCCCGCATCCTGCGCGACCTGAGAGGTCGTGCGCGCGACGCCGGCATCCAGCAGGATGCCGGCGCGGGCGGGCCCGAGGAGCGCGCCGAGCGCCTCGGCGATCTCGGCGGGGTCGCGCGCCCAGCCGGCGGTGACGCCGCGCGCGGGGTAGAAGAGCGTCGGCTGCGCCGGCGGCTCGGTGAGCACCATGCATCCCCACGATGACATCACCGAGGGGACCAGCACGAGGCCGCTGCCGTGGCAGTCGACCTGCTCGCTGTGCTTGCGCAGCCGCACGCGCACCGCTCCGGCGCCCCAGCTCACGTTCGGATGCAGGCCGTCGGCCATCCCGGCGATCCCCGAGGTGGCGATCGTGCGGGAGCGCACAGCGATGTCGGCGCGCAGCAGCCGCTCGAGCTGGGGCCAGACCGGCGCGAGCGCGGCATCCCACACCTCCGACCATGCGTCGGCGATCATCGACCTCGCCTTCGCGGGCTGAGCCTGCATGTCGCGCAGGGCCCGCTGCCTCGCCCCCGTCGATCGGAGCACCATCTTGCCGAAGTCCACGCGCATCGGCTCGAGCTCGGCGGCACGGAGCGCCTCGAGCTCGGCGTCCGGGGTCATGTCCCAGTGCGGGGCCGAGGTGAGGAAGTCGGGCATGTAGCCGTCGTCGCCGATCACGGCGGCGAGCAGGCCGAAGCTCTCCCGCGGCAGGCGCTCGCGCACGGCGCGCAGCCAGCCCCACTGCAGCGGATGCTGCGCCGGTCGCAGCAGCACGCGGACGGCGTGGGCGAGCTCGTGACCGGGGGAGACGCCGAAGCGCACGGCCTCGATGTCTCCAGGGCTGAGCTGGAACTCGACTCGGTGGTCCGGGTGCTCGACACCCTCGATCGGGAGGCTGTTTCGATCCACATCGAAACTCTAGGGGTGCCCGAACGTCCTGTCGAGACTGGGGACATGAACAGCACATCGCTCCCCGCAGCCGTCGTCCACGCAGCCGACATCCGCCTCGGAACCGGTCGCAGCCGCAGATTCGTCGGTGCCGAGCACGGCGCCGAGGTCTCCTACTTCTATGTCGAGAACCAGCCGGGCGAGGGGCCGGGCCTGCACTGGCATCCCTATCCCGAGACCTGGGTGGTGCTCGAGGGCACCGCACAGATCACCATCGGCGAGGAGACGTTCGTCGCCGGTGCCGGCGACACCGCGACCGGACCCGCCTTCGTGCCGCACGCGTTCACCAACGTCGGGGACGGTACCCTGCGGATCATCGGCATCCACGCGTCGGCCACCATCATCCAGACGTTCCTCGACGAGGACTGAACAGGAGACCGCATGTCCTTCCAGGCATACCTCGACAAGATCGAGACCCAGACCGGCCTCACCCCGCGCCAGTTCATCGCGCTCGCCGAGGAACAGGGCTTCGACGCCTCGACCAAGGCGACCGTCGTCCTGAACTGGCTGAAGGAGACCTACGGCCTCGGCCATGGTCACGCGCAGGCGATGGTGCACGTCATCCTCAAAGGTCCGAAGATCGGCGACAAGCACGTCGGCAAGCCGGGCGCCCATGGCGACAAGTCGGACACCCTCTGGCTCGACGGCAAGGACAGCAACCCCAACCCCTGAATCGGGGGCCGGTCGCTCATCGACGACCCCACTAGGATTCCCTGCGTGGCAGCATCCTCACAGCGTAAGAAGAAGACCAAGCGCACCCCGTCCCGTACCAGCGGGAACCCCGCGAAGAAGCCCGTCGTCGAGCTGGGCCCCGTCACCGCCGGCGACTGGATCGGCGCCGCGCGTCTGCGCACGCTGCCCCTGGCGATCGCTCCGGTGCTCATCGGCACCGGAGCCGCCCGCAGCACCGGGCCGGAGTTCCACTGGGTCATCGCGCTCGCGTGCCTCGCGGTCGCGGTGCTGCTGCAGATCGGCGTGAACTTCACGAACGACTACAGCGACGGCATCCGCGGCACCGACGCGCAGCGGGTCGGGCCCGCGAGGCTCACCGCCTCCGGACGGGTGAAGCCGCGCACGGTGCTGATCGTCGGGCTGGCGTTCTTCGCGCTCGCCGCGGCGGTCGGACTCGCGATCGTGATCCGCACGGGGCAGTGGTGGATGCTCGCCGTCGGCGCCGCATGCATCGTCGCCGCCTGGTTCTACACCGGCGGCAAGCGGCCCTACGGGTACTACGGGCTCGGCGAGGTCTTCGTGTTCGTGTTCTTCGGGCTGGTCGCCACCCTCGGCACCACCTGGGTGCAGGTGTTCGCGCTGCCGCAGCAGGCCTGGCTGGGCGCGATCGCCGCAGGGCTCTTCGCCTGCGCGGTGCTGCTGGCCAACAACCTCCGCGACATCGACCAGGATCGTCTCGTCGGCAAGCGCACCCTGACCGTGCTGATCGGCAGGCGGGCGACGCAGGTGCTGTTCACGCTGTTCGTGCTCGCACCGTTCGGCATCGCGGTGTTCCTCGCACTGCTGTTCCCGATCGCCTGGCTGTGCCTGCTGGCCCTGCTCGCCGGACTCCCGGCCGTGCTGATCGTGTGGACGTACCGGCAGCCGCGGGAACTCGTGATCGCCCTCGCGCTCACGTCGCTGACATCGCTGCTCTACGCAGGCGCGCTGTTCTGGGCCTTCGTCGGCTGAGCAGGGGCCGGCGGGATCATCGGCTCCGCGCTAGCGATGCTCGTCCAGCGCGCCGACGATCCGATGGAACTCGTCAGGGGCGATCTCGCCCCTGGCCATCCTCTCCGCGGCGATCCGGCGCGCCTGATCTGCGGCTCCGCTCTCCCGCGTGCGCGGACCCAAGGTCGCCCCCGGGGCCGACAGCCGCACGATCAGCACGACCAGCGCGATCAGGATGAGCAGCATCAGCACGCCGCCGACCCACATCCAACCCCAGCCGAAACCGGTTCCGTACATCATCGCTCCGTCTCCTCTCGACGGCCGCGCGGCCATCAGGGCCAGTGTGCGCGGGAGGCGGGAGCGCTGACGGGCATAAGGTCCCTTCGCTCCTGGGGAGCGCGGTCCGGTCCGCGCGGCTCAGGCGGCGCTGCCGCCGTCGATCGCCTGGTCCTCGGCATCCGCGTCGGCCTGCGCGGACGAGCCGCGGCTCTCCCGACGCTGGTGCAGACGCGCGGAGGCGTCGGTGAGCGGGGCGCGCAGGAACAGCATCGAGATGCTCATTCCGATGAGGGCGGCGAAGATCGCGGCCAGCCACCAGAGCTCGCGGAAGATCGGGAAGAAGAACCACATGATCGCGAGCGGGACGAGGAACGCCAGCAGCCGCAGCACGGAGTAGACGAGGAGAGGTGCGGGCTTCACCCGTCCAGTCTACGTTCGCCGGCCTCTGCGGATGCTCCGAGCCGGTCGAGGGGGATTCCGCGCACGACGCGCCGCCAGGGATGCTCGCCGAGGGACCAGAGCAGCCCGGCCTGGAGGTCGAGGGCGAGGTCCTCGCACCCGGCGGGCAGCGGGACGGATGCCGGCGCCAGGCCATCCCGCCGTCCGGTCCACAGCGTGCCGGGGCGGAGGTCGTCGGACTGCGAGACGAAGAGCCGGGGGCCCCACCGCACGGCCCCCTGCATGGAGCGGATGCCGGGCGCGAAGCGGTCGATCTCCTCGAAGGAGCCCAGCGGGCCGTCGGGGACCGTGAACTCCGCGATCCGGCCGCGGTCGTCGGTGCGGTACTCGCCGATGAGCACGCGCCGCAGCGGCCGCCCGCTCGCGTCGAACACCCGGCCGAGGTAGGAGCAGCGCAGATCGATCGGATGCACCCTGGTGCGCACGGCGACCCGGGCGGTCGACCACGGCCAGTGGCGGCTCATGGCCCGTACCCGCCGCGCCTCGGCGCCTGTGCGGCGGCTCACGCCGCCGAGGTCGAACTCCCAGATGCCCCGGCCGGTCGCCGCCACGAAGAGCCGATCGCCGAACCACGCGACCCCGCCGGCGTGGATCGGCGCGGGCACGAGCTCTCCGTCCTCCTCCAGCGCGAGGGCGACGTCGACGCGACGGCCGCGCTCCAGGTCGATGAAGGTCACCCGCGAGGCGAGGTGCCGCCGGCCGCGGTCCTGGCGGAACCAGCTCACCGCGAGGGTGCGGCGTCCGTCGCGGACGCCGACGTCGATGCCCTGCGGGTACCACTTCGTCGTCCAGGCCCGTGCGCTGAGCCAGCGCAGGTCGGTCGTGGCGCCGTGCTTCCGCCGCGGCGCGCGCCACATCCTTCCGAGAGGCCAGAGCATCCTCCCATCGTGGTCCATGCGTGCGGGGCGCCGGACCAGGACACCCCGCGTTCACCTCGGCGTCCCCGGCCGGCCACGATCGCGTGACAGCATCCGTGGCATCATGCGCGCCCCGCTCGTCACCGTCATCCTCCCTGCCAAGGACGCGGGTGCCTACATCGGCACCACCCTGGAGACCCTGACCCGTCAGTTCGCCGATCCGTCGGCGGTGAAGCTCGTCGCGATCGACGACGGCTCCGGCGACGGCACTGGGGAGCTCATGCGTCGCTACGCCGAGCGGTTCGGAGCCGCCGAGGTGATCCGCAACCCGCGCCCCGCGGGCCTCGCGAGCGCCCGCAACCAGGGGCTCGCGCACGTCGAAGGCGACGCGTTCTGCTTCGTGGACGGCGACGACTGGATGCAGCCGCGGCGCCTCGAGGTGCTGACGGCGCGACTCGCCGAGCTCGGATGCGACTTCCTGCGCACCGACCACGTCACCGTGAACGCCAGCCGGCGCACGCTCGTGCGCGCTCCGCATCCCTGGCGGGAGCGGGTCGTGTCCCCGCGCGAGGCGATCCTGCCCGAAGACGAGCCGACCATGGTCGACTACCCCTTCGCCTGGGCCGGGCTGTTCCACCGCAGGGTTCTGGACGAGGGACTCGCGGAGTTCCCGCCCGGACTGTTCACCGCGGAGGACCGCCCCTGGATCTGGCGGCTGCACCTGAAGGCGCGCTCCTTCGCCGTCGTCGACGCGCCGGCTCTGCTGTACCGGCGCGGGGTGGCGTCGTCGCTCACGCAGGTGCGCGACCGCCGTCAGCTCGACTTCGCGAGGGCGATGACGGCGGTGATCGAGATCGTGGAGCAGGATGCCGAGGCGGAGCGCTTCCTGCCCAAGGCGACCTGGACGGCGCTGGCCCTCAGCTCCCGTCACCTGGTCCGCGCCCGCCGGATGACCCCTGCGCTGCGTGCGGAGATGCGGGGCAGCATCCGCGCGCTGATCCGGCGTCTGCCCGCCGACGCGGTCCCCGGGGTGGTGCGCCGGCTCGACGGCCCGCGACGCCGGGTGCTCGCCTCGCTGCTGCGCGAGCGGGGGAGCGCGGCATGACCCGGATCTTCGCGCTGCACAGCGCCTACGGGCTCGCCACCGTGGCGGCCGCCCTCGACGGCGGGCTGCTCGACGGCGAGGGCGAGAGCATCCTCGTGCCGTTCAACTCCGCGCGGGTGCCGGAGACCGCCCTGGGGATCGCAGCCGACCCGGCGCTGCGGTCGCTGCGCGGCCGGTTCGACCGGGTGGAGGAGCTGGAGGCCGTGCTCGGCGCGCTGCATCCCAGCTCCTGGAAGCCGCGCGACGCCGAGCTGCCCGTGCTCGGGCGCCTGCTCACGCGCGCGTGGGGTCTCGATCCGCGCGATCTCGAGCTGTTCGTGCAGAGCCCGCAGGTCGCCCCCGCGCGCACCCTGATGTCGCTGTTCCCCGGCGCCCGCATCACGATCATCGGCGACGGGCTGATGACCTGGTCGCCGATGCGGGTGAAGCTCAGCCACACGGTGGCCGCACGGATCGGCCGGGTCGTGCACGCCGACGTGGTCCCGGGGGTGACGCCCCTGGTCGCCTCTCCGCACGCCACGACCGTGCCGGTGCCGCCTGACCTGTTCCGGGCCGCGCTCGAGGAGACCGCGATCGACGATGCCGGGACGCTCGCCGACGGCACGCCCACCGTGCTGGTGCTCGGACAGTACCTTTCGGCGCTCGGACTCGTGACGCCCGCCGAGGAGATCGCCCTCCAGGGGGAGCTCATCGACCGGGCCATGGACTGGGCTCCGCAGCGGATCGTCTTCAAGCCGCATCCCTCTGCTCCGCCGCTGATCACGGATGCCGTGCGCCGGCGCGCGGAGCGGCACGGCGTGGAGTTCGCCGAATACCGGGGCGCGCTCGCCGCCGAGCTGCTCGCCGAGCGGCTCGGCGTGCTGGCCGTCGTCGCCGGCTTCTCGACGGCGCTGCCGACGGTGCATGCGCTGCTCGGCACGCCGATCGGCGCCGCCGGCACCGCCTCGGTGCTGCGGCGGCTGGAGCCGTTCGAGAACAGCAACCGCATCCCCGCGACGATCGTCGATGCGCTCACCCGCGACGACTCCCCATACCGGGAACCTGAGCGGCTCCAGCTGCTCGTGGACGCGGTCGGCTACGCCATGCAGCCGGTGGTCGCCGGGCACCTCCGCCCGCGCGCGGAGGACTTTCTGCGTGCTGCGGACGAGGCCGAGCGGCGGCGGTACTTCACGCCCGCTCGGCTGGCGGCGCTGCGGCTCCCCGGTGCGCCGCGACCGGGAGTGCTCGATCGCGCCCTCCGCCCGGCCGGCGGGGTCGGGAGGGTCGAGGAGGCGAGGCTGACGGTGCTCGGCGCGCGGCGCCGGGCGGCACGAGCATGGAAGGCGATCCGAGGACGATGAAGAAGCAGAGCACGGTCGCGATCATCCCGGCGCGCGGCGGGTCCAAGGGCGTGCCGCGCAAGAACCTCCAGCGGGTGGGCGGCATCCCGCTCGTGGTCCGCGCGATCCGCGCCGCTTCGGATGCCGACGGCGTCGACCTCGTCGCGGTGTCCACCGACGACGAGGAGATCGCGGCGGTCAGCGCCGCGGCGGGGGCGCGGGTGATCCGCCGTCCCGCCGGCATCTCCGGAGACACCGCCAGCTCCGAGAGCGCCCTGCTGCACGCGCTCGACGAGCTGGAGGGCGAGGGGATCGCCGTCGGGGTGGTGGCCTTCCTGCAGGCGACCTCGCCGTTCATCCCCGCGGACGTGCTGGCCGACGCCGTCGCCGAGGTCCGCGCCGGGAGGGCGGACAGCGTGTTCTCCGCGCAGGAGACCTACGGCTTCCTCTGGCGGGAGGGCGGCGACGGGGCGGCGGAGGCGATCAACCACGACGCCGCGGTCCGACCCCGCCGGCAGGACCGCGAGCCGCATCACCTCGAGACCGGGGCCTTCTACGTGTTCTCCGCGGCGGGCTTCCGCGCGAGCGGGCACCGCTTCTTCGGACGGACCCGGATCGCCGCGGTGCCGGAGTGGACGGCGATCGAGATCGACGACGAGCACCAGCTGCGGATCGCCAGGACGCTCGCCGCGCTGCACGAGCCTGCGCATCCGATCCCGGCGAAGGCCGTGGTCACCGATTTCGACGGCGTGCACACCGACGACACCGCGATCATCGACGCCGACGGGCACGAGCGGGTGCGGGTGAGCCGCGAGGACGGCATGGGCGTCTCGCTGCTGCGCCGCGCCGGCGTGCCGATGCTGATCCTCTCCACCGAGATGAACGGCGTGGTCAGGGCCCGCGGACGCAAGCTGCAGGTGCCGGTGCTGCACGGCATCGACGACAAGGAGACCGCGCTGCGGGCGTGGGCCGCCGACGGCGGCATCGACCTCGCGGACATCGCCTATCTGGGCAACGATGTCAACGACCTCCCCGCGATGCGGATCGTCGGCTGGCCGGTCGCCGTGGCGAACGCGCATCCGCTCGTCCTCGAGGAGGCGCGCGTCGTGCTGAGCCGCACGGGCGGGAACGGGGCCGTGCGCGAGCTGATCGAACGGGTGTTGCCGGGCTGACCTGTGCCGGTAACCCTCCTGTCGCGCGGTGTTCACCCTCGGCGCGTACCCAGGAGGGAAGGCAATCGACGACCGGAGGAACCATGACTGTCAGCATCGGCTCGCGCGTGATCGGCGGCGGGCACCCCGCCTACGTCATCGCGGAGATCGGCCTGAACCACAACGGCGACGTCGAGATCGCCAAGAGGCTCATCGACGTGGCGGCCCGTGCGGGCGCCGACGCGGTGAAGTTCCAGAAGCGCACCCCGGAGATCTCCACCCCCGAGCACATGCGCGACGTCCCGCGTGAGACCCCGTGGGGGACCATGAGCTACCTCGAGTACCGCCGCCGGGTCGAGTTCGGCCGCGACGAGTACATCGAGATCGGCGACCACGCCACCATGCTCGGCCTGGACTGGTTCGCCTCCCCGTGGGACGTGCCGAGCGTCGAGTTCCTCGAGGACCTCAACGTCGTCGCGCACAAGGTCGCCTCCGCGAGCCTCACCGACACGGAGCTGCTGCTCGCGCTGCGCGAGACGGGCAAGCCGATCATCCTCTCCACCGGCATGTCGACCAGCGAGCAGATCGACCGCGCGCTGGACACCCTCGGCACCGACCGCGTGGTGCTGCTGCACGCCACCTCGACGTACCCGCTGGAGCCCGAGGAGGCCAACCTCCGCGTCATCGCGACGCTGCGCGACCGCTACCCGGGCATCCCCGTCGGCTACTCCGGACACGAGCGCGGGCTGCAGATCTCGCTCGCCGCCGTCGCGCTCGGCGCGGTCGCCGTCGAGCGCCACATCACGCTGGACCGCACGATGTGGGGCTCCGACCACGCGGCATCCCTCGAGCCTGCCGGTCTCGAGCACCTCGTGCGCGACATCCGCGTGATCGAGAAGGCCCTCGGCGACGGCGTCAAGCGCGTGTTCGACAGCGAGCAGGCGCCGATGGCGAAGCTCCGCCGCGTCCCCGCCTGAGCCGGCATGGTCTCCGCAGACGGTCTGCGCGTCGTCGCCATCGCCGACGCCGACTCGTTCGTGAAGTGGTCGGCATCGCTGCTCGGCGGAGTGCCCGGCATCCGTCCGCACCTGCTGCTCGTGCGCACCCCGCTCACCGCGAGCGCCGCGCAGGAGCGCACGGCGCTCACGGGCACCGGACTCGACGCGTCAGCCGTGTCGCGGGTCGTGTTCGGCGAAGTCGGTCCGTGGCTGGAGGCGCAGCGCCCCGATGTGGTGCTGCTCGCCGGCCGCGGGCCGTTCGTGCGGCTGATGGGCCGGGTGATCGACGCGCTGACCCACCGGCCGGTGACCGTCTCGGGCCTTCCCGGGATGGCGATCCCCGCGCAGCGCGGGGCGCTCGACTATCGGCGGCACGCCGATCTCCTGGTCGTGCACTCGCACCGCGAGCAGCGCGCGTTCGCGGAGCTCGGGCGGCGCATCGGCGTGCAGCTGCCGACGGCGCTCGCCACGCTGCCGTTCGCCAGGACGAAGGCGCGGATGCTCGCGCCGGCCGTGGCGCTGTCGGTCTCCTCGGGGCGAGCCGCGATGACGCTGGCCGAGCGGCCTCCTTCGGTCGCGCGTCCGCCCGCGACCGACATCGTGTTCGCCGCGCAGGCGCTCGTCCCCGTCGCGCGGGAGGAGCGGGCGGAGATCGCCGCGACGCTCGTGCGGGCCGCCGAGGCCGATCCGTCGCGTCGGATCGTCGTGAAGCTGCGGTCGAGGCCGGGGGAGGCGGAGACGCACCTCGAGCACGACCCGTACACCGGACTGCTCCCGGCCAGGCGTCCGGCGAACCTCGTGGTGTCGTACGACTCGATGTCCGAGGCGCTGTCGACGGCCGCGGGTCTCGTGACGGTGAGCTCGACGGCGGCGATCGAGGCGGTGGCCCAGGGCGTCCCGGTGATCGCGCTCGACTCGTTCGGGGTGTCGAAGACTCTGCTCAACACGGTGTTCGTCGGCAGCGGGCTGCTCGGCGGACGGCAGGAGGTCGTCAGCGGCCGGTTCCGGCATCCGCATCCGGACTGGCTGCGCGACAACTACTTCCACCCGGAATCGGAGTCGACGTGGTGGGAGCACGTGGAGCAGCTCGTCGCCCTGCGTCGCGCAGGGTCGCTGCCGGCCCGGCGCGTGCCGGCGGGCCGTGGAGGGCGGCTGCATGCGGCGTGGCACCGTGCGAGCGTGCTCGGCCGCGAGGACCGCTCCGTCGGCGGGACTCTCGCCCTTGCCGCAGGGGTGCCGGCCACGCGGATCCTGTCGGCGGTGCGACGCCGGCGGGAGGCGACGGATGCCGGCACGTGGGCGGACGCGTCCACCGACTACACGCTCGAGCCGAACCCGTTCCACGACTCGGTCCGGCGGTGAGGACACCGAGCAGGGGGCGGCATGACGCCTCGGTGAGAAGTCCGATTCTCGCCCGCGGGAGTGTTCTTTTCTGCCCCTGATCTGGGGTGGCAATGTCGGTGGCCCCTGGTTTCATAGGGGTATGACGGCACTGGCGGACGCGACCATCGAGCAGGTGGACGCGTTGGGTGCGCTCACGGATTCGATCGTGGAGATGGACCGGACGATCAGCATGCTGCAGGCCGCCCGGGACGGGATGCTCGCCGTCGGCGCCCGTCTCGCCCTGCAGGTCGCGGAGGAGGCCGGGCATGAGGACTTCGGAGACCTGGCCACCCGGGCGGTGGCGGCGGAGTTCGCCGCGGCGCTGCGGGTGTCGGACCGGACGGTGCAACGCCGGCTGAGCGAGGCGTCGTTCCTCGTGGAGCGGTTCCCGCGCGTGTGGCAGGCGCAGGGCGCCGGGCGGATCAGCGCCGCCCACGCCCGGGTCATCCTCGACGCCGGTGAGCACCTCGACGATCCCGCGGACCGTGACGCGTACGCGGCGCAGATGCTGGAGTTCGCGGCGGCGGAGTCCCCGAACCGGACGGCGCGGATGGCGCGGCGGCTCGCGGAACGCTTCCAGCCGAAACCGGTGGATGACCGGCATGAGGATGCGCGGGAGCACCGGCGCACGTGGGTGAAGGATCACCCGGACGGGATGGCCGAGTACTCCGTCTTCGGGCCGGCTGCTCTCGTGCACGGCGCGCATGACCGGATCACGGCGATGGCGAAGACCCTCCAGGGATCGACGGATGCCGGTGTTGCAGACCCGCGGACCCTGGACCAGATCCGCTGTGACCTCGCCCTCGACCTGCTCCTCACCGGAGCCCCGGCGGGGCAGGACACCCCCGACGGGTTGCTCGCCCAGATCACGGCCGCGGTCTCCGTGACCGTCCCCGTCACGACCCTGATGGGCCTGAACACGGCCCCGGCAGAACTCGACGGCCACATCCCGATCGACACCGCCACCGCGAGGCGGCTCGCCGGGGCGGCATCCGGGTGGGATCGCATCCTCACCCACCCGATCACCGGCGCGATCCTCGCCGTCGACCGCTACCGGCCCTCGGCAGGCCTGCGCCGCCATCTGCAGGCCCGGGATCAGCGCTGCCGGTTCCCGACTTGCGGACACCCCGCCCAGGACAGCGACCTCGACCACACGCATGACGCCGCCCTCGGCGGGTCCACGACCGACACGAACCTCGGTGCCCTCTGCCGGAGACACCACGTCCTGAAACACCACAGTCCCTGGCACGTCGAGCAACTCGGCGGCGGGGTGTTCGCCTGGACCAGTCCGACCGGGAAGATCTACATCGACCGACCGCCACCCCCGAACACCGTCACCTTCACCGAAGACGACACCCCGCCACCCTTCTGATGAATCCGGCATCGGTGCGGCCGTCATCGTCAGACTCATAGCGTTATCCCAGGCAACGCTCCGGCGTGTGCCGCGCATCCGGGAGTACCGTCGAGTCATCATCGCGGCGATCCGGGCGGTCCCGGGCCTCAGCTCATAACTGAAGGCGCTGCGGGTTCGACTCCCGCCGTCGCGTCCACATGGAACCGCCGCGGGGACCGTCGTTCTCAGCCTTCCTCCCAGAGGGACGCGACCGCGTTTCCCTTGGGCGGCCCGTCCGGCCTTGGTGGATTCCGCGACCGCGGTCCGCCGTCGGCGCGTTGCCGCGGGACCTTGGGCCCGCGATGGGCTGAGTGAACGGGCCACGATGAGGCGAGGACAGGAGGAGAGACATGGAGAGCACCGGAAGAACCGTGCGGGTGGTCGAGAAGACGGGGCCATGGGGGTTCTTCTTCCTGCTGGCCTACGTCGGCGCGGCCATCTACTTCATCTCGGAATCGGATGGGACGTTCTGGATGGTCGTGCTGGGCCTGCTCCAGGCGGCGGTGTGGCCCGTGTATTTCCTGTACTGCGGGCTCGCGCTCCTGGGCGCATGAGCCTTACCCGCGCGGATTCCCTCCCGCCGGACGGGCGCCCTGGCTCGAGGATGAGCCGGCCTGTTCCCGACCCGGGACGCACGCAGGTGATCGCCGAGGGGCGGGATCTGCAGAGCGTAGACGACGCCGTCGGCGAGGTGCTCCGGCGAGGTGCCCGCGCGCCTGGTCTTCGCCTACCACGCAGCCGACCTCGTGCCCGTTCAGGATGAGCCGGAAGGGATGCGCTGAGGCGACGTGCCGGAGTCCGCTCAGCACGCCTCCTCCGCCGCCTCCCGGAACCAGCCGATCACCTCTGCGTCGACATCATCGAGCGACGTGATCTCGAGGTGGTGCATCCATCGATTCATCGACGGCTGGACGACCTCCTTGAACCGCGGCGAGTCCATGGGGCGATCCAGCGCGAGTGAGAGCACGACCTCAGCGTCCGGATGCCGGAGGTAACGCCCGGGCAGCCACAGGAACGCGAAGCCTCGCCCGCGTGAGAAGCTCACCTGGCTCTTCGACGCGCGCACGACGACATCCGGGGCGGCTGCCGCCGTGAGACGTTCGCAGACGGCGAGACCCAAGGCGCACTCGGCGAAGAACTCCTCAGGCGCCGAGGATGCACGCATGCCTAGCCGATCGTCAGCACCAGCAGCCCGCTGGCGACGTTCACGAGGATGAAGGACGCGACGACGATGACACCGACGAGCAATGGCGCTCGCGCGGCGCGTTCTCCGCGCGCGGCTGCCCGACCGCTCAACCATGCGGTGAGGAGGAGAGGCAGGGCGAAGACGAGCGCGGCAGTGGTGAGGGCGATCCCCATGATCCAGAGCGGGGGCCTCGCATCGTCGGACGGGCCGAGCAGCGTCGCGATGCCTTCGCCTGCGACGAAGGCGAAGACGAACGAGATCGGCAGGAGCGCGAGCGAGCCCCACACCCACGCACGGAATCGCGTAGAGGGGGCGGCCGGTCCGTCGGCGTGGACGTCCATGGCGTATTCCCTTCCTTGTGGAACCCCTCCGCGCGGAGGGACAGCGGGCAGATGCGGCCGGCTCAGGCCGGGAGCGCCGGCGGGAAGTGGGGGATCGGGGTCGGCTTGCGAAGGCCGTTGTCCACGACGGGGGCGGCGCCGGGTGCCCCGGTGCGACGTGCGTCGTCGGCGGATGCATCCGAGGCCGGGAACCGACGTCCCGTGATCGTCTGCGGGGTCAGGCGGATGATGTGAGGCTTCGCCGACGGGTGCGCGGACGCGAGGTCGATGATGCCGGATGCCCGGATCTCCTCCTCCGACTCCACGAGCACGGCGGTCCCCTTGATCACCACGCTCCAGCGGAGCGCGCCGTCGACGCCGTCGACCTCGAAAGCGGCGAGCGGCTGTGCGGCGATCACTCGCAGCTTGCGTCCCGGTGCCGTACGCAAGTAGATGCTGCCCTCGTGCACCAGATGGTTGACGGGGAACACCTCCGGCAGGCCGCCGGCATCGGCCACGACGAACCGGCCGACGTCGGCCTTCTCGGCGAGTCGCCAGCATTCCGCGGTGTCGATCTCGCTGACAGCACCGGACGCCGGGACGGGAGCAGTGCTCCGGCTCGATCGCGTGGCCATGTCAGATCGCCGCCCAGCCGCCGTCGACGGGGATGATCGCACCCGAGACGTCGGAGGCCTCATCGCTCAGCAGCCAGATGATCGCCGCCGCCGGTGCATCCGCGTTCGCGATCTCGGGGAGGGTCGCCTGCATGATCGGGCCGAGCCGCCGCTGCGCCATCTCGGAGCGGAACGGGGCCTCGATGTTCGTCGCCACCGGCCCGGGGGCGACCGCATTGCAGCGGACGCCGTGAGGAGTGTAGAAGAACGCCGTGCTGAGCGTGAAGCCGTTCACCGCATGCTTGGACGTCGTGTACGGGGTGCCGGCCGCAGACCCGCGGAGCCCGGCCTCCGAACTGACGTTGACGATCGACCCGCCGCCCGCGGAGATCATCAGGGGCAGCACCGCCCTGGTCAGCCGCATCATCGCCGTGAGGTTCACCGCCAGGACGCGATCCCAGGTCTCGTCCTTGATCTCGGCCGTCGGCTCGAATCCGTCCATGATGCCCGCGATGTTGGCGAGTCCGTGGACGCTGGAATCGGCGTGGGCGAGGACACGGTCGATCGTGATCTGGTCGGTGAGGTCTCCGTCAACCGTGAGGACGGCGTCGCCCAGCTCCTCCTCGAGAGACCGGAGGCGGGAGCGCGACACGTCGACGCCGATCACGCGGGCGGACTCCTCGGCGAGCTGCACGGCGGTCGCGCGACCGATGCCGGATCCGGCTCCGGTGACGATGACGGTGCGGTCCTGGAAGCGGGTGGAGGACATCAGTGGTTCCTTTCTTCGGGAGGTTCGGATCTCAGCCAACGCGCTCCGGCAGGTGACGACCGGGTCAAAGGTCCCCTGGACCGGTCGTTCGCCCGCCCAGCGCCCGCAGCGCATAGAGGATGGTCGTCAGGTCGACGAGCTCCTGGATCAGTGCTCCGGCCACGGCCGGTATCGCGCCCGTCATCGCGATGAGCATCAGGCCGATGCTCAGCCAGATCCCGATCCAGATGGCGGTGAGCGCGACGCGCAGCGTGTGTCGTCCGATCGAGACCGCCTCGACCACCTTCGCGAGCGAATCCACGAGGATCACGACCTGAGCGGCATCCCCCGCGGCCGTGGCGCCTCTCGCGCCCATGGCGATCCCCACATCGGCGGCGGCGAGGACAGGTGCGTCGTTCACGCCGTCGCCGACCATCATCAGAGGGCGGGGGCCGATGGCGGCCGCCAGCCGGACCTTCTCGGGCGGGAGGAGCTCGGCGTGCACCTCCTCCAGGCCGATCCGGTCGCCGACGGCGCGGGCCGTCGGCAGGAGATCTCCGGTGAGCATGACGATCCGCTCCACCTCGTGCGCACGCAGCCACCGGATGACGGAGGCTGCTTCAGGTCTCGGAGCGTCCGCGAGCAGGAGGACGCCCGCGAATCGCTCATCGACGGCGACATAGGCGGCTCCGTGCCCGGCATCGAGCGGCTCCCGGACGAGGTCGGGGGCGAGACCGGAGACGAAGCCGGGTTTGCCGACCGCCACCCGCCGGCCGTCGACGAACGCGGTGACGCCGTTCGTCGCGGCCTCGCTCGCCTCGGCGGCCGGGTGCAGCTCCAGGCCCCGAGACACTGCCGCCCGGCGGATGCAGTCGGCGAACGCGTGCGTGGAGTACTGCTCGGCGGACGCCGCCAGGCGCAGCACCTCGTCCGCGTCGAAACCCGGGGCCGGACGGACGCCGACGAGCTCGGGACGCCCCTGGGTGAGGGTGCCGGTCTTGTCGAAGGCCGCGCTGCGCACCCGCGCGAGCTGCTCGATCACCGCGCCGCCCTTGACGATCACGCCGGCCGCCGCAGCCCGGGACAGCCCGCCGAGGAAGGCCACCGGCGCCGCGATGAGCAGCGGGCAGGGCGTCGCCAGCACGAGCACCTCCGCGAAGCGTCGCGGCTCGCCGGACAGCGCCCAGGCGGCGCCGGCGAGGACGAGGGCGATCGCGGTGAACGGGATCGCGAAGCGGTCGGCCAGACGGACGACGGGTGCCCTCGACGCCTCCGCCGCCTGCACGAGGGCGACGATCTGCTGATACTGGCTGTCGGCGCTGCGCCTGATGGCCCGGACGCGTACCGCCCGCTCGCCGTTGACGGACCCGGAGAGCACCTGGTCGCCGGCGACGTGACCGACCGGCAGGCTCTCGCCGGTCAGCGAGGACTCGTCGAAGGACGCCGCCTCGCTGAGGAGCACGGAGTCGAGCGGGACGATCTCGGAGGGGCGAACGAGCAGCTCGCTCCCGACCGCCACCGCGTCGACCGGCAGATCGATCATCTCGTCCGCTGCCGACGATCCGACTGGGCTGAGCACATGGGCGACGCGCGGCGAGCGATCGAGGAGCGCGGACAGATCCCTCCGCGCACGCCGGGTCGCGAAGTCCTCGAGAGACTCCCCTCCCGCGAGCATGAGCATGACGATGAGCGCCGCGAGATGCTCGCCGACGGCGAGCGCCGCCGACATCGCCACCAGCGCCAGGATGTCCAGGCCGACATGACCTCGCAGCACCGCCCGCACCATGCCGACGAGCGTCCCGCAGATGAACAGCCCGACGGTGATGCCGGCGAGCCATCGGCCGGCCACGGCGAACCCGGCCGCGTCGAGCGTCAGCACGGCGAGGATGACGCACACCGTCGCCGCGACGACGACGGGGCGCCAGCCGGGAGCGCGCACGGCCGGCCTGGCCGTCAACCGTCGCCCTCGTCTGCCGCCGCGCGTCGCGGGGCACCGTCGGCGTGGACGATGAGCACCGGGCAGTGGGCGTGTGCGGCGCAGGCGGCGCTCACCGAGCCCAGAAGGAGCCCGGCGAAGCCTCCGTGTCCGCGGCTGCCGAGCACGAGCATCCCGCATGACTCGCTCATCCGGATCAGCGTGCGCGCCGGCGACCCCGGGTTCACCGTCCGGGCGAGGCCTGCAGGCGGGTCGTCGCCGAAGGCGTCACGCACGGTGCCGTCGAGCACGTCCTTCGCCGCTTCCTCGGGCGACCAGTCGATCACCATCATCGGATCGAGCGGAGGAGGCGCCCAGGCTGTCACGACCTCCAGCGAGGTGCCGAGCGCCTCCGCCATCCTCGCGGCGTACTTCAGAGCTGCCACCGAGGGCTCGGATCCGTCGACGCCGACGACGATCCGTTCTGCATCTTCGTTGTTCATCCGTCCAGGGTGCGATCCACCGGAACCCGAGCCAGGGACCAAGGTCACACGCGCCGGTGAGTGGCAGGACCTAGGACCCTCGTGGAAGGAGGGACCTGACCGAACGTGAAGGTGTGCGATCGCACGGTGAACCGAGAGGAACGAGAATGAGAACTGCAGCACTCAGCGATCTCGACGTCCAGACCCTGGTGAGGGACGAGATCGAATGGACCCCCGAGGTGGATGCCGCCGGCATCGGCGTCGCCGTCGAGGACGGCACCGTGACGCTGTCCGGGGAGGTCGACTCCTACACGGAGCGACTTGCCGCGATGCGCGCCGCAGAGCGCGTCCGCGGCGTGCGGGCGGTCGTCGACGACATGGTCGTCCACCCGAGGTCCGCGCTGTTCACCAGCGAGACCGACGTCGCGAAGGAGGTGGATCGAGCCCTCGCTGCGGCGGTCAACGTGCCGCGGACGGTGAAGGCGGAGATCATCGGGCACAACGTCACGCTCGTCGGCCAGGTCGACTGGGAGTTCCAGCGGGCCGCCGCCAAGCGCGCCGTCGAGCACCTCCGCGGCGTCTACAGCGTGACCAGCATGATCTCGCTCACGCCGCGGGCATCGGCGGCCGATGCCGAGGAGCGCATCCGTGCGGCGCTGATGCGCAGCGCCGCAGTGGATGCAGACGGCATCGGCGTGAAGGTGATCGGGAACAAGGTGACGCTGACCGGCGTCGTCGGCTCCAGCGCGGAGCGCCGTCAGGCGGCGAAGGCCGCGTGGTCGTCCCCGCATGTGACGGAGGTCGACAACCGCATCGTCGTGCGGGTGGCCTGACCGCGAGGAGGGGTGCGGGACCGGACAGGCCCCGCACCCCTCGTCGTGCGTGGCGTGGTCGTCGCGCGCGGGAGAGCCATCCGGAGCGTCAGTCAGCCGCGGCCCGCAGACGGCTGAATGCCCGCCCCTGGACGGAAGCCGGCACGATCCGGACCCACCTGTCCTTCTCCTCGGGAGCCCAGGGGGCGACGCCGAGCCTCTCCGCGTCGAGCACCTCGGCGTCCCGGTCGAACTCCTCGGCCCTTCCCTTGACGACGACGCTGAACGCCTCGCGCTCGTCGAAGCCGTCCACCTCGAATGCGACGGTGCTGTGGATCGTCAGCTCCAGGAGCTTGGTCCCCGCCGACGTGCGGAACACGATCACGTCGTGCGCGATCGCGTGATTGACCGGGAAGATGTCCACTTCGCCGGCCGCGGCGGCCGCGAGGCGGCCGTAGGGCGCTCGCCGCAGGCGATCCCAGCACTCCGTCTCGGTCAGCATCCGGGTCTGCGATCCGGTCTCGTCCATCGGCGTTCCCCTTCGATATCCCCGCAGCCGAGAGGCCCTTCGACGTGATGTCGACGCTGTGACCGGTGCGGACGAAGACATCCTCGGGCGGCATCCGCACCTCTCCGGGGTCGAAGGTCCCGTCAGGCCGGAGAGCCCGGATGCGGCCCTGAGGCCTGGCGCGCATGGGACACCTGCAGCAAGGCGGCCTGCGTGCGCCGTTCCAGGCCGAGCTTGCCGAGCAGCGATGACACGTAGTTCTTGATCGTCTTCTCCGCGAGACCGAGCCGCTCGCCGATGGCGCGGTTGGTCAGTCCCTCCGCGATCAGTGCGAGGATCTGCTTCTCGCGCGCGTTCAGAGAGCCGAATCTGGGGTCGTCGTCCGCCGCAGCGGCCGCGTGCTCGCCGACCCGGCGGATCATCGAGCGGCTGAGCAGGCGTCGGCCCTGAGCGACCGCCCTGACTGCGGTGAGGATCTCGGCCGTCCGCACGGACTTGAGCAGGTAGCCGGCCGCGTCCCCGAGGATCGCCGACATCAGGGCGTCGTCGTCGTCGAAGGCCGTGAGGATGAGGCACGCGACGCCCGGATGCTGTTGCCTGATGCGCCGGGAGAGGTCGATGCCGCTGCCGTCGGGAAGCCTCCCGTCCACGATCGCGACGTCCGGAAGAGTCCTTGCGACGCCGGCGAAGCCTTCCGCGCATGTGGCGGCCTCGCCGACGACGGTCAGGTCCGCCTGAGTCTCGATGAGGTCGGCGATCCCTCGACGGACCACCTCGTGGTCATCGACGAGGAAGATCCGGTACACGAGTCATCTCCCTCCCCGCCCGGACGGCGTGCCGCCGACCGGGATCGACCTGCGACACAGGCTACTCGTGGGGCGGGACCGCGTCCACGAGATGCCGGGACGTCGCCGTGTCGGTCGCGGCGGCGTCACCCTCGTGCACGACCAGTACCGGGCACCGGGCGTGCGCCGCGCACGATGCGCTCACCGAGCCGAGGATCAGTCCGGCCAGACCGCCGCGTCCATGACTGCCCAGCACCAGCATCGACGCCTTGTCGCTGAGCTCGATCAGGACCTCGCGCGGCGGTCCCGGGATCACGCGATGCGAGAAGCGCTCCGGCGGGGCGCCCTGGAAGGCGGCCTTGATCGCCTCCCTGGCCGCGCGCTCCGCGTACTTCTTCGGCAGCCGGTCGAGACTCGGGTCGAACGGATCGAGCAGCAGGGGATAGGTCCACGTCGTGATCGCCTCGAGCGGGGCGTCCAGCGCCCGCGCGACCCTCGCCGCGAAGGACAGGGCCTCGACGGAGCAGGCGGATCCGTCGACGCCCACGATCACGGGCGGGACAGTGGATGCGGTGTTCATGGTTGTTCTCCTTCTCGTCGGTTCATCGGGCCGTCGGCACCACCGCGCGCCGGCCGTCGGCCGTGGCGGCCAGGTTCACGATCAGCACCGGGGCGTTGATGTTCATCAGCACGTCGTGGATGACCGGTCCTGGCGGACGCCCTCGATGGGTGCCCAGGACGAGAAGGGCGGCGTTCCGCGACGCATCCAGGAGCGCCTCCGCCGGTGGCCTGGTCGTCCTCCGCGCGCGGCTCTCGATCCCCGGCCGGCTGAGCGCGAGGTCGGCGATCAGCTGTTCCAGCTGGGCGGCGGCGGTCTCGACGGGGGCCGGGACGACGCCCTCGTACGACGAGTGCAGCACCGTCAGCGTCTCGGCGCGCGCGGCGGCCTCGGCGCCGGCGGCCGAGACGATCGGACCGGCGCCGGAGAGGGAGCCCACGCCCGCGACCACGCCTCGACGGAACCGCAGGTCCACCTGAGGGATGACGGCGACGCCGCACGGCACCGCCGATACGATCCGGAGGCCGAGGGAGCCGAAGATCCGGCTGCGGATGAACCCCGTCTTGCCGGTGCCGATCACGAGCAGGTCGTCGGCTCGGACGAACGCCGCGATCGCCTGCGGGATGTCCGGGTCCCGGATGATCTTGGACGGCGACGACGGCGACGACGGCGGTGCCGGTGCGGAATCGTCGGTCACGACATGGATCCCGATCGGCGGGGCCGGGGCCCACGAGGCGTGCGCGGACGCCCACGCCGCGGCGGCCGCGCCGTCCTCACTCCCGACGGCGACGACGAGGCGACTGAACATCGGCGACCGCCCTTCCCTCGGCATGCGTACGAGAGTCGCATGCGCGCTCCGGCGGGCGAGGGCCGAAGGTCCCTTCTCTCCGCCTGCGGAGTAGGATCCTGCGTGAGGTGGCCGGAAGCGGGAGCCATGGACGACGAGACCCTCCAGTTCCCCGACTATCGCCGTTCAGAGCTCGAACGGACGATAGCCGAGCTGATCGACCGCGCCCAGCAGGTGCTGCGGGCTGAAGGACGGCTGCGCCATCTCCTGCGGGCCACGCAGATCGTCGTCGAGGGCCTCGACCTCGAGCAGGTGCTGCGCCACATCGCCGAGGCCGCGGTGACGCTTGTCGACGCACAGTACGGCGCTCTCGGCGTCATCGACCGTGACGGGAGGCTGGAGCAGTTCATCCACGTCGGCATGCCCGATGACGTCGTGGAGGCGATCGGAGACCTGCCGCGAGGGCACGGGATCCTCGGCGCCGTCATCCAGAGCCAGGACCCGATCCGCCTGGAGGATCTCGGAGCAGACCCCCGATCAGCCGGCTTCCCGGCGCACCACCCGCCGATGGGCACCTTCCTCGGCGTCCCCGTGCGGGTGCGGGGCGAGATCTTCGGGAACCTCTACCTCACGAACCGCAAGGGCGGGAGCTTCACAGACGAGGACGAGGAACTCGTCGTCGCACTCGCCTCCACCGCCGCGATCGCCATCGACAACGCCCGGCGCTACCAGGAGTCGCGCCGGCTGGAGCGGCTCAGCAGCGCCCTCGCCGAGATCACCGCAGCCCTGCTCGCCTCGGATTCGGGCGACGTGTTCGGTGTCGTCGCCGAAAGGGTCGCCTCGCTCGTGATGGCAGATCTCGTGTGCATCGTCGTGCCCAGCCCCGATTCCGACCGGTTCCGTGTGGAGACCGCGCGAGGGATCGGGGCGGGATCGGTCGAGGGGGCGGACATCCCCGCCGAGGAGGCGATCATCCGCCGGGTCATGGGCGACGGCATCGCCTTCTCGGCGGACAGGCTCTCCGATTCGCTGGCCCTGGATGAACGGCTCCTCGGAGGGCCGACGATCGCGGTGCCGCTCGTCGTGGCCGGCACCCCGGCGGGAGCACTGTGCGCGACCCGTGCCGAAGGGTCGCCTCGCTTCTCTCCCGACGACCTCTCCACGCTGTCCGAGTTCGCCGCCCAGGCAGGCCTCGCCCTGGCGCTCGCGCAGGCCAGAGCCGATCGTCAGCGCCTGGACGTCATCGGCGTGCGCGCCGAGATCGCGAGGGATCTCCACGACAACGTCATCCAGCACCTGTTCGGAACCGGACTGGGCCTTCAGGCGCTCGCAGCCACCCTGCCATCGCATGCGCCGGCCATCACCGCCCACGTGGGCGAGATCGACGCCGCGATCGCCGACTTCCGCACGGCGATCTTCGCGCTGCAGACCGGAGGAGGCGAGTCGCTCCGTCATCGCCTCCTCGACATCGTCAGCGACGTGTCCCCGCAGCTCGCGGCACCGCGGCTGACCTTCGAGGGCCCCGCCGACCTGCTCGTCACAGGAGCCCTTGCGGATGACGTCGTCGCCGTGGTGCGCGAATCGCTCAGCAACGTCGCGCGGCACGCTCAGGCGCACAGCTCGCAGGTCACCGTCTCCGTCACGGCATCCCACGTCACGGTGCTGATCGACGACGACGGCGTGGGGATGCCTGAAGCGCCGACGAAGCGGAGCGGCACCGCGAACCTCGCCCGGCGCGCCCTCGCTCACGGAGGCGTGTTCAACGTGGAGGCGCGGAAGGAGGGCGGGACCCGCGTGCGCTGGCATGTCCCGCTGGATTCGCGAACGGCGGCGGTTCCGTGACGCGGGTGTTCCTCGTCGACGACCACGAGATCGTGCGGCAGGGCATCTCCCGGATCATCGGCGATGAGCGCGACCTCGAGGTGGTGGGCGAATCCGGAGCGGTCGAGGGCACGATCGGGCGGATCAGGGCGACCGTGCCGGATGTGGTCGTCCTCGACGTCCGCCTTCCAGACGGCAGCGGCATCGATCTGTGCCGCCGCATCCGGTCGGAGCTGCCCGCGGTGAGGTGCCTCATCCTCACCGCGTTCGATGACGACGCGGCCGCAGTCGCGGCCGTCGTCTCGGGCGCGTCGGGGTACGTGCTGAAGTCCGTCCGGGGTGCGAACATCGCGGAGAGCGTCCGCCGGGCCGCACGCGGAGAGAGCCTGATCCCGCCATCGGTGGCCGCGCGCGTTCAGGAGGAGCTTCGGGCTCGTGCGGAGGAGAAGCCGCGCGCCGACGTCGAATTGACGCTGCGGGAGCGTCAGGCCCTCCGGCTGATCGCCGAAGGTCTCACCAACCGGCAGATCGGTGAGCGCCTCGGCCTCGCGGAGAAGACAGTGAAGAACTATGTGACGGGGCTGCTGTCCAAGCTCGGCATGGAGCGGCGCACGCAGGCGGCCGTCTACGTGGCCGCATCTCGGCGATCCGGGCCGGACTCGTCGGCGAACCGCCTCTCCTGACCTCCGGGCGCGATGGGACGTTGGGCCCGCGGCGGGGCGCTCGGACACCGCATCATCGGAGTCGACCGTCCTGTCCCGTCCACGAGGAGCACCGATGAACCGTTCCGAGGAGATCGAGTCCGCCGGCACCGCCGCGGGAGCCTCGGAGGAGGTGCTCCTGGTCTTCGAGTCGATGTTCGGCAGCACCCGGCGAATCGCCGAGGCGATCGCCGACGGCATCCGGACGAGCCTCCCGGTGGGCGTGTACCGGGTCGCCGACCTCCCCTCCGCGGAGGGCCGACGGCTCGTCGTGGTCGGTGCGCCCACGCACGCGCATTCCCTGAGCCGTCCGGAGTCGCGCGCTGAGGGGCGGCGCTGGGCGAGGGATCGTGCGCGATTCGCCCTCGAGCCCGGTCCCCATGACATCGGCGTTCGGGAATGGATCCCCGTGGCCCGGCTGAGCGGGGACTCCTTCGCGGCGTTCGACACCAGGATCGACATGCCCTGGATCTTCACCGGCTCGGCGGCAGGTGCGATCTCGAAGCGCCTGAGGCGGCGCGGGCTGCGGGAGTTCCTGCCACCCGAGAGCTTCCTGGTCGACAAGGACAGCCGGCTCCTTCCCGGCGAGGCCGAGCGGGCATTCGAATGGGGGCGGACGCTCGGCGCCGCGCTGCGCGCAGAGACCGGGGACGCAGCACGACGGGAGTCGCGATCATGAGCAGCCGGTCGCACGGAGGCCGCCTCACCTTCCTCGGCGCCGCGGGCACGGTCACCGGCTCCCGCTACCTTCTCGACGCCTCGTCCTCGCGCGTGCTCGTCGACTGCGGGCTGTTCCAGGGATACAAGGCGCTGCGAGAGCGGAACAGGGCGAGGTTCCCGGTGCTGCCTTCCTCGGTCGACGCTGTCGTGCTCACCCACGCGCACCTGGATCATTCCGGCTATCTCCCTGCTCTCGTGCGCGACGGGTTCCGCGGGCGCGTGTACGCCAGCGCGGGCACGATCGCACTCTGCCGGATCATGCTGCTAGACAGCGCGCACCTCCTCGAGGAGGAGGCGCGGGCGGCGATCAGGCACGGCTCGTCGCGCCACGAGCATCCGACGCCGCTGTACACGGTGGAGGATGCGATGAGGGCCGTGGACCGGTTCACTCCGCTCGCGGCCGGCGAGACCGCCGTGGCGCCGGGGGTCGCCGTGCGTCTTCGCGGAGCCGGCCACATCCTCGGCGCGAGCAGCGTGTACCTCGATGTGGAGGGAAGCAGCGTCTGCTTCACGGGGGACCTCGGACGCGAAGACGACCCGCTCATGCGTCCCCCGCATCCTTTCGCGGGCGCCGACGTCCTCGTCGCGGAGTCGACGTACGGCGACCGGCATCACAGCGAGGAGAACCCCGAGGACGCGCTGGGAGATGTCGTGCGCCGCACGGTCCGGCGCGGCGGCGTGGTCCTGATCCCCGCATTCGCGGTCGGGCGCACCGAGACCGTTTTGCTGCATCTCTCGCGGCTGCGGGATCGGGGAGAGATCCCCGACGTGCCGATCTACCTGAACAGCCCGATGGCCATCAGCGTCGCAGACGTCTACCGAGATCATCCCGGGGAGCACCGCCTCGGCGCGGACGAGATCGAGCGGCTGTACTCGATCGCGACGCCGGTGCGCGACGTCGACGAGTCGAAGCTCCTCAACCTGCGGGGAGGGCCGATGGTCATCGTCTCCGCCAGCGGGATGCTGACGGGCGGCCGCATCCTCCACCATCTGCGCGCCTACGGGCCCGACGCCCGCAACGCCATCGTGCTCACCGGATTCCAGGCCGGCGGCACACGCGGGAAGCGGCTCCTCGACGGCGAGCGGGAGCTGCGCATCTTCGGCAGGGACGTGCCGATCCGCGCGGAGGTCGTGCATGTCGACTCGATGTCGGCGCACGCCGATGCGGACGGCGTGCTCCGGTGGATGAAGGGCGCGCCCCGCGAGCCCCGTGTCGTCTACGTGACGCATGGCGAGCCGGCGGCGTCGGACGCCCTGCGGCTGCGGATCGGACGGGAGCTCGGGTGGAGCGCGAAGGTGCCGGACCCGATGCAGGAAGTGGACCTGACGGAGCGCGTCTCTCCCGAGCCCGCTCTCCAAGGATGACGATGGAGGAGATCATGGAGCAGAGCATCGTGGTCGGCGTGACCGAGTCGGCGGTATGCCGGCGCGTGCTGGAGTGGGTTTCCGTGCGCGCGCGGGAACGCGGCAGCCGGATCGAGCTGGTGTCGGTGGTGGGCGGCGCTCTCGGCGTGGTCGGGGAGGGACCCCTCCTCGATGAGGCGCTGCGATCCGCGAACGCACTGCTGGAGCGCGAGGCGGAGCTGCTGCGCAGTCGCGGCGTCATCGTGGACACGCGCGTCGCACGCGGCGATCCGGTGGGGGAGCTCGTGGAGACCTCGATGGTCTTCGACCTCCTCGCGATCGGGAGCGATCACGGGGGGCCGGCCGGCGGTCCACGCCGGGGCCTGCACGGCACCCGGATCGTCGCCGGAGCCTATTGCCCGGTCGCCGTGATCCCCGACTTCGACCTCGCGGGGCGGCACGGCATCGTGGTGGGCATCGACCGGTCGCCGATCGCGCGTCGGGCGCTCGGCTTCGCCTTCGAGGAGGCCGAGCGCAGCGGCGAACCGCTCACCGTCCTCCACACCTGGCAGCCTGTGCCGCTGCCGATGAGCATGGACGCCTATCCGCACGGATACCTGGCCGGAGCGCAGGCGCTCGCCGAGGAGACCGTCGATCTCGCGCTCGCCGAGATCGCTCCCGCACACCCGCGCGTGCCCGTCACGCGCGTCGTGGAGCAGGGGGCGCCGGCGCAGCAGCTCAACGAGCTGGCGTCGCGGGCGCGTCTGGCGGTCGTCGGATCTCACGGGAAGGGCGCTCTCGCCCGCTTCCTGCTCGGCTCGACGAGTCAGCGGGTGCTGGAAGAACTCGCGACCGTCACCGTCGTGGTGAGGTAGGCCGCGTCGCCGTTGCGGCTCCCGCCCCGGAGCCCCGCGCATCCGAGCCGTCCCCTGGGCGATGATGGTCCCATGCCAGCCTCCCACCGCCCCGGTCTGCGGGTCTCCGCGAGTCTCGTGATCCCGGAGACCGAGCTGTCGTGGCGCTTCTCGCGGTCGTCCGGCCCCGGCGGGCAGGGCGTGAACACCGCCGACTCGCGCGTCGAGCTGGTCTGGGACGTCGCGGCGTCCGCCGCGCTCTCGCCGGTCCAGCGTGCGCGGCTGCTCGACCGGCTCACGACCCGGCTGGTGAACGGCGTCCTCACGATCGCCGCCTCAGAGCACCGTGCGCAACTGCGCAACCGCGAGGCCGCGCGCGAGAGGCTCGCCGCACTCGTCGACGAGGCGCTGAAGCCGCCGGGGCCGCCGCGACGGGCCACCCGCCCGAGCCGGGGCTCGAAGGAGCGGCACCTGAAGGCGAAGCATCGCCGGTCCGACGTCAAGCAGCTCCGCAGACCGCCCCGGGACGCCTGATCCCGTCGCGGGCGGATGCTCACTGCTCAGGCGTCTCCTCCGGCGTCGGCCGGCGAGGCACGTAGTGCTTCCAGGTCGTGAGGTACCCGTAGCCGCCGAACGCGGCGAAGCCGGTGCCGTAGAGCAGCCCGACACCGGTGGCGATGCCCACCGCCCACTCGAACGCGCCGCCGGCGGCGATGATCGCCGAGCCGGTCAGCAGCCCCGCGACGCACGCGTTCACGACGATCAGCAGCATGACCGAGCTGCCGATGAAGACGCTGGCGCTGCGCGTGCGCAGGAACGAGTAGGTCCTCTTCATCCCGGCCATGTCGTCGTTGACGGCGGCGAGGAACACCTCGGCCACGTGGGGATCGAGATCGACGTAGGCGCCGCGGATCCGGTTCATCGCCACGACGTACATCATGTCCTCCTCCGACACGTTCATCACGCGTACCTGGGTCATGAAGCCGATGACGGTGAGGAAGGCGAGGAGGGCGAGGGATGCTCCGCCGAACCATCCGGAGAAGCCCGAGGCCTGCCCGAGGAGGCCGATCGTCACGAGGCCCGCGGACACGAGCGCGAGGAAGATGGTGATGCGCGTCAGCACCTCGCTCTGAGCGGTGCTCCGCGCCGCCAGCAGGCCCCAGTGCTCGGTGGCGAGGATCTGCGCGCGCCGGCTGAGCACGGCATCCGATTCGGGGGACCACGGTTCGCTCATGTCGCCATTGTGCACCTGCCGGCGGCGGAGCGGACAGGCGTTTGCGTCGTGCTGTTCGGCGACGAGGAACCATCCCGGTGCGCGCGGACCGGGGCGTATGCTCGCCGCATGGCCGAGGTCGTCGTCGACGGGCTGCGCATCGCCTATCGGAGGCAGGGGAGCGGGCCGGCGCTCGTGCTGTTCCACGGGGCGTTCGAGGACTCCCGGGCGTGGGCCCGGCAGATGGAGCGACTCAGCCCGCACGTCGAGGTCGTCGCCTGGGATGCGCCGGGATGCGGTGCCTCCGACGACGTCCCCGCCGGCTGGAGCGACGCGAACTGGGCGAGGACGGCGGCCGGTTTCCTCAGCGTTCTCGGGCTGACCAGGCCCGCTGTCGCCGGCTTCTCCCTCGGCTCGGTGCTCGCGCTCCTGCTCGCCCGCGACCATCCGGAATCCGTCGGGCGGCTCGTGCTCGTCGGCGCGTACGCGGGCTGGGGCGGCTCCCTTTCCCCCGACGCGCTCGCCGAGCGGATGGCCGCTGCACGATTCACCCTGGAGCATCCGGTCGAGGAATGGGCCGACGGCTTCCTCGACTCGGTGTTCGCGCCCGAAGACCCGCCGGAGCGTCGCGCACTCGCCCGACGTCTGCTCGACGACTGGCGCCCCCGCACGACCGCGGCGCTGCTTCCGGTGATGGCCCAGGATCTGCGTTCCGACCTGCCGCGCATCCCGGTGCCGACCGTGGTCGTTCGCGGTGACGCCGACGCGCGCAGCCCTCGGGGCGCGGCGCTCGAGATCTGCCGGCTGCTTCCCCGCGCCCGTCTCGTCGAGATCGCAGGGGCGGGGCACGACTGCACCGGCGAGGAACTCGATGCCGTGCTCGTCGCTGCGGCTCGCGCGGCAGGAGAGGGATCGTCGTCCGCTGTCCGATGACAGCCCTTCCGTCTCGGCGCCGCGCGGCGTTGGATGAGGGGATGAGGTCCTCACGACGCACCGGCCGCAGGGTCTTCTTCGCGGTGTCCGCGGCATCCGCGCTCTGGGCGTTCACCGCGTGCGTCCCGCAACCCGGATCCGAGCCGAGACCGGAGCCGTCGGCATCCGCCGAGTCCGGACCTGTGGAGACCGTCGCGCAAGGCCTCGATGCCCCGTGGTCGATCGCGTTCCACGAGACGACGCCGCTCGTGAGCGAGCGGGACGGCGCCCGCATCCTCGAGATCGACGACGACGGCGAGGCGCGCGAGGTCGCGGTGATCGACGGGGTCGCCGCGGGAGGAGAGGGCGGACTGCTCGGCCTCGCCGTGCACGACGGCGAGCTCTACACGTACTTCACTGCTCCGGGGGAGAACCGTGTCGAACGGCGGGAGCTCCGCGGCGATCCCGGCGCGCTCGAACTCGGCGACCCGACGACCGTGATCGACGGCATCCCGGCCGCCGGCAACCACAACGGCGGGCGCATCGCCTTCGGCCCGGACGGGATGCTGTACATCACGACCGGTGACGCGGGGGACCGCGACAGCGCCCAGGACAGGGATGCCCTCGCGGGAAAGATCCTCCGGATCAAGCCCGGCGGCGGCATCCCGGACGACAACCCGTTCGGGGACTCCCCGGTCTACAGCTACGGCCACCGCAACCCGCAGGGCATCGGCTGGGACGCCGACGGGACGATGTACGCCAGCGAGTTCGGACAGGACACGTGGGACGAGCTCAACGTCATCGAAGCCGGCGGGAACTACGGCTGGCCGGTCGTCGAGGGGATCGCGGGCGACGAGCGTTTCATCGACCCGGTGCAGCAGTGGACGCCCGATTCGGCCAGCCCCAGCGGCCTGGCGGTGACGGATACCGAGATCCTCATCGCGAACCTCCGCGGCGAGCGGCTCCGTGCGGTGCCCCTCGGAGACCTCGCGACGAGTAGCGAGCGGTTCACCGGGGAGCTCGGGCGCCTGCGGGACGTGGTCGTCGCCCCCGACGGCGGGATCTGGATCCTCACGAACAACACCGACGGGCGCGGGGACCCGCGCTCCGGCGACGACCGGATCGTTCGGCTCATCGGCTGACGGACGGCCTCTCGTCCACCTCGTTCACGTCTCCCGTCAACCCCGGATCTCGCCCGTCCCCACGCGCCTACACTGGAAGGGTGGCGAGACTGTTGATCATCGGCGGCTTCCTGGCCGCCGTGTTCTGGGTGTTCAGCATCGTCGACTGCTCGGTGCAGCCGGCGACGCGGCACCGGGGCGTGCCCAAGGCCGCCTGGATCGCGATCGTCGTCCTCATCCCGGTCATCGGCGGCATCCTCTGGTTCACGATCGGACGCCGTCGCGCGAACGACCAGGGCACCCTCCGCATGCCGGCGCCCGACGACGACCCCGAGTTCCTGCGCCACATCGGCAAGTACGACCAGGACGCCCGCATCCGCCGCCTCGAGGAGGAGCTCGCTCGCCTCGAGGACGAGACGGACGACGGCCCGGCCGCGGACACGCGTTCGTGACGTCGTCGCCCGCGACGGATGCCGCGGCCGCCCTGATCGCGGACCTCATCGCGAACGGCGTGCGTGACGTCGTGATCTCGCCGGGCTCCCGTTCGCAGTCCCTCGCGCTCGCCGCGGTGCACCTGGCGAACCAGGGGCATCTGCGCGCGCACGTCCGCATCGACGAGCGGGTCGCCGGCTTCACCGCCCTCGGCCTCTCCCGGGAGACCGGCGTGCCTGCCGCGGTCGTCTGCACCTCCGGCACCGCCGTCGCCAATCTGCTCCCCGCCGCCATGGAGGCCTTCCACTCCGGAGTGCCCCTGCTGCTGCTGACCGCTGACCGCCCGCCGGAGCTCCGCGGCGTGGGGGCGAATCAGGCGACGATCCAGCCCGGGCTGTTCGGCCGGTTCGTGCGGCTTCAGCTCGATGCCCCCGTGCCCGGCGACGGCGACTGGTCGGGGCTCGCCGCCGCGGCGGTGGCCGCGGCGATGGGAGCGGATGCCGCGCACGGCGCCCCCGGCGTCGCCGGCCCCGTGCACCTGAACCTGCCGTCGCGGGAGCCGCTCTCCGGCACCCTGCCTGCCCTCGAGGTCGTCCAGGGCCCGGCGCCGGCTCAGGCCCCGGCGGAACCCGTGGTGCTCGACCGCGGACCGCGGACCGTGGTGGTCGCCGGCGCCGACGCCGGACCGGCCGCCGAGGAGATCGCCCATGCGGGCTCCTGGCCCCTGATCGCCGAGATCGTCAGCGGCGCGCGCTTCGGGCGCCGGCTCATGCACGGATATCGCGCGCTCCTCTCCGACCCCGCCCTCGGCGGGCGCATCGAGCGAGTCGTCGTGCTCGGCCACCCGACCCTCAGCCGCGAGGTCGCTCGCCTGCTGTCGCGCGCCGACGTCGACGTCGTGGCCGTCCGCCGCGGCGGCGAGGAGCTGAACCTCAACCGGCTGACACGGGCCGCGGCATCCGTCGACGTCGCTCCCGGAGAACCCGATCGCGACTGGCTGGGCGCCTGGATGGCGGCCTCGGCCGCGCAGGCGATCGACCTCAGCGAGCACGCGCCGGACACCGACGGCCTCGCCTCCAAGGACTTCGCGGCCCGCCGCGACGCCGTGCGGGCCGAGCTCGACGCCGTGCGCCGCCCGCTCTCCCGCGAGCTTCTCGTCGACGCCGTGTGGCGTGCGACCTGGCCGCACGACCGGCTCGTGTTCGGCTCATCGCGCCTGGTGCGCGTCGCCGACGCGGTGCTGGCAGGCAAGAAGGTCCCCGTGCACGCCAATCGCGGCCTCGCCGGCATCGACGGCACCGTCGCCACGGCCACCGGCATCGCCGTCGCCAGTCAGGCCGACGGCTCTCCCGGCGTTACGCGCGTGCTGCTCGGGGACCTCGCCTTCCTGCACGACGTCGGTGCGCTGCTGCTGCCCCCGGACGAGGCGATCCCGCGCCTGCAGGTGATCGTCGGCAACGACGGCGGCGGCACGATCTTCGACGGGCTCGAGGTGGCTGCCTCCGCTGATCGCGCCGACCTCGATCGCGCCTTCTACACCCCGCACGAGGTGCGGATCGAGCAGCTCGCCCTCGCCTACGGCTGGGAGCACCATCGCGTCACGACCCGCACGGCGCTCGACCAGGTGCTCACCGCACCGTCGGGCGGTCGCCAGCTCATCGAGGTGCCGCTGCCGCGCTGAGCGGGCCGGCTGCTGGCAGGATGAGCACATGAACGCGCACACCTGGGCTCGCATCCTGCAGGTCGGCGAGGGATTCCGTCTCGCCGACGTCGATCCGGAGAGCACTCCCGGCTACGAAGGGGGCAAGGCGCAGGGGAAGGCCGATCTCGCCGCCGGGCTGGAGGAGCTGAACGAGCTGCAGGAGCGTCTCTTCGCCGAGAGCCGCGCCGGGGTCGCGAAGGATGCCGTGCTCCTCGTGCTGCAGGCGATGGACTCCGCGGGCAAGGGCGGCATCGTGCGGCACGTCGTCGGCGGGGTCGACCCGCAGGGCGTCACGCTCACCGCGTTCAAGGCTCCCACCGAGGAGGAACTCGCGCACGACTTCCTCTGGCGCATCGAGAAGAGGCTCCCCGAGCCCGGGTTCATCGGCGTCTTCGACCGCTCGCACTACGAGGACGTGCTCATCGGCCGCGTCCGCTCCCTCGCGACGCCCGAGGAGATCGAACGCCGCTACGACGCGATCGACGAGTTCGAGGCGAGGGTGACCGACTCCGGCATCCGGATCATCAAGGTCATGCTGCACATCTCCTCCGACGAGCAGAAGGAGCGGCTGATGGAGCGTCTCGACCGCCCCGACAAGCACTGGAAGTACAACCCGGGAGACGTCGACGAGCGGATGCTGTGGCCGACGTACATGGAGGCCTATCAGGCCGCGATCGAGCGCACCTCGACGGAAGTCGCCCCCTGGCACGTCATCCCGGCGAACCACAAGTGGTACGCGCGGCTCGCCGTGCAGGAGCTGCTGCTGGCCGCCCTCCAGGACATCGACCCGCGGTGGCCGAAGGCCGACTTCGACGTCGAGGCGGAGAAGAAGCGGCTCGCCGCGAGCTGAGCCGGGCGACCGCCACGGTCGTCAGGCCGAATGCACGACCTTTCCGCCGAGGACGGTGGCAGCGACACGCGCTTCCGCGAAGGAGTCCCGTCCGGTGATGCCGGTGGTGAGCACCGCGAGGTCGGCGAGATGTCCGGGGTGCAGTCGTCCGATCCGGTCGTCGACCCCGATCGCCTCGGCCGGACCGAGCGTGTACGCGCGAACGGCATCGGCCGGGTCCAGCCGCTCCTCCGGCTGCATCGTCCGATGCGCCGCGGGATCGACCGCGTGCACGTCCTGGGGCGGCGCTGTCCGGGTGACGGCGGTGTGCAGCCCCCAGAGCGGATCCGGGCTGGTCACCGGCCAGTCGCTGCCCATCGCCAGGTGCGCGTCGTGCGCGCGGAGCGAGCCGAAGGGGAAATGCCAGCGGGCCCGCTCCGGTCCGAGCAGGGGGAGCTTGCGCTCCAGGATCTCCTGATCGGCACGCGCCCACAGGGGCTGCAGGTTGGCGGTGACGTCGAGTGCGCGGAAACGCGGGAGATCGGCCGGATCGACCAGATCGAGGTGCGCGATCTGGTGGCGCTGTCCCCGGCCGTTCGCTGCCCTCGCCGCCGCCACGGCGTCGAGGCACTCGCGCACCGCCCGATCGCCGACGCCGTGGAAGTGCACGCGCTCTCCTGCGGCATCCAGCGCGGTGACGATCGAGGCCAGCTCGGCCGGCGGGATGACGGAGTCGCCTGACGTCTCGGGATGCACGCCCCGATAGGGGGCAAGGAGAGCGGCGGTGCAGTTCTCGCAGATGCCGTCCTGCATGATCTTCACGCCGGTGATCGGGAAGCCGTCGGCGCGTGCGGTCGCGATGCGCGCGATCACGTCGGGGAGGCGATCGGCGCCCCATCCCGGCGGCCACCAGACGGACCCGCTCACGCGTGCCGTGAGGAGGCCTTCCGCGCGCAGGGAGAGGTAGGCCGGAAGCGGGTCCTGCATGGCGAGATAGCGTCCGAGCAGGGCGTCGTGCCAGGCGGTGACGCCCAGCGAGAGGAGATGCTCCTGGGCAGCCAGCATCCCGTCGCGCTGGCGTGCGAGATCGGGCTCGGGGAGAAGCGAGGTGACCAGTTCGCCGGCGCTGTCCATGAGCACTCCGGTGGCATCGCCGGACTCATCGCGCACGATGCGGCCGGCGGCCGGATCGGGGGTGTCCCGGTCGATGCCGGCCAGCTCCAGCGCGCGGGAGCTCACCCACACCCCGTGCGCATCATGGCTGGTGAGCACGGCGGGACGGGAGCCGATGACGTCGTCCAGCAGACGCCGATCCGGCAGTCCGCCGTCGAACACGTCGCCGAACCAGCCGCTCCCCACGATCCACTCGCCGGACTCCGCGGCGGCGAACTCGCGGATGACCGCGAGATAGGCCTGCCGGGAGTGGACGGATGACAGGTCGCAGCCCAGCAGCGCGAGTCCGCCGCCGAGGGCGTGGATGTGACCGTCGTGGAAGCCGGGGAGGATCGCTCCGCCCCCGGCATCCACGATCTCGGTGCGTCGACCCGCCAGCTCGCGGATCTCGGCGTCTGTGCCGACGGCCGCGATCCTGTCGCCGCTGACGGCGACGGCGGTGGCGGGACCCGGCTCCGGCGACCAGACCTGGCCGCCGGTCACGATGAGATCCGCGATCACCGCACCGCGCTCCGCTGAGGGGCGACAGCCCGCTCCCAGGCGACGTAGAGCACGGCGGGGACGATGAAGCCGACGACCCAGGCCAGATCGACGTAGCCGAGGGGTTCGGCGAGCGGGCCCGTGTACATCGTCGTGACCATGAACGGGATCTGCACGAGGATGCCGGCGGCGTAGCAGGCGAGTCCGATGCCGTTCCAGCGCCCGTAGACGCCGCCGTCGCGGCGGAACATGGCCTCGACGTCGTAGTGCCCCTTGCGCAGCACGAAGTAGTCGACCAGGTTGATCGCCGACCAGGGGATGAGCACGTAGAGGAGCACGAAGACGAAGTCCTTGAACACGAGCAGGAAGTCGTTCTGCCCGAAGACGGCGGCGAGGGTGGCCAGCAGCGCGTAGCCGACGGTCATGCCGATCCTCTTGCCCGTGTCGATCCGCACCCGCGCGGCGACGCTCTCCAGCACCGTGAGCGCGCACATCACCCCGGAGTAGATGTTCGAGGAGTTCATCACTGCCGAGGCGATTCCGAAGGCGAAGAGGACGACGGGGCCGAAGCCGCCGAGAAGGCTGCCGAGGGCGGCCATCGAGTTCCCGTCGTCGCCCGTGGTCAGGCCGACGAGCGCGCCGAGGACCATCACGCCCACGGTGCCGATCACGAGGCCGGAGTAGGTGGCCCAGAACGCCTGCCGGGACCCGATGCCCTTCGGCATGTAGCGGGAGTAGTCGGAGACATACGGGGCGTATGCCAGCTGCCAGGTGACGCCGATGGCGAGCATCCCGAAGAATCCGGCCGGCGTGAAGACCAGGTCTCGGGTGGTCGCGTAGGCGGCAGGGTTGGTGAGCGCGAGGAGCAGCGAGACGACCACCAGTACGCCGATGATCACCGAGAACACCGCCATCGCCTTGCGGACGAGGTCGTAGCCGAAGATGGCGAAGACGAGCGCGACGACGGCGCAGACGATGATCCCCACGTTCAGGAGGCCGCCGCCGAACACCGCGTCGAAGCTCTGTGCGGCCACGACGAGGTTGGATGCGAAGAAGCCCAGGAACATGAGCAGTGCGATGAAGGCGAGCAGGCTGCCGCCGAAGTAGCCGAACTGGGCGCGAGCCTGCAGCATCTGCGGGATGCCGAGCTGCGGTCCCTGGGAGGCGTGCAGTGCGGCGCCGAACCCGCCGATCACGTTCCCCACCACGATCGCGAGAATCGTCCACTCGAGCGGGAGGGCGAACAGGGTCGGTCCGAGGGCGCCGGTGACCACCGTGAGCGGCAGCATGTTGATGCCGAGCCAGATGAAGAACAGGCCGCGTGGCTTGCCGGTGCGCTCGTCCTCGGGGATCGGCCGGATGTGGCGGCGCTCGAAGGTGATGATCTTGGTCGTGCTCGTGCTGAGTTTCGGGTACTCGGTCACTGGGTCTCCGATCGGGGGGATTGCGCCTGTCGGGCCCTCGGGTGGGACGGCGGTGGCGCGACACGGGAAGTCAACCGGATCGGGGGACGCGGGGCCAATACGGGATCCCGCCGCACTGCATCACACAGGTAGATGCAAGTGTCGAGCATCCATCGCAGGAATGGATGGGAATGTTCAGGCGAGCGCGTCGACGAGAGGGCGGAACTTCACCCGCGTCTCCAGAAGCTCCGATTCGGGATCCGACCCCGCGACGATGCCTGCGCCCGCGTACGCGGTGACGGCGATCGCGTTCCCGGCCGGCGCGAACTGCGCGCACCGCAGCGCGATCGCCCACTCGCCGTTGCCGGCGGCATCGACCCAGCCGACCGGACCGGCGTACCGTCCGCGATCGAACGGCTCGAGCTCGCGGATCGCGGCGATCGCCGCGGAGGTGGGGGTGCCGGCCACCGCCGCGGTCGGATGCAGGGCGCCGACGAGGTCGAGTGCCGAGTCGCCGTCGGCCAGCTCGCCCTCGACGTCCGTCGCCAGGTGGAAGAGATTCGGCAGCTTCAGCAGGAACGGCTGCTCGCTCGCCGCGAGGGCGCGGGTGTGCGGACGGAGCGCGGCGAGCACGCTCTGCACGGCGTATCCGTGCTCGTCGAGGTCCTTCGTGCTGGACGCCAGATGCGCGGATGCCGCGGTGTCGGCATCCGGATCCGCTCCGCGTCCGATCGTGCCGGCGAGCACCCTCGCCGTGACCGTGCGGCTGCGGACGGTCACCAGGGTCTCCGGACTCGCGCCGATCAGCCCGTCGACCGCGAACGCCCAGGTGTCGGGGTAGCCGGTCGACAGGGCGCGCACGAGCCGGCGCAGATCCGAGCCGGCCGGGATGCTCCCGGTGAGGTCGCGCGCGAGAACGACCTTGCTGAGCTCGCCCGCGGCGATGCGCCCCAGTGCGAGGCGCACGGACTCCTGGTAGCCCTGCGGCGTCTGCGCGCCCGGCCCGACGGTGCCCGCCCAGTGCGGGCCGTACCCCTGGGGCTCGGGCGCGGCTGCGGGCGGTGCGGCATCCGCGGTGCGGATCGTCGTCAGCCAGGTGCGGCCACGATGCCGGCCGATCACGGCCGAGGGGACGATCAGGATGCTGTCCGCCGACGAGTCCTCGTCGAACGTCAGCGCTCCGAAGGCCACCAGCCCGGTGCCGGGGAGCTCCAGGGGGTCGTCGATCACCGCATCCTGCGTCAGCCGGCGCCAGGCGGAGGAGATCACGGCGGAGCGGGGCGCGTCGCCCCCGGCGGGGACGCGGATCGTCGTCGCGACGCCGTCGCCGACCGCGACGATGCCGTCACCCCGTCGCAGCCAGGCCAGCGGGACCGCGGCATCCGCGTACGCCAGAGGATCCTCGACGGGGTCGATCTCGCGGGTCTCCACGACCAGACTGCTCACCCTCTCAGCCTAGTCAGGCTCCGTGAGGCCTCGTCTCACCCGTCGGAGTGAGCCCGGAGGGGGAGCTCCGTCAGACCGGATGCCTAGAGTGAGAGCATGAGCGACGCCCGTCCCGCCCCCGGCACCGAGATGATCTTCCAGTGGCGCAAGTGGGACGGCTCCCCGCACTGGAGGCACGAGTGCGTGTACCTCGGCGCCGACGAATGGGGCGACTGGGTCGGCCAGCCCGTCGGCTGGCACAGCGCCCGCCCCGGGCGCGAGTTCCGCACCGGCAATCCGAACGTGACGCTCGTGCCCGCCGGGCGTGAGGACTATGCGCTCACCGTGAACCGCGACCACCCCAAGCAGATGCGCGTCTACATCGACCTCGGCTGGGACGTGCGCTGGTCGGACGACCCGCTGCTCGCCGTCGGCATCGACATGGACCTCGACGTCGTGCGCGTCGAGGGGGAGCGCGGCACCTGGGTCGACGACCGCGACGAGTGGGAGGAGCACAGTGCGCAGTTCGGCTATCCCGCCGACGTGATGGAACGCCTCGAAGGACTCGCGCTCGACCTCGAGGAGCGGGTCCGCGCCCAGCATCCGCCCTTCGACGACGCGGTCGCCGATCGCTGGCTCGACCGCCTGGCCGCGCTGGGCCTCGACCGCTGAGAGACGTCCTGCTTCCGGTCGCAGTTCGTGCCGGTCGCTTCCCGCTCCGGTCGCACTTCGGCACAGTCGCGGCGCACCGGACCGTTCCGAACTGCGACCGGAACGCACAGGGTCGCCGCGCCTAGACTCGACTCATGTCCCCGAACGAGCCCAACCGCGCCGATCTCGGCAAGGACCCCGCCCGCGTCAGCGGCATGTTCGACCAGGTCGCCGCCGGCTACGACCGCACCAACACGGCGATGACCGTTGGGAACGACGCGCTCTGGCGCGCCGCCACCACGCGCGCCGTCGCCCCGAAGCCGGGGGAGAGGATCCTCGACCTCGGCGCGGGCACCGCCTCGTCCTCGGCGTCCCTCGCGCGCAGCGGCGCGCAGGTGGTGGCCGCCGACTTCTCGCCCGGCATGCTCGCCGAGGGGAAGCGCCGGCACGGCAGCATGCGCAACCTCTCCTTCGTCGAGGCCGACGCGACGAACCTGCCCTTCGCCGACGGGGAGTTCGACGCCGTCACGATGTCCTACGCCCTGCGCAACGTGAACGATCCGAAGAAGGCGCTGCGTGAGCTCTTCCGGGTGACCAAGCCCGGCGGACGCCTGGTGATCAACGAGTTCTCCACACCTCCGGGAGCCCTTTTCCGCACCGCCTACCGGTTCTACAACGCTCAGGTGCTGCCCCGCGTCGCCCGCGTGGCCGGCACCAACGGAGAGGCCTACGACTACCTCAACGAGTCGATCAGGGAATGGCCCGATCAGAGGAAGCTCTCCGCGTGGATCCGCGAGGCGGGCTGGACGGACGTCGCCTACCGCAACCTCTCCTTCGGGATCGTCGCCCTTCACCGCGCGCGCAAGCCCCAGGACGGCACGCCCGAGTGATCGCGACGGGTAGGCTGGGGGCGTGACTTCGAGCCCCACCGCCCCGGGTTCGCGACTGGCGAGCCGTCTCGGCTTCAGCGACCGCGTGTTCATCGGCCCCGCCGCCCGCCGCGTCGCCCGCGCCATCGAGGAGGGGCTCGAGCGCGTCGAGGACGGCCTCGCCGAGGACGTCCGCGTCGCCGACCCGCTCGCCGACGCCACCAGCCGGTATCTCTACGAGGCCGGCGGCAAGCGCATCCGCCCGGTGCTCACGCTTCTCGCCGCCCAGCTGGGCGACGGGAACACGGATGCCGTCATCGACGTCGCCAAGGCCCTCGAGATCACGCACCTGGGGTCGCTGTACCACGACGACGTCATGGACGGCGCCGACCGCCGTCGCGGGGTGCCCGCCGCGCACGCCGTGTGGGGCAACAGCATCGCGATCCTCACCGGCGACATCCTGTTCTCCCGCGCCAGCCAGCTGATGTCGCGTCTCGGCGACCGGGCGATCCGCCTGCAGGCCGACACCTTCGAGCGTCTCGTCCTCGGCCAGATGCACGAGACCCTCGGCGCGCAGCCCGGCGACGAGCCGATCGAGTTCTACATCCAGGTGCTCGCCGACAAGACCGGCTCCCTCATCGCCGCCGCCACCCAGGCCGGCGTCATCTTCTCCAACGCGCCCTCGGCGTACGAGGAGCCGATGCGGATCTACGGCGAGAAGATCGGTGTCGCCTTCCAGCTGCTCGACGACGTCATCGACCTCTCCGCGAAGCCTGAGGACACCGGCAAGGTCCCCGGCACCGACCTCCGTGCCGGGGTGCCGACGATGCCCTACCTGCTGCTGAAGGCCGAGACCGACCCGGCATCCGCCGATCTCGCCGCGCGCATCGACGACGGCGTCGCCCGCATCGCAGAGGGCGCGGATCCGGCGATCCTCGACGGCCCGCTCACCGAGCTGCGCGATCACGTCGTCACGCAGAAGACCCTCGAGCTCGCGCTCACCTGGACCCGGGACGCCATCGACGCCCTGGGCCCGCTGCCTCGCGGCACCGTGCGCGAGGCGCTCACCCGATTCGCAGAGACTCTCGCCGAGCGCTCCAGCTGAGCGCGCGCCGCGAAACGCGGCCGCGCCGCAGAGCGCTCCGCCGGACGAAAGGACCTTCATGACCAAGCTCAGGCTCGCCATCGTCGGAGCCGGCCCCGCCGGCATCTACGCCGCGGACATCCTGCTGAAGGCGGAGCGCAAGTTCGACGTCTCGATCGACCTCTTCGAGCAGCTGCCGGCGCCGTACGGCCTCGTGCGCTACGGCGTCGCCCCCGACCACCCCCGCATCAAGGGCATCATCACGGCGCTGCGCGACGTGCTCGACCGTGGCGACATCCGGATCTTCGGCAACGTGCGCTTCGGTGAGGACATCACGCTCGACGACCTCAAGAAGCACTACAACGCCGTGATCTTCGCGACCGGCGCGATCCGCGACTCGGCGCTCGACATCCCGGGCATCGACGCCGTCGGGTCGTACGGCGCCGCCGACTACGTCAGCTGGTTCGACGGGCACCCCGACGTGCCGCGCGAGTGGCCGCTGGACGCGGCATCCGTCGGCGTGCTCGGCAACGGCAACGTCGCGCTGGACGTCGCGCGGATGCTCGCGAAGCACGCCGAGGACCTGCTCGTCACCGAGGTGCCCGACAACGTCTACCAGGGCCTCAAGGCCAGCGCCGTCACCGACGTGCACGTGTTCGGTCGCCGCGGCCCCGCGCAGGTGAAGTTCACCCCTCTGGAGCTGCGGGAGCTCGGCGAGCTGCGCGACGTCGACATGGTCGTCTACGACGAGGACTTCGATTACGACGAGGCCTCGAAGGATGCCGTCGCCAGCAACAAGCAGGTCATGGTCATCGACCGGGTGCTGCAGTCGTGGCGCAAGCGCGACTCCGTGAACAACGCCGGCGGCACAGCCTCCCGTCGCCTGCACCTGCACTTCTGGGCGCGTCCGGTCGAGGTGCGCAAGGATGAGGACGGCCGCGTCGCGGCACTCGTCTACGAGCGCACCCGGCCCGACGGCCAGGGCGGTGCCGTGGGCACCGGCGAGCTGCGCGAGGTGCCGATGCAGGCGCTGTACCGCGCGATCGGCTACTTCGGCTCGCCGCTGCCCGGTGTGCCGTTCGACAAGAAGCACGGCGTCATCCCGAACCGTGAAGGCCAGGTCCTCGCGAAGGACTCCAACCAGCGCGTCCCCGGCATCTACGCCACCGGCTGGATCAAGCGCGGACCGGTCGGCCTCATCGGCCACACCAAGTCCGACGCGATGGAGACCGTGCGGCACATCATCAACGACCAGGGGTCCTGGTGGCAGCCGGAGGACCCGTCAGAGGCTGCGATCCCCGCTCTGCTCGAGGAGCGCGGCGTGAAGTGGACCGATCTCGAGGGCTGGCACCGGCTCGACGAGCACGAGATCGCGCTCGGCGCCCCGCAGGAGCGGGCCCGGGTCAAGGTCGTCCCGCGCGACGAGATGGTGCGCGTCTCCCGCGGGGAATGACCGTCACTGGATCGTTGTCTTCGGTGCGGCGGGTCGCGGGCGGTGCGCTCGTAGTCTGAGCGCATGCGACTGCGTTCCGTCCTCGCCGTGGGTGTCGCGGCTGTTCTGGTGCTGTCGGGGTGCGCTCCGACGCCGGCTCCGAAGCCGAAGCCCTCGGCGTCGCCGACGGCATCCGCGACGCCGACTCCGACGCCGGAGCCGATCGTGGAGCCGGAGGCCGCGTTCGATGTGACGTGCGACGATGTCGCGGCGGTGATGGCGAGCCTGGTGGGGGAGCCATCGACGCCGGTCGAGCCCGTGATGTCCATCATCTCGACCATGGGGTGGCTGCCGGGGCCCGGGCAGTACATGTTCCAGCGGGCGGGCGGCATCGCCTGCTCCGCGGGTGAAGCGCCGTCCTACTGGGAGGTGACGATCGTTCCGGGCGCCGGGGCGGTGACGAACGGCGCCGCGCAGAGGAACGGGTTCTGGGGCGAGACGGCAGGCTGCAGCGATCGCGGATGCAACTTCGAGATCATCGAGGGGGACGTCCTCCTCACCGCGAACATCGTCGACGAAGGCCTGGGTGTGGCGGGCGATCCCGACGTCCCGGGCGACGCGCTGCGCGACCTTGCGGGCACTGCGGATGCGAGCCTGCACGACTTCGAACTCGTCGACAGCGACATCGTCGGTGCGGCGTGCGAGCGGTTCCTCACACCCGCCGAGGTGTCGGAGGTCACGGGCGTCGAGGGTGTCGAGATCGTCGACTCGTTCGGCGGCTGGGGCATCCCCGCCGAGGTCTACCACGTGACGAACGGGGCGCGGATCTGCCTCTATTCGATCGGAGGCGAGGAGTACGCAGGCAACCAGCTCATGATCACGACCCTGCCGGGCGGCGCCTGGGCCTTCGAGAAGGTGGGCGGCACGCCGGTGGAGATCGAACTCGCGGACGGAGCAACCCTGAGTTCAGGGGAGCACGGCGAGAGAGTGCTCGACCTGCGGGTGGGAAACGACTGGATCCGGCTGACGACGCTCGACGACGGATCCGGGGCGCCCGACCCCGAGCCGCTGGCGGCGACGGTCGCCCGCAACCTGACCCGCGGGCACACCGCTCCGCAGTAGCCGGCACCCGGTCGGCTAGCCTGACGGCATGGCTGACTGGATCCCCGACGTCCTCGGCGACGAGTTCGAGCAGCTGACGCTCGAACTCGAGGCGGACGACGAGGGTCCCGTGGTCGCCACGCTGGTCCGCGCGCTGCCGGTTCCCCAGGGCTGGTGGGGGCGGATGCTCGGGCGCACCCGCCCGCTCGACGACGTCGACGTGCTGTACGTGCACGGCTGGTCGGACTACTTCTTCCAGAAGCGCCTTGCGCGGTTCTGGACCGCCCGCGGCGCCCGCTTCTTCGCGCTCGACCTCCGCAAGTACGGCCGCAGCCTCCGCGACGGTCAGACCCCGGGCTACATAACGGATCTCGCCGCTTACGACGAGGACATCGCCGCCGCGCTCGACGCGATGGGGCGCGGCGCCGACGGCGCGGCATCCGGTCGCCGGCTCGTGCTGCTCGGGCACTCGACCGGCGGGCTCACGCTGAGCCTGTGGGCATCACGGCATCCGGATGCCGCCGACGCGCTGATCCTGAACAGCCCGTGGCTCGAGTTCCAGTGGGCGTCGGCGCGACCCATCCTCGCCCCGGTCGCCGAGCTGCAGGCGCGCTGGGCGCCGCGGGAGGTCGCCCCGCAGGTCGACCTCGGCTTCTACACCCGCGCGCAGCAGGAGGTCGCCGATCCCGATGATCCGGTGGAGGTGGATCTGCGCTGGCGCCCCGCGCAGACGATGGCCGTGCACGCCGGCTGGTTCCACGCGATCCTGGCCGGTCACAACAGGGTCGCGGCCGGCCTCGGCATCCGAGCGCCCGTCTGCGTGCTGCTCTCCGCGAAGTCGGCCACGCCCTCTCGATGGTCGGAGGAGCTCACGCGCGCCGACTCCGTTCTCGTCGTCGACGACATCGCCAGAGCCGCGCTGAAGCTCGGCGCGTCGGTCACTGTCGAGCGCATCGACGGCGCGCTGCACGACGTCTTCCTGTCACGCCGCGAGGCGCGCGAGGACGCGTACCAGCGGCTGGACCGCTGGGTCAGCGGCTGGAACGCCGCCCGCTGACTCAGACGTAGTGCATCGCCCTGGCGAGACGCTCGGCCTCCTCGCCGTCGCCGTGCAGGACCGCATCGTGGAAGTCGCGATACACCTGCAGCATCCGCTCTCTGTCCTCAGCAGGCACCCGCCAGCCGCGCAGGTTGCGGAACAGCGCCATGCCCGCCTCGTTCACCACGGTGCGGTGCTGGGCGTTGCCGCTGCGATCGCTCAGGTAGGAGAACACCGCCCATCTGGTGTTCGAGGTGAGGGTGTAGTCGTCGAGCGAGTCGTACATCTGCTCGACGAGCGCCGCCAGTTCCACGCGCTCCTGCTCGGACAATCGCGGCAGCCCCATCCGGCACGCGTTGCCGGCCTGATAACCGGCGAACTCGAGGGACTGCTCGACCACCTCCGGAGTCACCTCGGTGACCTCGGTGTAGCGGCTCGGGTACATCGTCACCAGGCCGAGACGCTCCAGGCGCTGCAGGGCCTCGCGCACCGGCGTGCGGGAGACGTGCAGCTCCTCGGCGACATCGACGTCGCGGATGCGGTGCCCCGGTGCCAGCACGCCGTCGACGATCTGCGCGCCGATGTGCTGGAATACCGCGTCGGCGAGAAGCTGCTTGCTTCCGCCGACGCCAGACTGCTCGTTCAGCATTGGACTGCCCCCAGTCGCATTCCCATTGCGGCGGATCGTCCGAAGACGAGTCCGCACCCCGGTCAGCCCCCATGACCTGACCGGTTCCCGGGCGGCCCCATGACATGCCCGGATCGCCTAACTACATCATGAACTCGGACGGAATGCCAACATGCCGGTCGATATGCGCGGGGAACGCAGGAAGGGCGGATGCCGCAGCATCCGCCCTTCCTCGTACGGCCCGTGAGCGTCAGCGGTAGTTGATGAACTGGAGGTCGATGTCGAGGTCGGACCCCTTCAGCAGCGCGATGACGGCCTGCAGGTCGTCGCGGCTCTTGGACTGCACGCGCAGCTCGTCGCCCTGGATCTGGCTCTTCACGCCCTTGGGGCCCTCGTCGCGGATGATCTTGCCGATCTTCTTCGCGTTCTCCGAGGAGATGCCGTTCTTGAGGCTCGAGACGATGCGGAACTCCTTGCCGCTGGCGAAGGGCTCGCCGGATTCCAGGCTCTTCAGCGAGATGCCGCGCTTGATGAGCTTGGACTGGAAGACGTCGAGCACGGCCTTGGCGCGCTCCTCCGAGTTCGCGGTGATCAGCACCTGCTCGCCGCTCCAGGCGATCGAGGCGCCGGTGCCCTTGAAGTCGTAGCGCTGCTCGATCTCCTTGTGGGCCTGGTTCAGGGCGTTCTGGGCCTCCTGGTGATCCACTTTCGAGACGATGTCAAAGGAACTGTCAGCCATGGGGGAATTCTACCGACACGTGTGTTTCCTCATGAGTTTGGAAGCGTTTTCACGCACAGGGCGGGCCGTTCGCACCATCACAGGTTGATATCGGCCCCGATTTTCATTGCGAATCAGTCTCCGCTGGGTGCATACTGTAAGCGCTTGCAGTTCTGCAGGCCACCAAGCACTCAGAGAGGCACACACCAATGAAGGTGAACAAGAGGGGCATCGTCGCCGCAGGCGCCATCGCCATCGTTTCGACCCTGTCGCTCGCCGGCTGCGCGGGCGGGACCACTGGCGGAGACTCGTCCGAGGGCGAAGGCTCGAGCACGCTGACCGTCTGGGTCGACGCCGAGCGCGTCGACGCGCTCCAGGGCGCGGCCGACTCCTACAAGGAGAAGACCGGCGTCGAGGTCGAGCTCGTCGGCAAGGACGTCGGGACGATGAAGGACGACTTCATCCAGCAGGTCCCGACCGGCAAGGGCCCCGACGTGGTCATGGGCGCGCACGACTGGCTGGGCGAGCTGTCCACGAACGGCGTCGTCGCTCCGCTCGAGCTCGGCGACGCGGCATCCGACTATCTGGACGTGGCCCTCCAGGCCGCGACCTACGACGGCACCGTCTACATGCTTCCGTACGCCGTCGAGAACATCGCCGTGCTCCGCAACGCCGACCTCGTCGCCGAGGCGCCCACGAGCTTCGACGACATGATCTCCAAGGGAGCCTTCGTCGTCGAGCAGGGCGCAGAGGGCAACCCCTACCACCTGTACCCGTTCCAGACCGCCTTCGGAGCCCCGGTCTTCGGCACCGACGCCTCCGGCAGCTACGACCCCGCCGATCTCCAGCTCGGCAGCGAGGGCGGCTTCGCCTTCGCCGACTGGCTGGCGGCGCAGGGCGCAGCGGGCACGCTGAACACCGACATCGACGGCGAGATCGCCAAGCAGCAGTTCCTCGACGGCACCGCCGCCTTCTGGCTGACCGGCCCGTGGAACGTCGGCGCGGCCGTCGACGCCGGCATCAACGTGGCCATCGACCCGGTGCCCAGCCCCACCGCTGAGACGGCCTCGCCGTTCGCCGGCGTCAAGGGCTTCTTCGTCAGCGCCGAGTCCAAGAACAAGGTCGCCGCGAACGACTTCCTGGTGAACTACATCGGCACCGAAGAGGTCCAGCTCGAGCTGTTCGAGGCGGGCAACATCCTCCCCGCGCTGAAGGCCGCCGCCGACACCGCAGCATCCGACCCGATCATCGCCGGCTTCCAGGCCGTCGGCGCCGACGCCGTTCCGATGCCCGCGATCCCCGCGATGGGCTCCGTGTGGCAGTTCTGGGGCGTGGCCGAGGCCGCGATCATCAACGGCTCGGACCCGGCGACGACGTGGCAGAAGCTCGTCGACGACGTGACGGCCGCGATCGAGTAACGACACCCTCCAGCACCACTTCTGCCGGGGCGGACGACTCCGTCCGCCCCGGCAGATCCACGACGGGGACGAGATGACTGATTCCGCTGAGCCCACGGCTCCTCCCACCAAGCGCCAGCGCCAGGCGGCGAAGATCGCCGAGGCGGCATCCGACAGGACCGGATGGGCGCTGCTGAAGATCCTGCTGCTGGCGATCGTCGACGCCCTCGCGGTGTACGCGGCGTTCGTCCTGTTCACCCACCAGGAGTGGCTGGTGCTCGGCCTCGTGGTCGTGGTCACCGCACTGGTGAACTGGATCTACTTCTCCCGCAGGCTCGTGCCGGCGAAGTACCTCACCCCCGGCATCATCTTCCTGGTGATCTTCCAGGTGTTCACGCTGCTCTACACCGGGTACATCGGCTTCACGAACTACGGCACCGGGCACAACGGCACCAAGGACCAGGCGATCTCTTCGCTCCTCGCCGCCGCCCAGGAGCGCGTGGAGGACTCCGCCACGTACCCGGTCACCGTGGTCGAGCAGTTCGGCACCTACGGCCTGCTGGTCACCGACCCCGAGTCCGGCGACGCCCTGCTCGGCACCGCCGAGCAGCCGCTGCAGGAGGTCGACGCCGAGTTCGAGGGCGGCCAGGCCGTCTCCGTCGAAGGCTGGACCACCCTCCCGCTCGCGAAGGTCTTCACCCTCTCCGCGGAGCTCGAGAAGCTCTCGGTCCCGTTCAGCGAGGATCCCAACGACGGCAGCCTGCGCGCCCCCGACGGCCAGAAGGGCTACCTCTACGTCTCCACGCTCGAGTACGACGCGGATGCCGACACCATCACCGACACCGACTCCGGCACGGTCTACGCCGACACCGGCGCCGGCGCCTTCACCGCGGAGGACGGCTCCGAGCTGCTGCCGGGCTGGCAGACCACGGTCGGGTTCGACAACTTCGTCCGCGCCGTCACCGACGAGTCCATCCGCGGTCCGCTGATCTCGGTCACCATCTGGACGTTCGTCTTCGCGCTGATCTCGGTGGCCTCCACCTTCTTCCTCGGCCTGCTGCTCGCCCTGGTCTTCAACAACACCCGGATGCGGTTCCGCAACGGCTACCGGATCATCCTGATCCTCCCGTACGCGTTCCCCGCCTTCCTCTCGGCCCTCGTCTGGGCCGGAATGATGAACGAGAGCTTCGGCTTCATCAACCAGGTGCTCTTCGGCGGCGCCGAGATCCCGTGGCTCACCGACCCGACGCTGGCGAAGGTCTCGGTGCTGCTGGTGAACCTGTGGCTCGGCTTCCCCTACATGTTCCTCGTCTGCATGGGGGCCCTGCAGGGCATCCCGGGCGAGGTGAACGAGGCCGCGGTGATGGACGGGGCGAACCCGTGGCAGATCTTCCGGCAGATCAAGCTCCCGCTGCTGCTGGTGACGGTCGCTCCGCTGCTGATCTCGTCCTTCGCGTTCAACTTCAACAACTTCAACCTGATCTACATGCTCACCAACGGCGGACCCCGCTTCGAGGACGTGAGCATCCCCGTCGGTCACACCGACATCCTGATCTCGATGGTCTACAAGGTGGCGTTCACCGGTCAGAACCGCGACTACGGACTGGCCTCCGCCTTCACCATCCTGATCTTCATCGTGGTGGCGACGATCTCGATCATCAGCTTCCGCAAGACCAAGGCACTCGAGGAGCTGAACTGACATGAGCACCGACATCCTCGCCCCGCGCAGGCGGTCGTTCGGCGCCTGGTTCGCCGACACCGGCTGGCGACACGTCGTCGCCGTCGTCGTCAGCGCCTTCGCGCTGTTCCCGCTGCTGTACGTGCTCTCCGCGTCGCTGAACCCGAAGGGCACGCTCACCGGCTCGAACCAGCTGTTCTCCGCGATCGGCTTCGACAGCTACGTCCGCATCCTGACCGACCCGCAGGCTCCATACGGCATGTGGTTCCTGAACACCCTGATCATCGCCGTGGTCACCGGCGCCTCGACGGTGTTCATCGGCGCGCTGGCCGCCTACGCCTTCTCGCGGATGCGCTTCACCGGCCGCCGGGTGGGGCTGGTGACCATCGTGGTCGTGCAGATGTTCCCGCAGCTGCTCGCGGTCGTCGCGATCTTCCTGCTCATGTCGACGCTCGGCGACTGGTTCCCCGCGATCGGGCTGAACACGCACACCGGCCTGATCCTGGTCTACCTCGGCGGCGCGCTCGGCGTGAACACCTACCTGATGTACGGCTTCTTCAACACCCTGCCGATGGAGCTCGACGAGGCGGCGCGCATCGACGGCGCCGGCCACGCGCGGATCTTCTTCACGATGATCCTGCCGCTGGTGGCGCCGATCCTCGCGGTGGTCGCGCTGCTGTCGTTCATCGGCACCGTGAACGAGTACGTGATCGCCAGCGTGATGCTCGTCGACGTCGAGAAGCAGACGCTGGTCGTCGGACTCACCAAGCTCGTCGCCAACCCGCGCTACGCGGACTGGTCGGCCTTCTCCGCGGGCGCCGTGATGGCCGCCGTGCCGGTGATGATCCTGTTCCTGTTCCTGCAGAAGTACATCGTCGGGGGCCTGACCGCCGGCGCCACGAAGGGCTGATGCGGCCGGTCAGTCCTCGTCGCCGGACGGCTTGGACTGACCGCCGCTGACGGTGCTCAGCACCTCGTCCTGCACCCGCTCCACCGTGAGGCGCAGGGCCCCGCCCAGCACCGGGTCCTCCTCGAGCGCGGAGAGCAGCACGGGCGGCCGCGCCACGACGGCCGCGTGCAGGTGATGCTGCACGAGACTGCGCAGACGCTCGCCTCCGGCGAGGGCGAAGTCTCCGGCGAGGATGATGAGCTCCGGGTCGATGATGGCGACCACGGCCGAGAGGCCGAGGGCGAGCCGGCTCGCGATCTCGTCGAGGGCGGCCGAGGAGCGGTCGCCGCCGTCGGCGATCGCAGCCCGCATCGCGGCCGCCGGGGTGTCCGCGGCGAAGCCGTTGGCGTCGAGGATCCGGCCCAGCGCGGGGGCTCCCGCGAGGGCCTGCATGCCGCTGGCGCCGAACTCGTTCGTGTCACGGGCGGTCGGGGCTCCCGGCAGCGGCAGATCCGAGATCTCGCCCGCGCCGCCGGTGAGGCCGCGGTGGATCCGTCCGCCGAGCATCAGGCCCATGCCGATGCCGTCCGACACCCAGAGGACGGCGAAGCTGTCGTTCTCGGTGGCGACGCCGTGCGACCGCTCGGCGATGGCGACGAGATTGACGTCGTTCTCGATCGAGACGGGGGCGCCGACGCGCTCCTGCAGCAGGGCGGTGAGTCCGGAACGCTGCCAGCCGGGCAGGTGCGAGGCGAACCGCAGGCGGTCGGAGGTGGGATCGATGGCGCCCTGGATGCCGATGACGACGAGGCGCAGGTCGGACGGACGGATGCCGGCGGGCCCGCACGCGCCGCGGAGCGCCGCCAGCACCTGCTCGGCCGGATCGGACGGATCGCCGTCGGGGGTGGTGAGCTCGAAGGTCCCGACCCGTGCCCCGGTCAGGTCGACGACCGCGGTCGTGATGCGCTCCGGGGTCACGTTCATCGCCGCCGTGTACGCGGCCTTCTCGTTCACGCTGAAGAGCTCGGCCGCGCGCCCGACAGTGCCGTCGCGGCTGCCGTCGCTCTTCACCAGGCCGCTGTCGCGGAGCTGGGCGAGGAGGTGGGATGCCGTCGGCTTCGAGACGCCGAGCCGGGCGGCGATCTCGGGTCGGCTCAGGGGGCCGAGGTCGAGCAGCAGGCGCAGGGCGGCACGCGCGTTGATGGCGCGGACGACGCTGGTTCCGGTCGGGGGAGTGGGCACGGTGTCCTCGGGAGTCGGTATCGGGTTATCCGGATGCTACCGACACTAACGGCCAGGTGAACGCGACGAGAAGTGTCCGGCCCGCCATTGCGTTCCGCATCCGACTCAGGGTATAACTCTTCGTAAAGAAGGTTTCCTAACTTCTCAACCGACCCCCATCGGAGGAACCATGCGTCAACGTCGACCCCTGCTCGGCCTGCTGGCCGCCGCGATCCTGATACCCCTCACCGGGATCGTGGCGTCCAACGCCCAGGCCGCTCCCGTCACCCTTCGCGACCCCATCAAGCGCGAGATCGCCATGGAGATCATGATCTCGGCGGAGAACTCGGACCTCACCTGGTACGACGAGTACGACTACATCGAGGAGATCCCCGATCACCGGGGATACACGGCCGGCATCGTCGGCTTCACGTCGGGCACCGGCGACATGCTCGAGCTCGTCGAGTACTACACGAGCAAGGTGCCGAACAACAACCTCGCCAAGTGGATCGACGAACTGCGTCAGGTGAACGGCACGGACGACGTCGCCCCCCTCGGCCCGGCATTCATGGCGGACTGGGCGGCGGAGGGCCTGAACCAGCCGCGATTCCAGCAGGCGCAGCGCGACCTCGTGAACCGGATGTACTTCAACGTCGCGGTCGACCAGGCCATCGCCGACGGGCTGGGTCCGCTCGGACAGTTCGCCTACTTCGACGCCAACGTGATGCACGGGGAGTCAGGCCTCGACGAGATCCGTGCGAAGACCATCGCCAGGGCGAAGACGCCGGCGGCCGGCGGCAGCGAGACGGCCTACCTGCAGGCGTGGATGGACGTCCGTCACCAGGTGATGAAGGACGGCGGACCGGAGTGGGACGACACCAGCCGCGTCGACACCGCTCAGCGGCTCTTCCTCAACGCCGGCAACCTCAACCTCGACCCGCCGCTGAACTGGACCATGTACGGGGAGGCGTTCTCGATCGCGAGCAACCCCACTCCGATGTGGCCCGCCGACATCTCCTACGAGGACCCCGGCACCCCGACGACCGGCACCCTGATCTCCAAGAACAAGCCGGTCATGGCATCCTCCGTCGAGGGTGCGGGCTTCGAGGCGGCCAAGGCTGTCGACGGCAACGCCACCACCCGCTGGGCGAGCGCCGAGGGCGTCGACCCGCAGTGGGTCCGCGTCGACCTCGGTGCGGGCTCCAAGGTGGACAAGGTGGTCCTCAAGTGGGAGGCCGCCTACGCCTCGAAGTACCGCATCGAGACCTCGAACGACGGCACCACCTGGACGCAGCTGAGAGCCGAGACGGCGGGCAACGGCGGCACTGACGAGCACGCGAACCTCAACGGCACCGGCCGCTACCTGCGCGTCTACGGCACCGCCCGGGGAACCGCGTACGGATACTCGCTCTTCGAGCTCGAGGTGTACGGCACGGCCGGCACCACGACCACCCCGACCCCGACGCCCACCCCGACCCCCACGACCCCGGCGGCCGTGCTCATCTCCAGCGGCAAGCCGACGGCGACCTCCTCGGTCGAGGCAGCGGGCTTCGAGGGCGGTAAGGCCGTCGACGGCAGTGCCACCAGCCGCTGGGCGAGCGTGGAGGGCGTCGACCCGCAGTGGATCCGCGTCGACCTCGGCGCGGGCGCCACGGTGTCGAAGGTCGTGCTCAAGTGGGAGGCGGCGTACGCGTCGAAGTACCGCGTCGAGATGTCCGCCGACGGCACCAGCTGGACCACGCTCGCCACCGAGGCGGCCGGCAACGGCGGCACCGACGAGTTCACAGGCCTGAACGGCAGCGGACGCTACCTGCGGATCTACGGCACGGCCCGCGGCACGGCTTACGGCTACTCGCTGTTCGAGGTGGAGGCCTACGGCACCGCAGGCACGGGGAACCCCAACCCCGGCACGTCGTTCACGGTGGTCGGCGCCGGCGACATCGCCGGCGAGGGATGCTCCTCGCCGAGCCCGACCTGCCAGCACTTCGCCACGGCCGACCGTGCCGCCGCGATCGACCCGGCGTTCTACATCACCATGGGCGACATGGCGTACGACGACGGCCACATCGAGGACTTCATGAACAACTACGACAAGTCCTGGGGCCGCTTCAAGGACAAGACCAACCCGGTGCCCGGCAACCACGAGTCGTACGACACCGACTACGACGAGGAGACCGGCTTCGGAGACGAGGCGGCGTACCGTCAGTACTTCGGCTCCCGCGCCACCCCGCAGGGCAAGATGTGGTACAGCTACGACTACGGCAACTGGCACTTCATCGCCCTGAACTCCAACCGCTTCGACGAGCAGGAGCAGATCGACTGGCTCACCGCCGATCTGGCCGCGAACACCAAGCAGTGCGTCGTCGCGTACTACCACCACCCCGCGTACAGCTCCGGCGATCACGGCAACGCCGCGCTCGCCAAGCCGGTCTGGCAGAAGCTCGCGAATGCGAACGTCGAGCTGGTGCTCAACGGCCACGACCACCTGTACGAGCGCTTCAACCCGCAGAACGCGTCGGGCGCCGCCTCGGCTTCCGGCACGGTCGAGATCATCGGCGGCCTGGGCGGCGTGAACCAGACCGGCCTGGGTAACGTGAAGCCGAACAGCGCCAAGCGGATCACCGACAAGTACGGCGTCGTCCAGCTGGACTTCACGGACAGCGCGGTGACCACGAAGTTCGTCTCGGTCGACAACGCGGTGCTCGACACCAGCACGATCACCTGCCACTGACGACATGTACCTCGCCGGCAGCAAGACGCGGCAGGACGAGGGCGGCTCGGCGGTCCACGCCTCTTCGGATTCGAAGGGGGTGGGCCGCCGGGCGGCCGGCGTCGGCAGCACCGCGATAGCCCTCGGAGTCGTCAGCCTCCTCACCGACCTCTCCTCGGAGATGGTCACGGCGGTCCTCCCGCTGTACCTCGTCGTGGGCCTGGGCATGTCGCCGCTGGCCTTCGGCTTCCTCGACGGCCTCTACAACGGCGTCACCGCCTTCGTCCGCCTTCTCGGCGGGCACGTCGCCGACCGATGGTCGCGGCACAAGCTCGTGGCGGGCATCGGCTACGGCCTCTCCGCGGTCTGCAAGCCGTTCCTCCTGCTCTCCGGAGCCTCGACGACGGCGCTCTCGGCCACACTCGCCGTCGACCGCATCGGCAAGGGCATCCGCACGGCCCCGCGCGACGCGCTGATCTCGCTTTCCGTGGACGACGCCCACCAGGGACGGGCGTTCGGCGTGCACCGGGCGATGGACACGGCGGGCGCGCTCCTGGGGCCGCTGGCAGCGTTCGCGCTGCTGTGGATGATGACGGATGCCTTCGACGCCGTGTTCATGGTCAGCTTCTGCGTCGCGACCCTGGGCGTGCTCGTCCTCATCGCCTTCGTACCCGGCGCCAAGACGGCACCGGCGGGTGCTCCGCGGCCCACGCTGCGCGAGACCCTCGGGATCCTGGCTGAGCCGCGCTTCCGCCGGCTCCTGATCGCGGCCACGATCCTCGGGCTCGTCACCGTCGGCGACGGGTTCCTCTATCTCGGCCTGCAGGAGCGCCTGCAGCTGGACGCCGCGTTCTTCCCTCTCCTGCCGCTCGGCAGCGCCCTCGTCTACCTCGCTCTCGCGGTGCCGATGGGTCGCCTGGCCGACCGGATCGGGCGGCGGCTGCCGTTCCTGCTCGGAAACCTCGCTCTGGTGGGCGCCTACTCGACCCTGCTGCTGCCGTTCGAGGGGCCCGTGCTGCTCGTGCTTCTGCTCGCGCTCCTCGGCGTCTTCTACGCCGCGACGGACGGGGTGCTGATGGCGCTCGCCGGCCCCGGCATCCCCCGCGAGCGCCGCGCGGGCGGGCTGGCGCTGCTGCAGACAGGACAGGCCACCGGCCGGCTCTTCGCCGCCGTCCTCTTCGGGGCGGCCTGGACCCTCTGGGGCGTGACCGCGGCGTTCGCCGTGGCTGCCGCGCTCCTGCTCGCCGTCGTCGCCGTCGCCGCGGTGCTGATCCGGCCGGAGTCCGGGGCCGCTCCGGCGCAGGCGGGGGATGCATGAGCGTCGATCAGGATGCGGCGGTCGCCGAGGCCGTCGGTGAGGAGGCGGCACCGGCTTCGCTCCGCCGGAGGCTGCTCCTCGTCGGCGTCGGCGCCGTGCTGCTCGCCGCCGTCGGCGTCGGCTACTCCGTGTACGCGAGCTCGCGCGTCTCGGACAGCGCCCATGCGTCCGGTGATGCGGCCCCCGCGCGAGATCCCGGGCTGTACCTGCGCGACGCCGACGGCTACGTCGTCGTCCAGGACGGCGGCGCCGTCGAGACCGGGGAGGGGGAGCCGGTGCCGGCGCGAGCCGGCACCGGCCTCGACTGCTTCCGCTTCTACGCGGCGGGCGGCACGGCGGTGTGCCTGCGCCCGCAGGGCGGGCTCAAGCCGATGACGACGACCGAGATCCTCGACGGGGACCTCCAGGTGCTGCAGAGCTTCGAGTTCGACGGCGTGCCCACCAGGGCGCGGGTGTCGCCCTCCGGGCGCATGATCGCGTGGACGGTGTTCGTCACCGGGGACAGCTACGCGTCGACGAACTTCTCGACGCGCACGGGGATGTACGACCTGGAGACCGGCTACCTCGTCGACAGCATCGAGGACCTCCAGCTCTACATCGACGGAGAGCGCATCCGCCGGCCCGACGTCAATTACTGGGGCGTCACCTTCGCAGAGGACGACAACACCTTCTACGCGACCGTCGCCACCGGCGGGAGGACGTACCTCGTCGAGGGGGACGTGGAGAAGTGGACCGCGCATGCGCTGCGCGAGAACCTCGAGTGCCCCTCGCTGTCGCCGGACGGCACCCGGCTGGCCTTCAAGAAGCGGGTGAACGGCGGCGTCGACGACCCGTGGCGGCTGCACGTGCTCGACCTCGCCACCATGCAGGAGCATCCGGTCGCCGAGGATCGGAACATCGACGACCAGGCGGCGTGGCTCGACGACGGCACCCTGGCCTACGCGATCGGCGACGACGTCTGGTCCGTTCCCGCAGACGGCGGCGGCGAGCCGCGGCTGATCGCCCCGGACGCCTCCTCTCCGGCGATGGTGGGCGGCTGAGCGCAGACGCGTCCGGCGTTGCGACGGGGGAGTGCCGGAGTCCGGTCGTACCGTGTACTCATGGCACGGATGGGGGGACGGAACCTGGCGATCAGCTGGATCGCCGGCATCCTCTGCGCCGGCGTGATCGCCGGCCTGGTCTGGTTCGCGATCCCGATCATGCCTGCGATGGCATCGTTCGTCGGAGACGGCCTGCGCGCCCTCCTTCCCTGAGGTGCCCGACACCGTCGCCGGCCCGGTCAGCGGGGTCGACGACACGTCGGCACGCCTCCGGCCGGGTGCCGCCGCCCGGCGGTACCCTCGCACTGCACACTTCCGACGAGAGGCGCACCCCCATGAGTGACCCCGAGGTTCCCCAGCCCGAGAGGCCGAAGGACGTCGATGACGTCGTCGACAGTGCGAACGCCGGCCTCGACGCCGCGGCGGCGGCTGCCGCGGGCACGGACGCTCCGGTCTCCGACGCCGATGTGACGGATGCGGACTCCGCAGACGCCGAAGCTCCCGCCGCCGACGCCGAGGCAGCGGCGAGCACCGCCCCGGCCGCTGCCGACGTCGACCCCGACCTGGCCGCCTTCGAGGAGGCCGAGAAGGCGCACCCCGGCACGTTCTCGACCCCCGAGCTCAACGCCATGGCGGATGCCGACGACGAGCCGACGTCCGTCATCGACGCGCCCGCGGCCCACGAGGAGTCGGCGATGGCCGGCGCCGCCTACGCGGCGACCGCCGACGCTGACGCCGAGACCCGCATCGTGCCGTCCGAGCCGGTGCCGTCAGGGCCCATCGTCGCCCCGGTGCAGCAGCCGATCTTCGTCCAGGCCCCCGAGCCGCCGCGTGAGCGCGGCAACCGCGGCACGGCCGGCGGCATCGGACTTCTGGCGACCCTCGCCTTCGCGGTCCTGTTCCTCGGCGCGATCCTCGGACTCGGAGCGCTCGCGGGTGAGGTCACCGGCGAGAACATCGCCGAGGCCGCCCTCGCGCCGCTGACGACCTGGGGCTTCTGGACGCCCGTCGTCGTCTTCTTCCTCGGCTTCTGGCTGCTCGGCGCGTTCATCAACCGCGGGCGCTGGGGACTCTGGGTCGTCTTCGGCATCATCGTCGGCGTCATCGCCTTCGGCGGCTACATCCTCGGTCAGCTGTTCGAGGCGCCGTTCTGGCTGCTCACCGCCTCCGAGGGGGCCGAGCTCGTCGGCTCGGTGCTGCTGCACCCGCTGGCCATCGCGGCCTTCGTCTTCGGCCGTGAGCTGACCATCTGGTTCGGCGCCTGGGTCTCCCGCAGCGGCGCCCGCAAGACCGAGCTGAACGCCGAGGCGCAGCGTGAGTACGAGCGCACCCTCGAGGCCGGCCCGACGCTGTCGAGGTAGTCACGGACACCACCACGCCGAACCCCCGCGGGCCCGAGCCCGCGGGGGTTCCGGCTGTCCTGGCGCTGGTGCTCGCCACGGTCTCCTTCTTCGCGCTCGCGATCTTCGGGCTCGGCGCCCTCAGCGTCGCGACCGGCACCGACATCATCTCGGTGCCCGGTCTCGGCCAGGTCCCCGGCGCGGCCGGGATGCTCGCTGCTCTCGCGGGCTTCGCCCTCATGCTCTGGTCCTCCGTGCGCCGCCCGCATCCGTCGTTCCTGGCCGTGCCGGCGGCGGCGCTGGTGACGGCCCTCGCCCATCTGGTGGCGGTGTGGAGCGGCGTGCTCTTCGGCACCGGCGACGTCATCGTCTCCACGGTCGTCGCCGGAGACCTGGTGCGCGGGGGAGCGAGCGCGGTGCTGCTGCTGGTCGCCGCCGTCGCCGCGTGGGGCGGCATCGCTCTGCGGCGGACCAGGGCGCAGCATCCGCGCTGGCCGTGGGAGCGCGAAGAGGAGGAGTGACGCCTTCCCGTCGTGTCACGCGGGAAATCGGTGTCGACACGCCCGGCGCGCCGTACGCTGGAGGGGTGGAGCGCTCACTGGAGACGCAGGTCGCCCAGGCCGTCGAGGCCTGGCTGCGCTGGGTGCCGCGCTGGGAGCCGGCCACCCACCGCGGTCGCGTCGCGCCCTGCCGCCGCTGCCTGGGCTCGCCCATCCTCTCCGCCGCGGGCATCGGGTCGAACACGCCGCACGGCGTGCAGCACGGGCTGTCCACCCGGATCAAGACGATCGTCGACCACGCCGTCGCCGAGTACACCGCCAGGAACCTGCCGATGCTGCAGCGGGAGCTCGACCAGCAGGCCGCCCGCAACCGGGCCCGCAGCTACCGTCCCGCCGAGGATCTCGACCCGGAGTTCGACGGGATGCCGCTCGATCCCGAGCCGGTGCCCGGCGCGCCGTTCCTGTTCACGATCGCGGGCCTCGCGGACGATGCCGCGGCCGAGCTGCCGCCGCTGCCCCCGCTCAGCGATGACGCGAAGGCGGCGCTGCGGCAGGAGGTCGCGCTCGCCGACGAGTACGCGAACATGGTGGGCAGGGAGATCTGCGGCATCCTGCTGCGTCACCGCCTCTACATCCAGGCCGCGATCTCGCAGCACGTCGAGCCGCAGATCGAGGCGATGCTGGCGGAGCTGACCCAGTCGCTGGACTCGCCGTTCGACCCCGATCTGCCGTGACGGCGGCGGTTCCGGGCTCATTTGACCGCCACGTTACGCGGCATTACACTTGACCAGGTGTGTGCACGTCTTGACGTGCGCACTGGGCGTCGGCACCTTGCCGGTCCGCCCCCACGGCATACCCACCACCACAAAGCACGCCGGTTCCGTCGTGCCGGTGGGTCATGATGTGAAATCCATCACGCTGTCACCGTGCAGCACTATGAGGAGAGAACGTGCCAACCATTCAGCAGTTGGTTCGCAAGGGTCGCTCGCCCAAGGTCTCGAAGACCAAGGCGCCCGCCCTGAAGTCGAACCCGCAGCAGGCCGGGGTCTGCACCCGCGTCTACACCACCACCCCGAAGAAGCCGAACTCGGCGATGCGCAAGGTCGCCCGTGTGAAGCTCCGCAACGGCACCGAGGTCACCGCCTACATCCCCGGTGAGGGCCACAACCTGCAGGAGCACTCGCTGGTGCTCGTGCGCGGTGGTCGTGTCAAGGACCTCCCCGGTGTCCGCTACAAGATCGTCCGTGGCGCCCTGGACACCCAGGCCGTCAAGAACCGTAAGCAGGCTCGCAGCCGCTACGGCGCGAAGAAGGGCTGAGTCCAATGCCTCGTAAGGGTCCCGCCCCCAAGCGTCCCGTCGTCAACGACCCGGTCTACGGCGCTCCGATCGTCAGCCAGCTGGTCAACAAGATCCTGGTCGACGGCAAGAAGTCGCTGGCCGAGTCGATCGTCTACAACGCCCTCAAGGGCGTCGAGGCGAAGAACGGCCAGGATGCCGTCGCCACGCTGAAGAAGGCGCTCGACAACGTCCGTCCGACCCTCGAGGTCAAGAGCCGCCGCGTCGGTGGCTCGACCTACCAGGTTCCGGTCGAGGTCAAGCCGCACCGCGCGAACACCCTCGCGCTGCGCTGGCTCGTGAGCTACGCCAAGGGTCGTCGTGAGAAGACGATGACCGAGCGTCTGCAGAACGAGATCCTGGACGCGTCGAACGGCCTCGGTGCCGCGGTCAAGCGCCGCGAGGACACCCACAAGATGGCCGAGTCGAACCGCGCGTTCGCCCACTACCGCTGGTGACAGCTTCGCCCGCCCCCGGCCGATCGCCGGGGGCGGGCACCCCCCTCTTCGCAGTACGACTGCCAGAAAGATAAGGACACTCCTGTGGCACAAGACGTGCTCACCGACCTGAGCAAGGTTCGGAACATCGGCATCATGGCTCACATCGATGCTGGCAAGACCACCACCACCGAGCGCATCCTGTTCTACACGGGCGTCAACCACAAGCTCGGCGAGACGCACGACGGCGCCTCGACCACCGACTGGATGGAGCAGGAGAAGGAGCGCGGCATCACGATCACGTCTGCCGCCGTGACCTGCTTCTGGAACAAGAACCAGATCAACATCATCGACACCCCCGGTCACGTGGACTTCACGGTCGAGGTGGAGCGCTCGCTCCGCGTCCTCGACGGCGCTGTCGCCGTGTTCGACGGCAAGGAGGGCGTCGAGCCCCAGTCCGAGACCGTGTGGCGTCAGGCCGACAAGTACAACGTCCCCCGCATCTGCTTCGTCAACAAGATGGACAAGCTCGGCGCGGACTTCTACTTCACCGTCGACACGATCATCAGCCGTCTGGGCGCCAAGCCGCTCGTCATCCAGCTGCCGATCGGCGCGGAGAACGACTTCGTGGGCGTCATCGACCTCGTCGAGATGCGCGCGCTGGTCTGGCCCGGCGACGCCAAGGGTGACGTGACCATGGGCGCGTCGTACGAGATCCAGGAGATCCCGGCCGACCTCAAGGACAAGGCGGACGAGTACCGTCAGCACCTCCTGGAGACCGTCGCCGAGACCGACGACGTGCTGCTCGAGAAGTTCTTCGGCGGCGAGGAGCTCACCGTCGCCGAGATCAAGGGCGCCATCCGCAAGATGGTCGTCGCCTCGGAGATCTACCCCGTGCTCTGCGGCTCCGCGTTCAAGAACCGCGGCGTGCAGCCGATGCTGGACGCCGTCGTCGACTACCTCCCCTCCCCGCTGGACGTGCCCGCCATCGAGGCGCACGACCCGAAGGACGAGGAGAAGATCATCGAGCGTCACCCCGACGCGAAGGACCCGTTCGCGGCCCTGGCCTTCAAGGTCGCCGTGCACCCGTTCTTCGGTCGTCTGACCTACGTGCGCGTCTACTCGGGCGAGCTCGAGTCGGGCGCTCAGGTCATCAACTCGACCAAGGGCAAGAAGGAGCGCATCGGGAAGATCTTCCAGATGCACGCCAACAAGGAGAACCCGGTCGACAAGCTGACCGCCGGCAACATCTACGCCGTCATCGGCCTGAAGGACACCACCACCGGTGACACCCTCGCCGACATCGCGCAGCCGGTCGTCCTCGAGTCGATGACGTTCCCGGAGCCGGTGATCGAGGTCGCCATCGAGCCGAAGACCAAGGCCGACCAGGAGAAGCTGGGTCTCGCGATCCAGAAGCTCGCCGAGGAGGACCCGACCTTCCGCACGGAGCTCAACCCGGAGACCGGTCAGACGACCATCAAGGGCATGGGCGAGCTGCACCTCGACATCCTCGTGGACCGCATGAAGCGCGAGTTCCGCGTCGAGGCGAACGTCGGAAAGCCCCAGGTCGCGTACCGCGAGACGATCCGCAAGGCCGTCCAGAAGCACGACTACACGCACAAGAAGCAGACCGGTGGTTCGGGTCAGTTCGCGAAGATCCAGTTCGACATCGAGCCGCTCGAGCTCGACGCCGACAAGACCTACGAGTTCGTGAACGCCGTGACCGGTGGTCGCGTGCCGCGCGAGTACATCCCGTCTGTGGATGCCGGCTTCCAGGACGCGATGAACGTCGGCGTCCTCGCGGGCTACCCGATGGTCGGCGTCAAGGCGACCCTCGTCGACGGTGCCGCGCACGATGTCGACTCCTCGGAGATGGCGTTCAAGATCGCGGGCTCCATGGGCTTCAAGGAGGCCGCTCGCCGCGCCAACCCCGTGCTGCTCGAGCCGCTGATGGCCGTCGAGGTCCGTACTCCCGAGGAGTACATGGGCGACGTCATCGGCGACCTGAACTCGCGTCGTGGCCAGATCCAGTCCATGGAGGACGCCGCCGGCGTCAAGGTCGTCCGCGCTCAGGTGCCGCTGTCCGAGATGTTCGGCTACATCGGCGACCTGCGCTCGAAGACCTCGGGTCGCGCTGTGTACTCGATGGAGTTCCACAGCTACGCCGAGGTCCCGCGCGCCGTGGCCGACGAGATCGTCCAGAAGGCCAAGGGCGAGTAACACTTCTGGGAGCCGGGCCCCCGGGTCCGGCTCCCAGGTCACCTACAACTTCACATTCCCTCTCTACTAAACTGAGAACCTAACCCGTAGAGAACCGGTCGCAATCCAGTGCCCGGCACCTCTACAACGACGTCCTGAGGAGGACCCAGTGGCTAAGGCCAAGTTCGAGCGGACCAAGCCGCACGTCAACATCGGAACGATCGGTCACGTCGACCACGGCAAGACCACGCTCTCCGCAGCGATCTCGAAGGTGCTTGCTGACAAGTACCCGTCCGACACCAACGTGCAGCGCGACTTCGCCTCCATCGACTCGGCGCCGGAAGAGCGTCAGCGTGGTATCACCATCAACATCTCGCACATCGAGTACGAGACCCCGAAGCGCCACTACGCGCACGTCGACGCTCCCGGCCACGCCGACTACGTCAAGAACATGATCACCGGTGCCGCGCAGATGGACGGCGCGATCCTCGTGGTCGCCGCCACCGACGGCCCGATGGCTCAGACCCGTGAGCACGTGCTGCTCGCCAAGCAGGTCGGCGTTCCGTACCTGCTCGTCGCGCTGAACAAGTCCGACGCGGTCGACGACGAGGAGATCCTGGAGCTCGTCGAGCTCGAGGTCCGCGAGCTGCTCTCCAGCCAGGGCTTCGACGGCGACAACGCGCCGGTCGTGCGCGTCTCCGCTCTGAAGGCGCTCGAGGGCGACGAGAAGTGGACCGAGGCCATCCTCGAGCTCATGCAGGCCGTCGACGACAGCGTTCCGGACCCGGAGCGTGACCGCGACAAGCCGTTCCTCATGCCCGTCGAGGACGTCTTCACCATCACCGGTCGTGGCACCGTCGTCACCGGCCGCGCCGAGCGTGGCACGCTGGCCATCAACTCCGAGGTCGAGATCGTGGGTCTGCGCCCGACGCAGAAGACGACCGTCACCGGTATCGAGATGTTCCACAAGCAGCTCGACGAGGCATGGGCCGGCGAGAACTGTGGTCTGCTCCTCCGCGGCACCAAGCGCGAGGACGTGGAGCGCGGTCAGGTCATCGTCAAGCCGGGTTCGGTCACGCCGCACACCGACTTCGAGGGCACCGCGTACATCCTCTCCAAGGACGAGGGTGGCCGTCACAACCCGTTCTACACGAACTACCGCCCGCAGTTCTACTTCCGCACCACCGACGTCACCGGCGTCATCTCGCTGCCCGAGGGCACCGAGATGGTCATGCCCGGCGACACCACCGACATGACGGTCGAGCTGATCCAGCCGATCGCCATGGAGGAGGGCCTCGGCTTCGCCATCCGTGAGGGTGGACGCACCGTCGGCGCCGGTACGGTCACGAAGATCATCAAGTAAGCATCTGCTTCCTCGCAGAGGGGTCGGACCTTCGGGTCCGGCCCCTCTGTCGTCCAGGCGCGGGTCGCGGGGGTTCCGTTTGCCGCGACCGCCATGCAGAATGAGGGAGGTCGGCCTGATCGGCCGGCAGCACACACCTCAGAAGGGGAGAGAACGCATGGGCATTGAGGACCTCGTCAACAAGGGCAAGGACGTCTTCGAGCAGAACAAGGACAAGATCGAAGAGGCCGTCAAGAGCGAGCAGGCCGAGGAGATCAGCGACAAGGTGCTCGACGGCGTGGCCGACTTCGCGAAGAAGATCGCACCCGGCGCCGCGGACAAGATCGACGAGATCCGCGAGGGCGCGGACGGAGCTGTCGGCAACGAGTAAGACCCGCGCCACGGATTGAGAGCGGCGGTCCTCCCTGACGGGAGGGCCGCCGCTACTCTGCGTGCGGCCACCGCGGAGCGCCGCACCGGAATATCACAGCGCGGGGTCCGGAGTGAGTAGACTGCACACGACTGCTGGGGCTTTGCAGTCAGGATGCCGAAGGGGTTCGGCGTCCGGGTTCGTGCGATCCGCTCGCGCGACGATTCTGGGGAGAACGATGTCGGGGTTCATCGTGCGGCGCACGCACCGAGTGCACCATCGTTCCTCCGCGGCCGCGCGGAACGCCACTGCACCGCGCCTTCGATCGAGGATTCCGCTGCCCTCCACGGCGGGATCCTGGCGTTCGGCGTGCCCCCTCGCGCCGTTCGCCGCCCCGGAGCGGGACGAGGCATGGGGATGCCTCGTCCCGCTCGCCCTCCGTCCGGCCTGACCCGACGGCGCGTCTGGTCCCCGACCGCGCCGAGGCCGTGACGGAGGGTTCACAGCGGATGCTCGGCGAGCGCGACACGCCCGGGTTTGCACAAGTGAAATCGGCCATGGCAGAATAGACAGGTTCGACATTTCGGCGTGCTGTGCGTGCGCCGGATCACCACCAGGGCAGTGCATAGGCGGCGCAGGAGCGCAGGGACCTAGGCCGCGGGTGGCAGGACAACCCCGACACCTTCATCATGAGGGCTCCGCCGTGCGCGGCGGAGGTCGGCAATCCGGACGCCGCAGGGCGTGCGGGCTGACAGCAGAACAGTGGTGCAGCAGATCGACTCGCGAGAGCCGTTCGAGTGCCGAGGCGCGAACAGCGCCGACGTGCGTCCAATGCCCCAGGGTCACCCGGCCCCGGACGGTAAGACGCTTAAAGAGAGAGAGCAGACAATGGCGGGACAGAAGATCCGCATTCGCCTGAAGTCGTATGACCACGAGGTCATCGACACGTCCGCACGCAAGATCGTCGACACCGTGACCCGTGCGGGCGCGACCGTCGTCGGTCCCGTGCCCCTTCCGACCGAGAAGAACGTCGTGTGCGTCATCCGGTCGCCGCACAAGTACAAGGACAGCCGCGAGCACTTCGAGATGCGCACCCACAAGCGTCTGATCGACATCGTCGACCCGACGCCCAAGGCTGTCGACTCGCTGATGCGTCTCGACCTGCCGGCCGATGTCAACATCGAGATCAAGCTCTGAGGTTCGACATGGCTGACATCAACGCAAAGATTTCCAAGGGCATGCTCGGCACCAAGCTCGGCATGACCCAGGTCTGGAACGAGAACGGCAAGCTCGTTCCCGTCACCGTCATCGAGCTCGCGCCGAACGTGGTCACCCAGATCCGTACCCCCGAGAAGGACGGCTACAACGCCGTGCAGATCGCGTACGGCCAGATCGACCCGCGCAAGGTGAACAAGCCGCTGACCGCTCACTTCGAGGCTGCCGGTGTCACGCCGCGCCGCCACGTGACCGAGATCCGCACGGCTGACGCCGGCGAGTACTCGCTCGGTCAGGAGCTCACGGTCGACGGCACCTTCGAGGCCGGCCAGCTCGTCGACGTCGTCGGCACCAGCAAGGGCAAGGGCACCGCCGGTGTCATGAAGCGCCACAACTTCAAGGGCGTCTCGGCTTCGCACGGTGCGCACCGCAACCACCGCAAGCCCGGCTCCATCGGCGCATCGTCGACCCCGAGCCGCGTCTTCAAGGGCATGCGCATGGCCGGCCGTATGGGTGGCGAGCGCGTGACCGTCCTCAACCTCACGGTGCACGCCATCGACACCGAGAAGGGTCTGCTGCTCGTCAAGGGCGCCGTCCCCGGTGCTCGCGGCCGCATCGTCTACGTCCGCAACGCAGTGAAGGGTGCCTGATCATGGCTGACTCGACTCTCGCGCTCGACGTCCTCAAGGCAGACGGCAAGAAGGCTGGCTCGATCGAGCTCCCCGCCGCGCTGTTCGACGTCAAGACGAACATCCCGCTCATCCACCAGGTCGTCGTCGCGCAGCTCGCCGCCGCCCGCCAGGGCACCCACTCGACCAAGCGTCGCGGTGAGGTCTCCGGTGCAGGCCGCAAGCCCTTCAAGCAGAAGGGCACGGGTAACGCCCGTCAGGGCTCGATCCGCGCGCCGCACATGACCGGTGGTGGCATCGTGCACGGCCCGAAGCCGCGCGACTACTCGCAGCGCACCCCCAAGAAGATGATCGCGGCCGCCCTCCTGGGCGCGCTGAGCGACCGCTTCCGCGGTGAGCGCCTGCACGCGATCGACACCTTCGGCACCGAGGGCGCGCCCTCGACCAAGGCCGCCGCGAGCTTCCTCGCGTCCGTCGCCTCGTCGAAGAACGTCCTCGTGGTCATCGAGCGCGGCGACGAGCTCGCGCTCAAGAGCATCCGCAACCTCAGCAACGTCCACGTGCTGTCGTTCGACCAGCTCAACGCCTACGACGTGCTCGTCTCCGACGACATCGTCTTCACCCAGGCCGCACTCGAGGGCTTCATCGCCTCGAAGTCCGCCGCTGACCAGGAGGTCTCCGCATGAGCGAGCAGGCATCTGTTCTCCAGACGGCCCTGAACAAGGACCCGCGCGACGTCATCCTGAAGCCGGTCGTGTCCGAGAAGAGCTACGGGCTCATCGACGAGGGGAAGTACACCTTCCTCGTCGACCCGCGCGCTTCGAAGACCGAGATCAAGCTCGCCATCGAGAAGATCTTCGGCGTCAAGGTCGCTGCGGTCAACACGATCAACCGCGTCGGCAAGGCTCGTCGCACCCGCTTCGGCACCGGCAAGCGCAAGGACACCAAGCGCGCCATCGTGACCCTGAAGTCGGGCACCATCGACATCTTCACGGCAGTCGGCTGACCCGGGGGATAAGGACTAGATAATGGCTATTCGCAAGTACAAGCCCACGACCCCGGGCCGCCGCGGCTCGTCGGTGGCTGACTTCGCCGAGATCACCCGATCGACGCCGGAGAAGTCGCTGCTGCGCCCGCTCGCCAAGACCGGTGGTCGCAACAACCAGGGCCGCATCACGACCCGTCACATCGGTGGTGGCCACAAGCGCCAGTACCGCGTCATCGACTTCCGTCGCAATGACAAGGACGGCGTGAACGCCAAGGTCGCTCACATCGAGTACGACCCCAACCGCACCGCGCGCATCGCGCTGCTGCACTACTTCGACGGCGAGAAGCGCTACATCCTCGCGCCGGCGAAGCTGAAGCAGGGCGACATCGTCGAGTCGGGTCCCTCGGCCGACATCAAGCCGGGCAACAACCTCCCGCTGAAGAACATCCCCACGGGTACCGTCATCCACGCGATCGAGCTCCGCCCCGGCGGCGGCGCGAAGATGGCGCGTTCGGCCGGTGCATCCGTCCGTCTCGTCGCCAAGGACGGCCCCTACGCTCAGCTGCGTCTCCCCTCGGGCGAGATCCGCAACGTCGATGCGCGCTGCCGCGCGACCATCGGCGAGGTCGGCAACGCCGAGCAGTCGAACATCAACTGGGGCAAGGCCGGCCGCATGCGCTGGAAGGGCGTCCGCCCGACCGTCCGCGGTGTCGCGATGAACCCGGTGGACCACCCGCACGGTGGTGGTGAGGGCAAGACGTCCGGTGGTCGTCACCCCGTCACCCCCTGGGGCCAGGCTGAGGGTCGTACCCGTCACGCCAACAAGGAAAGCGACAAGTACATCGTGCGTCGTCGTAACGCCGGCAAGAAGCGCAAGTAGGAGTAAGAGAAGATGCCTCGCAGTCTTAAGAAGGGCCCCTTCGTCGACGAGCACCTGCTTCGCAAGGTGATCGGCCAGAACGAAGCCGGCACGAAGAACGTCATCAAGACCTGGTCGCGCCGGTCCATGATCATCCCGGCCATGCTGGGTCACACGATCGCGGTCCACGACGGTCGCAAGCACATCCCCGTGTTTGTGTCCGAGACCATGGTCGGTCACAAGCTGGGCGAGTTCGCGCCCACCCGCACCTTCCGCGGCCACGAGAAGGACGACAAGAAGGGCCGCCGCCGCTGACGCGGGGGCGATAGAGGAGAGAGAAATGGTGGAGTCCATCGCACGCGTGCGACACATCCGCGTGACCCCTCAGAAGGCTCGTCGTGTCGTCGCGCTCATCAAGGGCAAGCAGGCCCAGGAGGCTCTGGCGATCCTGAAGTTCGCACAGCAGAGCGCCAGTGAGCCGATCTACAAGCTTGTCGCGTCGGCCATGGCCAACGCGCAGGTCAAGGCGGATCGTGACGGCGAGTACCTCGACGAGCAGGACCTGTACGTGAAGAACGCGTACGTGGACGAGGGCACGACGCTCAAGCGTTTCCAGCCCCGTGCACAGGGTCGCGCTTTCCAGATCAAGAAGCGCACGAGCCACATCACGGTCGTGCTCTCGACGCCCGAGGCGGCCCCGGCCGTCGCCGGCGACAGCAACAAGAAGGCGAGCAAGTAATGGGACAGAAGGTCAACCCGTACGGCTTCCGCCTCGGCATCACCACGGACCACGTCTCGCGCTGGTTCTCTGACTCGACGAAGCCGGGTCAGCGCTACGCGGACTACGTGGCCGAGGACATCAAGATCCGTCGTCTGCTGCAGACGCAGCTCGACCGCGCCGGCGTCTCGAACATCGAGATCGAGCGCACCCGCGACCGCGTCCGCGTCGACATCCACACCGCCCGCCCGGGCATCGTGATCGGTCGTCGTGGCGCCGAGGCCGAGCGCATCCGCGGCGACCTCGAGAAGCTCACGGGCAAGCAGATCCAGCTGAACATCCTCGAGGTGAAGAACCCCGAGGCCGACGCTCAGCTCGTCGCCCAGGGCATCGCCGAGCAGCTGTCTGCTCGCGTGGCGTTCCGTCGCGCGATGCGCAAGGGTCTCCAGGGCGCGCAGCGCGCTGGCGCCAAGGGCATCCGCATCCAGGTCTCCGGCCGCCTCGGCGGCGCCGAGATGAGCCGCTCGGAGTTCTACCGCGAGGGTCGTGTGCCGCTGCACACGCTGCGCGCGAACATCGACTACGGCTTCTACGAGGCGAAGACCACCTTCGGCCGCATCGGCGTGAAGGTCTGGATCTACAAGGGCGACCTCACCAACAAGGAGCTTGCTCGCGAGCAGGCCAACGCACCGAAGTCCCGTCGTGACGACCGTGGCGACCGTCGCCGTGGCCCGCGCAACGAGGCACCCGTCGCAGAAGGAGCGTCTGCCTGATGCTTATTCCCCGTAAGGTCAAGTACCGCAAGCAGCACCACCCGAAGCGCGACGGTCAGGCCACCGGTGGCACCAAGGTGTCGTTCGGTGAGTTCGGCATCCAGGCGCTCACCCCGGCCTACGTGACGAACCGTCAGATCGAGTCCGCTCGTATCGCGATGACCCGTCACATCAAGCGTGGTGGAAAGGTGTGGATCAACATCTACCCGGACCGCCCGCTCACCAAGAAGCCGGCTGAGACCCGAATGGGTTCCGGTAAGGGCTCGCCCGAGTGGTGGGTCGCCAACGTCAAGCCGGGTCGCGTCCTCTTCGAGGTCGCAGGTGTCAACGAGCAGCTCGCTCGCGAGGCACTCACCCGAGCAATCCACAAGCTGCCGCTCAAGGCACGCATCATCAAGCGCGAGGAGGGCGACGCGTAATGGCGATCGGCACCAAGGAGCTCGCTCCGGCAGAGCTCGACACGTTCGAAGACCAGCGCCTCGTTGAGGAGCTGCGCAAGGCCAAGGAGGAGCTGTTCAACCTCCGTTTCCAGTCGGCCACCGGCCAGCTGGAGAGCCACGGCCGCATCCGCGCCGTCAAGCGCGACATCGCGCGCCTGTACACCGTGATCCGCGAGCGCGAGCTGGGCATCCGTGCGACGCCCGCTCCGGTCGAGGCTCCGGCCAAGAAGGCGACCAAGTCGAAGGCGAAGAAGGCGGATGCCGCTGACGACGCCGTGAAGGAAGAGGCTGAGTGATGGCCACCAAGAAGGAAGCCGCCGTCGAGGCAGAGCACGCCGCACACGACGTCCGCGACGCGGACGCCCGTGGCTACCGCAAGGCTCGTCGTGGCTACGTCGTCAGCGACAAGATGGACAAGACCATCGTGGTCGAGGTCGAGGACCGCGTGAAGCACCCGCTTTACGGCAAGGTCATCCGCCGCACCTCGAAGGTCAAGGCGCACGATGAGGCGAACTCCGCCGGCATCGGCGACCTGGTCCTCATCAACGAGACCCGCCCGCTGAGCGCCACCAAGCGCTGGCGTCTGGTGGAGATTCTGGAGAAGGCCAAGTGATTCAGCAGGAGTCCCGACTCAAGGTCGCCGACAACACCGGCGCCAAGGAGCTGCTCACCATCCGCGTCCTCGGCGGCTCGCGCCGCCGCTACGCGGGCCTGGGCGACACCATCGTCGCGACCGTCAAGGACGCGATCCCCGGTGGCAACGTCAAGAAGGGCGACGTCGTCAAGGCGGTCATCGTCCGCACCGTGAAGCAGACCCGTCGTCCCGACGGCTCTTACATCAAGTTCGACGAGAACGCCGCCGTGATCCTGAAGAACGACGGGGAGCCCCGCGGCACCCGCATCTTCGGCCCGGTCGGTCGTGAGCTTCGTGACAAGAAGTTCATGAAGATCGTCTCGCTGGCACCGGAGGTCATCTGATCATGGCGAAGATCAAGAAGGGCGACCTGGTTCAGGTCATCACCGGACGGACTCAGGCCAAGGGCGGCGACCGCGGCAAGCAGGGCAAGGTCCTCGAGATCCTTGTCGAGCAGAACCGCGTCGTCGTCGAGGGCGTGAACTACGTCACCAAGCACAGCCGCGTCGGCCAGACGCAGCGTGGCACCAAGACGGGTGGCCTCGAGACCGTCGAGGCTCCCATCCACATCTCGAACGTCGCAGTCGTCGACCCCTCGACCAAGAAGCCGACCAAGGTCGGCCACCGGGTCGAGGAGCAGACCAAGGACGGCGTCAAGCGCACCGTCCGCGTGCGTTACGCGAAGAAGAGCGGTAAGGACCTCTGATGGCAACGACCGACGCTGCGGTGGCTGGCAAGATCCAGCCCCGCCTGAAGGCGAAGTACAACGCCGAGATCAAGAAGGCTCTGCAGGAGGAGTTCGGTTACACGAACGTCATGCAGATCCCCGGCCTGGTCAAGGTCGTCGTCAACACCGGTGTCGGCGAGGCGGCTCGTGACAGCAAGGTGATCGATGGTGCGGTCGACGACCTCACCAAGATCACCGGTCAGAAGCCGATCGTCACCAAGGCTCGCAAGTCGATCGCGCAGTTCAAGCTGCGCGAGGGCCAGCCCATCGGCGCACACGTCACCCTGCGTGGCGACCGCGCCTGGGAGTTCCTGGACCGCCTGGTCTCGCTCGCCCTGCCCCGTATCCGCGACTTCCGCGGCCTCTCGGCCAAGCAGTTCGACGGCAACGGCAACTACACCTTCGGTCTCCAGGAGCAGAGCGTGTTCCACGAGATCGACCAGGACAAGATCGACCGGGTTCGCGGTTTCGACATCACCGTCGTCACCACCGCGAAGACGGATGACGAGGGCCGGGCTCTGCTCCGCGCACTCGGCTTCCCGTTCCGCTCGGACGACGCCCAGGCGTAAGCCTCGACATGTGAGAGCCGGATGCTGCGTTCGTGCGCAGCATCCGGCTCCCGTCATGCCGTACAATCGAAGATTGCGTGTCATCGCAGGCCGTCTGTCGTGTAACGGCAGCCGGAACCTCATGAACAAAGGAAAACAACAATGACAATGACAGACCCGGTCGCAGATCTGCTGACCCGTCTGCGCAACGCGAACTCGGCGCACCACGACTCCGTGACCCTGCCGTCGAGCAAGCTGAAGACGCACATCGCCGAGATCCTCCAGCAGGAGGGCTACATCGCGGGCTGGGAGACCTCTGACGCTCGCGTCGGCAAGAACCTGACCCTCACGCTGAAGTACGGCCCGAACCGCGAGCGGTCGATCGCCGGCATCAAGCGCGTCTCGAAGCCCGGTCTCCGCGTGTACGCGAAGTCGACGGAGCTCCCCAAGGTCCTCGGCGGCCTCGGCGTGGCCATCCTGTCCACCTCCTCCGGTCTTCTCACCGACCGTCAGGCTGAGCAGAAGGGCGTGGGCGGAGAAGTTCTCGCCTACGTGTGGTAATCGAACATGTCGCGTATCGGACGACTTCCCATCGACGTTCCCGCGGGCGTGACCGTTTCGGTCGACGGCCGCGAGGTCGCGGTGAAGGGCCCGAAGGGTGAGCTCACCCTGACGGTCGCCAGCCCCATCGAGGTCGCGGTCGAGGAGAACCAGGTTCTCGTCACCCGTCCCGACGACGAGCGTGCGTCGCGGTCGCTCCACGGCCTGACCCGCACCCTCATCAACAACAACATCATCGGCGTGACCCAGGGCTACTCCAAGGGTCTCGAGGTCGTCGGCACCGGTTACCGCGTGGCGCAGAAGGGCAGCTCGGTCGAGTTCGCCCTCGGCTTCTCGCACCCGGTCCTGGTCGACCCGCCCGCCGGCATCACCTTCACGGTCGAGGGCACCAACAAGCTCACCGTGAGCGGTATCTCCAAGCAGGCCGTCGGCGAGGCGGCTGCGAACATCCGCAAGATCCGCAAGCCCGAGCCGTACAAGGGCAAGGGTGTGCGCTACGCCGGCGAGGTCGTGCGTCGCAAGGCCGGAAAGAGTGGTAAGTAACCATGGCTCTCAAGTCAAAGTCTGACGCCCGCGCGCGTCGTCACGCCCGCCTTCGCAAGAAGGTCGTCGGCACCGAGGCGCGTCCGCGCCTCGTCGTCAACCGTTCCGCTCGCCACGTCTTCGTGCAGCTCGTCGACGACAGCAAGGGTCACACCGTGGCCTCCGCTTCGACGCTCGAGACCGACCTGCGCGCTCTCGAGGGCGACAAGACCGCCAAGGCCCGCAAGGTCGGCGAGCTCCTCGCCGAGCGCGCGAAGGCCGCCGGCGTTTCCGAGGCCGTGTTCGACCGTGGCGGCAACCGCTACGCCGGTCGCGTCGCCGCCATCGCCGAAGGCGCCCGTGAAGGGGGGCTGGCACTGTGAGTGACATCAAGGAGAACGAAGTGACCGAGACGGCTGCTGCCTCGACCGAGGCATCCGAGCCCGCTCGCGACCAGCGTGAGGGCCGCCGCGGCGGTCGCGACCGCAACCAGGGCGGCCGCGACCGCAACTCGCGCGACCGCGGGGACAACCAGTTCCTGGAGCGCGTCGTCACCATCAACCGCGTCTCGAAGGTCGTGAAGGGCGGTCGTCGCTTCAGCTTCACCGCTCTCGTGGTCGTCGGCGACGGCAACGGCCTGGTGGGCGTCGGCTACGGCAAGGCCCGTGAGGTCCCGCTCGCCATCTCGAAGGGTGTCGAAGAGGCCAAGCGCAACTTCTTCCGCGTTCCGCGCGTCGGCAGCACCATCCCGCACCCCGTGCAGGGTGAGGCCGCCGCCGGCGTCGTGCTGCTCCGTCCGGCCGCTGCCGGTACCGGTGTCATCGCGGGTGGTCCGGTTCGCGCCGTGCTCGAGTGCGCCGGCATCCACGACGTCCTGTCGAAGTCGCTCGGCTCGTCGAACACGATCAACATCGTGCACGCGACGGTGGAGGCCCTGAAGCAGCTCGAGGAGCCCCGTGCGGTCGCCGCGCGCCGTGGTCTCGAGTTCGACCAGGTCGCCCCCGCGCGTCTTGTCCGCGCCGAGGCCGAGGCTCTCGCCGCACAGAAGGTAGGTGCCTGATGGCCGCCCGGCTCAAGGTCACGCAGATCAAGTCCAAGGTGAGCGAGAAGCAGAACCAGCGCGAGACGCTGCGCAGCCTCGGTCTGAAGCGGATCGGTGACAGCACCGTCCGTCCCGACGACGCGCAGACGCGCGGCTACGTCAAGACCGTCGCCCACCTCGTGAAGGTTGAGGAGATCGACTAATGGCTGAGAAGAACGAAGCCGTCGAGGCCGAGAAGGCCCCGAAGAAGGCAGCTGCTCCCAAGGCCGCAGCCGAGAAGAAGCCCGCCGCCAAGAAGGCTCCGGCGAAGGCCGCTGCCGACAAGGCGGAGGCCAAGCCCACTGCCAAGAAGGCCGCCCCGAAGAAGGATGCTCCGGCATCCCGTCCCGGCGTGCTGAAGGTCCACCACCTGCGTCCGGTCCCCGGATCCAACACCGCCAAGACCCGTGTCGGCCGTGGTGAGGGCTCCAAGGGCAAGACCGCGGGTCGCGGCACCAAGGGCACCAAGGCGCGCAACACCGTTCGCGTCGGCTTCGAGGGTGGGCAGATGCCGCTGCACATGCGCACCCCGAAGCTGCGCGGGTTCAAGAACCCGTTCCGCGTCGAGTACCAGGTCGTGAACCTGGAGAAGCTCGCGGAGCTGTACCCGAAGGGTGGCGACGTCACCGTCAGCGACCTGGTCGCCAAGGGCGCCGTTCGCAAGAACGAGAAGGTCAAGGTTCTCGGAAACGGCGACATCGCCGTCAAGCTCACCGTGTCGGTCGACAAGGTCTCGGGTTCCGCCGAGCAGAAGATCGTCGCAGCGGGCGGTTCCGTCAAGTAACCACCGCACAGAGGGGGCCGGAGTTTCTCCGGCCCCCTTTGTGGTTGCGTCCCCCGCTCCGGAGGTCGGCTAGTCTTACCGGGTCCAGGGTTTGAGTTACCCTGGTCTTTCAGCCGTTCCTCAGGACCGGCAACCTTTTCAGGAGGAACGTCTTTGTTTAGCGCCATCGCGCGGATCTTCCGCACGCCAGACCTGCGTCGGAAGATCGGTTTCACCCTGGCCATCGTCGCCATCTACCGGCTCGGCTCCAACATCCCCGCTCCGTTCGTGCACTTCCCGAACGTCGAGGCGTGTCTGGCGGAGAACGCCGGCACCGAGGGACTGCTCGGCCTGGTCAACCTCTTCTCCGGCGGTGCGCTGCTGCAGCTGTCGATCTTCGCCCTCGGCGTCATGCCGTACATCACCGCGACGATCATCACCCAGCTCCTCCGCGTGGTCATCCCGCACTTCGAGGCGCTGCACAAGGAGGGTCAGGCCGGCCAGGCCAAGCTGACCCAGTACACGCGCTACCTCACCATCGCGCTCGCGCTGCTGCAGTCGACGACTCTCGTCACGGTGGCGCGCAGCGGACAGCTCTTCGGCACCACCGAGGTCGCCGCCTGCCAGAACCTCCTCACCAACGACGTGTGGTGGGCGCAGCTGCTCATCATCATGGCGATGACCGCCGGCACCGGCCTCATCATGTGGTTCGCCGAGCTCGTGACCGAGCGCGGCATCGGCAACGGCATGTCCCTGCTGATCTTCACCTCGATCGCCGCGACCTTCCCGGGCGCCATGTGGCTGATCTGGGAGAGCAAGGGCTTCGAGACGTTCCTGCTGGTCCTCCTCGTCGGCATCCTGGTGATGGGTCTCGTGGTCTTCGTCGAGCAGTCGCAGCGCCGCATCCCCGTGCAGTACGCGAAGCGCATGGTCGGTCGCCGCACGTACGGCGGCACGAACACCTACATCCCGATCAAGGTGAACATGGCGGGTGTGATCCCGGTCATCTTCGCCTCGTCGCTGCTGTACATCCCCGCGCTGATCGCGCAGTTCAACACTCCGCAGGACGGCTCCGAGCCGGCCGCCTGGGTGGTCTGGATCAGCACCTACTTCACCACGGGCAACCACCCGATCTACATGGTCGCGTACTTCCTGCTGATCATCGGGTTCACCTACTTCTACGTCGCCATCACGTTCAACCCCGTCGAGGTGGCCGACAACATGAAGAAGTACGGCGGGTTCATCCCCGGCATCCGCGCAGGTCGTCCGACCGCCGAGTACCTCGACTACGTGCTCACCCGCATCACGCTTCCCGGTTCCATCTATCTGGGCCTGATCGCGCTCATCCCGCTGATCGCGCTCGCGACCGTCGGCGCCAACCAGAACTTCCCGTTCGGCGGCGCCTCGATCCTCATCATCGTCGGTGTGGGTCTCGAGACGGTCAAGCAGATCGATGCGCAGCTGCAGCAGCGTCACTACGAAGGGCTTCTCCGATGACCGCATCCGCACGTCTTCTCATCGTCGGGCCGCAGGGCTCCGGCAAGGGCACGCAGGGTGTCCGCATCGCCGAGTCGTTCGGCATCCCGGTCGTGTCGACCGGTGACATCTTCCGCGCGAACATCAAGGCGGGCACCGAGCTCGGCCAGAAGGTGACCGCGATCCTGGAGGCCGGCGACCTCGTGCCCGACGAGCTCACCAGCGAGATCGTGCGCGACCGGCTGTCGCAGGAGGACGCCGCGCACGGCTTCCTGCTCGACGGCTACCCGCGCAACACCACCCAGGTGACGCACCTCGACGCATTCCTCGGCGGACGCGACGAGGCGCTCGACGCGGTCATCCTGCTTGACGTGCCCCGCGAGGAGAGCCTCACCAGGCTCAAGCTCCGCGCCACCGAGCAGGGCCGGTCGGATGACACCGACGAGGCCATCGCGCACCGCCTGGACATCTACGAGCACGAGACCGCTCCGATCCTCGAGGTGTACGGCGCCCGCGGCATCGTGGACCGCATCGACGGCGTGGGCTCGCTCGACGAGATCACTGAGCGCATCTTCGCCGCACTCGACGCCCGCGGCCTCCGCGTCGCCGTCTGAGCGGACCCGCGATGTTCCGCCGGTCGATCTACAAGACCCCGGCTCAGCTGCGCTCCATGGTCGAGCCCGGGCTGATCACGGCGGCGGCGCTGGAGGCCGTCCGCCCGCTGATCCGTCCGGGGGTGACGACGCTCGAGCTGGATGCCGAGGCGAACCGGGTGATCCTCGCCCGTGGCGCCGAGTCGAACTTCCAGCTGGTCCGTGGCTACCACCACACGATCTGCGTGTCCGTGAACGAGGAGGTCGTGCACGGCATCCCCGGAGACCGCGTCCTGCAGCCCGGGGACATCGTGTCGGTGGACTGCGGCGCCCAGTTCCAGGGATGGAACGGCGACAGCGCGATCACCGTGGTGGTGCCGGACGAGTCGCGACCGGAGCTCGTCGCGCTGCGCGAGGAGCTCTCGCGCGTGACCGAGGGCTCGATGTGGGCGGGCATCGCCGCGATGGCGTCCGCCTCCCACCTCGGCGACGTCGGCGCGGCCATCCAGGAGTACATCGAGGCGCAGGGCCCGTCGGCGGTGTCGGGGGAGACCTACGGCATCCTCCGCGAGTACGTCGGCCACGGCATCGGCCGGAAGATGCACGAGGCGCCCAGCGTCTTCAACTACCGCACCCCCGACCCGGGAGCCGAGATCAAGCCCGGACTCGTGGTCGCGATCGAGCCGATGGTGACCGCTGGCGGCGAGACGACGTTCGTCGAGGACGACGACTGGACGGTCTCGACGATCGACGGCAGCGACGGCTCGCACTGGGAGCACAGCGTCGCCGTGCACGCGGACGGCATCTGGGTGCTCACGGCCCCCGACGGGGGAGCGGAGGGCCTCGCGCCGTTCGGCGTGGTGCCCGTTCCGCTCGCGTGAGCCGGCAGCGCACGGGGTGCCCGTCACAACGGGCGCATAGGATTCTCAGGGCACAATAGACGCGGGCGCGTCCGCGCCCGCAGGCTTCAGGCCCGCCGGCACCGTGTCCGGGCCGTGACAGAACGGAAAGCAATGGCAGCCGCGAAGAGCAACACCAACTGGTTCGCGATCGGAGTCTCGGCGGCAGTGGTGGTCGTGCTCGTCGCGCTCGGCGCCGTCGTCGTGCTCCTGAACAACCAGGCCACGGCGCCCGGGGTGGCCCCCGAGAGCGCGATCGTCAACCAGGAGACGGGTGCCATCTCCTTCGGCGACGGTGAGGACGAGGTCGACACCTACGTCGACTTCATGTGCCCCATCTGCGGCGACTTCGAGAGCCAGTACGGCGAGCAGCTGCAGACCGCCGCGGCGAACGGCGACATCACGCTGAACGTGCACCCCGTCTCGATCCTCGACCGGTACTCGCAGAACACGAAGTACTCGACCCGCGCCGCCGGTGCCATGTACTGCGTCGCGGAGAAGGCCCCCGACGCCGCGCTCGACTTCTTCAACCTGCTCTTCGAGCAGCAGCCGGCCGAGAACACCCCGGGTCTCAGCGACGACGAGCTCGCCACCCTCGCCGAGCAGGCGGGTGCGGGCGCCGCGGCGGACTGCATCGCGGACGGCACCTACATGTCCTTCGTCGGCGACCAGACCGAGAAGCACGAGATCCAGGGCACCCCGACCGTCGAGGTCAACGGCAAGCGCCTGGACCTCGCGAAGGGCGAGATCTCCGAGATGGAGAAGCTGCTCGGCTGATCCGGCATCCGCGGCGGGGCGCCCGGCTTGCCGGAACCCCAGCCGTGGGATACCATAGATCTTTGGTGCCTTGCGCCTTGATTCGGCGTGTCCGAATCGGCGCGGCGCCGCAATCCAAATCACCCACCGCAGATCGACCGGTCTGCAGAAGCGTCAGCGAGGCTATGGCTAAGAAAGACGGTGTCATCGAGATCGAGGGCGTCGTGTCCGAGGCGCTGCCCAACGCGATGTTCCGCGTTGAGCTCACCAACGGACACAAGGTTCTGGCAACGATCTCCGGCAAGATGCGGCAGAACTACATCCGCATCATCCCCGAGGACCGCGTGGTCGTGGAGCTCAGCCCCTACGACCTGACGCGCGGACGCATCGTCTACCGCTACCGCTGATCGGTCGAGAAGTAACGGCCTGCCCCTCGGGGCGGTACGAAGACAGCGAACAGGAAACATCATGAAGGTCAACCCGAGCGTCAAGCCCATCTGCGATCACTGCAAGGTGATCCGCCGTCACGGCCGCGTCATGGTGATCTGCAAGAGCAACCCGCGCCACAAGCAGCGCCAGGGCTGATCTCTTCGGATCGACTCACAACTCAATACACATGACGGCAGGATCAGAACCCACTCCGGTGGGGGACACCTCGGGGCGGAGGCCCGGGCACCGATCCTGCTCCACACCTCCACAACACCCAGGAGAACCGCATGGCACGTCTTGCCGGCGTTGACATCCCGCGCGACAAGCGCGTGGTGATCGCCCTTACCTACATCTACGGCGTCGGCCGTACCCGCTCGGTCGAGATCCTCAAGGCCACCGAGATCGACGAGTCGATCCGCGTCAAGGACCTCACCGACGACCAGCTCGTCGCCCTCCGCGACTACATCGAAGGCAACTACAAGGTGGAGGGTGACCTGCGCCGCGAGGTCGCCGCAGACATCCGCCGCAAGGTCGAGATCGGCTCCTACGAGGGTCTCCGTCACCGTCGTGGTCTTCCGGTCCGCGGACAGCGCACCAAGACCAACGCCCGTACCCGCAAGGGCCCGAAGCGCACCGTCGCCGGCAAGAAGAAGGCCCGCTAAGCAGCGGCCCCCAGGGACTAGGAGAACATTTTCATGGCTGCACCCAAGGCCGCCGCGCGCAAGCCGCGCCGCAAGGAGAAGAAGAACATCGCGCTGGGCCAGGCCCACATCAAGTCGACGTTCAACAACACCATCGTCTCGATCACCGACCCGTCCGGCGCTGTCATCAGCTGGGCGTCCTCCGGTGGCGTGGGCTTCAAGGGCTCCCGCAAGTCCACCCCGTACGCCGCAGGCATGGCCGCCGAGTCCGCTGCGCGCCAGGCGCAGGAGCACGGCGTCAAGAAGGTCGACGTCTTCGTGAAGGGTCCGGGCTCCGGCCGCGAGACCGCGATCCGCTCGCTGCAGGCCGCCGGCCTCGAGGTCGGCTCGATCCAGGACGTCACCCCGCAGGCGCACAACGGCTGCCGCCCGCCGAAGCGCCGCCGCGTCTGACGCAGGCTCATGGCCGCTCGGCCCCCTCGACAAGCTCAGGGACCGAGCGGCCAGCCCGTCGCGGGCATCGCGCCCCGCTGGACGGGCCGCAGGCAACGTCACAACTCAAGACCTCACCCCACCACATGTCATATAGCGGGCATGTGATCGAAAGGAACACAGAGTGCTTATTGCACAGCGTCCCACACTGACCGAGGAAAAGATCGTCGAGAACCGGAGCCGGTTCGTCATCGAGCCTCTGGAGCCCGGCTTCGGCTACACGATCGGCAACGCGCTGCGCCGCAGCCTGCTGTCGTCGATCCCCGGTGCCGCCGTCACCAGCGTGCGCATCGACGGCGTGCTGCACGAGTTCAGCACCATCCCCGGCGTGAAGGAGGATGTCACCGAGATCATCCTCAACATCAAGCAGCTCGTGGTCTCGTCGGAGCGCGACGAGCCCATCACGGCGTACCTGCGCAAGACCGGTGCCGGTGAAGTGACCGCCGCCGACATCTCGGCTCCGGCCGGTGTCGAGGTGCACAACCCCGAGCTCGTCATCGCGACCCTGAACGACACCGCGAAGTTCGAGCTCGAGCTCACCATCGAGCGCGGCCGCGGCTACGTCTCGGCGACGCAGAACCGCAACGAGTACGCCGAGGCCGGTCAGATCCCGATCGACTCGATCTACTCGCCGGTCCTCAAGGTCAGCTACCGCGTCGACGCCACCCGTGCCGGTGAGCGCACCGACTTCGACAAGCTCGTCCTGGACGTCGAGACCAAGTCCGCGATCAGCCCGCGTGACGCCGTCGCCTCGGCGGCGAAGACGCTCACCGAGCTGTTCGGCCTCGCTCGCGAACTGAACGTCGAGGCCGAGGGCATCGAGATCGGCCCGGCGCCGGTGGAGGCTGTGAACTCCAGCGAGCTGTCCATGCCTATCGAGGACCTCGACCTGTCCGTGCGCTCGTACAACTGCCTGAAGCGCGAGGGCATCAACACCGTTTCGGAGCTCGTCGCCCTCTCGGAGACGCAGCTCATGAACATCCGCAATTTCGGCCAGAAGTCGGTCGACGAGGTGCGCGACAAGCTCATCTCGCTCGGTCTGTCGCTCAAGGATTCGGTGCCCGGTTTCGACGGCGCCCACTTCTACGGCGGCAGCGAAGACGAGTCCTTCTGATACCCGACCTTTCCTGACCAGGAGTTAGACGATTATGCCCAAGCCCACCAAGGGTCCCCGCCTCGGAGGCGGCCCCGCCCACGAGCGCCTGCTGCTTGCCAACCTCGCCGCACAGCTCTTCACCCACAAGTCGATCAAGACGACCGAGACCAAGGCCAAGCGCCTTCGTCCGCTCGCCGAGCGCCTCGTCACGCTGGCCAAGCGCGGCGACCTGCACGCGCGTCGTCGCGCCCTGACGGTGCTGCGCACCAACAAGGACGCCGCGCACGTGCTGTTCAACGAGATCGCTCCGCTCGTCGCGGATCGCGAGGGTGGCTACACGCGCATCACCAAGGTCGGCAACCGCAAGGGCGACAACGCCCCCATGGCCGTGATCGAGCTCGTCCTCGAGCCCGTCACCCCGAAGGCGAAGTCGACCAAGAAGGCCGCCGCCCCGAAGGCCGAGAAGGCTGAGAAGCCGGCCGAGGTCGTCGAGGAGGCTCCCGTCGAGGAGGCTCCCGTCGCCGACGAGGCCGCCGAGGCCGGCGCCGAGTCGCAGGTCGAGGGCGAAGCAGCCGAGGCTGCCGCCGAGGACGCCGTCGAGGAGAAGTCCGAGTAAGCATCCCGCTCGCACGAAGAAGCCCGCCGCCCCCTCAGGGGTGGCGGGCTTCTTCGCATCTGCGCGAGGGTCAGCGTGCCCGCAGATCCTTGCGCAGGATCTTCCCGGAGGCCGACTTCGGGATCGCATCGATGAACTCGACCCGACGCACCTTCTCGTGCGGGGCCACGTGGGAGGCGACATGCGCCATCACGGCATCCTCGTCGAGCTCTGCTCCCGACTGTCGCACAACGAACGCTTTCGGGACCTCCTGCGCGTCGTCGTCGGGAACCCCGATCACCGCGGCGTCGGCGATCGCCGGATGCTCCAGGAGCACCGCCTCCAGCACGGCCGGAGCGACCTGGTAGCCCTTGTACTTGATCAGCTCCTTGAGCCGGTCGACGATGCGGAAGATGCCGTCGTGGGTGACCGTGGCGATGTCGCCGGTGTGCAGCCAGCCGTCCGCGTCGATCATCTCCGCCGTGGCGTCCTCCCGTCCGAGGTAGCCGGTCATGACCTGGGGGCCGCGCACCCAGAGCTCGCCGGGCGCGCTGACACCCTCGGCCGGCTGCTCGATGTCGGCACCCGTCTCCGGGTCGACCAGGCGCGCCTGGGTGTTCGGCACGAGAGGGCCGATGCTGGAGCGGTCGATGTCGTCGCGGTGCTCGGAGATGAGGTTCACGGCGGGGCTGGTCTCGGTCATGCCGTAGCCCTGGGTGACCGTGCAGCCGAGCCGTTCGGCGACGGCGGCGGCGAGGGCGCCGTCGAGCGGGGCGGCGCCGGAGAAGACGACCTTCACGGAGGACAGGTCGTACTGGTCGACGATCGGATGCTTCGCCAGCGCGACCGCGATCGGCGGGGCGACGAACACCCAGGTGGTGCGGTGCTCGGCGATGATCCGCAGGAACTCGACGAGGTCGAACTTCGGCATGGTGACGAGCGCGGCGCGCTGCCGCAGAGCGAAGTTCAGCAGCACCGTCATCCCGTAGATGTGGAAGAAGGGGAGCACGGCGAGCACGCGGTCGGTCTCGTCGACGCCGAGCACGGGGCGGCATTGGGAGACGTTCGCGACGAGGTTGCGGTGCGTGAGCATGACCCCCTTCGGCCGGCCCGTGGTGCCGGAGGAGTAAGGGAGGACCGCGAGGTGCGTGGCGGGGTCGAACATCACGGTCGGGGCCGCGTGTCCCTCTGCGAGCATCGAGGGGAGTGAGGGATGCCCTTCCGCGCCGTCCAGGACGATGAGATGGTCCGCGTCGATGCCGAGGCGCTCGGCGGCGGCCTGCGCCCCGGCGAGCAGCGGCGTGACGGTGACCAGCCAGGTCGCACCGGCATCCGTGAGCTGATTCGCGATCTCCTCCGCCGTGTACAGCGAGTTGACGGTCGTGGCGGTGGCGCCTGCGCGCAGGATGCCATGGAACACGGTGGCGAAGGCGGGGACGTTCGGGCACAGCACGGCGACGCGGGTGCCGACTCCGACCCCGCGGGCGGCCAGGGCTCCGGCGAAGAGGTCGATCTGGCCCACGAGCTGGCGATAGGTCGTCGTCGCGCCGCTCATGCCGTCGACGAGCGCGACGGTGTCGAGCTGCGATTCGTCGAGATCCCCGAAGAGGAAGTCGTGGATGGAGACCGCGGGGATCTCCACGTCGGGATAGGGACTGCGCACCATGAGATCTCCTTCGATCCGGGTTGTCGACGGCACCGTCTGATGCGATCCAGTGTCGCACAACAGGACACTCAGTCCCAGGGGTTGTGCGCGTGGATTCCGGTCAGACCGGATCGTTGGCCCGGTAGCGCGTGCCCGGCCGACCCTTGGTGGAGTAGTCGAGCGTGCGGATCGCCCGTCCGGAGCTGGCGAGATGCTCCAGGTAGCGCCGCGCGCTGACGCGGGAGATCTGCACGTCCTCGCCGATCTCCGTCGCCGAGGCGTCGGGCCGTGCGGCGAGAGCCGCCGCGACCCGCTCGAGCGTCTCTGCGCTGAGCCCCTTCGGCAGGCCGAACCGCTCACGGAAGGCGATGATCGCATCCGCGGCCTCCACGCGCCGCACCACGTCGTGCAGCTCGGTGTGGTCGCGCAGCAGCAGCGTCGCCTCGACGCCCTCCCCGTCGACCTCGCCGCCCGTGCTCCGCGCGACGAGCACGTGCGATCCGACGATCACCGGCCGGCCGGCGTCCTCGCCCTCGAGGAGCACGGTGTGCAGCTCCTCGCCGAGCGCCTCCGCGGCGTCGGCGCCGTCGAGGTCGGCCGCGTCCCGGCCGAGGAAGCGCGCGGCGGCGTCGTTGACGAGCGTGATCCGGCCGGAGCCGTCGACGGAGACGACGCCCTCGCTGAGGCCGTGCAGCGTCGTCTCCTGGTTCTTCACGAGCGCGGCGATCTGGTGCGGCTCCAGCAGGTAGATCCGGCGGCGGATGACGGAGGTCACCCAGGCCGACCCGAACACGCCGAGCACCGCGGCCGCGAGCATCGCCGAGATCAGCCAGACGAGGTTCCGGAGGAACTCGTCGTTGAGCTCGGACTCGAGGATGCCGACGGACGCCGTGCCGATGACCTCTCCGTCGTCGGCGAAGATCGGCACCTTCACGCGCCACGAGGTGCCCAGCGTGCCGGTCTGGGTGCCGACGTAGATCTGCCCGGACAGGGGGATGGACGGGTCGGTGGAGACCTTCTCGCCGATCCGGTACGGGTTCGGGTGCGAGTAGCGGATGCCCTCAGCGTTCGCCACCACCACGTAGGCGAGGTCCGAGGCCTCGCGGATGACCTCGGCGATCGGCTGGATGGTCGCGGAGGGGTCCTCGTCGTCGAAGGCCTCGCGCACCGTGGGAAGGCTGGCGATCGACTGGGCGACGGCCTGCATGCGGTCCTTGTACGACTCCCGGAGGGCCTGCTCCTGGAACGCGCCGGCCACGATGCCGGTCGCCAGGGTCACCAGGAACACGATCAGCGCCTGCAGCACGAGCAGCTGCACCCGGAGCGTCATCTTCGAGGCCACCAGACCATTCTCCTCGCTGCACGCGTGCGCGACGAGGGGCCGTGGACGGCGTTCGAGACCAATAGTTTCAGAACTCCGACCAATGGTTTCCGAAGCTTGAGCGGCTGCATCCACGCCTCCAAGGTGGACGGACAGCAACCCGAACGCTCAAGGAGGAGCGCAATGAAGCAATCACGCATCGCCACGGTCGGCGCCGTTCTCGCAGCCGCCGCACTGGCACTCACCGCCTGCTCCGGCGGAAGCGCACCCGCGGGAGGCGGGGGAGGCGGCGAGGAGGAGGCTGTCGCCATCGAGGACGTCAAGATCGTCGTGCCCGCCGACCCGGGCGGCGGCTGGGACCAGACCGGCCGCGCCATGTCGAAGGTGCTCACGGACGACGAGATCGTCGGCTCGGCACCGGTCTCCAACGTCGGCGGAGCCGGCGGCACCGTCGGGCTCGCCCAGCTCGCGAACGAGAAGGACCCGGCGACGCTCATGGTGATGGGCCTGGTCATGGTCGGCGCGATCGAGACCAACGCGTCCGCGGTGCGCCTCGAGGACACCGCGCCGATCGCGCGGCTCACGGACGAGCCGCTCGTGGTCGTGGTTCCGGAGAGCTCGAAATACGAGACGCTCGAGGACCTCGTGGAGGACGTCGTCGACAAGGGCCAGGAGGTGCGGGTGACCGGCGGCTCCGCCGGAGGTGCCGATCACATCCTCGCCGGACTCCTGCTCGAGGCTGCCGGCGTCGACGGGGCCGACATCCCCTCGAAGCTGAACTACACGCCGAACTCCGGCGGTGGTGAGGCGGTGTCCCTGCTCGTCGGCAACAAGGTCGAGGCGGGCATCTCCGGCGTCGGCGAGTTCCTGCAGTACATCGAGGACGGCTCGATGCGGGCGCTCGCGGTGTCGGGCTCCGAGCCCGTCGAATCGCTGAAGGACGTGCCCACCATCACCGAGGCCGGCTACGACGTCGTGCTCACCAACTGGCGCGGCGTGGTCGCACCCGGCGGCATCTCCGATGGGGAGCGCGCAGAGCTCGAGCGCATCGTCACCGAGCTGCACGACTCCGACGCGTGGGCAGAGGAGCTCGAGACCAAGGGCTGGGCGGATGCCTTCCTCACCGGGGACGACTTCGACGCCTTCCTCGAGGAGAACATCGCCGATGTCACCGGCACCCTGAAGAACATCGGGCTGATCTGACATGGAAGCCCCGATCCTCGGGGCGAGCGGGCGGGCCGAGGCGACTCGGCCCGCCCCGCGGGTTCCCCTCGGTGAACTCGTCTTCGCCCTGCTCCTGCTCGCCCTCGGCGTCTTCGCGCTCGCGGGCGTCTTCGCCATCCACGTGCCCGTGGGGGTGACGGTCGGACCGACGGTCTTCCCGATCTTCGTCTCGATCATCCTGCTCGGCTCAGCCGCCGCCGTGCTCGTCTCGATCCTGCGCGGGAACCGCGCCGAGGTCGAAGAGGCCGAGGACATCGACCCCGATGCGAAGACCGACTGGCTGACCCTCGCGAAGATCGTCGGCGCGGTCGTCGCCCACCTGCTGCTCATCGACGTCATCGGCTGGGCTCCGGCGGCAGCCGTGCTCTTCGGCGTCGTGGCCTGGTCGCTGGGCGCCAAGCGCTGGTGGCTCGCGTTCACGATCGGCCTCGCGGTCGGCCTCGTCGTGCAGATCGTGTTCGGCGGTCTCATGGGGCTGTCGCTGCCCTGGGGGCCGGCTCTCGGCTGGCTGGGAGGGATGTTCTGATGGACAGCTGGACTCTGCTCCTCGAGGGCTTCGCGACGGCGATGCAGCCGCAGTACCTCGTGTTCGCCTTCTTCGGGGTGCTCATCGGCACCGCCGTCGGCGTGCTGCCCGGCATCGGCCCGGCGATGACCGTCGCCCTTCTGCTGCCGCTCACCTACACGCTCGACCCCACCGCGGCCCTCATCACCTTCGCCGGCATCTACTACGGCGGCATGTACGGCGGCTCGACGACCAGCATCCTTCTGAACACGCCGGGGGAGTCGGCATCCATCGTCACGGCCATCGAGGGCAACAGGATGGCGAAGCTCGGCCGCGGCGCCGCCGCCCTGGCGACCGCGGCGATCGGCTCCTTCATCGCCGGCACCATCGCGACCGTCGGCCTCACCCTGCTCGCCCCGGTGCTGGCGCAGTTCGCCGTCAACCTGGGGCCCGCCGACTACGTCGCGCTCATCGTGATCGCGTTCATCACCGTCGGCGCGCTGATCGGCAGCTCGGTCCCCCGGGGCATGACCTCGCTCGGCGTCGGCCTGTTCCTGGGCCTCGTCGGCACCGACACCCTCACGGCGCAGCAGCGCTACACGCTGGGGCTGCTGCCGCTGTCGGACGGGATCGACATCGTGCTCGTCGCGGTGGGCCTCTTCGCCGTCGGCGAGACGCTGTACATCGCGGCGCGCCTGCGGCACGGCGGCGTCGACGTCATCCCGGTCACCCGAGGCTGGCGCAGCTGGATGACGAAGGACGACTGGAAGCGCTCCTGGAAGCCGTGGCTGCGGGGCACCGCGATCGGGTTCCCGATCGGCACGATCCCCGCCGGCGGCGCGGACGTCGCCACCTTCCTCTCCTACGCCACCGAGCGCAGGCTCTCGAAGCACAAGAGCGAGTTCGGGCGTGGCGCCATCGAGGGCGTCGCAGGTCCCGAGTCCGCGAACAACGCGGCGGCGGCCGGCGTGCTCGTGCCGCTGCTGACCCTGGGCCTGCCCACGACCGCGACGGCGGCGATCATCCTCGTCGCCTTCCAGGCGTACGGCCTGCAGCCCGGGCCGCAGCTGTTCCAGAACCAGCCCGCGCTGGTGTGGGCGCTGGTGGCGAGCCTCTACCTCGGCAACGTCATCCTGATCATCCTCAACCTCCCGCTCGTGGGCATGTGGGTGAAGCTGCTGCAGATCCCGCGGCCGTACCTGTACGCCGGCATCCTGCTGTTCGCCGCCTTCGGCGCCTACGCGCTGAACTTCGCGGTGGTCGACATCCTGATCCTCGCGATCATCGGCGTCCTCGGGTACTTCATGCGCCGGTACGGATATCCGGTCGCACCCCTCGTGGTCGGCATGATCCTCGGGCCGATGGGGGAGGAGTACCTGCGCAAGGCGCTGCAGCTCAGCCAGGGCGACCTGTCGACGCTGGTCCTGCAGCCCTTCGCCGGTGCGGCCTACCTCGTGCTCGCGGCGCTCGTTGCCGGCGGGCTCTGGCTGCGCCGACGTCAGCGCCGCTACGAGCAGGCGCTCACGGAATCGATCGCCGTGCCGATCAAGGCCGACCAGGAGATCTGAGGAGGAGTCCGGAGAGCAGCCCCGGTAGGCTGAACCGGTGAGCGATGCCGAGACCCTGAACCGAGGGCCTCGCGCGTATGCGGCTTTCATCGGCATCGGGCTCCTCGCGGGTCTCCTCTCCGGACTCTTCGGCGTCGGCGGCGGCACCGTCATCGTGCCGCTCCTCGTCCTGCTCCTGCACTTCAACCAGCGGCTCGCCGCGGGCACATCCCTCGCAGCGATCGTGCCGACGGCCGCCGTCGGCGTGGTCTCGTACGCCGTGCACGACTCGGTGGCCTGGATCCCCGCGCTGATCCTCGCGGCAGGATCCGTCGTCGGGGCGCAGATCGGCACCCGGATGCTGCCGAGGATCTCGCAGACGGCACTGCGCTGGGGCTTCGTCGGCTTCCTCGTGCTCGTCATCGTCAGCCTCTTCATCGTCATCCCGTCGCGGGAGGCGTCGCTCGACCTCAACATCCTCAGCGCTCTCGCCCTCGTCGCGGTCGGCGTCGCCACCGGCATCCTGGCCGGGCTCATCGGGGTCGGCGGGGGCGTGATCGTGGTGCCCGTGCTGATGATCGCGTTCGGAACGAGCGACCTGGTCGCGAAGGGGACTTCGCTCCTGATGATGATCCCCACCGCGCTGTCGGGGACGATCGGGAACATCCGCAACCGCAACGTCGATCTCGTCGCCGCGGCGATCGTGGGAGTGGCCGCCTGCACGACGACGGCCCTCGGCGCCTGGCTGGCGACCATGATCGATCCCCTGGCGGGGAACATGCTCTTCGCGGCATACCTCGCGGTCATCGGCGTGCAGATGGCGATGAAGGCGGTGCGCGGGCGCAAGAAGGACTGACCCGCGACCGCCTCTCGGTAGGATCGACGGGTGGCAGTGAATCAAGAACTGGTCGGCCGGGAGTTCCCGCCGACGGCCCCCTACCTCGTCGGCCGCGAGAAGGTGCGCGAGTTCGCGCGCGCCGTGTTCGCCGACGCTCCGCAGCACACCGACGTCGAGGCCGCGCGCGCCGCGGGCTTCGACGACGTCGTGGCGCCGCCGACCTTCGCGATGGTCATCCAGGACCTCACCCTCCAGCAGCTGCTGGGCGAGCCCGACTCGGGCATCGTCCTGGCGCGCACCATCCACGCGGAGCAGCGGTTCTCCTACACGCGGCCCATCGTGGCGGGCGACGAGCTCACCGCCCAGCTGCGCGTCACCGGCATCCGGATGATGGCGGGCAATGCGATGATCACCAGCGAGGCGGAGATCACGGATGCCCAGGGCGCCCCTGTGGTCACTGCGACGAGCGTGCTGCTCGTGGGAGAGGGGGAGTGATGCCGTTCACCGTCGGAGACGTCATCGCCGAGCGCACCGTGCACCTCACGCGCGAGTCGCTGGTCCGCTACGCCGGAGCATCCGGAGACTTCAACCCGATCCACTACCGCGACGACATCGCCGCCGCCGTGGGCCTTCCCGGCGTGCTCGCGCACGGCATGCTCACCATGGGCATCGCATCCTCCGTGGTCGTCGCCGCCCTCGAGCCCGGGGCGAGGATCCTCGATTACGGCGTGCGCTTCACCAAGCCGGTCGTCGTCGACCCCGTCGACGGCGCCGACGTGCACGTGCTCGCCACAGTGGGCGCCGTGGACGACATCGCCGCGCGCATCGACCTGAAGGTGACGTTCGCGGAGGCGACCGTGCTGGTCAAGGCGCAGCTGCGCGTCGCGGTCTGACATGCGGGAGATCGCGCCGATCCGGCTTTCCGAGCTGACCACCCTGCGCACCGGCGCCGCCCCCGAGCGGATGCTGGAGGCGTCGACGACCGCCGAGCTCCTCGAGGCGCTGGCAGACGTCTGGGCCCGAGGCGAAGACTGGTTCGTGCTCGGCGGGGGCTCCAACCTCTTCGTCGGCGATGAGCCGTTCGACGGCACGGTCATCCGGGTGCTCACCTCGGGCATCGAGGAGCTGCCGTCGCCGCACGCCGGGCGCATCCGCCTGCGCGCTCAGGCCGGCCACTCCTGGGACGCGCTGGTCGCCTACGCGGTGGAGCACGGCTACGCGGGGCTCGAGGCGATGAGCGGCATCCCGGGCACCGTGGGAGCGGCTCCCGTGCAGAACATCGGCGCATACGGGCAGGAGATCCAGGAGACCCTCGTCGAGGTCGAGATGATCGACGAGCACGCCGATCATCCGGAGACGGTCCCGGCCGCGGAGCTCGGCCTGGGCTTCCGCACCTCCGTGCTCAAGCACCACTACGGCAGCGTGCCGGAGCGCCGCGCGGTGATCCTGTCGGTCACCGTCGACCTCGCCGTCACCGGGGAGCGCGTCGTGCGCGGAGAGCAGCTGCGCCGGGCCCTGGGACTCGATTCCGACGAGCCGGTCGCGCTCGGCTGGGTCCGGGAGCGCATCCTCGCCACCCGCGCCTCGAAGGGGATGCTTCTCGACGAGCACGATCCCGACACGCACGGAGTCGGCTCGTTCTTCCAGAACGCGATCGTGCCGGAGTCCGTGGCGCGCGCCCTCCCGCCGGAGTGCCCGCGCTGGCCGGTCGCCCCCGATCTCGACGCCGTGACCGTCATCCCGCTGTCCTCCTACGACGGTCTCGTGCCGCAGCCGGTGGCGGTGGAGGCCGAGGTCAAGGTGAGCGCCGCCTGGCTCATCGAGCAGGCCGGCATCCGGAAGGGGTTCAAGCTGCCGCGCTCGCGGGCGTCGGTGTCGACCAAGCACGCTCTCGCGCTCACCAACCGTGGCGGCGCGACGGCGGCGGAGGTGTCGGAGCTCGCTCGCTTCATCCAGAGCCGCGTGCACTCCGAGTTCGGACTCGTGCTCCAGCCGGAGCCGGTGCTCGTCGGGGTGGAGCTGTAGCGACGGCGGCCGCACGGCGTACACTCGCCGGATGAGCGGACTGATCCCGTACCTGTTCTTCCCCGGCAACGCCGCGGAGGCCCTGACCTTCTACCGCGAGGTCTTCGGCGGTGAGCTGAAGCTGTTCACCTACGCCGACTTCGATCGCCACGACGGGCCGGGTGACGCGATCGCCCACGGCATGCTGCAGGGCCCCGTCGAACTCTCCGGTGCGGATGCCGGGCCGGATCAGGATGCCGTGCACATCGTCGGTGCGGTGTTCTCGCTGCTGGGGACGACGGATGCGCTGACCCTGACGCGCTGGTTCGACGCGCTCGCCGAGGGCGGCACGGCGATCGATCCGCTGCAGGAGCGCCCGTGGGGCGACTTCGACGGACAGGTCACCGACCGCTACGGCATCCGCTGGCTCATCGGTTTCGAGGGCGAAGGCTGACTCGCCGTCGGGTTCACGACATCTCGCCGAGTGCACGGCTGGTTGCGGTGAACAAGCCGTGCACTCGGCGACGAGCCGTGCGTTCGACGCACGGCAGAACCGCGGATGCTCAGGCGAACAGGCGCTGCAGGCGCTGCACGCCCTCGAGCAGGGCGTCGTCGCCGAGGGCGTAGGACATGCGGATGTAGCCGGACGGTCCGAAGGCCTCGCCGGGGACGACGGCGACCTCGGCCTCGTCGAGGATGAAGTCCGCGAGCTCCAGGGACGTGGTCGGCGTCACGGTGCTGCCGTCGCGCCGCGTCCAGGTGCGGCCGAGCAGGCCCTGCACGTCGGGGTAGACGTAGAAGGCGCCGAGCGGATTCGGCACGCGCATCCCCTCGATCTTCGACAGCTCCGAGACGATGAGCCGGCGGCGGCGGTCGAAGGCCTCGCGCATCTGCTCGGCCTCGGTCTGCGGTCCGTTGAGAGCGGCGACCGCGGCCTTCTGGGCGACGTTGTTCACGTTGCTCGACAGGTGCGACTGCAGGTTGCCGGCGATCTTGATCGCGTCGGCCGGGCCCACCATCCAGCCCACGCGCCATCCGGTCATCGCGTACGTCTTCGCGACGCCGTTGACGAGGATCGTCTGGCCGGCGATCTCGGGCAGCGCCTCGACGATCGAGGTGGCCTTGACGCCCTCGTAGGTGAGGTTCTGGTAGATCTCGTCGGAGATCACCCAGATGCCGTGCTCGAGCGCCCACTCCGCGATCGCCCTCGTCTCCTCGGCCGTGTACACGGAGCCGGTCGGGTTCGAGGGCGAGACGAAGACGAGCACGGTGGTGCGCGCGGTGCGCGCCGCCTCCAGCTGCTCGACCGTGACCTTGTAGTCCTGGTCGGCACCCGCGAAGACCTCGACCGGGGTGCCGTCGGCGAGGCGGATCGCCTCGGGGTAGGTGGTCCAGTAGGGCGCGGGCAGCAGCACCTCGTCGCCCGGGTTCACGACAGCCTGGAAGGCCTGGTAGACGGACTGCTTGCCGCCGTTGGTGACGATCACCTGCGACGGGGAGACCTCGAGGCCCGAGTCGCGCAGAGTCTTCGCCGCGATCGCCTCGCGCAGCTCCGGGAGTCCGGGGGCGGGGGTGTAGCGGTAGCTGGCGGGGTCGGCGAGGGCCACGGCCGCGGCATCGACGATGAACTGCGGCGTCGCGAAGTCGGGCTCGCCGGCGGCATACGAGATGACGGGCTTGCCCTCGGCCTTGAGGGCCTTCGCCTTGGCGTCGACCTTGAGGGTCGCGGACTCGGCGATGGCGGAGAGCTTGCGGGAGAGAGGAGCGCGTTCGGTCACGGTAAAAGCGTACTCGTGTCGGCGTGCCGGGACAGGCTGAGGGGCGCGTCAAGAAGTCTGCTTCTTGACGCGCCCCTCAAACACCTCAGGAGGCGACGAGCCCGTGGGCCTGCGCGACGGCGTCGAGCACGATGCGCCCGCCCTGGACGTTGAGTCCCTTGGCGAGGGCGGCGTCCTCGGATGCCGCGCGCTCCCAGCCCTTGCCGGCGATCGCCGACACGTAGGGGAGGGTTGCGTTCGTGAGTGCGCGGGTGGCGGTCTCCGGCACTGCGCCCGGCATGTTCGCGACACAGTAGTAGATGGAGTCGTGCACGGCGAAGGTGGGCTCGTCGTGGGTGGTCGCACGCGAGCCCTCGAAGCATCCGCCCTGGTCGATCGCGATGTCGACGAGAACCGAGCCGGGCTTCATGGCGGCGACCATGTCGTCGGTGACGAGCTTCGGCGCCGCGGCGCCGGGGATGAGCACCGAGCCGATCACGAGGTCGGCGGTGGCGAGCTCCTCGGCGATGTCGTAGCGGCTGGACGCGCGGGTCTCCAGGGCGCCGCCGTAGCGGTGCTCCAGTTCGCGCAGGCGGGGGAGCGAGATGTCGATGACGGTCACCTTGGAGCCGAGGCCGAGCGCGTTCGCCGCCGCGTGCTCGCCGGCGACGCCGCCGCCGATGACGACCGTCTTCGCCCGCGGGGTGCCGGCGATGCCGCCGAGCAGGGTGCCGCGGCCGCCGTTCGAGCGCAGCAGCGAGTAGGAGCCCATGGTCACCGAGAGGCGGCCGGCGATCTCGCTCATCGGCACGAGCAGCGGCAGGCTGCGATCGGGCAGCTGCACGGTCTCGTAGGCGACGGCCGTGGTGCCGGCGTCGACGAGTGCCGAGGTCAGGGCGCGGTCGGCGGCGAGGTGCAGGTAGGTGAAGAGCGTGAGGTCGTCGCGGAGGAAGCCGTACTCCTCTGCGATCGGCTCCTTGACCTTGATGAGCAGCTCGGCCTCGCCCCAGGCTTCGGCGGCGGTGTCGACGATCTCCGCGCCGGCCAGACGGTAGGCCTCGTCGGAGATGCTCGAGCCGAGGCCTGCGCCGGACTGCACGAGCACCCGGTGGCCCTCCCGGACCAGGCGGTCCGCGCCGGCGGGCGTGAGGGCGACGCGGTTCTCGTTGTTCTTGATCTCAGTGGGGACGCCGATCTTCACTGATGGCTCCTTCCAGGGTGCGGGTGGTTGCGGGCGGAGACCAGAATCGCAGAAACGTCGGCTACGCGACAGATTGGTCGAAGAACATTCGTGTGTGCGCGAGATCCTGAATAATGATTCGCATGGACACGTCTACCGAGGGCCTTTCCTCGAACACTCTTCGGGCGCCGGCGCTCGACGCGGTCGACGCCAGGATCGTGCGGCTTCTCAGCGCCGACGGCCGGATGACGAACGCGCAGCTCGCCGGGCACCTCGGCGTCGCCCCGTCGACGGCGCACGCCCGGCTGCGGTCGCTCATCGAGCGGGGCGTGATCACCGGCTTCCACGCGAGCGTGGACGAGCGGATGCTGGGCGCAGGGCTCCAGGCCATCATCGGCGTCGTGCTGCGCCCGAGCGGGCGGCGGGAGAGCATCGTGGAGTTCGCCGAGCGGGTGCGCGTGCTGCCGCAGGTGATCCAGGTGTTCTTCCTCGGCGGAGACGACGATTTCCTGCTGCACATCGCCGTCTCCGATTCCTCGGAGATGCGCGAGTTCGTGCTCGAGCACCTCTCGGCGCAGTCCAGCGTCGCATCCACGCGGACGAGCATCGTGTTCGACTACCACCGCAACTCGGTGGCCGCCTCGTTCCACTGAGTGGCCGCGGGTGCGGAGCTCACCACCGCTCGCCGATGTCGCAGGTGCAGAAGTCCGCGTAGCGCCGCGCCGGGTGCGCAGGGTCGCTGAGATCGACGATCGCCGCGGCCTCGGTGTTCGCGGGCTCGTCGCCGGCGAGCTGCCAGACGGCGCTGTTCCAGAGCCGGCGCGTCGCCTCCTCGAGCAGGGCCGCCGGGCCGGAGACCACGACGACGTGATCGTGCTTCGGGCCGGCGCGGAGCGGAGCGACCACCTCGGCGCGGAGCATCCGCTCGTCGCCGTCCTCCGAATGCGCGCGCTCCACCCGCTGCCCGGCTGCTTCGAGCGCAGCCCCGAGGTCGTCGGCGGCGCGGCGCGAGCGCTCGGCATCCGCCCCTGCCACAGCCAGCAGCCGGGCGCCGGCAGGGTAGAGATGCAGGAACTCGGCGGCGATGCCGCTCCACGCGTCGGTCATGGGATCAGGCTACGCCCGAGGGGGCGCCGGGCGATCACAGGAGGAGGGCGACCTGGGTCAGGAGCCACAGCCCGCCGAGCGCCCACATGCAGCCGGCGAGGATGCAGAGGTTGCGCGAGAGCGGATGCCGCGGCAGCCCGCTGAGGAGGATGACGGCCGCGATGAGGAGCGGGATGCCGAGGAAGAACAGCGCCTGGAGGACCTGCTCGAGGGGCGTCAGCTCGCGCGGCACCGGGTCGATGTACACGCCCCGCTCGGTCGTCAGCGTGCCGATGATCCAGCACGACCCGGCGATCGTCAGGAGGTTCAGCAGCATCGACGCACCGCGCCGCAGGCGGATGGTCCAGGGCGAGGGGGCTGTGCGTCTCGGCATGCAGGCGAGCGTAACCGGGTCCTGACGCGTCGCGGGAGTTCTCCACAGGCGGAGCCCCTCGGCCGCGGGATGTGCGGTCGAGGGGCTCCTGTGCAGAAGAGGTCAGCTGAACTGGTTCATCGTGTTGTGCTGACCGCCGGCCTTGAGGGCGGCGTCTCCGGCGAAGTACTCCTTGTGGTTGTCGCCGATGTCGCTTCCCGCCATGTTCTGGTGCTTGACGGTGGCGATCCCTCCGCGGATCTCGCGGCGCTGGACGCCCTTGACGTAGGCGAGCATCCCCTCGTCGCCGAAGTAGCCCTTGGCGAGGTCGTCGGTCGACAGCGCCGCCGTGTGGTAGGTCGGCAGGGTGATGAGGTGGTGGAAGATCCCCGCGCGGGCGGAGCCGTCGCGCTGGAACGTGCGGATCTTCTCGTCGGCGAGCCGCGCGAGCTCCGTGTCGTCGTACTCGACGCTCATCAGCCGGTCGCGGTCGTAGGCCGAGACGTCCTCGCCCTGCGCGGCCAGCAGGTCGTACACCTGCTGGCGGAAGTTCAGCGTCCAGTTGAACGACGGGCTGTTGTTGTAGACGAGCTTCGCGTTCGGGATCTCCGCGCGGATCGCGTCCACCATGCCTGCGATCTGCTCCACGTGCGGCTTCTCCGTCTCGATCCACAGCAGGTCGGCGCCGTTGCGCAGGGAGGTGATGCAGTCGAGCACGACGCGCTCCTCGCCCGTTCCGGGGCGGAACTGGTACAGGTTGCTCGCCAGCCGCTTCGGGCGCAGCAGCCTCCCGTCGCGCTTGATCACGACGTCGCCGTTGCCGAGCTCCGCCTCCGAGATCTCCTCGACGTCGAGGAAGGAGTTGTACTGGTCGCCGAGGTCGCCGGGCTCGTGCGTGACGGCGAGCTTCTGGGTGAGCCCAGCGCCGAGCGAGTCGGTGCGGGCCACGATGATGCCGTTGTCGATGCCGAGCTCGAGGAACGCGTAGCGGACCGCGTTGATCTTCGCGAGGAAGTCCTCGTGCGGCACGGTGACCTTGCCGTCCTGGTGACCGCACTGCTTCTCGTCGGAGACCTGGTTCTCGATCTGGATGGCGCAGGCGCCCGCCTCGATCATCTTCTTGGCGAGGAGGTAGGTGGCTTCCGGGTTGCCGAAGCCGGCGTCGATGTCGGCGATGATCGGGACCACGTGGGTCTCGTGGTTGTCGATCTGCGACTGGATGAACTCGATCGCGGTCTCGTCGCCCTGGGCCCGCGCCGCGTCGAGCTGGGTGAACAGCAGGTCGAGCTCGCGGGCGTCGGCCTGGCGGAGGAACGTGTAGAGCTCCTCGATCAGGGCCGGCACTGCCGTCTTCTCGTGCATCGACTGGTCCGGCAGCGGGCCGAACTCGGAGCGGAGCGCGGCGACCATCCACCCGGAGAGGTAGAGGTAGCGCTTGTTCGTCGACTTCAGGTGCTTCTTGATGGAGATGAGCTTCTGCTGGCCGATGAAGCCGTGCCAGACGCCGAGCGACTGCGTGTACAGCGAGGAGTCGGCATCGTACTCCTCCATGTCGCGGCGCATGATGCCGGCCGTGTACTGCGCGATCTCGAGTCCGGTGCGGAAGCGGTTCTGCGCCCGCATCCGCGCCGCCGATTCGGGGTCGATGGCGTGCCAGCCGGAGCCGTTCGCGTCCTTGAGGGCCTGGATCGCGTCGATGTCGTCCTGGTACGTGGTCATGTCAGATCCTTCGTGGGTGGGGGAGCGGTCAGTCGGTCTCGGTGAGGTACCGGGAGTACGCACCGAGGGTGAGGAAGGTGGGGAACTCGGGCTGCAGCGCGACCTCGCGGAAGACGTCGGCAGCGTCGTCGAAGCGGTCGCCGGCGAAGCGGGTCGCCTGGGCGAGCACCTCGCGGATCAGGCCCTCGACGTACTCGGCGGTGATCGCGGTGCCGTCCTCGGTGCTGCGGTCCTGGTGGATCCACTGCCAGACCTGGGAGCGGCTGATCTCCGCGGTGGCGGCATCCTCCATGAGGTTGTCGATGGCGACGGCGCCGAGCCCCCGCAGCCAGGCCTCGAGGTAGCGGATCGCCACGGAGACGTTGTCACGCACGCCCTGCGCGGTGATCGGCCGGCCGATGCGGAGGTCGATCAGGTCGGATGCCGAGACGTGCACGTCCTCGCGCCGGCGTTCGATCTGGTTCGGTCGCTCGCCGAGCACCGCGTCGAACTCGGCCTGGGCCGTCGGGATGAGGTCGGGGTGGGCGACCCAGGTGCCGTCGAAGCCGTCGCCGGCCTCGCGCTTCTTGTCGGCGGAGACCTTCTCGATCGCGCGCTGCGTGACCTCGGGGTCGCGGCGGTTCGGGATGAACGCGCTCATGCCGCCGATCGCGTAGGCGCCCCGCTTGTGACAGGTCTGCACGAGGAGGTCCGTGTAGGCGCGCATGAACGGCACGGTCATGGTGACCTCGCTGCGGTCGGGGAGCACGAAGCGGGCGCCTCGGCCGCGGTAGTTCTTGATGATCGAGAAGATGTAGTCCCAGCGTCCGGCGTTGAGTCCTGCGCAGTGGTCGCGCAGCTCGTAGAGGATCTCGTCCATCTCGAAGGCGGCGGGCAGGGTCTCGATGAGGACGGTCGCACGGATGGTGCCGTGCGGGATCCCGATGTACTCCTCGGCGAAGGAGAACACGTCGTCCCACAGCTTCGCCTCTTCGCTGGACTCCAGCTTGGCGATGTAGAAGTACGGGCCGCGGCCGTTCGCGATGAGCTCCTGCGCGTTGTGAAGGAAGTACAGGCCGAAGTCGACGAGGGATCCGGAAGCCGCCGTGCGGCGCCCCGCCCGGTCGGTGAACTCGATGTGCTTCTCGGGAAGGTGCCAGCCGCGAGGCCGCATCACGATCGTGGGCGTGCGCTCGGCGGTGACCCGGTATTCCTTGCCCTCGGGGGAGGTGTACGCGAGCTCGCCCCGAATGGCGTCGCGCAGGGCGAGCTGCCCCTCGATGACGTTCTTCCAGGTCGGGCTGGTGGCGTCCTCCTGATCGGCCAGCCAGACCCGCGCGCCGGAGTTCAGCGCGTTGATGGTCATCTTCGGGTCAGTGGGTCCGGTGATCTCGACGCGGCGATCCTCCAGGCCGGGTCCGGCGCCGGCGACGCGCCAGTCGCGGTCCTCGCGGATGTGCGCGGTGTCCTCGCGGAAGCGGGGGTCGTGGCCGTTGCCGATCTCGAAGCGACGGCGCATGCGGTCGGCGAGCCGGTCGTGACGGCGGGCGGCGAACCGGTGGTGCAGCTCCGTGAGGAAGGCGAGCGCCTCGGGGGTGAGGATCTCCTCGTAGCGATCGCGCAGGGGACCGGTGACCGTGATCGCCGGGCCCTGCTGCGCCGTCCGGATCGGTGCGGTGATGGTGGGAGTGCTCATGATCGGAAGCCCTTTCTTCGGATGATCTGGCGGCGGCGCCGGGTGGCTTGGTTCCACTGTGAGTGAAGTTCAGTGGCCCACCCGACCAATCGCGCTGTGAAGTTTGATTGAAATTCTGTTTCTGTGACAGAATCTCCGCATGACCACCCCAGTCGTCGAAGAAGACGCCGACGCTCTCACGATCGGCCGCCGCATCCGCCAGCTGCGCACCGCGCGGGGGATGACGCTCGAGGACCTCGCCGTGGCCGTCGATCGCGCGCCGAGCCAGATGTCGATGATCGAGACCGGCAAACGCGAGCCCAAGCTCACGCAGCTGCAGGCGATCGCGCGTGCACTGGGCGTCACGATCGACGCCCTGCTGGAGGGAGAGCCGCTCGACGAGCGCAGCGCCGTCGAGATCGCCCTGGAGCGCGCCATGAAGGGCCAGACGTTCCAGGCGCTCGGGATCGAGCCGTTCCGCATCGCGAAGAGCGTGCCGACGGATGCGCTCAAGGCGATGCTCGCGCTGCACGGCGAGATCGACCGGCTGAAGGACGAGCGGGCCGCCACTCCGGAGGAGGCGAGGCGCGCGAACGTCGAGCTGCGTCACCTCATGCGCCGGCAGGACAATCACTTCGCCGATCTCGAGGAGAAGGCATCCGAGATCCTCACCGCGGTCGGGCACTCGGGCGGGCCGCTCACCCAGCGCACGGCATCCGAGATCGCGGCGTACCTCGGCTTCACGCTGCACTACGCCCCGGACCTGCCGCAGACCACCCGCAGCGTGGCCGATCTCGCGAACGGGCGTCTCTACCTCTCCAGCCAGGTGCAGGCCAAGGGCGACGCCCGGACGGCGGTGCTGCAGGCGCTCTCCAGCCGGATGCTGGGTCACGCCGAGCCGCGCAGCTATGCGGAGTTCCTGCGCCAGCGCGTGGAGACGAACTACCTCACCGGGGCCCTGCTCATGCCGGAGGGGCATGTGGTGCCGATGCTGCAGGAGGCGAAGGCGCGCAGGGCCATCTCGATCGAGGATCTCCGCGACGCCTACTCGGTGTCGTACGAGACGGCGGCGCACCGCTTCACGAACCTCGCCACCCGGCACCTCGACATCCCGGTGCACTTCCTCAAGGTGCACGAGTCGGGGACCATCACGAAGGCGTACGAGAACGACGACGTGAACTTCCCGACCGACCGGCTGGGCGCGATCGAGGGGCAGATGTGCTGCCGCCGGTGGACCAGCCGGGTGGTCTTCGACGAGGACGACCGGTTCAACCCGTACTACCAGTACACCGACACCGGCAACGGCACGTACTGGTGCACGGCCCGCGTGGAGGCGTCGAGCGAGGGGCTGCACTCGGTCAGCGTGGGCGTCCGCTTCGACGACACCAGGTGGTTCGTCGGGAGGGACACTCCGCATCGCGGCGTGTCCAAGCACTCCGTCGAGGTGTGCTGCCGCCGGGCCCCGGCCGAACTGGAGGAGCGCTGGCGGCAGAACTCCTGGCCCAACGTGAAGACTCCGCGCACGCTGCTCGCGACGCTGCCCACCGGCGCGTTCCCCGGCGTGGACACCACCGACGTGTACGAGTTCCTCGAGGCGCACGCCCCGCGCTGAGCGGTGCTCAGCCGCCGATGCCGCGCAGCACGATCTCCAGGCCGCGGTCGAAGGCCGCGTCGACGTCGCCGCCCTGGCGGAAACCGCCGTTCTGCTCCATCATGCAGAAGCCGTACGCCCAGGCGGTGAGTGTGCGCGCCGCCGAAAGGCGGTCGGCGGGAGCGATCGCGCCGACGGAGTCCAGCAGGACGTTCATCAGCGGGACGACGCCCTCCGGGGAGGGGCCCGCCTGCGGGGCGGGTGCGCCGAAGAGCAGGGTGATCACTGTGGGAGAGCGTCCGGCGAGCGCACGCAGGGCTCGCGCGACGCCGGAGAGGACCTCGCGGGGGTCCTCGATCGCGGCGGCGAGTGCCGAGACCTCCGCGGTCAGCTCGGCGACCGCGTCGTCGGCGGCGAGGCGGAGCAGCTCGTGACGATTGGCGGCCCGCTTGTAGAGGCTCGGCGCACGCACGCCGACGGCGGCGGCGACCGCGCTCATGGTCACCGCGTCGAGACCGTCGCGCTCGGCGATGGTGCGCACGGCGGCGACCAGCTCTGCGGTGCTGACTCTGCGTGGCGCGGGCATCCGTCCTCCTCGACAACAGCATAAGGCTATTGACCATAGCCTTCAAGGCTATGTATCGTAGCCATCATGAAGACTCAGCTCCTCCGCATCGGCGACGACATCGTCGCCCTGCACGCCGTGGTCACAGACGAGGGCGTCACGCTCATCGACGCGGGGCTGCCGGGGGACCGGCGGATCCTGCGCCGCGCGCTCGCGGCCGTCGGTCGTGATGTGTCGGACATCCGCGGCATCGTCCTCACCCACGGGGACAGCGACCACATCGGCATCGCGGAATGGCTGCGCGCGGAGCACGGCATCCCGACCTTCGTGCACGAGGCCGATGCGGGCCGGGCGCAGGGGGAGAAGACGCCCGGCGCGCCCGGAGGGAGGTGGCGGGTGGGGCCCACGCTGCAGTTCCTCGCCGTGGCGCTGCGCCGCGGGGCCCTGCGCCCGAGGCACCTCGGCGCCGTGCGCACGGTGCGCGACGGCGATGTGCTCGACCTGCCCGGGTCTCCGGAGATCATCGGGCTCCCGGGGCACTCTCCTGGGTCCATCGCGATCCGCGTCCCCGTGGCCGACGCGATCTTCGTCGGCGACGCCGTCACCACGCGACACGTGCTCAACGGGTCCGCTGAGGTGCAGGTGGGTCCCTTCAGCGATGACCCCGACCTCACGCCCGAGAGTCTCGAGCGTCTGCGCGCGCTCCCCGAGCGCGCGATCGTGGTCGGTCACGGCCCGATCTTCCGTGGCACCGCCGCCGACCTGCTCTCGTCGCTCGGGCGCTGAGACGGCGCCGCCGGACCGCTGTCAGTCCCGCGCGGTCTGCAACAGCGTCCAGAGCTCGGCGCGGGAGGGGAAGGACGTCAGGTCGATGCCCAGAAGCGCACCGGCCTGGGCGATCCGCGACCGCAGGGTGTGCCGATGCACGCCGAGGGCGACCGCGGCCGGCTCCGCGCGCGCGTCGTGCTCCAGCCAGATCCGCAGAGACCGCTCCAGCTCCGCCCCGGTGCGTGCGTCGTGCTCGCGCAGCGGTGCGAGGCGCGATTCGGCGACGAGCCGCGCCTCGTCCGTCGCCAGCGCGCTGAGGATGCTCGATCCCACGGTGTCCGCATAGCGGAACACCCCGGCATCGCCCTGCTGCCGGAGAGCGGCCAGCGCCTGGGCGTGCGCGCGGGAGAACGCGTCGTAGCCCTCGGGCTCTGACACGCCGAGGCGGATGCCGAAGCGCGTGGCGACCTCGTCGAGCAGCCCCTCGTCCTCCGCCGAGAGGCAGATCGTGACGCCCTCCTCGGACTCGGCGAGGAACACCGCCGTGCCGTGGTCGGATCGCTGCCGGTCCCACCAGTCGCCGAGCGGACCCGCAGGGGCATCGGAGGCCACGGCGACGACGATCGGGGCCGGCGGCACGCTGCCGAGCACCCGGCGGGCGAGCGCGGGATCGTCCCCGAGCAGCGAGCCCAGCAGCTGGGTGTGCAGGCGCCGGCGGCTGCGAGCCAGCTGCTCGCTCTGCTCGAGGGCGAGGCCGGCCATGGCGATGACGGAGGTGACGACCGTGCGGGCCTCCTGGTCGAGGGCGTCGATCGCGACGGCGATCACGCCGCGGAGCTGCCCGCCGCGGCCCACGGTGAACAGCATGAAGGTGTCCTCGCCGATGGTCAGCGACTGACCCGCCTCCAGTCCGCGGGTGAGCACCTCGGTGACGTGCGCGCCGAGCTCGGTCAGCACGTCCGGGCGGAGGCGATCGCGCGGATGCGAGATCTCGAGGGCGCCCGCTGCGTCGTACATGCCCACCCAGGCGTCCAGCCGGCGCCCGAGCTCGGCGAGGGTGGCGTCGAGGCCGCGGGGCCGGAGGGCGGCGAGGGCGAGCGCGCGCTGGGTGTCCAGTGCCCAGGATCGCCGAGCGTAGGCCTGTGCGGCGATCGCCTCGGCGTGGGCCCTGGCGACCGCGATGAACGGGGTGCGGTAGGGGACCTCGAAGAGGGGCATGCCGTGCGCGGCGCAGGCGGCGACCAGCTCCTCCGGGATGCCCGAGCGATGCACCTCGGTGCCGAAGCCGAGCCCGAGCACTCCGCGATCGGACAGCCGCCCCACATACAGGTCGATGTCGACGGCCTCGTCGAACTGCGTGCCGGTGGTGAGGAGGGCGAGGTCCTCGGAGAGGAACGGGGTGGGGTCGGCGAGGTCCGAGCTGTGCACCCAGCGCAGCGGCTGGTCCAGGGCGCCGGCCGGCAGCGCATCCTCGGCGGAGACGAGCGCGAGGCCCAGGTCGCGGCGACGCAGCAGCGCGCGCAGCGTCGAGGGGTCGGCCGTCACCATGGCATCCTCCTCATTTTGTACACGCTGGCGATTCGCTCGACAAGATTGTACAGAGTGGTGAGTGCGCCGGCTTGTTGAACATCCGTACGCTCACGGACATGGCCCTTCTCGACACCGCAGCTGTTGCAGTTCCCCTCGGCGGACCCGACCTCCCCCAGGAGCGTCGCCTCGTGACCGAGCTCCCCGGCCCGCGCTCGGCGGAGATCCTGGCCCGCAAGGCGGACGCCGTCGCCGCCGGTGTCGGCCACACCGTTCCCGTCGCCGCGGTCGCCGCAGGCGGAGGCGTCGTCGTCGACGCCGACGGCAACTCGCTCATCGACCTCGGCTCCGGCATCGCCGTGACCACGGTGGGCAACGCGCACCCGAAGGTCGCCGCGGCCGTCGCCGCGCAGGCCGCGCAGTTCACGCACACCTGCTTCATGGTCTCCCCGTACGAGTCGTACGTCGAGGTCGCCGAGGCGCTGAACCGCGTCACCCCCGGCGACTTCGCCAAGAAGAGCGCCCTGTTCAACTCCGGCGCCGAGGCCGTCGAGAACGCGATCAAGATCGCCCGCAAGCACACCGGCCGTCAGGCCGTCGTGGCCTTCGACCACGGCTACCACGGTCGCACCAACCTGACCATGGCGCTGACCGCCAAGTCGATGCCTTACAAGAGCGGCTTCGGCCCGTTCGCCCCCGAGGTGTACCGCGCCACCGCGTCGTACCCCTTCCGCGACGGACTCAGCGGCGCGGAGGCTGCGGCCCGCGCGATCCTCCAGCTCGAGAAGCAGATCGGCGCCGACAACCTCGCCGCGGTCATCATCGAGCCGATCCAGGGCGAGGGCGGCTTCATCGTCCCCGCCGACGGGTTCCTCCCCGCGATCGTCGACTGGTGCCGCGCGAACGGCGTCGTCTTCATCGCCGACGAGGTGCAGACCGGCTTCGCCCGCACGGGCGCGATGTTCGCCAGCGAGATCTTCGGCATCGAGCCCGACCTGATCACGACGGCCAAGGGCATCGCCGGCGGTCTTCCGCTCGCCGCGGTCACCGGCCGCGCCGAGATCATGGACGCCTCGCACACCGGTGGCCTTGGCGGCACCTACGGAGGCAACCCGATCGCCTGCGCCGCGGCGCTCGCCTCGATCGACGTCTTCGAGAACGACGGCCTCATCGAGCGCGCCCGCGAGATCGGCGAGCTCCTCAAGGGCCGCCTCGCCGGCATCCAGCAGGCCGACGCCCGCATCGGCGACATCCGCGGCCACGGCGCCATGATCGCTGCCGAGTTCGTGGACCCGGAGACCAACGCTCCCGACGCCGCGCTCACCGCCGCCGTCGCGAAGGCCGCCATCGCGAAGGGCGTCATCGTCCTCACCTGCGGCACGTACGGCAACGTCATCCGCTTCCTCCCGCCGCTCTCCATCAGCGACGAGCTGCTGAACGAGGGCCTCGACGTGGTCGCAGAGGCGCTCGCCGCCAACTGAGCCTGAGCCGGGGTCGCGCTCCCGCGCGGCCCCGGGCTCACAAGACGTCCGGTCGCGACCCGTGTCGGGGGATTTCGGGTCGCGGCCGGCACATTCCTCATCCCCCATCAGTCCCCCTGACGAAGGAGTTGCAGTTGGCTGAGATCACTCGAGACGTGCTCATCATCGGCGCCGGCGCTGCCGGCACCACCGCCGCGAACGACCTGCGCAAGGCCGGCCTCTCGGTCGCCGTGCTGGAGGCCCGTGACCGTGTCGGCGGACGACTGTGGACCGATGTCATCGAGGGCGCCATGCTCGAGATCGGCGGCCAGTGGGTCTCGCCGGACCAGGACGCCCTGATCGAGACCATCGAGGAGCTCGGGCTCGAGACGTACAGCCGCTACCGCGAGGGCGACAGCGTGTACGTCGGCCCCGACGGACAGCTGCACCGCTTCACCGGCGAGATGTTCCCCGTGTCGCCTGCGACCGAGGCCGTGATCGCCGAGATCACCGAGCGCCTCGATGCGATGGTCGCGGAGATCGACCCCGACCGCCCCTGGGAGCACCCGAACGCGGCCGAGTGGGACTCCGTCACCTGGGACGCCTGGCTCCGCCAGCAGACCGACGACGACGAGGCGGTCCGCAACCTCGCCTTCGCCACCGGCTCCGCGATGCTCACCAAGCCGACGCACGCGTTCTCGCTGCTGCAGTCGCTGCTGATGGCGGCATCCGCCGGTTCCTACTCGAACCTCGTCGACGCCGACTTCATCCTCGACAAGCGCGTCGTGGGCGGTCTCCAGCAGGTCCCGCTGCTGCTCGCCGAGCGCCTCGGCGACGACGTCTTCCTGAACCAGCCCGTGCGCACGCTCGAATGGAGCGACGCCGGCGTGGTGGCCCACACCGACGAGCTGACCGTCCGGGCGCGCTACGCGATCCTCGCGCACGCTCCGGTGCTGTACAACCGCATCTCCTTCGTGCCGCCGCTCCCGCGTCGCCAGCACCAGATGCACCAGCACATCTCGATGGGCTTCGTCATCAAGGTGCACGCGGTCTACGACCGCCCGTTCTGGCGCGAGCAGGGCCTCAGCGGCACCGCGTTCAGCCCCTACGAGCTCTGCCACGAGGCATACGACAACACCAACCACGGCGACGAGCGCGGCACCCTGGTCGGCTTCGTCAGCGACCAGAACGCGGACGACGTGTTCACGCTCTCCGCCGAGGAGCGCAAGGCGCGCATCCTCGAGTCGCTGGCGCACTACTACGGTCCCGAGGCGAAGAACCCGGTCGTCTACTACGAGAGCGACTGGGGCTCGGAGGAGTGGACCCGCGGCGCGTACGCGGCGAGCTTCGACATGGGCGGCCTGAACCGCTACGGCGCAGACCTCCGTGCCGCCGTCGGCCCGATCCACTTCGCCTGCAGCGACATGGCAGGCGCCGGCTACCAGCACGTCGACGGCGCGATCCGCATGGGCCGCCTCGCCGCCGCCGGCATCGTCACCGCTAGCCGCGAGGCCAGCGTTCTCGTCGAGAGCATCGGCTGATGACGGGCGCCATCGTCGTCGGGTACACGGCGACGGATGCCGGGGCGGATGCCGCGGCACTCGGCGCCCGCCTGGCGCGGAGCCTCGGCGCGACCCTTCACCTGGTGATCGTGCTGCCCTCCGAGGGCACCCGCAGCCCCCTCGTCGCGCCGGAGCGCGCCTACGAGGAGCACATCAGGGAGCAGGCCCGGCAGTGGCTGTCGGATGCCGTCACGGCTCTCCCGCAGGAGCTCACCCGTTCGGCGCACGTGCGCTTCGCCGAGTCCTTCGCCGAAGGGCTGATCGCCGCCGGCGAGGAGTTCGGCGCGCGCATGATCGTCGTCGGCGCCGCCGGCGGCGGGCTCTTCGGCCGCCACCGGCTCGGCAGCGTCGCATCCGCGCTGCTGCACTCCTCGACGATCCCCGTCGCGCTGGCGCCCGCCGGCATCGCGCAGGAGGACGACCACGTCGTCCCCCGCGTCACGGTCGCGGTCGGCACCCGTCCTGGCGCCGAGCCGCTACTCGACGAGGCGGCATCTCTCGCCGGCGACACCGGCACCGATCTGCGCCTCGTCTCCCTCGTGCCGTTCGACGTCCCGCAGGGGCTCGACACCGGAATGATCCGCCTGGTCGGAAACGCTCATGCGCACGACGTCCTGGCAGTCGCCTCGGAACTCCTCCCCGAGGGCCTCGGCGCAGTGATCGAGGAGGCGCCTGGCGACAGCGTCGAGGACGCGGTCTCCCGTCTCTCCTGGCTGCCCGGCGAGGTCATCCTCGTGGGCTCCTCGCGGCTCGCCCAGCCGCGGCGTCTGTTCCTGGGCTCCACGGCCGCGAAGATGCTGCACGAGCTGCCCGTCCCCATGATCGTCGTACCGCGCACCCGCGCTGAAGCAGGAGAACGCTGATGTCCAGCACTGATCGGGCGACGACGCCCGCATCCGGAGTGACGACCGGGATCTCCCAGAAGGGTCTGAGCGCCGGCGCCGTCGGCGTGCTCGGCGCGGTCGTCATCGGCATCTCCACGATCGCTCCCGCGTACACCCTGACCGCCTCGCTCGGCCCGACGGTCGCCGAGGTCGGCACGCAGGTGCCGGCGATCATCCTCGTCGGGTTCATCCCGATGCTGCTCACGGCCTTCGGGTACCGCGAGCTCAACCGGGTGATGCCGGACTCCGGCACCTCGTTCACCTGGGGCGTGCGGGCGTTCGGCCCGTGGATCGGCTGGATGACGGGCTGGGGCCTCATCGCCGCCACCGTGATCGTGCTCTCGAATCTCGCCGGCATCGCGGTCGAGTTCCTGTTCCTGCTGATCTCGCAGATCACCGGCAACGCGGAGATCGCGGACCTCGCCTTCAACCCGTTCATCAACGTGGCCGTCTGCCTGCTGTTCATGCTCGGCGCGACCCTCGTGTCCTACCGCGACATGCAGACCACGCAGAAGTTCCAGTACATCCTGGTCGGCTTCCAGCTCGTCGTGCTCGTCGTCTTCGCGGTCGTCGCCATCGTCAAGGCGCTCGACGGCGAGGCGCCGGATCCCACGACGTTCTCCTGGTCGTGGTTCAACCCGTTCGAGGTGCCGACGTTCAGCGCCTTCGCCGCGGGCCTGTCGCTGTCGATCTTCATCTTCTGGGGCTGGGACGTCGTCCTCACGATGAACGAGGAGACGAAGAACCCGGCGAAGACCCCCGGCCGCGCGGCCATGCTCACCGTGGTCATCGTCGTGAGCCTGTACCTGCTGCTGTCGATCGGTCTCATCATGTTCGCGGGCGTCGGCGACGGTCCGCTGGGACTGGCCAACGAGGACATCTCCGCCAACGTGTTCTTCGCGCTGTCCGACCCGGTGCTCGGCCCGCTCGCGTTCCTCGTGTCGCTCGCGGTGCTGTCCAGCTCGGCCGCATCCCTGCAGTCGACCGCGGTCGGCCCGGCGCGCACCCTGCTCGCGATGGGGTACTACGGCGCCCTGCCGAAGAAGTTCGCACAGGTGAGCCCCCGGTTCTTCACCCCCGGCTACGCCACGATCGTCTCCGCGGTGGTCGCCTCCGTGTTCTACGCGGTGATGCGCCTGGTCAGCGAGAACGTGCTCACCGACACCATCCTGTCGCTGGGCATGATGATCTGCTTCTACTACGGGCTCACGGCCTTCGCCTGCGTCTGGTACTTCCGCAGGCAGTGGTTCGACTCCGCGCGAAGCTTCTTCTTCACCTTCCTGTTCCCGCTCGTCGGCGGCGGCATCCTCGCGGTGCTGTTCGTCACCACCCTGATCGACTCGATGGACCCGGCCTACGGGAGCGGGTCGAACATCGGCGGGGTCGGACTCGTGTTCGTGCTCGGCGTCGGCATCATCGTCGTCGGCATCGCGATCATGATCTGGCAGTCGATCCGCCGCCCGGCGTTCTTCCGCGGGGAGACGCTGGGAATGGACGCCCCGGCGAGCATCCGCCGCTGAACCGCACCTCCTCACAGAAAGAGAATCCATGAGCACTCAGAACGAGCAGACGCTGCTCGAGAGCATCCCCACCGGCCTCTTCATCGGCGGCGAGTGGATCGACGGCGAGACCGGCGCGACCTTCGACGTGCACGACCCGTCCACGGGCGAGGTCATCCGCACGATCGCCGACGCGACCCCTGGTGACGGCATCCGCGCCCTGGACGCGGCCGTCGCCGCTCAGGAGTCGTGGGCCGCAACCGCACCGCGCGTGCGCAGCGACATCCTCCGCCGCGCGTTCGACCTCGTGCAGGAGCACAAGGAGGACATCGCGCTGCTGATGACCCTCGAGATGGGCAAGCCGCTCGCCGAGGCGCGCGGCGAGGTCGGCTACGGCGGCGAGTTCCTGCGCTGGTTCAGCGAGGAGGCCGTGCGCATCGCCGGCCGCTACGGCCTGAACCCCGAGGGCACCGGTCACATGGTGGTCTCGCAGCGGCCGGTCGGCCCGTCGTTCTTCGTGACCCCGTGGAACTTCCCGTTCGCGATGGCGACCCGCAAGATCGCCCCGGCGCTGGCCGCCGGCTGCACCGTGGTCATCAAGCCCCCGGCACTCACCCCGCTGACGACGATGTTCTTCACCACGCTGCTGGAGAAGGCCGGCCTGCCGGCCGGCGTCGTCAACGTCGTGCAGACCTCGCGCTCGAGCGCCCTGTCGGCCCCGATCATCGCCGACCCGCGCCTGCGCAAGCTCTCCTTCACCGGTTCCACCGAGGTCGGCCGCAAGCTCATCGCGCAGGCCGCCGAGGGCGTCCTCCGCGTCTCGATGGAGCTCGGCGGCAACGCGCCGTTCGTCGTGTTCGACGATGCAGACCTGGACAAGGCCGTCGACGGCGCGCTGCTCGCGAAGTTCCGCAACATCGGCCAGGCCTGCACCGCGGCCAACCGCTTCATCGTCCACAAGGACGTCGCCGAGGAGTTCGGCCGCAAGGTCACCGAGCGCGTCCAGGCGATGAAGATCGGCCGCGGCACCGAGGAGGGCGTGGCCATCGGCCCGCTCATCGACGGGGACGCCGTCGCCAAGGCCGCCGAACTCGTCGGCGACGCCGTCGACCGCGGCGCCACGCTGCTCACCGGCGGCAAGGCCCTCGAGGGCACCGGCACGTTCTACGAGCCCACCGTGCTCACCGACGTCGTGCCCGGCTCCGCGATCCTCCGTGAGGAGATCTTCGGCCCGGTGCTCGCGATCGCCACCTTCGAGACCGAGGACGAGGCCGTGCGTCTCGCCAACGACACCGAGTACGGCCTGGTCTCGTACGTGTTCACCGAGAACCTGCAGCGCGGTCAGCGGATGATCGACAAGCTCGAGACCGGCATGATGGGTCTCAACGTGGGCGTGGTGTCGAACGCCGCGGCTCCGTTCGGAGGCGTGAAGCAGTCGGGTGTCGGCCGCGAGGGCGGCTTCGAGGGCATCCACGAGTACCTGTCCACCAAGTACACGCTGATCCCGGTCGCCTGACCGGCACCGGCCAGCGTTCGCCAGAAAGGACCACACACATGAGCGACTACGCCGTCGTGAACCCGGCCACGGGGGAGACCGTGGCCACCTACCCGACATCCACCGACGCGCAGATCGAGGAGGCGATCGCCCGCGCGGCGGCCGCCGCCGACGTCTGGGCTGCCACAGCGCCGGCCGAGCGCGCCGCGGTGATCCGCCGGATCGCCGAGCTGCACCGCGAGCGCAAGGACGAGCTCGGCGCGATCATCGTCCGCGAGATGGGCAAGCCGATCGCCGCCGCGGTCGGCGAGATGGAGTTCGCCGCCGACATCGTCGAGTTCTACGCCGACAACATCGAGAAGATCACGGCCGACCAGCCGCTGGACATCCTCGGCGACGGCACCGCCGTCGTGCGCCGCTCGCCGCTGGGCGCGCTCTTCGGCATCATGCCGTGGAACTTCCCGGCGTATCAGGTCGCCCGCTTCGCGGCGCCCAACCTGGCGGTCGGCAACACGATCATCCTCAAGCACGCCCCGCAGTGCCCCGAGTCGGCGGCGGCGATCGAGGCGATCTACCGCGACGCGGGTCTGCCCGACGGCGCGTACGTGAACGTGTACGCCACGAACGATCAGGCGGCGACCATCATCGCCGACCCGCGCGTGCACGGCGTCTCGGTCACCGGCTCCGAGCGCGCAGGCGCGGCGGTCGCCGAGATCGCCGGGCGTCACCTGAAGAAGGTCGCTCTCGAGCTCGGCGGGTCCGATCCGTTCATCGTGCTCTCCACGGACGACCTCGACGCCACCGTCCAGGCCGGCGTCGACGCCCGTCTGGACAACAACGGGCAGGCCTGCAACGGCGCCAAGCGCTTCATCATCGTCGACGAGCTGTACGACGCCTTCGTGGAGAAGTTCACGGCCGCGATGGAGGCCGTGAAGCCGACCGACCCCACCCTCGAGGACACCGTCCTCGGCCCGGTGTCCTCGGAGACGGCGGCGGCGAACCTGCAGAAGCAGATCGACACGGCCGTCGCGCAGGGCGCGACGGTGCTCACCGGCGGCACCCGCCAGGGCGCGTTCTTCGCGCCCACGGTGCTCGCCGACGTGACCCCGGAGATGGACGTCTACGGGGAGGAGCTCTTCGGCCCCGCCGCGGTCGTCTACCGGGTCGCCGACGAGGACGCGGCCGTGGCCCTGGCGAACGACACCACCTTCGGGCTCGGATCGTACGTCTTCACCACCGACGCAGAGCAGGCGGAGCGCGTCGCGGACAGGATCGACGCGGGCATGGTCTACGTCAACCTGGTCCTCGCGGACAGCCCGGAGCTGCCCTTCGGGGGCATCAAGCGCAGCGGCACCGGCCGTGAGCTGGGCTTCCTCGCCGCGGACGAGTTCGTGAACAAGAAGCTCATCCGCAAGGCCTGAGCGTCGACACCCCCGGGTTCCGCCGTCGATTCGGCGGCACCCGGGGGATGCCGTACACTGGCATAGCAGTTGTTGTCTGCATCCTTTCGCCATGCCTGGTGAGGGAAGCAGGTGACATCCCCGAGACTCCGGTCTCTAGGGCGGTAGCTCAATTGGCAGAGCAGCGGTCTCCAAAACCGCAGGTTGCAGGTTCGATTCCTGTCCGCCCTGCGCGTCAGCGCAACGCTGGCACACGAAAGGTACATTCAGGATGGATCAGGACGAACCGCGCGGCGAGGTCGTCGCGGCCGGTGCCACCCGCGAGAAGAAGCGCGGCTTCCTCGGCGGTTTCCTCGGGAGCATCGCCCTGTTCTTCCGTCAGGTCATCGCTGAGCTTCGCAAGGTCGTCACCCCGACCCGCAAGGAGCTGGTCAAGTTCACCGCGGTGGTGCTCGTCTTCGTTCTGATCGTCATGGGCATCGTCTACGGACTCGACACCTTGTTCGCGTGGCTGACGCACGTGGTGTTCGGGGTTCCCGGCGCCTGATGCCTTGCGGCTCCGGCCGCAGTGATTGGAAAGATTAAACGTGTCTGAACGATATTCCGACGACGCCGACTGGGCGACCGCGGCAGAGCAGTCCAGCGAGGAGGACGAGGCCCAGGAGGGCAACGTCCTCGCCGCCGAGGAGTTCTCGGTCACCTCGGCCGAGCACGTCGCCCTGCACATCGAGGGTGACGGCGACGAGGAAGACGACACGGATGACGACATCGACATCGACGACCCGGAGGCGGACGCGATCGTGAACGACGCTCTCAACCTGGACGAAGCGGCAGAGTCCGAGGCCGCCGCTGAGGTCCTCAACGATTCCGTGGCCGAGGAGGTCGCCGACCTCGAGGCCGCTGCGGCCGCCGAGGTCGCGCCTTACGACGGCCCCGACGTGAACGGCGACGAGGACGAGGCGGCGGACGACGCCGACGAGGACCCGTACGAGGCCTTCCGCGCCGACCTTCGGATGCTCCCCGGCAAGTGGTACGTCATCCACTCCTACGCCGGCTTCGAGCGCAAGGTGAAGGCGAACATCGAGCAGCGCAAGTCGACGCTCGAGGTCGAGGACGAGATCTACCAGATCGAGGTCCCGATGGAGGACGTCGTCGAGATCAAGAACGGCCAGCGCAAGATGGTCAACCGCGTGCGCATCCCGGGCTACGTGCTCGTGCGCATGGAGCTCAACGAGGACACCTGGTCGGTCGTCCGGCACACCCCCGGCGTCACCGGCTTCGTGGGCAACGCCCACAACCCGACGCCGCTGCGCTTCGAGGAGGCCTTCAACATGCTGAAGGCGCTCGTCGAGGTCAAGGACGTCCCGACCGCCAAGAACATCGCGGCCAAGGGCGGCGTGGCCGTCGCCCGCCAGGTCCAGGCCGAGGTCGACTTCGAGGTCGGCGAGACCATCACGATCAAGGAGGGCTCGTTCGCGGGTCTTCCCGGTTCGATCAGCGAGATCAAGCCGGAGAGCGGCAAGCTCACCGTGCTCGTCTCCCTCTTCGAGCGCGAGACCCCGGTCGAGCTGTCGTTCGACCAGGTCACCAAGATGCTCTGACGCTTCCCGCGTCCCGAGAACGGCCGTCCCTCCGGGGGCGGCCGTTCTCGCGTATCCGGGCGGATGCCGTCAGCCGGCGTGCAGCGCCGCCCAGTGCGGGCTCTGGATGAGGCCGAGGAGGTTGCCGAAGGGGTCGCTCACCGACGCCGACCACCACCCCTCGCCCCGCTGCGTGACCGGGTCGAAGGGCTTCGCGCCGAGCGCGAGAAGGCGGTCGAACGACGCCTGGATGTCGTCGACGTGCATGCTGACGAGCGCGCCGCCGGGTTGGGGGAGGGCGGGACGGAAACGCGCGTCCATCAGAGCGAACTCGTCCTCGTCGTCGCCGAACCGCCATTCGGCGTACTGCGCCGGCCCCTGCTCCGGGCGGATGAAGTAGGGGCCCGCGCCGAAGACGGCGGAGTACCACTCGATCGCGGCATCCATGTCGTCGGCGACGAGGTTGAGGTTGGCGATTCCACGGAACATGTCTTCTTCTCCTTCTGAAGTGCGGCTGGTTCTTCTATGCTCGACGCTGAAGTGATCACCTTCTGAGCACTTCAGAGAAGAGGGTTCGGAGATGCGTGCCGACCGCCTCATCCAGGCGCTCCTGCTGCTGCAGGGACGCCCGCAGATCACCGCCGCCGAGCTTGCAGCGGAACTGGAGGTATCGGTTCCGACGGCGCGGCGCGATCTCGAGGCGCTGTCGATGGCGGGGGTCCCGATCTACCCGACTCGCGGCCGGGGTGGCGGCCGGCGTCTGATCGGCGGCGCCCGCACCGACCTCACCGGGCTCACGCAGAGCGAGGTCACCTCGCTGCTCATCGGGCTGAGCCAGAACCGCTCGGCCTCCGCGGAACACACGGCGGCGGTGCGCAAGCTCATGCGGGCCGTGCCCGCGCCGTTCCGGGAAGGAGCGCGCCGCGTGGCCGAGGCGACGGTGCGCGATGCGCCGTGGGGCGAGGCCGACGATGCCGCCGAGCGCCCACGGGTGGCCGAACTGCAGCGAGCGATCGCCGCCCGCCGCACGGTGCTGCTCGAGTACGACGGCGCGAGAGGCGCGTCATCCGTCGTCATCGTCCCGCTCGTCGTGGGCAGCAGGGGCGTCCGCTGGTACCTGCTCGCCGCTCCCGTCGAGGGTGGCCTCGCCGACGTCGACCGAGTGCGCACCTACCGCGTCGACCGGATTCGATCCCTCGTCGTGCGGGACGACATCGGCGCACCGCCCGAGGGCTTCGACGCAGCGACGGCGTGGGCCCGCATGGTGGAGTCGGTCGAAGGGCTGCGCGGTGAGGCGCGCGCCGTGATCCGTGTCGAGCCGTGGGCTGTCAGGGCCGTCTGCGACCGCTTCGGGGCGCAGGCGCGGATGCTCGAGGACGATGGCGGCCTGATCGAAGTGCGAGCGCATCGGATTGACGCGCTCGCAGAGCAGCTGGCCGGGTGGACGAGCGTGGCTGAGGTGGTCGAGCCGAAGGAGGTCCGCAACGCCCTGCGCGAGCTGGGGGAGCGCATCGTCGACCGCTATCGCGACGGCTGAACACGCTGCCCGTCCGGCGTCAGACCCTCGTGAAGAGCCCGGGATAGTCCACGACCAAGCCGTCGGCGTCGACGAGGATCTCGCGACGGAAGTCGCTGTCGCGAGACTCGTACAGGTAATGACGCTCGCCGGTGCGGGTGTACCGCTGCGGATCGGGGAGGACGTCGAGCGCGGGCGTCACGTACGCGGTCACGATGTCACGGGACTCACCGATGCCGAGACCGAGGCGTCGCACCGGAAGGGTGTTGGTGAACGGACTGAACGACAGGTCGATGTCGACCGCTGCGGCGAGGTCCGGGCGGTCGTGACCGCCGGCCGTCCATGCTCCGCTCTCGGACCGCCTCAGCGCGAGCGATCGGCCGCGGTCGTCGTGGACGGCGAGTTCCGAGAAGATCCATCGAGGAGTCAGCCGTACGCGATAGCCGTACACCGTGCCCTCTCGCGTCACGCTCGAGTGCGCGGCGATGCCGCCCTCGCATCTTTCGTCGACGACGAGCACCTCTTCGCTGCGGGGGTCCTCCCGCGCCACCGGATCCGCATGCCGGGAGTCTCTCATGCGATGTGCGGCTCGGCGCTGTATCGGGTAGACTCATGTGGTTTGTGTGCCGCTTCGGCGTGCGCGCGGACGACCACGGTCCGGAGATGCCGGGCCTGTGGGAGAAGCGGATGCTCGTCCTGAGCGAGGCGCGAAGCGCCGAGTCGAAGGGCTCCGGCATCCGATTCGACGAAAGGAAAGAGAATGGCACCGAAGAAGAAGGTGACCGGCCTGATCAAGCTTCAGATCAACGCCGGTGCAGCCAACCCGGCGCCGCCGATCGGCCCCGCGCTCGGTCAGCATGGCGTCAACATCATGGAGTTCTGCAAGGCGTACAACGCCGCGACCGAGTCGCAGCGCGGCAACGTCATCCCCGTGGAGATCACCGTCTACGAGGACCGCAGCTTCACGTTCATCCTGAAGACCCCGCCGGCTGCGGAGCTCATCAAGAAGGCCGCAGGCATCCAGAAGGGCTCTGCGACCCCGCACACCGTCAAGGTCGCGAAGATCAGCATGGACCAGGTCCGTCAGATCGCCGAGACCAAGCAGGCCGACCTGAACGCGAACGACATCGAGGCCGCCTCGAAGATCATCGCCGGCACCGCCCGTTCCATGGGCATCACGGTCGAGGGCTGAGGAGAATAATCATGGCTACGAAGTCCAAGGCTTACAAGGCTGCCGCCGAGAAGATCGAGGCAGACCGTTTCTACACTCCCGCCGAGGCTGTCGCCCTGGCCAAGGAGACCGGCTCGGCGAAGTTCGACTCGACCGTCGAGGTCGCGCTGAAGCTCTCCGTCGACCCCCGCAAGGCCGACCAGATGGTGCGCGGCACCGTCATCCTGCCCCACGGCACCGGCAAGACCGCCCGCGTCATCGTGTTCGCCACCGGCCCCGCGGCCGAGGCCGCGATCGCCGCAGGCGCTGACGAGGTCGGCGGCGCCGAGCTCATCGAGAAGGTCGCCGGCGGCTGGACCGCGTTCGACGCGGCCGTCTCCACCCCGGAGCTCATGGGCCAGGTCGGTCGTCTCGGCAAGGTCCTCGGTCCGCGAGGCCTCATGCCGAACCCGAAGACCGGCACCGTGACCCCGAACACGGCCAAGGCCGTCGAGGAGATCAAGGGCGGCAAGATCGAGTTCCGCGTCGACAAGCACGCCAACGTGCACTTCGTCGTCGGCAAGGCGTCGTTCTCGGCCGAGCAGCTCGACGAGAACATCAAGGCCGCTCTCGAGGAGATCGTCCGCCTGAAGCCGTCGAGCTCCAAGGGCCGCTACATCCAGAAGGGCGCCGTGTCGACCACGTTCGGCCCCGGCATCCCGCTGGACGTCAACGCTCTCTGAGTCCGACTCACGAAATGCCCCCGCCTCGGCGGGGGCATTTCGCGTTCCGGGCCGGTGCCGCGACATGCGACGTCATCCGCTCTTGGGATGCGACGAGGATGCCGCGTACTGTGGGTGAGCACCGCGCATCACAGCAGACCGCGCGGACCCGAGCACCATCGCACCCCAGGAGGGCAACCACATGTCTCGTCGCCTCATCGCCACCGCAGTCCTCGTCGTCGGAGCGTTCGCCCTCACCGCCTGCTCCGGCAGCACCGCTCCGTCCGAGTCCGGCGCGCCGAGCGAGGGATCCGGCGCCGACTTCGGGCTCGTCAAGGACGGCACGCTCACCGTCGCGACCGAGGGCACCTACCGTCCGTTCAGCTTCCACGGCGACGGCGGCACCGGGGAGCTGACGGGCTTCGACGTGGAGATCATCCAGGCCGTCGCCGAGAAGCTCGACCTCGAGGTCGAGTTCCAGGAGACCCAGTGGGACGCGATCTTCGCGGGTCTCGACGCGGGCCGCTTCGACGTGATCGCGAACCAGGTCACCATCAACGACGAGCGCGAGGCGAAGTACCTCTTCAGCGCGCCGTACACGGTCTCGCCCGGCGTGATCGTCGTCGCCGAGGACGACGACTCCATCTCCTCCTTCGACGACCTCGACGGCAAGACCGCTGCGCAGTCGCTCACCAGCAACTGGAACGAGCTCGCGGTCGAGTCCGGCGCGAAGGTGGAGGCCGTCGAAGGCTGGGCGCAGGCCGTGGAGCTGCTGCGGCAGGGCCGCGTCGACGCGACCATCAACGACAAGCTCACGTTCCTCGACTACGAGACCACCGACGGACCCACCGGCCTGAAGATCGCCGCTGAGACCGAGGAGGCCGGAGAGCAGGCCTTCGCTTTCACGAAGGACAAGGAAGCGCTCGTCGCGGCGATCGACGAGGCGCTCGAGGAGCTTCGCGCTGACGGCACCCTCGCGGAGATCAGCGAGAAGTACTTCGGCGCGGACGTCACCGAGTAGTCGATGGATTCCCCGGATGCCGTCTGGCAGCTGTTCCTGAGCTCGCTCGGGCCGATCGCCCTCGCAGGCGTCACGGTGACGGTGCCGCTCGCCCTGGTCTCGTTCGCGCTGGGACTCCTCATCGCGGTCGCGATCGCGCTGATGCGGATCTCCGTCAACCCGGTGCTCTCGAACATCGCCAGGTTCTACATCTCCGTCATCCGGGGAACCCCGCTGCTCGTCCAGCTGTTCGTCATCTTCTACGGGATGCCGTCGATCGGCGTCACGATCGACCCGTGGCCGAGCGCGATCATCGCGCTCTCGCTGAACGTCGGCGGCTACGGCGCCGAGGTGGTGCGCGCGGCGATCCTCTCCGTGCCGAAGGGCCAGTGGGAGGCGGCGTACACGGTGGGGATGAACCGCACCCGCACCCTCACCCGCGTCATCCTGCCGCAGGCTGCTCGGGTGTCGGTGCCTCCGCTGTCGAACACGTTCATCTCGCTCGTGAAGGACACCTCGCTCGCCTCGCTCATCCTCGTGACCGAGCTGTTCAAGGTCGCGCAGCAGATCGCATCGACGACCTACGAGTTCATGGCGCTCTATCTCGCCGCGGCCCTCGTCTACTGGGTCATCTGCCTCGTGCTGTCGGCCGGGCAGAGCGCACTGGAGAGGAGGCTCGACAGCCGTGTCGCGCACTGATTCCGTCCCGCCGCTGCTCACCGCGACGCAGCTGCACAAGAGCTTCGGTCAGCACGAGGTGCTCCGGGGCATCGACCTGACGCTGCACCGCGGCGAGGTGGTCGTGCTGATCGGGCCGAGCGGCTCCGGCAAGACCACCGTGCTGCGCTCCCTGAACGGCCTGGAGACGCCGGATGCCGGGACGATCGCCGTCGACGGCGGACCCGTGATCGACTTCGCCGCGCCGGTCGCTCAGCGACAGCGCCTCGCGCTCCGCGACCGCTCGGCGATGGTGTTCCAGCATCACAACCTGTTCCCGCACTTCACCGTGCTGGAGAACGTCATCGAGGGACCGTGGCGGGTGCAGGGCCGTCCCAAGGCCGAGGTCGTCGCCGAGGCGCGCGGCCTGCTCGCCCGCGTCGGCCTGGAGGGCAGAGAGGGTGCCAGGCCCCACGAGCTCTCCGGCGGCCAGCAGCAGCGGGTGGGCATCGTGCGCGCGCTGGCGCTGCGGCCCGACCTGCTGCTGTTCGACGAGCCGACCAGCGCGCTGGACCCCGAGCTCGTCGGCGAGGTGCTGCTCGTGATCAAGGAGCTGGCCGACGAGGGCTGGAGCATGGTCGTGGTCACCCACGAGCTCAGCTTCGCCCGAGAGGCCGCCGATCACGTGATCTTCATGGACGGTGGCGCGGTGGTCGAGGAGGGACCTCCCGCGCAGATCTTCGGCGCTCCCCGCGAGGAGCGCACGCAGCGGTTCCTCACGCGCATCCTCCGTCCGCTCGACGGGGTCTGAGGCGGCTGTCAGCCCGCGAGCACCGGCAGCACCAGGCTCACCGCCAGCGCGATCATCACCACGGCGATGAGGGCGTCGAGGATCCGCCAGGAGCGCGGCGTCTGCAGCCAGCGTCCGAGGTGCCGGGCGCTGTAGCCGAGCGCGGTGAACCAGAGGATGCTCGCCGCGATCGCCCCCGCCGCGAACAGCCAGCGCTCCTCGCCGTGCGTCGCGGCGATCGATCCGAGCATCAGCACGGTGTCGAGGTACACGTGCGGGTTCAGCCAGGTGAGCGCCAGCGTCGTGAGGATCACGGGCGCGAGCGCCGAGCGGGTCCGGGAAGGGCGGGTCAGCGTGATGGTGCCTCCGGCGGGAGCCGCTGCATCCGCGGTGGCATCCGCTTCTCCGACTTCGAGGCGCTCGCCGCCCCGCCACGCGCGTCGTGCGGCGAGCAGGCCGTAGGCGAGCAGGAACGCCGCCCCCGCCCACCGGGCGACCACCACGAGCCACGGGGCCGCCGAGATCACGAAGCCGAGCCCGGCGACGCCCGCGACGATCAGCACGGCATCCGACAGCGCGCAGATCGCGACCACGACCAGGACGTGCTCGCGACGGATGCCCTGGCGCAGCACGTAGACGTTCTGCGCGCCGATGGCGACGATGAGCGAGAGGCCGAGTCCGAGACCCGCGAAGACGGTGAGCATGCATCCACGGTAGGAGCGATGCTGATTCAGCACCAGCGAAGATTCCTTGTGTTCCATTAGCATGGCTTATGTGAGGATCGATCCGGAGCTCGCGGCCACCGTGGCGGCCGTCGCCGACGAAGGCACCCTGGACGCGGCCTCCCGCCGGCTGCTCATCACGCCGTCTGCGGTCAGCCAGCGGCTCAAGGCCCTGGAGCAGCAGCTCGGCCGCGTGCTCGTCGTGCGGACGAAGCCGGTGCGGCTCACCGAGGCGGGGGAGGCTGTCGTGCGGCTCGCCAGGCAGATCGCCCTGCTCGAGCACGACGCCCTCGGCGGACTCGGCCTCGACGGAGACGCGCCCCGCATCAGCATCCCGCTCGCCGTCAACGCCGACTCGATGGCCACCTGGTTCCTGCCGCCGCTCGCGCGCCTCTCCGCGCGGCACGACATCGACTTCGACCTGCATCGCGACGACCAGAACTTCACCGCGCGGCTGCTGGAGTCGGGTACCGTCATGGCCGCGGTGACCAGCGAGGAGACGCCGGTCGCCGGATGTGCGGTGACCCCGCTGGGCGTGCTCGAATACCGGGCCATGGCGGAGCCCGCCTTCGCCCGTCGATGGTTCGCCGGCGGCGTCACGACCGAGGCGCTGACCGTGGCGCCCTTCGTGGACTTCGACCGGCGCGACTCGCTTCAGCACGACTGGCTGCACGCGATGGGCGTGCCGCACCAGGGCGTGCCGCGGCACTACGTGCCCGCCTCCCACGACTATGCGCTCGCCGTGGAGCTCGGCCTCGGCTGGGGGATGGTGCCGACGCTGCAGCAGGCGCCGGATCTCGTCCCGCTCGGCGGCCCGACGCTGCGGGTACGCCTCCACTGGCAGCAGTGGAACCTGCGCTCGGCCCTGCTGGACACGATCGCCGCCGAGGTGGCGGCTGAGGCGCGGCGAGTGCTGGCCTAGCCGGCGCCGGCCGGCGCGGTCCCGGGCGTCGCGCCCGTGCCCAGAGCATGCAGCAGCCGGGTGAGGTTCTCGATGTCGTCGACGCTCCAGTCCGCGAGGTTGCGCATCAGCAGCCCCTCCTGGGGCTGCCGCGCCTCGGCCAGGCGCTGCTCGCCGAGGGCGGTGGCGCTCAGCAGGAAGGAGCGTCCGTCGTTCGGATCGGCGGAGCGCTCGATCAGGCCCAGTCCCTCGAGCTCGCGCACGGTGCGGCTGATCTGGCCCTTGTCCATGAGCATCCGCTCGGCGAGCGCCGAGGCCGTGATGCTGCCGCACCGGGCGATGGTCGTGAACGTCTTGTAGGCGCCGGGCAGCATCCCCGGGCTCACCCGGTTGGCGTTCTCCATGATCACGCGTCGGAAGTGCGTGATCAGCTCTCCGAACTCCGCTTCGAGGGCGCGGACCGCGTCAGCCCGCGCCTCGTCGGGGCCTGCGGCGCTCTCAGAGCCGGTCATCGCCGGCCTCCGTCGTGCGGTGGTGGGACACCACGGCGACCGTGCCCGTCGGGGCGCCGGACAGCGCCTCGGCGTCGGCGATCGCGACGTCGGCGGCCTCTTCGACGGCATGCCCCTGCGCGGCATCCGCCTTCGCCCGCTCGCTGGTCGTCAGCCGCGTCAGCGGGGCGTTCGGCAGGAACAGGATCGCGACGAGGCTGAGCACGGCCAGCGGGATGCCGATGAGGAAGGCGTGCGAGATCGCCTGAGCGTAGAAGTCCTCGACGAGGGAGCGCACGGGATCCGGCAGCAGCCGCACCTCGGGAAGCGTGCCGCTCGAGAGCTGGGCGGCGACCTCCTGCGCCCTGTCGCCGGTCTGGGCGATCGCGGCCATCAGCTGCTCCTTGCCGTTCGTGAACAGGTCGGTGATCCTGTTCGCGAGGAGGGCGCCCATCACGGACACGCCGATCGTGCCGCCGAGGCTGCGGAAGAAGGTCACGCCCGAGCTGGCGACGCCCATCTCGCTGGGCTTGGCGACGTTCTGCACGATGAGCACGAGGTTCTGCATCGTCATGCCGACGCCGGCGCCGGTGAGGAACATGTAGATCGACACGAGCACGAAGTCGGTGTCGTAGTGCAGCGTCGACAGCAGAGCGGAGCCGGCGATGAGCAGGAGCGACCCGAGGATGAGGTAGCCCTTCCACCTGCCGAAGCGCGTGACGAGCTGTCCGACGACCATCGACGCGATGAGCAGGCCCGCCATCATCGGGAGCGTCATGAGGCCGGCCTCGGTGGGGGAGGCGCCGCGGGAGAGCTGCATGTACTGGGCGAGGTAGACCGAGGTGCCGAACATCGCGACGCCGATGGAGATGGACGCGAGCACCGAGAGGGTGAAGGTGCGGCCGCGGAACAGCGTCAGCGGGATGAGCGGCTCGCGCACCTTCAGCTCGACGACGATGAACGCGATCGTGGCGAGGAGGGCGCCGCCCACCATCAGCGCGGTCTCGATGCCCCACCAGTCGAAGCTCGAGCCGGCGCTGGTGATCCAGATGAGCAGCAGAGACACGGCGGCGGAGAGCAGCACGATGCCGACGTAGTCGATGGAGACCTTGCGGGTCCGCTCGGTGGACACGTGCAGCGTCTTCTGCAGGATGATCAGTGCGGCGACGGCGAACGGCAGGGCGACGAAGAAGTTCCAGCGCCAGTTGATGGTGTCGGTGATCCATCCGCCGAGCAGCGGGCCGCCCACGGTGGCGACCGCCATGACGGCGCCGAACAGGCCCATGTAGCGGCCGCGCTCGCGGGGGCTGATGATGTCGGCCATGATGACCTGGCTGAGCGCGGCGAGTCCGCCGGCGCCGAGGCCCTGCACGACGCGGAACGCGATGAGCATGTTCGTGTCCTGCGCGAAGCCGGCGGCCGCCGTCGCGAGGACGAAGATGACGAGAGCGATCTGGATGAGCAGCTTGCGATTGAACAGGTCGGCGAGCTTGCCCCAGATCGGGGTGGAGATCGCCGTGGTGAGCAGCGTGGAGGTGATCACCCAGGTGTAGGCGGCCTGGTCGCCGCCGAGGTCGTGGACGATGACGGGCATGGACGTCGAGACCACCGTGCCGGCGATCATCGAGACGAACATGCCGAGCAGCAGCCCGGTGAGGGCTTCGAGCACCTGGCGGTGCGTCATGGTGGCGGGGGAGTCCGGAGTCATGCTGCGGGCCTTTCGCGGTCGCGGGGACGGATGCGGCGACGGCTCTGGCGCGCAAGAAATAGTTGAACTTCGTCAACTATACGCAGATGGTTGAGCTTCGTCAACCATCTGCCCGGAATACCGGTGTGCAAATCGTGACCCAGATCCCTTGTGGGTTCCCCGGTGCTCGGAGAGGATGTGGACAACGCGCGGATGCCGGTCTTGAGGGAGACCGTCCCCATATGCATCCGTTCGTCTGTCCCGGAATTCCTGAGGGGGAATCTCACATGTCAACAACGCCCACCCAGCGCAAGGTGCTGGCCATCCTCGCCGGCGGTCTCGTCCTCGGCATCGGCACCGCCGTCACGCTCGCCGCCTGGAACGACTCCGAGTTCGCGAACGGCACGTTCACCGCCGGCTCGTTCAATCTCGAGGGCTCGACCACGAGCGCAACGACCGGATACGCGGAGCACAACGTCGACGATGGGGACACCGCCGCGACATTGAGCTTCCAGCTGCCGGCCGTCGCCGCGTCGATGGCACCGGGTGACGTCGTCTACGCGCCGTTCTGGGTGCGCCTGGACAGCACGACGACGAACGACGCCACGCTCATCCCTGCGGGGATCACGGCGGGCACCGGCGGCAACGAGGCGAATCTGTCCTACACCGTTACGGCGATCGCCTCCGGAGCGACGTGCGACGGCGCCGCGACCGGAACCGTCGTCGGCAGCGGCGCCACGCTCAGCGCCCTCACCGGGGCGACCTCTGTGGCGCTGACCAAGGGCACCGCTGGAGCTGCGGGCACGGCCGTGCAGCTCTGCTTCGCCGTCACCGCGGAATCCGGCCTCGCCGAGGGCGCGAGCGCGACGGCGACCTGGGAGTTCACGGCCACCTCGACCGCGAACTGATCATGGAGCGCACCCGCAGGGGCCTGCGGGAGGCGAAGCGGCTGCGTCGGCGCCGGATACAGGCGATCCTGGCCGGAGGCCTCGTGCTCGGCGTCGGCGCGGCCGCGACGCTCGCGGCGTGGAACGACTCCGAGTACGGCGCCGCGACCTTCACCGCAGGCCTGTTCGACATCGTGGGAGCCGCCGACGGCACCACGTTCGCCAGCCATGCCACATCGGGTGCGCCGGCGACGCTGAGCTTCGTCGTCGCGCCGACGGCGATGTCCCCGGGGACCACGACGTACGCCCTGTTCAGCGTGAAGACGGCGAATCCATCGGTCGCGGGGACGCTGCAGCTCGGAGTGGGATCGACCGCCGGCACGGGTCTCGCTCCGTTCCTCACGTACGGGGTGCGGAGCGTCGCGGGCACGGCCTGCAACGCGACGACGTATGCGGCCGGAACGGCGGTGGTGCCCGACGGCACCGCGCTCTCCACCGGTGCAGCGGGCACGCAGAGCGTCGCCGCGAACGGCGGGTCCACCGTGAACTACTGCTTCGCCGTGACACTGCCCAGCACTGCCGGGAACGGCGCCCAGGGACTCACCGCGATCCAGACCTGGCAGATCACGGGGACCTCGTCCTGACGGCGGGGATGCGGCGGATGAACGCGAGGAGGAATCGATGAGCGCGCCGGCGACGCGGCGCGGCCTGCGCGAGCAGGCCGCGGTCGCCGGCGCGCCCGCCGCGGGATCCGTCCGCCGTCCGGGCCATCGCGGCCTCGGGCGCCTCCTCGCCGACGTTCTCCTCTGGTTCGCCGCGATCGGCGGCGTCGTCTGCATCCTCCTGGTGGTCCTCGCGTACACGGCGGGCATCACGCTGATCATGTTCCGCACCGGGTCGATGTCCCCGGCGATCCCCGCGGGCTCCGTCGCCGTCGTGCAGCGCGTGCCGGCCTCCGAGGTCGAGGTCGGCGATGTCGTGACCGTGGACAGGGAGAACCAGCTCCCCGTCACCCACCGGATCACCTCGGTGTCTCCCGGGGCGGCGGAGGGGGAGCGCGTTCTCACGATGCGCGGCGACGCCAACGCCGGTGATGATCCGTTCCCGTACACCGTCGCCTCGGTGCGCATCGTGCTCTTCTCGGTTCCCGGGCTCGCCACCGTGATCGTCGCGATGGGGAATCCCTACGTCCTCGGTGCGATCACCGTCACGGCGACCGCGCTGGTGGTGTGGGCGTTCTGGCCGCGGGCGGAGCGCGGTCGTGCCGGCGAGGGGAGCACGACGTGAGGCGGGTCGCAGCCGCGTGCCTCGTCGCCGCCGCAGCCGTGCTCGGCAGCGCGGGACCCGCCACGGCCGCGCCGACGACGGAGGTGGTTCAGGGCGAGGTGCTCCGCCTGGTGTCGGTGGCCGACTGGGATGCGGCATCGAGCCTGCTGCCGGGACAGCCCGTGCGGTGGGACATCGCGGTGAGCGCGGACGCCCCCGACCCCGGCGTGATCGGGATCGGGATCAGCGCGAGCGGGGGAGCGCCTCTGGTCCTCGACGCCTGGCTGTGCATGCAGGCCTGGGAGGGCGGCGACTGCCCGAGCGGGGCGACCGTGCTCCGCTCGGGGTGGGAGGTGCCGCGCGACGGGGCGGAGGTCCCTCTCGCGCAGATCTCCGACACGGAAGTCGCGCACCTGCGTCTGTCCGTCGCCCTCGCCGCCGAGGAGGACGGCCGCACCGAGGTGCGCGTGCACGCCACCGGCGCGGGGGAGAGTGCGGTCGTCGGACCGGGCGGTGGACTCGCCGCGACCGGCATGCCGTCGCCGGCGCTGCCCTGGGTGCTCGGCGGCGGATCGCTGATCGCGGGCATCCTGCTCCTGCTCCTCCGGAGTCGACGGGAGGAGTCGTGACGGGGTGGCGGAAGGTGATCGCGGGCCTCGCCGGAGCGCTCGTGCTCCTCGGCGCGGCGGTGGTGCCGCCGACGCAGACCACGGAGGCGGCCTTCACGGATGCCGAGCACGCGACGGCGACGTTCGCGGCGACCACGCTCGAGACGCCGGTGATCACGAGCTGCACGCCCCAGACGCTGAACGTCATCGGCGTCGGGCTCGTGTTCCAGAGCGTGACCCTGGTGTGGACCGCGCCGTACCCGGTCGCGGGGGTGAAGCTCACCGCGACCTCCGGCGCGAACACCGGCACAGTGCCGGCGTCGAACATCAGCACCTCGGGACCGGTCAACGGGACCTACACCCACACGGCCGTGTTGAGTCAGGCCCTGCTGACCAGCCTGGTGACGAACCTGCTCGGCAGCACCACGACGCTGGCGGTGACGAGCGTCGCCGGGACTTCGTGGACCTCGCCGGCGGCGACCCGGAGGCTGACGATCGCGCTGCTCGGGCTCAACCCGACGTGCACTGTGTGACCGAAGCGTCTGCTCAGTCCGCGAGGGCGAGGGCGCGGAAGGCGTCGCGCTCGCGCAGATGCTCGCGGCGGCTGGCCGCGGCATCCGCCACCCGTCCCGGCACCTGCTGTCCGGTCGTGCGGCGGTAGAGCTCGTCGATGAGCTCGGTCGCGAGCCCGACGAGCTTCGCGATCTCGCGCTCGTCGCGATCGATCCACACGCAGCGCGGCTCGTCGTGCACGGGGGAGAAGTCCTCGTGCTCCTCCCAGACGAAGAGGGTGCGCTCGGCTCCGAGCACGTGCTGCTGCCACCACACCTGCCGCAGGTAGGTGCGCGGGATGCCGCGGAAGGCCTTGTTCGTCGTCTTGATCTCGGCGAGGCGGATGCGCCCCTCCGCGTCGACGGCGATTCCGTCGGGGGTCGCGAGGTGCCGGTGCTCGATCTCGGCGCGGAACAGTGCGGAGGAGGGCATGATGCCGTGCGTCGCGGCGACCCACGCGGCGATCTCGGGCTCGCGACGTCGACCGTGATCGGTGTAGGCGTTGCCGCCGAAGCGGGGCCCGCCGCCGAGCTTGGAGTCGGCGGCTCGCGCGATCGACTTCGCACCGGTCAGCCCGGCGACGTCGGTCGCGGTGATCCCGCGGGAGCGTGCTCGCATCCAGGCGACGCGGTCGCGGGAGTCCGCAACGATGCGCGCTTGAAGTTCCGGTGTCACCCTTCGACCCTAACCCCGTCCACGGACCCTCCCTCCCCGCACGCGCCGCTCTGCCCGCGCTCGCCTCCCACTCTCGCTGTCCGCTGCGAGGCCCCACCTGATCGCCCACGCCCCACTTGGTTCACGTCGTCCGGATGGGGCGTCGGCGGGCAGATGGGGCGTCGGCGACGCGCGCGAGGGGCAGCCACCAGCACCGGATTTGGGGAGAGCGGATGCGGTCGGGTACAGTTGTACCAACCGAAGACCGCTGGTCATCGTCGTGCGCGCAAGCGAACGCGATCGAAGCTCTGCAATGCAGGGGCCCGCGCAGGTGTCACGAACTTTCTGAGCTCCGTGCGCTTGCGCCGGAGCTCTTCTCATTCCAGGGGACCGGGTCGAGGTCGGTGCCTCACCGCCGTGAGGCGCCTCGTACACACCAAGGAGTGACCATGGCGCAGAAGGATGCATCGGTCGCCGAGCTCACGAAGTCATTCGAGAACTCGTCCGCCGTTCTGCTGACCGAGTACCGCGGTCTGACGGTTGCCCAGCTCAAGGAGCTGCGCAACAGCATCCGTCAGGACGCTGAGTACGCCGTGGTGAAGAACACGCTGACCAAGATCGCCGCCAACAAGGCAGGCATCACCGCGCTGGACGACGACCTCAAGGGTCCGTCGGCCGTCGCGTTCGTGCACGGTGACTTCGTCGCCACTGCCAAGGCTCTGCGTGACTTCGCCAAGGCCCACCCGCTTCTCGTGATCAAGGCCGGCATCTTCGAGGGCAACGCCCTCACCGCCGACGAGGTCAACAAGTACGCCTCGCTGGAGAGCCGTGAGGTTCTGCTGGCGAAGGCCGCGGGCATGATGAAGGCCACGATGGGCAAGGCTGCCGCCACCATCGACGCTCTTCGCGAAAAGCTGGAGACCGCCGAGGCCGCGTGAGCGACCTGCGTTCTCGATCAACAAACCCCATCTATTAGGAGATAAATCATGGCTAAGCTCACCACTGAGGAGCTGCTCGAGCAGTTCGCCGGCCTGACCCTCGTCGAGCTCAACGACTTCGTGAAGGCGTTCGAGGAGAAGTTCGAGGTCACCGCTGCTGCCCCCGTCGCCGTCGCCGGTGCTGCCGGTGGCGCTGGCGCCGCTGAGGCCGAGGAGGAGAAGGACTCGTTCGACGTCATCCTCGAGGCTGCCGGCGACAAGAAGATCCAGGTCATCAAGGTCGTCCGCGAGCTCACCTCGCTCGGCCTCGGCGAGGCCAAGGGTGTCGTCGACGGTGCTCCGAAGGCTGTCCTGGAGGGCGCCAACAAGGAGACCGCCGAGAAGGCCAAGGCTGCCCTCGAGGAGGCTGGCGCGACGGTTACCCTCAAGTAATCTCAGCGTCTGACGCTTTTCTGCGAAGGCCCCGGGTTCCACCCGGGGCCTTCGTGCATTCCGGGTCGCCCGCTCAGGAGCCGTGCCGAGGCGCCGCCGTCGAGTTCCGGACGACGAGAGCGGATGCCGGCACGACGTGCTCCGGCGGAGCATCCGAATGCTCGATCCGCTCGCGCAGCAGGCGGACGGCCTCGTGCCCCTGCTCCCGCGGCGACTGCCGGATCGTCGTGAGCGAGAACATCTCCGCATGCTGGTGGTCGTCGATGCCGACGACGCTGAGCTCCGTCGGCACGGCGATGCCCAGACGCCGCGCGGCGATCGTCGCGCCGATCGCCGCCTCGTCGCACACCCCGACGATCGCCGTCGGGCGGCCGCGACGGTCGCCGAGCAGCTCGGCGGCGGCGCCGTACCCGCCGGGCATGGTGGGAGCGGCCTCGACCAGGCGGGCGCGGGCGGCGAGGTCGGCGGCCCGGAGCGCCTCGAGATAGCCTTCGACCCGCCGGGCGTCGCCGAAGCTGAGCGCGCCGGCATCCGCCGAGCCGCCGACGAAGGCGATGTCCGTGTGACCGAGCTCGATGAGGTGCTCGGTCGCGATGCGGGCCGCGGCGGTGTCGTCGATCGAGACGGAGCTCGAGCCCTCGCTGTACGGCCCGACGCTGACGAGAGGGCGCTCCGAGCGGCGCAGCCGCTCGAGCTCATGCGCGCTGGGCTGGAGCCCGACCGCGATGATCCCGTCGAACCGGCGACGGGGGAGCACCTTGTCGAACAGGCGCTCGCGCGTCGTGGTGCCCTCGCGGAGGCCGTACAGCGCCAGCTCGTAGTCCAGCGCGAACAGCGACTCCTGCAGGCCGGCGAGCAGCTCGGAGAAGAACCAGCGGTCGACGGGCGGCATGATCACGCCGACCGTCTGCGTGCGCCCTGTGGCGAGGCTGATCGCGGAGGAGTGCGCGACGTACGCGAGCTCCGCCGCCGCCGCGGCGACCCGGGACCGGGTCTCCTCGGAGACATAGCCGCGACCGCTCAGCGCCCTGCTGGCGGTCGCCTTCGACACGCCCGCACGCGCCGCGACGTCCGCGATCGTGCTCATCGGTCCTCCTCGACCACCCTGCCCCGGCACCGCGGTCGAACCGGCGCGCGCCGATGTCAGCGTAGCCTTTCGGCATCCGGAAGGGAACCGGTTCCACAAAACAGCTCAGGGAGCGCTCCCATCACGCGGGACCCGAGCGTCCCGAAGGATGCGAGGTTGTGATCCTAGACCATTGTGCGGGGGAGGTCCGGGCCAGTAGGTTGGCCTGGAATCGGTTCCCGAACGATGCCGAGGGGTGGCATCGGAGGAGGGACAGCCGTGTACTCGAAGAGGAGAATCCACATGGTTCTGTCACAGCGTTCCCGGCGGCTGGTGCCGCTCGCCGTCCTGGGTGCCGCCGGCATCGCGCTCGCGGGCTGCGGTGCTCCCGGAGCACCCGGCGGAGGCGGCGGAGGCGGCGGCGAGAGCAGCACCGTGACGATCTACGGCACGATCGTCGAGGGTGAAGCCGAACTCCTGCAGGAGACCTGGGCCGACTGGTCCGAGGAGAACGGCATCGAGATCAAGTACGAGGGCAGCCAGGACTTCGAAGCGCAGCTCGGCACGCGTGCGCAGGGCGGCAACCCGCCGGACATCGCGATCTTCCCGCAGCCGGGTCTGCTCGCGGACTTCGCCTCGCGCGACTTCCTGAAGCCGGCTCCCGAGGCCGTCGCGAACAACGCGAAGGAGTACTGGACCGAGGACTGGGTGAACTACGGCACTGTCGACGGCACGTTCTACGGCGCGCCGCTGATGGCGAGCGTCAAGGGCTGGATCTGGTATTCGCCGGCGAAGTTCGCCGAGTGGGGCGTCGAGGTCCCGAAGACGCTCGACGAGCTGAACGCGCTCACCGCCGACATCCAGGCCAAGACCGGCGCTGCCCCGTGGTGCGCCGGCTTCGAGTCCGGCGTGGCCACCGGCTGGCCCGGAACGGACTGGGTCGAGGACTACGTCCTGCGCCAGGCGGGGACCGAGGTCTACGACCAGTGGGCGGCCGGAGAGGTGCCGTTCACCGACCCGGAGATCAAGCAGGCGTTCGACTCGGTGGGCGAGCTTCTGCTCAACCCGGCCTACGTCAATGCGGGCTTCGGCGATGTGCGATCGATCAACTCCACGGCATTCGGCGATGTCGCGCCCAAGGTCGCGTCCGGCGAGTGCGCCATGACGCACCAGGCGTCGTTCCTCTCCGGCTTCTTCCCCGAGGGCACCGACGTCTCCGAGGACGGCGATGTCTGGGCCTTCATCCTCCCGGGTGAGACCGAGGGCGAGACGACGGTCACCGGTGGTGGCGAGATCGTCGGTGCGTTCACCGACTCCGAGGCGACCCAGAAGGTGCTCGAGTACCTCTCCAGCCCGGAGTGGGCGAACAAGCGGGTGAGCCTCGGTGGAGTCACCTCGGCCAACAACGGACTCGACCCGGAGAGCGCCAAGGACCCGATCCTCCAGGAGACCATCAAGATCCTGCAGGACCCGGAGACGACGTTCCGCTTCGACGCGAGCGACCTGATGCCCGGTGCCGTGGGTGCCGGCACGTTCTGGAAGGGCATGGTCGCCTGGGTCAACGGCACCTCCACCGACGAGGTGCTCACCCAGATCGAGACCGGCTGGCCGGCGGAGTGATCGCGGAGGTGGGCCGCCCGCGCAGGGCGGCCCACCTTCTCCTCCGGTGCGCGCATGGCCGCGCGCACCGCTATCCGCTCCGAGTCATGAAGGGGAATCCGTGAACGCGACTCTGTTCTTCCAATGGATCGGGATGCTCCCACCGGTCCTGCAGGCCGTTGCCGTCGTCATCGCCTTCGCGATCGTCGTCGCCGTGATCCTGCTGCTCGTGGACATCGCGCCACGCAAGGGAGCCGTCTACACCGGCATCCGGCTGGCCATGTGCGTGCTGATCCCGCTTGCCGTGATGTGGTTCTTCAATTCCTACTACTGGGCCATGGGAGTCGCCGTCGCCGTAGGCGCGCTGTTCTTCTTCCTGGACTACCGCTCCCGCGACGGCGCGGGGTACCTCATCCAGCTCATCGCTTTCATGGCCCCGGCCATGCTGCTGCTGCTGGTCGGCCTCATCCTCCCGTCGCTTCAGACCGTCTATGCATCGTTCTGGAACTCGACGGGCAAGGAGTTCGTCGGCCTCGCCAACTACACCTGGATCTTCACCCAGTCCGACGGCATCACCTCCGTGATCAACACCATCGTGTGGGTGCTCCTCGTGCCGACGGTGTCGACCCTGGTCGGCCTCGCCTACGCCGTGTTCATCGACCGCACCCGCGGCGAGAAGATCTACAAGGTGCTCGTCTTCATGCCGATGGCGATCTCGTTCGTCGGTGCGAGCATCATCTGGCGGTTCATGTACGCCTACCGCGGCCCCGGTGAGGAACAGATCGGCCTGCTCAACCAGATCCTCGTCTGGTTCGGCGGCAGGCCTCAGCAGTTCCTCCTCGACGGACCGTGGAACAACCTCGCGCTCATCGTGGTGCTGATCTGGGTGCAGACCGGATTCGCGATGGTCGTGCTCTCCGCCTCCATCAAGGGCGTCCCCGCGGAGCTCCTCGAGGCAGCCGAACTCGACGGCGCGAACGCGTGGGAGCGGTTCTGGTCGGTGACCGTGCCGTCCATCCGCCCGGCGCTGATCGTCGTGCTCACGACGATCTCGATCGCCTCGCTGAAGGTCTTCGACATCGTGCGCACGATGACCGGAGGAAACTACGGCACCTCGGTGCTCGCGAACGAGATGTACACCCAGTTCTCGAAGTTCGAGGCCGGGCGCAGCGCCGCACTGTCCGTCATCCTGTTCCTCCTGGTGCTGCCGATCGTCATCTACAACGCACGCCAGATCAAGAAGCAGCGGGAGATCCGATGAGCGTCACGACCGATTCCCAGAGCACCCGCGCGATCACCACCGGCGGACGGCTCGACGCCTCCGCCGGACGCGCCCGCAAGCGACTCAGCCGACCGTGGGCGTCCATCGCGTCGATCGTGATCGCGTTCCTGTGGACGGTGCCGACCCTCGGCCTGTTCATCTCGTCGCTCCGGCCGCGTGACGCGATCGACACCTCGGGCTGGTGGACGATCTTCGCGAACCCGCAGTTCACGCTCGACAACTACGCGGCCGTCCTGGAGTCCGGCACGACCCAGCTGACGATCCTGGAGTCGTTCGTCAACTCGATCGCGATCACGATCCCGGCCACGCTGATCCCGCTGATGATCGCCTCGATGGCGGCGTACGCGTTCGCGTGGATCGACTTCAAAGGCCGCAACGCGCTGTTCATCTTCGTGTTCGCCCTGCAGATCGTGCCGATCCAGATGGCACTCGTGCCCCTGCTCACCTCGTTCTCGAAGGGCATCAACCTCTTCGGGCTTCAGGTGACACTGGGGCTCGGCGTCTCCCAGGCGTACGCGCAGGTGTGGTTCGCGCACACGATGTTCGCGCTGCCGCTGGCGATCTACCTGCTGCACAACTTCATGTCGGAGATCCCCGGCGAGATCATCGAGGCTGCGCGCGTCGACGGCGCCTCCCGCGGACAGATCTTCTTCCGCGTGGTGCTGCCGCTGACGATGCCGGCGATCGCCTCGGTCGCCATCTTCCAGTTCCTCTGGGTGTGGAACGACCTCCTCGTCGCCCTCGTGTTCGCCGACGGGCCGGTGGCCCCGATCACGAAGGTGCTGGCAGAGATCACCGGACGCGGCGAGGGGTGGTACCTCCTCACGGCGGGCGCCTTCGTGTCGATCATCATCCCGCTGATCGTGTTCTTCTCCCTGCAGCGCTACTTCGTGCGCGGTCTGCTGGCAGGGTCCACGAAGGGCTAGTGCGCCGGATGCCGCGGCGAAGGGCAACAAGCCCCCGCCGCGGCATCCGCGCGCTTACGCTGGGACCATGAAGTACGCAGACTCCATCGTCGACCTCGTCGGCGACACGCCCCTCGTGAAACTCCACCACGTCACCGAGGGCGTCGCGTGCACCGTGCTCGTCAAGCTCGAGTACCTCAACCCCGGCGGATCGGCCAAAGACCGCATCGCCGCGCGGATCATCGACGCAGCGGAGGCCTCGGGGGAGCTGAAGCCGGGCGGCACGATCGTCGAGCCGACCAGCGGCAACACCGGGGTCGGCTTGGCGCTGGTCGCTCAGCAGCGCGGCTACCGGTGCGTCTTCGTGCTCCCGGACAAGGTCGGCGAGGACAAGATCGACGTGCTCAGGGCGTACGGCGCCGATGTGGTCGTCACGCCCACGTCCGTCGCGGCGGACAGTCCCGAGTCGTACTACAGCGTCAGCGACCGTCTCGTGCGGGAGATCCCCGGGGCCTACAAGCCGAATCAGTACGAGAACCAGAACGGACCGCGCAGCCACTACGAGACGACCGGTCCGGAGATCTGGCGCGACACCGACGGGAAGGTCACGCACTTCGTCGCCGGCGTCGGCACCGGCGGCACGATCACCGGCACCGGCCGCTACCTGCGCGAGGTCTCCGAGGAGCGCGTGCACATCGTCGGCGTCGACCCCGAGGGCAGCGTGTACAGCGGCGGCACCGGGCGGCCGTACCTCGTCGAGGGCGTCGGGGAGGACATCTGGCCGGGCGCGTACGACCCGTCCGTGCCGCACGAGATCGTGGCGGTGAGCGACGCCGAGGCGTTCGCGATGACCCGCCGCCTCGCCCGTGAGGAGGGCACCCTCGTCGGCGGCTCCAGCGGCATGGCGGTCGTCGGCGCGCTGCGCGTCGCGAAGGACCTGCCCGCGGATGCCGTCATGGTGGTGCTGCTGCCTGACGGCGGGCGCGGCTATCTCAGCAAGATCTTCAACGACGGCTGGATGCGCTCCTACGGATTCAGCGACATCGACGAGGGCGAGACAGTGGCCGACGTGCTCGCCGCGCGGTCTTCCCGCGGCATCCCCGACCTCGTCCATGTGCACCCCGCCGAGACCGTGCTCGAGGCGATCTCGGTGATGTCGGAGTTCGACGTCTCCCAGCTCGTCGTGCTCAGCGCGGAGCCGCCGGTGATGATGGGGGAGGTGGTCGGCGCCGTCGACGAGAAGGGCCTGCTCGACCTGCTGTTCCGGGGCGAGGCGAAGCCGACGGATGCCGTGGGCGCGCATGTGGGGGAGCGGCTGCCGCTGATCGGCATCCATGCGCCGGTCGCTCAGGCGCGCGCCGCGCTCGCCGACGTCGACGCCCTGCTGGTCACGGAGGACGGCAAGCCGCACACGGTGCTGACCCGCCAGGATCTGCTGGGATACCTCTCGCGCTGACCGCGGGTGTAACAGGGGCGGCCGCCGCTGCGCGCGCGGACGTAGGCTGAGGGACATGTCCGATCACGCCTTCGCCACCCGCGCCATCCATGCGGGACAAGCCCCCGACCCGACCACGGGCTCGATCATCCCGCCGATCCACCAGGTCTCCACGCATGTGCAGGACGGCATCGGGGGTCTTCGCGAGGGGTACGAGTACAACCGCTCAGGCAACCCGACGCGCACCGCGCTCGAGGTGCAGCTGGCCGCGCTCGAGGGCGGAGCGCACGCGCTGTCCTTCGCATCCGGGCTGGCCGCGGAGGACGCGCTCCTTCGTGCCGTCCTGAAACCGGGCGACCACGTGGTCCTGGGCAACGACGTCTACGGCGGCACGTACCGGCTGCTGACGAAGGTGCTCGCACCCTGGGGCATCGAGACGACGACGGTCGAGCTCTCCGACGCGGATGCCGTCCGGGCCGCGATCCGTCCGGAGACGAGGATCGTCTGGGTCGAGACGCCCAGCAACCCGCTCCTGAAGATCGTCGACATCGCAGCCATCGCCGAGATCGCACACGCGGCGGGCGCGCTCGCCGTGGTGGACAACACCTTCGCCTCGCCGGCGCTGCAGCAGCCTCTCGCGCTCGGCGCGGACCTCATCGTGCACTCGACGACGAAGTACCTCGGCGGGCACTCCGACGTGCTCGGCGGCGCCGTCGTCTTCGGAGACGACCGCTACCACGAGCAGATCAAGTTCCAGCAGTTCGCCGTGGGCGCGGTCAGCGCCCCGCTCGACGCCTGGCTGACCACCCGCGGCATCAAGACCCTCGCGGTGCGCGTGCGCCAGCACTCCGAGAACGCCCAGGCGATCGCCGAGTGGGCGGCCGCGCGGCCGGAGTTCGAGACGGTGTTCTACCCGGGACTCGCCACGCACCCGGGTCACGACATCGCCGCCCGGCAGATGAGCGGTTTCGGGGGGATGCTGTCGCTCGCCCTCAGCGCCGGCCCGGATGCGGCCCGCTCGTTCGCGGAGTCGACGCGCATCTTCCAGCTCGCCGAGTCGCTCGGCGGGGTGGAGTCCCTCATCGGCTACCCGCCGGACATGACCCACGCCTCGGTCCGGGGCACCGCGCTCGCGGTCCCGGAGAACGTGGTGCGGCTGTCGGTGGGCATCGAGGACGTCGCCGACCTCATCGCGGATCTCGAGCAGGCGCTCGCTCGAATCGCCGGCTGAGCCGCACGAAAGGTCAGAAACGCATCTCCGGGGCCTCCTGGGGGTGCGTTTCTGACCTTTCAACGTTGGAATCTGCGGGGGCGCAGGCTGTATCATGGTCCTTCCGGCCTGATCGAAACGATTCGAGCTCTGCGGCCGGACCTCCCCCGAACTCCGGAAGGATCGTCGTGCCCGACGCGCCCCGTACCGATTCCACTCCGATCGTCGCCCACCCGGAGCGCACGGCGACCGGGAGCATCCGCGTGCCCTCCTCGACCGGAGCGATCCGCACGCTCGGGTCGAACCCGGAGACCGCGCCGATCATGCTGCACCCCGGAGACTCGATCTCCACCGGGCGCCGCATCCTCTACATCGTGCTGCTCGGGGCGCTCACGGCCCTCGGTCCGTTCACGATCGACCTGTACCTGCCCGCCTTCCCCATCCTCGAGCGGGACTTCGAGACCACGGCCGCAGCGATCCAGCTGACCCTCACCGGCACCATGATCGGCTTCGCCCTCGGACAGCTGGTCGTCGGCCCGCTCAGCGACAAGGTGGGGCGCCGCTTCCCGCTCATCGCCGTCACCGCCCTGCACGTCCTCGCGAGCACCGCAGCCGCGCTGGCCCCGAACCTCCCGCTGCTGAGCGGCGCCCGCGTGCTGATGGGCGTCGGCGCCGCCGCCGGCGGCGTCGTCGCGATGGCGATCGTGCGCGACCTCTTCGGCGGCAGGCGACTGGTCGTGATGCTCTCGCGCCTCGCCCTCGTCTCCGGCGTCGCACCGGTGGTGGCGCCGCTGATCGGCTCCTGGCTGCTCACGCTCATGCCCTGGCGCGGGATCTTCGCGGTGCTGGCCGTGTACGGCGTGGTGATGCTGGTGTCCGCGATCGCATTCATCCCGGAGACCCTGCCGGTCGCCCGGCGGCAGGAGCGCGGCGGCGCCACCGTGCTGCAGCGCTACCGCTCGGTGTTCTCCGACCGGGTCTTCATCGGCGTGCTCATCATCGGCGGCATGACGTTCTCCGGACTGTTCTCCTACCTCTCCGCCTCCCCGTTCCTCTTCCAGCAGACGCACGGCCTGGATGCCCAGCAGTACGGCCTCCTGTTCGCCGTGAACTCGCTCGGCGTGGTGGCGGGGGTGCAGTTCGCCTCCCGCCTCGCCGCGCGCTTCGGCCCGCAGTGGGTGATGGCCTACTCGACCGCCGTGCTGCTCGCCGCCGGCATCGCGATCATCGTCACCGATCAGCTGGGACTCGGCCTCTGGGGCACGATCGTCCCGCTGTTCGTCTTCATGACCGCCTGCGGCTTCACCTTCCCGAACGTCCAGGTGCTGGCGCTCGACCGTCACGGCAAGGCGGCGGGCACGGCGGCATCCGTCCTCGGGGCGACCAACTTCGGCGTCGCCGGGCTCATCTCCCCGGTGGTCGGCTGGGTCTCGAAGGACGCCGGGATCACCGCGACGACGATGGCGTCGGTCATGGCTGGCTGTGCCGCCATCGGGCTGCTGTCGCTCTGGCTGATCGTGCGTCCGCGCACCGTCGGGATGCTCGCTCCCTGATCCCACAGGATCCATCGGACAGAATGGGGCGATGGACAGGCGCGCATTGCTGTGGTGGGGCACCGGGCTCCTGCTCGCGGCGACGGCTCTCGGCGCACTGGTGGTCCTCGGGTTCGCCGACGGCCCGGCCGTCGACCGCTGGTGGAACACCACCGTCGCCAGCCACCGGACCGATGCGCTGCTCGCCTTCGCGCACGTGATGAACAGCATCGGCGGAAGCCGGCTCACGATCTTCGTGGTGGCGCCGATCGTCATCGTCTTCTTCCTGCTGGCCCGGCGATGGCGCTCCGCGGTGTTCGCCGCGCTCGCCATGATCGCGAGCGCGGCCTTCGTGCAGGTGCTCAAGCACGTCTTCGGGCGCGCGCGACCGGACGACATGCTGGTGGCCAGCGATTTCGGGTCGTTCCCCTCGGGGCACGTCGCGAACGCGGCGACCGTCGCGGTGATCGTGTGGGTGCTGTTCCCCCGGCTGTGGACCGCGCTCGCCGCCACCGCCTGGATCGTCGCGATGGCCTACTCGCGCACGCTGCTCTCCGTGCACTGGGCGTCGGACACCGTCGGCGGAGCGCTGGCCGGGGCGGGCGCGGTGCTGCTCCTGGCGGCCTGGCTGCTGCCGTGGGTGCAGGGCAGAGGCCCGGGTGCGTCGCCGTCGGTAGGCTGGAGCGAGCCCGCCCGCGCCGAGGAGTAGCCGTGTCCCGCATCCGTCCGTACCGTCCGTCCGACCGCGCCGCGCTGTACGAGGTGTGCGTGAAGACGGCGGATGCCGGGAACGACGCGACCGGCCTCGTCTCCGATGACACCCTCTGGGGCGACATCTTCGCAGTCCCGTACGTCGAACGGCATCCGGATCTGGCCTGGGTCGTGGAGGCGGATGACGAGCGAGTGATCGGCTACATCGTCGCGACCGACGACACCGATGCCTTCTACGGCTGGTTCCACGACGTCTGGTGGCCGCGGTTCGCCGAGCGCCACCCGCGCCCCGCCGACCCCGCCACGGTCGAGGAGCGGATGACCGAGTACGCCTACGCCCGCGGGCCGGGGATCGAGCCGAACGCCGACGAGTACCCCGCTCACCTGCACATCGATCTGCTGCCGGAGACGCAGGGGCAGGGTCTCGGCCGCCGGCTCATCGAGACCCTGTTCGCCGAGCTCACCCGTCGCGGGGTGCCGGGGCTGCACCTCGGCATGAACCCGAGGAACGCCGGCGCGGCGGCGTTCTACGAGCGGCTCGGGATGCACCGGCTGCCGTCGACTCCCGGCTCGCTGAGCTACGGGGTGACGCTCGGGGGCTGAGCGGCCGTCGCGCCGGTCCGCATTCGGGAGGAGGAACCCGGTTCGGGAGGACGATTCCGGCGAGAACCTCAGCCCGAGCGTGCGATCTCCGCCCGAGGAGGCGAGCCTCTGTCACTTGGTGCTCCGCCGATCGGATAGGATGGTCAGGTTGTTCCCTGGTGACGTGTCCGAGCGGCCGAAGGAGCACGCTTGGAAAGCGTGTGTTGTGCAAGCAACCGCGGGTTCGAATCCCGCCGTCACCGCCAGATGTGAAAGGGGCCTCGCGAAGCGGGGCCCCTTTCGCGTTTCACCGGGCAGAGTGGCATCCGGGGGAGCGGCGTCGTTCAGGCCGCCGGGACCTCCTCGAGCGAGAACCACACCGGGAGCCCTCGCTCGTGCGCGATGCGCACATCCTCGTCGGCCCCGGTCGAGTCTCCGGGGAGGCGCAGCACGGCGTCGCAGTGCTGCAGCAGCCGGGCCGCGGTCTCGTACATGACGTCCCCGGCGGCGGCCTCCCCGGCGTCGAGACCCCGGAGGGTCGGCAGCGCCACCCACTCGCCGATCATCGGCACATGGCCGAGCCGATGCAGAGGAGCGGCGGCGGCCTCCAGGCGCTCGAGGTTGCGAGCGATCGCGGCGGCGTCGCCGTCGGTGCCCGAGCGGTACGGGCCGGCGATGAGGATGAGGAGTGGCTTGTTCATGTCGGACACTGTAGCGTTAACCATGCAAGAACGTGCAATAACAGGAAGAAGTGAGAATGCTCGGAGCGCAGCGCAAGGATCACCTCCTCGCCGTCCTCGCGGCGGAGGGTCGCGTCGTCGCCAAGACCGTCGCGATGGAACTCGGCGTCTCCGAGGACTCCATCCGCCGCGACCTGCGCGAGCTGGCGGACGCCGGGCTCTGCGTGCGCGTGTACGGCGGCGCGCTTCCGGTGCCGGCCGCCGAGGCGCCCGTGCAGCAGCGCCTCACCGTCGCGACCGACAGCAAGGAGCGGGTCGCCCGCGCCGCGTGCGCGCTCATCCGGCCGGCATCCGTCATCGTGTTGGACGCGGGCACGACGACCCTCGCCATGGCGCGGATGCTGCCGCACGGCGCCGACCTCACGGTGATCACGCCGAGCCCCGCGGTCGCGCTCGCCGCGATGGAGCACTCGGCGGCGCGCATCATCCTCGTCGGCGGAGAGCTGAGCCGCCACTCCGCCGTCTCCGGGGGTGCCCTGGCGCAGGAGGCCGTCGCGCGTCTCGGCGCCGACGCCTTCTTCCTCGGGGCGACGGGCATCGATCCGGAGCACGGTCTCACCACCGGCGTGCTCGACGACGCGGTGACGAAGCGGGCGCTCGCGGCGCGGAGCGCCGAGGTCTACGCGCTCGGCAGCGCCGAGAAGATCGGCGCCGTGTCTCGGTTCCCCGTGCTCCCCCTCGAGGAGATCTCCGCCGTGATCGTCGACCCCGAGGACACGAACCCGCTGATCGCCCTGCTGCCCACGACGTAGGATTCTTCGGTGGCAACACCCAAGATCGTCCTGTTCTACGTCTTCACCCCGCTCGCCGACCCCGAGGCCATCCGGCTCTGGCAGCGCGACCTCGGGGAGTCGCTGGGTCTGCGCGGACGCCTGCTGATCTCCAAGGACGGCATCAACGGCACCCTCGGCGGCGACGTGCTCGCCCTCAAGAAGTGGGTGCGACGGTTCCGGGAGTACGCGCCGTTCAAGCACGCCGACATCAAGTGGAGCGAGGGCACCGGCGTGGATGCCGACGGGCGCAGCCTCGACTTCCCCAGGCTCAGCGTCAAGGTGCGCGAGGAGATCGTCTCGTTCGGCGCCCCGGGCGAGCTCCGCGTCGACGAGCACGGCGTCGTCGGCGGCGGTACCCGCCTCACACCGGAGGCGCTGCACGAGCTCATCGACGAGCGCGGCGACGAGGTCGTCTTCTTCGACGGGCGCAATGCGCTCGAGGCGCAGATCGGCCGTTTCCGGGGCGCGGTGGTCCCCGACACCGAGACCACGCGCGACTTCGTGCGCCTCCTCGACTCCGGCGCCTACGACGACCTCAAGGGCAAGCCGGTGGTGACCTACTGCACCGGCGGCATCCGCTGCGAGGTGCTCTCCAGCCTGATGACGGCGCGCGGTTTCGGCGAGGTCTACCAGCTCGAGGGCGGCATCGTCCGCTACGGCGAGAAGTACGGTGACGACGGACTCTGGGAGGGCTCCCTCTACGTCTTCGACAAGCGCCGCTCCCTGGATTTCTCCGATCATGCGGCCGTCATCGGCGTGTGCGCGGGATGCGGCGCCGCGACCAATCGCACGGCGAACTGCCCTGACCGTTCCTGCCAGACCCAGTCGGTCGTCTGCGAGGACTGCGTCGCCGTCGCCTGCGCAGCCCACGCGATCCCAGCCGTCTGAGCACCCCGCACGTCCTGGGGCTCAGGCGAGCAGCGGCGCGTCCGCACCCCGGCCGGCGAAAAGCGACCGGGGGAGCAGCAGCGCGCGCAGCCGGGTCGGCCGGTCCACGCTCCGGCGCAGCTCGCGGAGGACTCCGTCGAGCGCGGCGGTGAGATCGCCCGCGTCCCCACCCGTCCTGGCATAGTTCGCCCGCTCCACGGCGTCGGTGAGGGCGCGCATCGCGTCGGCATCCGCCCTGCCCTCGGTGACGAGGAGGGCGCCGCGACTCCTCGGGGAGTCGGCATCCGAGACCGGCAGCTCCAGGTCGAGCATCGTCGCGCGCAGCTCCGTCCAGGCCGCTCCGGCGTCGCCCCGACGTGCGCGCCCACGGCGCCTCGCTCGCACCAGGATGCGGATCACGGCAGGAAGCGCGAGCACGAACAGCGTCCCGAGAGTCGCGAGCAGGACCGGGGCGGGGTCGAGCCGGCGCAGCGGCGCACCCGCCCCGGCGTCTCCGGTGTCGTCGCCGCGGTCGATCTCGGGACCGGTGGTCTGCTCGGCCCCTGGGGTCGACGTCGGCACAGGGGTGACCGGCGCACCTCCCGGTCCGCCGGTCGCGGTCGACGCGGCGAAGGCGGTCGGTACGCCGAGGGATGCTGTCGGCTCGAACGGGACCCAGCCGACGCCGGGGAAGAGCACCTCCGGCCAGGAGTGCAGCTGATCGCTCGAGACGGAGAACACGTTGTCGTCGCCGCGCCTCTCCTCGGTGATCGTGCCGGGAAGGTACCCCACCACGATGCGGACCTGCATCCCCAGGCTCTCGGCCATCAGCGCGAAGGCACCGGCGAAATGCACGCAGTAGCCGGACCGGGCTTCCAGGAACCGCGCGACGGCCTCGGCTCCCGTGCCGTCGAAGCCCTCCTCCACCGGTGTGTCCAGCGAATACCGGAACCCGTTGCGGAACCAGGACTGCAGTGCGATCAGGCGGTCGTAGTCGGTCTCGGCCTGTGCGGTGACCTCGGCCGCGGTGCTCGCGATGACGGCGGGCAGCTCGACCGGGTCGGCATCCGGGTCCGCCAGCGGGGCGGCCACCTCGATCGCGCGGATCTGCTCGAGCGTCGGCGTCACCTCGAGCGACGCCACGGTGTAGTCGCTGCCCACCGCGTCGGCGGATCGGGACACCACCGTGCGATTCTCCGGCGACAGCCGCCACGTCGCGGTGACGCCCTGGATGCCGGTCGCCGGGTACGGCACCGGCAGCCAGGAGCTCGACATCCGGACCACCCGGATCGACGTGCTCTCCTCGGACGTGGCGATGTCCGCTCCCCACTCGTCTGGTCCGAAGCCCTCGCTCTGCTCCTGCAGCTCCCCGCGATCGGGACGCCAGACCCGCCCGTCGAACTGCGACAGGGTCGTCAGCCGCAGGTACGGCGCGGTGTCCTCGGCGGTCGCCACCGTGAGCACCTCCACCGGGTTCGGCTGACGGAGGTCGTCGCCCAGGCGCAGGGAGGCGTCGACCGTCACGCCGACTCCGGTCCCCGTGAGACTCGCCGAGACGGGGAGCGCAGGTGCGACGACGACCGCCGCGAGCATCGCGGCGATGCCGACACCGGAGGCGAGGGCGGCCGAGGACCGTCTCGGAGCCTCCGGATGCCGGCGTGCGGTGAACCGGAACAGCAGGAGCAGCACCCCGCCGAGCAGCACGAACCACACGACGTTCGCCTCCCCGAGGGTGACGATCATGGGCACCGAGCCGATCACGGCGGTGAGGATCGCGGCGAGCACCGCACCCCGGGTCGCGACGAGCTGGTCGATGAGGATCGCGACCACGGCGAATCCGAGGCCCAGCACGGCGCGCAGCCCCGGCGTCGCCTCCAGCGGAGCGGTGCCGAAGGCGATCTCCTCCCAGGCCGACGCGGACAGCGTCTGGAAGGCGAGCACGGTGGTCGGCGTCGGGACGACGCCGAGGATCGCGGTGTCTCCGGCGACGAGCTGCGTGAGAGCACCGGTCGTCGCGGCGACCTGGACTCCGAGCGTGACCAGCTCGCGCGCCCACCGGGAGCGGTACCGCAGCAGCAGGCGCGTGCCGAAGCCGGCGATCGCGGTGACGACGATCACGGAGAGCACGGCGAAGGACCAGGAGCCCGGCGCGATCACGGAGGTGTACGGCCACATCGCGACCAGGGAGGCCGCTGCGGCGATCGCGGCGGCCGCGGCATGGTTGTCCGGCTCGTCGCGGTCCGCGTGCCAGGTGATCGGCGCCGGCATCCGCGCCTGGCGGTCAGAGCGCGCCATCGCCCGCCCCCTGCCCACCGTACGGCTGAACGCCGATCCGTTCCGGGAGGGCGTCCTCCCACGCCTCGGCGACGTCGCCGGCGAGCACCGCCGTCCGCCAGCCGTGCTGCTCGGCGGCCTCGGCGGCCCCCGGCCGCGGGTCGGTGGCGAAGAGCATCGGGGCGGCGGCGCCGGACGGGCGCAGCAGCGCGGCATCCTCCTCGTCGATCGTGCCGGTGATGTACACGAGGGGCCCCGGCGGCGTGCCGCCGATCAGCGAGTTCAGGTCGCGGGAATCCCCGCGGGGCGTGATCATCGCCAGCGCGACGAGCAGCCCGTCCCTGTCGTCCTCGTGTCCCCGCAGCGTGCCCAGCGCGTTCCCGGCGCTGTCGATGACGTCGACCCCGTACCCCTCCTGCACGAGGTGCACCGCCACCGAGGCGCACAGCGAGACCGCGGTCTCGAACGCGGCATCCGCCTCCTCGCCGGGCGCGGACCAGTGCGCGGCGCTCCGGTCGAAGACGACGAGCGCGTCCGGGCTTGACTCCTCCTCCTCCTGACGGACCATCAGCTGACCGCGGTGCGCGGTCGCCCTCCAGTGGATGCGGCGCATCGAGTCGCCGGGGACATACCGCCGCGGCGAGAGGTTGTCGGCGCCCTGACCGAGCCTGCTGGACGAGGTGTGCGCCGTGCCGCCGGCGGCCCCCACCCTGACCGTGAGGGGAGCGAGCGCGAACACCTCGGGCACCACGGTCACCGTGCGGGTCTCGCCGAACGCCTGCTCGCGCTGGGCGAGGCCGAACGGATCCACCGTCCGCAGCATCAGGGGCCCGATCGGCCAGACCCCTCGCCGCACACCGGTGATGAGATAGCTCAGCTGCCCCGACTCCGGCGGGTACTCGCCGGCGGCGTCGCCGGACACCGCGTCGGGCAGCACGTCCCGCCACAGCCCGTGCGGCACCCGGATCGCCCGGAGGCCGAACCGCACGGACACCCGCGACGTCTCCGAGACCGTGAGCAGGTCGGTGGAGATCTGCCTGGCCACGGTGCCGGTGCGCCGCGGCAGCCGCACGACGATCAGCGCGACGACGGTCAGCGCGAGGAGCAGGATGCCGACATAGACGAGGATCGACGCCCCGACGAGGTTCGCCGCGACGATGCAGCCGAGCCCGGCCAGGAGCGTGCCGGTGCCGCGGGCGGTGAGGGCTCGGCGGGGACGCATCGGGCTCCGCTCAGGAGCGCGCGGCGACGGGGACGCGGACGCGCTCCACGATCTGCCGGAGGGCGGACTCGACGGGCTGCGCGCCCGCGCGGTGGGCACCCCGTGCGGGGAGCAGACGATGCGCGAGCACGGGGATGAGCAGGGCGGTGACGTCATCCGGGATCACGAAGTCCCGGCCGTCGAGTGCCGCCCACACCTTCGCGGCCCTGATCAGCTGCAGCGTCGCCCGCGGGCTCGCGCCGAGGTGCAGGTTCGGGTCGGCGCGCGTCGCCTGCGCGAGGGCGACCGTGTACTCCTCGATCGCCGGCGCGACGTGCACCGAGCGCGCCCACGCGATGAGGCTCGTCACCGCCGAGGCGTCGGTCACCGCCGTCACCGCCGCGAGCGGGTTGACCACGTCGCGCTGACGCAGCATGAGCGCCTCGGCGGCGGCATCCGGGTATCCCATCGAGATGCGCATCATGAACCGGTCGCGCTGCGCCTCGGGGAGCGCGTAGGTCCCCTCCATCTCCAGAGGGTTCTGCGTCGCGACGACGAGGAAGGGCTCCGGGAGCGGGTGCGAGGCGCCGTCGACCGTGACCTGCCGCTCCTCCATGGCCTCCAGCAGCGCCGACTGCGTCTTCGGCGATGACCGGTTGATCTCGTCCGCGATGACGATGTGGGCGAAGACCGCGCCGCGCTTGAACTCGAACTCGCGGTCGACGGGGTTGTACACCGAGACGCCGGTGACGTCTCCGGGGAGCAGGTCGGGTGTGAACTGGATGCGCCGGACCGTCGCGTCGACGCTCGCGGCGAGTGCGCGCGCGAGCATCGTCTTGCCGACGCCGGGGACGTCCTCGATGAGCAGGTGCCCCTCGGCGAGAAGGCAGACCAGCGCACTGCGCACGGCGTCCGGCTTGCCGTCGATGACCTGGCCGACGGAGCCGAGGATCGCCGATGTCTCTGCGGCGAACTGCTCGGCCGTGATCGGGGCGGGCGCCGCGTCGACTGCGGTGATGTCGGTCATGGTGGTCCTCCGGAGAGATCGGCGCGTCGGTGCGGCCTCACGCGTCCGATCGTAACAATTCAGGGGGGACCAAGGGCCCTATCCGGCTGGACGGATCAGCGCACGATGGACGCATGAGCGAAGAAGCGGATGCTGGGGACCGCGGACCGCGGCGGCGGACCGCGCGGGCCGCGCTGATCGGCGTGACCGCCGCCGCGGGTCTGCTCGTCATCGCGGCGGTCGGCGTGATCGTCGCGGGACGGGGCACCGCGACGTACCCGGAGGGCTCGCCCGAACGCGCGGTGCAGGTCTATGCGCAGGCGGTCGTGGACGGCGATCTCGATGTCGCTCTCGGGCTCCTCGTTCCCGAGGACGCGGAGGAGTGCGAGCGGATCGTGCAGGGCCGAGACGACTACCGCGTAGCTCTCGTCGAGTCCACCGAGCGCGGCGATTCGGCGCGCGTCGAGGTGATCATCTCGGAGGTGTACTCCTCCGGGCCGTTCGGTCCCGAGGAGTACAGCAGCGAAGAGGTCTTCGGCCTCCGGCGCGAGGGCGGCGCGTGGCTCATCGAGACGGCACCGTGGCAGTTCGCAGTCTGCGAGGAAGGCGGCATCCGGTGATCGCCGCGATGATGCGCCGGCTGGTCGTCCTCGTCCTGCTCCTCGCGCTCGTGTCGATCGCGGCGTCAGGGCTGTCCGGCCTCCTGGAGAGGGCACTGGATACCGGGACGACCGTCGTCGATGACCGGGCGGGTCTCGCGCTCGCGCTCGCGCTCACGCTCGTGGGAACGCCAAGCGCCGCCGCCCTGTGGTGGTGGCAGCGACGCAGCCTCACCGACCCGGCGGAGCGTGCGTCGCTGCTCTGGGCGCTGTACGTGATGGTGATGACCGTCGTGGCCCTGGTCGTCTCCGTCACGGCCGCGGCCTCCGCCGTCGCGTCCGCGGTCGACGGAGTGTGGCGGCCGGACCAGGTGGCGACGGCGATCGTATGGCTTCCCGTCCTGCTGTGGCACCGTGGGATGCTGAGGGGACGCGCCTCCGCACCGACCAGGCTCCCGGGCGTGGCGACGGAGATGGCGATCCTCTACGGACTGATCGTCGCCGCGGGGGGAGCGGTCGGAGCGCTTTCCGGGGTCTTCGCGGAAGCCTTCGCGGATGTAGCCCGGGTCGCCGTCGGCACCGGCCCCTGGTTCGTTCCCGTGCTGCAATCCCTCGTCTGGTGCGCGAGCGGAGCGGCGGTCTGGTGGTGGCAGCGGCGCGACCGTCGGGCGGACGGCGCGGCGACCGCGTTCGGCTCGGTGGTGCTCGTCGTAGTGATCACCGCTTCTGCCGCCACCGCGCTTTTCGCGCTGGGCACGATCTGGTTCGTGATGCTGCGCCTGCTCACCGCTGACGCGCCGGTCGCGGAGGCGCTCGCCCCGCTCGATACCGCTCTCGCCGCGTCATCGGTCGGCGGCATCGTCTGGGCGTTCCACGCGCAGGCGCTCGTGGCGCGCTCAGCCACGGTGCTCGCGGCCGCCCGGCTGGCCGTCGCCGGGGTCGCCCTTCTCGGCGCTGCGAGCGGTGTCGGCGTCGTCGTGAACGCGCTGCTCGCGAGCATCGGAGCCTCTCTGCTGGGAGGCCACCGCACGCTGCTCCTCGGGGGCGTCAGCGCCATCGTCGTCGGCGCTCCCGCGTGGTGGGCGGCATGGCGGCCGGAACGAGGAGTGACGGCCGCGGATGCTGCTTCTCCCGGACGGCGGGTGTACCTCGTGGTGGTGTTCGGAGCGAGCGCGATCGTCGCGCTCGTCACCGCGCTGCTGATCGGGTACCGCCTCTTCGAGGCTCTGCTCTCCGGCGTCGGCGGCCTCATCGAGCTCATCAGGGCGCCGCTCGGACTCCTCAGCGCGACGCTGCTGGTGTCCGCCTATCATTTTGCGATCTGGCGGCGGGACCGACGGCTCGCCGCGGCCGACGGGGGATCCGCAGCGCGGGTCGAGCGCATCGTACTCGTCTCGGCGGGCGATGCCGAGGCCCTCGCCTCGCGGCTCCGCTCCGAGACAGGGGCGAGGGTGAGCGTCTGGCGGGCGGCCGACGCGGCCGCGCTGATCGATGACGCCGACCTGGTCCGCGTGGTCGGCAGGATCCGGGAGGCGCCCGCGCGACGCGTCCTCGTCGTCGGCGCGGAGTCGGGGACGGGTGCACGGGTCGTGCCGCTCTCGGGGTAGACTGGACGACGGCTCTCCGCGTGGCGGCATCCAGGCCAATTCCCCCAGGGCGGAAACGCAGCAAGGGTAACCGGGCTCTGCTGGGTGCGCGGAGGGTCATTTCTTTTGCCCTCGGGCCGGCATCCGGCGATCTGAGCGTTCTCCGAGGGAGCCCTGCCAGGATCATGACGTGACCACCTCCGCTGCGGGATCCCCGCGTCCTTCCGCACTCGGCCGCTTCGCGTCGCCGGTGCTGCTGCTGGCGGCGATGTGGATCATCCAGGCCGCGGATGCCGTGCTGCCCGGCTCCTTCACCGGGTTCGGGCTGCGGTCCTGGGATCTCGGCGGGCTCGGCGGCATCGTCCTCGCACCCCTGCTGCATGCCGGCTGGGCGCACCTCATCGCCAACTCGGTGCCGTTCCTCGTGCTCGGCTGCCTGGTCGCGGTCGAAGGCGCCCGCCGCTTCTGGGCGGTGACGGCGATCACCGCGATCGTGGGCGGCGCGGGCACCTGGCTCGTGAACGCGCCGGGCGCGCTCACGGTCGGAGCCTCCGGCCTCGTCTTCGGCTACTTCGGCTATGTGGTTCTGCGGGTCTTCGCGCCGGGTCGCGTCTCGCACCGCATCCTCTACGCCGTCATCGCCGTCATCGTCATCAGCCTGTACGGAGGCTCCATGCTGGCGGGAGTCGTCGGCGTCCGCGAGGGCATCTCCTGGCAGGCTCACCTGTTCGGCGCGGTGGGCGGCGCGCTCGCCGCCTTCGCCGGCCGGCGCCCGCGCCGGGTCGGGAGCACCCGGCCGTGACACCCCGGCGTCGGCGGCGCCGCGCGGCCCCGCGGAAGCGGAGGTCCACGTCCCGTCAGCGGGCGAGGCGGCGGGCGCAGCGGCGACGGATGCTGACGCGGATCGGCGTCTCGGCGGCCGCCGTCGCGACGCTCGCCGGACTCGCGGTGATGATCCCGCTCGGCCTGGCACAGGACCGCGCCGAGTACTGCGCCGCGGAGCCGGCGACGTTCCCCGCGGCCGGTGTCCAGGGCTGGCGGGGCGACCAGCTGGAGAACGCGGCCGTCATCGTGCGGACGGCGGCGGGTCTGGGCTTCGGGCGCGACGGGCAGATCCTCGGCGTGATGACCGCGATGGGCGAGAGCAGCCTGCACAACATCGACTACGGAGACTGGGAGACGCGCGGGTTCCGCAACCCCGACGGCTCCCGGACGACGAGCATCGGCCTGTTCCAGCAGCAGGACTGGTGGGGGAGCGTCGAGACCAGGATGGACCCCGCGGGAGCCGCGACCCTCTTCTACTCGCGGCTCGGCCGGCTCGAGGGCTGGCAGCGGATGCCGCCCTCGCACGCCATCCACCGGGTGCAGGTGAACACCGACCGGGACTACTACGCGCGCTATCTGGAGGATGCGACGGCGGTGGTCGACGCCCTGTCCGGCGAGTGCCCCGCCGCCCTAAGCTGAGGCCGTGGCGCGGAGCATCTACATCACCTCGGTCGAAGGCCATACCGGCAAGTCGACGATCGCCCTCGGCGTCCTCGACGCCCTGATGCGGGCCACGCCGCGCGTGGGCGTCTTCCGCCCGATCGCCCGGTCGGTCACCGAGCGGGACGACGTGCTCGAGCTTCTGCTCGCCCACGACGGCGTGCACCTCGACTACGAGGACTGCATCGGCGTCACCTACGACGACGTGCGGGCCGATCCCGAACGCGCCCTCTCCACCATCGTCGCGAGGTTCAAGGCCGTCGAGGCCCGATGTGGCGCCGTCGTGATCGTCGGCAGCGACTACACGGACGTCGCGAGTCCCGCGGAACTCGGCTTCAACGCGCGGATCGCGGCGAATCTCGGCGTCCCGGTGCTGCTCGCTCTGTCGGGACGCGACCAGCAGCGTCAGGCGGAGCAGCTCGGCACCACCACCCCGCGCGCACCCGCCGCCGTCGGGCAGATCGCCGCGCTCGCGCTGGCGGAGCTCGCGGCGGAGCGGGCCGAGCTGTTCGCCGTCGTCGTGAACCGGGCCGATCCCGACGCCCTCGCCGAGATCACCGCGGCGGTGGCCGCGGCCGGTCCGGCCAGGAGCCTGCCGGTGTGGGCGATACCGGAGGATCGCGCCCTGGTCGCCCCGTCGATCCGCGGCATCCTCTCCGCGGTCGGCGGGCGCCTGATCAAGGGCGATGCCGACCGTCTGGACCGGGAGGCCCTCAGCATCGTGGTCGCCGGCATGTCGATGGTCAACGTGCTTCCGCGGCTCACCGGCGAAGCCGTCGTGATCATCCCCGCCGACCGCACGGAGGTGCTCCTCGCGACCCTCCTCGCCGACGCCTCCGGCACCTTCCCCCGCATCGCCGGCATCATCCTCAACGGCCCCTTCCCGCTGCCGGATCCGATCGTGCGGCTCCTCGACGGCTTCGCCTCGACGGTGCCGATCATCGCGACGGACCTGGGCACCTACGACACCGCGGTGCGGGTGATGGCCGCGCGCGGGCGGGTCTCGCCGGATTCCGGCGCCCGCTACGACCGGGCGCTCCGCCTGTTCCAGGCCCATGTCGACGTCGCGGAGCTGACCACGCAGCTCGGTCTCGCCGAGTCCACCGTGGTCACGCCGCTGATGTTCGAGTACCGGCTCATCGAGCGGGCGCGCGCGGACCGCCGCCGGATCGTGCTCCCGGAGGGCGACGACGACCGGATCCTCCGCGCCGCAGCCATCCTGCTCGCCCGCGAGGTCGCCGACCTCACGATCCTGGGGGATGAGCCGGCCGTGCGCGCACGGGCTATCGAGCTGGGCGCCGACATCACGGCGGCGCAGGTGATCAGCCCCACCGACCCGGCGCTCGTCGAGCGGTTCGCCGCGGAGTACGCGCGCCTGCGCGCACACAAGGGCATCACCCTCGCCCAGGCCGCCGACACGGTGACCGACGTGTCGTACTTCGGCACCATGATGGTGCATCTCGGGCTGGCCGACGGCATGGTCTCCGGAGCTGCCCACACCACCGCGCACACCATCCGCCCCTCTTTCGAGATCATCAAGACGAAGCCGGGGGTGAAGGTCGTCTCCAGCGTCTTCCTGATGGCGCTCGCCGACCGCGTGCTCGTCTACGGCGACTGCGCGGTCATCCCGGACCCGACCAGCGAGCAGCTGGCCGACATCGCCATCTCCTCGGCCGCGACGGCGCGGCAGTTCGGCATCGAGCCCAGGGTCGCGATGCTGTCGTACTCCACCGGCGAGTCCGGCTCGGGCGCCGACGTCGACAAGGTCAGGGCCGCCACGGGCCTGGTGCACGAGCGCGCGCCGGAGCTGCTCGTCGAGGGGCCGATCCAGTACGACGCGGCCGCGGATGCCGCCGTGGCGAAGGCTAAGCTCCCCGATTCGGCCGTGGCCGGCCGCGCCACGGTGTTCGTGTTCCCCGATCTGAACACCGGCAACAACACCTACAAGGCGGTGCAGCGCTCCGCCGGCGCCGTCGCCATCGGACCGGTCCTGCAGGGCCTCAACAAGCCGATCAACGACCTGTCGCGCGGCGCCCTCGTCGACGACATCGTGAACACGGTCGCGATCACCGCGATCCAGGCGCAGGAGTCGGGAGCCGCCTCATGAGCGTGGTGCTCGTCATCAACAGCGGGTCGTCGTCGCTGAAGTACAGCCTCATCGACGTCGGGAGCGAGTACCCGCTGGCCGGAGGGCTCATCGAGCGCATCGGCCAGGACCTCAGCCCGATCTCGCACACGGTGCGCCCCGAACCGCAGGCGGATGCCGTCGTCGCGATGCTCGACGCCACGTTCCGCAGCGAGCGTCCCGTCGCCGACCACGAGGCGGCGTTCGCCGCGATGCTCGAGCAGTTCGCCGATCACGGCCCCTCGCTCGCGGCGTATGCGCCGGTGGCCGTCGGTCATCGGGTGGTGCACGGCGGGTCCCGGTTCTTCGCGCCGACGCTCATCACGCGCGAGGTCGAGGAGCAGATCTCGGAGCTCTCGGTGCTGGCGCCCCTGCACAACCCCGCGAACCTGGCCGGCATCGTCGCCGCGAAGGCCGTGTTCCCCGACGTCCCGCACGTCGCGGTGTTCGACACCGCCTTCCATCAGACGCTGCCGCCGTCGGCGTACACCTATGCCATCGACGCGGAGCTCGCCGCCGCCCACCGGGTCCGCCGTTACGGCTTCCACGGCACCAGCCACCAGTTCGTCAGCACGGCGGCCGCGGCGTTCCTGGGCCGCGATCTCTCAGAGCTCAGGCAGATCGTGTTCCACCTCGGGAACGGGGCGTCGGTGACCGCCGTCGACGGCGGGCGATCGGTGGAGACGTCGATGGGACTGACCCCCCTCGAGGGCCTGGTGATGGGAACCCGATCCGGGGACATCGACCCGGCGGCGCTCCTGCACCTCTCGCGTCGCGCGGGGCTCTCGATCGACGACCTCGACGCGCTGCTGAACACCGGCAGCGGGCTCAAGGGGCTGGCGGGGCGCAGCGACATGCGCGACATCCTCGCCGGGGTGGAGGCGGGGGAGCCGGCGGCGACGCTGGCCTTCGACGTGTACGTCCATCGGCTGCGCGCATACGCCGGCGCGTACATCGCCCAGCTCGGCGGCGTCGACGTCATCTCGTTCACGGCCGGGGTGGGCGAGAACGCCGCGCTCGTGCGGGCAGCGGCGCTGGCGACCCTCGGCTTCGCCGGCGTCGAGCTCGACGCCGCACGCAACGCGGCTCGAGGGAACGGGATCCGCCGGATCTCCGCGGACTCGTCGAAGGTCGAGGTGCTGGTCGTGCCCACGAATGAGGAGCTTCAGATCGCGCGGCAGACGGCGGGCATGCTCTGACCCGTCCCACCGGTGGCGGCAAGGGGGTTTCTGCCGCAGGGCCTCCGCACTACGCTGGCACAGTGGCACGGAGAGGTGCCGACCCCATCGCCCCTTCTCCCGGAGGTCCCTGTGCCTGAAACCCTGCCGGACCTGTTCGCCGCCGACGGCGTGCTCTTCGACCTGGACGGCGTGCTCACTCCGACCGCCGAGGTGCACATGCGCGCCTGGAAGGCGGTGTTCGATGAGGTGTTCGCGCGCTGGGACATCGAGCCGCCCTACACGGACGAGGACTACTTCGACTACGTCGACGGCAAGAAGCGCTACGACGGGGTGGCGAGCCTGATGCGCAGCCGAAACGTCGAGGTGCCGTGGGGGAGCGTGGACGACCCGCCGGAGGCCGACACGATCTGCGGCATCGGCAACCGCAAGAACGCCGCCTTCGCGACCGCGCTGCGGAGCGAGGGCATCGCCCCGTTCCCCGGGTCGCTGGCGCTGATCGAGCGTCTGCAGGCGGCCGGAGTCCCGCTCGGGGTCGTCTCCAGCTCGAAGAACGCCGAGGAGGTGCTGGCGGCCGCCGGCATCCGCTCGTTCTTCCGCGTCGTCGTCGACGGCGTCGTCGCCGAGCGCGAGCACCTCGCGTCCAAGCCCGCACCCGACATGTTCCGCGCCGGCGCCGAGGCTCTCGGCGTCGACCCCGCCCGCAGCGTGGCCGTCGAGGACGCGACGTCCGGCGCGGCCTCCGCGGCGGCCGCCGGCTTCGCCGTGGTCGTGGGCGTGGACCGCGGCACCGGCGCCGATGCCCTCCGCGCCGCCGGGGCGACGCTCGTCGTCGACGACCTCTCCGCCTTCCTGCACGCCGCAGACTCCACCTCCGCCTCCGACCCCGATTCCGAGGAGACCGCATGATCGACCGCGACCGCTTCCCCGTCGACCCCTGGCGGCTCATCGAGACGCGCTACACCGAGGACGGCGTCGGGGAGACGCTGTTCGGCGTTGGCAACGGCTACCTGGGCCTGCGCGGCAACCACATCGAGGGTCGCGGCGCGCACGAGCACGGCACCTTCATCAACGGCCTGCACGAGACCTGGCAGATCCGCCACGCCGAGCAGGCCTACGGCTTCGCCGAGGTGGGCCAGACCATCGTCAACGCGCCGGATGCGAAGGTCATGCGCGTCTACGTCGACGACGAGCCGATCTCCTTCGATGACGCGGACGTGCGGGAGTACCGCCGCACCCTCGACATGCGCACCGGAGTGCTGGAGCGCACCGTCGTCTGGGAGACGCCGTCGGGCAAGCGCGTGCGGATGCGCGATGAGCGCATCGTGAGCTTCGAGGAGCGTCATCTCGCGATCCTGCGCCTCGAGGTCGTCGTGGAGAACGCGGACGCCCCGGTCACGATCAGCTGCCAGCTGCTGAACCGGCAGGACGGCGCAGGGGTCTACGCGGGCACCCCCGCGGCGGCGCAGGGCGCCGGGTTCGACCCGCGCAAGGCCGAGAAGATCGCCGACCGGGTGCTGGAGCCGGGCGAGCACTGGCAGGACGGCCTGCGCTCCGCGCTGTCGTATCGCGTCGCAAACTCGGGGATGACCATCGCGGTCGTCGCCGACCACCTGGTGGAGACGGACAACGACTACGACGCGCGCACGCTCATCGAGCCCGACATCGCGAAGAACGTGTTCCGCGTGCAGGCGAAGGCCGGCGTGCCGATCCGCGTCACCAAGCTCGTCAGCTATCACACCTCGCGGGGTGTGCCGCCGCGTGAGCTGGTCGACCGCTGCCGACGCTCTCTCGACCGTGTCGCCGTGGAGGGCATCGACACGCAGTTCCGCCGCCAGGAGGAGTGGCTCGCGGCGTTCTGGGCGCGCAGCGACGTGCAGATCGGCGGACACGACGACCTGCAGCAGGCGACCCGGTGGTGCCTGCTGCAGCTGGCCCAGGCGTCGGCGCGCGCGGACGGCACCGGCGTCGCGGCGAAGGGCGTGTCCGGCTCCGGCTACAGCGGGCACTACTTCTGGGACACCGAGATCTACGTCCTGCCGTTCCTCACCTACACCTCGCCGCAGTGGGCCCGCAACGCGCTGCGCGCCCGCGTGCTCATGCTGCCCGCCGCACGCCGCAGGGCGATGCAGCTGAACGAGGCGGGCGCCCTGTTCCCGTGGCGCACGATCAACGGCGAGGAGGCCTCCGCCTATTACGCGGCCGGCACCGCGCAGTACCACATCAACGCCGACGTCAGCTTCGCCGTCGGCAAGTACGTGCGCGCCACCGGCGACGAGGAGTTCCTCCGCCGCGAGGGCGCCGACATCGCGATCGAGACGGCGCGGCTCTGGGCGACGCTCGGCTTCTGGCGCTCCTCCGAGGGGCTGGAGACCTTCCACATCCACGGCGTCACCGGTCCCGACGAGTACACGACGGTGGTGAACGACAACCTCTACACGAACGTGATGGCGCGCTACAACCTCCGCTACGCGGCCAAGGTCGTGCACGAGATCCAGGAGACGTTCCCCGAGGACTACGCGCGACTCGTCGAGCGCACCGGACTGGGGCCCGGCGAGGCCGCCGAGTGGGACCGCGCCGCGGAGGCGATGTTCATCCCGTACAGCGAGGCACTCGGCATCCACCCGCAGGACTCCCTGTTCCTGGAGCGCGAGGTCTGGGATCTCGCGCACACCCCCGCCTCGCAGCGTCCGCTGCTGCTGCACTTCCACCCGCTCGTGATCTACCGCTTCCAGGTGCTCAAGCAGGCGGATGTCGTGCTCGCGCTGTTCCTGCAGGGCAACCACTTCACGCCGGAGGAGAAGCGGGCCGACTTCGACTACTACGACCCGCTGACCACCGGCGACTCCACGCTGTCGGCGGTCGTGCAGTCGATCCTCGCGGCCGAGGTCGGCTATCAGGACCTCGCCCTGCAGTACTTCCGGCAGTCGCTCTTCGTCGACCTGCACGATCTGCACCACAACGCGGCGGACGGCGTTCACGTCGCCTCGGCGGGCGGCGTCTGGACGGCGCTGGTGTGCGGCTTCGGCGGCATGCGCGACTACGCGGGGGAGCTGAGCTTCGACCCTCGGCTTCCGGCGGACTGGACCTCGCTGTCGTTCCCGCTGCAGTGGCAGGGCTCGGCGCTGCAGGTCACCCTCAGCCGCCACGAGCTGCGGGTGCAGGTGCGCGTCGGCGCTCCGGTGCCGTTCACGGTCCGCGACACCGCCTACATCGCGACCGACGAGGAGGAGGTCGTCGTGCCGCTCGCCGATCAGGGCCCCCTGCTGCGCGGACGCCCGACGCTGCGCCAGTTCGCCGACGCCCGCCGCGAGGACGGCACGCGCCTGTCGGCATCCGTGCCGGTGATCACGACCTCGATCCCCGTGATCGAGCCGATCGACTGAGGAGGACGCGGATGCCGCGGACCTCGCCGACCGCAAGGTCCGTGGCACGCCGTAGGCTGTTGTGGTGACCACAGCCCTCTACCGCCGCTACCGGCCCGAGTCGTTCGGCGAGATGATCGGGCAGTCCCAGGTGACCGAACCGCTGATGACCGCGCTGCGCGGCGACAGGGTCGGGCACGCCTACCTGTTCTCCGGTCCTCGCGGCTGCGGCAAGACGACATCGGCCCGCATCCTCGCGCGCTGCCTCAACTGCGCCGAGGGGCCCACGGACGTCCCCTGCGGCGTGTGCCCGAGCTGCGTCGAGCTCTCCCGCGCCGGCGGCGGCTCGCTGGACGTCGTCGAGATCGATGCGGCGAGCCACAACGGCGTCGACGACGCCCGTGACCTGCGCGAGCGGGCGACGTTCGCTCCGAGCCGCGACCGCTACAAGATCTTCATCCTCGACGAGGCCCACATGGTGACCCCGCAGGGGTTCAACGCGCTGCTCAAGCTCGTCGAGGAGCCGCCCGAGCACGTGAAGTTCATCTTCGCGACGACGGAGCCAGAGAAGGTGCTCGGCACCATCCGCTCCCGGACCCACCACTACCCGTTCCGGCTGGTGCCGCCCGCGGCGATGCTCGAGTACGTGGAGAAGCTGTGCGCCGAGGAGCACGTGGTCGTCGAGCAGGGCGTGCTGCCCCTGATCGTGCGGGCCGGCGGAGGCTCGCCCCGTGACACGCTCTCGCTGCTCGACCAGCTGATCGCCGGCTCCGACTCCCCGGCCGGCTCCGAGACGGTGACGGTGGCGTACGAGCGCGCCGTCGCACTGCTCGGCTACACGCACGCGACCGTGCTCGACGAGATCGTCGACGCGCTCGCCGCAGCGGATGCCGCCGCAGCCTTCCCCGCGATCGACAAGGTCGTGCAGACCGGGCAGGATCCCCGTCGGTTCGTCGACGACCTCCTCGAGCGGCTGCGCGATCTCATCGTCATCGCCGCCGTGGGCACCGGCGCCTCGGCGGTGCTGCGCGGAGTCGCGGCCGACGAGCTGGAGCGCATGCGCGACCAGGCCGACGCCTTCGGCTCGGCGCGCCTGTCGCGCACCGCCGACATCGTCAGCGCGGCGCTCGACGACATGTCCGGCGCCACCTCGCCCCGCCTGCACCTCGAGCTCCTGGTCGCCCGCGTCCTGGCGGCAGGAGCGGATGCTGCGGCTGCGGTGCCGGCTGCTGCGCCGGTGCAGCGCCCGGCCGCGAGCCCTGCGGCTGCCACGGCTGCGGCGCCTGTCGCTGCGCCGGTGGCCTCGCCGCCCGCAGCCCCCGCGCTCCCTGCGACGCCGGCCCCGGTCGTCGAGCGAGCGAGCGAAGCGAGCGAGACGAAACGCAGTGAGGCGCCCGCGACATCCGCTCCGGCGGCATCCGCTCCCGCGGCTGCCGCGGCACCCGCGCTGGCACCGGCCGCTCCCGAGGGCGCGGCTCCGGCGGTGCCATCGGGTCCGGTGACGATCGAGCGCGTGTCCGCCTCCTGGTCCGCCGTGCTCAAGCGTCTCGAGGACATCAGCCGTTCGTCGTGGCTGCTGGCGACGGCCGTGCAGCCGCTGGCCTATGACACCGAGTCGGAGGTGCTGACCCTCGGCTTCACGAGTCAGCACGATGTGGCGAAGTTCAAGGGCACGACGCCGGGGTCCGGTCCGTCCGACCACCTGCGGACCGCCATCGAGCAGGAACTGGGTGTGCGCGTGAAGTACCGCCCGGCTCCGATGCCGGCGGGCGGGGCTCCCCGTCAGCCCGCGTCGTCCGGCAGCCCCGCTCCGGCCGAGGGGCCGTCCGCATCGGAGCCTGCGTCAGCGGGCTCGCCGCGTCCCCAGGCCCGCAGCGCGTCGTCCGCGCCCGTGACCGAGTGGGCTGTGGCGTCCATCCCCTCGACTCCGGCAGAGCCGTCACCCGGCACGCAGGTGCCCGCGGAGTCCGCCACCGCAGTGCCGGCCACGCCGGTGCAGGCCGCACCGGTGGATCCCACGCCGGACGCCGCCGCACGGCCGGCCGCCGAAGCCGTCCCGTCCCGCCCGTCCGAGCGCGACGACCCGCCGCGGTCCGACGAGCCGCCGCTTCCGGACGAGCCGCCTTTCTACGACGATGAACCGCCGTACGACCCCGCCTATGAGCCGGCGATGTCCGGTGCGCCGGCGTCTCAGCCTGCGGCGCCTGCTCTCTCGCAGGGCGCCCCGGCGTCCTCCGCCGCACCGGCCGCCCCCGCGTCGCCGCAGCGGCGTCCCCAGTCCGCCCCGGTCGTCACCGAGCGCGCCCCCGCCGGCGGTGTGCAGCGCTACGGCGAGGCCGTGATCCGCCAGGTGCTCGGCGCGACGTTCGTGCGCGAAGAGCCCTACGAGCCCCCGACGAGGTTCTCCTGATGTACGACGGCATCGTCCAGGAGCTGATCGACGAGTTCGGCCGGCTCCCCGGGATCGGACCGAAGTCCGCCCAGCGCATCGCGTTCCACATCCTGCAGACGCCGACGTTCGACGTCGCGCGGCTGGCGGAGCTGCTCACCGAGATCCGCGTGCGCGTGCGCTTCTGCGAGATCTGCGGCAACGTGGCGGAGCAGGAGCGCTGCGCCATCTGCCGCGACCCGCGCCGCAACCCCGCGCTGATCTGCGTCGTCGAGGACGCAAAGGACGTGGCGGCCATCGAGCGCACCCGAGAGTTCCGCGGGCTGTACCACGTGCTCGGCGGGGCCATCAGCCCGATCGCAGGCATCGGACCCGACGACCTGCGCATCGCGCAGCTGATGACGCGCCTCGCCGACGGCACCGTGCAGGAGGTGATCCTCGCGACCAACCCCAACCTCGAGGGGGAGGCGACCGCGAGCTACCTCAGCCGGCTGCTCACGACGATGCAGATCACCGTCTCGCGGCTCGCCTCCGGCCTCCCCGTCGGCGGCGACCTCGAGTACGCCGACGAGGTCACCCTCGGCCGCGCCTTCGAGGGCCGGCGCGTCCTGTGACCCCGCACGCCGGGTTCTCCCGCCGCGGCTGGCTCCTCTTCGGCGCCATGGCGCTGCTCTGGGGCGTGCCGTACCTGTTCATCAGCGTCGCCGTGGAGTCGTTCTCGCCGCCGGCCGTCGTCGCGGGACGCACGCTGATCGCCGCCCTCCTGCTGCTGCCCTTCGCGATCCGCGGCGGTGCGCTGCGCGCGGCGTGGAAGCACTGGCCGTGGGTGCTCGCGTTCGGGCTCATCGAGATGGCCGGCCCCTTCCTGCTCCTCGGCCACGCCGAACTCACGCTCCCGTCCGGCATGACCGGGCTCCTGGTCGCGACCGTCCCCCTGTTCGCGGCGCTCATCGCCCTCGGCGGCGGCGATCGCGGCGTGCTCCGCCCGTCCCGCGCGATCGGCCTCGTGGTCGGCTTCCTCGGCGTGGCGATCGTCGTCGCGGGACCAGGCCTGTTCGGCGGCGAGGTCACGCTTCTCGCCGCGGGGGAGGTGCTGCTGGTCGCCGTCCTCTATGCGACCGCGCCGTTCATCGTCGCCCGCCGCCTCGGTGATGTTCCCTCGATCGGCACGATCACCCTGTCGCTGCTGATGATCGGCGTCCTCTACCTCCCGATCGCTCTCCTCACCCAGCACGAGGTGCCGACGCTGCCGTCGATCGGCGCGCTGCTCGCGCTCGCCGTGATCTGCACGGCGGTGGCATTCCTCGCGTTCTTCGCGCTGATCCGCGAGGTGGGTCCGGTGCGAGCCCCGCTGTTCACCTACGTGAACCCGGTGGTCGCGATCATCCTCGGCGCCCTCGTCCTCTCCGAGCCGCTCACGCCCGGCCTGCTGATCGGCTTCCCGCTCATCATCGCCGGATGCTGGTTCGCGGCCACCGGCGGTCGGCTGCGCCCTGCGGCATCCGTCACGGTACCGCCGGCGCTCTGAGCCCGACACATGCGCAACAGGGCATACGTGCCCTCCGTAGAATGACCGTGGGCGGATCCGCCCGACATCCCAGGGAGTGAACGTGGCCCTCATCGTGCAGAAGTACGGCGGCTCCTCTGTCGCCGACGCAGAGAGCATCAAGCGCGTCGCCAAGCGCATCGTCGACACCCGGCGCGCCGGTCACGACGTCGTGGTCGCCGTGAGCGCGATGGGCGACACCACCGACGAGCTCCTCGACCTCGCGAACGAGGTCGCCCCGATCCCCGCGCCGCGCGAGCTCGACATGCTGCTCTCCAGCGGGGAGCGCATCTCGATGGCGCTGCTGGCGATGGCGATCCACTCGATGGGCTTCGAGGCGCGCTCCTTCACCGGCAGCCAGGCCGGCATGATCACCGACTCACAGCACGGTGCGGCGCGCATCGTCGACGTCACCCCGGTGCGCCTGCGCGAGGCTCTCGACGAGGGCGCGATCGTCATCGTCGCGGGGTTCCAGGGCTTCAATCGCGACACCCGCGACATCACGACGCTCGGCCGCGGCGGCTCCGACACCACAGCCGTCGCCCTCGCCGCGGCCCTCGACGCCGACGTCTGCGAGATCTACAGCGACGTGGACGGCATCTTCACCGCCGACCCGCGCGTCATCCCGAAGGCGCAGAAGCTCGACCAGATCACCAGCGAGGAGATGCTGGAGCTGGCCGCGAACGGCGCCAAGGTGCTCTACATCCGCGCCGTCGAGTACGCACGCCGTCACGGCGTCCTGATCCACGCCCGCTCGACGTTCTCGTCGGCCGAGGGCACCTACGTTCTGGGCGAGGGCATGAAGAACCCCCGCGAAGCAGAGGGAGCAGTCATGGAAGAGCCGATCGTCGCAGGCGTCGCCACCGACTTCAGCCAGGCCAAGATCACCGTCGCCGGAGTCCCCGACGTCCCCGGCAAGGCGGCCGAGATCTTCAAGATCGTCGCGAAGTCCGGTGCGAACGTCGACATGATCGTGCAGAACGTGTCGGCGACCGGCCGCACCGACATCTCGTTCACCGTCCCCAAGGCGGATGCCGCCGCGGCGCTCAAGGCGCTCGCGGGTGACCAGGACGAGGTCGGCTTCACCAACCTCATCCACGACGACCAGATCGGCAAGCTCTCCGTCGTCGGCGCCGGCATGCGCACGCACTCCGGCGTCTCGGCCACCCTGTTCGAGGCTCTGTCCGAGGGGGGCATCAACATCGAGATGATCTCCACCTCCGAGATCCGCATCTCCGTGGTGCTCCGCGACACCGACCTCGCCGAGGCGGCCCGCACCGTCCACAAGGCCTACGGGCTGGACGGCGAGGACGAGGCCACCGTCCACGCGGGCACCGGTCGCTGACACACGGGCCCTGCACCCGTTCCGGCGCGGTAGACTCACCGGAACCCTGACATCGGCGCCAGGCGCGGCATCCGCACCCCGACGCCGCGCCCTGCGCCTCGCACGCTGTACCGTACGACGCCAAGGAAACTCATGACCCGCATCTCCGACTCAGGACTCTCCGTCGCCATCGTCGGCGCCACCGGCCAGGTGGGCACCGTGATGCGCGAGATTCTCGCCGAGCGGTCCTTCCCGATCCGGGAGCTGCGGCTGTTCTCCTCGTCGCGCTCGGCGGGGACGGCGATCGAGTTCGGCGGCGCCACCGTCATCGTCGAGGACGTGGAGACGGCGGATGCCGCCGGCATCGACATCGCTCTCTTCTCCGCCGGAGCCACCGCCAGCCGCGCCTATGCTCCCCGCTTCGCCGAGGCGGGTGCCGTCGTGGTCGACAACTCCAGCGCCTGGCGCAACGACCCCGAGGTGCCCCTCGTCGTCAGCGAGGTCAACCCGCATGCGATCGACGAGCGCCCCAAGGGCATCATCGCGAACCCGAACTGCACGACCATGGCCGCGATGCCGGTGCTGAAGGCGCTGGACGCGGAGGCGGGCCTCGAGCGCCTCATCGTCTCCACGTACCAGGCCGTGTCGGGCTCCGGCCTCGCCGGCGCTCAGGAGCTCCTCGGCCAGGTCGAGGGAGTGCTCGCCCAGGGCGACACGCTCCGTCTCGTGCACGACGGCTCGGCCATCGACTTCCCGCAGCCGGAGAAGTACGTCGCGCCGATCGCCTTCGACGTGATCCCGTTCGCCGGGAACCTCGTCGACGACGGCCAGAACGAGACCGACGAGGAGAAGAAGCTCCGCAACGAGAGCCGCAAGATCCTCGAGCTGCCGGAGCTCCGCGTGGCGGGCACGTGCGTGCGCGTCCCCGTCTTCACCGGCCACTCGCTCTCCATCCATGCGGAGTTCTCCGGCGACATCACCCCCGAGCGGGCTGCCGAGGTGCTCTCGGCCGCTCCCGGCGTCGTCCTCGAAGAGGTCCCCACTCCGCTGTACGCCGCGGGCAAGGACCCGAGCTTCGTGGGTCGCATCCGTGCAGACCAGTCCGCACCGGAGGGCAAGGGCCTCGTGCTGTTCATCAGCAACGACAACCTGCGCAAGGGCGCCGCGCTGAACGCCGTGCAGATCGCCGAGCTCCTCGCCGAGCGTCTGAGCGTCGCGGCGTCATAGCCTGACCGCATCCTCGTCATGCGGATCCGGTCTGGTCGGGCCGGTCCGCGTGGTCAGGCGCCTCCTGCCCGCGAACTAGACTGTCCTGGTGACTGAAAACGTCGATGTCGTCCTGATCGGCGGTGGCATCATGAGCGCCACCCTGGGTACCCTGCTGCACGCGCTGCAGCCGGATTGGAAGATCGTCGCCTTCGAGCGGCTCTCCGATGTGGCGCAGGAGTCCTCGAACGCCTGGAACAACGCGGGCACCGGCCACGCAGCCCTCTGCGAGCTGAACTACATGCCGCAGCAGGGCGATGCGCCCCTCGATCCGGCGAAGGCGATCTCGATCAACGAGCAGTTCCAGCAGAGCCGTCAGTTCTGGTCCTCGCTCGTGGAGAAGGGCGTGCTGGACGCGCCCTCGACGTTCATCAACGCCACCCCGCACATGACGTTCGTCCGCGGGGAGAAGGATGTGGCGTACCTCAAGGCGCGCTACGAGGTGCTCAAGGAGCAGCCGCTGTTCGCCGGCATCGAGTACAGCGAGGACTCGCGCGTCATCAACAAGTGGGCGCCGCTGCTCATGCAGAAGCGCCGCAAGGGCGAGCCGTTCGCGGCCACCCGGGTGCCGGCCGGCACGGACGTCGACTTCGGTGCGCTCACCCACCAGCTCTTCGACCACCTCACGGCCTCCGGCGTCGACCTCCGCGTGAACCACGAGGTCCGCAGCCTGAAGAAGCAGAAGGACGGCGGCTGGCTGGTCAAGTACCGCACCACCATCGGCCGCACGCCCAACGAGATCAAGGCGCGCTTCGTCTTCGTGGGCGCGGGCGGCTGGGCGCTCAAGCTCCTGCAGAGCTCGGGCATCCCGGAGATCAAGGGCTACGGCGTCTTCCCGATCGGCGGCCAGTTCCTGAAGACGACGAACCCGAAGGTCGTCGCGCAGCACCACGCGAAGGTCTACTCGCAGGCCTCCGTGGGTGCGCCGCCGATGTCGGTGCCGCACCTCGACACCCGCGTCGTCGACGGCGAGGCCTCACTGATGTTCGGTCCGTTCGCGACGTTCAGCCCGAAGTTCCTCAAGCAGGGATCGATGCTCGACATCGTCACGCAGGTGCGCCCGCACAACCTGTGGCCGATGCTCCGGGTCGCGTTCGCCAACCCCGACCTCATCACGTATCTCGTCAGCGAGCTGGTGAAGAACCATCGCAAGAAGGTGGAGAACCTCCGCACCTTCATGCCGACCGCGAAGGACGAGGACTGGACCCTCATCGACGCCGGCCAGCGCGCACAGGTGATGAAGAAGGACCCGGTGAAGGGCGGCATCCTGCAGTTCGGCACCGAGGTCGTCTCCTCCGCCGACGGCTCGATCGCCGGCCTCCTCGGCGCCTCGCCCGGCGCGTCCACGGCCGTGCCGATCATGCTCGAGCTGCTCAGGAAGTGCTTCCCCGAGCAGTTCCCCGGGTGGGAGCCGGAGCTCCGCGCCCTCATCCCGACGTTCGGCGAGAAGCTGAACACGGATGCCGTCGCCGCGGCCAAGTCGACGGCGGAGACCGCCGAGGTCCTCGGCATCAACGCGTAGCGCGATCGTGGCGAAGCTCTACTTCCGCTACGGGGCGATGAATTCGGGCAAGTCCACGTCGCTGCTGCAGGCCGCCTACAACTACGAGGAGCGCGGCCAGCACGTGCTGCTCGCGAAGCCCGCGATCGACACGAAGGGCGCGTCGCAGATCGACAGCCGCCTCGGGATGACCCGCGAGGTCGACTTCCTGATCGCCCCGGAGGACGATGTGCGCGCGCTGTTCGCCGCGCACCGAGAGCGACTGCGACGCTCTACCGAGGCCGAGCTGATCCCGAGCGGACCGGTCGACGTGGCCTGCCTCCTCGTCGACGAGGCGCAGTTCCTCACCCCCGAGCAGGTGGACGACCTGTTCCGCATCGCGGTCGAGGACGGCATCCCGGTGCTCGCCTACGGCATCCGCAACGACTTCCTCACCCACGCGTTCCCCGGCTCGGCGCGGCTGCTCGCCATCGCCCACTCCCTGGAGGAGCTGAAGACGATCTGCCGCTGCGGTCGCAAGGCCGTCTTCAACGGCCGCGTCGTCGGCGGGCGGTTCGTCTTCGACGGGGATCAGGTCGCGATCGACGAGGGAGCGGACGGCTCCGCGGCGCCGGAGCTGACCACGTACGAGTCGCTGTGCGGCGCCTGCTACCTGCAGGAGTCCGGGGGACGGCTGGGCTGAGCCCCGGTACCCTCGCCCGCCGCCCGGCGGGTGTTCCGGCGTACCCTCCTTGCGTGGTCTGACCACACGAGCTACTGTGGTCAGACCACATACTGAGGAGAGCGGATGCCTGACCGGCCTGCACGCGCCTGGCGAGCTGTGCTCGAGCACATCGAGGGCGACCTCCTCGACGGCCGGCTCGCTCCCGGCGACCGGCTCCCGTCGGAGCGCGACCTCGCCGCCGACCTCGGTGTCGGGCGCTCCAGCGTGCGCGAGGCGCTCCGCGTGCTCGAGGTGATGGGGCTGATCCGCACCGCGACCGGCTCAGGGCCGCAGGCCGGCGCGATCGTGATCGCCACGCCCTCAGGGGGCATGGCGGCGCTGCTGAGGCTTCAGGTGGCCGCACAGGGCTTCCCGCTGGAGGATGTGGTTCAGACCCGCCTCGTGCTCGAGAGCGCTGTCGTGCAGACCCTCGCGGCCCGCGAGGACCGCGATGTCAGCGCGTCCCGGAGACTGCTCGCGGCGATGGATGCCGACGACCTCGCCGCGGCCGAGTTCCTCGCCCTCGACGCCCAGTTCCACCTGTCGCTCGCCGAGGCCAGCGGCAACACCGTCATCGCCGCCACCATGGCAGGCCTGCGCACGGCCATCGAATCGTACGTGCAGGCGGGGGCCGCCGCCGTGCCTGACTGGGCGGCGATGTCCGCGCGGCTGCGTGCAGAGCACTGCGCGCTCCTCGATGCCATCGAGGCGGGTCGTTCCGACGCCGCCCGCGCCCTCGTCCACGACCACATCACCGGCTATTACGCGGCGACCGGCGTCACTTCCCGGCTTCCCGCCCACGACTGAGAGGAACGCCATGGTCCAGCGCCAGGTGCCCAACCCCGCAGAGATCCTCGAGCTGATGAAGTTCAGGAAGCCAGAGCTGAACGGGAGGAAGCGACGTCTCGACGCAGCGCTCACCATCGCCGATCTGCGCCTGATCGCGAAGCGCCGCACGCCGAAGGCCGCCTTCGACTACACCGACGGCGCCGCTGAGGGGGAGCTCTCCCTCTCCCGCGCCAGGCAGGCGTTCCAGGACGTCGAGTTCCACCCCGGCATCCTGCGGCCCGCCCCCGACGTCGACACGTCCGTGGACATCCTCGGAGGGCCGTCCGCGCTGCCGTTCGGCATCGCCCCGACCGGCTTCACCCGGCTGATGCAGACCGAGGGCGAGATCGCCGGAGCCGGCGCCGCTGCCGCAGCCGGCATCCCGTTCACGCTGTCGACGCTCGGAACCACGTCGATCGAGGGAGTGAAGGACGCCAACCCGCACGGCCGCAACTGGTTCCAGCTGTACGTCATGCGCGACCGGGAGATCTCCTACGAGCTCACCCGCCGCGCCGCCGCGGCCGGCTTCGACACCCTGCACTTCACGGTGGACACCCCGGTCGCCGGTGCCCGCCTGCGCGACAAGCGCAACGGCTTCAGCATCCCGCCGCAGCTCACGCTCGGCACGATCGTCGACGCCCTCCCGCGGCCGTGGTGGTGGTTCGACTTCCTCACCACTCCGAAGCTCGAGTTCGCCTCGCTGAAGAGCACGGGCGGCACCGTCGGCGAGCTGCTCGACGCGGCCATGGACCCGACCATCAGCTACGACGATCTGGCCGTCATCCGCGACATCTGGCCCGGCAGGATCGTGATCAAGGGCGTGCAGACCGTCGAGGACTCCCTGCGCCTCAAGGATGCCGGCGTCGACGGCATCGTGCTCTCCAACCACGGCGGACGTCAGCTCGACCGCGCCCCGATCCCGTTCCACCTGCTGCCGTCCGTGCGTCAGGCCGTCGGCGACGACTTCACCGTGATGATCGACACCGGCATCATGAACGGCGCCGACATCGTGGCCTCCGTCGCCCTGGGCGCCGACTTCACGCTCATCGGCCGGGCCTACCTCTACGGACTGATGGCCGGCGGCCGTGCGGGGGTCGACCGCACGATCGCGATCCTGCGGTCGGAGATCGAACGCACCATGCGGCTGCTCGGCGTCTCCACCCTCGCGGAGCTCGAGCCCGGGCACGTCACCCAGCTGACCCGGCTCGTCCCGGTCGCACGCGCGGCGACCGAGACCGCCGCACGCTGAGGCGGTGTCGCGCCGTGCTCTCAGGAGCGCGGCGCGACCGCGAGCCCGGCGAGCAGCTCGTCCAGGCGGTCGGCGGTGTCCTCCCAGCCCTCGACGGCGACGGAGGGGACTCCGAGCGCGAGCACAGGGTAGTCGTTGCCGCCCTCGTCGAGACGGTCACCGTAGAAGAGCATGGCCTCCAGCGGGATGCCGGTGTGCTCGGCGAGCTTGAGCATCCCGTAGGCCTTGTCGATGCCGGCGCGGGTGATGTCGATCGACGTCGACCCGCCTGCGCGCACCTCGAGCCCGGGCAGCCGTGCGGCGACGGCATCGCGCAAGGCGAGGCGCTTCGCGCCGGTCGGGTCCCAGGCGTGCTTCGCCTCCCGCGGGGCACGCTGACCGAGCGCCGAGAAGGTGATCTGCGAGCCGCGGTCCTCGAGGATGTCTCCCCAGGGCTCCGCCTCCCACAGGCCGAGGCGCTCCGCCTCCTCGCGCAGGGCCATGAGCGCCGCAGTCTTCTCCTCCTCCGCGAGGTCGTGCGAGTACAGAGGCGCGAAGTCGCTGCCGTCGTGGCGCAGGTAGCGCGTGCCGCAGGTGGGCAGCAGGTGCAGGCGCGCGAGGTCGGCGGCATCCGTCTCGCCGAGCTGCGCGATCACCTGGGAACGGAACTGATCCTCGTTGCCTCCTGAGATGATCGCGACGTCCACGGAGCGCAGCAGCGAGCGCAGCAGATCGGCGATCCTCGGGCTGATCGCGCCTTTGGAGGGTGCGAGCGTGTCATCGAGGTCGAAGGCGACGAGGGCCGGTGAGGTCATGATGTCTCCAGCCTAGGAGACGCGGGCTGTGGCGCGCGCCGAGTGAAGAGGGCGAGTGCCAGTAGGGCGAGCATCACGCCGATCGTGGCACCCGCGGAGTTGGCGAGCACGTCGCTGATCGTCGCCGCGCGATGCGGCAGGGCGACCTGCTGGGCGACCTCGATGCAGATCGAGAGCGCCGGCCCCGCGAAGAAGGCGAGCGCCGCCAGCCCGCGGGGGAGCACGGCGACGGCGAGCATCCCGACCGGGATGAAGACGAGGACGTTCGCCGCCACCTCGAGCCGCGTGAAGTCGAGCGACTCCCAGCCGAGCCGGTGCGCGGCGCGGAGCACCAGGTCGAGCAGGTTCGGCATGGCGTTCTCGACGCGCGACGGAGTGAGCGTCAGGAAGGCGAGACCGGCGAGGAAGGGGATGCCGAGAAGCAGCGTGATGCGCCGGAACGGTGACATCGGGCAGGGCTCCTCTCGGTCTCGGACACTCTATGCGGGGGAGTGGGGAAAAGGCTGAGCGAGGGCGGGGATGGTCGGAGTGATGGCGGCGATGGCGGCGGGGCGGCGATGAGCGCTTCGCGCCATCGCCTTTCGAGGGACGGTCACTGCGGGGTGCGTCCCCACGGCGCCCTCCACGCGCCGCCAGAGCCGGCGCGGGTCGCGCGGGTCGGGACAGCGGCGCGTGGAGCCTCCTGCGCCGCGGGGCCCCGCTTTGCTACCGCGAAATGCAGAAAAAGGGCCACGCCTCCGGCGGACCCTTTTTCTGCATTGTCGGGGTGACAGGATTTGAACCTGCGACCTCTTCGTCCCGAACGAAGCGCGCTACCAAGCTGCGCCACACCCCGTTTTGCAACCCTCCGAGTCTATAGCCAAAGCACCCGAAACGACGAATCGAGGCTCAGGTGCGTGCCGTGAGCGTGAGCAGCGTCGCCTCCGGACGGCAGGCGAAGCGCACGGGGGCGTATATCGAGTGCCCGCAGCCCGCGCTGACGTTCAGCGGCACGGTGCGGCCCTCGCGGGTCCAGGTGCTCAGGCCCTTCGCCTGCTTCAGCGGGATGTCGCAGTTCGCGACGAGCGCGCCGAAGCCGGGGAGGCACACCTGGCCGCCGTGCGTGTGCCCGCCGAAGATCGCATCGGCGCCGAGCTCGACGAAGCCGTTCAGCACCCGCTGGTACGGCGCGTGCGTGACGCCGAGCACCGAGGTGCGGGCATCCCGCCGTCCGAGATCGGCGATGGCGGAGGGCAGATCCTCGAGCCGGTCCCAGTCGCGGTGGGCGTCGTCGACCCCGAAGAAGTCGACCGTGTTCCCGGCGACCTCAAGCCGCGCTGCGGTGTTGTCCAGATCGGACCAGCCCAGCTCCTCTGTGAAGAAGCGGTCCATGGCATCCGTGTCGAGCGGACGCTTCTTGTGGTGCCGCTGCGAGGGGCCGGAGAAGTACCGCAGCGGATTGCGCGGCGAGGGGCCCTGCACGTCGTTGGATCCGTGCACGAAGACGCCGGGGATGCCGGCGAGCGGCTGGAAGGCGCGGCGGATGCCGTCGAGCCCGTCTTCGTGGCCGAGGTTGTCGCCGGTGTTGACGACGAGGTCAGGATGCAGGTCCGCGAGGGAGGCGAGCCAGTCCTGCTTGCGGCGCTGCCACGGCGCCATGTGGGCATCCGAGATGTGCAGGACGCGGATCGGGGCAGAGCCGGGCGCCAGGGCGGCTGCGGTCGCCTCTCGCACAGTGAAGAGGTAGCGCTCGATGCCGATGCCCCAGACGGCGGCTGCAGCGCCCGCGGCCCCCACCGCGCCGAGCGCGATGAGGGCCGGGTTCGCCGTGCGGGATGCGGTCACTCGCACTGCACCTTGATCTCGGTGCTCTTGTTCGTCGCCGTACCGGCAGCAGGGTTCGTCGACTTCACCTTGGCATCCGGCGGGTTGCAGGAGCCGTTGAAGTCGATCGCTGTGAACCCGGCGCCGAAGAGCGCGTTCTGCGCGTCCGCCTTCGACTGGCCGGTGACATCTGGAACGCTCGTCCCCTGGCCGTTGCTCGGCGAGATCGTCACGGTCGCGCCGCCCGCGGCCTGGCCGGAGGGGTCTTGCGCGGCCACGGTGTTCGCCGGCCGGTCGCTGTCGACAGGAGCGCCCACCGTCACCGAGAACCCGGCGCCCTCGAGGATCGAGGTCGCCTCCTCGATGGATTTGCCGACGACGTCCGGGACTGCGGTCAGCACCTGGCGGGACAGGTTGTTGTCCGGCGGCGGGAAGTCGTCGCCGCCGTAAAGCGAGTTCGCCGCACGCTGCATGTCCCTCGCAAGGAAGTACCTCATCTGGTTGAGCGCGATCCCTCCCCAGCTCTGCCGGAGGATGCTCGCGTCGCCCACGGACCGCCCGACCCAGACTGACGTGGTGACCTTCGTGCTCGACTCGATCATCATCGTGCCGAAGTCCTCATGCGTACCGGTCTTGCCGATCAGCGGAGTGCCGTCGTACGTGTTCGCTTGCCGGCCCGTTCCGCCGTTCATGACGCCCTGGAGGGCGAAGGCGGCCGTGGCGGCGACCTCGGGGGAGATCACCTGGGAGCACTTCGACTCCGGAAGCGGGAGGTCTTCCCCGGACGGAGAGACGACTCGATCGATCGCCTTCGGGGTGCAGTACACGCCCTTGTTCGCGACCGTGGCGTAGGCGCCGGCCATCGCGAGCGGGGAGATGTACTTGGAGCCGAGGATGTCGTAGGGGACGGCGGGGCCGTCAGTGGTCTTCCCGCCCTTCGCCAGGGTCACTCCCATGCGATCCGCCACCTTGTTGATGTCGCACAGGTCGAGCTTCTCGGCCATGGCGAGGTACCCGCTGTTGAGCGAGGCGGCGGTGAAGCTCATCACAGTGCCGGTGTAGCCGCCGGCGTTTCCGAAGTTCGCGATCTTCGTGCTGTTCGAGATCGGAGTCTCGCCACAGCGGAACTTCGAGAACACGCGGTTGCCGCCGTTCAGGGTCTCCCTGACGGAGTGCCCCTTCTCGAGCCAGTCGATGAGCGTGAACAGCTTGTAGGTGGAGCCGACTGCGAAGCCACCCGAGCCACCGTGCTCGTTGTCGGAGGCGAACACGAGCGCGGAGTAAGCCTGGTCTCCCTGAATCGTCTCGCTGAAGGTCGTGTTCTGCGTGATCGCCAGCACGCGTCCGGTGGTGGCCTCGATCGAGACCCCGGCTGCTCCGAAGTACTGGTTGTCGTAGTTCGCGGGAACGATGTTGGCCATCGACTCGGTGCCGGCGTTCTGGATGTCGATGTTCATCGTCGAGTAGATCTTCAGGCCACCGCGGCGGAGGAGTTCGCTGCGCTCCTGCGGAGTCTTGCCGAAAGCCTCGTCGGCGAGGACGATCGACTTCACGTACTCGCAGAAGTAGGCGTTCCGCCCGGCCTTGGCACAGCCCTGCACCGGCGGCTTGATCGCCGGCGTGATGGGCGTGGCCATGGCCTCGTCGAACTGGGCCTGCGTGATCTTGCCGTCGGTGAGCATCCGGTCGAGCACGTAGGAGCGGCGGATCGTTGTGTCCTTGTACTCGTCCATCGCGCCGTTCCGGATCGTGCCGGTGGAATCGGTCCAGGTGCCCTCTGGCAGGTCGATGCGGAACTGGTTCGGGTTCTGCACCATGCCCGCGATCGTCGCGGCCTGCGCGACCGTGAGCTTCGCTGCGGTCGTGGAGAAGTAGTAGTTGGCCGCGGCTTCGATGCCGTAGACGGTGCCGCCGAAGTTGGCGATGTTCAGGTAGCCGATCAGGATCTCGTTCTTCGAGTAGTCCTTCTCGATCTGGATCGCGTAGCGCATCTCACGGAGCTTGCGCTCGATGCCCTCGTTGCCGGTTGCGTTGGTCGCATCCAGCCAGCACTGCTGCAGGTCGTCGGCATACGTGTCAGATGCGGTGTCGACGTTCTGCTCGCACTCCTGGATGAGCACGTTCTTCACGTACTGCTGGGTGATCGTCGACGCGCCGCGATCGCTGGTTCCGCGGACGTTGTCGATGAGCGCCTTCGCGGTGGCGCCGAGGTTCACGCCGCCGTGGTTGTAATAGTCCTTGTCCTCGCTGGAGAGGATGGCGTCGATCATCGCGGGGGCGACCTGGTCGAGCGTCACCGGGATGCGGTTCTGCTCGAAGAACGAGGCCAGCTCGACCGCGGTGCCGTCGGCGGCGGTCGCATAGATCGTCGACTGCTCCATCGGGGCGTCGACCTGCAGGTTGGTCGGCAGCTTCTCGAAGATGGTGATGGCCTGGGATCCCGCGATGCCCGTCATGGCGAGGACGGGGGTGACGCTGGCGGTGACCAGTAGGCCGGCGACGGCACTCAGCCCGACGAGCCCGAGGAGGCCGCCGAGCACGCCTTTCACCGTGCGATTCTGTTGAGGCATACGCTTGATCGTAGGGGAGTTCCCTGAATACCGCCTTTGACGCATCTGCGCCGCCACGGCGCCAGACAGGAGTGCCGATGACCACGTGGGAGTACCTCACCACGCCGCTGCTGATCCACAACACCGCCGCGATCCTCAACAACTGGGGCAAGCAGGGGTGGGAGCTCGTGCAGGTCGTGCAGGGGCCCGAAGGCGGCCTCGTCGCCTACTTCAAGCGTCCTGTGACGCAGGATGCCGCAGCCAACGCCGGCCTCGCGGCCGCCGCCGAGGCGTCCCGCCAGTTCGAAGGCGGTGCGGCATGAGCATCTCCGCGCGTCTCGCTGAACTCGGCATCGAACTGCCCGCCGTCGCGGCGCCCGTCGCGTCGTACGTCCCCGCCGTCGTGCACGGCGACCTCGTGTACACGTCCGGCCAGCTGCCGTTCTCGGAGGGAGCCCTTCCGGCGACCGGCAAGGTCGGCGCAGGCGTCGACGCCGACGACGCGAAGGCCTACGCCCGCACCTGCGCGCTGAACGCCCTGGCGGCGGCCGCGGATGCCGTCGGCGGCGTCGACCGCATCGCCGGCGTGCTGCGGGTGGGCGGATTCGTCGCCTCCGTGCCCGAGTTCACCGGCCAGCCCGGCGTCGTGAACGGCGCCAGCGAGGTCCTCGGAGAGATCTTCGGCGATGCCGGTCGTCACGCGCGTGCGGCCGTCGGCGTCCCGGTGCTCCCGCTGGACAGCCCGGTCGAGGTCGAGGTCACCTTCATCCTCGCCTGACGGCATCCGGTCCGGCATCCTGCTCACGCCCGCCGAGACCCCGCAGTACCGCCGAGACCCCTGCCTGCCGACGTCGGCAGGCAGGGGTCTCGGCGAGAGAGCGGGGTCTCGGCGATCGGGTCCTGCTACTTGACCTGCGCGGAGATGATGCTCATCACCGCGGTGTCGGCGAGCGTTGTGGTGTCACCCACCTCGCGGCCCTCCGCGACGTCGCGGAGCAGACGCCGCATGATCTTCCCGGAGCGGGTCTTCGGCAGCTCGCCGACGATGTACACGTCGCGGGGGCGGGCGATCGCCCCGATCTGCTCGCCGACCCACAGCCGCAGCTGCTGCGCGAGCCCCTCGGGGGCGTGCTCGGCGAGATAGCTCTCCTTGATGATCACGAAGGCGACGACCGCCTGACCGGTGGTCTCGTCCGACGCGCCGACGACAGCCGCCTCGGCGGTCGCCTCGTGGGCGACGAGCGAGGACTCGATCTCAGCCGTGGACAGCCGGTGGCCGGAGACGTTCATGACGTCGTCCACGCGGCCGAGAAGCCAGAGGTCGCCGTCCTCATCGAGACGCGCGCCGTCACCGGCGAAGTAATAGCCCTGGTCCTCGAACTTCTCCCAGTAGGTCTCCTTGAAGCGCTCCGGGTCGCCCCAGATGCCGCGCAGCATGCTCGGCCACGGCTCCGTGATCACGAGCAGTCCGCCGTTGCCGTTGCCCACCTCGACGCCGGCGTCGTCGACGACGTCGATCGAGATGCCGGGCAGGGGGACCTGCGCGGAGCCCGGCTTCGTGGCGGTGACGCCGGGGAGCGCGGACACCATGATCGCGCCCGTCTCGGTCTGCCACCACGTGTCGACGATCGGCGTCTTGCCGGCGCCGATGACTTCGCGGTACCACATCCAGGCCTCGGGGTTGATGGGCTCGCCGACCGATCCGAGCAGGCGCAGCGAGCTCAGATCGAACTTCTTCGGGACGCTGCGACCGATCTTCATGAAGGAGCGGATGGCGGTCGGCGCCGTGTAGAAGATCGTCACCCCGTACTTCTCGATGATCTCCCACCAGCGGCCGGGGTGGGGAGCATCCGGCGTCCCCTCGTAGAGCACCTGGGTGGCGCCGTTGGCGAGCGGGCCGTAGGCGACATAGCTGTGTCCGGTGATCCAGCCGATGTCGGCGGTGCACCAGAACACGTCGGTCTCCGGGTGCAGGTCGAACACGTACTTGTGCGAGTAGGACGCCTGGGTGAGGTAGCCGCCGGACGTGTGCAGGATGCCCTTCGGCTTCCCGGTCGTGCCGGAGGTGTAGAGGATGAACAGCGGGTTCTCCGCGGGGAAGGCCTGCGCGGTGTGCTCGGCGGATGCCGCGGGCACCACGTCGTGCCACCACAGATCGCGGCCCTCCACCCAGTCGACCTCGTTCTCGCCGCGCCGGACGACGAGCACGTGCTCCACGGTCTGCTGCTCGCCCTCGCCGCGGTCGGCGAGCGCCTGGTCGACGGCCGGCTTGAGGGGGGACACGCGGCCCTTGCGGTAGCCGCCGTCCGCGGTGATCACGAGCTTGGCGCCCGCGTCGTCGATGCGCGAGCGCAGGCTGTCGGCGCTGAACCCGCCGAACACGACGGAGTGGATGGCGCCCAGCCGTGCGACGGCGAGCATCGAGGCGATGGCCTCGGGGATCATCGGCAGGTAGATGGCGACGCGGTCGCCGTGGCCGATGCCGAGACCTTCGAGCACGTTCGCGACGCGCTTGACCTCGTCGGTCAGCTCGGCGTACGTGATGGTGCGAGTGTCTCCCGGCTCGCCCTCCCAGTGCAGGGCGACGCGGTCGCCGTGGCCTGCCTCGACGTGCCGGTCGAGGCAGTTGTAGGCGACGTTGAGCTCGCCGTCGTCGAACCACTTCGCGAACGGCGGGTTCGACCAGTCGAGCACCCGGGTGAACGGCTTGTGCCAGTGCAGCAGCTCGCGGGACTGCTCCCCCCAGAACCCCTCGCGGTCGGCGGCGGCGCGCTCGTAGAGGGCGGGAGACGAGACCGACTGGGCGACGAACTCCTCGGACGGCGGGAACTGGCGGGTCTCATCGAGAAGATGGTCGATCTGGCTGCTCATCGGCAGGCGCTCCTTTGCGGCGATGCGGTCGTGCTCGGCTCGGTCGTGTGGGTGGCACGACGAGGTCACGGCGAATCTAGTCTCGGGCCGACTCGGCGCATACTGCCGAAAGTAGGTAGTGGAGCGGGTTTTGTCAGGCGGGTCGCCTTGCGTACACTCGACGACAGCCGAATTCTCATTCCGGCCTTGGCGCGCCCGATTCCCCCGATCGAGGATCCGCCGTGGGCGGCATCTCATTCCCCCCGTGAGGTGCCGCCCTTCTCTTTGGGAGCGCTCCCTCCCGGAGCGCCGAGGCGCTCTGCACGGATGCTCCTGCTGGAGAGTTCTGCACAGGCGGCGGTGCGCCTGGCACCAGGCGAGCTGCCGCGTCCTCCGCCGCGCCTACCGTCGTCGCATGACCGATCCCTTCGTCATCCGTCCCCGAGGTTCCGCGTCGTCGACGTTCCCCGCGGTCACCGGCGGAGCGGCCTTGATCCTCGATCCCGCCTTCGGGCCGCTCGCCGAGCACTGCTCCGACGACGCCGTGACCGACCTCTTCGTCAACGGCGCAGCCGGCCTCTTCGTCGACAGGGGCGCCGGCGCCGAGCCCGTCTCGTCCTGGACGGCGTCGGAGAAAGAGGTGCGCGACCTCGCGGTCGCCCTGGTCGGGCTCGGCGGCCGGCATCTGGACGATCAGGCTCCCTGCGTCGACGTGCGACTGGAATCCGGCATCCGGGTGCACGCCGTGCTCGCCCCGGTGGCGACATCGGGCACCGCCCTGTCGATCCGGATCCCGCGGGTCCGCGCGGCCGATCTCGACGCGCTCGCCGCTCTCGGGGCGTTCGACGCGCGGCAGCAGAGCTGGCTGCAGGGACTCGTCGCGGAGCGCGCGAACATCCTGATCACCGGTGGCACCGGCACGGGCAAGACAACCCTTCTCTCCGCGCTGCTGTCCGCCGTCTCCCCGGGGGAGCGCATCGTCACCATCGAGGACGTCGCCGAGCTCCGGCCCCGGCATCCGCACCATGTCGCGCTCGAAGCGCGGCAGGCGAACCTCGAGGGCGCCGGCGGCATCACGCTCGCCCGGCTCGTGCGCGAGTCGCTCCGGATGCGCCCTGACCGGCTCGTCGTCGGCGAATGCCGAGGAGAGGAGGTGCGCGAACTCCTCACCGCCCTGAACACCGGGCACGACGGCGGAGCCGGGACGCTGCACGCCAGCGGGCTGCGTGATGTGCCGGCGCGCCTGGAGGCGCTCGGCGCCCTGGCGGGGATGGATGCCACGGCTCTCGCAAGGCAGGTCGTCAGTGCATTCACGGTCGTGCTCCACCTCGCCCGCGCCCCCGGGGGCCGACGCCGGATCGCGCAGGCCGGCACCTTCCTCCTCGCCGGCGACCGGCTCGACATCGAGGAGGTGCGCCCGTGGTGAGCTTCCGCCGCCGGGCCGGCACCGGTGACGCCGGTGCGGACGCCGCGACGTCGGTGCAGACGCTGGCGGTGCTGCTCCAGGCCGGTGCCGTTCCGGCCGTCGCCTGGCGTCACCTCGCCGAGACCGGCGATCAGCACGCGGTCGCAGTCGTCGACCGTCTGGAGCGCGGGGTGCCGCTCCTCGAGGCGATCGAGCAGGAGGGCGGTGCGTGGTCCGATCTCGCCGCCGCCTGGGAGGTCGCGACCACGGTCGGCGCCCCGCTCGCGGAAGTGCTGCGGATGATCGCGGAGACCCTCCGCGATGCGGCATCCGCCGCCGACGACGTGCGGATCGCCCTCGCGGAGCCGGCGGGCACCGCGCGGCTGCTGCTCTGGATGCCGTTCGCCGGTCTCCTGCTCGGCTTCGCCCTCGGCTTCGACACGGTCGGCGTCATCTTCGGCCACCCGATCGGCGCCGCCTGCGTCGTCGCGGGCCTCCTCCTCATGCTTGCGGCCCGCGCCTGGACCCGGCGGCTCCTCGACAGAGCCCGCCCCGCCCCCGGCACACCCGGGATGCAGGCCGAGCTCGTCGCCGTCGCCCTCTCCGGCGGGGCATCCGTCGCCCGGGCGCTGCGTCTCGTCGCAGAGAGTCCTGCGTCACGGCACGGCGGTGAGGAGCGCATCCGCGCCGTGCTGGACCTGTCGCAGGCGGCGGGCGTCCCCGCCGGCGAGCTGCTCAGGGCCGCCGCCGCGCAGGACCGGCACGCCGCCAGGATCGACGGACGGTTGCGCGCGGCGAAGCTCTCCACGCGGCTGCTGATCCCGCTCGGCGTGTGCACCTTGCCCGCCTTCCTGCTCCTCGGCGTCGCGCCGATGCTGCTCAGCGTCCTCACATCCACCCCGCTGCCGGTCTGACCGGCACAAACCGGGCGCACCCGCGTCCACAGAGAAAGAAGGAACGACATGACCACCACCCTTCCCGCCCTCACACGCCGGCGCGCCGCGGAGCTGTTCGGCGACGACACCGGCGCGGCGACCGCGGAGTACGCGATCACCACGATGGCCGCCGTCGCGTTCGCCGGCCTTCTCGTCGTGATCATGCGGTCCGACGAGGTGCGTGGCATCCTCACCGACCTCGTGCGCCGGGCGCTCACGGTGTCGTGATGCCGCGGGCTGTCCGTCTCGGGAGCGAGCGGGGGTCGGTGGCCGCCGAGCTCGCGCTCGCTCTTCCCGCCGTCGTGCTCACGCTGATCCTCGGAGCGGGTGCTCTCGGCGCCGCCTCCCGTCAGGTGGTGCTGCAGGATGCCGCGGCCGATGCAGCCCGACTGCTCGGTCGCGGGGAGAGCACGGGCGCGGCGGCGCAGCTGGTCTCGGCGGCGGTGCCCGGTGCCGCGGCCACCAGCGGCGCCGCGGGCGAGATGGTCTGCGTCACCGCACGCGTGGACGCGTCGATCGGCAACCTGCTCCGGATCCCGTTGTCGGCGTCGAGCTGCGCCCTGGCCGGCGGTCTCTGATGGCGGGCTCCGCCCTCGCCGCGGGGGTCCTCACGGTCGCCGCGGCGCTCTCCCTGGGTCTCGCCGCGGCGGGCGGGGCGGCCGTGACCGCGCAGCGCGCGGCCGGTGCGGCCGACGCCGCCGCGCTCGCCGCCGCAGACGCCGTCAGCGGCGCGGTGCCCGTCGACGGCGACCCGTGCGGGGTCGCCCGGCGCGTCGCAGCCGCCTCACGGGCGACCCTCACCTCCTGCGTCATCGACGGTCTTGTGGCGACCGTCCAGGTCGAGGCGGCGTACGCTGGACTCGCCGCGATCTCCCGAGCCCGCGCCGGGCCACCCGACGGGAGATGACCGCGGCACGAGGCGCGATCCGGCCGAAGAGGGCGGGCGATCACTGTGACCTTCCCCTCACAGTGGTGTGTATGGTGTGCTTCGAAGAAAGGACGCTCCCTTGGCTGAAGGCAAGAAGCTCGTCATCGTCGAGTCCCCGACGAAGATGCGGTCGATTCAGGGGTACCTCGGCGACGGCTACGAGGTGCTCAGCTCCGTCGGCCACATCCGCGACCTCGCCGACAAGAAGGACATCCCCGCCGCGCAGAAGCAGGCGTACGGGAAGTACTCGATCGACGTCGACAACGACTTCGATCCGTACTACGTGGTGTCCGACCGCAAGACGAAGACCGTCGCCGAACTCAAGCGCGCCCTGAAGAACGCGGACGAGCTCCTGCTCGCCACTGATGAGGACCGCGAGGGCGAGGCCATCGCCTGGCATCTGCTTGAGACGCTGAAGCCGAAGGTCCCCGTGAAGCGCATGGTGTTCCACGAGATCACCAAGGACGCGATCCAGGCGGCCGTCGGGAACACCCGAGAGCTCGACACCGCGCTCGTCGACGCACAGGAGACCCGCCGCATCCTCGACCGCCTGTACGGCTGGGACGTCTCTCCCGTGCTCTGGTACAAGGTCAAGACCGGCCTCTCCGCCGGCCGCGTGCAGTCCGCCGCGACCCGCATGATCGTCGACCGGGAGCGCGAGCGCATGGCGTTCGTGTCCGCCGACTACTGGGATGTCGAGGCGCTCGCCTCCTCGACCACCGGCTTCAAGGTGCGCCTCGTCCGCGTGGACGGCGGTCAGCTCGCCCGCGGCACCGACTTCGACGACCTCGGCAAGCTCAAGAAGGCCGTCGTCGTCCTCGACGGGAAGAAGGCCGCGGCGCTCGCCGCAGCGGTCGACGCCGCCGGCGCCGGCACCGTCACCAAGGTCGAGGCGAAGCCGGGAACCCGCAGCCCCTACGCGCCCTTCACCACCTCCACCATGCAGCAGGAGGCCGGTCGCAAGCTCTCGATGAGCGCGAAGCAGGCGATGAGCGTCGCCCAGCGCCTCTACGAGAAGGGGTACATCACCTATATGCGCACCGACTCCCAGGCGCTGAGCACCCAGGCGGTGCAGGCGGCGCGGAGCCAGGCCGTCGCGCTCTACGGCGACACCGCGGTGCCGCTGAAGCCCCGCGTGTACAAGTCGAAGAGCAAGAACGCCCAGGAGGCGCACGAGGCGATCCGCCCGTCGGGGGAGAACTTCCGCACCCCGGCATCCGTCTCCTCCCAGCTCGACCGCGAGGAGCTGCGCCTCTACGACCTCATCTGGAAGCGCACCGTCGCCAGCCAGATGGCGGACGCGAAGTACGAGACCACGACGGTCACCCTCGCGGTCGACGCCGCCGGGCAGAACGCCGAGTTCACGGCATCCGGCACCGTCTACACCTTCAAGGGCTTCCTCGAGGCCTACGAGGAGGGGCGGGACGAGAAGCGCAGCGACAACGACGCCGCGGAGAACCAGTCCCTGCCCGCCGTCGCCGTCGGCGACGAACTCGCGGTGTCGGATGCCGAGGCCAAGGGTCACCGCACCACGCCGAAGCCCCGGTACACCGAGGCGTCGCTGGTCAAGGCGCTCGAGGAGCACGGCATCGGCCGACCGTCGACGTTCGCCAGCATCATCGGCACCGTGATCGACCGCGGCTACGCGACCAAGCGCGGGCAGGCGCTCGTGCCGACCTGGCTCGCGTTCAGCGTCGTGCGCCTGCTCGAGGAGCACTTCGCAGACCTCATCGACTACGACTTCACCGCCGCGCTCGAGGACGACCTCGACGCCATCGCCCGCGGCGAGCAGAAGCGCGTGGAGTGGCTGCGCTCCTTCTATTACGGGTCCGAGAAGCAGGTCGGGCTCCGGCAGGTCGTCGACAATCTCGGCGAGATCGATGCCAGGGCGCTGAACTCGACGCGCATCACCGACACGGCGACGCTCCGCTTCGGCAAGTACGGCCCCTATCTGGAGGTCGTGAACCCGGACGCGCCCGACGAGAAGCCGCGCATCGTGAACGTCCCCGAGGACCTGGCTCCCGACGAGCTCACCGCCGCCAGGGCGCAGGAGCTCATCGATGCACCCGTCGCCGGTGATCGCGTGCTCGGGGAGAACCCGGAGAACGGCAAGATCGTCGTCGTCAAGGACGGACGATTCGGACCGTATGTGCAGGAGAACGACCCGGTGTCCGAGGACGCGGCGGTCGACGAAGCCACCGGAGAGGTGGTCGAGGCGCCGAAGCCGAAGCGCGGCGCGAAGAAGGAGGCCGCGCCCAAGCCGCGCACGGCATCGCTCTTCCGGTCGATGTCGGTGGACACGATCGACCTCGACACGGCGCTCAAGCTGCTCAGCCTGCCGCGGATCGTCGGCACCGACCCCGAGACCGGTGACGAGATCACCGCCCAGAACGGGCGATTCGGGCCGTACCTGAAGAAGGGCGCCGACTCGCGCTCGCTGGAGAGCGAGTCGCAGATCTTTGACGTCACCCTCGAGCAGGCCCTCGAGATCTACAAGCAGCCGAAGTACGGTGCCCGCCGGGCGTCGAGCGCGCTCGCCGAGTTCGAGGCCGACCCGGTCAGCGGCAAGCCGATCCGCATCAGGGACGGCCGCTTCGGTGCCTACGTCACGGACGGCGAGACGAACGTCACGATCCCGCGCGGTCAGAAGGTCGAGGACATCACGTTCGAGATCGCCGTGCAGATGCTCGCCGACAAGCGGGCGAAGGGCCCGGCGCCCAAGCGGGGCGCGCGCGGTGCCGCGGCGAAGAAGGCCCCCGCGAAGAAGACCGCGTCGAAGGCTCCCGCGAAGAAGACCGCGGCGAAGAAGCCCGCAGCGGCGAAGACGGATGCGGAGAAGGCCGCAGCCCGATCGGCCGCCGCGAAGAAGGCCGCGGCGACGCGCGCCGCCAACGCGGCGCGGAAGGCGGGCGCGTGACCGCAGGGGCGTGGATCACGCTCGAGGGCGGCGACGGCTCGGGCAAGACCACCCAGGCCGACCTGCTCGCGGGCTGGCTGACGGATGCAGGGCGCCGCGTCGTGCGCACCCGTGAGCCCGGCGGCTCCGAGGTCGGCCAGCTGATCCGGGACATCGTGCTGCACCACCGCGGCGACATCGCCCCGCGCGCCGAGGCGCTGCTCTACGCCGCCGACCGCGCGCACCATGTCGCGACAGTCGTCAGGCCCGCGCTCGAGCGCGGCGACGTGGTCCTGCAGGACCGCTACCTGGACTCCTCCGTGGCGTACCAGGGCGCGGGCCGGGTGCTCGACGGCACCGAGATCCGCGATCTGTCGCTGTGGGCGGCAGAGGGAGCCCTTCCCGACCTCACCGTGCTGCTCGATCTCGATCCCGCCGCGGCGCGCGAGCGCCTCGACTCCGCGGACAAGCCCTTCGACCGCCTGGAGACGGAGAAGAGCGATTTCCACGTGCGGGTCCGCGACGCCTACCTCGCGCTGGCCGCGGCGGAGCCGGAGCGCTTTCTCGTTCTCGACGCCGCGGCGTCCGCGGAGGACATCGCCGCCGCGATCCGCGACCGCGTCGGGGCGCTGCTGGCCGCGCGCTGATCGCTGTCGGCCGCGCAGGTTACGCTGAAGTCATGCCCCGTACCGACGACGCTCCGCACGTCGCCGCCCAGGCCGTCCCGGCGGAGTTCCCGTGGGGGGACGTGTGGGGTCAGTACGCCGCCGTCGAGACGCTGCGGGCCGCGGCATCCGACCCTGCGGCGCTGTCGCACGCCTGGCTGATCACCGGCCCGCCCGGATCGGGGCGCTCCACCCTCGCCTACGCGTTCGCCGCGGCGCTCGTCGCCGACAGCCCCGGTGACGAGAACGCCATGCGGCAGGTGCTCGCGGGCACCCACCCCGACGTCACCGCGCTGCGCACCGACAAGGTGATCATCACGATCGCCGAGGCCCGCGCGCTCGTCGAGCGCTCCTACTTCGCGCCGTCGGCCGGGCGCTACCGGGTCATCGTGGTCGAGGATGCCGATCGGATGGTCGAGCGCACCTCCAACGTGCTGCTCAAGGCGCTCGAGGAGCCGCCGGAGCAGACGGTGTGGATCCTCTGCGCGCCCAGCGAGGCCGATCTGCTGCCCACGATCCGCTCCCGCGTGCGCTCGCTGCGCCTCCGCGAACCCGACGTGGCGGACGTCGCGCGCCTGATCAGCCTGCGCACCGGCGTCGATGCGCAGATCGCCGAGCAGGCCGCACGACACGCTCAGCGGCACATCGGCATGGCGCAGCGCCTCGCAACCGACGACGCCGCGCGCCGGCGCCGAGACGAGACCCTCCGCGCCGTCCTCGGCGTGCGCGGCGTGTCCGACGCCGTCGACGTCGCCGGCCGGATCATCCAGGCGGCCACCGACGACGCCAAGGCGCTCACCGCCGAGCGGGATGCCGCCGAGCGGGCGTCGCTGCTCCGCACCGTCGGCGTCGCGGAGGGGCAGGCCGTGCCGCCGGCGCTGCGCACGCAGATCTCCGCGCTGGAGGACGAGCAGAAGAAGCGCGCCACCCGGAGCCTCCGCGACGGCATCGACCGAGTCCTCACCGACCTGCAGTCGCTGTTCCGCGATGTCGTGATGCTCCAGTTCGGGCGCGGCGACGCCCTTATCAACGCCGAGCTCCGCGACGAGCTGTCCGCGCTCGCGGACGCCTGGCCGCAGGCCCGTACCCTGGTCGTGCTGGACCACCTTGCCGAGACCCGGCAGTCGCTGGAGCGCAACGTCGCCCCGCTGCTCGCCCTGGAGAGCTTGCTCGTGACCGTCACGAGCGGGAGGACACCGTGAACGATCGACCGACTTCCCGCTTCCGTCGCGCAGCCGCCGTGATCGCCGGCCTCGCCGCGGCATCCGTGGCGCTCTCCGGCTGCCTGTACGCGCTGATCCCCGAGCAGGCCGAGCCCCGACCGTCCGTCACCTACCCGCCGGACACCGAGGGAGTGGCCGCGGAGCTGCTGCCGTACTACGGGCAGACCCTCGTCTGGACCGAGTGCGGCCCGGGCTTCGACTGCACCGACGTCACCGCCCCGCTCGACTGGGAGAACCCCGGGGGTGCCGAGATCACCCTCTCCGTGGTGCGGCACCAGGCGACCGGCGAGCGGCTGGGCTCCCTGCTGACGAACCCGGGCGGCCCGGGCTCGAGCGGCGTCGAGGTCGTCAGGGACAGCCTCGACTTCGCCGTAGGCGCCGACCTCATCGACGCCTACGACGTGATCGGCTTCGATCCGCGCGGCGTCGGCGCATCCACCGCGGTGACCTGCTTCGACGCGGCGGACATGGACGACTACCTGTACGGCATCCCGTCCGCCCCGCGGGGCACCGCCGAATGGGAGGCCGAGCTGCTGCAGCGGCACAAGGCCTTCGCCGACGCGTGCGAGGCGAACAGTGACGGCATCCTGCCCTACATCACGACCGTCAACTCGGCGCGCGACATGGATCTGATCCGGGCGGTGCTGGGCGACAAGCAGCTGAACTACATCGGCTACTCGTACGGCACCTTCCTGGGGGCGACCTACGCGTCGCTGTTCCCGGCGAAGGCAGGGCGCCTCGTCCTCGACGGCGCGATCGACCCCGCCGTGTCGGGGCTGGACGTCGGGGCGACGCAGGCGCTCGGGTTCGAGTCCGCGCTGCGCGCGTACATGCAGGACTGCCTCGACTCGGGGCAGTGCCCGTTCAACGGCACCGTCGACGAGGCGATGGCCGACCTCGGGGCTCTGCTCGCGAGCGTCGACGCGGAGCCGCTCGAGAACGGCGACGGGCGGATGCTCGGAGCGGACTCGCTGATGACCGGGATCATCGCCGCGCTGTACTCCGAGGAGAGCTGGTCGTACCTCACCCAGGGGCTCGACGAAGCACTGCAGGGCGACCCGTCGACCGCCTTCGTACTCGCCGATTACTACAACAGCCGCGAGAACGGCACGTACGTCGACAACTCCGGCGAGGCGTTCCGCGCCTACAACTGCATGGACTATCCGGTGGAGGACGACCCGGCCGCCGAAGCCGCGTACGAGGCGAAGATCGCGGAGGGGGCCCCGACCATCGCGCCGTACTGGAGCGGCCCGGACTCCTGCGAGGTGTGGCCGTACCCGCCGACCGGCACCCGCGGGGAGATCCGAGCGGAGGGTGCCGGCCCGATCCTCGTGGTCGGCACGACGAACGATCCGGCGACGCCGTACGCGTGGTCGGAGTCCCTGGCGGCGCAGCTCGAGGAGGGCGTCCTGATCACCCGCGAGGGGGAGGGGCACACCGGCTACAACAAGGGCAACATCTGCGTGGACGAGGCCGTGGAGGACTTCTTCCTCCAGGACGTCGTGCCCGAGGACGGCCTCCGCTGCTAGCGTGATCGGCTCGATTCGCAACGCGGCGCCGGAACGGGTAATATCGGTACCCGCGCCGCTTTAGCTCAGTCGGCAGAGCATTTCACTCGTAATGAAAAGGTCGTCAGTTCGATTCTGACAAGCGGCTCCACCAGGCCCCGTGATGCGAAGAACATCACGGGGCCTTCTGGTTCCCCGGCGTCGAGGCATGAGCGGGCGTAGTCTCGATCCATGAGCAGAGCGCTTCTCATCGTCGACGTGCAGAACGACTTCACCGAAGGCGGAGCCCTGGCGGTGGAGGGAGGAGACGCGGTGGCCTCGGGCGTCACCGCCTTTCTCGCCGCCCATGCGGCCGACTACGACGTCATCGTCGCCTCTCGCGACTGGCATGACCCCGAGGGCGACAACGGCGGCCACTTCGCCGATCAGCCCGACTTCGTCGACACCTGGCCGGTGCACTGCGTCGCCGGCACAGCGGGCGCCGATTACGACCCGCTGCTGGTCACGGACGCCGTCACTCATCATGTGCGCAAGGGCCAGGGGAAGCCGGCGTACTCGATGTTCGAGGGGGTGACGGACGAGGGGGACACCGTCGGGGACGTCCTCGCCGCCGCCGGCGTGCTCAGCGCCGACGTCGTCGGGATCGCCACGGACCACTGCGTGCGGGCTTCGGCGCTGGATGCGGTCGCACATGGCGTGCACGTCCGCATCCTCACCGACCTCATCGCCGGCGTCGCCCCCGACTCCAGCGAGGCAGCCCTCGCGGAGCTGGCGCACGCGGGCGCCGAGCTCGTCGAGAGCGGAGCCGAATGAGTCGCAGCGCCCTGCTGCTGCGGGCGGTGAACGTCAGCGGCCGCAACAGGGTGCCGATGGCCGAGCTGCGCGAGGTGCTGGCGCCCCTCCTCGGCGAGGTCTCCACGTACATCGCGAGCGGGAACATCGTGTGCGAGCATCCCTCCGATCCTCGGGCGACATGCGCGGAGGTGCGGGTGCTGATCGCCGACCGGTTCGGTGTCGACACTCCGGTGATCCTCCGCACGGGCAGGGCGCTGGCCGCGGCGGCGGCGAAGCATCCGTTCCCGGACGCGAGCGAGAAGATGCTGCACGCCATGTTCCTCGAGGGGAAGCCGCGCGCCGGGGCGGTGGAGGCGCTCGAGCAGCGGCTGGTGCCGGGGGAGCGGCTCGCGCTGATCGGCGACGATCTCTGGATCGACTACGGCGAGGACGGGGTGCACGGCACCAGGCTGACGAAGAAGGTGCTCGACAGGGCCCTCGGCGTCGCCGGCACAGCGCGAAACCTGCGCGCGGTCCGCACGCTTGCTGAGCTGACCGCCTAGCGGAGCGCCCGGCTCAGCGCCGTCGGCGGCACGTGCGGATGCTGCTGCACATCGACGCGCCGCGTGCCGCAGCCGTCGCATCGCACGTACAGCACGATGCCTTCGCTGGTCGGATGCCGGGACTCGACGAGCCACGCGTGCTCATGGATCGCCAGCGTCTGCAGAGGGATCGGAAGCGTCTGCGAGGAGGTCATGTCCCCAGCGTGATGTAATGCCCTTATGCATCTCAACCCTTACGGCGAGTATGCCGTGCTGCTCGCGGCATCCCTCGCGAACGACTGGCCGGACGACCGGGCGGGGATCGAGGCGCGCACCCGCGAGTTCGGGATGACGATGGACTTCCCCGACGAACCTGACGACCGCGAGCTCGCACGCGCCGTGATCGACGAATGGCTGCGGGTCGTGGATGCGGAACCGGGGATGCCGCGCGCCGAGCTGCTGAACGCGCAGATGGCCGCCGCGGCGACGTACCCGCGGCTGACCGATCATCACGGCGAGGGCTGGCATCTGCACTACCGCGACGACGGCCAGCGCCTCGCCTTCGTGCTGCGCGCCGTGATCACCGTGGGGACGGCCCTCCACCTCACGACGCGCGGGATGACGCGACTGGGACGCTGCCAGGCGCCGCCGTGCACGAACGTCGTCGTCGACGTCACGCGTAACGGCCGTCAGCGCTTCTGCTCCGTGCGCTGCGCGAACCGCGCGGCTGTGCGCCGGCACCGGGCGCGGGCCTGAGCCGACCTCACTCGTCTGGGCGGTCGGCCGCCGTCGACCGCCAGCTCCCTCCCATGCGCTCGTAGGTGACGATGGCGTGACAGTTGCGGCAGCGCACGTCGCACTTGTCGATCTCGGCGATGATCGTGGCGGCGGGATGGCCGTTGCGTACCAGTCGCATCACCGTGCTACGTTTCAGCGTTCCCGGGCGAGGTGGTCGGCGAGAAAGCGTGAGATCAGTGCGATGTTCTCGGCCTTCTGCGCGTTCGTCCGCGCCCGGATGACTTCGATGTGATGCGCGCGGTTACGGGCGTAGTAGCGGCGTGAAGACTCGCGATTGCAGGTGCGGCAGACCTCCTGGAGGCCGTCAGCCCGGGAGGCCTTTCGATTGAACTCGGTCCGCGCCTTAGTCTCGCCGCATGTCCCACAGCGCTTCATGGCCTGACGCTATCGCCGGCTGCCGACATTCTTCGTTCACGGTGGGCCCCGAGGGGCTCGAACCCTCGACCCGCGGATTAACCTGCCACTTCGGCTTTCGCCGCCGCCCTTCGGGCGTTCGTGGTCTGGACTGTCCCTTCACCCTGGCTTTCGCTGTAGGTGCCACCCGTCCAGTCTCTACACCTTCCGGATTCTCATCCGGCTTGGCTCGGGATTGCCAACTGGTCTCCCAGGAAGGGTTCCCCGACTTTGAGTGGTGTCATCCCCGAGGTTTCCCCCGAGGCGCTCCTATTCTGTTGAAGTCCGATGCTCTGCCAACTGAGCTAGAGGCCCGTGTGCTCCCAGTCTAGTGCGAGCGGAGGAGGGCGGTCGGCGTTCCCCATCGCCGACCGCCCTCCTCGAAGCCCCTCCGCGGTCCTCCCGTCCGGGAGAGGGGCGGCTGCCGAGTCCCCACTCGGCGCCCGGCGCCTACTGCGCCGGGGGCATCAGCACCGTGTCGATGAGGTAGACGGTCGCGTTCGCGGTCTGCACGCCGCCGCAGACGACGTTCGCGTCGTTGACCATCCACTCCTCGCCGCTGCCGGTCACCTCGAGATCCGCGCCCTGCACCGTCGTGTGGGTGCCCGCGATGTCGGCCGGCTCGATCTGACCCGGGACGACGTGGTAGGTGAGGATGGCGCTCAGCGTGGCGCTGTCGGTCTTCAGGGCCTCGATCGTGGCGGGGTCGATCTTCGCGAAGGCGTCATCCACCGGGGCGAAGACGGTGAACTCGTCGCCGTTGAGGGTGTCGACAAGGTTCACGTCCGGGTTGAGCTGTCCGCTCACCGCGGCGACGAGCGTCTTCAGCATCGGGTTGTTGGATGCGGCGACCGCGACGGGATCCTGCGACATTCCCTGGATGGATCCCGCGCCATCCGGCACCGCCTCTGCGTACGCGGCGCAGCCGGGGCCGACGAGGTTCGCGGCCGGGTCCATGGTCTCGGGCGCCGTCGTCTCCGTCGACTCCGGGGCCGTGGACTCCGCGGGCTCCTCGGTCGTCGTGCCGCCCATCGTGCAGGCGGAGAGCAGGAACGCGCTCGCCAGCGTGAGGGTGAGCGCCGCCGTGACCTTCTTCTTGGTGCTGAACATCTCGAGCTCCTTCGTGATGCGCCGCGGCCTCTCCGCGGCGTCGACTGCTGTTCGGAGCCCTCCCCGGATCGGATGGGGACCTGTCGCATCCAATCCGATCGGCCGGTCCGGAGCGAACAGGGGGAGACAGAAGCGAGGACCTCATGGAGTTGATCATCATCGGCCTGCTCGGCGGGTTCATCACCGGCATCTCGCCGTGCATCCTTCCCGTGCTCCCGGTGATCTTCCTCACCGGCGGCGCCCAGTCGGCGAGGTACGACGGTGAGCCTCTGCCCGCGAAGCGCAGCAGGCCGTACCTGGTGATCGCCGGCCTCGTGCTCAGCTTCACCCTGGTCACGCTGGCAGGGTCGCTGCTGCTCGGGCTGCTTAACCTGCCGCAGGACATCATCCGGTGGGCGGGGATCGCGGTGCTCCTGATCATCGGCGTCGGCCTGATCGTCCCGCGGGTGGCGCACCTCCTGGAACGGCCGTTCCAGAGGTTCGGGCAGCGCGAGGTCACGAACCGCGGCGGCGGCTTCGGCGTCGGGCTCGCCCTCGGCGCGGTCTTCGTGCCGTGCGCCGGTCCCGTGCTCGCCGCGATCATCGTGGCGGGCTCGACGGGCCGGATCGGCGCGGGCACCGTTCTGCTCACCGTCTCCTTCGCGATCGGCGTCGCCGTGCCGCTGCTCTTCTTCGCCCTGGCCGGTCGCAGTGTCGTCGAGCGCATCCGCGCCTTCCGCACGCGGGAGCGGATGCTGCGCATCGCCGCCGGCATCGCGATGATCGCCCTCGCCATCGGGCTCGTCTTCGACGTCCCGCAGGCGCTGCAGCGGCTGCTGCCGGATTACACCGCCCCTCTGCAGGATCGGCTCGTCGAGTCCGAGGGCGTCGGCGACGCACTGGATCTCGGCGGGCTCGTGAACGAGGAGAACAAGGACCTCGACCTGTGCACCAACGGCGCCACCGTGCTGGAGTCCTGCGGCACCGCCCCCTCGATCAGGGGCATCGAGCAGTGGCTGAACACGCCGGGCGGAGAGCCGATCGCCCTCGACGATCTCCGCGGCCAGGTCGTGCTCATCGACTTCTGGGCGTACTCCTGCATCAACTGCCAGCGCTCGCTGCCCCACGTCGTCGCCTGGGACGAGGCGTATCGCGAGCTCGGCCTGCAGGTCATCGGCATCCACTCGCCGGAGTACGCGTTCGAGAAGGACGCCGGCAACGTGGCGGCGGGCGCCGAAGGCTTCGGCATCGAGTATCCCGTCGCCCTCGACAACGACCTCGCCACCTGGACGAACTACCGCAACCGGTACTGGCCCGCCCACTACCTCATCGACGCCGAGGGGACGGTGCGGCACATCTCGTTCGGCGAGGGGAACTACGCGGCGACGGAGGCGATGATCAGGGAGCTGCTCCGGGATGCGGACACCGACGTCCGGCTGCCGTCCCCCACCGAGGTCGCCGACGACACGCCGGAGGTGGGCTCGACCACGAGGGAGACGTTCCTCGGCTCCGCCAAGGACGTGAACTACGGCGGCTCAGGCGCGTATCGGGCCGGTTCCGCCGGGTTCTCGTTCCCCGCCGACCAGCCGGACGACTCCTTCGCCCTCGACGGAGACTGGACGATCGAGACGCAGTACGCCACCCCTGCGGAGGAGGGCGCCCGCATCCGTCTGGACTACCACGCCGCCGAGGTGCGCGTGGTGCTCGCCGGAGCCGGGCAGATCGAGGTCCGCGACGCGGAAGGGGAGGAGTGGACGCTCCGCGTCGACGGCACGCCGCGCTCGTACGGGCTCGTCGCCGGTGAGGACATCGCCGCAGGCATCCTCACGCTCGAGGTCCCGCCGGGCATCCAGGTCTATTCCTTCACGTTCGGGTGACGTCGGCACGTGATCGAGGAGGGATGAGGCATGCTGGTGGAGATGGTCATCGACGGTATGGACGTGCCCGAGGACGGGACGGCGCAGGACGCCGTCGCGGAGCTGCTCGTGCGCATCGCCGACGGCGACCAGGACGCCTTCGCGTCCCTCTACGACTCGCTCTCCCCGCGGGTGTTCGGTCTCATCCTCCGGGTCCTCGTCAACCGCTCGCAGAGCGAGGAGGTGCTGCAGGAGGTGTTCCTCGAGATCTGGCAATCCGCAGGACGCTTCGCTCCGAACAGAGGTCAGGGACGGTCCTGGGTGATGACGATCGCCCACCGCCGTGCCGTGGACAGGGTTCGGGCGTCGCAGTCCAGCGCCGACCGGGACGTGCGCGCCGGACTCCGCGACCTCGGCGTGGCGCACGACAGCGTCGCCGAGCAGGTCGAGCTCGGCCTCGAAGGCGAACGCGTCGTCGGGGCTCTCGCCGGGCTCCCGGAGGCGCAGCGGGAGGCGCTCGTCCTCGCGTACTACGGCGGTTACAGTCAGAACGAGATCGCGGTGCTCGTGGGAGCCCCGCTGGGGACGATCAAGACACGGATGCGGGACGGTCTCAGCCGGCTCCGCACGGCGATGGGGGTGAGGGCATGAACGAGGACGAATTCGCGGAGCTCGCGGCCGCCGCCGCCCTGCACGCGCTGTCGCCGGAGGACGAGCGCCGTTACCGCGACGCGCTCGCGGACCACCCCGAGTGGTCCCCGATCGCCGAGACGGATGCCGAGACGGCCGACCTGCTCGCCGGTGCCGTCGCGCCTGAGGCGCCGCCCGCCGGCATCCGCTCCGCCCTCCTCGCCCGGATCGCGGAGACGCCGCAGGGCGCCGAGGAGCCGCCCGCGGCGACCGTGCAGGTCTCCGCACCGGCCCCGGCCGGCGAGGAGAGCGCCGCACGGAGCCCACGGCATCCGCTGCGGATCCTTTTCGCGCTCGCCGCATGCCTCGCCCTGCTCGTCGGCGTCGGCTTCGGCGCTGTCGCCCTGAACCAGCAGCTGAACCGCCCTGCGAGCGTCGTCGCGCTCGAGGAGATCCGGGCGGCGGGCGATGCCGAACAGGCCACCGTCTCCCTCGACGGCGGCGGCACGGCCACCGCCCACTGGTCGGCGTCCCTGGGCACGGTCGTGCTGGTCGCGGACGGCATCCCGGAGCTCCCGGAGGGCAAGGAGTACGAGCTGTGGTTCGTCCGAGGGGACACGCCGGTGCCCGCCGGCCTCTTCTCGGCGGCGGACGGCGAGACCTCCGCCGTGCTCGACGGCGAGATGCACGCGGGCGACGTGATCGCGGTGACCGTGGAGGAGGCCGGCGGCTCGCCCAGCGGGCAGCCGACCACCGATCCCGTGATCGTCATCCCGACCGCCTGACACCGCCGGACGCGCGTACCCTGGATGGATGCCTGAGCACCACCGCCCCGTCCGCCGCCCCACGCAGGCGTTCGACAACATCGTCGGCTCGCACGACCCTGCCGAGGAGACGCGGATCGCCCATGCGACGGCATCCGCCCTGCTCACCAGGGTCCGCGCCGACGAGAGCGGAGTGAGCGCCGACCGTCTCGTCGCGTTCACCGCGGAGCACGGCATCGACGAGATCGCCGAACTGTGGTCGAAGGCGCCGTCGCGCACTCTTCCCGGGGCGCTGTGGCGGCTGTACCTGCTGCAGCTCGCGATCCATGCGGATCCGCGGACGGCGGCGCTGCTGTACGAGCGGGGGCGTGTCGAGCTCCCTTCGGCGGATGCCGTCATCGCCGGAGCGCCGGTGCCCGCGAACCCGGAGGAGATCGTGACGCTTATCGACACGATCCTGCGGGGCGCGTTCCGCGGCGACTTCGCGGTGGCGCTGGAACGGGCGGCCGCCTTCTGCCGGGTGCAGGCCTCGGGAGCGACGCACACCGCGGACGACTACGAGCCGACGGAGCCGGCCAGGGCGAGCGAGCTCACGACCAGGGCGCTGCGGCTGAGCGGCTACGCCCAGGACCTCAGCGCCTCGGCGGTGCTGTGGCGGATGGACGCCCTGGCCTGATCGGTCTTCGGCGCCCGGATATGAGAAGACCGGGCCGCAAGAACGCCTCTCGGCGGAAGGCCGCTCGCAGCGGCGAAAATTGGAGCCCGGGGTTATGCGGCCCGGCCTGATCCATTGTAACGCGATGCGGCGGAGTCTATTCCCGGGGCCCTAGGCTCGGAGCATGACCCGGCGCTTCGCACTGATGATCGACCCCGTGGCCGCGGATGAGGCCCGCTCCGACTACGGCGACACGTTCACCATGGTGGATGCCGCTGCCCCCGCCCTGAGCGTCGGCGAGCTGAGCACCCAGCGCGGCGACGGGGTGTTCGAGTCGATCGGCGTGGTCGACGGCCATGCGCAGGAGGTCGTGCCGCACCTCGAGCGCCTCGCGCACTCGGCGCGGCTGTGCGATCTCCCCGTCCCGAACCCGGCGCAGTGGAGTCAGGCGATCGGCGTCGCCGCCGCGGAGTGCGGGGAGGGGGAGGCCGTGATCAAGCTCATCCTCAGCCGCGGCGTCGAGCACGGGCCGACCCCCACCGCCTGGGTCACCGCGGCGCCGGCCGGCGACTTCACGGCGGCCCGTGTGAACGGCGTCCGCGTGGTGACGCTCGATCGCGGATACGACCTCGGCGTCGCCGAGCGCGCCCCGTGGCTGCTGCTGGGAGCGAAGACGCTGTCGTACGCCGTGAACATGGCGGCACTGAGGGAGGCGCGACGGCGCGGTGCCGACGACGCGATCTTCCTCTCCAGCGACGGGTTCGTGCTCGAGGCGCCGACCGCATCCCTGATCCTGCGCTTCGGGGACCGCTTCGTCACACCGGCGCCGAACGGCGGTATCCTGCACGGCACGACGCAGCTGAGCGTCTACGACCACCTCGCGTCCCGCGGCTTCGAGGTCGGCTACGCGCAGATCCCGGCATCCGACCTGACCAGAGCGGATGCCGCGTGGCTGGTGTCCAGCGTGCGTCTGGCCGCTCCGATCACCGCCGTCGACGGCACCGAGATCCCCGTGGACGCCGCGCTCACCGCCGAGCTCAACGCGTACCTGCTCTCCCCCCGCGACTGACGGCGAGCCGCCGCCTGCGGCCGGGTGCCCGCGCCTGACCGGCCGGGCACAGCTTCGGAGCCCGAACGCGACACGCCACTGTGCGACTCGGCAGTACGGCGTGCTGCGGCTCCATCTCCGAAGTCGTGCACACACACTTGCTCCGAAGCTGTGCTCGGAGCACCTTCGAGTGAGATCACGTGAAGTGCGAGTGTGCGAATCACGGGCGGAGGGCCATCATCGCGACGATGGCCCGCTCGACGAGATCCCAGTCGTGGAGAACCATCGCGTAGTCGAAGCGCAACGACACATGCCCCCATGACGCCGCCGTCGCGTCGCGGACCAGGTCTCGGTGGCGGTGCGATGCGCCGTCGTGGTTGTCCTTGCCGTCGGTCTCGATGATCAGCCAGTCGTCCACGAGCAGGTCGACTCGGCCGGTTCCGATGATCTCGGCCTGCGTTCGCACCGACCAGCGGTACTTGCGGATGCGCAGCCGCACGAGTGACTCGAGTCCACTGTCCGAATCGTCGCGCGAGAAGTCGATGAGGTCTCTGCCGGTGCGATCGACCACGCTCCGCAACCATCGCAAGGCGGCTCGGGGGAGGAGTCCCACACGACGGGCCGACTCCAGGGCGACGAAGAAGGCTTCGGCACCGCGGCATCGGTAGATCTGCAGCAGGACGCGCGGGAGGGACGGGAGCCCGAAGGTCTCCTCTCCCGGACCGGCGTCCCAGTGCCGCGTGCATTCGCAGGTCCTCGACGCGGAACCATGATGGTGGCGATCGGAACGCATCCACACGTGGATGCCGGGCTCGTCGAGCACCCACAGCCCGAGGTGGCGTGCCGCCGTCTCGCAGCCGATCGAGCCCCCGTGCTCGGCGGCTTCGACCACGTCAGAGCACGCCGTGGGGGCTGCGTACACACCGCGTCGAAGCCGACGCAGCTCCTCGTCTCGCACCCGGCGCTCGAGTTCACGGCGAGAATGCGACCTGCGCAGCTCCCGCCACGTCCATACGTCGATCGAGTCGATGGATACGCACATCCGCCAAGGATCGTCGGCTCCGACATCCGTTCCGGTGCTCAAACCCGCGACCTGTGGAACTCTCCTCCGCATACGCTCGCCGTGCAGAAGAACTCGTCGACGCGGACCAGCGGGCTGAGCGTCGGAGCAGAAAGACGAAACGCCGCGTGATCAGATGATCACACGGCGTTTCGCGGCCGAGGTCCGAAGTTGTGCCCGCGGAGCGGCGCGCGGGAGAGACCGTCTTATCCGAAGCGCCCCGAGACGTAGTCCTCGGTGGCCTGCACCGACGGGGTCGTGAAGATCGTCGAGGTGTCGTCGTATTCGATGAGCTTGCCGGGCTTGCCGGTGCCGGCGATGTTGAAGAACGCCGTCCTGTCCGACACGCGCGATGCCTGCTGCATGTTGTGCGTCACGATCACGACCGTGTACTCGTTCTTGATCTCCGCGATGAGCTCCTCGATGGCGAAGGTCGAGATCGGGTCGAGCGCCGAGCACGGCTCGTCCATGAGGATCACGTCGGGGGAGACGGCGATGGCGCGGGCGATGCAGAGGCGCTGCTGCTGACCGCCGGAGAGGCCGGAGCCGGGCTTGTCGAGGCGGTCCTTGACCTCGTTCCACAGGTTCGCGCCGCGGAGGGACTTCTCGACCAGGGCCTCCTGGTCGCTCTTCGCCATGCGCGCGTTGTTGAGGGTCACGCCTGCGAGCACGTTCTCCTTGATCGACATCGTCGGGAACGGGTTCGGACGCTGGAAGACCATGCCGACCTGACGGCGCACGAGCACCGGGTCGACGTTGGCGCCGTAGAGGTTGTTGCCGTCGATGAGGACCTCGCCCTCCACGCGCGCGCCCGGGATGACCTCGTGCATGCGGTTGAGGGTGCGGAGGAACGTGGACTTGCCGCATCCGGACGGGCCGATGAAGGCCGTGACGGTGTTGGGCTTGATGTCGATCGATACGCCCTCGACGGCGAGGAAGTCGCCGTAGTAGACGTTGAGGTCGTTGACTTCGATGCTCTTGGACACGAGAGATCCTTTTCCAGTCGGGTGAGAGTCGGGTGGGCCGGGTCAGCGGCCGTTGGTCTTCGGTGCGAACACCTTGGCGATGACCCGCGCGAGCAGGTTCAGCACCATCACGATCACGATGAGCGTGAGCGCCGAGGCCCAGGCGCGCTCGAGGTAGGCGTCGACCGGGATGCCGGGGTACTTGGCCTGCATGTAGGAGAACACCGGGAGCGTCGCCATCTGCCCGCTGAACATGTTCAGGTTCATGCCCTGGACGATGCCGACGGTGAGCAGCAGCGGCGCGGTCTCGCCGATGACGCGGGAGATCGCGAGCATGATGCTCGTCGTGATGCCGGCGATCGCGGTGGGGAGCACGACCTTGAGGATCGTGAGCCACTTCGGCACGCCGAGGGCGTACGCCGCCTCGCGGAGCTCGTTCGGGACGATGCGGAGCAGCTCCTCCGAGCCCCGGACCACGACCGGGATCATCAGCACCGACAGGGCGAGCGAGCCCATGATGCCCATGCGCGTTCCCGGCCCGACGATCAGCGCGAACACCGAGTAGATGAACAGACCGGCGACGATCGACGGGATGCCGGTCATCACGTCGACGAGGAAGGTGATGCCGCGGGCGAGCTTGCGGCCCTCACCGTACTCCACCAGGTAGATCGACGTCATCAGGCCGATCGGCACCGAGATCACGGTGGCGCCGAGTGTGATGAGGAGCGTTCCCCAGATGGCGTGCACGGCGCCGCCGCCCTCGCCGACGATGTTGCGCATCGAGAAGCTGAAGAACTCGCCGTCGAAGCGCATCAGCCCGTTCACGACGACCGTGTACAGCAGCGAGACGAGCGGGAGCAGCGCGACGACGAAGGCGCCGGAGACGAGGGCCGTCATCAGGCGGTCGACGGCGTGCCGGCGGCTCTCGACGACCGACGAGATCACGAAGATCAGCGCCATGTAGAGCAGCAGACCCACGACCAGGGTGAGCGCGATGTTGAAGTCGGCGGGGTCGCCGCCGCTGTTCGCGAAGGCGAAGATCGTGGCGGAGACCACGAAGGAGACCAGGAGGAGCGCCCACGGCGCCCACTTGGGCAGGTGCCCGGCCGTGGTGGTGTGCGTGGTCGGGACGACGGTGGCGACGGGGGGAGTGGCGGTGGCGGTCATGTCAGTTGGCTCCCGAGAACTCGGCGCGGCGCGACACGATCCAGCGCGCGACGAAGTTGACCGCGAAGGTCACGATGAACAGGATCAGACCGGCCGCGATGAGGGTGTTCACGCCCTCATCGTGGGCTTCGGGGAACCGCAGGGCGATGATCGCGGGGATCGTCGTCGGGTTCTCCGGGTTCAGCAGGTTGAAGGTGACGATGCCGAGGGGCGACAGCACGAGGGTCACGGCCATCGTCTCGCCGAGCGCGCGGCCCAGTCCGAGCATCGCGCCGGAGACCATGCCGCTGCGGGCGAAGGGGAGCACGGCCATCCGCACCATCTCCCAGCGGGTCGCGCCGAGCGCCAGGGCCGCCTCCTCGTGGAGCTTCGGCGTCTGCAGGAACACCTCGCGGCAGATGGCGGTCATGATCGGGAGGATCATGACCGCGAGCACGAGGGAGGCGGTGAGGATCGTCTTTCCGGTGCCGGATGCCGTGCCGCTGAACAGCGGGAACCAGCCCATGTTCGTGTTCAGCCACTTGTAGAACGGCACGAGCATGGGGGCGAAGGTCAGGGCGCCCCAGAGGCCGAACACGACCGACGGCACGGCCGCGAGCAGGTCGATGACGTAGCCGAGGACTCCGGCGAGGCGGCGCGGCGCGTAGTGGGAGATGAACAGCGCGATGCCGATCGCGATCGGCGCCGCGATGATCAGGGCGATGAAGCTCGACCACAGCGTGCCGAAGACGAACGGCCACACCCAGGAGAGGAACGACTGCCCCTCGAGGATGTGGTTGCCGGTGGTGTCCGGTGCGAACGCGGGGATCGCCTGGACGATGAGGAAGATCGCGACGGCGGCCAGCGTGACGAGGATGATGATGCCGGCCCCGAGGGCGGTTCCGGAGAAGATGCGATCGCCCCGGCGTCGCAGGGCGGTGCGCGACCGGGTGGAACGGGCGGTGTCGGGACCCGTTGTGGTGGTGGTCATCGGAGCGGCTCCACGGTCCTTCTCGAGGTTCTGCTGAAAGTGAATCGGGATTTCATGCGGGTGCCCCCGCGGCTCCGGTCGAGATCCTTTCGACCGGAGCCACGGGGGCGACGGTGCCCGGAGCTCGGCGTGTGGCCGAGCATCCGATCACTCGGTGACGATCGCGTCGATCGCGGCCGTGATCTGCTCGCGCAGGGTGTCGGAGATGGGGGCGCTGCCGGCGGCCTCGGCCGCGACGTCCTGGCCCTCGGCCGAGGCGACGAACTCGAAGTACGCCTTCACCAGGGAGGCGACCTCCGCGTCCTCGTACTCGACGCAGCCGATGAGGTACGAGACCAGGGCGATCGGGTAGGAGCCGGCGGGAGCGGCGGCCGGGTCGACGTCGAAGGCGAGGTCGTGCGCGGAGCGGCCCTCCTCGAGCGGGGACGCCTCGACGAGCGCGGCGGCGGCCTCGGCGGAGTACGCGACGTACTCGCCCTCGACCTGCACGGCGACCTGTCCGAGGTCGGAGGTGCGCGAGGCGTCCGCGAAGCCGATGTAGCCGGCGCCGTTGGTGATGGCGTCGACGACGCCGGAGGTGCCGTCGCCGGCCTCACCGGTGGAGAGCGGCCACTCGTCGGCGGCCTCGTAGGTCCAGACGTCGGGGGCCACGGCGCTGAGGTACTTGGTGAAGGTCTCCTGCGTGCCCGACGCGTCGGCGCGGTGCACCGGGACGATCGCCAGGTCGGGGAGCTCGACGCCCTCGTTCTGAGCGGCGATGGCCTCGTCGTTCCAGTTCGTGATGGTGCCGGCGAAGATGCCCGCGATGGTCTTGCCGTCCAGGTTGAGCTCGTCGATGCCCTCGAGGTTGAAGGCGACCGCAACCGGCGAGATGTAGACGGGGATCTCGACGATCTCGTCCGAGGCGCAGGAGCCGAAGCCGCCGGCGGCGATCTCCTCGGCGTTGAACGCGCGGTCGGAGCCGATGAAGTTGGACGAGCCGGCGATGAAGTTCTCACGTCCGGTGCCCGAGCCGGTGGCCGTGTAGTTCACGGTGGTGTCGGGGTTCGCGGTCTGGAACGCGGCGACCCAGGCCTGCTGCGCGGCCTCCTGCGAGGACGCGCCGGTGGCGCCGATGGTGCCCGAGAGCGTGGACTCGGAAGGGCCCTCGGTGGAGCCGGTGCCGCCTTCGTTCGCGGCACAGCCGGCGAGCGCGAGAGCGGCGACGGCGCCGACGGCGCCGATACGTGCGATTCGGGAGATCTTCACTGTGGATCCTTCGATCTGTGTTGGGTGGGGCCCGGTGCAGGGCACACAGTGACGCTAGGTGCGGCGGTTAACGAGACTCTCCCGAGCAGGTGAACGGAAGGTGAACGACCGGCGACTCTCTGGGGAGTCCACAGCGGATGCTCAGGCAGAGCCCGAGCATCCGTCAGTCCTTGGGGATGTGCGTCTCGATCGCGATGATCCCCGATCCGGGGTTCGAGGCGGACAGGTGCACGACGGAGAAGGCGGCCGGGTCGAGTGCGGCGGCGTCGCCGACGTACGATCCGTGCACGGTGCCGGTCGCCAGCGCGATCTCCGACAGCAGCTCGGGGAGGACCGGTCCGTGGCTGCACAGCACCGCGGGCTTCCCCGAGCGCACCCGGCGGCCGACGACGCTGCGGAGATCGGCGGTGCCGGCCTCCCACGCATCCTGGCTGATCTTGGCGGTCTGAGCCGCCTTCCGGCCGAGCGTCCAGGCCAGCGGGGCGACCGTCTCGGTGCATCGCACGGCGTCGCTGGTGATGATCTTGCGGACGCCGAAGGCGCGGAGGGGACCCACGATCGACTTCGCCTGGCGCTTCCCGCGCTCGGTGAGCGGCCGCTCGGCATCCGGCCCGTTCCAGTCCGTCCTGGCGAGGGCCTTGGCGTGACGGAGGGCGACGATGGGGAAGGTGCGCAGCACGTCCTCGTCGACGAGGTTTGCGAAGAAGTCGATGACCTCGCGGTCGACGGGATAGCTCAGCCGCGCGCGGGCCTTCTTCAGGCTGACCCACTCGATCGCGGCGATCTCCCGGTTGGGTACGAAGGAGGAGGCGCGGATCGCGTCGTCGGTGGCCTCGGCGGCCCAGTAGTGCACGACCTTCTGCTTGTTCGAGGGCAGGTGGTAGCGGCTCACCCCGACCGGGACGCCGAGGGACACCCGGATGCCGGTCTCCTCCTGGACCTCGCGGACCGCGGTCTCGGCGAGCATTTCCCCGGGGTCCACCTTGCCCTTGGGCAGCGTGACGTCCCTGTACTTCGTGCGGTGGATCAGCAGGACCCGCAGCTTGCCCTCGACGATGCGCCAGACGACCGCGCCGGCCGCGTAGACCGCCTTGTCGGTCCACTTCGCACGCGTCGAGCCCTCGTCCCGCTTCGAGCGCGGGGGGACCACGCCCGCCTTCGGCGAGGTCATCGAACCGCCCGGGCGCGGCGGCGCCGCTGCACCTGGCCCATCGTCCTGTCCTGCAGGTCGACGAGCGGCTCGCCGTCGGCATCCTCGGAGTGCCGCTCCCACACGCCGTCGGCGCCGAGGTGCCAGGAGCTGGTGCCGGGATCCATCGCGAGGTCGAAGAACTCCTGCAGCTCCCGGAGGTGCGCGGGGTCGGTCACGCGGACGAGGGCCTCGACGCGCCGGTCGAGGTTGCGGTGCATCATGTCGGCGCTGCCGATGTACACCTGCGGATCGCCGTCGTTGTCGAAGGTGAAGATGCGCGAGTGCTCGAGGTAGCGGCCGAGGATGCTGCGCACGGTGATGTTGTCGCTGATGCCGGCGAGGTCGGTGCGCAGGCTGCAGATGCCGCGCACCCAGACGTCGACCTTCACTCCGGCCTCGCTGGCACGGTACAGCGCGTCGATGACCTCCTCGTCGACCATCGAGTTCACCTTGATGCGGATGCGGGCAGGCTTCCCGGCGACGGCGTTGCGCCGCTCGTTGTCGATCTGGCGGATGAGCCCCTTGCGCAGGTGCAGGGGCGCGACGAGCAGGCGCTTGAACTTCTTCTCGATCGCGTAGCCGCTGAGCTCGTTGAAGAGCCGGGTGAGGTCCTTGCCGACCTGCGGATCCGTGGTGAAGAGGCCGAAGTCCTCGTAGATGCGGCTCGTCTTCGGGTTGTAGTTGCCGGTGCCGATGTGCGAGTAGTGGCGCAGCACGCCGTCCTCCTCGCGGATCACCAGGGCGAGCTTGCAGTGCGTCTTCAGGCCCACGAGCCCGTAGACGACGTGCACGCCGGCTTTCTCCAGCTTGCGCGCCCAGACGATGTTGTTCGCCTCGTCGAATCGGGCCTTCACCTCGACGAGGGCGAGCACCTGCTTGCCGGCCTCGGCGGCGTCGATCAGCGCCTCGACGATCGGGCTGTCGCCGGAGGTGCGGTACAGCGTCTGCTTGATGGCGAGCACGTGCGGGTCGCGGGCCGCCTGCTCCAGGAAGGCGACGACGCTGGTGGTGAACGACTCGTAGGGGTGGTGCACCAGCACGTCCGACTTGCGGATCGCCTTGAAGATGTCGGCGCGGGAGTTGCTCCCGGTGGGCTGGAAGGCCACGGCCGTGGTCGGCAGGTGCGGCGGGTAGCGCAGGTCGGGGCGGTCGATCCTCGACAGGTCGAACAGTCCCCGCAGATCGAGCGGTCCGGGGAGGCGGTAGACCTCCTGGTCGGTGATGTCGAGCTCGCGGATCAGGAGGTCCATGGTGACCTCGTCCATGTCCTCGGTGATCTCCAGACGGATCGGCGGGCCGAACCGGCGGCGCAGCAGCTCCGCCTCGAGCGCCTGGATGAGGTTCTCGCTCTCGTCCTCCTCGATCACCATGTCCTCGTTGCGGGTGAGGCGGAACGCGTGGTGGTCGAGCACCTCCATGCCGGGGAAGAGGTCGCCGAGGTGGTTCGCGATGAGCTCCTCGAGGCGGATGAACCGCAGGATCTCGCTGGAGCGGGGCACCTCCACGAAGCGGGGGAGCATCGGCGGCACCTTCAGGCGCGCGAACTCCTGCCGGCCCGTGCGGGCGTTGCGGATGCGGATGGCGAGGTTCAGCGAGAGCCCGGAGATGTAGGGGAAGGGGTGGGCGGGGTCGACCGCCAGCGGCATGAGGACCGGGAACACCTGCAGCTGGAAGTACTCGGTGAGCGCGGCCCGCTCGTCGTCGGTGAGGTCCTCCCATCCGGTGATCTCGATGCCGGCATCCGCCAGCGCGGGCTTGACCAGGCTGGTCCAGGCCCCCGCGTGGCGCAGCTGGAGCGCGTGGGCCTCCCGGGAGATGTCGGCGAGGGCATCCACGGGGGAGCGGCCGATGTTCGTGGGGACGGCGAGGCCCGTCATGATGCGTCGCTTCAGGCCGGCGACGCGGACCATGAAGAACTCGTCGAGGTTGCTCGCGAAGATGGCGAGGAAGTTCGCCCGCTCCAGCTCGGGGAGCGACGGATCCTCGGCGAGCTCCAGCACGCGCTGGTTGAACGCCAGCCAGCTCAGCTCGCGGTCCAGGTACCGGTGATCGGGGAGCAGGGAGTCCGGGGCCTCGACGCTGTCGAAGTCATCGTCCTCGGAGTCCCCGAGTCCGGCGTCGGCGAGTGCGGGATCGATCATGGGGTACATCTAAGCACCGTGAGGTGTCACTCGTGTGAACGGAACGGTTCCGTTACCGCGCCGGTGTCACCGTCTCGTCGTCGTACACGTTGAACCGGTAGCCCACGTTGCGGACGGTGCCGATGATCTGCTCCTGGTCGCCGAGCTTGGCGCGCAGGCGCCGCACGTGGACGTCGACCGTCCTCGTGCCGCCGAAGTAGTCGTAGCCCCACACCTCGCTGAGGAGCTGCTCCCGCGTGAACACGCGGGAGGGGTGCGTCGCCAGGAAGTGCAGCAGCTGGAACTCCTTGTAGGTGAGATCCAGAGGCTTGCCGTGCAGCCTGGCCGAGTAGGACTGCTCGTCGATGGTGATGCCCGAGGCCTGCACGCGCACGGGTTCGGAGACCTCGTCGCGCCGGGCGAGGGCGAGGCGGACCCTGGCGTCCGCCTCGGCGGGCCCGGCCGTGGCGAGGATGACGTCGTCGACGCCCCAGTCCGCGGACAGCGCGCTCATGCCGCCCTCTGTTACGACGAGCAGCAGCGGCGCGTCCTGACCGGTCGCCCGCAGCAGCCGGCACAGCGACTTGGCTCCGACGAGATCCTGGCGTCCGTCGACGATGACGATGTCGTACTCGGGGGCGTTCACGAGCTGCGCGGGCTCGGCCGGGATCTGGCGGACGCGGTGGCTGAGAAGCTCCAGGGCGGGCAGGACCGGCTCCGAGATCGGAGCATGGGTCAAGACCAGGACCAGGGCCACGCGCGTTCCTTCCGGGCGGTTGTCGACGCCGTGCCGCCATGATACCGGGACGGGATGGGCCACAATGGAGTCATGTCGGAACCAGCACTCGCACCGCGCAACGCCGCCCTCGGCGTGATCGTCGTGTGGGCGGCGGCCTTCCTCGCCTCCGTCGCCGTCGGCATCTTCGTCCCCGGGGAATGGCGCGTCCCGTGGCTCCTCGTCACCTTCGGGGGAGTCGTGCTGCTGTCGTTCGCCGTGCAGCTCTGGTACGGCCTCACCGAGGGGTTCATCCTCCGCGTGGCGGGGAGCGTGACCGGCGCCCTGCTGCTGATGGGCATCATCTCCGTCGGCTTCGGGCTGGCTGCGCTGGCATCGGCCTGACGGAGCCTGTCACCGGATCGCCGCACCGCCCTCGACGGGGGTAATGTGGGGGACATGGATCTCGTCGCGCTCGAATTCTTCTTCATCGGCCTCCTCGGCCTCGCGAGCCTTGCGATCGCCTTCGTCTCGGTCGTGGTGCTGCGCAACCTCTTCCGCGGCCAGCGCTGAGCTCATGCTCGAGCTGCCCACCGACCTTCCCGCAGACCTGGCGCCGCTCGCCTGGCTGATCGGCGTCTGGGAGGGCACCGGGGTCATCGACTATCCGATCGGCGACGCCCGCTTCCAGGGCGAGTTCACGCACCGAGTGAGCTTCAGCCATGACGGCGGCCCCTTCCTGAACTACGCCGCGACGGCGACCTACACCGGCGACGGCTCGTCGGCGATCCCGCTGGTGGCGGAGACTGGGTTCTGGCGGCTGGTCCGGCCGCTCACACCGGCGGATTCCGGACCGGCGCTTCTTCCGCCGGTCGCCGATCCGGTGCCGCGGACGGTCGACGAGGTCGAGGAGCTGCGGACGGAGTCCGGCGGCTTCCCGCTCGAGGTCTCGGTCGTCCACTCGGACGGCATCCTGGAGCTGTACCTCGGCGAGGTCAACGGCCCGCGCATCGACATCGCCTCCGATGCGGTCGTCCGCGGCGCGAACTCGAAGAACTACAGCGCCGCATCGCGCATGTACGGACTCGTCGACGGCCACCTGCTCTGGGCGTGGGACATCGCCGCCTTCGGCACCCCGCTGCGCTCGCACGCCTCGGCGCGGCTGGCGCGCGTCTGAGTGAGCGGAGTTCCGACATGACCGGGTTTCAGGACCTCGACGGCGCCGTGAGCGGGGAGCACGGCATCGACCACTTCGGCGACGTCTTCCGCGAGCAGCGCCGGCTGTCCGCGGGAACGGCGCTCGCGCCGCTCGGCGACAGGATCGTCATCGAGGTGGCCGGCCCCGAGCGTCTCGGCTGGCTGGACTCGATCACCTCGCAGGCGGTCGGCAGGCTCGCGCCCGGGGAGAGCACCGAGCTGCTCGTGCTCGACCCCCAGGGGCGGGTGGAGCACGCGGCCGGCGTCCTCGACGACGGCGCCTCCACCTGGCTGATCGCGGATGCCGCCGACGCGGAGCCGCTCGCGACGTGGCTCCTGCGCATGAGATTCCGCACGCAGGCCACGGTGACGCTGCGTCCCGAGCTCGCCCTGGTCGGCTTCATAGACGGCGGGCCGGCGGCGGCCGCCGCCACCGCGGCGTCCGCCGCGCCGAACGGCGTCCCGCTCGTCTGGGCCGATCCGTGGCAGCGGGTCAGCGCCGGCGGGCACCAGTACGCCGAGGTGGACGAGCATCCGGGTGCCGCGTTCGCATGGCGGGTCGCCGTGCTCGAGCCGGATGCCGCAGACGCGCTCGCCGCCGGCCTGGCGCCCGAGGAGCGCGCCGGTCTCCTGGCGGCCGAGGCCCTGCGCATCGCCGCCTGGCGTCCGCGCTGGGCGTCCGAGGTCGACGACCGCTCGCTGCCGCACGAGGCGGACTGGATCCGCACCGCGGTGCATCTGAGCAAGGGCTGCTACCGGGGTCAGGAGACCGTCGCCAAGGTGCACAATCTCGGTCACCCGCCTCGCCGCCTCGCCGCTCTCCACCTCGACGGCAGCGACGCCGTGCTCCCCGCACCGGGCGACCTCGTGCTCGCCGGCGAGGACGAGGTCGGCCGCATCACGTCCGTCGCCCGTCACCACGAGGAGGGGCCGATCGCGCTCGCGATCCTCTCCCGCCGCGCACCGGCCGGGGACCTGGTGGTGCGCGCCGAGGGCGCGGACATCGCGGCATCCCAGCAGGTGATCGTTCCGGCGGACGCCGGGGCCACCGCCGACGTGCCGCGCCTGACGCGCCTGTCGCGCCGGCCTTCCGCACCGGATCCCAGAGCCGGAGCCTGATCAGCCGAGGGGCGCCACAGCCTCCCACGGAAGGGTGAGCTCGCCGAGCCGCCAGCGGCTGCGCCCGCCCTGCACCGGCCAGCCCTGTGCGCGCAGTGCGGCGACGGCGGCGAGGAAGCGCTGCGTCGCGCCGAACGTCGACAGCGGCGCCGCGCGGGCCCACTCCCGGTCGAGGTCCGTCAGCAGCACATGCACCCTCTCGCCGGGCACGTTCCGGTGGATCAGCGCCTTCGGCAGTCGCTCGGCGACGATGCTCGGCTGCTCGAGCTCTGCCAGGCGCAGGGAGATCGTGAAGCGCGACGGCGTGCCGTCCGGGAGCACGTCCACCCAGGACGCCACGCGGCCGATCTCGTCGCACGTGCCCTCGACGAGGAGGCCGCGGGGAGCGAGTCGCGCGGCCATCGTCCGCCAGGCGCCGGGGACATCCCTCTCCTCGTACTGGCGCAGCACGTTCATGGCCCTGATCACCGCGGGGCGCCGCCCGGCGGGAAGGGGGATCTCGAAGCCGCCGCGGGCGAAGGACACCCGGAGGTCCGGGGCGAAGGAGGTGCGTCCGGCGCGCACTTCGGCGAGCTGGGCGTCGGCGGTCGCCACGCGTGCCGGGTCGATCTCGAGGCCGCGGACCTCGGCATCCGTCCGCACGTGCCGCAGCCGCGTCGCCAGCTCGAACGCGGTGACGCCGCTGGCGCCGTAGCCGAGGTCGATGACGAGCGGGTCGGCGGCGCGGCGGAAGGCCTCGGATGCGGCGATCCAGCGGTCGTTGCGGCGCAGCCGGTTCGTCCCGGTCGTGCCGCGGGTCGGCCGGCCGAGGGGAGATGACGCCATGCGTCAATCCTCGCAGGCTCAGGGACCGGCCCCGCGACGTCCGTCGATAAACTGGCCCCATGACAGCGACGCGCACCCTGATCCTGCTCCGCCACGGCCGGAGCGAGTGGAACGAACTGAACCTCTTCACCGGCTGGGTGGACGTCCGCCTGAACGAGCAGGGCGAGCGGGAGGCGCGCCGCGGCGGCGAGCTGCTCGCCGAGTCCGGCATCCTGCCCGACGTGCTGCACACCTCGCTGCTGAGCCGTGCGATCCAGACCGCGAACATCGCGCTCGACGCCGCCGATCGCCTGTGGATCCCGGTGACCCGCTCCTGGCGCCTGAACGAGCGCCACTACGGCGCGCTGCAGGGCAAGGACAAGGCCGAGACGCTCGAGCAGTTCGGTCCCGAGCAGTTCCAGCTGTGGCGCCGCTCCTTCGATGTGCCGCCGCCGCCCCTCGACGACGACAGCGAGTTCAGCCAGGTCGCCGACCCGCGCTACGCCGGCATCGACGGCGAGGTGCCCCGCACCGAGTCCCTGAAGCTCGTCATCGACCGCCTCCTCCCGTACTGGGAGAGCGCGATCGTCCCCGACCTCGAGGCCGGCAAGACCGTGCTCGTCACCGCCCACGGGAACTCGCTGCGCGGCCTCGTGAAGCACCTCGAGGGCATCAGCGACGAGGACATCGCCGAGCTGAACATCCCCACCGGCATCCCGCTGGTCTACGAGCTCGACGAGAACAACGTCCCCACCGCTCCCGGCCGCTACCTCGACCCGGAGGCCGCGGCCGCCGGAGCCGCCGCGGTCGCCGCACAGGGCAAGAAGTAGGCGCCGGAGGCGCACAGGGCAAGAAGCAAGCCGACACGACGAAGGCCGGATGCTGTTCAGCATCCGGCCTTCGTCGTGTCAGCGGGGGCTCAGGCGTGCCCGTGCTCCTGCTGGATCTGCTCCTGCTGCTCGATGACCAGGGCGATGTCCTGCTCGGCCACGTGCCAGTCGCCGGTTGCGAGGTAGACGACCTTCTTCGCCACCGCGACCGCGTGGTCGGCGAAGCGCTCGTGGTAGCGGCTGGCGAGCGTCGCGTCGACGGTCGCCGTCGCCTCGCCCTTCCAGTTGTCGCTGAGGACCTTCTCGAACACGCTTGCATGCAGCTCGTCGATGTCGTCGTCGGTGTTGCGGATGGTGTCGGCGAGGCGCAGGTCCTGCGTGCGCAGCAGCTCGGAGAGCGTGCGGGCGATCTCGACGTCCAGCTCGCCCATCTTGGTGAAGGTGCCCTTGAGGCCCTTCGGGACCGCGCGCTCCGGGAAGCGCAGGCGCGCCAGCTGGGCGATGTGCTCGGACATGTCGCCCATGCGCTCGAGCGAGGCGCTCACCCGCAGCGCCGTGACGACGATGCGCAGGTCGCGGGCCACCGGCTGCTGACGCGCGAGGATCTCGATGGCCTGCTCGTCGAGGGTGACGGCGAGTTCGTCGATCTTCGCGTCGTCGGCGATGACCTCCTCGGCCAGGGCGACATCGCTCGTCGCGAACGCACGGGTCGCCTTGTCGATCGAGACCGTGACGAGGTCGGCGATCTCGACAAGGCGGGACTGCAGGTCCTCGAGGGACTGGTGGAAGACTTCGCGCATGGTGGGCGCAACCTTTCGTTCGGGTCTCGGCGTCAGCGGCCGGCGCGAGACGGCTGGGTCGTCCGCACGGGAGGGGAGGACCGCGCTCCCGCACAGGCCCGAAGCGATTGTCCGCCCCGAAGGTTAACGAACGGTGCCCAGCACGTGAATAGTACTTCTCGCGTTCCCGTCCGGGGGCGAGAACCCGCCGGAGCACGGGTGAACGCACTCTACGCTGGTGACATGACCCTGCCCCAGATCGCGCTCTTCGCGCTGGCCGTCGGGATGCTGATCGGTGTCGGCATGTCCCTCCTGGTCGTCTGGGCGTACCGCACCAGGGCGCGCTTCGCAGGGGAGACGTCGACGGTCGTCCCCGACGGCGTCGCCGACGTCCTGGGCAGCATGGACGACGCGGCCTGCGTCGTCGACGCCTCGGGCCTGGTGCTCGCGGCCTCGAAGGCCGCCGCCCGGTTCGGCATCGAGGTCGGCGCGGCGCTGGAGAACCCGGAGCTGCGCCAGCTCGTCCGTGGCGTCCGCAGCACGGGGGCGTCTGCGACCGAGTCCCTGCGGATCACCCGGGGCGGTCTGAGCCTCGACCCCAGGCTCGTCTCCGCGCGCGCGAGTGCGATCAGCCCGCGGATGTCGCTGCTGATCATCCGCGACGTCACCGAGCAGGAGCGCCTCGACCAGATGCGGCGCGACTTCGTGGCGAACACCAGTCATGAGCTGAAGACGCCGGTCGGCGCGGTGACCCTGCTGGCGGAGGCGATCGAATCGGCCGCCGACGACCCTGCGCAGGTCCGGATCTTCGCCGCCCGCATCTCCGCGGAGGCGTCACGACTCGGGCAGCTCACAGGCCGCATCATGAGCCTGTCGCGCCTGCAGGCGGACGACGCCATCTCCGACGTGCGTCCCGTGTCCATCGACGAGGTGATCGCCGCCTCCATCGAGGCGCACGTCGTGCAGGCCGATTCCGCCGGAGTGGAGCTCGCCCGCGGCGGCGACCGCGGCGTCTGGGTCCGCGGAGACTCGCAGATCCTCATCGAGGCGATCGGGAACCTCATCGCCAACGCGATCGTGTACTCCCCGAATGGCTCCCGGGTCGGGATCGGCGTGCGGGCCGACGACGACGTGGTGGAGATCGCCGTCTCCGACCAGGGCATCGGCATCGCCGAGGGGGATCGGGAGCGCATCTTCGAGCGCTTCTACCGCGCCGACGAGGCGCGCTCCCGGCGAACGGGAGGCACCGGCCTGGGCCTCTCGATCGTCAAGCACGCCACGCAGCGGCACGGCGGCGAGGTGCGGCTGTGGTCGCGGCCCGGCCGCGGCTCCACCTTCACCGTCCGGCTTCCGAGGATCGATGCTCCCGCGAGTGTCGACAAGGACAAGAAGAGCAAGAAGAAGAAGCGCGAGCGCAAGGCGGCGAAGTCCGACCCCGCACGCGTCCGAAACGGAGAGAGCGCATGACCCGCATCCTTCTCGTCGAAGACGAGCCCGACCTCGCCGACCCGCTGGCGTATCTGCTGCGCCGCGAGGGCTACGAGGTGGAGATCGCCGAGGACGGCCCCGGGGCGCTCACCGCGTTCCGCGATCGCGGCGCCGACATCGTCCTGCTCGACCTCATGCTGCCGGGGATGCCCGGCACCGAGGTGTGCCGGCAGATCCGATCCACCTCGGCGGTGCCGATCATCATGCTCACCGCCAAGGATTCGGAGGTGGACATCGTCGTCGGGCTCGAGCTCGGCGCGGACGACTACATCACCAAGCCCTACTCCTCCCGCGAGTTGCTCGCCCGGATGCGGGCCGTGCTGCGCCGCGTCGTGCAGGCGGACAGCGAGCTGGACGAGCGCGTCCTCGAGGGCGGGCGGGTGTCGCTGGACATCGACAGGCACACCGTCTCGGTCGCCGGCGAGCAGATCAACATGCCCCTCAAGGAGTTCGAGCTCCTCGAGGTGCTCATGCGCAACTCCGGTCGCGTGCTCACCCGCGGCCAGCTCATCGACCGCGTGTGGGGCAGCGACTACTTCGGGGACACGAAGACGCTCGACGTGCACATCAAGCGCATCCGCTCGCGCATCGAGGAGAACCCGGGCGAGCCGGTGATGCTCGTGACGGTCCGCGGGCTCGGCTACCGCTTCGAGGGCTGAGCGTCCCCAGACGGAGAAGGCCGGTCGCCCAGCAGGGCGACCGGCCTTCTCATGCTGGTGAGCGCGTCAGTGCGACGATTCCTCTTCGGACTCGTCCTCTTCTGCGGGCTCCGGCTTCGGCGCGTTCTCCGCGCCGCCGGGCGTGAGGTCGGCGTAATAGGGCAGGGTGCCGTCGAGGACGGGCACATCCGCCTTCGCACCGCTGCCGTCGCCGGACTGGAAGTGCACCTCGACGGTGGCGCCGGGCTTCGTGTCGAGATCGACGATGCTCAGCGGCTCCTCGTCGGCGCCGAGGCTGACCGTGCCGTGGGCGGGGACGGTCACCGCGAACGGGTCGATGCCCGCGAGGGTGATCGTGAGGGTGGCCTTCTCGTCGGTCGGGTTCACGATGGCCGCGACCAGGTTGCCGACGGAGCCGTCCTCGTTCGCCACGATGAAGACGTTGCGGACGTCCAGCGGGCCGTCGGCGTCGGAGATGTTGACGCCGTCGGAGGCGGAGTACTCGATCGTCGTCGCCTGCGGCGAGATGAACGTGCAACCGGTCGCGCCCAGCAGCACGAGAGCACCGAGAGCGGCAGATGCGACAAGGCGCGATTTCACGGGTCCTCCTGAGGTCCGGCGGGATATCCGCATCCATTCTATGGGTAAGCCGAGACCGTCCCCGGGACCAGGGGGCGCGAACCTTAGCGCATATCGGCTGTGGTATCCTTGAGGTTGCCGAAAGGACACGTTTTTATGCTTTTTGAGGTTGGCGAAACAGTCGTCTATCCGCACCATGGCGCCGCGACCATCATCGAGGTCAAGGAACGCATCATCAAGGGCGAGACGAAGAAGTATCTGAAGCTCAACGTCACCCAGGGCGATCTGATCATCGAGGTTCCGGCCGAGAACGTCGACCTGGTGGGCGTCCGCGATGTGATCGGCAAGGAGGGCCTCGATCACGTGTTCGAGGTGCTACGCGCGCCGTTCACCGAGGAGCCCACGAACTGGTCCCGCCGTTACAAGGCGAACCTCGAGAAGCTCGCCTCGGGTGATGTCATCAAGGTGAGCGAGGTCGTGCGCGACCTGTGGCGCCGCGACCAGGACCGCGGCCTGTCCGCGGGGGAGAAGCGGATGCTGGCGAAGGCTCGCCAGATCCTCATCTCCGAGCTGGCGCTCGCCGAGAAGATCGACGAGGACAAGGCGGGCTCCCTGCTCGACGAGGTCCTCGCGTCCTGAGCGTCGCGCACTGCGCGCTGGGGCTCCTGTCATGGGAGAAGGCGGATGCTGCGGCATCCGCCTTTTTCGTGCGCCGGGTAACGTGAGAGCGTGACCCTTCTCCCCGTTCCCGACACCGCCGTCATCGTCGTCGCTGCGGGCTCCGGCACCCGCCTGGAGGCCGGCGCCCCGAAGGCGTTCGTCGGCATCGACAGCCGCTCGATCCTGCGTCATGCACTCGACGGGGTGTTCGCCGCCGCGCCCGCCCAGGTCGTCGTCGTCGCCCCCGCGGGCCACGAGGGGGATGCAGAGAGCGAACTACGGGCCGCCGCCGGCGACCGGGCGGAGCTCGGCCGGGTTGTCACCGGCGGTGCCACCCGGCAGGAGTCGGTCGCGGCGGGACTCGCCGCGCTGTGGGGCGACGTCACCGTGGTCCTTGTGCACGACGCGGCCAGGGCGCTCACGCCGCCCGCCCTGATCGACGCGGTGGCGCAGGCGGTCACCGCGGAGTCCGGCGCGATCCCGGCGATGCCGGTCGTCGACACCCTCAAGCGCGTGGACGGCGAGGCGGTGATCGGCGGTGTCGACCGCTCGGAGCTCGCCGCTGCGCAGACCCCGCAGGGCTTCCCGCGGGACCTCCTCGAGGCGGCCTACGCCCTGGCGCAGGCCGCCGGGACCGAGTACACCGACGACGCCGCGCTCTTCTCCGCTGCGGGGCACCCCGTGCGGCGCATCGAGGGCTCGGCTCGCGGGTTCAAGATCACGACCCCGGCCGACCTGGAGCGCGCACGGCTCCTGCTGGCCGCCCCCGCGCCGGCGAGGACGGTGGTCCCGCGGGTCGGCGTCGGCACCGACGTGCACGCCTTCGGCGGCGAGGGGAGCCTCTGGCTGGCGGGCCTCGAATGGCCGGGGGAGCAGCCGCTCTCCGGGCACTCCGACGGCGATGCCGTCGCCCACGCGATCGTCGACGCGCTGCTGGGCGCGGCCGGTCTCGGCGACATCGGCGAGCACTTCGGCACCGCGCACCCCGAGTACGCGGGCGCGCACGCCGAGGTGTTCCTGGCCCGCACGCGGGAGATCCTCGCGGAGGCGGGGTTCGGGATCGGCAACGTGTCCGTGCAGCTCCAGGGCAACCGGCCGAAGTTCAGCCCGCGGCGGGCGGAGGCGCAGGACGTGCTCTCCGGCATCCTCGGGGCGCCGGTGTCGGTCACCGCGACGACCACCGACGGACTCGGCTTCCCCGGCCGGGGGGAGGGGATCTCGGTCATGGCGGTCGCACTCGTCGTGCCCGACGGATCGCGGACCGTGTGACGATCGGCGGATCATTTCGCCCGATCGGTCCGTGAACCGTCACAACCTCCGCGAATCGTCGCGTGACGGCTGACGATCAGTCGTGCCCGAGTAGGCTTGAGCGGTGACACTCCGCCTCTATGACACCCGCGCACAGCAGCTGCGCGACTTCGTGCCTCTCGATCCCGAGAACATCACGATGTACGTCTGCGGACCGACGGTGCAGTCGGGACCCCACATCGGGCACGTCCGGGCAGCCCTCAGCTTCGACCTGCTCCGGCGGTGGCTCGCTCATCGGCACCGGCGCGTCACCTTCGTGCGCAACGTCACCGACATCGACGACAAGGTCCTGGCGAACGGCACGGATGCCGAGCCCTGGTGGGCGCTCGCCTACCGGATGGAGCAGGAGTTCACCGCGGCGTACGCCGCCGTCGGCATCCTCCCGCCCACCTATGAGCCGCGCGCCACGGCGTCGATCCCGCAGATGCAGGAGATCATCGCCCGCCTCATCGAGCGCGGGCACGCCTACCCGGCGCCGGACGGCTCCGGCGACGTCTACTTCGACGTGCGCTCCTGGCCTTCGTACGGCGAGCTCACCAACCAGTCCGTGGACGCCATGGAGGCCGCGGCCGACGCCGACCCGCGCGGCAAGCGGAACCCCCAGGACTTCGCCCTGTGGAAGGGCGCCAAGGCGGACGAGCCCGCCGACGCCACCTGGGACTCGCCGTGGGGCGCCGGTCGCCCCGGATGGCACATCGAGTGCTCCGCCATGGCCAAGCGCTACCTCGGTGCGGACTTCGACATCCACGGGGGCGGACTCGACCTCCGCTTCCCGCACCACGAGAACGAGCTCGCCCAGTCGACCGCGGCCGGCGACGGCTTCGCCCGGTACTGGGTGCACAACGGACTCGTGAACGTCGACGGGCAGAAGATGTCGAAGTCGCTGGGCAACTTCACGCTCGCCGCCGACGTGCTGGCGCAGCACGACCCGCTCGTGGTGCGCTACGCGCTCGCCGCCGCGCACTACCGCTCCAGCCTCGATCTCTCCGACTCGTCCTGGGCGGAGGCCGAGGCCGCACTCGGACGCATCGAGACCTTCCGCCAGCGCGCTCTCCGCGTCCTCGCGGGCGCCACCCGCGGTCCGGTCCTGGCCGGCACGGGCTTCACCGCCGTCTCCGGACGGCTGCCTGAGGGCTTCGTCAGCGCCATGGACGACGATCTCGGTGTCCCCCAGGCTCTGGCCGTGCTGCATGAGACCGTGCGCGCGGGGAACGCGCTGCTCGATCAGGGCGACCTCGACGGCGCCGCGATCGCAGCGGCGGAGGTCGCGGGGATGACCGAGGTGCTCGGACTGACACCTCGCTCCTCCGCGAAGGGCTCGGCTGCGGCGTCCGCTCTCGACGCCCTCGTGCAGACGATGATCACCCAGCGCGCACAGGCGCGCGCCGACAAGGACTGGGCGGCGGCGGATCGCATCCGTGACGCGATCGCCGCCGCAGGAATCACGCTGGAGGACACTCCGGCCGGAACTCATTGGAGTATCGATGGCTAAGCCAGGCAACCCCTCAGCGGGCAAGGGCAAGAAGAAGGGCCCGAGCAAGGGCACGGGCGGACTCGGGCGCAAGGCGCTCGAGGGCCGGGGGCCGACCCCGAAGGCGGAGGACCGCGCCTGGCACCCCGCGGGCAAGCGCAAGGCCGCCGCCGAGCGCTACGCCGCGGCCGGCGGTCGCGGCAAGCCGGGCGGGCGTCAGACGTCCGGCGGCAACCCGAACCGCGCGGCGCGGGTGAAGGACAACACCTCCGACACCGAGACCGTCACCGGGCGCAACTCGGTGCTCGAGGCGCTGCGCACGAAGATCCCGGCCACGACGTTCTACATCGCGCAGCGGGTCGAGATGGACGACCGCGTGAAGGAGATGCTGTCGATCGCCACGCACCGCGGCATCCCCGTGCTCGAGGTCACCCGCCAGGAGCTCGACCGGATGGCGGGCTTCGACGGCGTGCACCAGGGCGTGGCGCTGAAGGTGCCGCCGTACGAGTACGCGCACCCGCAGGACATCCTCGAGCAGGTCATCGACAAGGGCGAGGTGCCGCTGTTCGTCGCCCTCGACGGCATCACCGATCCGCGCAACCTCGGTGCGATCATCCGCTCGACGGCCGCGTTCGGCGGTCACGGCCTCATCCTGCCTCAGCGCCGCTCTGCGGGCGTCAACTCCGCCGCCTGGAAGACCAGCGCGGGGGCCGCGGCCCGGGTGCCGGTCGCGCTCGCGTCGAATCTCACCACGCAGCTCAAGGAGTTCAAGAAGCAGGGCGTGTTCGTGCTCGGCCTCGACGGCGACGGTGACGTCGCACTTCCCGAGCTGCAGCTCGCCGACAGGCCCGTCGTCATCGTCGTGGGGTCCGAGGGCAAGGGGCTCTCCCGCCTCGTCGCCGAGACCTGCGACCAGATCGTCTCGATCCCGATCTCCGCGGCCACCGAGTCGCTGAACGCCGGAATCGCGACGTCCGTGGCGCTGTACCAGGTCGCCACCATCCGCAACGCCCAGAAGTAGGAGGAGAGAGCCATGGCCCGCATCGTCGTTCTCGGAGGGACCGGCTATGCCGGCCGGCACATCGTCGCAGAGGCGGTGAGCCGCGGTCACGAGGTGGTCGCGGTGGCCCGCAATGCTCCCGCGGACCCGGTCGACGGGGCGACGTACGTGCAGGGCTCCGCCCTCGACGTCGACGCGCTCGCCGGTGTCATGGAGGGTGCGGACGACGTGATCTTCGCGCTCTCTCCGCGCGGCGACATGGCGGACGCGCAGATCGACGCGCTCCGCGGGGTCGCGGCGAAGCTCACCGGGACGAGCACGCGCCTCGGCGTCATCGGCGGTGCGATGGGCAGCCTCGCGGCTCCCGGCGGCCCGCGGCTGTGGGACCTCGGGGTCCCGGAGGAGTACCGGCACGAGGCGCAGGTCGGCATGGACACGCTCGAGCTGCTCCAGGCGTCGGATGCCGGACTGGACTGGTTCCTCGTCCACCCGCCGCAGGAGTTCGGCGCCTGGGTGGAGGGGGAGCGCACGGGGCGCTATCGCGACGGCGGGGACGTCGTCGTGCGGGATGCCGACGGCCGCTCGTACATCTCCGGCGCGGATCTCGCCGTGGCGTTCGTCGACGAGATCGAGCGGCGCACGCACCACCGCGAGCGGTTCACCGTCGGCTACTGAGCCGCAGGTCGCGCTCCGCGGCGCGGTCAGACCAGGTCGCGCCAGTCCACGTCCTCGTCGTCGTCGGCGACCGGCGTGGAACCGGTGATCACCGGCAGGCTCATCGTCTCGGTCGGCGGACCCATGATCGTCGCCTCGTCGCGCCGGTGGCGCAGGACGTCGTTGATGTAGCTGGTGAGCACCTCGGCGAGCGGGACGGAGCGTCCCTGCGCCTGCGACAGGTACCAGCGGTGCTCCAGCACCTGGTGGAACACCTCGGCGGGTTCGAGCTTCGCACGCAGCTCGTAGGGGATGGCCCTGACGACCGGCTCGAACACCCGAGTGAGCCACTCGTGGGCGTACATCTCCTCGTCCGCCCACTGCTTCGTCGACCGCGCCCGGAACTCGTCGAGGTCGTTCAGCAGCCGGCGGGCCTGGTTCTCCTCGACGTCGAGCCCGGTGAGGCGGATGAGGCGGCGCTGGTGATGCCCGGCGTCGACCACCTTGGGCTGGATCTGGACGAGCGTGCCGTCGGCGGTCGTCGACATCGACATCTCGTCGATGTCGAAGCCCAGTGCGTTGAGCCGCTCGACGCGCTCGGTGATGCGCCAGGTCTCCGCTGCGGCGAACGACTCCTGCGCGGTGAGCTCGGCCCACAGTGAACGGTACGAGGAGACGATTCCGTCGGCGATGGCGATCGCGTCGACGCCGCGCTCGAGGCGTCCGCCCGCGGCGAGGTCCATGATCTCGCCGGCGATGTTGGTGCGCGCGAGGTCGAGGTCGTAGGCGCGCTGGCCCTTCGTGAGGCCCTCCTCGTGGAGCTCGCCGGTCTCGGCGTCGACGAGATAGGCGGCGAAGGCGCCGGCATCGCGGCGGAACAGGGTGTTCGACAGCGAGACGTCGCCCCAGTAGAACCCGACGTTGTGCAGGCGCACGAGGAGCAGCGCGAGGGCGTCCACGAGACGGGTCGCGGTGTCGGGGCGGAGAACACGGGTGAACAGGGCCCGGTACGGCATGGAGAACCGCAGGTGCGAGGTCACGAGCGCCGCGGGGAGCGGCTCGCCGCCGGGATCCGTCCGCCCGCCGATCACGGCGACCCTGTCGACGCACGGCACATCGAGGCGCGCCAGGTTGCCGAGCATGTCGTACTCCCGCTGCGCCATCTCCTCCGTGGTCTCCTTGACGGCGATCACGCGGCCGGAGAGGTCGGCGAAGCGGACCAGATGACGGGAGAGACCCTTGGGCAGCGACACGATGTGCTCGGAGGGCCACTTCGCGAGAGTCGTGGACCACGGCAGTGCCAGCAGCCCCGGATCGACGGTGCTGGCGGTGATCCGCAGCGCATCCTGCATTGCTCTCCAGAGGGTTGTTCGTCAGCAGAAGCAGAAGCGGCGCGGGAGACCGAAGTCTGCCCGCGCCGCTTCCGTGATTCCGATCAGGCGGAGACGACCGGCTTGTCGTTCAGGCGGTCGCCCGTCTCGATGTCGAACGCGTGCACGTGGCCGGCGTTGGCGGCCAGGGTGACGGTCTCGCCCGCGTGCGGGTGGTTGCGACCGTCGACGCGCGCGACCAGGTCGGTGCGCTTGCCGTTGATCTCGGTGTGACCGTACAGGTAGCCGTCGGCGCCGAGCTCCTCGACCAGGTCGACGACGACCGAGAGGCCCTTGCCGTCGGCGGGGCCGACGGTGATGTCCTCCGGGCGCACGCCCACGGTGACCTGCGAGCCGTGCGCACGGCCCACGGTGTCGCGGTCGAGGCCGACGACCTCGGTGCCGAACTTGACACCGCCCTCGGCGAGGTCCGCCGCGAACAGGTTCATGGCCGGCGAGCCGATGAAGCCGGCGACGAACACGTTGTTCGGCTTCTCGTACAGGTCGCGCGGGGAGCCGACCTGCTGCAGGAGGCCGTCCTTGAGGACCGCGATGCGGTCACCCATGGTGAGGGCCTCGGTCTGGTCGTGGGTGACGTAGACCGTGGTGACGCCGAGACGACGCTGCAGCGACGCGATCTGGGTGCGGGTCTGGACGCGGAGCTTGGCGTCGAGGTTCGACAGCGGCTCGTCCATGAGGAACACCTGCGGCTGACGAACGATCGCGCGGCCCATCGCGACGCGCTGACGCTGACCGCCGGAGAGCGCCTTCGGCTTGCGGGTGAGGTACTGCTCGAGGTCGAGTAGCTTGGCGGCCTCGAGGACGCGGGAGGCCCGCTCCTCCTTGCCGACGCCGGCGATCTTGAGCGCGAAGCCCATGTTCTCGGCGACCGTCATGTGCGGGTACAGCGCGTAGTTCTGGAACACCATCGCGATGTCGCGGTCCTTCGGCGGCACGTCGGTGACGTCGCGGTCGCCGATGAGGATGCGGCCGGCATTGACCTCTTCGAGGCCTGCGAGCATGCGGAGGGAGGTGGACTTACCGCAACCGGAGGGGCCGACCAGGACGAGGAACTCGCCGTCTCCCACCTCGAGGTTGAGCTTGTCGACCGCCGGGCGGGTTCCACCGGGGTAGAGGCGGGTGGCTTCGTCGAAAGTCACAGATGCCATTGCAATTTCTCCTTCACCGGCAGGTACGTGCCGGACGATCCGTAGTGATAGAGCGGCGGGGTGAACCGCCGTGACCCGTCCTTGGGTCGGGATCAGTATGACAGAAAGACCGGCACCTGGGTATTTCTCAGCCTCGCTGGTTAACATCGATCTCGGCCGCGCATCGCGGCGATCGTCGCAGCGCGACGGTCGGGGAACCCTACCCCCACGAGACTGTCAAGAGGAACGATGTCGAGCGACGAAACGCCGAACGTCCCCACCACTCGCAACACGCGCGAGGCCGTGCGGGAGAAGGCACAGCAGGTGCATGCCCAGCAGTCCAGGGCTCGCCTGATGCGACGGATCATCATCGGCGCGATCGCCGTCGTGGCCGTCGGGGCGATCGGCACCGCCGTGACGCTCGCCGTCTCCGCTCAGGTGTCCAAGCCCCAGCTGACTCCGGCCGGCATGGATGACGACGGCATCCTCATCACCGACATCAACGCCTCGGCCGCCGGGGAGGAGACGCTCGCGACGCCGACGCCCACACCCAGCGAGGCAGGCGCGACCGCGACGCCGACCCCCGAGCCCTCCTCGGCCGAGAGCGTCGACATCCACGTGTACGTCGACTACCTCTCCCCGGATGCCGGAGAGTTCGAGCGGGCCAACTCGGCCACGCTCGGGACGTGGATCACCAGCGGCGCCGCCACGGTCACCTACCACCCGGTGGCTCTGCTCACCGCGAGCTCGAACGGCACCAAGTACTCGCTCCGCGCGGCGGCCGCCGCCGCCTGCGTCGCGACCTACTCGCCTGAGCAGTTCTACGCCTTCAACCACGACCTGCTCGACGACCAGCCCGAGGTCAACACCGACGGGTTCACCGACGTGGAGCTCGCCGACATCGCCGGCGCCGTGGGCGTCGACCACGCGAAGAGCATCCGCTCGTGCATCGAGGACCAGGACTTCGTCGACTGGGCGAAGGACGCGACGACCCGCGCCCTGGAGGGCCCGCTGGTCGGCTCGGATGACCTCGTGCTCACCTCCGCGCCGATGATCGTCGTCAACGGCGTGGCCTATGTCGGCGCACTGGACGACCCGTCGGAGTTCTCGACCTTCGTCCTCGGCATCTCGAACGAGGCCTACCAGGCCGAGACCGCGACGCCCACGCCGACGCCGACGACCACGCCGTAGTTCGAAGCGGTACGCCGCCATCGCTAAGCTGGTGGCATCCGCCGACTTGGCGCAATTGGTAGCGCACCGTACTTGTAATACGGGGGTTACGGGTTCGAGTCCCGTAGTCGGCTCTTCAGCGGATGCGGATGCCGGTCAGGCCCTGGGCCGTGCCCGCACGCGCTCCGCGAGCTCGTCGGACGCGACGATCGCCTCGTCGATGATCTCCCGCGTCGGCTCGGCCGTGAGCCAGTCGTGGCTGAGCGAGGCGGGGATCAGCAGCGGCATCCGGTCGTGCAGCGAGACCAGGTGCGACGGGGCCGGGCGCATCACGATCGAGTAGCAGGTGTACCACTCGCCGTCGGCGGTGCGGCCGCGCTGCGTCACCGCGGCCATGCCGAACAGGGTGCCGTCGCCGATGAGGAACTCGTTCCACTTCCGCTCCGGCTTCTGCATCTCGAACCAGCTCGTCGCCGGCACCAGCGCGCGGCCCTTCAACCCGCCTGGACGCTCCTGCAGGCGCTCGGAGCGGGTGTTGATGGAGGGGAACTTCGACGGCTCGCCGCCCACGAGGAACCCCCACCATCCGGTCTCGACGGCGGGCGCCGCATCGTGCTGCACCACGATCGGGTTCAGGTTGCGGAGGTTCTTCCCGGTCGGGCGCACCGTCTCGCCGGCGTTCTCCACCGCCCACGCGCGCAGCCCCTCCAGGACGGCCTCGTCTGCCGCCTCCAGCAGCTCGGTGTCGGTGAACCGGGGGTCAAGGCCATAGCTCGCGCACATGCCGCCAGGGTAGTCCCGGCCTCCGACATCGCGGCAGGCCGCCTCCGCGCTCGGCCTCCCGGGAGCTCGGGTAGGGTCGACAGGTGACCGAGACCCGCAGACTCCCCGCGCCGGTGGCGCTCGGAGGAGCGGTCGCGATCGGCGTGATGACGGCGATCCAGGCCCGCGTCAACGGTGTTCTCGGGGTGAAGGTCGACAACGGCATCGTCGCCGGCCTCATCTCGTTCTCGGTCGGCCTGCTCGTGCTCGTCGTGGTCATCCCGTGCATCCCGTCGGCGCGCCGCGGCGCGTCCCGGCTGTGGCGCGGCATCCGCAGCCGCACGATCCCGTTCTGGATGCTCCTCGGCGGCGTCTGCGGCGCCCTCACCGTCTCCACCCAGGGCATCACCGCCGGATTCCTCGGCGTCTCCCTGTTCACCGTCGGGGTCGTCGCAGGGCAGACCCTGCAGGGCCTCGTTCTCGACCGGATCGGCATCGGCCCCGCCGGAGTGGTCGCGGTCACCGGCGGTCGCGTGCTCGGCGGCGTGTTCGCCCTCGCCGCCGTCGCCGTGTCGCTGAGCGGGGAGGTGCTCGCCACGGCGCCCCTGTGGATGCTGCTGCTGCCCTTCGCGACCGGCGTGGGCATCGCCTGGCAGGCGGCCGCCAACGGACGGCTCGCGCAGCGCGTGCAGTCGCCGATCACCGCGACGTTCATGAGCTTCGCCGGGGGCGTGGTCATGCTCTCCCTCGCCGCGGGCGTCAGCATCCTCTTCCGCGGCCTGCCGCAGGCGCCACCGGCCGAGCCGTGGCTGTACCTCGGCGGACTGCTGGGCTTCGCCTACATCCTGCTGGGCGCGTTCATCGTCGCGCACACCGGTGTGCTGCTGATGGGGCTCGGCTCGGTGCTCGGTCAGCTGACGGCATCCGTCGTCATCGATCTGATCTGGCCGGCCGCGTCCGGTCCGGCGCTCTGGCAGATCATCGCGATGGTCATCATCGCCGTGGCGTCCGTCGTCGTCGCCGTGCCGCGCCGGCGGCGACGCTGACGGCTTACTTCTTCTTCGCCTTCTTCGGCATCCGCGTGACGAGCTTGCGGGCATCCACGGGCTTGCGCCGCCCCGGCTTCTTCCCGGCCGGCTTGCCGCCGACGTAGAGCCAGCCCAGGAGCTCCTCGTTCCTGCCGAGCCCGTGCGCCTTGGCCACCGCCTTCGCGCGCGTGTAGTGGCCGGTGCGCCAGATCACGCCCCAGCCGGCCTCGTCCAGCAGGAGGCTCAGAACGTGCGCGACGCCGGAGGCGACGGCCTCCTGCTCCCAGCGCGGCACCTTGTCGCTCTTGCGGTAGCTGGCCACGACGGCGATCAGCAGCGGGGCCCGCAGCGGCTTGGCGGAGGGCGAGTCGTCTCCCTGCGCCTTCGCGATCGCCGCTCCCAGGACCTCCCGGTCGGCGCCGCGCAGCTCGATCAGGCGCCAGGGCTGCAGCGAGGAGTGATCCGCGACGCGACCGGCGGCGGCGACCAGGTGAAGCAGCTCCTCGCGGGACGGCGCCTCCTCGGTCACCTTCGACCAGGACTGCCGCGCGCGGACGGCCTCGAGGGCGTTCACGACGCGTCGGGGGTGAAGTTCAGGGCGATCGAGTTCATGCAGTAGCGGTCGCCGGTCGGCGTGCCGAACCCGTCGGGGAACACATGGCCGAGATGCGACCCGCAGTTCGCGCAGCGGACCTCGGTGCGCACCATGCCCAGGCTCGTGTCCTCGATCAGCTCGACCGCATCGGGACGGACCGACTCGTAGAAGCTCGGCCAGCCGCAGCCGGAGTCGAACTTGGTGCCGCTCTGGAACAGCTCCGCGCCGCACGCCCCGCACGTGTAGAGTCCCGCGCGCTTCTCGTCGAGCAGCTCGCCGGTCCAGGCGCGCTCGGTCGCCGCCTGCCGCAGCACCGCATACTGCTCGTCGCCGAGCTCGCTGCGCCATTCCTCTTCGGTCTTCTCCACGTTGTACGCCATGCCCCCATTCTCTCGCGTCCGGCGCGTCACGGCACGGTCGCGTCAGAATGGGAGGATGACGACGGATGCCGTTCAGCGGCGCTACGCGCGCTTCGCCGCGGAGGAGGCGCCCGGCCGCAGCGACCTGTACGCCGAGTGGGCCTCCGGCGTCGCACAGGACGCCGTCGTGCAGGAGGTGCTCGCCAGGATCCCCGAGAACCGCCGCCAGCCGCCGCTCGTCTTCGCCGTCACGCGGATGCTCGGGGCGGATCTCTCCGGGTACGACGGCTGGCGGGCGTTCGTGCTCGCGCATGCCGACGATGTCGTCGCGGAGAGCGCCGCGCGGGGCCTGCAGACCAACGAGCCGCTCCGGCTCGCACCGCTGCTGCCGCTGCTCGGGGAGATCGATGGACCGCTCGCGCTGCTCGAGATCGGTGCGTCCGCAGGGCTCTGCCTCTACCCGGACCGGTACTCGTACCGCTTCGTCGGCCAGGATGGCGAGACGCGGGCGGCTCTCGATCCGGATGACGGCCCCTCCCTGGTGACGCTGGTCAGCCGGGTCGAGGGAGAGCTGCCGCCGCTGCGGATGCCCGAGGTGGTCTGGCGTGCCGGCATCGACCTCGCCCCGCTGGACGCGCGTGAGGAGCGGGACCGCCGCTGGCTGCAGGGACTGGTGTGGCCGGGGGAGGAGGGGCGCGAGCAGCGCGTGGCCGCGGCTCTCGACATCGCGGCATCCGCTCCGCCGCTCCTCATCGCCGGAGACGCCGTCGACCGGCTCGACGCGCTCGCCGCCGCGGCGCCCGCGGGCGCCACGCTCGTCATCACCACACCCGGGGTGCTCGTGCACATTCCGCGCCCGGCGCGGGAGCGGCTGGTGGAGCGCATCCGCTCGCTGCCGGCGCGCTGGATCACCATCGACCCTCCCGGTCTGCTCGACGTCTGGCGGCCTCCGGTCGACGCCGAGCGGTGGCCCGGCTTCGTCGTGGCGCTGGACGGCGAGGTACGGGCCGCAGCCGATCCGCTCGGGCGCTGGTGGGAGTGGCGCGCCGGCTCCGGAGCCTCGAGCGCTTAGCCTGAAGCCATGCTGGGAGAGCTCACCGAGCGCGATCGCGCGATCCTCGCGCTGGAGACCGCGTGGCCGCGGCACGGCGGCGCGAAGGAGGAGGTCATCCGCGCCCAGCTGGGCATGAGCTCGGCACGCTACTACCAGCTCCTCGGCCGCCTCATCGACTCGGACGTCGCCCTCGAGTACGACCCCCTGCTCGTCGGAAGGCTCCGTCGGCTCCGGGACGGCAGGGCTCGCAAGCGCGCCGCACGGACGCCCGGCTTCGTCGGCTGAATCCGGAGGCGGCGCGCGGGATGCGGGCGCCGTGCGGGTACACAGGCGGCTGCCAGTAGCATCGAGGGGTGTCAAAGCCCACTCGCGACCGATTCGACGACGTCCCCCGTTCTTCAGGCCGTGTCGGGGCGCACCGTGCCGAGGCCCCGGGGATGAACGGCTGGGTGGTGCTGCTGTGGTCCTTCGTGGCCGCGCTGGTGCTCATCATCGGCGGCATCTTCGGCTCGCTCGTCGTGATGGGGCGGATCACGCTCTTCCCCGAGGCGGTGCCCACGGCGGCGCCCGCCCCCGAGCAGACCGGCGTCGTCGACACCGCGTACTCGGTGATGATCCTCAACGCCACGGCCGAGGAGGGGCTCGACGAGCAGTTCCGGGAGCAGCTGATCACCGCGGGCTGGGTGCCCGAGACCGTCTATGCGAGCGACAGCAGCAGTCAGGACTTCGCCACGACGACCGTGTTCTACGTCGCGGAGGAGGACGAGCTCGCCGCGATCGGGCTCGCCGATCTGCTCGGCGGAGCGGAGGTCAGGCAGAGCGACGCCTATGCCGACCTGAACACCACGGACGGCAAGCAGCTCACCGTCGTCATCGGCACCGACAGCGCGAGCACGGCCCCGGCCGAGTCCGAAGAGACCCCCGCATCCTGACCGCCGCCTCCGCGGCTTGCACTCGATGGGGTCGAGTGCCAGAATGGCGTTAGCACTCTCTCACTCTGAGTGCTAAACCCAACGTCTACGTCCAGGAGGGACGACAAAACTCATGGCAAAGATCATCGCTTTCGATGAGGAGGCCCGCCGCGGCCTCGAGCGCGGCCTCAACATCCTCGCCGACGCCGTCAAGGTGACGCTCGGCCCGCGCGGTCGCAACGTCGTGCTCGAGAAGAAGTGGGGCGCCCCCACGATCACGAACGACGGTGTGTCCATCGCCAAGGAGATCGAGCTGGACGACCCGTACGAGAAGATCGGCGCGGAGCTCGTCAAGGAGGTCGCCAAGAAGACCGATGACGTCGCCGGTGACGGCACCACCACCGCCACGGTCCTCGCCCAGGCCCTGGTCCGCGAGGGTCTGCGCAACGTCGCGGCCGGCGCCGACCCCATCTCCCTCAAGCGCGGCATCGAGAAGGCCGTCGCGGCGATCACCGAGGAGCTGCTCGCCAGCGCCAAGGAGATCGACTCCAAGGAGCAGATCGCGGCCACCGCGTCCATCTCGGCCGCTGACACCGCGATCGGCGAGCTCATCGCCGAGGCGATCGACAAGGTCGGCAAGGAGGGCGTGGTCACCGTCGAGGAGTCGCAGACCTTCGGCACCGAGCTCGAGCTCACCGAGGGCATGCGCTTCGACAAGGGCTACCTGAACCCGTACTTCGTCACGGACCCGGAGCGCCAGGAGGCCGTCTTCGAGGACCCGTACATCCTCATCGCCAACCAGAAGGTCTCGAACATCAAGGACCTCCTGCCCATCGTCGACAAGGTGATCCAGGACGGCAAGGAGCTCGTCATCATCGCCGAGGACGTCGAGGGCGAGGCTCTCGCGACCCTCGTGCTGAACAAGCTCAAGGGCATCTTCAAGTCGGTCGCCGTCAAGGCTCCCGGCTTCGGCGACCGCCGCAAGGCTCAGCTGCAGGACATCGCGATCCTCACCGGCGGCCAGGTCATCACCGAAGAGGTCGGCCTCAAGCTGGAGAACGCCACGCTCGACCTGCTCGGTCGCGCACGCAAGGTCATCGTCACCAAGGACGAGACCACGATCGTCGAGGGTGCCGGTGAGGCGGAGCAGATCGAGGGCCGCGTGACCCAGATCCGCCGCGAGATCGAGAACACCGACAGCGACTACGACCGCGAGAAGCTCCAGGAGCGCCTCGCCAAGCTCGCCGGCGGTGTCGCCGTCATCAAGGCGGGCGCGGCCACCGAGGTCGAGCTCAAGGAGCGCAAGCACCGCATCGAGGACGCCGTCCGCAACGCGAAGGCGGCCGTCGAGGAGGGCATCGTCCCCGGTGGTGGCGTCGCGCTCATCCAGTCGGGCACCAAGGCTCTCGACGCCCTCTCGCTCTCGGGCGACGAGGCGACCGGTGCGAACATCGTCCGCGTCGCGATCGAGGCTCCGCTGAAGCAGATCGCCCTCAACGCCGGTCTCGAGCCGGGTGTCGTCGCGAACAAGGTCTCCGAGCTCCCCGCGGGCCAGGGCCTCAACGCGGCCACCGGCGAGTACGTCGACATGTTCGCCGCCGGCATCATCGACCCCGCGAAGGTGACCCGTTCCGCTCTGCAGAACGCGGCCTCCATCGCCGGTCTGTTCCTCACCACGGAGGCCGTCGTCGCGGACAAGCCCGAGAAGGCCGCCGCTCCGATGGGCGACCCGTCGGGTGGCATGGACTTCTGAGTCCCGGCCGCTGACGATCACCTCAGCGCACTGACAGAAGCGCCCCGGCCCTTGCGGCCGGGGCGCTTCTGCGTGCGTCCCTGAGCTCGTCGAAGGGCAGGCGGAGGTCAGCGGAACAGGCTGGCGGAGTACCGGTCGGCATCCGCATACTGCGTCGCGGCCGCGCCGAGCGAGCTGCCGATCGACTCGAGCGTCTGCTCGACGTGCAGGGCCGCGCCGCGCCACTGCTCCGCGCAGCCCTGGAACGCGTCGGACGCGGTGCCGACCCAGGACGACTGCAGCTGGGTCAGCTGCGACATCAGGGTCGCGGACTCTGTCCGCAGACGCTCCATGGTGGCGCGGGCGGCGCCGTGCGCCGCGGTGACGGCCTCGGTGTCGACGGTGAAGACGGACATGGGAACTCCTCTCGATGGGGTTCCGACGATAGGTCCGCGCCGGTGACGGCATCCGCCTCGCGGCGAGCGATCGTCGCGCCCTGTGGACAACGGTCGTCGCCGGATGCCGGTGCAGGAGGAGCCGCTCAGATCTCCAGGGGGTCCAGCGGCTGGGTGTCCTCGAGGAGGTGCGACGGCGTGGCGCGCGACGGCGCGAGGGGGAACGTCACCGTGAAGGTGGCGCCGCCGCCGGGCGTCTCGGTGACCGTGACGCTGCCGTGCAGCGCCTTCACGATCGACGCGACGATGGCGAGGCCGAGGCCCGAGCCGCCGGTCTCCCTGGCACGGGAGGTGTCGGCGCGCCAGAAGCGTTCGAAGATCTGCTCCCGGATCTGCGGCGGGATGCCCTCGCCGTGATCGACGATCGCGATGCTGCCCGTGCCGCGCACGCGGTCGGCGTCCACGACGATCTCGATCGGGCTCTCCTCCGGGGAGAAGCGGCGCGCGTTGCCGAGCAGGTTCGTCACGACCTGGCGGACCTTGTTCTCCTCGCCGAGGACGATGGGCGGTGTCCGCACCGGGATGTCGGTCGCCTCGGTGAAGTCGATGGCCGGCACCTGCTCGGGAGCGCTGCGCGGCCGCCGGCGCAGACGCGCCAGGGCCGCCCTGGAGAGGCCTCGGGGCGTCGCGGGGGAGGGTGAGGCGATCACCGGGGTGCTGCGGGTCGTCACGTCGATGAGCGGGGCGTCGACCGTGCGGTCGACGACGGTGACGGTGCGGGCCGGTGCGGCGGCGCGCACATCGAGAGCCGCGTCTCGCGCGATGGGGCGCAGGTCCAGCGGCTCGATCTCCGGCTCCCGCTCTTCGTCGAGGCGGGCGAGGGCGAGGAGATCCTCGACGAGCACGCCCATCCTGATCGCCTCCTTCTCGATGCGCTCCATGGCCCTGGCCGTGTCCTCGTCGCCCTTGATGGCGCCCATCCGGTACAGCTCGGCGTACCCGCGCACGCTCACCAGCGGGGTGCGCAGCTCGTGACTGGCGTCGCCGATGAAGCGGCGCATGTGCCGCACCGTGCGGTCGCGCTGCGCGAGGGAGTGGTCCACGCGGTCGAGCATCGTGTTGATGGCGTAGTTGAGACGGCCGACCTCGGTCGTCGGCTCGAGATCGGTGAGGCGCTGGCTGAAGTTCCCCGCCGCGATCGCCATCGCGGTGGACTCCACCTGGCCGAGCCGGCGGAACGTCAGCGTCACCAGTCCGCGCGTGAGGAGGGCGGCGATCACGATCGTGATGAGGGCGACCGTGATGTAGATCCCGAAGTACTGTCCGATGATCCGATCGGCCGCGGAGAGCGGCATCGCCACGAGCTGCACGCGCAGCACGCCGCCCTCGCCCGGGGCGCTGGCCACCGCGGCGTGGAAGCTCGTCGACTTCGTGCCGTCGAGCGGGATGATGAGGTCCTGCTTGGCGAGCGCCTCCTGCAGGGAGTAGCTGGACGGGAAGATCGGCGTGCCGACGCCCGAGATGCCGCCGGCCGTGCCGCGCAGGACGCCGTCCGCGTCGTACACGGCCAGGTAGAAGTCACGCGGCGTGTCCGTCTGGGTGTAGATGGTCTCGCCGTCGGACGTGGAGACCTCGAAGTAGCGGGACGTGAGGTCCGTGGACACCAGCGCGGGCAGCTGCGCGTCGATGTTGCCGATCAGGGCGCCCCGCAGGATCGGCACGGTGCCCAGTCCCGCGACGAGCAGGCCGAGCGCGAGCACGGCCACGGTGACGCCGGTGACCTTGGCGCGCAGGCTGATCGCCCGCCACCAGCGGGTGACCGCATCGGGCTTGTGCGCCATGCGGTCCTCCCGGTGTGACGTCGGCGGCGAAGGGGATCGGGTGCTACTTGCCGACCTTCAGCATGTAGCCGAAGCCGCGCTTGGTCTGGATGAGGGACTCCTCGGTGTGCGGGTCGATCTTGCGGCGCAGGTAGGAGATGTAGCTCTCCACGATGCCGGCGTCGCCGTTGAAGTCGTACTCCCACACGTGGTCGAGGATCTGCGCCTTCGACAGCACCCGGTTCGGGTTCAGCATGAGATAGCGCAGGAGCTTGAACTCGGTCGGGCTGAGCTCGATCGACTCGCCGCCGACCTGGACGTCGTGCGTGTCCTGGTCCATCGAGAGCTCGCCGGCGCGGATGATGGACTCCTCGTCGGCCTGCATCGTACGGCGCAGGATGGCCTGTGCGCGGGCGACGATCTCGTCGAGACTGAACGGCTTGGTGACGTAGTCGTCGCCGCCGGCGTTGAGGCCCTCGATCTTGTCCTCCGTGCCGTCCTTCGCGGTGAGGAACAGGATGGGCGCGGTGAAGCCGGCGCCGCGCAGGCGCTTGGTCACGCTGAACCCGTTCATGTCGGGCAGCATCACGTCGAGGATGATGAGGTCCGGCTCCTCCTCCAGCACGGCGGAGATCGTGGCGGCGCCGTTGGCGACGGTCTTCACCTGGAACCCGGCGAAGCTCAGACCCGTGGAGAGCAGGTCGCGGATGTTCGGCTCGTCGTCGACGACCAGGATGCGCGCATCAGTCATGACCCCATTATGGTGACTCCGGCCATGCGCGGGCTGATTGTCGGCCGGAACGGCGGTTCAGACGGCGGGTCCGTGCACGGCGGTGGCGACCGCGAGGGCGACGGATGCCGCGAACGGCGCGTCCGGATCCACCGTGATCCTGTGCAGCAGGAGGCCGTCGCACGCGGCCATGAGCAGGGGCGCGCGATCGGCCGCCTCGGGCCCGCCGATCGTGGCGAGCAGGGAGCGCGTCCAGTCCTCGAAGATCCGGCGCTGGCGGCGCAGCGGCGCCACGGCCTCGTCGTCGACGGCCTCCAGGAACAGCGCGTACCGGGCGCGGGTGCGCGCCGCTCTCGGCCCGGACTCGATCTCCATCACCCGGGTGAGCATCTCGACGAGGCCCTGCTCGGTGGTGATCGCCGCGGGGTGGCCGCCCTCGGCGCGCTCGCTCTCCGCGATCCAGTCGATGACGCCGGCCAGCAGTGCGGCTCGGGTGCGGAAGTGGTTCGAGGTGGATCCGGGCGGCAGGTCGGCCGCGGCATCCACTCGCCCGTGGGTGAGCGCGCGGATGCCCTCCGTGCCGACGAGGGTCACGGCGGCATCCAGGGCTCGACGTCGGGTGCTGCTCATGCGTCGAGCGTAGAACACTATATTTCTAGTGACAAACGCACTATGAAAGTAGTAGAGTGCGGTGAGGGCCGAGTCGACCCGGAGAACGCACCCGACTTGGAGGTCTGCTCATGGACACACCTGCATCCGCGAAAGGGTCGGTCACACACGAGTGGTCGCCTCCGCTGCCCGAGGCGGACGGCTTCGAGCACACGATGGTCGAGACTCCGGGATTGCGGACCCACGTCGCCTCCATCGGTGAGGGCGACCCCGTCGTGATGCTGCACTGCTTCCCCGGGCACTGGTGGCAGTGGCGCGACATCGCGCCGGCGATCGCCGCGCAGGGGTTCCGGGTGATCTGTCCCGATCTGCGCGGCTCCGGGTGGACGGAGGCGGCGGACCCGCGGTTCGGCCCCGACTCGCAGCGGGACGACGTCATCGCCGTGCTCGACGCACTCGGCATCCCGCGGGCGCACTTCGTCTGTCACGACATGGGCGCGATCTCCGGGATGCAGATCTCCTACCTGCAGCCCGAGCGGGTGCGCACGATCGTCCAGCTGGCGGTGCCGCCGGGATTCATGGAGTTCACTCCGAAGGTGATGCCGGCCTTCGAGCACATGCCGAAGCTGCTGATGCATCGCCCCGGCACATCGCTGCGCTACCTCTTCAGCCCGCGGTACATGACGCACCCGATGTCCGAGCAGGTGATCGAGGCGAATCTGCGGCCGCACCAGCGCCCCGAGGTCGAGCAGGCCGTGCGGGCGCTGTACCGGGGCCTGGTGATCCCCGTCTCCTTCCGCCTCATGGCCGGGGTCTACAGGCGGATGCGGCTGCGCCCTCCGACTCTCGTCGTGTTCGGCCGTGAGGACGGGCCGTTCGCGGAGCCCACCGCCCGGCACATCTGCCGGAACCACGCCGCTCACGCCGACCGCTTCGAACTCGCGTTCGTCGACGGCGCGGCGCACTTCATCACCGACGATGCGCCGGAGGACGTCATCCGGCTGGTGCTCGACTGGTTCGCACGGGAGGGCGGAGCGACCTGATCCCGGCCGCCAGGGGCGAGATCGCGACTAGAGCTCGAAGGAGCTGGCGATCGAGAACCGTCTTTCGAGAAACCCGGTGAGCAGCGACGAGACCTGTTCCTGGTCCGCCCCCGCGATGTCGGTGTCGTTCAGGCAGACCACGTCGAGCCGCCCCCGGTACGAGAACCATTCGAGCCTGAGTGCAGCCCTGGGACTGGCGATGTCGACGTAGTCGTACGCGATGTCGCCGACAACCGCCCGCTGCCGCGCGAACGCGTGATGGTGATACAGGGAAGACGCGATCGAGACGTCCCCGGCCGCGCGGAACTTCGACGACGCGACCGATCGGAACAGATCCGGGTGCTCGGCTTCCATGTCGTGCAGCACGCTGCGCAGCTGGGGGTGGGGCGTGTGCTTGAACTTGTTCGTCACGGTTCTCCCGTGGTGCTGGATCATGAACTCGCGCCCGTTCTTCGCGGCGGAGAGCACGGGGAGGTCCCGGGGGGAAGCGTCGTCGACGTCGAGGGGCGCCCGTGAGGGGAAGAACTTCGACAGTCCGCTGCTCGTGAAGAACAGTTCAGGGCTCACCGGTCGCATGAAGAACACGTCGTCGTTCATGTACAGGTACCGCTCGCCGAGCCCGGGAATGTGGTGGAGCTGGGACTCGATCGCGTGCGAATTGAACACCGGCAGCACGCGAGGGTCCGAGAAGATCTCGCGATGATCGACCATCGTGATCCGCGGGTGCGCGGTGTTCAGCCAGTCGGGCACCTGCCGGTCGGTGACGATGTAGATGTGATTCACCCAGTTCGCATACGCTTCCACTGAACGCAACGAGTACTTCAGCTCGTCCCGGTTGGCATAGCGCGAAGGGTTCAGCGCGGTGTCGTTCACCTCGTCCTCGTCTATGAGGCCGGAGGCTCGTCTCTTTCGTGATTGCCACTGCGGATCATCATCGTTGACCCACGTGTAGACGACATCGATGGGCTCCGTCACCTGATACAGGTGCGGTCGGGGCCAGGTGAGCGTCCGATCGTCGCGACCGACGGCGCTGGCCCAGGCCTGCGGGGTCAGGTACTCCACGAACGGTCCTCGCCGCGACACTCGCCGGCGCATCGTACCCGCGACGTGAGCCGATCCGTCGGCGCGGGCCTCGCCTTCTCGCGTCCTCGCCCAGGGCTCGATCGCCACGCTCTCCCTCGGCGTGGACATCAGGTGCCCGCTCCTTCCTGCGATGCGCCGTGAGACGACGATGCGGAACACCGCGCTCGGTCGACGACGTGACGCTGTCGCAGGGAGCGCTCGATGACTCGCGTCCTCGATGCGAACCGACCATCCGTCCGATTCCGGCAGCTGTGTCAACGCGTCCAGCGTCGCGGGAAGCTCGTCCTCCCTGATCACCAGGAGCGGGTCGAAAGGCACGAGGTTCGGGAGGCGCACGTACTCGATCCCCGCAGTGCGGAGCGCATCGGCCACCTGCGAGACGTTGTGCGAGACCGCCTGGATCGCGTCATAGCCCCGCTCCATCACCGTGACAGGACCGTCCGCGAACCTCAGCGTTCGTGACGTCTCCCCGGGGACGCGCAGTAGCCTGCGCAGCGCGCGCTGCCGGCGCTGCCAGGGGTGCTCCTCGCGGAGGAGCCGTTTCACCCAGATCACCGTGTCCGGCGGAAGCCTGGTGGCTGCCCATCGGATGAAAGCCGGCAGAGTGTCGTTCGCCATGGTTCGACTGTGGGAGACGACGCCGGGAAGTCCACCGGGTTGACAACCCCGGCGAGCTCGCGGTCGGCCGGTTCGAGCGCGAGCGCGGGGGCTGCGCGGCCCCGATCAGGCCGCGATCGCGTCCGCGTCCATGATCGTGTAGCTGTATCCCTGCTCGGCGAGGAACCGCTGCCGGTTCTGCGCATAGTCCTGGTCGATGGTGTCGCGGGCGACGAGGGTGTAGAAGCTCGCCGTGTGCCCCGACTGCTTCGGGCGCAGCAGCCGGCCGAGGCGCTGCGCCTCCTCCTGCCGGGAGCCGAAAGAGCCGGACACCTGGATCGCGACCGACGCCTCCGGCAGATCGATCGAGAAGTTCGCGACCTTCGAGACCACGAGCAGGTGGATCTCGCCCTCTCGGAACTGCCGGTACAGCTCCTCGCGCTCATCGACGGGAGTCGCGCCGGTGATCTGCGGTGCGTCGAGCGCCTCCGAGAGCGTGTCGAGCTGGTCGAGGTACTGGCCGATCACGAGGATCTGCTCGTCCGGATGCTTCGCGATGAGCTCCTTCACCGCGTCGATCTTGGCAGGGGCGGATGCCGCCAGCCGGTAGCGCTCGTCGTCGGTCGCCGCCGCGTACTCGAGGCGGTCGCTCGGCGGAAGGTCGACCCGCACCTCGTAGCAGACGGCGGGGGAGATGAATCCCTGGGCCTCGATCTGCTTCCAGGGCGCGTCGAAGCGCTTGGGGCCGATGAGGCTGAACACGTCGCCCTCGCGGCCGTCCTCGCGCACGAGGGTCGCGGTGAGGCCGATGCGGCGGCGCGCCTGCAGGTCCGCGGTGAGCTTGAACACGGGGGCGGGGAGCAGGTGCACCTCGTCGTAGACGATGAGCCCCCAGTCGAGGGCATCAAGCAGCGCGAGGTGCGCGTACTGCCCCTTCCGCTTCGCCGTGAGGATCTGGTAGGTCGCGATCGTGACCGGCTTGACCTCCTTGGCCTGCCCGGAGTACTCGCCGATCTCCTCGGGTGTGAGGCTCGTGCGCTTGAGCAGCTCGTCGCGCCACTGCCGGGCCGACACCGTGTTGGTCACGAGGATCAGCGTCGTGGTCTTGGTGGCGGCCATCGCACCGGCGCCCACGATCGTCTTGCCCGCGCCGCAGGGGAGCACCACGACCCCGGATCCGTCCTTCGCGAACGCGTTCACGGCATCCTGCTGGTACGGGCGGATCTGCCAGCCGTCCTCGGCGAGCTCGATCTCGTGCGGGGTGCCGGGGGTGTAGCCGGCGAGGTCCTCCGCGGGCCAGCCGATCTTGAGCAGCTCCTGCTTGATCTGGCCGCGCGCCCAGGCGTCGACCACATAGGTGTCCGGCGCCGGGTGGCCGATCAGCAGCGGCTGGATGCGCTTGTTGCTCGCCACCTGCGTCAGCACGGCGGGGTCGGAGGACCGCAGGATGAGCACGCCCTCCTCGTCCCTCTCGATGACCAGGCGCCCGTAGCGGTTCACCGTCTCGCGCAGGTCCACGGCCACGGACGGCGGCACGGGGAAGCGCGACCAGCGGTCCAGCGTCTCCAGCATGTCCTCGGCAGTGTGCCCCGCGGCGCGCGCGTTCCACAGGCCCAGCCGCGTGATCCGGTAGGTGTGGATGTGCTCGGGTGCCCGCTCCAGCTCGGCGAAGATCGCGAGCTCGTGCCGGGCGCTCTCGGCGTCGGCGTGGGCGACCTCGAGCAGGACGGTGCGATCGCTCTGGACGATCAGGGGGCCATCAGACATAGCAGACCAGTCTACCGGCGGGCGGATGCCGGGGGCGCGGGCCGCCCGGACTCCCGGCCTCTCAGGTCGCGACGATGGTCGCGGAGCGGATGCTGGAGACCGGGAGCGTCCGCTCGACGTCCGCCGCGCGGTCCCTGCCGCGCAGCCGACCGCCGCCGAGTCCCGTCGCCTCCAGCAGGAGTTCCCTGGTCGAGCCGTCCGGCATGCCGACGGTCACCCGGAGAACGGCTTTGGCGCGGACGGCTGCCTCCAGTTCGCGGTCGAGCCAGGCGGCATCCGCATCGGGCCCCTGATGTGCGCGCAGGGCCGCGATCAGGGGGCGGTGATCCGCAGGGGCGACGGGCACCGGGTCGGCCACGGGATGCCGCTCACCCGTGAGGACGGTGCCGTCCTCGGCGACGAGAGTGGCCGGATAGCGCGCATCGGTGAGCGCCCAGTACACGGTGTCCCGTCCGACACGCGTGGTGAGCGAGCCGACGTGCTTCGTGAGTGCGAGGGGGCGCAGCGCCTGATCGACGGAGATCGCCGCGAGGAGGTGGTCGTCGACGCTCTCGATCCTGGTGCGCCCGGTCTCGCCGTCGACGGAGACCCGCACCAGGCCGTGGCGCTGCGCGGTGTGCCCCACGAGGTAGCGGAGCGGCTGCGGGATGCCGGTGAGCGAGATGCCCTCGAGGAAGTCGAGCATCGACTGCTCGGTCTCGCCGGCGACGAGCGCGTGCGCGACCGACTCGGCCGTGAACCGGTAGGACGACGCCTGCGCCGCCGACTCCCTGGCCGCCATCGTGCGCAGGCGGACGTCGAGCGCCGGGGCGAGCGGACCGGGCGCGATCGCGGTGAGGTCGTTCTGCAGGAAGATGCGATCGACCTCCGCCGGCAGCAGCGCCGTGAGCGGGGCGGGGTCGGCGGGCCCGCCGGCGCGGAGCGGGCGCGCCCATGCCGGCTCGGAGCCGTCGTCGGCGATGAGGCCGAGGAGCCGGGCGCGCTCGAGCAGCCCGGCGCAGCGCTCCGGCCAGGCGGGGTCCCAGGGGTGCGCTCCGGCCCAGGAGGAGGGCGGCGTCCAGCCGTCGCCGTCGCGGATGCCGCGGGGGAGCGCCGCGCGCAACCCCGTCACGAGCGCGCTCCAGCGGGGTCCGACCGGGGCGCGCAGCCACTCCTCGGCGCCGCTGGTGGTCCGCAGCCGGCGCTCTTCCGTCACGGCGAGACCCGCGTCGATCGCGAGCGCGACGAGCAGGTCGACGGCGTCGACGACGAGGCCGGCCTCGGCGAGCAGCCGCTTCTCGCCCGCGCTCACCGCACCGCCGGCCAGCAGGGTGAGCGGGCGCTCCTTCGTGACGAGCATCAGATCGGCGAGCGCGGCGACCGTCGTGAACGCGCGCTCGGCGGCATGGGCGGATGCGTCGTCGCCGGACGGCGGGGGCTCCACGGCGTCGCGGGACTCGGCCGGCGGCCTGCCCGCCAGCGCCGAGGCGACCGGGGGCGGCACGGTGCCGTCGGGAAGCAGAAGTCCCAGGGACGCCAGCATTCCGCGACGCTCCCCGGGATCGTCGCCGCCGGCCGCGCGCCGCAGCGCCTCGGCCTCGGCGGCCGTGAGCGTCGTCAGCACCCGCGACAGCGAACCCGGCTCCAGCAGCGCCTCCGCCGCGTCGAAGAAGTCCTGCCAGGCGGCATCCGCTCGCACCCCGCGGGCCGCGAACAGTGCGCTCAGCTCGTCATCGCTCGCCGCGGCCAGCCATTCGGCCAGAGGGCGGGCGTGCGTGCTCATGCCGGGGTCCTCAGCGCCGCGATCCCGCGCGACCCTTCCGGATGAAGCTCATCACGAGGAGCGAGATGATCATCACGAACGCCAGCGGCAGGCCCCAGTACGGGATGCCGGCGACGAACGGCCAGGCCCCCTCGGCGAAGTCCTTCTGCTCCATCCCGGCCGCGGTTCCGATGATGATGGCGAAGAAGCACAGGATCGAGGCCGCGGCGAGTCCGAGCGCGGTGAAGGCGAGGATGCGGTCCAGTGGACGGACGGGAACCTCCGGTTCCGGACTCTGCGTGCTCATCCGTCTCAGCCTAGTGCGTCGCCGACCGGTAGGCTGGAGACGGCCGCTTCTGCGCGCCGTCCAGCTCCACACCGACTCAGCGAGGTTTCTCCCATGCCCACCGGCAAGGTCAGGTTCTACGACGAAGACAAGGGTTTCGGCTTCATCGCCACCGATGACGGCCAGGACGTCTTCCTGCACGCCTCGGCGCTGCCTGCGGGCACCGTGGTGAAGACCGGCGCGCGCGTGGAGTTCGGGGTCGCCGACGGCAAGCGCGGACTGCAGGCCCTCTCGGTGCGAGTCCTCGAGGCTCCGCCGAGCCTGGCGAAGGCGAAGCGCAAGCCCGCAGACGACATGGCCATCATCGTCGAGGACCTCGTCAAGCTCCTCGACGGCATCGGCGGCGATCTCCGTCGCGGCCGCTACCCCTCGTCCGGACACGGCCGCAAGATCGCGGCCGTCCTGCGCAAGGTCGCCGATGACCTCGAAGCCTGACGCCGACCGGCGTCTGCTGGACGCCCACGATCTCGCGCTGGCCGCTCTGCGCGAGATCACTCCGGCGTCGACGATCGGTCCGGCCGCCGGCTACCTCGTCGAGGAGGGCGGCCCCGTCTCGCTGCGCTTCGAGAACAGGCTCCCCGGGTACCCGGGCTGGTACTGGACCGTGACGGTGGCGCGCGTGGACGATGAGGACCCGACCGTCCTCGAGGTCGAGCTGCTCCCCGGCGACGGCGCACTGCTGGCGCCCGAGTGGGTGCCGTGGGCCGAGAGGCTGGCGGAGTACCGTGCGCACCAGGCCGAGCTCGCCGAGCAGGCCGCCGCGGCCGCCGGCGACGCGGATGCCGCAGCGGATGCGCTCGCCGAGATCGAGGACGGTGCCGAGGACCTCGACGACCTTCTGGACGACTCCGAGGATGAACTCGACGATCTCGACGAGCTCGATGACGAGACCGAGGGGGACGAGCCCAGGACGCTGCACGCCGGCGACCTCGACGGCGTCGACATCGACGAGCTCGACGACTCGGCGACCGACGACGATGACGAGTCCGATGAGGACGATGACGAGTCTGACGAGGACGAGGACGACGAGTCCGACGACGAGACCGACGACGACGAGACCGGGAGCGACTCCGAGGAGGAGTGACCGCACGCGCCCCGGCGAGCCGGGGGATGTGAAGAGGGGCCGCGCATCGCGCGGCCCCTCTTCACAATCCCCGAGCCGAAGTCAGCTGCCGGAGTTCTCCAGGACGTGATCGAGCGCCCGGGTGAGCTGACGGACGTCGTCGGGCTCGATCGAGACGAAGGTGGCGACGCGCAGCTGGTTGCGGCCGAGCTTGCGATACGGCTCGGTGTCGACGATGCCGTTCTCCCGCAGCGTCTTCGCGATCGCGGCGGCGTCGACGGTGTCGTCGAAGTCGATGGTCGCGACGACGGGGGAGCGGTGAGCGGGATCGGTGACGAAGGGGGTCGCGACGGCGGTCGCCTCCGCCCAGTCGTAGAGCACGCCGGAGGATTCGGCGGTGCGCGCCGCGGCCCAGGCGAGCCCGCCGTTCCCGAGGATCCAGCGCAGCTGGCTGTCCAGCAGGTGCAGGGTCGTCAGGGCCGGGGTGTTCAGGGTCTGGTTCAGGCGCGAGTTGTCGACGGCGTTCTTCAGGCTGAGGAACTCCGGGATGTACCGGCCGGATGCAGCGATCCGCTCGATGCGCTCGATGGCTGCGGGTGACACCGCGGCGAACCACAGGCCGCCGTCGGAGCCGAGGTTCTTCTGCGGCGCGAAGTAGTACACGTCCGCCTGCGCGACGTCGAAGTCGATGCCGCCGGCGGCGCTGGTCGCGTCGATGACGGTCAGAGCGCCCTCGGCGGCGACCCGCTCGACCGGGGCCGAGACGCCGGTCGAGGTCTCGTTGTGCGGCCAGGCGTAGACGTCGACGCCCTCCACGATCTCGGCGGGCAGGCGCGATCCCGGCTCGGCCTTGCGGACGTCCGGTGCCTCGAGCCACGGGGCGGCCGCCGCGGCGGCGAACTTGCCGCCGAACTCGCCGAACACGAGGTTCTGGCTGCGGCGCTCGATGAGGCCGAAGGCCGCCGCGTCCCAGAACGCGGTGGAGCCGCCGTTGCCGAGGATGATCTCGTAGCCCTCGGGGAGGCGGAAGAGCGCGGCGAGCTGCTCGCGGACGCTGCCGACCAGGTTCTTCACCGGGGCCTGGCGGTGCGAGGTGCCCAGCAGGCTCGCGCCGGCGGCGAGCAGCGCATCCAGCTGCTCGGGGCGCACCTTCGAGGGGCCGCATCCGAAGCGGCCGTCAGCGGGCAGGAGGTCTCGGGGAATCTCGATCGCCATGGGTCGATTCTAGGGTGCGCGTCCTGCCTGGTTTCCCCGTGTGAAGCGCCGACGTCGGCCGGGGAAGGTAGGCTTGCCTAAGAAGACCCGGAGGGCCAGATGACCGACCTGATCGACACCACGGAGATGTACCTCCGCACCATCCTCGAGCTCGAGGAGGAGAACATCGTGCCCCTGCGCGCGCGCATCTCCGAGCGCCTCGGCCACTCGGGGCCCACGGTGTCGCAGACCGTCGGGCGCATGGAGCGCGACGGCCTCGTCGTCGTCTCCGAGGACCGCACGCTCGAGCTGACGGATGCCGGCCGCCGCAAGGCTGTGGACGTGATGCGCAAGCACCGCCTGGCCGAGCGTCTCCTCTCCGACGTGATCGGGCTGGACTGGGCGTTCGTCCACGAGGAGGCCTGCCGCTGGGAGCACGTCATGAGCGAGCAGGTCGAGCGCCGTCTCGTCGAACTCCTCGGACACCCCACGGAGTCGCCTTACGGGAATCCGATCCCCGGACTCGACCAGCTCGGCGACGTGCCGGCGCGGACGTTCGACGAGGGGGTCATCGGCCTGGTGCAGAAGCTGAACGCGGCCGGCGAGCCGATCGAGGGCACGGTGCGCCGTCTCGCCGAGCCGGCGCAGGTCGACCCGGAACTGCTCGAGCAGCTGCGCGACGCCGGTGTCGTCCCCGGTGCGAAGGGCGACTACCGATACAGCGAGGGCTACGTCCTCATCCAGATGGAGGGCAAGGACGAGGGCCTCGAGCTGCCCGTCGAGCTCGCGTCGCACATCTTCCTGGTGGGCGAGCCCGCCTGATCCCCGGCGCCGTCTTCCGGCGCCGGCGGGTGGTTCTCCGCGTTTTGCCAGGTTCGCAGGGTGACACGATCGTTATCTTCCGGTAACCTCGGACAGGTCGCCCGCGAAGAAGCCCGCTGGCGATGACCGTGAAGATCGCCTTTCAGGCTCGTCGTCTTCCCGGCATGAAACGCACAAAGTACCCGAGCTACATACGTGCCACGAGAGCAGAGTGCCGACGAGCCAGCGCTACCCGAAGCGCGCAGGCGCAGGAGGATCACATCTTGGTCAAAGACATCGAGTCGCCCGCGAAGACAATCGAAGATCGAGCAGTCGCCCGCAGGACGGGTGCGCGAGCCGGCTCCCGCAAGATCGTGAAGCCCCTCCGCTCGGTCGCCATCTTCGGGGCGGTCGGTGCCCTCGTCGCCGCCATCGCTCTGCCGGCCTACGCCAGCAGCAAGCCGGACGAGACGGCCACCACGGTCCAGCAGCTCGCCGCCGTCGACGCGCAGTCGCTCGTCGTGGCCTCCGAGGCGACGGCCGCGCCGCTGAACCGCGGCACCTTCACGGCGACGACGCCGGACGAGATCGCCAAGAAGAAGGCCGAGGAGGCCGCTGCGGCCCGCGCCGCGGCCGTGGCGTCGACCGCCGGCTTCGACATCGGCAACTACGCGCTCGTCTCCCCGGGCTCGGGTGAGGTCCGCTACCCCCTCCCGCAGGGCTCCTACAGTGTCAGCCGCACGATCGGCGGCGGGCACAACGGCATCGACATGCTCGCGCCGGCCGGCACGCCCATCTACGCGGCGGCTGCGGGTGTCGTCCGCGCATCCGCCGAGAGCATCGGCGGTTACGGCGTCTGCGTGATGCTCGACAGCGTCGTGGGCGGTCAGCGCGTGCAGACCACCTACGGGCACATGATCTACGGATCGCGCCAGGTCGAGGCCGGGCAGACGGTCGAGGCCGGCCAGCTCATCGGCTTCGTCGGCAGCACCGGGCGCTCGACCGCGAACCACCTCCACTTCGAGGTCTGGGTCAACGGCGGCCTCATGGAGCCCGCCGCCTGGCTCGCAGCGAACGCCGGCTGATCCTCGTCGCATCCTCCGCTCCCTGACACGCCTTCGGCTGTTCACCGGGAGTTTCGCCCCGACGTGTCGCTGATGGGTTAGCCTGAACCCGTTGTCGCACAGGCGGGAGAGGCTGATGGAGCGAATATCGAGCATCCGAACCATGGATGCCCTCGGTCGTCACGTCCTTCAGCATCGGCCGCAGGGACGCCACGGTGCTGCCGTGCGTGAGAGGCGCTGTCTGTAGACAGCGCCTTTTTTCGTCCCTGCGAACGCTCTGCCGTCCGCGCGACCTCGTGTGAGTCGAGAGTGCCGGGAAGCCGTCCCGGCGGATCGAGAGGATGAAGATGCGCACACTGGTCCTGAATGCCGGATACGAGCCGCTCGCGATCGTGTCCTTCAAACGAGCCCTCGTCCTCGTCATGAACGACAAGGCGACGGTGATCGAGCGCGTGGAGGACGACCCCGTCTGGGGCACCCACGGCGTCTACGATCGGCCTGCGGTCATCGTCCTCTCCCGCTACGTGCGCGTGCCGATCAGCCGCCGCGTGCCAGTGACGCGACGCGGCGTGCTGCGGCGGGACAACCACCGCTGCGGATACTGCGGCAAGGCGGCATCCACCATCGACCATGTGCTGCCGCGGTCGCGTGGCGGCGCGGACTCCTGGGAGAACCTCGTCGCCTGCTGCCTGCGGTGCAACAACGTCAAGAGCGACCGCACGCCGCAGGAGATGCGATGGGAGCTGCGGATCACCCCGCGCCCGCCGCACGGCACTGCATGGACAGTGCGGGGCACCGAGCGCAGCGACCCACGGTGGGAGCCGTATCTCGCCCTCGCCGCGTGAACGGACCACCGAAGCGTCTCCCGTAGACTGGGGGAGAACGCCCTCGTAGCTCAGCAGGATAGAGCAGCCCTCTCCTAAAGGGCAGGTCGCAGGTTCGAATCCTGTCGAGGGCACCCCAGCCTCTCGCTCAGTCCTCTCCCCGGCGCCAGAGCTTCGACGGCCACCACACGGCGCGCCCGATGTCGTACGACAAGGCCGGCACGAGCAGCGACCGCACGACGAACGTGTCGAGCAGAACGCCGAACGCCACGATGAAGGCGAGCTGGACGAGGAAGAGGATCGGGATCACCGAGAGCGCGGCGAAGGTCGCCGCCAGCACGAGGCCGGCCGAGGTGATCACCCCGCCGGTGACGGCCAGCCCGCGCAGGATGCCGTCGCGCGTGCCGTGCCGCGTCGCCTCCTCGCGCACGCGCGTCATGAGGAAGATGTTGTAGTCGATGCCGAGCGCCACGAGGAAGACGAAGCCGTACAGGGGAACGGCGGGGTCTGCACCGGGGAACCGGAGGATGCCGTTGAACACGACGGCCGAGACTCCCAGGGCGGTGCCGAACGACAGCACCGTGGTGAGGATCAGCAGCACGGGTGCGAGGATCGAGCGCAGCAGCAGCATGAGGATCACGAGGATGACGCCGAGGACGACCGGGATGATGAGGTTCCGGTCGTGGATCGACGCGTCGTTCGTGTCGACGGAGGTCGCGGTGACGCCGCCGACCAGGGCGCCGAGGGGATCGAGGGCATCGCGCAGCTCGCGCACCGTGGATGCCGCGGCGTCGGAGTCGGCGGCATCCATCAGCGTCGCCTGCAGCAGCACTCGGCCGTCGGCGACGGTCGGCTCGGGGATGGGGGTGCCCGGGGCTCCCACCGCGCCGATGCCGTCCGCGGTGACCGGTGCGGTGCCGCTGGGGGAGCCGGAGGATGCGATCGAGACAGCGTCGACGCCGTCATCGTCGAGCAGAACGGCAGCGGCGTCCGGCATCCGCTCCTCGTCGACGAGGACGTACACCGGGCTGCCGGACCCGCCGGGGAAATGCGCGCCCAGTGCCGCCTGCCCGTCGCGAGCCTCCGAGGCGCCGAGCACGAGCTCGGACTGCGGCACGCCGTCGGCGTTCAGCTGCGTCAGGCCGGCGGATCCGAGGAGCAGCACGGCGGTCGTGGCGATCCAGATGAGGCGCGGACGCCGGCGGACCGCCTGGGCGAGGCGTGCCCACAGCCCCGCCGGACGGATGCCGTCCTCGGCGGCGACCGTGCCCGGGGCGAAGTCCGGGCGGCGCGGCCAGAAGGCGGCACGGCCGAACAGGAGCAGCAGCGCGGGGAGCAGAGTGAGCGCGGCGAGCATGGCGAACGCGATGCCGATCGCCGCGACCGGGCCCAGGGTGCTGTTCGACTTCAGGTCGCTGAGCAGGAGGCAGAGGAGCCCCGCGATCACCGTGCCTCCGGAGGCGACGACGGGCTCGAAGGCGCCCCTCCACGCGGAGCGCAGCGCGGCTCCCTTGTCCTGGACGTGGCGGAGCTCCTCGCGGAACCGCGCCACGAGCAGGAGCGAGTAGTCGGTCGCCGCGCCGATCACGAGGATGAACAGGATGCCCTGCGTCTGACCGCTGAGGAGCAGGATCTCGGCCTTCGCCAGCCACCAGACAGAGAGCAGGGCGACGCAGAGCGCGAACAGGCTGGTGGACAGCACGATCACGGGCAGCAGCAGCGACCGGTAGACCAGCACGAGGATCACGAGCACGGCGAGCAGGGCGACGCCGAGCAGCAGGCCGTCGATGCCGGCGAAGCCGGCGACGAGGTCGGCGCTGAAGCCGGCCGGGCCGGTGATCTGGACGGTGACTCCGGAGGGCGCGGCTTCGCGCAGGTGCGCGCCGAGTGCGGACACGGTGTCGCCGAGATCGGCGTCACCGCTGATCGGGATGAACGCCTGCACCGCCACACCGTCCTCCGAAGGGATCGCCGGGGACACCTCGTCCTCGACGCCCTCGACCTCGGTGGCGCCCGCGACGGCATCCGCGATCGCCTCCAGGTCCGCCGCCGACAGCTCACCGTCGCCGACGAAGACCGCGACCGCCGGGATCGCGTCGTCGTCGCTGAACTCGCCGAGCTCCTTCTGCACCTGCGTGGCGTCCGCCGACTCCGGCAGGTATGCCGTGCGGTCGTTCGAGGACACCTCGTCGACCTTGCCGAACAGCGGGCCGCCGAAGGAGGCCCCGGCGAGCCAGATGACGATCAGAGCGGCGGGGAGGAGGACACGCGCCCAGGAGCGGCGTCTGCTGCGCTCGCGGGGCTGAGGCTCGAGGACGGGGAGGGGGCCGGGCATCGGCATCCTTTCGGGAGGGGATCAGGAGAACCAGGCGAGGATGAGGATCATCGTCGCGAGGAAGCCGGACAGGTAGTTCAGGGCGATGAACCGGCGCCATGCCCTGTTGGTGTCGGCGGCATCCTCGTCCGCGACGTCGCGCCACGGCGCCGCATTGACGATGTAGGGGAGCGCGAGCACGGCGCCGAGCATCCCGGGCCATCCGGTGGCGAGCATCGCGAGTCCTGCCACCGTCCACAGTCCGAGGGCGAGACGCACCGTGGCGCGGGCGCCGATGACCGTGGCGATCGAGGCGATCCCGGCGGACCGGTCCGGCCCGACGTCCTGCACGGCCCCGAAGGCATGCGCCGCGGCTCCCCAGAGGAAGAAGGCGATGAGGACGATCACGACGGCCGGGGCCGGCTCCGAGCCTGCCAGGGTGAGGCCGACCACGGCGGGGGAGACGAAATGGATGCTGGAGGTGGCGGAGTCCAGGAACGGCCGCTCCTTGAAGCGCAGGCCGGGGGCGGAGTACGCGATCACCGCGCCGATGCTGACGGCCAGGGCGATCGTGGATGCCGTGTTCCCGGTCGCGACCATCCAGACGAGGAACGGGAGGTTGGTCAGTGCCGCAGCGCCGATCGTGATGCGGTGGAGCCGGGGCGGCAGGAGCGCTCCCTCGATTCCGCCCTTGCGCGGGTTGGCGAGGTCCGAGGAGTAGTCGAAGACGTCGTTGATCCCGTACATGGCGAGGTTGTAGGGCACGAGGAAGTAGAGGACACCGACCACGGCGGTCGCGTCCAGCTCCCTCGTCGACAGGAGGTACGCGGCGCCGAACGGGAAGGCGGTGTTGATCCAGCTGACCGGGCGGGAGGAGAGCATCAGCAGCCCCGCGTCCCGCACGAGCGAGGAAGCTCGCGACGGCGCGCTCAAGAGGGGTCTCCTTCCGGCTTCCGCCGCCCGCGCAGCCGGGACCAGACGGCGGGCAGGAGGAGTGCTCCTGCGAGCGGGTACGCGAGGTCCTCGATCGGAGCGAGACCGATCCGCACGCCGAGCAGGTGCTGCTCCTCGTAGTGGAAGAGCCCGGCCGCGATCATCAGGTTGTCGAAGACGGCCGTCAGAGCCAGGAGCACGAGAGCCGTAGCGACGACGGCTCCACCGCGCGGGCGTTCTCGGGCGGGCGCCCAGAGCACGGTCGCAGCGACGGCGGCCCCGCCGGCGAACCAGAGGGCGAGCATCGGATAGGCGGTCATGCCTGCCCTCCTCGCGATCCGCTGCCGAGGACCCGAGCGGCACCCGTGTAGGCGACCATGGTGCACTGGACGAGGAAGAGCAGGAACACGGGTTCCTCGATGGGAAACTCAGGGGCGAGCACCAGCCCGGTGGCGATCGCCGACTCCCCCCGGAGGAAGACCCCGGCCGCGATCCCCGCGACGTCCCAGGCGAGGAAGAACGCCAGCCCGATCGCGGTGACGACGAGCGCCGCCGCGGGATCGCGCCAGAAGAACAGCCGGAAGCGGCGGTCCAGCAGCAGCAGGCAGCCGGAGCCGATCAGTAGCAGGCCGAGATGCACGAACCCGGTCATCGCGCCTGCGCCTTCCGACCGGCAGGGCGCGGAGCGAGCGGTCCGGCCGAGTGGTCTCCGCGCAGGCGCTTCAGGACCAGCTCCGCGCTGATCAGGCACATCGGCACGCCGACACCGGGCGACGTCGTTCCGCCCGCGTAGTACAGGCCCCGCACGCGCCGCGACGCGTTCCCGGCCCGGAACATGGCGCTCTGCCCCAGCGTGTGCGCCGGTCCCAGCATCCCGCCGCGCCAGGAGCGGAGGTCGTCGCGGAAGTCCGCCGGCCCGCGCGTCTCGCGCACCACGATCCGGTCGCGGAGATCGGGGATCCCCGCCCACGCGCTGACGAGGTCGATGGCGGCGTCCGCGGCGCGCTCGACCGCGGGGGAGCCCGCACCGTCCGCTCCGCCGTGACCGATCGCGGGATCCGCCGGCACGGGCACCAGCGCGAAGAGGTTCTCGAAGCCGGACGGCGCGACGTCACGGTCCGAGGCGCTCGGCCGGCACACGTACGCCGAGGCGGGGTCCGGCACGGAAGGGCGGGGACCGAAGATCGCGTCGAAGTTCGCGTCCCAGTCCTCGGTGAAGAACAGCGAGTGGTGCGGCAGCTGGGGCAGCGCCCCGCGCACGCCGAGCATGACGAGCACCCCGCCGGGTCCGCTCGTGCGCCGCCGCCACCACCGCTCCGGGTAGGTGCGCAGGGACGCCGGCAGCAGCTCCGTCTCGGTGTGGTGCAGGTCGGCGGCCGACACGACCGCGTCAGCCTCCTCGCGATGCCGCAAGCCGTCCGCATCCACCCACTCGACGCCGGCGGCCCTGGTGCGGCCGTGCGCGTGGTCCGTGAGGATGGCGGTGACCTCGGCGCCGGTGCGGATCTCGGCCCCGGCACCCGTCGCGAGCGCCCCGATGCGCTCGATGACGCGATGGAATCCGCCCTGCGGGTAGAGCACGCCCTCGTCGAGGTCGAGTGCGCTCATGAGGTGGTACATCGCCGGTGCGGTGCGCGGATCGGTTCCCAGGAACACGGCCGGGTATCCGAGGATCTGCCGCAGCACCGGATGCCGGAAACGGCGCCCGGCGTACGACCGGAGCCGCGAGAGGAGGAGCGGCACGAGATCCGGTGCGGCGCGGAGGACGTCGGGGTGGCGGAGCCAGGAGAGGCGCGTGTACGGGTTGTACAGGAAGTGCTGCATCGCCAGGGCGGAGGCGCGGCCGGCGGAGTCGAGGTAGGCCTGCAGGGCGGCGCCCGCCCCGGGTTCCAGGGACTCGAACAGCCGTGATGCCGCGGCGCGACCGGGGCGCACGTCCACGGTGTTCGGGGCGTCCCGGCGAGGCGGCGTGAAGACCCGGTACCCGGGATCCAGGGGAACGAGCTCGAGCTGTTCGGCGCTCGTCGTTCCCATCATGGCGAAGAAGTGCTCGAAGACCTGCGGCATCAGGTACCACGACGGTCCGGTGTCGAAGCGGAACCCGCCCCGCTCGAGACTGCCCGCTCTGCCTCCGATCGCTCCGGCGCGCTCGAGGACGAGGACCTCATGCCCGTCGCGTGCGAGCAGGCCTGCCGTGGCGAGACCTGCGACGCCGGCGCCGATCACCACGATGCGGCTCATGACGGCCGCCCCGCGGTCGCGAGCACGGCGCGCAGCGCGAGGGCCGCCTTGAGCGTGTCCGGCACGCGCACGCGTTCGCGACAGAGCGCCTCAGCGGGCGTGCGCTCCACCCGGCGGGTGAGTGCTTCGAACAGATCGTGCGCGGTTCTCACGGCGGCTCGGCAGTCCCGCGGGAGCAGGGGGATCGTGCGGCGGGCGTCGGCCAGCTGGCCGCGGACCGTCTCCACCCAGGCGTCGCGTCCGGAGTCGGTGAGGCGTCCGGCGCCGCCCAGATAGTCGCGGTGCAGCCGTTCCGTGTCGTCGGTCAGGTCGCGCAGGAAGTTCACGTTCTGGAAGGCCGCGCCGAGCTGCCGGGCGCCGTGCTCCATGGATGCCAGATCGGCCGGTCCCGGCCGCTCCGCCCGCAGGAACACGCGCAGGCACATCAGGCCGACGACCTCCGCCGAGCCGAAGACGTACCGCCGATGCTGCTCGGCGTCGTAGCTCTTCAGATGCCGAGGCTCCTCCGCGCCGTCGAGATCCGCGGCCATCGAGTCGAAGAACGGCTGTGTCAGGGTCTCGTCGATGCCTGCCTCACGGGCTGTTCGCGCGAACGCATGCAGCACGATGTTGCTGCTGTACCCCTGACTCATCGCGCGGTGCGTGTCATCGACGTAGCCGGCGAGAGCCTCCGACTGCGCCTGAGGGTCGAGCCCGGCCGCGGCGGCCACCCCGTCGACGATCTCGTCCGCGACCCGCACCATCGCGTAGATGTTGCGCACGTGCTGCCGATGACGTGCACCGAGCAGACGGGTCGCGAGTCCGAAGGAGGTGGAGTAGGCGCGGATGACGTCCGCGGATGCCGCCTCCGCGGTTCGGGTGAATCGTGCGAGGGCGTCATCGGCGATCGCCGGCGCCGTGCCGGTCATGACCTGCGTCCTTCGAGACGTGCGAGCAGCGTCCGCACGGCGTCCAGAGCGGCGCCAGGCATGCGGCCGGACCGCTCCGCTTCCGTCGCCATGGCCGTGGCGGCGGCGAACTCCTCGTCGACGAGCCGGCGGACGAACCGTTCGGCCCCGCACTCCCGCAGGAGCTCGCGCATCTCCCCGCCCTCGTCCGGCCCGAGATCCGGAGCGCCGAACCGGGTGGCGATGCGCGGCCACGCGCTTGTCATCCGGGCGAACGCGATGATCGCCGTCTGCTTGCCTTCGCGGAGGTCGGAGAAGGGGTCCTTGCCATGTTCGGAGTGCTCGCCGAACGCCGAGAGGAGGTCGTCCTGGAGCTGATAGGCGAGGCCGACGCGTCGGCCGATCGCGCCGAGGGTCGTCTCCGTCGCCTTCGAGGCTCCGGAGAGGATCGCGGCGCAGCGCAGCGGAAGCTCGAACGAGTACGTCGCCGTCTTGCGGGCGGTCGTCGCCAGGATCGCCGGGAGATCCGGCGGGATCATCCCGTCGGCGAGCCCCACGTCGCCGTGCTCTCCCGCGACCGTCTCCGTCACGGTGTGATCGACGAGGGCGAGCAGACGGGTGCGGGCCCCGGCGGGGAGATCGGCGCGGGCGAAGCCGAGGAGGGCCGAGGAGAGGAGGAGATCTCCCATGAGCAGAGCGCTGCTGCGCGCCCAGTGCAGCTCCCGCCCGCGCTCGTCGACGTGGCCGGCCGCGGCGGAGCCGATCCCGCTCAGGACGCCGATGAGGTTCGCCGTCCCGCGTCGGCGCAGATCGCCGTCGATGACGTCGTCGTGGAGCAGGAAGGCGAAGTGGAGCTGCTCGACCAGGGCGGCGACCTGGAGCACCCCCGGATCGGGGGCATCCTCTGCGCCGCGCTGCGCGAGGCCGGCGTGGGTCTCGACGAGGAGGAGCGGCCGCAGCAGCTTGCCGCCTGCCGCGTGCTCGGCGGCGAGCTGCCAGAGGCGGGTGAACTCGGGGCCGTAGGCGTGCTCCGACGGGGTCCGCTCGGCGAGCTGACGACGCAGCGTCTGCGAGACCCTCGCGCGCACGTCGGCGGTGACGTCGAGCACGGGGGCGCTCATGCCGCGCCGATCGCCCGCAGCAGCGGAAGCTGCTCTCGGAGCCACGGGCTGAAGGCGAACGGCGCCGCGGCGAGTGCCGTGCTGAGATCAGAAGGAGTGGTCCACGCCCACTCGAGGACCTCGCCCGGGGCGGGGGCGATGTCGCCGTCGATCTGCGCCACGTGGACAGGGCACAGTTCGTTCTCGACGACGCCGCTTGCGTCGGTCGCACGGTACCGGTAGTCGGGCAGCAGGCATTCGATCTTCCGGAGACGGCCGCCGAGCTCCGAGAGCGCGTGCCTGCGGACGGCATCGACGATCGGCTCGCCGGGACGCGGATGCCCGCAGAAGCTGTTGGTCCAGACACCGGGCCAGGTGCGCTTTCCGAGCGAGCGCCTGGTCACCAGCATCCGCCCGTCATCGTCGAAGACGTGGCAGGAGAACGCGAGGTGCAGAGGGGTCGCGGAGGAGTGGACCAGATCCTTGCGCATCGACCCGATCGGCGAACCGTCCGCGGCCAGGAGCGTCACATCGTCGATCACCAGGACTCCTCTAATAGTTAGCTTAGCTAATAGTCAACTTAGCATGAAGTAATTGGTGTGTAGCATGATCGCATGGATACCGGACCCGACGCCACCCCCTTCCGCGAGGTCGCGTCGGATTCGTCCAGCGCGGAGGAGCGTCGTTCCCCCGACGGGCTCACCCACTCGGCGATCTACGACGTCGACGCGAGCGATCCCCGGAGCACGCTGATAGACCGCACCGGAGTGGAGCCGGAGGCGCTGCGGCAGATCGCCGTGCTGATGGGCGCGCTCGGCGACCTGCGTGACGCGGAGCAGAGGCTCTCGCTGGCGTCGCGTCGCTACATGCGGCTCAACGAGACCGACATGCGCGCACTGCACTACCTGATCGTCTGCGCGAACAGGGGTCTCATCGCGACCCCGTCAGGCATCGCCGGCCATCTGGGTATCTCGACGGCGTCGACGACCAAGCTGCTGGACAGGCTGGAGAAGGGCGGGCACATCCGGCGCGCGCCGCACCCCACCGATCGGCGCGCGCTCGCGATCTCCATCACCGCGGAGACGCGCCAGGCCGCCATGGAGACGGTGGGGCGTCAGCAGGCGAAGAGGTTCTACGCAGCCGCCCGGCTCTCCGCGGATGAGCGCGACGTGGTGATCCGCTTCCTCACGGACATGACCCAGGAGATCACGCTGCGTGACGAGCCCTGGGCGCAGGAGGGCGCCGAGGCGCCCGAGTGAATCAGTGCGCGGCGTTGTACGCCTCGACGACGGGAGCGGGGATGCGCCCGCGCTCCGACAGCGTGTAGCCGTTGTCGTTGGCCCAGGCGCGGATCGCCGCGACCTCGGGATTGCGCCCTGGGCGCTTACGCGGGGCGCTCGCTCGGACGGCGCCTGCCGAGCCGGCGCGCCGACCCGCCGAGATGTAGGGCTCGAATGCCTTGCGCATTTCCTCCGCGTGCTCGGCATTCAGGTCGATCTCGTAGGAGGTGCCATTCAGCGAGAAATGCACAGTCTCGCCTTCGCCGACTTCCAGGACGCTGCCATCGATATCGTCGACCAGCTGGTGCACAATTCTTCTCGCCATGGAATTGACAATAGTGCCGCGGCGGAATTGCGACAAGGCGGCTATTCGTGACCGGGGTCGATGAGCTTGAGTCCGACGATGCAGCCCACGAGACCCATGAGGAGCAGGATGCGCGGCCAGGAGATCTCACTGTCGCCGGTGATCATCGCCCACGCGACGGTCAGCGCCGCACCGATACCCACCCACACCGCGTACGCGGTTCCCGTCGCGATCTCGCGCATCGCGAAGGCGAGGCCGAGCATGGACAGCACCAGCCCGCCGACGAAGATGACGCTCGGCCAGAGCTTGGTGAGGCCCTCGGACTTGCCGAGCGCTGTCGCCCACACTGCCTCGAGCACTCCGGAGATGATCAGGATGACCCACGACATGACGGTCCTCTCGGACCAGTCTTTGCGCTCACCGGGTACTGGCCTGCCTCGTCCGGGGCCGGGGTATGCCGGCCGCTCCCGATGCTAGCGGATGCGGCTGGGCACCGCCTGGGCAGGGGTCAGGGGAGCAGCCCCAGCCGCCGTGCCTTCGTGACCGCGGCATGCCGGGTCGACGCGTCGAGCTTGGACATCGCCGTGCCGAGGTACGCCTTCACGGTGCCCTCGCGCAGTCCGAGCTGCGCCGCGATCTCGGAGTTCGTCGCGCCGAGCGCCGCGCACGCGAGCACGTCGGTCTCCCGGGGGGAGAGGTGCACGGTGGGCACGGGGCCGGTCATCGCCGCCGGAGTGTCGCCGGCGAGCGACACCAGGCGGCTCTCCACCTGCGCGATGCGGGCGCGCAGGTCGGCATCGTCGATGGATGCGGCGATGCTGCGCAGCTCGGCGAAGCTCTCTCGCAGCTCCTCGCGCTGCTGCGGCGCCACGGCATCCGCCGCCGGGGAGGCGGCGCGCAGCCGGCGGGCGACCTCGTCGCGGATGCGGAGTTCGTCTGCGACCGACTGCGCGACCTGCATGGCGGGGGCCGTCGTGACCCCGCCGACCGGAGTCTCCTCCCAGGCGCCCGCGTAGAGCACGCCGCGCGGTCGCCCGCCGACCACGATCGGCAGGGCGAGCAGCGTGCGCAGGCCCTCGCCGAGCACGAACACGTCGTAGTCGTGGGTGATCTGCTGCGAGGACCCGTAGTCACTGGTCATCCGCGGGCGCAGCTCCATCATCGCCCTGCCGCCGAGGCCGCGCTCCGGACGCACGCGCAGGCCGTCCAGGCGATGCGTGCGGTTGCCGACGATGCTCGTGACGTTGACGACGCCCTCTTCGATGAGGCCGCCGAAGGTCACAGGGAAGCGGGTGCGCTGGGCCAGCTCGCGCACCGCATGGGCGACGAGCTCGGTCTCGGGCTCCATCCCGGCCGGTGTGCTCACGACTACCTACTTTCGGGGGTGACGGCACCGTTCCCCGTTTCGTAGCGTCGACCCTACCACTCGCCCGGCGACCCCGGGGAGGACAGCAGACATGCGGCAAGGAGGCCCCATGAGCGAACACAATCCCGCCCGGACGACGGAGGCGATCGACTACATCGCCGTCGAGGAATCCGCTCGATTCCGCACACTGAAACGCACGCAGCGGTCATTCATCTTCCCGCTCGCCGCTTTCTTCCTCATCTGGTATTTCGTGTATGTCCTGCTCGCCGCATTCGCGACGGATTTCATGTCGCAGCGCGTGTGGGGGGATATCACAATCGGACTGCTCCTCGGGCTCGGGCAATTCGTCACGACGTTCGCGATCACGATGGGATATGTGTCATTCGCGAACCGGAAGCTCGATCCGATCGCGACCGAGATCCGCGAAGAACTCGAGAAGGCGCAGGGACAGGCATGAGCATCGTGCACACGGCGACGGATCCCGTCGCCATCGAGAGCAACCCCATCCTCAACATCTCGATCTTCGGCGCATTCGTGGCGGTGACGCTGTTCATCGTGATCCGCGCCAGCCGAAACAACAAGACCGCGGCCGACTACTACGCGGCTGGGCGCTCCTTCACCGGCCCGCAGAACGGCTTCGCGATCGCGGGCGACTACCTGTCAGCGGCGTCCTTCCTCGGGATCTGCGGCGCGATCGCGATCAACGGCTACGACGGCTTCCTCTACTCGATCGGCTTCCTGGTGGCCTGGCTGGTCGCGCTCCTGCTGGTCGCCGAGCTCATGCGCAACACCGGCAAGTTCACGATGGCCGATGTGCTGTCGTTCCGGCTCAAGCAGCGCCCGGTGCGGATGGCTGCGGCGATCACCACCCTCGCCGTCTGCTTCTTCTACCTGCTCGCCCAGATGGCCGGGGCCGGCGGCCTGGTGTCCCTGCTCCTGGGCATCGAGGGGCGGATCGGGCAGTCGGTCGTCATCGCGGTGGTCGGCGTGCTGATGATCGTCTACGTGCTCATCGGCGGCATGAAGGGCACCACCTGGGTGCAGATCGTCAAGGCGTTCCTGCTCATCGGCGGCGCCATCGCGATGACGCTGTGGGTGCTGGCGATCAACGGCTTCAGCCTGAACACGCTGCTCGGGGCCGCCGTCGCGAACTCCGACAAGGGCGATGCGATCCTCGGCCCCGGACTGCAGTACGGCGCGAATCCCTGGGACTTCCTGTCGCTGGGCATGGCTCTGGTCCTCGGCACCGCGGGCCTGCCGCACGTGCTGATGCGGTTCTACACGGTGCCCACCGCCAAGGAGGCGCGGCGTTCGGTCGTCTGGGCCATCTGGCTGATCGGCGGGTTCTACCTGCTGACCCTGGTGCTCGGCTACGGCGCCGGCGCTCTCGTGGGTGCCGACGTCATCGCCGCCGCTCCCGGAGGACCGAACTCGGCAGCGCCGCTGCTCGCGCTCTACCTGGGCGGGCCGGTCCTCCTCGGCTTCATCTCCGCGGTCGCATTCGCGACGATTCTCGCGGTGGTGGCGGGCCTCACGATCACGGCGGCCGCGTCGTTCGCGCATGACATCTATGCCAACGTCATCCAGAAGGGCCGTCGGGACGCCGCGGGCGAGCCGGTCGCGGCCGACCCGAACGGGGAGGTGCGGGTCGCGCGTCGCACGGTGATCGTGATCGGCATCCTGGCGATCGTCGGCGGTATCGGCGCGCAGGGGCAGAACATCGCCTTCCTCGTGGCCCTCGCCTTCGCGGTGGCGGCATCCGCCAACCTGCCGACGATCCTGTACTCGCTGTTCTGGCGCCGGTTCAACACGCAGGGCGCGGTCTGGAGCATGTACGGCGGCCTCGGCGCGGCGATCGTCCTGATCGTCCTGTCGCCCGTGTTCTCCGGCTCTCCGACGTCGATGATCCCGGGGATCGACATCGCGGTCTGGCCGCTGAACAACCCGGGCATCGTGTCGATACCGCTCGGGTTCCTGCTCGGCTGGCTGGGCACGATCACCAGCAGTCAGCAGGAGTCTCCGCAGCTCGCGGCCGAGATGGAGGTGCGCTCGCTGACCGGCTTCGGCGCGGAGAAGGCGGTCGAGCACTGACCGGCAGAGCCTGATCGGCTGAGCCCTCGCGGCTGAGTCACGGGGACCCCGGCGGCCTACTCGCCGGGGTCCCCGCCTTCTGTCAGCCGGTTCGCCGCCGGCCCTGCGACTCGAGGTCGAGCAGGAACCTCTTGCGCTCCGGATGCGCGCCGTAGTGTCCCGGCGTCCCGTCGGAGCGCACCACCCGGTGCACCGGGACGATGATCGAGAACGGGGTGAGCCGGCACGCCGTGCCGACAGCCCTCGCGGCACCGGGGTGGCCCGCGAGCACGGCGACCTCGCCGTAGCTGAGCGTCTCGCCCCATCCGATCGTCGCGATCGTCTGCAGTGCGGTCCGCGCGAACCCTTCGGCGAGGCGCCAGTCCAGGGTCACATGCTCGTCGAAGCGCACCGGCACGCCCTCGAAGTAGTCGTCGAGCAGATGCGCGAGTTCGTCGGCCGCCCCGGGGTCGGGCTCCGGCACGCTGTGCAGCCGGCGGGCCACGCCCTCCAGAAGCCAGGGAACAGACGGATCCTCGGATTCGGAGAGATCGAACCGCACGATCCCCTCGTCCGAGAACACCGCGAGCGCATCGCCGAAGGGGGTCGGAGCGAAGTCGTAGCGGAAGGTCATGGCTCCATCCTGACGGGTGGAGCCGGCGCCGGGAGGCGGCGAGCACGCGTTCGGGGGAGAGGCCGGCGTCGTCCGGTCCTGTGCAGGAGGAGTCGCGGGAGACGTTCGAAGGCTGTTCAGGGGCGGAAATCCGGTGAAACCCGCCCGGGATACCGGCACGAACGCCGCCGCGCGCCTAGTGTGTGAAGTGTGTGGCGACGTGATGGCAAGGCTGCGGATGATGCGGCGACGGACGCCGCAGTGACCCTCGGCGAGCTGCACGAGTCCGGCACCGGGGTCGATGTCGCCCACGCGGCCGAAGCCGAGCGCACCCGCCTCCGCGCGGAGGCCGCCGATCTCGGCGGGGCGTCGCCGCTGATCACGTTCCGCGACACGGTCGAGTCGGGCATCGACATCTCCAAGGCCCACCCCGGCAGCCTTCCGCAGTTCATCACCGGGAAGTCGACCCTCCTGTCGAACCTCTTCCGCGACGAGGTCGGGCTGCGCACCGCGCGCCTGGCCGCGGAGCGGATCACCGCGAAGAACACCGAGCTGCGCACGGTCCGCGGCATCGAGGCCGTGCACCTCGCCGTCGGCGTCGCCGGATGGCGTATCGGGGGAGCGGACTTCGCCGCTCCCGTGCTGCTGCGCCCGCTCGCGATCCGCCGTCACCACTCCGATTTCGAGCTGAAGCTCCAGGGGGTCTTCGAGGTCAACCCCGAACTGGTGCGGATCGCCCGCGAGCACTTCGGCCTCGTCATCGACGCGGCCGGGCTCGCCGCCCTCGCCTACGACGGGGGCATCTTCAAGCCGCAGCCGGTGATCGACAGCCTGCGCGCGACGACGCGCTCCATCGACACGTTCTCTGTGCAGCCGCGCCTGGTCGTCTCGACGTTCGCCGACGTGGGCGGGGCGATGGCGCGCGACGGCCGCAACCTCGATCACCTGGTCCTGAACGCGCTCGCCGGTCACGTCGGCGACAGGGAGCAGGTCTCCGCCAGGCGCCCGGAGCCGCACCACACCGGACCGGACGACCGCGCCCCGGCATCCGACAACCTGCTGCTGGACGCGGATGCCGAGCAGGAGGCGGTGCTCGCCCGGATCGCGGCCGGTCATTCGCTGACCGTCGCGACGCTGCCCGGAACCGGGGGCACGCAGACCGCGATCAACGCGCTCGGCGAGCTGGTCCGGGCGGGCAAGCGCGTGCTCGTGGTGTCGGCTCGGCGCTCGACGCTCGACGGGGTGCGCCATCGGCTCACCGGCATCGGGCTCGACAGCCTCGCCGTCTCCCCGGCGACGACCCGGCGCGACCTCGTCAGGGCGATCGGGCGCAACGAGAAGGCGACCGCGCCGAAGGTGAGCGACGTCGACGACGCGCTGGTGCGACTGCGCGCCGTGCTCCGCGACTACCGTCAGGCGCTCACCTCCCCGGTCGCGGGCACCGGCGCCTCCGTCCTCGACGCCACGCGCCATCTGACCAGGCTCGCCTCCGCCCCGAACCCGCCGTCGACCACGGCGCGCCTGAGCGCCGAGACGCTGCGCCGCCTCTCCGGGGACCGGTCGGGCGCGGCGGAGATGATGGCGCACGCCGCGCGGCTCGGCGAGTTCCGCTTCGGCCCCGACGACTCCCCGTGGTACGGGGTCACCTTCTCCAGCACCGAGGCGGCGAAGGCCGCGCACGGCCTCGCCGCTCGGCTGCACTCGACCAGCGTCCCTGCCCTGCTCGAGCGCGGATACGCGCTGATCGCGCAGACCCACATGCGTCCGTTCGCGACGATCCACGAGCTGGGCGAGTACCTCCGGCTCCTGCAGGGCATCCGCGACTCCCTCGACCGCTTCAGCCCGACGGTGTTCGAGCGCCCTCTCGGCGAGCTCATCCAGGCGCACGGCTCACGCCGGGACTCCCCGGGGATGTCCGGGGCGAACCGCCGTCGGCTCCGGCGGCTCGCGAAGGAGTACGTCCGCCCGGGTGTGCACGTGAGCGAGATGCACGAGGCCCTGCTGCGCATCCAGGCGCAGCGGACGCAGTGGCAGCGCTGCGTCGATGCGGGGGTCGCCCCGGAGATCCCGCTCGGTCTGGCCGACGTGTACGTCGCCTGGCAGCGGGTGGAGGCCGAGCTCGCCAAGCTGGATGCCGCGCTGGGCCGTCGTGAGCCGCTGGCTTCCCTCCCCGTCGCACGTCTGGTGCGGACGCTCGCCGGTCTCGCGGCGAAGTCCGATGTGTTCGACAATCTCGTCGAGCGCGCTGAGCTGCGCGACCGCCTGGCCGAGCTCGGGCTGGAGCCGCTGCTCGCCGAGCTCTCCGTCCGCCACGTCTCCGAGGCGCAGGTCGGGGACGAGCTGGAGTTCGCCTGGTGGCAGTCGCTCCTGGAGCGCGCTCTGCAGGACAACCGTGCGCTGCTCGGGGCCAACACGGCCGTCGTCGACCGGCTCGAGCGCGACTTCCGTCTCGTCGACGAGGCGCACGCCGCGATGGCAGGGCCGCTGCTCGCCTGGCAGCTCGCGAACCAGTGGCGCATCGCGATCGTGGACGAGCCGACCGAGGCCCGGCATCTGCGCAGCGCCCTCAAGCAGGCGACGGCGACCACTGCGGAGATCGTGGCCGCCGCACCCGCTCTCGTGAACGTGCTGGCGCCGGTGTGGATCTCGTCGCCCTATCTCGTCCCGGATATCCCGGACTCCGTCGAGTTCGACACCGTTCTCCTGGTGGATGCCGCGGCCATCAACCTGGCTGAGGCGGCGCCGGCGATCCGTCGCGCGCGGCAGGTCGTCGCCTTCGGAGATCCGGTCACCCAGCGCCCCACCCCGTTCCACGTCGCCGTCGATCCCGCCGACGACTGGGAGCCCGAGGTGCCGTTCGATCCGGTCTCCGTCTTCGAGCGCCTCTCGGAGCTGCTCCCGGTGATGACCCTGACCCGGAGCTATCGCGCGGGCGGGGAGGATCTCGCCGAGCTCATCAACGACGCGTTCTACGGCGGGGAGATCGTCTCCCTCCCGTGGGCAGGCTCCTATCTGGGTCGAGGCAGCCTCACCGTCGACTACGTCGAGGGCGGCGTGGGCACGCCGGATCCCGTGTCGGGGGCGGTGGAGAGCCCGGAGGCGGAGGTTGCCAGGGTCGTCACCCTCGTCGTCGAGCACGCCGTGCACCGGCCCGACGAGTCGCTCATGGTGGTGACGGCCAGCGCCCGCCATGCCGAGCGCGTGCGCGCTGCGGTCACATCGGCGTTCGCCGGGCGCTCCGACGTCGCGGACTTCGTCGGCCGCGACACGGCGGAGCCCTTCGCCGTGCTCACCCTCGAGGAGTCTGTCGCGGAGAGCCGCGATCGTGTGATCTTCTCCCTCGGCTTCGGTCTCACCAAGCACGGCCGGGTGCTCAGCGACTTCGGCGACCTGTCGACCCCGGACGGCGAGCGGCTGCTCACCGTCGGCATGACCAGGGCCCGCCGCTCGATGGTGATCGTGTCGTCGATCCGGCCGTCGGCATTCGACGACGGTCGCCTCGAATACGGGGCCGCCACGCTCATGTCGATCCTCGGCGGTCTCGCGGCGCGTGCTCGCGACGCCCGGCTGGAGGACCTCGCCGATCCGCTGACCCTCGCGCTCGCCAGGGAGCTCCGTCGCCTCGGCGCCTCCGTCGACGTCGACTACCGCGGTCTGCTCCCGCTGGTGGCCCAGCACGACGGCAAGGCCGTGGTCATCGAGTCCGATCCGGAGTCCCGAGGGGAGTCGCTGCGCGAGACGCTGCGCCTGCGACCGCACGTCCTGCGCCGCCTGGGCTGGCATTACGTGCGCGTGCACGCCTTCGACCTCTACAGCGACCCGGCGACCGCCGCCACGAGGATCGCCGCAGTCCTGGGGATCTCTCCGTCCGCACCGCGGGCAGAGGAGGACACGCAGCCGATCGACATCGTCGACCCCGGCGATGCGTGAGGACGAGCCGCGCCAGCGCGTCGTCCGGGTTCCCGGATCCCGCCGGGCGCGGCTGACCCCGGTGCCCGGAACCGACACGGAGCCGGAGGCCGCCGTCCCCGGCGCTGAGGAGGCTCCGTCCGCGCCGGCATCCGGTCCGAAGGGGCCGAACGACGATCGCCTGCGGCAGGACGTCCCTCCGCACTACTGACGTGCGCGCAGAGAAGCCCGGCACCTCCGATGAGGGACCGGGCTTCTCGGCTGGCGGATGCCGTCAGGCGCTGCGCTGATTCGCGAGCAGGTCGCGGATCTCGGCGAGCAGCTCGGTCTCGGTGGCCGCGGCGGGCTCCTCCTCCGGAGTGCCCTTCTTCGCCTCGGCGCGCTCCTTGAACTTGTTCATCGGGAACACGAACACGAAGTACACGACAGCCGCGACAGCCAGGAAGTTGATGATCGCGGCGATGATGGCGCCGAAGCCGAAGCTGGCATCGCCCACGGTCAGCACCAGTGCCTTGTCGAGGCTCTCGGCCTTGAACAGAAGCCCGATGAGCGGGTTGATGAGCTGCTCGACGATGACGTTGACGATCGCGGTGAACGCGGCGCCGATGACGACCGCGACTGCCAGATCGATGACATTGCCGCGGAGAATGAACTCCTTGAACCCCTTGATCACGGGTACCCCCAATAGGTCAGGACCTCAGGTCGAGGCCGGAGACGCCGCGGGAGCCTTTTTGGCGCTCGTCGACGCATCCGACTTCGATGATGCCGAAGCATCCTTCGACCCGCCGTTTTTCGCCCGCGAGTCGGTGCGATAGAAGCCGGATCCGTTGAAGGTGACGCCGATGGAGCCGTACTGCTTGCGCAGCGCTCCACCGCACTCGGGGCAGGTGGTCAGCGCATCCTCGGAGAAGCTCTGGACGGCGTCGAACTGGTGGCCGCACGACGTGCAGGCGTAGGCATAGGTGGGCATGGCGTTCCTCGGTTCAGCGTCGCGTCGGCGACAGGAGCAGTGTCTGCGTCGGGGTCACGACGCCGGTCACCGGCTGGTCGTGCACCTCCCGGGGCAGGGAGTCGAGAATCTCGGAATCATAGACGACGGCATAGACGGGCGGGCACTTCTCCATGGAGCCGAGCGTCTTGTCGAAGTAGCCGCGCCCCCAGCCCATCCGCATCCCGGTGCGATCCACGGCCGCGGCGGGGATGATCATCAGGTCGACGTCGTTCACGGCCATCGGGCTGAGCACCTCGCCGGTCGGCTCGGGGAGGCCGAACATGCCCTCGATCACGTCGTCGCCGTCGCCGGCGACCGCCCAGTCGAGCAGGCCGTCAGCACGGGTGATCGGGAGGAGCACGCGGATGCCGCGGCGCACGGCACGGTCCACGAATCCCCTCGTGCCCGGCTCGGTGGTGGTGGAGAGGAAGCAGGAGATGGAGCGAGCACCCGTGGCGTCGACCAGTTCGTCGAGCCGGGCCGCGATGGCGTTCGCCGCGGCCTCCCGCTGCGCCTCGGAGAGCAGGGCCCGCCGTTCGCGGAGTTCCGCGCGGAGGGCGCGCTTGGCGTGCTCTACGTCATTCGACATGGCTCCGAGTTTACGGGGGACCGCCACGGGTAGGCTGAGAGGATGAGCGACCACAAGATCAAGGCTGTCATTCCCGCAGCGGGGCTGGGTACGCGATTCCTGCCCGCGACGAAGGCGATGCCGAAGGAGATGCTCCCCGTCGTCGACAAGCCCGCCATCCAGTACGTGGTCGAGGAGGCGGTGGCGGCGGGCATCGACGACATCCTGGTGATCATCGGGCGCAACAAGAACGCCATCTCGAATCATTTCGACTCCGTGCCGGAGCTCGAGGTGAAGCTCTCGGAGAAGGGCGACACCGGCCGCCTCGCCCGTGTGGTCCAGTCGAGCGATCTCGCCGACATCCACTTCGTCCGTCAGGGAGAGCCGAAGGGACTCGGCCACGCCGTGCTGCGCGCGCGCACGCACGTCGGGGACAGCTCCTTCGCCGTGCTGCTCGGCGACGACCTCATCGACGACCGCGACCCGCTGCTGACCGACATGATCGCCGAGCATGAGCGCACCGGCGCCGCCGTGATCGCCCTCATGGAGGTCGATCCGTCCAGCATCCACATGTACGGAGCCGCCGCCGTCGAGCCGATCGAGGGCTCGGACGCCGTGCGGGTGACCGGGCTCGTCGAGAAGCCGGCGCAGGAGGACGCCCCGTCCAACCTCGCCGTCATCGGCCGCTATGTGCTGCCGGCATCCGTCTTCGAGATCCTCGAGCGCACGGAGCCCGGCAAGGGCGGCGAGATCCAGCTGACCGACGCGCTGCAGGAGCTGGCCGCAGCGCCCGACGGCCCCGGCGTCGTCGGCGTCGTCTTCGGCGGCCGTCGATACGACACCGGCGACCGCGTGGACTACATCAAGGCGATCGTGCAACTCGCCTCCGACCGGGAGGATCTCGGCGCCGAGCTCCGTCCCTGGCTCAAGGAGTTCGCGGCTCGGCTGTAGCCTGCGGACGCGTGACGGGGTCTGCGGATGGAGACGGGAGCGGGGATGCGACACGGGCCGGTCGAACTGCGCCTCGTGCGCACGCGGGACGCCCGCGCTCTGCAGCATGAGCTGCTGACCAACCGGGCCTGGCTCCAGCGCTGGGAGGCGACGGTCCCGCACGGGGCCGTCTCCTTCGACATGCGCCTGAGCATCAAGCGCCTGCTGCAGCAGTACCGCGACGGCGCCGGGTACCCGTTCGTCATGGAGTACGACGGGGAGATCGCCGGGCAGCTCAACGTCTGGGGCGTGGCCCGCGGCTCGCTGTGCTCGGCGACCATCGGCTACTGGGTGAGCGAGCGGTTCGCCGGCAGGGGGATCACACCGACGGCCGTCGCGATGGCGACGGACGCGTGCTTCGTCGAGTACGGGCTGCACCGCATGGAGATCTGCATCCGTCCGGAGAACGCCGCGAGCCTGCGCGTCGTGCAGAAGCTCGGCTTCCGGTACGAGGGCCTGCGGCGCCGGTTCATCCACATCGACGGCGACTGGCGCGACCACTATGCCTTCGCCCTCACGACGGAGGACGTGCCGCAGGGGGTGCTCGCACGCTGGCTGAGCGGTCAGGTACCGCCCGACGCAGCGACCATCCCGCCCGCCGACCGGCTCGCGATCTGAACCGGGAAGCACCGGGCGCCGCGACACGCGACCCGTCGTCCCCGGCCGTGCCCCGTGTTCCCTTACCGTTGTCGGTATGGATGGGCCGGTTCTGAGCGGGGGAGTGATCGTCCTCGTCGCCGTGCTCCTGTGGATGCTCTATCTGCTGCCGTCCTGGCGCGGGCGCTTCCAGTACAACGCGGCCGAGCGGAACGCCGTGCGCCTGAATCAGGCGCTGCGGGTGCTCGCGGAGACCAGTGAGACGCCGGGAGAGGTGCGCCTCGAGCTGAACGCCCGCACCGCGCTCGCCCAGCAGAAGCTGGCGAAGAAGGTGCAGTCCGAGAAGGAGGCGGCTGAGCTGGCCAGGCTCCGTGCCGAGCTCGCCGCGACGCGGGCGGACCCGGTCGTGCGTCAGGCGCGTGCCCGGCGACGGGTGCGGATCGCCGCGACCGGCATCCTCGTCGTCGGACTGGCTCTCGCGGGGCTCGGGGTCTGGCAGCTCATCGCAGCCGGGACGCAGACCCTGATCTGGGTCGGCGGCGCTGCGGTGCTGCTCGCAGGCGCGACCCTCCAGCGGATGGCGTCCGTGGCGGCGCGCGCCATGCGCCGACCGGTCATGAGGGAGGCACCGGCCGCGCCGCGCGTCGCCCCCGAACTCCACGACCAGGGGAGCGCCACCTGGACGCCGAGGCCTCTGCCGGAACCGCTCGTCTCGATGGCCGGCTCGCGGGCGCAGACCGCGTTCGCCGAGAGGGACGCGCAGGAGCAGCTTCGCAAGGCTGCACGCCTCGCCGAGCTCCGGGCTCGCGCCGAGAGGATGGCACCGCCGGAGCCGGTGCAGCTGCCCGCCCCCGCCGCCTCGACCCCCTACGCCAAGATGGGCTTCGTCGACGACGCCGAGATCGAGGCGCACGTGCGCGAGCTCCTCGCCCGCCGCGCCGCCGGGTGACCGGCGCGGCGCGAGCTGCCTCTCCGGCGTGATAACGTAGTTGAGGTTCAAGGGCCTATGGCGCAGTTGGTAGCGCGCCTCGTTCGCATCGAGGAGGTCAGGGGTTCGAATCCCCTTAGGTCCACCGAAAGAGAAGAGCCCCCGAGCGAAGCCCGGGGGCTCTTCTCGTGGGTCCTCCGTCGCTGTTCACGAGCCCGCGCGAATCCGCCCGGCGGGATCCGCACGTCCCTGTGCGCCCGGTCTCCGCGGATGCCGAGGACGGTCGGCCACGCCAGCAGCAGCACGTTGAACAGACAGCACCGGTGTATACAGACCGGCGAAAAATGATGAACATCTGTCCAATACGGCACGTGCGGCGGCGGCCCGGAGGCAGTAGGGTCGCAGTCTCCCGTCACTTCCACCCTGAGGATCAACGATGACTCCAGGCTCTGCCTCTGCCCACCCGACCCTTCGACGTTCGCTCGGCCTCTGGGCCATCGTCGGTCTCGGACTCGGCTACATGACGCCGATGACCGTGTTCGACACCTTCGGCTACGTGTCAGAGGCCTCCGGCGGTGTCGTGCCGCTCGCCTACGTCTTCGCGCTCGTCGTGATGCTGTTCACCGCGATCAGCTACGGCCGGATGACCCGGGTCTACCCGTCGGCCGGATCCGCGTACACCTACGCGTCCGAGACGATCCACCCGAACGTCGGCTTCCTGGTCGGCTGGACGGCGCTGCTGGACTACCTGCTGCTCCCGCTCGTGAACGCGCTGCTCGTCCGGCAGTACCTCGAGTCGTTCTTCCCTGACGTGCCGAGCTGGATCTGGGTGGTCGTCTATGTCGCCGCCATCACCCTGCTGAACCTGTGGAGCATCTCCTCGACCTCGAAGGTCAACGCCACTCTGCTCATCTTCCAGATCGTGCTCATCGGGGTGTTCATCGTGCTCGCCTGGTCCGCTCTCACGCAGGGAGCGGGCAACGGCACGCCGTTCAGCCTCGCGCCGTTCTGGCAGACCAGCGTGCAGGTCATGGCGGTCGTCGGCGCGGCCACCATCGTGTGCTTCTCGTTCATCGGCTTCGACGCGATCACGATGTACACGGAGGAGGCCAGGGACACGCACGTCGTGCCGAAGGCGATCGTCCTGGCCCTGCTGCTCGGCGGCGCCATCTTCTTCGTCGCCGCCTGGTTCACCCAGTCGCTGTTCCCCGTCGACGCCGGCTTCGAGGGCACGGCCCTGCCGGAGATCGCGAACTCGGTCGGCGGGATCGTCTTCCAGATCTTCTTCGTGTCGGCGGCCGTCGCCGCGGCGGTCGCATCCAGCCTCGCCTCGCACGCGAGCGTGTCGCGCATGCTCTACGTGATGGGCCGCAACGGCACGGGTCCGGTCGGGCGCCTCTTCTCCTTCGTGCACCCGACCTTCCGCACGCCGTCTGTGGCCGTCATCTTCGTCGGAATCGTGTCGCTGGGAGCCGCGTTCGCAGACCTCGACTTCATCTTCTCGCTGATCAACTTCGGCGCGCTGATCGCGTTCACCGTCGTGAACGTGACCGTCATCGTCCACTTCGCCGTGCGTCGCCGGGAGGTCAGGAGCGCGGGCGACATCATCCGCAACATCGTGCTCCCGGTCATCGGCGTCGCGCTCACGCTCCTGCTCTGGGTGAACCTCGCGACGGACGCGATGACGTACGGCGCCATCTGGCTGGTGGCCGGCGTCGTCGTGCTGCTGGCGCTGACGCGGTTCTTCCGCCGCAACCTCCGGATGTCGTTCGAGGAGGACGCGGTGATCTCCGAGGGTGAGGAGGGGGCCGCGGCTGTGCTCGACCCCGCTGATCACCGCGCCGGAGAGCCCACGCACCGCGGTTCCTGAGAATCGGCTACGCGGTGGGGTGGGCCGGCACCCGCCCCACCGCGAACCATGCGACGGCGGACAGCTCGAACGGAGCCGAGGGATCGTCGAAGCCCGCCGCCACGGCATCCCGGACCCGATCCCGCTCTGCGTCGGAGAGACGGCTGACGTACTGGCCGATGGGACCGACGCCGGCGGTGTAGCCGGACCAGAGGTCGTCGAGATCGCGATAGCCCGCGATCGCCTCGATCTCCCCGGAGCGGATGCCGACGAGGCCCGCGCCGGAGAGAAGGCCTTCGAGCTCGCCCTCCCTCGCGCCGACGAGAGAGCGGTCGGCCGGCGCAGCGTCGATCGCCGCACGGGCCGCCGCCCAGAACCGGCCGAGCGCCTGCATCCGCCGCACGTCCCAGAAGCACAGGGCGACCACGCAGCCGGTGCGGGTGACCCTCGTCATCTCCTCAACGCCTCGCCGGGGATCGGTCATGAACCCCACGACGAGAGACGCCAGCGTCGTGTCGAAGCGATGCGCGGGGTACGGGAGGTCCTCGGCGGTTCCCTCGACGACGCGCGCTCCGGGCACCCGCTCGCGGCACGCCGCGACGAACGGCGCGGAAGGGTCGATCGCATCGACGCGGCCGGCACCGACCCGTGCGGCGAGTTCCGCCGTGAGGCCCCCAGGGCCGCATCCGACGTCCAGGACGTCCTGCCCGGCACTCACGCCCGCGGCGTCCGCGAAAGCCGGCGCCAGGGTGGGCAGGAAGCGGCCCATCAGCAGCTCGTACCCGCCGGCGGCGTGGAACATCGTCGTGCTCATGATCGAACCCTCTCTCGGTCCTCGTCCGGTCCGACCAGGGTCGCGCGTCCCGGTGCGGCGCGCATCGGTGATTCTGCCCATCTGCGGATGCCGGCAGGCAGGTGCCAGGATGTGCCTATGCCCGCATTCTTCGGAGGACCGGACTGGCCGGCGCTCGACGCCGCGCTCAACCGGTTCGACTTCCCGGCTGCCGCGCAGGTCGCGGAGGCCGAAACCGCCGTGGCACCGGAGGAGCGGCTGCTCGCGCAGGGCGTCTGCCTGGCGTTCACCGAGCGGACGGATGCGGCGGAGAAGGCGCTGACCGACAGCTACCTGCGTCTCGCCGAGCAGAAGGAACCGCGCGCGGCGGTCGCTGCGACGTTCCTCGGGCGCCTGCAGTTCTTCGCGTTCGATCGGGTGCACGTCGCCAACGGCTGGTTCGCGCGCGCCCGCTCGGCAGCGGCCGGCGGCGGCGGAGCGGTCGAACGCGCGCTGGCCGCCTTCCCGCTCCCGGCCTGCTTCCTCCCCGATGGCGGCGAGCGCGAGGCGGAGGGGATCGCCGCGCTGGCGGACGTCCGGCAGGCCGGCAGCCTCGACCTCGAGGCGAAGCTGCTCGCCGATCTCGGCACGACCCGGGTGGGCCGCGGACGGGTCGAGGAGGGCATGACCGGCCTCGACGAGTCCATGGCGATGATCGTGAGCGGCCAGGCCAGGAGCGCCCTGACCTCGGTCGAGGTCGTCTGCGATCTGGCGACCGCCTGCGAGCGCACCGGCGACCTCGAGCGCACCCGCCAGTGGCTCGCCCAAGCGGAGACGCAGCTCGGGATGGGGCACTGGGCCGGACCCGGCTTCCTGTATGCCCACTGCCAGGCGTCTCTCGGTGCACTGCTCGCAGGTCTCGGCCGCTGGGACGAGGCGGATGCCGCACTCCGGCTCGCCGCAGCGCGCGCGTCGTCCCCCCACAGCGTCGCTCGGGTGGCCAGGATCACGGAGGAGGTTCGGCGGAGCGCACCCCGCGCGGGCGACCCCCTCGCCGTGCTGACGCCGCGGGAGCGCGAGGTGCTCGCGCTGCTGCGCGACGGGTTGACGAATGCCGAGATGGCCGCCCGACTGCACAACTCGGTGCGCACGATCGATCACCACGTGAGCGCCATCCTCGGCAAGCTCTGCCTGCGCAGCCGCACCGAGGCCGCCGTCCTGGCCGCGAGCCTCGACGGCTGAGCGACGATCCCGCTCAGCGCTTCAGGCGAGACTCCAGCACCGCTGCGGTCTCGCGCACCGCGTCGGCGAGCCGGACCTCGTCGAGCGCGTCGTCCGCCCACGTCACGGCGACCGCGGCCACGGGCCAGCCCGCGTGGTCGCGGACGGCCGCGCCGACGCTGCGCAGCCCGTCGGCGATCTCGCTGTCCTCGATCGCGTAGCCGCGGGCGCGGACCTCGCGCAGCAGCTCCCGCAGCTCGCTCGGCTTCCGCGGCCCGAGGCCGGTGCGGTCGGGGAAGGCGGAAGCGGAGGGGTAGAGGGCCCTGACCTGCTCGCGGGGGAGGGCGGCGAGCATCGCGCGCCCGGACGCGGTCAGATGCGCGGGCAGGCGCACGCCGACGTCGGTCACGAGGGCCGGGCGCCGCGGGGCGCGCTCCTCGACGATGTACAGCACGTCGCCGCCGCTCATCACGGCGAGATGGGCGCTCTCACCCAGGCGGTCGGAGAGCGCGGCGACCAGGGGTCGGCCGAGGCGGGCGAGGGGCTGCTGGCGGGCGTAGCCGCCGGCGAGCTCGAAGGCCGAGGTGCCGAGCCCCCAGCGGCGCTCCTCCTTCAGGTGGAGGACGAAGCCGTGCACCGACAGCGTGGTGAGGAGGTGGTACACGGTGGAGCGCGGCAGCGAGAGCTCCCGCGCGATCGCCGAGGCCGCGACGGGCGCCGGGCGCCCCGCCAGGTACCGGAGGATGCGCAGCGTGTTCTCGGCGGCGGGGACCTGACCGGTGCTCGCGGCCGCCGCATCCGCAATGTCTGGGATCACAGACAAAGGTTGCCATGATCCGCTGTTGCGCGCGACCCCCGGGGTGTGGAATCTAATCATGACTGATCTGCCCTCCGTTCTCGTCGGTGCCGCGCCCCTGAGCCACGCCGACGTCGTCGCCGTCGTCCGGCACGGCGCCCCTGTCGTCATCGCCGCCGAGGCGCTGGAGCGCGTCGCGCAGACCCGCAGCGTCATCGACGGCCTCGCCGCCGACCCGAACCCGCACTACGGCGTCTCCACCGGCTTCGGCGCGCTCGCCACCACCTTCATCGCTCCCGACCGTCGCCGCCAGCTGCAGGCCAGCCTGATCCGCTCGCACGCGGCCGGCACCGGCCCCGAGGTCGAGCGCGAGGTCGTGCGCGGCCTGCAGCTGCTGCGCCTGCAGACGCTCGCGTCCGGCCGCACCGGCGTCCGCCCGGTCGTCGTCGAGACCTACGCCGCGCTGCTGAACGCGGGGATCACGCCGATCGTCCGCGAGTACGGCTCGCTCGGCTGCTCCGGCGACCTCGCCCCGCTCGCCCACATCGCCCTGGCGACCATGGGAGAGGGCGACGTCCGCGACGCCGCGGGCGAGCTCGTCCCGGCATCCGAGGCGCTCGAAGCCTGCGGCATCGAGCCGCTCACTCTCGTCGAGAAGGAGGGGCTCGCGCTCATCAACGGCACCGACGGCATGCTCGGCACGCTCGTCCTCGCCCTGCACGACCTCGACGAGCTGCTCATCACCGCCGACATCGCCGCCGCGATGTCGATCGAGTCGCAGCTCGGCACCGACGCCGTCTTCGCCGCCGACCTCATGGCGCTGCGCCCGCAGGTGGGGCAGGGGGCATCCGCAGCGAACCTCCGCGCCTTCCTCGCCGACTCCCCGATCGTGCACAGCCACAAGGGCCCGGAGGACGGCCGCGTGCAGGACGCGTACTCGCTGCGCTGCACACCCCAGGTGCACGGCACGGCGCGCGACACGGCCGGCTACGCGGCCACCATCGCCGATCGTGAGCTCGCCAGCGTGATCGACAACCCGATCATCACCGTCGACGGCCGCATCGAGTCGAACGGCAACTTCCACGGTGCCCCGGTCGCCGCGGTCCTCGACTTCCTCGCGATCTCGGTCGCCGACGTCGCCTCCGTGTCCGAGCGCCGCACCGACCGCGCGCTGGACCCGGCGCGCAACCACGGCCTCCCGCCGTTCCTCGCCGACGAGGTCGGCGTCGACTCCGGCCTGATGATCGCCCAGTACGCCTCCGCCGGCATCGTGTCCGAGCTGAAGCGCCTCGCCGTCCCGGCATCCGTCGACTCGATCCCGTCGTCGGCCATGCAGGAGGACCACGTGTCGATGGGCTGGGCCGCCGCCCGCAAGCTCCGTCGCGCCATCGACGGACTCGGCCGCGTCCTCGCGATCGAGATCCTCACCGGCGCCCGCGCGCTCGACCTGCGCGCGCCCCTCGAGGCCGGCCCCGCCACCGGAGCCGTCCGCGACCTCGTCCGCACCGTGGCCGCCGGCCCCGGCCCCGACCGATTCCTCTCTCCCGACATGGAGGCCGTGACCGCGCTCGTGCAGTCCGGCGCCATCGCCCGCATCGCAAAGGAGCACGCACATGCCTGAGACCACTGAGACCCGTACGATCCGCGCCGCCCGCGGCAACGTCCGCACCGCGAAGAGCTGGGGCGCGGAGGCCGCCAAGCGGATGCTGATGAACAACCTCGACCCCGAGGTCGCCGAGCACCCCGAGGACCTCGTCGTCTACGGCGGCACCGGCAAGGCCGCCCGCAGCTGGGAGGCGTACGACGCGATCGTCCGCACGCTCGACGAGCTCGAGCCCGACGAGACCCTGCTGGTGCAGTCCGGCAAGCCGGTCGGCGTCTTCCGCACCCACGAGTGGGCTCCGCGCGTGCTCATCGCGAACTCCAACCTCGTCGGCGACTGGGCGAACTGGCCCGAGTTCCGCCGCCTCGAGGAGATGGGGCTGATGATGTACGGTCAGATGACGGCCGGCTCGTGGATCTACATCGGCTCGCAGGGCATCCTGCAGGGCACCTACGAGACCTTCGCCGCCGTCGCGCAGTCGCTCGGCAGGGACTCCCTCAAGGGCACCCTCTCGCTCACCGGCGGTGCCGGCGGCATGGGCGGCGCGCAGCCGCTCGCCGTCACCCTGAACGAGGGCGCCTGCCTCATCGTCGACGTCGACGAGACCCGTCTCGCCCGCCGCGTCGACCACGGCTACCTCGACGTCTACTACACCGACCTCGACGAGGCCGTGGCCCGCGCCGTCGCCGCGAAGGAGGCCGGCGAGGCTCTGTCCGTCGGCATCGTGGGCAACGCGGCCGAGGTCTTCCCCGAGCTGTTCCGCCGTGGCGTGCCGATCGACATCGTCACCGACCAGACCAGCGCGCACGACCCGCTGGCCTACCTTCCGATCGGCGTCTCGGTCGAGGACTGGAAGGCCGAGGCCGAGCGCGACCCCGAGGAGTTCACGCGGCGCTCGCGCGAGTCCATGGCCGCGCACGTCGAGGCCATGGTCGCGTTCAAGGACGCCGGCGCCGCCGTCTTCGACTACGGCAACTCCATCCGCGCGGAGGCCGTGCTCGGCGGCTTCGACCGGGCCTTCGAGTTCCCCGGCTTCGTCCCGGCGTACATCCGCCCGCAGTTCGAAGAGGGTCGCGGCCCGTTCCGCTGGGCCGCGCTCTCCGGCGACCCGGAGGACATCCGCAAGACCGACCGCGCGATCGCGGAGCTCTTCCCCGAGGACAAGGCCCTGCACCGCTGGCTGGAGAAGGCCGGCGAGAAGGTCCACTTCGAGGGCCTTCCCGCCCGCATCTGCTGGCTCGGCTACAAGGAGCGCCACCTCGCCGGCCTGAAGTTCAACGAGATGGTCGCCTCCGGCGAGCTCTCGGCGCCGATCGTGATCGGCCGCGACCACCTCGACTCCGGCTCTGTGGCCTCGCCGTACCGCGAGACCGAGGCGATGAAGGACGGCTCCGACGCGATCGCCGACTGGCCGCTGCTCAACGCGCTGCTGAACACGGCCTCGGGTGCCTCCTGGGTGTCGCTGCACCACGGCGGCGGCGTCGGCATCGGCCGCTCCATCCACGCCGGCCAGGTCACCGTCGCCGACGGCTCCGCCCTCGCCGGCGAGAAGATCGAGCGCGTGCTGACCAACGACCCCGGCACGGGGGTCATGCGTCACGTCGACGCGGGCTACGAGCACGCGAAGGACATCGCCCGCGAGCGCGGCCTCAAGGTGCCGATGCTGTGAGCACCGTGCTGATCACGAACATCGGGGAGCTGACCACGAACGTCGGCTCCCCGGCGGACCCGTGCGGCATCCTCCACGACGCGGCCGTGCTCGTGGAGGACGGCCGCATCGCCTGGGTCGGTGCGGCAGCGGATGCGCCGCACGCCGAGGAGACGGACGACGCCGGCGGCTGCGCGGTCATCCCCGGCTTCGTCGACAGTCACAGCCACCTCGTCTTCGGCGGGGACCGTGCCGCCGAGTTCGAGGCGCGGATGCAGGGGCAGAAGTATGCCGCCGGCGGCATCCGCTCCACCGTCGCGGCGACGCGCGCCGCCACCGACGACCAGCTGCGCGCCCGGCTGCGCGGCTTCCTCGACGAGATGCTCGCGCAGGGCACGACGACCGTCGAGATCAAGAGCGGCTACGGGCTCGACCTCGAGACCGAGGAGCGCCTCGTGCGGCTCGCGGCCGAGGTCACGCCCGAGGTCACGTTCCTGGGTGCGCATGTGGTGCCCGCGGAGTACTCGGACCGGGCCGAGGAGTACGTCGACCTCGTCACCGGAGCCATGCTCGACGCCTGCGCGCCGCACGCGAAATGGATCGACGTGTTCTGCGAGACCGGGGCGTTCACGGTGGAGCAGTCCCGGCGCGTGCTCGAGGCGGGCATCGCCCGCGGGCTCGCACCGCGACTGCACGCCAGCCAGCTCGGCCCCGGTGCAGGTGTTCAGCTCGCGGTCGAGCTGGGCGCGGCATCCATCGACCACGGCACGTTCCTGACGGACGCCGATGTCGAGGCGCTCGCCGCCTCCGACACCGTTCTCACGCTGCTGCCGGGGGTCGAGTTCTCCACCCGTCAGCCCTATCCCGACGCGCGGCGTCTCATCGACGCGGGGGTCACCGTCGCACTCGCGTGCGACACGAACCCGGGGTCGAGCTTCACGTCGTCCATGCCGTTCTGCATCGCCGTCGCGGTGCGCGACATGGGCATGACGCCGGCCGAGGCGGTCTGGGCCGCCACGGCCGGGGGAGCGCGGGCGCTGCGGCGCGATGACATCGGCGTCATCGCGCCGGGCGCCCGTGCCGATCTCGTGCTGCTCAAGGCGCCGACGCGCATCCACCTGGCCTATCGTCCGGGCGTGCCGCTCGTCGAGCAGGTCTGGAAGGACGGCGTCGCGGTCCGCTGAATCGCAGGCCGCGACACCGTCGCCTCGTCAGCGCTCGGCGAGTTCCGCGACGTCCTGAGCGGTGAGGGCCGTGCTCCACACGTTCAGTTCGTCGACGTCGCCCGCGAACGGCGCGTCCCACCAGTTCACGCCGATGCCGAACTGCGCTCCCGCTGCGGAGAACACGTCGGGGAACCCCGTGCCCTGGAACCGCTTCACGCCGTCGACGTAGACGACGACGGAGCCGCCGTCGACGACGAACGCGACATGCGACCACTGGCCGACGGGCAGAGTCTGCCCCGTGCCGGCGTCGTACCAGCGGGTGCCGGACCAGAGCATCGTCGAGCCGCCGACGCCGCTGTGCCCCTGTGGCACGAGGCTGACCCACGACTCGAGGCCCGCGGCGCCGAAGAAGGCCGTCGTGTAGGTGGTGAGCCGGTCGGGGCGCAGCCACAGGCTGACCGTGTACTCGGAGCCCTGGATGAGGCTGTCCGGCAGGCGCACGCCGGTCGAGCCGTCGAGGTGCAGGGCGCTGCCGGAGACGCCGTCGGCCGCGAAGGCGGCCGTGCCGCCCGGGGTGTCCAGGCGCGCCCCGGTCGGGGTCGCGGCCGGGTGCAGCCCCGCGCCGTCGGCGAGGTCTCCCTCGAACGACCAGGAGCCGCTGAGGACGCCGGGCGTGCGGGCGAGGACGGTGAGCTCGAAGGATGCCGTCTGCGCGATGCCACCGGAAGCGACGGTCGCGGTGAGCGTGACGTGCGCGTCGGCGGCGCCGATCGCGGGACGCAGGACGGTGCCGTCGGCTCCGACGACCGCCGGGTCGGATGACGTCCACGTGATCGTGGTGCCGCCCGTTCCCTCGGTCGGCAGCGTGAGATCGCCGGTGACGGCGGAGGTGTCGCCCAGCTCCAGCGCGGCGATCACGGCGGCGACGGCATCCGCATCGCTGAGCGTCGGCACCTTGCGTCCCCACACGCTGACGCCGTGTGCGGAGAGGGCGGTGAACCCGGTCGACCAGGCTTCCAGGGCCGGGTCCCACACCGGCACGAACCGGCCCTTGTAGGTCTCGCCGTCGATGACGAGCGTCGCGGCGTTCACATCGTCGAGGGTCCAGCTGCCCGCGGCGGCACCGGTGATCTTCCCGCTCTTCGTGAGGGAGATGTCGGAGGACGCAGCGGGGACCGCGGTGATGTCCTTGCCCATGTTCACGAGTTGCCAGTCTCCGACGACATCCGCGCGGTAGACCTTGCCGGCGGTCTCGCCGGCGTAGCGCTGCGGGGAGATCACCGGCCATCCGTCTTCGTTGATGTAGATCTGGTGCACCCGCACCTCGTGATACTCCCCGCTGCCGGGGAATCGCGCGTGGAACACGAGGAACATGCGCCCGGTCTCGGGGTCCTGGTACCAGGAGTTGTGTCCGGGTGAGTTGTAGCCGATGCCGTTCGCATCGCCCGCGTCGCCGAGCTCGTGGGTGAAGACGTGGCTTCCCATGAGCTTGACGCCGTAGGGCTGGATCGTCGCGTCGTCGAACAGCGGCAGGTCCGGGTCGGACTTCACCTCCGCCATGTCATTGCCCTCGGCGTCGAGGTAGGGCCCGTCGGGTGAGGTCGAGCGGGCGACGCGGACGTTGTACCCGCCGCCGGCGTCCAAACCCCCGAAGGACAGGTAGAGGTAGTAGTAGCCGCTCTCCGCGTCGTACTGGACGGTCGGCGCCTCGATGCGACTGTGGTTGCCGCCGACGAGGTGCGTGCCGTAGCCCTGGTCGGGGAGGGGCTCGCCCGTCTCCGGGTCGAGCTTCAGGATGTGGATGCCGCCGGAGTAAGAGCCGTACACCATCCACAGGCCGCCGTCTGCGTCGTAGAACGCGTCGGGATCGACGGCGTTGGGGTGGATGCGGGCGTCGTAGACCTCGCCCGGGTTCTCGGACTCTCCCGACATGCCCGACTTCAGGAGGATGCCCTGGTTCTCGTACGGACCGTCGACCGCGTCGGAGGTGGCGAGGCCGAGCGCGGAGCGCGGGGAGGAGCCCTCACAGGCGTTGTAGTACATCGCGAACCGCCCGTCGGGGAGCCGGATGACGTCCGCCGCCCACAGCGTGCTGGTCTGCGCCCACTCGAAGGTCTCGGCCAGCTCGGTGTAGATGTCCTCGAAGAGGGCGTTGTCGGCGTTCTGCGACAGGTCGACGGTGTACTGCTCCCAGTCGATGAGGTCGGTCGTGTGCGCCGAGGCGCCGTGCGAGCCGAACGCCCAGATGTCGTCGCCCGAGGTGACGATCGAGGGGTCGTGGACGGTGACGTCCTGGAACTGCGGGGGTTCGGGCTGTACGGTCGGCTGCTTCGCCCAGGCAGGGGCCGGGACGAGGCAGCCGATCGCGATGGCGCCGGCGGCGGCCAGGGCGATCGAGGTGCGGGGAGTGCGGGGCATGATGCTCCTGTTCGACGTCGGACGGAGATTCGGGCTCGGCCATGAGCCGTCGCCGCGAATCTACAACGATGTAGAACTGAGGTGCAAGGGTTATCTCCAACGTTGCATAAGCGGCTGCGCCCGGACCGCCTCCCGGTCGGTCTGCGGAACCCGGCGCGGGCTCAGGTGCGAGCGCGGCGGACGATCATCCGGGGATGAGGTTGTGAGCGACGGCGAAGATGAGGAGACCGGCGAGGGCGCCGACGACGGTGCCGTTCAGGCGGATGTACTGCAGGTCGCGTCCGACCATGAGCTCGATCTTCTCGGTGGTCTCCGCCGGATCCCACCGCTCGACGGTGTCGGTGATGATCGAGGCGATGTCATGCCGGTACCGGTCGACGAGGAAGACGGCGGCATCCGACACCCAGGTGTCGACGCGGTGCTGCAGCGCGGCATCCGTGGTCAGGCGCTCGCCGACCTCCTGCAGGGCCTGGACCGCCCGGCGGCGCAGGCCGCTCTCCGGGTCGGCCAGCGCCGTGAGCAGGCCTGCCTTGGCGGTGTTCCAGGCTTCGGCGGCCAGGGCGCCGACACGGGGGCTGTCGAAGAGCGAGGCCTTCGCGTTCTCGAGCTTCGCCCGCGTCGCGGGGTCGTGCTGGAGATTGTCGGCGAGGCGGCCGAGGTAGCCGTCGATCGCGAGGCGGGCCGGATGCCGCGGGTCGGCCTGGACGGCCTGCACGAAGCGCACCGCCTCGTTGTAGGCGGTGTCGTCGACGAAGCGGTGCGCGAGCTTCGGCACCCAGGACGGGAGCCGCCGGGAGATGAGGCCGGAGAAGGCCTCGGCGTTGTGGTGCAGCCAGGTCGCGATGGAGTCCACGGCGAGGTCGACGGCTCCGTGGTGGGCGTCCGCCTCGACGATCTTGGCGAGCCACGCTCCGGCCGGCGGTCCCCATTCCGGGGCGACGAGGTGCTCGCGGGCGAGGTCGGTGATGAGATCGCGGACGTCGTCGTCGCTGAGCGCGTTGAGCACAGCGCCGGCGACGGCGGCGCCCTCGGTGCCGACGCGCTCGGCATGCGCGGGCTCCCGGAGCCATTCGCCGGCGCGGAGCGCGATGGCGGTGTTCGATAGCTTGGTGCGCACGACATCGGCGGCGAGGAAGTTGGTCTCGACGAACTCGCCGAGCGTGCGGCCGATCTCGTCCTTGCGGCTCGGGATGATCGCGGTGTGCGGGATCGGGAGCCCGAGCGGCCGGCGGAACAGCGCGGTGACCGCGAACCAGTCGGCGAGGGCGCCGACCATGCCGCCCTCCGCGGCGGCCCGCAGATAGGCGAGCCACTCGACGCGCTCCTGGAGCGCGAAGGCGATGACGAAGGTGATGGCCATCGCGCCGAGCGCACCGAGAGCGACCGCCTTCATGCGCCGGAGCGCGCGCAGGCGCTCCTGATCGGCGGGGCTGAGCTGCGCCATCGGTGTTCGCGGCATGACGTCATCCTTTCACGCGGGCCGCGCCCGGCCGGAGCCCGGCGGTCGAGAGTACGCTCGATCCCGTGATCGAAGACATCAAGAAGCGCGCGCTGCACCGCACGAGCATCCTCGAGGGTCAGATGCGCGGCGTCGCGCGGATGATCGAGAACGAGGAGTACTGCATGGACATCATCACGCAGTCGCGTGCCATCCAGCGCTCCCTGGAATCCCTGAACCGGCTGCTGCTGGAGAACCATCTGCGCACGCACGTGACGCACATGTTCGAGCACGGCGGGGAGGAGCGCGACAAGGCCGTCGTCGAGCTGCTGAAGGCCTTCGACTTCGATTCGAAGTAGTCGCGCTCCCGCCGGTCACTTCCCGCCGTCGAAGACCTCGTCCTCCATGGCGTCGTAGCCTTCGGCCTGCGGATCGCCGTGCTCGCCGCCGGAGAGGGCGTACTCCTCTTCGGGGGAGAGCACGAGGCGGTGCCGGAAGAACAGGCCGAATCCGATGAGGATCACCGCGTAGACGATCGCGATCGCGATGATCGCCGGGCCGAATGTCGGGTTCAGGAGGAATCCGAGGAAGATGAGCGCGGAGATGACGAGGGCGATCACCGCTCCCGGGATGCCCCAGGGGCTGCGGTAGGGGCGTTCCACGTTCGGGTACTTCCGGCGCAGGATCATGAACGAGATCAGCTGCAGACCGTAGGCGACCACCGCTCCCCACACCGCGATGTTCAGCACGATCGCGCCGGCCACGGTGCCGGCGCCCTCGGCGTCCACGGCCGCGAGCACATCGAGCACGATCAGCGCGACGAAGCCGATGGCGGCGCCCACGACGAGCGCGACCCAGGGGGTCTGGCGCGTGCCGGTGAGGGACAGGAAGCGCGGGTAGTAGCCGGCGCGCGACAGCGAGTACATGTTGCGGCCGTACGCGAACATGATGCCCTGGAGCGACGCGAGCAGGCCGATCAGTGCGAACAGCGCGAGGACGGCTGCGACCTGGTCACCCACGATGGCGCGGAAGCCGTCGAGCAGGGGCTCTCCGGCGACGCCGGTGGCCTCGGCGCCCAGGATGCCGGTGTTCAGGAAGAGCACGAGGAGGCCGGTCACGATGAGCGTGCCCCGGGCCCAGAGGCCGGCGCGCGGGATGTCGCGGATCGGATCGTGGGACTCCTCGGCCGCGAGCGGCAGCTCCTCGATGCCGAGGAAGAACCACATCGCGAAGGGGAGTGCGAAGAGGATCGGCAGCACGCCGTGCGGCAGGAAGGCCGACTGGCCCTCGTCGGGGACGATGTTCCACAGGGCGTCCCAGCTGAAGGCTCCCGAGAAGGCCGCCATCGCGGAGAACACCAGGATGATGGCGATCGAGATCACGGAGACGACGATCGCGAACCGGAACGAGATCGCAGCTCCCGCCGAGTTCAGGGCGATGAACACGGCGTAGAGGATGAGGTACCACGCCCATCCCGGCAGCTCCAGGCCGAGCAGCTCGCTCGTGATGCCGTTCGCATAGGAGGCCGAGAAGTAGACGATCACCGCGGTGGTCGCCACGTACTCGATCGTCTCGGCGGCCCCGGTGACGAGGCCGCCCCACGGTCCCATCGCCGACCGGGCGAACGAGTACGCCCCGCCGGTGTGCGGCATGGCAGCCGCCATCTCGCCGATCGAGAAGATCATGCCGTAGTACATGAGCACGAGGATCGCGAAGGCGATGAGCATCCCTCCGAAGCCGGCGAAGTCGATGCCGAAGTTCCAGCCGGAGAAGTCCCCGGAGATGACCGCGGCGACGGCGAGGCCCCACAGGCCCCACACTCCGGCCGACCGCTTCAGCGTCCGCTTCTCGAAGTACTCACTGCCGGCACGTGTATAGGTCGCCCCAGCGACCTTGCGGGACTCGCTCTTCTGCTCAGACATCCGCTCTCCGTTCGCATGCTTGCAGGCGCCGGGTGCACCCTGGGCATGATTGTGACATTCAATGGTGGTTTCGTCTACCTTTAAACGTCGAGGTGTTCTACTCTGAGGGCGAAGCCGGTCGATCGATCGCTTCACCGCACGAGAACGGGAGCGAGAGATGTCGGGAAACCTGAGCATCGAGCAGCTGGACGCGGGCATCGCCGCCGGCGAGATCGACACGGTGATCGTGGCGTTCGCCGACGCCCAGGGACGTCTGGTGGGCAAGCGGGTATCCGCGCGGCTGTTCCAGGAGGACATCCTGCACCACGGGGCCGAGGCCTGCGATTACCTGCTCTCGGTCGACGTCGACATGAACACCGTCGACGGATACGCGATGTCGGGCTGGGACCGCGGGTACGGCGACATGGTCCTCCGCCCCGACGCCGCCACCCTCCGCCGCATCCCCTGGCTCGACGGGACGGCGCTGGTGATGGCGGATCTCGTCTGGCAGAACGGCGAACCCGTCGGGCCCTCGCCGCGCGCGATCCTCGACCGGCAGCGCGACCGCCTCGCCGAGCGCGGCTGGACCGCGTACTCCGGCACGGAGCTCGAGTTCATCGTCTTCGACAACACCTACCGCGACGCCTGGGCGCGCAGGTACGAGGGGCTCACCCCGGCCACGGACTACAACGTCGACTACAACCTCCTCGCCTCCACCCGCCTCGAGCCGCTGCTGCGTGACATCCGGAACGGGATGGACGGAGCCGGCATGTACTGCGAGGGCGTGAAGGGCGAGTGCAACCTCGGCCAGCAGGAGATCGCGTTCCGCTACGCGGAGGTGCGCGAGACGGCCGACCAGCACGCGATCTACAAGAACGGCGCGAAGGAGATCGCCGGACAGCACGGGCAGGCGCTGACCTTCATGGCCAAGTTCAACGAGCGCGAGGGGAACAGCTGCCACATCCACCTCTCGCTGCGCGACGCGAACGGCACGCCGGTGATGGCCGGGGACGGCGAGCACGGCTTCAGCCCGCTGATGGAGCACTGGATCGCCGGCATCCTCGCGACGCTCCGGGAGTTCACCCTCCTCTACGCGCCGAACATCAACTCCTACAAGCGCTTCGCCAAGGGCAGCTTCGCCCCGACCGGCATCGCCTGGGGCATCGACAACCGCACCTGCGCGCTGCGCGTGATCGGGCAGGGCTCCGCCCTGCGCGTCGAGAACCGGGTGCCCGGCGGCGACGTCAACCCGTACCTCGGCATCTCCGCGATCATCGCCGGCGGGCTCCACGGCATCGAGAACGAGCTGCCCCTGCCGGAGCGGCTCACCGGCAACGCCTACGAGGCGGGGGTGGAGCACCTGCCGACGACGCTGCGGGAGGCCGCACAGCTGTTCGGCGAGTCCTCGATCGCGCGAGCCGCGTTCGGCGACGACGTCGTCGACCACTATCTGAACCAGGCGCGCATCGAGCTCGAGGCGTACGACGCCGCCGTCACCGACTGGGAGCGGGTCCGTGGTTTCGAACGACTCTGAATCCGCGGTGCTGATCGGCGTCACGACCTACCTGGAACGGGCGCAGCAGGGAGTGTGGGACGTCAGGGCGGCGTTCCTCCCCGAGCAGTACCTGACCGGGGTGACCGCGGCAGGCGGCATCGCGCTGCTCCTGCCCCCGCAGGATCCGGATGCCGCCGACGCCGCGATCGCCGGCATGGACGGCCTCATCCTCACCGGCGGGGCGGACGTCGCCCCCGAGCTGTACGGCGAGGAGCGGCATCCGCTCACCGACCCCGCCCGGGTCGACCGCGACGCCTGGGAGCTGGCCCTGTTCCGCGCGGCCGAGCGGCGGCGGATCCCCGTGCTGGCCATCTGCCGCGGCCTGCAGCTCGTCAACGTGGCCCGCGGCGGCACGCTGCAGCAGCATCTGCCTGAGTCGCTCGGCACCGAGCGCTACCGGATCGGCGGAGGCGTCTTCGCCGAGAACCAGGTCGCCGTCTCGCCCGGCACTGCCCTCGCCGAGGTGCTGGGCGAGGGTGACGTGCGGGTGCACAGCTATCACCACCAGGGCATCGACCGCCTCGGCGACGGTCTCGTCGCGGCCGCACGCTCGGACGACGGTCTCGTGCAGGCCTTCGTCGACACCTCCGGCGGACACCTCGTCGGGGTCCAGTGGCATCCCGAGGAGAACGGCGAGGATCGCCGTCTCTTCGAGGATCTCGTCTCACAGGCCCGTGCGTTCGCCGCACGACGGAAGGAAGGTGCGCGATGAGCGCGTTCACGGTCATCAACCCCTCGACGGGGGCCGCCATCCGCGACGTCGCCCGAGCCGACGCCGAGACGACGGATGCCGCGATCGCGCGCGCCGTCGCGGCGCAGCGCCGGTGGGCGGCGCTGGCGCCGGTCGCCAGGGCCGATGCGCTCCGCGCGTTCGCGCGCGTCGTCGAGGGTGCGGCGGAGGAGCTCGCGCAGCTCGAGGTGCAGAACTCCGGACATCCGATCGGCTCCGCGCGCTGGGAGGCGGCCCACGTCGCACAGGTGCTGAACTACTATTCTGCCGACCCCGAGCGGCTCTCCGGGCGGCAGATCCCCGTGGCGGGCGGTCTCGACGTGACCTTCCACGATCCGTACGGAGTCGTCGGCGTCATCGTGCCGTGGAACTTCCCGATGACGATCGCGGCATGGGCCTTCGCCCCTGCGCTCGCCGCGGGAAACGCGGTGGTGCTGAAGCCGGCGGAGCTCACCCCGCTGACGGCGATCCGTCTCGGTGAGCTCGCCCTCGAAGCAGGACTGCCCGAGGGGCTCCTCGAGGTCGTCACCGGCTCGGGCTCCGTCGTCGGGCAGCGGCTCGTCGAGCATCCGGACGTCCGCAAGGTCGTGTTCACGGGGTCGACGGAGGTCGGCGTCGAGGTCGCCGCCGGCTGCGCGCGTGCGCTGAAGCCGGTGACGCTCGAGCTCGGCGGGAAGAGCGCCAACATCGTGTTCGCCGATGCCGATCTCGAGCGCGCGGCCGCCGGGGTGCCCGGGTCGGTCTTCGACAACGCCGGCCAGGACTGCTGCGCCCGCAGCCGCCTGCTGGTGCAGCGCTCGGTGTACGACCGCTTCCTCGAGCTGCTCGAGCCGGCCGTCGCCGCGTGGCGGGTGGGCGACCCGTCGAGCACCGACACCGACATGGGACCGCTGATCTCGGCGGGGCACCGCGACACGGTGTCGTCGTTCCTCGACGGGGCCGACATCGCGTTCCGCGGCAGCGCCCCGGAGGGCGACGGCTTCTGGTTCGCGCCTGCGGTCGTGCTCGCGAGCCCCGGCGACCGCATCGCGCAGCAGGAGGTGTTCGGGCCCGTCGTCGCGGTGATGCCCTTCGATGACGAGGCCGATGCGATCCGCCTCGCGAACGACACGATGTACGGGCTCGCCGGGTCGATCTGGACCGAGAACCTCGGGCGTGCCGTCCGCGTGGCGCGTGGCGTGCAGAGCGGCGTGCTCTCGGTGAACTCGCACTCCTCGGTGCGCTACGCGACGCCCTTCGGCGGCATGAAGGCGTCGGGCCTGGGGCGCGAGCTCGGCCCTGATGCCGCCGAGCACTTCACCGAGACCAAGAACGTCTTCTTCGCGACCGATGCACCCTGATCGCGTCGTCCCCGCCCGCTCACACCCCGTCACGGAGGAACACATGACCATCGACCTGACCCAGCGCCTCAAGGACCGCGTCGCCATCATCACCGGTGGCGCCAGCGGCATCGGCTTCGCCACGGCGAAGCGGTTCGCCGCCGAGGGAGCCTTCGTCGTGATCGCCGACCTGGATCCCGTCACCGGCGAGGCCGCTGCGGCCGAGGTCGGCGGCGCGTTCCGTCCGGTGAACGTCGCCGACCAGGGGATGGTCGACGCGCTCTTCGACGGTGTCGCCGCCGAGTTCGGCCGCATCGACATCGCGTTCAACAACGCCGGCATCTCGCCCGCGGACGACGACTCCATCGAGACGACCGAGCTGCCGGCCTGGGATCGTGTGCAGGACGTGAACCTCAAGAGCGTGTACTTGTGCAGCCGGGCGGCGCTTCGTCACATGGTGCCCGCCGGGCGTGGCTCGATCATCAACACGGCGTCGTTCGTCGCGCTCCTCGGGTCCGCGACCTCGCAGATCAGCTACACGGCGTCCAAGGGCGGGGTGCTCGCGATGTCACGTGAGCTCGGCGTCCAGTTCGCCCGCCAGGGGGTGCGCGTGAACGCGCTCTGCCCGGGCCCTGTGAACACGCCGCTGCTGCAGGAGCTGTTCGCGAAGGACCCGGAGCGGGCTCAGCGTCGCCTGGTGCACGTGCCGATGGGGCGCTTCGCGGAGCCGGAGGAGCTGGCCGCCGCCGTCGCCTTCCTCGCCTCCGACGACTCGTCCTTCATCACCGCGAGCGCCTTCGTTGTGGACGGCGGCATCACGAACGCCTACGTCACGCCGCTGTGAGGGGCATCGCCGTCGTGACAAGGTGAAGGGATGAAGGAGAACCCCGAAGGCGACGGCGACCTCCTCGAGGTGCGCCGGGCCGTCTACCGCCCGCTGCGGCGGGGCAACGCGCTCGAGGACGCGGTGGCGCGTCTCGTGCAGACCATCCGCCTAGGCATCGTCGCCCCGGGGGAATCCCTCCCGCCGGAGCGCGAGCTCGCGGCGTCGTTCGGCGTGAGCCGCGACACCGTACGGGAGGCGATCAGGGAGCTCGCCGACACCGGCTACCTGCTGCCGCGGCGGGGCCGGTACGGCGGCACCTTCGTCGCCGATCCGCTGCCGCAGCCGTCGGGCAGGGGAGCGGTGGATCCGGCCGAGCTCGATGACGTGCTGGGGCTGCGGCGGGTGCTGGAGACCGGCGCGGCGCGCGCAGCTGCCGGCCGGCCGCTGGATGCCGCGATCCGCGCCGACCTGTGGGCGCGGCATGAGGCGGCGCTTCCGGCGGGGCCCGACGAGTATCGCCGCCTCGACACGCTGCTGCACCTGGCCATCGCAGAGGCTGCGGGCATCCCTTCCCTGGTGGCGCTGGTGGCAGAGAACAGGGCAGCCGTGAACGCCCTGCTGGACACGTTCCCCCTGATGCCGCGCAACATCCAGCACTCCGGCGAGCAGCACGAGCAGATCGTCACGGCGATCCTCGCCGGCCGCCCCGACGCGGCCGAGGCGGCGATGCGGGATCACCTCGCCGGGTCGGAGGCGCTGCTGCGCGGCTTCCTCGTCTGAGTCCCGCGGGCGTCGCCGATCTCCCGGTTCTCGGTGATAATCGAAAGCCGTCTGTCGGAATTGCAACGGAAACCGTTGCGATTTGATCACCTCGCCTCGGTATCCGCTGTACCTGGCGCTGATCCTGTGCAAGACTTCCCAGTGTTCCCGGCAGGGACGCAGTGATCTCGATGGGGAGGTTCCATGCCCGACATCACCGGCGGCGTCAGCATCGACGCGGTGACGAAGCGATACGGCTCGGCCACGGCCGTCGACGACGTGACCCTCGACGTGCAGCCCGGCGAGTTCCTCTCCCTGCTGGGGCCCTCCGGGTGCGGCAAGACCACCACGCTTCGGATGATCGCGGGGTTCGAGCAGCCGGATGCCGGCGACATCCGGATCTCCGGGCGCAGCGTGCTCGGCCTGCCGCCGTACCGCCGCGAGGTCAACACCGTCTTCCAGGCGTACGCGCTGTTCCCGCACATGAGCGTCGCCGAGAACGTGGCGTACGGCCTGCAGCAGCGCCGGACCCCGAAGTCGGAGATCCGCGCCAGGGTCGCGGAGGCCCTGGACCTCGTGCAGATGCGCCACCTCGCCGATCGCCGACCGACGCAGCTCTCCGGCGGTCAGCAGCAGCGCATCGCGCTGTCGCGCGCGCTGGTCAACCGGCCGGCCGTGCTGCTGCTCGACGAGCCGCTCGGAGCGCTGGACCGGCAGCTCCGCGAGGAGATGCAGCTGGAGCTGAAGCTCCTGCAGTCGAGTCTGGGCATCACCTTCGTCTTCGTGACGCACGACCAGGGCGAGGCGCTGTCCATGAGCGACCGCATCGCCATCATGCGCCACGGCGTCGTGGAGCAGATCGCCGACCCCGACACCGTGTACGCGCGTCCCGCGTCGGCCTACGTCGCCGCCTTCGTCGGCCAGCAGAACTTCTTCACCGGCCCCGTGTCGGCGGACGGCGCAGCCGTCGAAGCAGCGGAGTCGGTCGTCCGGGCGACCGCTGCGGAACTCGCAGGGGCCACCCGCGGGCAGGCCGCCGTGCGTCCCGAGTTCGTGCGGATCGCGGCCGAAGGGTCGGCGGATGCCGTCGCGCCCGCATCCGTCAACACCGCCCGCGGCACGGTCATCGGCGTCGCCCATCTCGGTGAGACCATGCAGTACCTGGTGCGGATCGGCGAGGACCGGAGCCTCATCGTCCGCCGCCCGACACCCGAGGCGCCGCCGCTGTCGGTCGGCGACGCCGTGGTCTGCTCGTGGGATTCCGCGAACGTCCTGCTCTTCCCCGCCGACGAAGCCGCGACCGACGCCGGCTACGTCGCCCCGCCGGCCGCCTGACCCGTCCACCCGAAACGACCCTGGAGACAACGATGTCCGAGCCTTCGATCCGCATCCTCGCCAGCAGCGAGGCCGTCCCGTTCCTCCGCCGCGAGCTCTCCCGCCGAGGATTCCTCGGCGTCGCGGCCGCCGGCGCCGCCGCCGCGATCCTCACCGCCTGCACGCCGGGCGGGGGCGGCTCCCCGGCCCCCGCGGCGACGGGCGGAGCGCTGGAGAAGAGCCTGTCCATCTACACCTGGGGCGACTACGACAGCCCCGACGTGCTCGAGACGTTCACGAAGGACCAGGGCCCCAAGATCGAGCTGTCCTCCTTCAACTCCAACGAGGAGATGATCGCGAAGCTCACCGCAGCCAAGGGCAGCGCGGGCTACGACATCGTCGTGCCCACCGGCGTGTACATCCAGCAGATGGTGCAGAACGGGCTGCTGCAGAAGCTCAACCGCGACCTCATCCCGAACTTCGCGAACCTCGACCCTGCCTTCGTCGGCCGGGCCTGGGATCCGGAGAACGAGTACTCGATCTGCAAGGCGTGGGGAACGACCGGCTTCGTCTACGACAAGACCGTGATCACCCGCGAGCTCACCACGTGGGCCGACTTCCTCGACGCCGCGCAGAACGAGGCCAGCGGGAAGACCACGATGCTCGACGACGCCAGCGAGCTCACGGGCGCCTACTTCTGGGCCAACGACATCCCGTGGACCACGACCGACGCGGCTCACCTCGACGCCGCGGAGGAGTTCCTCGTCGGGAAGCTCGCCACGCACATCGAGGCGTTCGACTCGTACCCGGGCGGCGGCGCGATCCAGCAGGTCTCGCACGTGCTCATGCAGGCCTACAACGGCGACGTGCGTCTCGGCATCATGGAGAGCAGCGAGCCCGAGCGGTGGCAGTGGGTGCTCCCCGGACCCAAGACCGAGATCTGGATGGACAACTGGGCGATCCCTGTCGGCGCCCCGCACCCGGAGGCGGCGCACGCCTTCATCGACTACGTGCTCGACCCGGCGGTGTCCCTTCAGGAGCTGGACTACATCGGCTACCACACCGGCGTCGCGGACATCGAGCAGGCTGCCGTCGACGCCGGGCTCCCGCTGCTGGACATGGTGTTCTTCACCCCGGAGCAGCTCGAGACGATGGAGGAGGGCGAAGTCACCGACGCCCTCACCCGCGTGGTCGAGATCTACAACAAGGTGAAGGCGGCCGCGGGTGCGTAGGAAGGCCGGCATCGCCCTGGCGTTCCCCGCCTGGGCGTGGCTGCTGTTCTTCTTCGTCATCCCGGTCGGCTATGTCGTCTGGTTCAGCTTCGGCTACAAGCCGGGCATCTTCGGCACCCACGCGAACGACGTGCTGTCCTTCGACCGGTACCTCGAGGTGCTCACGCCGACGTTCTTCGCCACCTTCCAGAACACGCTCTGGATCGGCATCGTCGGCACCCTCGCCTGCCTCGCCATCGGCGGACCCGTGGCCTACTGGATGGCGGTGAAGGCGCCGCCGTCCCGCCGCGGGCTGCTCGTCGCCCTGGTCATGGTGCCGTTCTGGACCAATTTCCTCGTCCGCACGATCGGGTGGCAGATCATCCTGGCGCCCAACGGCTGGCTGTCCGGCATCCTGCAGGGCCTGGGACTCGGACCGCTCGACATCCTCTACACGCGTCCCGCCGTCCTCCTCGGCGTGATCTACAACTACCTGCCCCTGATGATCCTGCCCCTGTTCGTCGCGTTCGACCGGGTCGCCCCCGCGCTGCGCGAGGCGTCGAAGGACCTCGGCGCGAACAGATGGAGCACCTTCCTCCGGGTGACCCTGCCGATCGCACGGCCGGGCGTCGTCGCCGGCATCCTGCTCGTCTTCATCCCGCTGATGGGCGACTACATCACCGCCACGATCCTCGGCGGCGCCAAGGGCAACATGATCGGGCAGATGGTCGCGATCCAGTTCCAGACGGCGCAGAACTGGGCTCTGGGCTCCGCGATGGCGGTGATGCTGATCCTCATCGTCATGCTGACCGCCGCCGTGGCGTTCGCGCTGGTGTGGCTGGCCGGCGTCCCGTTCCGGCTGCGCAACCGCGTGGTGATCGACCCCGCTCCTCTCGCCCGCGGAGGTGCCGCATGACCGCCGCCGACACGCGCGCCATCGTCACCGCACGCAGCACGACGAGGCCGAAGAGCCCCCGCTCCCGCGGAGACCTCGGATTCCTCATCTGGGGCATCGCCGTGCTGGTGTTCCTGTTCCTGCCGATCGCGGTCGTCGTCGCGTACTCGTTCAACACCGGACGCCTGCTCACCTCGTTCACGGATGCCGGCCTCGACTCCTTCGCGGCGATCGTGACGAACGACGTCATCAGGGGCGCCGTGCTCGTGTCGGTGCAGACCGGCTTCATCGCGGCGATCCTCGCGAGCATCCTCGGCACCCTCGCCGGCATCGCGATGGCACGGAACCCCGGGAAGTGGGTGTGGTGGTTCCTCGCCCTCCTGCTGCTGGTGTCGGTGACACCGGAGATCGTCGACGCCGTCGCGCTGCTTCCCTGGCTGGTCACGCTCGGCCAGGACTGGGGGATCGGGCTGTTCGGCAACGGCATCGTGCGGCTCGTGGTCGGCCACTCGCTGTTCTCGGTCGCGATCGTGTCCTATCTCGTCCGGGCCAGGCTCCTCGGACTCGACGCGCAGCTGGAGGAGGCCTCCGCCGATCTCTACGCGCCGCCGCTGACGACCTTCCGGCGGGTGACGCTGCCGCTCGCGATGCCCGCGGTGCTCGCCGGCTTCCTGCTCTCGTTCACGCTGAGCCTGGACAACACCGTGATCGCCGCGTTCGTCTCGGTCGCCGGCACCACGCCGTGGCCCGTGTACATCCTGGGCGCGGTCCGCACCGGACTGCGGCCGGAGATCGCCGCCGTGTCCACGATCATGCTGCTGCTCACGCTCGTGGCGCTGGCACTGGTCGCGCTGGTGCTGAAGCGGGCGGGGGACTCCGCCGCCGACATCGCCCGCACCATGGCAGGAGGATGACATGACCCACGCCGACATCGTCTTCACCGGGGGCCGGCGAGGGGGCCGTGCCTTCCTCTCGGACGCAGCCCGGAGCACCGCGGCGGCCGTCGCCGTGAGCGGCGGCCGGATCAGCGCCGTCGGCCACGACCTGAGCGATCTCATCGGACCACGGACCGAGGTCGTCGACCTCGAGGGACGGATGCTCGTGCCCGGGTTCCAGGACGCGCATGTCCACCCCGTCTGGGGCGGGCTGGACATGCTGCGCTGCGACCTCGCGGCCCTGTCCACGCGGGACGAGTACCTCGCCCGCATCGCCGCGTACGCCACGGAGCATCCCGACGACGCCTGGGTGCTCGGCGGCGGCTGGCAGATGTCGGCGTTCCCGGGCGGCACGCCCACCGCGGCCGACCTCGACACCGTCGTCCCCGGCCGGCCCGCCTTCCTACCCAACCGCGACGGCCACGGCGCCTGGGTGAACTCGCGGGCGCTCGCGCTCGCCGGGATCACGCGGGGCACCCCGGATCCGGCGGACGGCCGCATCGAGCGCGACGCCGACGGGAACCCGAGCGGCACGCTGCACGAGGGTGCGATGGGGCTCGTGAACCGGCTGCTGCCGCCCGAGCCGCCCGAGCGCCTCGTGGACGCCCTGCTGCTCGGCCAGAAGCACCTGCACTCCTTCGGGGTCACGGCCTGGCAGGACGCGATCGTGGGCACCGAGTACGGGGACGCCGGCGATCCGCTGCCCGCCTACCTCCGTGCGGGGTCGTCCGGGGCGCTCACCGGGCGCGTGGTGGGGTCGCTGTGGTGGGACCGCTCGCGCGGACTCGAGCAGATCGACGACATCGTCGCCCGCCGGGCCTCAGGGACCGCGGGGCGCTTCCGCGCGCGCAGCGTGAAGATCATGCAGGACGGCGTGGCCGAGAACTTCACCGCGGCGATGCTCGAGCCGTACTGCGACGGGCACGGGCATCCGGGTGGAGACGACGGGATCTCCTTCGTCGAGCCGGAGCTGCTGAAGGAGGCCGCGAGGCGGCTGGACGCGCACGGCTTCGGGCTGCACTTCCATGCGATCGGTGACAGGGCGGTGCGCGAGTGCCTGGACGCCGTCGAGGCCGCGCTCCTCGCGAACGGGCCGAGCGGCAACCGGCATCACATCTCGCACATCCAGGTCGTGCACCCCGACGACATCCCGCGGTTCAGGGCGCTCGACGTGGCGGCGAACATGCAGATGCTGTGGGCGACGCTGGAGCCGCAGATGGTCGAGCTCACCATCCCGTTCCTCGGAGAGGAGCGCTCCTCCTGGCAGTACCCGTTCGGAGATCTGCTCCGTGCGGGCACCGCGCTCGCCGCCGGCAGCGACTGGTCGGTGTCGACGCCCGACCCGATGGCTGCGATCCACGTCGCCGTGAACCGCCGGTCGGCGCCGAGCGAGTGGGAGGGCGACTATCCGCCGTTCCTGCCCGAGCAGGCGATCGACCTCGGCACCGCGCTCGCCGCGTACACGGCCGGCTCTGCGCGGGTGAATCACCTCGACGAGACCGGCACGATCGCGGTCGGGATGCTCGCCGACCTCGCGCTGCTCGATCGCGACCCGTTCGCGCATCCGGCCGATGAGATCGGCCTCACCCGGGTGCTCGGCACCTGGGTGGAGGGGGAGCGGGTGCACGCGGCGGACTGAGCCGGTCACACCAGCGGCAGGGCGCCGTCGTACTCGGTCGAGGTCAGCTGCGGTCCGTCGTCGGCGCCGAACACCCGGGCCGTGCCGGGTTCGCTCCGCCAGGACGGCCAGCCCGGATCGTGCCGGTGCACGAACGCGACCGCCGTCGCGTGCATCAGGTCGGCGAGGCGCTGCGGCGGGTGCGGGCCGGCGATGCGGGCGACGCGCGGGGAGTCCAGCACGTCCCACCAGAACGGCACGTCGAGGCAGTGGCACGACCAGCCGAGGACGGGAGACACCCACGCGAACCGGTACGCCCAGGTCGCCTCGCCGGCGCGTGCCTCTGCGACGTTGACGACGAGGGAGCGGAACACCTCGTCGGCGACGAAGCGCCCGAGCAGGCCGATCGAATCCCGCCGTGGCACGCGGTTCGCCGCCAGCCAGCTGCGGCGGCGCGACCCCTCGCGCGCGAGCAGAGGCAGGGTGAAGCGACGCGGCAGGTGCCGCAGGATCCGCGGGGCGGTCTCCAGCGCCGTGGTGAACTCGTCGTCCGTCGCGCCGATCAGCAGCGGCTTGCCGGCGCCGATGCCCGCGGCGATCGCCTCGACGGTCGGCTGAGCGATCAGGTCGCCGTCGATCACCGGACCCCACGGCACCCCGTCGTGCAGCGGGCTGAGCAGGGCGGCGAGGCCCCTCTTGCCCAGCAGGCCCGCCTCGTACTGATGCCGGGTGAGCCGGCGCTCGCTCGTGCTGCGGAACCCCCGCAGGTCGGGGCGGACGCCGGCCAGCTCGGCGAGGCGGACGCTGCGCTGCTCCGCGATCTCGCGCGGGATGTCGGCGAGCGCCCCGGAGAACGAGATCGCCGCCTGGAACAGATGCTGCGCGGCGGGCATCCCGAGCAGCGTGAGCACGGCGCCGCCGCCGGCCGAATGCCCTGCGACCGTCACCCGCCCGGGGTCGCCGCCGAAGGAAGCGATGTTGCGATGCACCCACTCCAGCGCCGCCAGCCAGTCGCGCACGCCGCGGTTGTCGGGCGCGCCGTCGATGACACCGAAGCCGTCGACCCCAGACGATAGGAGACGGTCACCGTGACGACGCCGTCTCGCGTGAAGGTCCGGCCGTCGTACCAGGGGCCGATGGCAGACCCGGCGGAGTAGGCGCCGCCGTGGATCCACACGAGGACGGGGAGCGCAGCGGGCGCGAGCGCGGGGGTGAAGACGTTGAGATTCAGGATCTCGGCACCGGGCACGCTCGGCTCGGGGATGAGCGCTCCCGGCTCCTCCCGCCGCTGCGGCGTCGGGCCGAAGGCGGTCGCGTCGCGGATCCCGGTCCACGGTTCGACCGGCTGCGGGGCGAGGAAGCGCAGAGGGCCGACGGGCGCCGCGGCGAACGGGATGCCGAGGAAGGCCAGGTCGTGGGCACGCCGGAGTCCCCGGATCGGGCCTTCCGCCGTCCCCACGACCGGACCATCGTCCATGGCGCTCACCTCTGGATCACCCAGTGTGCAGCGGGAAGATCGTCGGGTCACGCCCCTTGCGCGGCGACGCCGGATGTGCCCGGGCGCGCGGCTCCGGGCACATCCGGCAGGATTCAGCGGGTGTGCTCGTCGGCGACGGAGAGCGCCTCGTCGATCGCGGCGAGGCCGCGCACCAGCTCCTCCTCGGAGATCACCAGCGGGGGAGCGACGTGCACGCGGTTGAAGTGCGTGAACGGCCAGACGCCGGCCTTCTTCGCGGCGGCGGCGAAAGCCGCCATCGGCGCGGCATCCGCCCCTGACGCGTTGAACGGCACCAGCGGCTCGCGGGTCTCCTTGTCGCGCACCAGCTCGATCGCCCAGAACAGCCCGCGCCCGCGGACCTCGCCCACGCTCGGGTGCTTCTCGACCCAGGAGCGCAGCGTCGGCTCGACGACGCGCTCGCCGAGGTCGCGCACGCGCTCGAGGATGCCGTCACGGCGGAACACCTCGAAGGTGGCGACGCCGGCCGCGCAGGCGAGCGGGTGGCCGGAATAGGTGAGACCGCCGGCGAACGGGACGTTGTCGAACGCCTTCGCGATGCGGTCGCTGATCACCACGCCGCCCAGCGGCACGTAGCCCGAGTTCACGCCCTTCGCGAAGGTGATGAGATCGGGCTGCGCGCCCACCGCGTCGATGCCGAACCACTCGCCGAGGCGGCCGAAGCCGACCATGACCTCGTCGGCGATGTAGACGATGCCGTAGCGGTCGCACAGCTCGCGCACGCCCTGCAGGTATCCGGGCGGCGGGATCAGCACGCCGTTCGTTCCGACCACGGTCTCGATGATGATCGCCGCGATCGTCTGCGGGCCCTCGAGCTGGATCGTCTGCTCGAGGTGGGCGAGCGCGCGCTCGGACTCCTGCTCCGGGGTCTCCGCGTGGAACGGGGAGCGGTACAGGTACGGGCCGAAGAAGCGCACCGAGCCGTTGTCGACCGTGTCGTTCGCCCAGCGCCGAGGGTCGCCCGTCAGCGAGATCGCGGTGGCGGTGGAGCCGTGATAGCTGCGGTACATCGAGAGCACCTTGCGGCGCCCGGTGGACTGGCGTGCCATGCGCACCGCGTACTCGTTCGCCTCGGCGCCGCCGTTGGTGAAGAACACCTTCTCGAAGCCGTCGGGGGAGACCTCGGCGATGAGCCGGGCCAGCTCGCCGCGGACGTCGTTCGCCACCGAGGGCTGGATGGTCGCCAGGCGCCCGGCCTGCTGCTGGATCGCGGCGACGAGATCCGGATGCTGGTGGCCGAGGTTCAGGTTCACCAGCTGGCTGGAGAAGTCCAGGTAGGCGTTGCCCTGGTAATCCCAGAAGGTGGAGCCCTCGCCCGCGGCGACCGGCAGCGGGTCGATGAGCCCCTGTGCGCTCCAGGAGTGGAAGACGTGCCCGCGGTCGTCGGCCCGGACCTGCGCCTCGGCCTCGGCGTCGGGCAGCGCGCGCACGGCGCCCTGCCGGTCGGTGTATGTCGTCATGACGGTGTCCTCGTGCCGCTCAGTGGTTGCTGGGGAAACCCAGGTCGATCTGGGAAGGGGTGTGGTCGGGCCAGCGGGTGGTGACGACCTTCGAGCGCGTGTAGAAGTGGATCGACTCGGGGCCGTAGATGTGCGAGTCGCCGAACAGCGAGTCCTTCCAGCCGCCGAAGGAGTAGGCGCCGATCGGCACCGGGATCGGCACGTTCACGCCGACCATGCCGACCTCGATGTCGAACTCGTACTGACGGGCGGTGCCGCCGTCGCGGGTGAAGATCGCGGTGCCGTTGCCGAAGGCGTTCGCGTTCACGAGCTCCACGGCCTCCGCGTAGGTCTCCACGCGCACGACCGACAGCACCGGGCCGAAGATCTCGTCCTCGTACACCTTCATTCCGGGACGGACCTCGTCGATCAGGCTGACGCCGATGAAGAAGCCGGAGGCGTCGAACTGCTGGGCGGTGCCGTCGACGACGACCTTCGCGCCTTCGGCGGCGGCGCCCGTGACGTACGAGGCGACGCGGTCGCGGTGCTCGCGGGTGATCAGCGGACCCATCTCGCTGGCGGCATCCGTGCCGTCGCCGATCGTGAGGCCCTCGATGCGGGTCGTGATGGCGGAGATGAGGTCGTCGGCGACGTCGCCGACGGCGACGAGCACCGAGACGGCCATGCAGCGCTCGCCCGCGGAGCCGTAGGCGGCGGAGATCGCGGCGTCGGCGGCGGCGTCGATGTCGGCATCCGGCATCACGACCATGTGGTTCTTGGCGCCTCCGAGCGCCTGCACGCGCTTGCCGTTGGCGGAGGCACGCTGATAGACGGAGCGCGCGATCGGGGTGGACCCGACGAAGCTGATCGCCTTGACCTGCGGCGAGTCGAGCAGGGCGTCGACGGCCTCCTTGTCGCCGTTGACGACGTTGAGGACGCCGTCGGGGAGACCGGCCTCCCGGAACAGCTTCGCGAGCCAGACCGCGGCGGACGGGTCCTTCTCGCTGGGCTTGAGGACGACGGTGTTGCCGCAGGCGATCGCGGAGGCGACCATCCACAGCGGCACCATCACCGGGAAGTTGAACGGGGTGATCGCGGCGACCACGCCGACGGGCTGCTTGACCGAGTGCACGTCGACGCCGCGGGCGACCTGCTCGCTGCGCTCGCCCTTGAGCAGGTGCACGAGTCCGGCCGCGAACTCGACGTTCTCGATGCCGCGCGAGACCTCGCCGGCCGCGTCGGAGAGGACCTTGCCGTGCTCGCTGGTGACGATCGCCGCGAGCTCGGGAGTGCGGTCCTTCAGCAGCTGCCGCAGGCGGAAGAACACGTCGGCGCGCTTGATCAGGCTCGTCTCGCGCCAGGCGGGGAGCGCGGCGGCCGCCGCGGCGATCGCGGTCTCCACCTCTGCGGCGGACGCGAACGCGACCTCCTTGGAGACCTCTCCGGTCGCCGGGTTGAAGACCTGACCGGTGCGGGCCGCCTCGGCGGTCTCCACTCCGTTGATGACGTGACGGACGATGTCCACGATGTTCCTCCGTGAGCTGGGGATGGCGAGGTCGAACACTCTGACCGGGGCCGGTACGCTGGGTATTGCTCAATGATCACAGAGCCGAGGAGGACGCAGAGGTGTCAGATCGTCAGGACTTCCCGGGCAACCGGACAGAACGTCCGGTGCGGGATGCGGACGCCCTGCTCACGGTCGCAGACGTGTTGTCGATGCCGGCCGTGCAGGCGGGCGCTCCGGAGGTCATCGTGGGCGGCCGAGCGCTGGACGCCGAGGTGCGCTGGGCGCACGTCTCGGACAGCGCAGGCGTCGCGCGTCTGCTCGACGGCGGCGAGCTGCTGCTCAGCACCGGCGCGGGGTGGCCGGCCGAGCGCGAGGAGCTGCGCGCCTTCGCCCTGGGTCTGCACCGCGCGGGACTGGCCGGCATCGTCGTCGAGCTCGGCAGCCCGCACGCCGAGGTCCCGGCCGCGGTCGTCGAGGCCTGCGCCGACGCCGGGCTCGCACTGATCGCCCTGGCCAGCGAGGTGAAGTTCGTCGCCATCACCGAGGCCGTGCACCGGGCGCTCATCGCCGCGCAGGACGACGCCCTGCACGCGCGTCAGCGCCTGCACGAGCTGTTCACGGCCCTGAGTCTGCAGGGCGCGCCGGCCGACGTCGTCGTCGCCGAGACGGCGCGCGCCCTCGGGGCGCCGGTGGTGCTGGAGAACCTCGCACACGAGGTCATCGCCCTCGAGGCGCTGCGGATGCCGGTGGCCGAGGTGCTCGGCACGCGGGCGGCGGACGCGGGCCTGCGCGTCCCGGTGCAGGCGAGAGGAGTGCGCTGGGGGACTCTCGTCGCTCTCGACGGCCCGGCGCATCCCGCCGGCCGGATCACCGTGCTGGAGCAGGGGGCCACGGCGCTCGCCTTCGGCTGCCTCGCCGACGGCGGTGACGACGAGTGGACCCTGCTCGCCCACCAGGGCGTCGTGGACGATCTGCTCGGCGCGCGCTTCGCGACGGCATCCGACATCGCCGCCCGCCTCGAGGCCGGCGGGTTCCGCCTCGCCGGGCGGCAGTGCCATGGGATCGTCGTGCGCGGCACCGGCTCGATCAGCGAGCTCGAATACCGGGCCCGTCTCGCGGGATGCGCGGTCGTCGCGGCCCGCGCCGGAGGCGACGACGTCGCACTGCTGTCGCTGCCCGCGTCCGCCGTGCTCACCGACGAGGCGCTGACGCGCATCGCGGGCCCTGGGCGCACGGTGTTCGTGGGGCCGGCGGTGCAGGAGGTCCTCGACCTCCTGGCCTCGCTGCGCGCCGCGCGGGATCTCGCCGCCAGCGATCGTTCGGACTCCGGTGCCAGAGTGCGCCGGGTCGACGACCGCCCCCTGGAGCGGCTCGTGGCGACGCTCCGCGACGACCACCGGCTGCACGAGCACAGCGAGCGGATGCTGGCGCCGCTGGTGCGCCACGACCGCGAACGCCGGGGCGACCTCCTCGACGTGCTCGCGGCTCTCGTCGCGCATCCGGGGAACCGGTCGGCGGCGGCATCCGCCAGCCACCTGTCGCGCTCGGTGTTCTACCAGCGCCTCACGCTGATCGCCGACCTGCTGGACGCCGATCTCGACGACGGGGAGACGCTCGCGGCGCTCCACCTCGCGCTGCTGGCGAGGCGGAGCACCGCGCGGTCGTGATCGGCTAGAGCACCCCCTGCGCGCGGGTCAGCACGTCGCGGAGGATCTGCTCGATCTCGCGGAACTCGCCGGGTCCGATGGTGAGCGGCGGCGCGAGCTGGATGACGGGGTCGCCGCGGTCGTCGGCGCGGCAGTACAGACCGGCCTCGTACAGGGCGGGGGAGAGGAAGCCGCGCAGCAGCCGCTCGGACTCGGCGTCGTCGAAGGTCTCCCTCGTCGTCTTGTCCTTGACCAGCTCGATGCCGAAGAAGTACCCGTCGCCGCGGACGTCGCCGACGATCGGCAGGTCGCTGAGCTTCTCCAGCTCGGCGCGGAACAGCGGGGAGTTCTCGCGCACGTGGGCGTTGAGGTCCTCCTCGTCGAAGATGGCGAGGTTCTCCAGCGCGACCGCGGCCGACACCGGGTGCCCGCCGAAGGTGTAGCCGTGATAGAAGGTCGTGTCGCCCTTCGAGAACGGCTCGTAGATGCGGTCGCTGACGATGGTCGCGCCGATCGGGGAGTACCCGCTGGTCATGCCCTTCGCGCACGTGATCATGTCGGGCACGTAGCCCATGCCCGTGCACGCGAAGGTGTGGCCGAGGCGGCCGAACGCGCAGATGACCTCGTCGGAGACGAGCAGCACGTCGTACTTGTCGCAGATCTCGCGCACCCTGGCGAAGTAGCCGGGAGGGGGCGGGAAGCAGCCGCCGGAGTTCTGCACCGGCTCGAGGAACACCGCGGCCACGGTCTCGGGGCCTTCGAAGAGGATCATCTCCTCGATGCGGTCGGCGGCCCAGCGCCCGAAGGCCTCGAGATCGTCGGCGGGCGCGCCCATCTCCGCCGCGCGGTAGAAGTTCGTGTTCGGCACCCGGAAGCCGCCGGGCGTGACCGGCTCGAACATCGCCTTCATGGCGGGGATGCCGGTGATCGCGAGGGCGCCCTGCGGGGTGCCGTGGTAGGCGACGGAGCGCGAGATCACCTTGTGCTTGGTGGGCTGGCCCATCAGCTTCCAGTAGTACTTGGCGAGCTTGAACGCCGTCTCGACGGCCTCGCCGCCCCCGGTGGAGAAGAAGACGCGGTTGAGGTCGCCCGGAGCCTCGTCCGCGAGCCGGTCGGCGAGCTCGATCGCGGCGGGGTGCGCGTACGACCACAGCGGGAAGAACGACAGCTCGGACGCCTGCTTGGCCGCGGCCTCGGCGAGGCGGCGACGGCCGTGACCCGCGTTCACGACGAAGAGGCCGGCGAGGCCGTCGAAGTACTCCTTGCCCTTCGCGTCCCAGATGCGGTGCCCGTCGCCCTTGACGATGATGGGCACGCCGGACTTCTCCATCGTGGACTGCCGCGTGAAGTGCATCCAGAGATGGTCCTTCGCCATCGACTGGAGCTCGGCCTCGGTCGGGATCGTGCGGGTGGTGGTGATGCTCATCTGGTCCCCCAGTTGTAGAGCTGCTTCTGCAGCTTGGCGTAGATGAAGGTCTCGGTGGAGAGGACGCCCTCGATCGGGCGGATGCGGTCGTTGATGAGGGCGAGGAGGTCCTCGTCGTCCTCGCAGACGACCTCGGCGAGGACGTCGAAGGAGCCGACGGTGATCACGACGTAGTCGATGGCGTCGATCGCGGCGATGGCCTCCGCCACGACCCTGGTGTCGCCGGTGACGCGGATGCCGATCATCGCCTGCCGGCGGAAGCCGAGCTGCATGGGATCGGTGACCGCGACGATCTGCATCACGCCCGCCTCGGTGAGCCGCTGCACGCGCTGCCGCACGGCGGCCTCGCTGAGGCCGACCTCACGGCCGATGTCGGAGTACGAGCGACGCCCGTCGTCCTGCAGGAGCTCGACGATGGTCTTCGAGACCTCGTCGAGCACCGGGAGCTTCTTCTTCGAACTCATGGTGCGATCTTCGCACTCGATGGACGATTGTTCAACCGATATCGCAGGAAAAAATGGCAAATGCCTGCGAATACGGCAGTCAGGGCTCGATCGGACCCAGCCAGGCGGTCGCGGCGGTGGCGTGCGCCGACTCCGGATCGGAGGGGTGGAACGCGCCGGCGAGCACGTCGCGGTAGAGCCGGGAGAGCTCGTTCGAGGAGAAGTAGGCGCCGCCGCCCGCGGTGAGCATCGCCTGGTCGACGACGTGCTTCGCCATCGTGATCGCCCTGTGCTTGACACCGGACAGGAGCGTGAACCAGCGCGTCCCGTGGTCGGCCTGCTCGTCGACGTCGCGGGCGAGCGCGGCGATCTGCGGCGGCAGCGCGTCGTAGGCCAGGCCCATGTCGGCGATCCGCCAGCGGATGTCCGGGTCCTGGCTGTAGGCGGCCCCGGTCTTCTTCGAGCGCCTCTTCTGCACGGTCAGCACGGCGAGGTCCAGAGCGCGTCGCGCGATCCCCGTGTACACGGAGGCGAGCAGGATCTCGAAGACGCTGAAGATGCCGAACACGATCGGATCGGGGTTCGGCCCTGGGTCGATGCGGCGCACCACGTGCGCGGCGTCGGCCACCGCGCCGTCGAGCCGGGTCGTCCGGCTCTGCGTCGCGCGCATGCCCAGGGTGTCCCAGTCATCGCCGGTGACGACGGCATCCGTCCGCTCCACGAACGCGAACACGAGCTTCGGGGCATCGGCACTCGTCGTGTCGAGGCCGTGCAGGCCGAGGCGCGTCCACACCGGAGCGAGCGAGGTGAAGATCTTCGTGCCGGTGAACGCGTACCCGCCGTCCCCGTCGGGGACGGCCTCCGTGTCGCTGCCGAACAGCACGAGGTCGTTGCCGCCCTCGCTGATGCCGAAGGCGTAGACCTCGCCGGCGACGGCGCCGTCCTGCACGAACTCGAGCCCCGGCACGCCACGGTCGGAGAAGACCTTCGCGACGCCGGTCCAGACCAGGTGCATGTTGATCGCCAGGGCGGTGGCGGGGGCGGCCGTGGCCAGGCGCTGCTGCAGGATCGCGGCCTCGGCGAGGCCGAGACCGCCGCCGCCGCGGGCTTCGGGCACGAGGATCGACAGATAGCCCGCCGCCCGCAGCTCGTCGAGGTCCTGCTGCGGGAACGTGTTCTCGCGGTCGTGGATCGGCGCGCGCTCGCGGATGCGCTCCAGCAGCTCGTCGGGCAGATACGCGGTCGGGTCGAAATCGCTCACTTCGTCTCGCTTCGCTCGCTCAGTACGTCGCACTTCAGCGCCTCCAGCAGCTGGCGGACGGACTCCTCGGGCCTGTCGCGGTGCAGCGAGTGCCCGGCGCCCTCGACGACCGACATCGTCAGGAGAGGGTTGGCGGCGAGGATCTCCGCGGCGGGCTCCCCGGTGAACAGGCTGTAGATCGCCGGATCGGAGGCGATCACGTGGGTGGGAACGGTCAGCCTCGCGGCCTCGGGGCGGACATCCCACGGCCTGTTCTGGGCGCTGGTCTGCTCGACGGCCCAGCGGCTGGTGCGGTGCACGGCGTCGACCTTGAGCTCGATGTCCTGCGGGTGCCAGTGCGGATGCTCGGCCCGGACGGCTTCGACGCGGTTGTCGGCGAAGGCGCGCTCCTGGCTCTTGCGGATCACCTTCGCGTCCCGGCCGTCGAGATGGATGGCCGGGTCGACGAGCACGAGCCGACGGGTCCACTCCGGATCGGATGCCGCGGCCACCGTGCTGGAGGCGCCGCCGAGCGAGTGGCCGATCACCGCGTCCCAGGCGCCGCCGCCGTCGGGGCGGGTCGCGGCGAGGTCGGCGCCGTAGGCGGCGATCGTGTAGTCGAGGGAGCGGGGAGCGTCGCCGTGACCGCGCAGGTCGACGGCGGTCGCGTGCCAGCCGGCATTCGCCAGGGCATCCCCGAACCGCCACATCAATGCGCCGGACGAACCGAGTCCGTGCACGAGGAGCGCCCGGTGGGGGGAGCCGGGGGAGCCCCAGGACATGCGAGGAAGCGTGAGCGGCGCAGGCATGTGCCCAGCCTACGACCGCCCGTCGAAGGGTGCCGGACCCTGCATCAACAGAAGTGATGCAGGGGAGCGGTCACCTATATTGGCCAGATGCATGGCTGCTGCGGTTCACTGTACGCATCCGATGGCGTATGAGAGGAAACCCCGCCATGACCGTAGAACTAGAGACGTCCGACATCCGGACGCAGCCGCTGCGCAAGACGCTCGGCCGCGTGGACATCGTCTTCCTCTCCGTCGGCGCGATCATCGCGATCGACACCGTCGCCGCGATCGCCTCGCTCGGCGGCGCCGAGGCGTTCACCTGGACGCTCGTGATCGGCGTCACCTTCCTCTTCCCGTACGCGATGGTCATCGCCGAGCTCGGCAGCGCCTTCCACGGCGAGGGTGGTCCGTTCGTCTGGGTGCGCCTCGCGTTCGGCAAGCTCGCAGCGGCCATCGCGACGATGTTCTACTGGATCACGAACCCGCTCTGGATGGGCGGGTCGCTGGTGTTCGTCGCCGTGGCGACCTGGAGCGCCTACATCTCCCCGATCGAGGACGGGAGCCTCGCCGACTACGTCTTCAAGCTGGTCTTCATCTGGCTGGCGATCGCGACCGCCGTCATCGGCCTGCAGCACGGCAAGAAGATCGTGGCCGCAGGCGCGATCGTCAAGGTCCTCCTGCTCGCGATCTTCGTGGTCACGGTCGGTCTGTATGCGATCCAGCACGGCGTGCACGGCTACGCGGCAGGCGACTTCACACCGACTCTCGCCGGCTTCCTCGCGGTGACTCCCGTCATCCTCTTCGCCGTGGTCGGCTTCGAGGCGCCGAACGGCGCGGCCGAGGAGATGCGCAACCCGCAGCGCGACGTCCCCAAGGCCATCGCGACCTCCGGGATCATCTCGATGCTCTGCTATCTGGTGCCGATCTTCGGCATCCTCGCCGTCCTCCCCTCCGAGAAGGTCGCCGGAGCGAGCGGCTTCCTCGACGCGCTGAAGGAGGTCTTCGTCGTCTACGGCGGCGCCTCCGAGCTCGTCATGGGCGTCGCCGCGATGGCGTTCATCTTCATCGTCTTCACGCAGGCCAGCGCCTGGATGATCGCCTCCGACCGGGTGATGGCCGCTGCCGGCGCCGATGGCGCGTTCTTCCGCTACTTCGGCAGGTTCTCCGAGCGCTTCGGCACCCCGGTGCGCATGAACCTGCTGTCCGGCGTGGTCGCCTCCGTCTTCTGCATCGCGGCGACCATGCTGCTCAGCGGCGACGCCGCCGCCGTGTTCTTCGTCGTGCTGATCATCGCGATCTCGACGCTGCTGCTGTCGTACCTCATCATCTTCCCGACGATCATCGTGCTGCGCCGCACCCACCCCGCCGTGCACCGCCCCTACCGCATCCCCGGCGGCAAGGCCGGCGTGTGGATCTGCACCGTCCTCATCTACGCCTGGGTCGCGCTCGGCTCCTGGGTCGCCGTGTTCCCCGGCACCCTCGAGGCGGCCCTCGGGCTGGAGTACGACTTCCTCGACATCTGGGGCGTCGACCAGCTCACCTTCGAGCTCTTCACGATCGGCACCCTCCTCGCGATCACCGCCCTCGCCCTGGTCGGCTACCTGTGGCAGCGCGCCAGGGATCGCGCCGACGGCCTGGTCGAGGCCTGATGGCCCGGCTCGCGCCGTGAGTCTCCCCGAGACGCTGCACGCGGCCGCCCTCGCCGCCATGGCGACGGCGGTCGCTGTGCATCCGGGACTCCGCGACCGCGCCTGCCGCCCTGACCTGCTCGCGAGCATCGTGATGCTCACCGCCATGGCGGACGCGATGTGGCTGCGCCTCGTGCCGGCCGTGTACGCCATGGCGCTGCTGCTCGCCGCCGCGATGGCATCCGCCGCGGCCCGCTCGGCGCTGGTGAGCCGGGGCGCGCTGCCGCGCCTCGGCGCGTGCGAGAGCAGCCACGGCCCGCTGGGCTTCGTGACCACCGCGGTGTGCCTGCCCGCCATGCACGGCGTCGGGGCCACGGCGGCCTCGGCGCACCACGGGCTCGGGGTCGGGGCGTTCACCGCCCTCGTCGTCCTCGTCTGCGCCGGCTACGGCGTGGCGTCCGTCGTCGCCGCGGCACGCGCGGCCGGCCGCGCCGAGCGCGGTCAGTACGCGCTGATGGGGACCGGCGCGGTGCTGATGGCGCTCGCCGCGCTGTGACGATCTCGCAGCATCCGATCAACTGATCCCCACCGGTGGTCTGCATCACGTGAACTGATTCAGTGCACATCGGACGGATATTGGCCAGCCCGGCCTCCCGTGCGGTTCACTCGAAGCAACGGGCCGCTCCGGCCCTCGAAGACCCTGACATCGCAGTTTTTGGAGAGCATCGTGATCACACCGATCGTCCTCACGGCGCAGCGCACGCACCCGCTGGACCCGCTCAGCGCGGCCGAGATCACGGCCGTCCGCGACCACCTCGTCGCGGAGGGGCGCCTCGGCGACACCGTGCGCGTGGCGTACCTCTCGCTCAAGGAGCCCGAGAAGGCGCTGCTGCGGGCCGGAGGCGACGTTCCTCGTCGGGCGCGCGTCGTGCTGCTCGACACGGCGAACGGCGACACCACCGATGTGCTCGTCGACCTGACCGCGGGCCGCACGGTCTCGGCCCACGCCGTCGACCCGAAGGTCGCAGGCCAGGCGCCGGTGCTCTTCGAGGAGTTCGAGGCGATCGAGTCGATCCTCGCCGCCGACGACGGCTGGCGGGATGCTCTCGCCTCGCGCCGCCTCGCCCCCGAGCAGGTGCGCGTCGCGCCGCTGTCGGCCGGCATCTTCGACTACGAGGGGGAGGAGGGCCGGCGCCTGCTGCGCGGCCTCGCCTTCGTGCAGAAGGAGCCCGGCCAGTACGCCTGGGGCAACCCCGTCGACCAGCTGGTCGCCTTCGTCGACATGATCGAGCGCCGTGTCGTGCGGATCATCGACGACGGGCCGAGCGACGACCCGATCACGAACGGGAACTTCGAGTCGCCGGAGCTCACCGGCCCGCTGCGCACCGACCTCAAGCCGCTGCAGATCATCCAGCCCGAGGGCCCCAGCTTCACGCTCGAGGGCAATGTGCTGCGGTGGCAGAAGTGGGACATGCACATCGGGTTCGACGCGCGTGAGGGGCTCGTGATCGGGCAGATCGGCTTCGACGACCGCGGCACCCGCCGCTCGATCATCGAGCGCGCCTCGATCGCCGAGATGGTGGTGCCCTACGGAGACCCGGCCCCGTACCGCTCCTGGCAGAACTACTTCGACACCGGCGAGTACCTCGTCGGCCGCGACGCGAACTCCCTGGAGCTCGGCTGCGACTGCCTCGGCGAGATCACCTACCTCTCGCCGGTCGTCGCCGACGACTTCGGGAACCCGCGCGAGATCTCCCAGGGCATCTGCATCCACGAGGAGGACTTCGGCCTGCTCTGGAAGCACACCGACGAGTGGGCGGGGCACAGCTCCTCGCGACGCCAGCGCCGGCTCGTGGTGAGCTTCTTCACCACCGTCGGCAACTACGACTACGGCTTCTACTGGTACTTCTACCTCGACGGCACCATCCAGTTCGAGGCGAAGGCCACCGGCATCGTGTTCACCGCCCGGTATCCGGGGGAGGGCTATCCCTACGCGTCACAGATCGCCCCCGGCCTCGGCGCGCCCTTCCACCAGCACCTGTTCTGCGCCCGCCTGGACATGGCCGTCGACGGCGACCGCAACGCGGTGCACGAGCTCGACCTGCAGCGCGTGCCGAAGGGCGAGGGCAACCCGCACGGCAACGCGTTCACCCGCTCCCGCCGCGTGCTCGGGACCGAGTCGCAGGCGCGGCGCAAGGCCGACGGCCTCGCCGGCCGGGTCTGGGAGATCGTCAGCACCGAGAAGACGAACCTCGTCGGGGAGCCGGTGGCGTACACGCTGTTCCCGCAGGGCCAGCCGACGCTCGCCGCCGCCGAGGACGCGTCGATCAGCCGCCGCGCGGCCTTCGCGACCGAGCATCTCTGGGTCACCCGCTACGCCGAGGACGAGCGGTATCCGGCGGGCGACTACGTGAACCAGAGCGTCGGCTCGCCGGGCCTGCCCGAGTACGTCGCGGCCGACCGGGCCATCGACGGCGAGGACATCGTGCTCTGGCACTCGTTCGGGCTCACGCACTTCCCGCGTCCCGAGGACTGGCCGATCATGCCCGTGGACTACACCGGCTTCACGCTCAAGCCCACCGGCTTCTTCGACGCGAACCCCGCGCTCGACGTGCCGCCGTCCCCGCGGGCCGAAGGCGGCGCGCACTGCGAGCCCGGCGGCTGCCACTGCTGAGGCGGCACGGCTCCCGGGTCCGCGTGGTCGGGGGATCAGCGCGGACCCGGGCATCACGCGGGGCCGGACGCTCCTGAGCCGAACATCTCCCGGGCCAGCGTGCCGATCACGCGGGCGCGAGCGGTCGGCCGGACGTTCGTCACGCGCACGAAGCACACCTCGAGCGGGTCCGCGCGCGGACCCGCGAGGGGCACCGCGACCACCTCGCCGCCGTCGTAGGTCATCGGGGACTGCGGGATGTGGTTGAGCACCGAGTAGCCTTCGCCGCGGCCCACCAGCGACCGGATCGTCTCGTAGCTGCGCGAGGTGTAGCGCACGCGCGGCTCGACGCCGGCCGCCTCGTGCATGCCGAGGAAGTACTCGCGAGAGTGCGGCGTGTCCAGCAGCACAAGGTCCTCCCCGTCGAGATCGGTCAGCGCGAGCTCCTCGCGTCCCGCGAGCGGATGGTCGTGGGCGAGGATGACGTGCGGCGCCGAGGTGTAGAGCCGGTCGAAGGTGAGGTCGTGCGCGCGGCCGAAGTCGTAGGCGATCGCCGCTTCGACGCTGCCGGAGAGCAGCAGGTCGGTAGTGCCGTCGACGTCGGCCTCGATGATCTCGATCCGCAGGTTCGGATGCAGCTCCCGCACGCGCGAGATCAGGCGCGGGAGCACGAACGGCGCCAGCGTGACGAAGCAGGCCAGCCGCAGCGTGCCCCGCACGTCGTAGTGCTTTCCCCGCACCGTGTCGGTCATCTCGTCGACCTGCGCGAGCAGCGAGCGGGCGTCGAGGAGCAGCTGCTCTCCGGCATCCGTCAGCGCCAGGCCGCGGCTGCGCTGCCGCACGAACAGCTGCACGCCCAGGCCCCGCTCCAGCTGGGCGATCGCGGTGGAGACGGCGGACTGCGCGACGTGGAGGTCGAGCGACGCCTCCGTCATGGAGCGCTTCGTTGCCGCGGCGAGGAAATAGCGCAGCTGGACCAGGGTCATGTCGGGGCGGGCGAGGCGTGCCATGGCGACACTGTATCAACTGAGTAGATACGGTGCGTCGCCAATCTCATCTATACAGATGCCAGAGGTGTTCCTAGCCTGAAGAGGTCCAGTCGAAACAGGAGCAATGGAGGTCGGGATGCCGATCGAAGAGACCGACGTCCTCGTCGTCGGGGCGGGCCAGGCCGGCATCGCCATGAGCGAGCACCTGCGCGATCGTGGCATCGCCCACATCGTCGTGGAGAAGGACCGGATCGCCGAGCGCTGGCGCACCGGTCGCTGGGACTCGCTCGTCGCGAACGGCCCCGCCTGGCACGACCGGTTCCCCGGACTCGCCTTCGACGTCGACGACGACGCCTTCGCGAGCAAGGACGAGGTGGCGGCCTACTTCGACGCGTACGCCGCGCAGATCGAGGCGCCGGTGCGCACCGGAGTCGAGGTGACATCGGTCCGCCGCATCCCCGGCCGCCCCGTTTTCGAGGTGCAGACCTCGTCCGGCGTCATCCGCGCCGGTCACGTCGTCGCCGCCACCGGCCCCTTCCAGAAGCCGGTCATCCCCGAGGTCGTGCCGGAAGCCGCCGGTCTCCACCAGCTGCACTCGAGCTCCTACCGCAACCCGCAGCAGCTCCCCGAGGGCGGAGTGCTGGTCGTCGGGGCCGGCTCCTCGGGCGTGCAGATCGCCGACGAGCTGCGGCGCGCCGGCCGGCAGGTGCACATCGCGGTCGGCCCGCACGACCGCCCGCCGCGCAGCTATCGCGACCGCGACTTCTGCTGGTGGCTCGGCGTCCTCGGCAAGTGGGAAGCGGCGGCACCCCGGCCCGGAGCCGAGCACGTCACGATCGCGGTGAGCGGCGCCCGCGGCGGTCACACCGTCGACTTCCGCCGTCTCGCAGCCGAGGGCATCACCCTGCTCGGCCGCGCCGGCGCCTACCGGGACGGCGTGATGAGCTTCGCGGGCGACCTGGCCAGGAACATCGCCGCCGGGGACGCGAACCACTTCGAGCTCCTCGACGAGGCTGACGCCTACATCGAGCGCAACGGCCTCGACCTGCCCGAGGAGCCGGAGGCGCGCGTCATCCTGCCGGACCCGCCCTGCCTCACCGAGCCGATCCGCGAGCTCGACCTCGCGGCCGCGGGGATCACGTCGATCGTCTGGGCCACCGGATTCGCGGTGGACTACTCCTGGATCGAGCTCGACGCCTTCGACGAGCGAGGACGCCCGCGCCACCAGCGCGGAGTGTCCGTCGAACCCGGACTCTACTTCCTCGGCCTGCCCTGGCAGTCCCGCCGGGGTTCGAGCTTCATCTGGGGCGTGTGGCACGACGCGCGCTACCTCGCCGACCAGATCCAGATCCAGCGCGGCTACAGCGCCTACGCGCCGCGCCGCGAACCAGCAGCACGCCAGCTCACCGCGACCGGAGCACTGTCATGACGAACCACACCCGCATCCGCCCCTTCAACACGAAGGTCACCTATCCCGAGCAGAACCTCGACAACGACCTCTGCCAGGCCGTCGTCGCCGGCGGCGTGGTGTACCTCCGCGGCCAGATCGGGCAGGACCTGGAGACCCGCGAGTCGGTCGGCATCGGCGACGTCGAGGCGCAGGCCGAGAAGGCGATGGCGAACATCGCGATGCTGCTCGAGGAGGCCGGCTCCTCCCTCGACGACATCGTCAAGGTCGTCGTGTACATCATCGATCCGCGCTACCGCGAGCCCGTCTACCGCGTGATGGGGCGCTGGCTGAAGGGCGTCTTCCCCGTCTCCACCGGCATCGTGGTGAGCGCGCTCGCACGTCCGGAGTGGCTCGTCGAGATCGACGCGACCGCCGTCATCAGCGCGCCGGCGGGGGAGGGCCGATGACGTTCTCGATCGTCGCCCGCGACGCCTCCGGCGCCTTCGGCTCGGCGATCTCCTCCTCGTCGCCGGCCGTCGCCGCCCGCTGCCTGTCCCTCGCCGACGGGGTGGGGGCCGTGAACTCGCAGAACATCACCGACCCGAGGCTCGGCCCGCTGATCATCGAGCGGCTGCGCGACGGCGTCTCGGCGCGGCAGGCGCTGGATGCCGTGCTCGCGGACGCCGCCGACACGGCGTTCCGCCAGGTGCTCGTCGTCGACTCCGCCGGCGGCACGGCCGTGCACTCCGGGGAGCGCGCGCTCGGCGTCTTCGGCGACGCCTCGGGCCCCGGGGTGGTGGCGGGCGGCAACATGCTCGCCTCCGCGGCGATCCCGCAGCTCATGGTCGCCGCGTTCGAGAGCGCGGCCGGCGATCTCGAGCACCGCCTGCTCGCCGCGATGCGCGCCGCGATGGATGCCGGGGGCGAGGCGGGGCCGGTGCACTCGGCCGGGATCTCCGTCGTCCACGACGCCGGGTGGCGGGTGACGGACCTGCGCGTGGACTGGACCGAGGGCGATCCGATCGCCGAGCTCGGCGAGCTGCTCGAGCGGTGGATGCCGCAGCGCGACGCCTACGTGATGCGCGCGCTGGCCCCCGACGCGGCCCCCTCGTACGGGGTCCCCGGCGATGAGTGACCAGGCGACGGCGCTGAAGGCGACCGCGGACGCGGCCGTCTCCGGCGCGGCATCCGGTCTCATCGCGCTCTCGGAGACGCTGCACGCGCACCCGGAGACGGCCTGGGAGGAGCACCGCGCCGCCGCCTGGGTCGGCGACGCGCTCGCCGGGGCCGGATTCCGGGTGACGGCGGCCTACCTCGGCCTGGAGACCGCTCTGCTCGCCGAGGCCGGCTCCGGGCCGGTGACGATCGGGATCATGGCCGAGTACGACGCCCTGCCGGGGCTCGGTCATGCCTGCGGCCACAACCTCATCGCCGCGAGCGCCGTCGGCGCCGGCCTCGCGCTCGCGGGCCTGGCCGACGAGCTGGGCATCACCGTGCGCATCTACGGAACCCCGGCCGAAGAGGGCGGCGGCGGCAAGATCGAGCTGATCGACCGCGGCGCCTTCACCGATCTCGACCTCGCGATGATGGTGCACCCCGCCCCGGTCGACGTCGCGGAGGCCCGGCCCTTCGCCGTCGCGCACAGCCACGTCGCCTATGACGGCGTGTCCGCGCACGCCGCCGCCTACCCCGATCAGGGCGTGAACGCCAACGACGCGTTCGTGATCGCGCAGGTCGCCATCGGGATGCTCCGCCAGCAGCTGCCCGCGGAGACGCGGGTGCACGGCATCCAGACCCTGGGCGGGTTCGCGCCCAACGCGATCCCTGAGCGCACCGAGGGACGCTGGTACTGGCGCGCCGAGACCCTCGACGAGCTCGCCGTGCTCGAGGAGCGCGTGCGCCGGTGCTTCGAGGCGGGCGCGCTCGCGACCGGCGCCGGGCTCACGATCACCCCCGAGTCGAAGCCGTACGCCGAGTTCCGCACCGACGAGCGCGCGCTCGCCGCCTACCGCCGCGGCGCGCTCGAGCGCGGGCGCGTGTTCGCCGACCCCGCGGTCGCCGGGCGGATGAACCGCGCTTCGACCGACATGGGCAACGTGTCGCAGCTCGTGCCCGCGATCCACCCGTACATCGGCATCGACTCGCTGCCGTACTCGAACCACCAGAAGGAGTTCGCGGCGGCCTGCGTCGGCCCGACCGCCGAGCGCGCACTCCTCGACGCCGCCGTGCTCATGGCGTGGACGGCCATCGACACCGCCATCGAAGGAGGCACCGCATGAGCACGATCGACTGGAAGGCCCGCGCAGACGAGCTGCGGATCGACGGCAGGGCGGTCGTCGACGGCCGCCGAGTGGACGCCGCGGACGGCGCCACCATCCCGGTGGTCAGTCCCGGATCCCTCACCCATCTCACGGACCTCACCGCAGGAGGCGCGGAGGACGTGGACGTCGCCGTGCGGCACGCCCGCGCAGCGTTCGAGGACGGCCGGTGGAGCCGTCTCGGCGCTGCCGAGCGCGGGCGCGTGCTCATCCGCCTCGCCGAGCTCGTCGAGGACAACCTCGAGGAGCTCGCCCTGCTGGAGACGCTCGACTCGGGCAAGCCGATCGCGCAGACCCTCGCCGTCGACGTGCCGGGCACTGCCGAGACGTTCCGCTGGTACGGGCAGCTCGCCGACAAGCGCTGGGACGAGATCCCGGCGACTCCGCCCGGATCGACCGCGCTCGTGCGCCGGGTGCCCCTCGGCGTCGTCGGCGCGATCACTCCGTGGAACTACCCGCTGGAGATCGCGGCGTGGAAGCTCGCCCCCGCGCTCGCGGCGGGCAACAGCGTCGTGCACAAGCCGGCCGCCGAGACCTCGCTCACCGCCCTCCGGCTCGCCGACCTCGCACTCGAGGCCGGGCTGCCGGCGGGCGTCCTGAACGTCGTGCCCGGACGCGGCTCCACGGTCGGCGGCCGCATCGCCCGGCATCCGGACATCGACGTGCTGGCGTTCACCGGCTCGACCGCCGTCGCCAAGCAGCTCCTCATCGACTCGGGCTCGTCCAACATGAAGCGGGTGGCGCTGGAGGCCGGAGGCAAGAGCGCGAACCTCGTGTTCGCGGATGCCGACCTCGAGCTCGCTGCGCAGAAGGCCGCCTTCGGCGCCTTCTACAACCAGGGCCAGGTGTGCTCGGCGAACTCCCGCATCCTCGTGGAGCGCGCGGCGCACGACGAGTTCGTCGCCCTGCTCGTCGAGGCGTCCAGGGCCTACGAGCCGAGCGACCCGCTCGCCGGCGGAGACGGCAACGGCAGCCTGATCAGCGCCGCGCACGCGGACGAGGTCGGCCGGGCCATCGAGACCGGCGCGCGCGACGGCAGCCTCGTCAGCGGCGGCGAGCGGGTGACCATCACCGGATCGGACGCCTACCTGCGCCCGGCCGTCGTCACCGGTCTCGGCGCCGACCACGAGCTGCACCGGGTCGAGGTGTTCGGGCCGCTGGTCGCCGTGCTGCCCTTCGACCGCGAGGAGGAGGCGGTCGCCCTCGCGAACGCGACGGAGTACGGCCTGGCGGCGTCGCTGTGGACGAGCGACCTCTCCCGTGCGCACCGGGTCTCCGATCGCCTCGTCGCCGGCACCGTGTCGGTGAACACCGTGGACGCGCTCGGGCTCACCACGCCGTTCGGCGGCTTCGGCCAGTCCGGCTTCGGACGCGACCTCTCCCGGCACGCCCTCGACAACTACACCGACTGGAAGACCACCTGGATCCAGCACGGCTGAGAGCCGTGCCCGCGTCGCCGGGCCTGCCCGTGTCGGCGGCAGTCGCCCTGTCGCCGGCCGTCGCCCTCAGGAGGGGGTGACGGCCAGCGGCTCGGTGTCGGGGTGCGGGCTGGCGTCCCGGCCGCGGAGGTCGGGGAACGCCTTCACGAACACGATCGAGACGACGAGGCCGGCCGCCGCGAACAGCGTGGCGGCGAGGTACGCGCCCCGCCAGTCGGTGACGTCGACGAGGAAGCCGGCCACGGCGGAGCCCGCGGCGGCGCCGATGAGCTGACCGGTGCCGGCCCAGCCGAACGCCTCGGCGGTCTCGCTGAACTTCACGCTCGCGGAGGTGATCGCGAAGAGCATCGCGAGCGCGGGGGCGATGCCGATGCCGGCGAGGATCAGAGTGCCGCCGAGCCAGTAGACGTTGAGCATCACCATGGTCAGCGCGAGGCCGATCGTGACGATGAGGAGGCGCCGTGCCATGGCCCACGGGCCGATCGGCAGATGACCGAAGGCGAGACCGCCGGCGAGGCTGCCGACGGAGAAGACCGCGAGCACGAGGCCGGCCTCGATGCTGCCGTGCTCGAAGGTCGCGACGACGCCGACCTCCACGGCCGCGCAGGCGCCGATGAGGAGGAAGCCGATCACCGTGGCCATCAGCACCGGCGGCTTCAGCACGACCTTGCCGAGCGCGTTGCGGCTGCGCGGGATGCGGACGCGGCCGACCTCGGGGGAGAGGATGAACCACGCCCCGCCGCCGACGAGGATGATCGCCACGAGCAGCAGGCCCTCCACGGTGCCCACCTGTGTGGAGACCAGGGTGATCACCACGGGGGCGAGGATCCAGATGATCTCCTGCAGGGAGGCGTCCAGGGAGAACAGCGGCGTCAGCTGCGAGGCGTTCACCAGCTTCGGGTAGATCGTGCGCACCGCAGCCTGGATCGGCGGGGTGGAGAGGCCGGCGATCATGCCGAGCGCCATGTAGCCGGCGATGTTCAGCGGCAGCAGCGCGAGCCCCAGCACCGCGATCACGCATACGGTGAGGGTGAGGGTGAGCACGCGCCGCATGCCCCAGGCACCCATCCACCGGCTCGTGATGGGGCCGGCGACGGCCTGGCCGACGCTCGTGGCGGCGAGCACGAGGCCCGCGGCGCCGTAGGAGCCGGTCTGCTGCTCGACGTGCAGCAGGATCGCCAGCGAGCTCATCCCGTTGGGGAAGCGCGCCGTCAGCTGTGCCGCGATCATGCGCGCCACTCCCGGCGTGCGTAGAAGTTCCCGATATCCCGCCACCAGACAACGGTACCCGTCGGCGCCGACGGCGCTCGAAGCGGACCGGGCGCGACACGCCGACGACACGCCGAAGAGCGATTTCCACAGGAAATCGAATGTCGGATGCCGCGCGTACCGTGCCACCTGTGGATGGATCCGCGGAGCGACTCGGAGACCCGCGATTTCTCGCGCCTCGCGGGGCCTCGAAGAGGCCCCCGGGCTGTGGAAGGAACCGTGGACAACCTGTGTTGTAACAGTGGAGAGCGGTGGAAAACTACACGGATGTAACTACTACCCCTTGTGGTCGCCCGCAATGTCCGCACCCATATGTAGTATTGAACTCCCGGCGGGGGGTCTGCCGGAAAAGCCTGAGATTAAAGGGGATGAGATGTCGATCACGGTCTACACCAAGCCTTCGTGCGTGCAGTGCAACGCGACGTACCGTGCGCTGGATGCCAAGGGCATCGAGTACGAGATCCACGACCTGTCGGAGGACCCGACGGCCCTGGAGCAGGTCAAGGCGCTGGGCTACATGCAGGCGCCGGTCGTCGTCACCGACGAGGACCACTGGTCGGGCTTCCGTCCCGACAAGATCGACGAGCTGGCATCGCGCCTGGCGTAAGGACCCGATCATGAGCGTCGTCGCCACCGCTGCGCCGCTCCTGGTGTACTTCTCGAGCGTCTCAGGGAACACCGCGCGCTTCGTCGAGAAGCTCGGGCTCCCGGCCCGGCGCATCCCGCTCCACCGGCAGGAGGAGGATCTCGTCATCGACGAGCCGTTCGTGCTGGTCACCCCCACCTACGGCGGGGGCGAGGGACGCGGCGTCGAGAGAGGCGCCGTCCCCAAACAGGTGATCCGGTTCCTCAACGACGAGCGCAACCGGCGCCACATCCGCGGAGTGATCTCCGCGGGCAACACCAACTTCGGCGAGTCCTTCTGCCTCGCCGGCGACATCATCAGCCGCAAGTGCCACGTGCCTCACTTGTACCGGCTCGAAATCTTCGGCACACAGGACGATGTCGATCGCGTGACCGACGGATTGGAACGACGGTGGATTCTGCAGTGACCGAGACGGTGGCATTCAAGGCGAACCCGGCATACGAGGGGCTCGACTATCACGCCCTCAACGCGATGCTGAACCTCTACGACGCGAACGGGAAGATCCAGTTCGACGCCGACAAGCGCGCTGCCCGCGAGTACTTCCTGCAGCACGTCAACCAGAACACCGTGTTCTTCCACTCCCTGAGGGAGCGCCTCGACTACCTCGTCGAGAAGGAGTACTACGAAGGCGCGGTCATCGAGAAGTACTCGTTCGACTTCGTCCAGAAGCTCAACGACCTCGCCTACTCGAAGAAGTTCCGCTTCGAGACCTTCCTCGGCGCGTTCAAGTACTACACGAGCTACACGCTGAAGACCTTCGACGGCAAGCGCTACCTCGAGCGATTCGAGGACCGCGTCGTGATGACGGCCCTCGCGCTGGCCGACGGCGACGAGAAGCTCGCGGTGAGCCTCGTCGAGGAGATCATCTCCGGCCGCTTCCAGCCGGCCACCCCGACCTTCCTCAACGCCGGCAAGGCGCAGCGCGGCGAGCTCGTCAGCTGCTTCCTGCTGCGCATCGAGGACAACATGGAGTCGATCGCCCGCGGCATCAACTCCGCCCTCCAGCTCTCCAAGCGCGGCGGCGGCGTGGCGCTGCTGCTGTCGAACATCCGCGAGTCCGGTGCGCCGATCAAGCAGATCGAGAACCAGTCCTCCGGCATCATCCCGGTGATGAAGCTCCTCGAAGACAGCTTCAGCTACGCCAACCAGCTCGGCGCGCGTCAGGGCGCCGGCGCGGTGTACCTCAACGCGCACCACCCCGACATCATGCGCTTCCTCGACACCAAGCGCGAGAACGCCGACGAGAAGATCCGCATCAAGACGCTGTCCCTCGGCGTCGTCGTGCCGGACATCACTTTCGAGCTCGCGAAGAACGACGAGGACATGTACCTGTTCTCGCCGTACGACGTGGAGCGCGTCTATGGCGTGCCGTTCGGCGACATCTCCGTCACCGAGAAGTACCGCGAGATGGTCGACGACCCTCGCATCAAGAAGACGAAGATCAACGCCCGCGAGTTCTTCCAGACCATCGCGGAGATCCAGTTCGAGTCCGGCTACCCGTACGTCATGTTCGAGGACACGGTCAACAAGGCGAACCCGATCAAGGGCCGCATCAACATGTCGAACCTCTGCAGCGAGATCCTGCAGGTGAACACGCCGACCACGTACAACGACGACCTGTCGTACAACGAGATCGGCAAGGACATCTCCTGCAACCTCGGCTCGATGAACATCGCGCTGTCGATGGATGCCGACGACCTCGGCCAGACCGTCGAGACGGCGATCCGCGCCCTCACCGCGGTCAGCGACCAGAGCCACATCGGCTCGGTGCGCTCGATCGAGGACGGCAACGACCGCTCGCACGCGATCGGCCTCGGCCAGATGAACCTGCACGGCTACCTCGCCCGCGAGCACGTGCACTACGGCTCGGAGGAGGGTGTCGACTTCACGAACATCTACTTCTACACCGTGCTGTTCCACGCGCTGCGCGCCTCGAACCGGCTCGCCATCGAGCGCGGCCAGACGTTCGACGGCTTCGAGGACTCGAAGTACGCCTCGGGCGAGTTCTTCGACAAGTACATCGACCAGGCGTGGGTGCCGGCGACCGAGAAGGTCAAGGAGCTCTTCGCGGGCAAGCACATCCCGACGCAGCAGGACTGGGTCGAGCTGAAGGAGAGCATCCAGAAGCACGGCATCTACAACCAGAACCTGCAGGCGGTGCCGCCGACCGGCTCGATCTCGTACATCAACAACTCGACGTCCTCGATCCACCCGATCGCGTCGAAGATCGAGATCCGCAAGGAAGGCAAGCTCGGTCGCGTGTACTACCCGGCCGCGTTCATGACGAACGACAACCTGGAGTACTACCAGGACGCCTACGAGATCGGCTACGAGAAGGTCATCGACACGTACGCCGCGGCGACGCAGCACGTCGACCAGGGCCTGTCGCTGACGCTGTTCTTCAAGGACACCGCCACCACGCGCGACATCAACAAGGCGCAGATCTACGCGTGGCGCAAGGGCATCAAGACGATCTACTACATCCGTCTGCGTCAGCTGGCGCTCGAGGGCACCGACATGACCGAGTGCGTCTCCTGCATGCTCTGACCCTTCCGAACCCGAGGAACGACGAACACATGACTCCGCACGAACCGCTGAAGCTGGTCGATCGCGTCCAGGCGATCAACTGGAACAAGATCCAGGATGACAAGGACCTCGAGGTCTGGAACCGCCTTGTGAACAACTTCTGGCTGCCCGAGAAGGTGCCGCTGTCGAACGACATCCAGTCGTGGAACACGCTCACCGCCGAGGAGCAGACCCTCACCATGCGCGTGTTCACCGGCCTGACGCTCCTGGACACCATCCAGGGCACCGTCGGCGCCGTCTCGCTGATCCCCGACGCGATCACCCCGCACGAGGAGGCCGTCTACACGAACATCGCGTTCATGGAGTCGGTGCACGCGAAGAGCTACTCGTCGATCTTCTCGACGCTGTGCTCGACGAAGGAGATCGACGAGGCGTTCCGCTGGTCCGTGGAGAATCAGAACCTTCAGAAGAAGGCGCAGATCGTCATGGACTACTACCGCGGCGACGACCCGCTCAAGCGCAAGGTCGCCTCGACCCTGCTGGAGAGCTTCCTCTTCTACTCGGGCTTCTACCTGCCCATGCACTGGTCGAGCCGCGCCAAGCTCACCAACACGGCCGACCTCATCCGCCTCATCATCCGCGACGAGGCCGTGCACGGCTACTACATCGGCTACAAGTTCCAGCGCGGTCTGGAGACGGTCGACCAGGCGCGTCGCGATGAGCTGAAGGACTACACCTTCTCGCTGCTGTACGAGCTCTACGACAACGAGGTGCAGTACACGCAGGATCTCTACGACGAGGTGGGCCTCACCGAGGACGTCAAGAAGTTCCTGCACTACAACGCCAACAAGGCGCTGATGAACCTCGGCTACGAGGCGATGTTCCCGTCGACGGTCACCAACGTGAACCCGGCGATCCTGTCGGCGCTCTCGCCGAACGCCGACGAGAACCACGACTTCTTCAGCGGCTCGGGCTCGAGCTACGTCATCGGCAAGGCCGAGGCCACCGAGGACGACGACTGGGACTTCTGAGATTCTGTGTGCGGCGTCACGCATTGTGGCGCCGCACCACGTTGAAGGCGGCACACGTCTTTCGGCGTGGCACTGATTCTCTAGTTGGCGCAAGAGGGCACTGGAGGGCGGGGTGGATGGTCAACAAGGCTCACCCCACCCCGAAGGAACTCACGAGTTCGTGGCCCGAAATCGAATCAAGTGATCCCCGCCGGCGAAGCCGCGCGACGATTCGTCGTGAACCTGCAGACGGCCATGGAAGGCCGAAGCATCCGAAGCGTGGCTTCTGATGCTGGTCTTGACGAGGGCAGCGTGCGTCGAGTGCCCGCGGGCACGACATGGCCGCACCTGCGGGCAATCGTCCTGCTAGAGCAGTCACTCGGGATCCGCCTGTACCCGCAGTAGCCAGAGGCATATTCTCGGTCGACACCTGTTGACGACCCCCACTAGCTCGGAGGCCCCGTCATGGCTGATGCCCGCCCCCCACGTCCCGTCTTTCCCTCCGCTGCTCGAGCGGAGGACGCGACAGCCTCCCCGGAGACCTTGTTCGGGGAACTCGCCCGCCGGCGGAACGGGGTGGGTGCACTGTGGTCTCATCAGACTGACCAGCTCCGCGAGTACCACCGGGACCACCTCAACGACGATGACGTGGCGCTCGAGCTGCCGACTGGGTCGGGGAAGACCTTGGTCGGGTTGCTCATCGCTGAGTGGCGGCGGCGGGAATATGGGCAGCGAGTGGTCTACGCATGCCCGACCAAGCAGCTGGCGATCCAGGTTGCTGAGGCGGCAGCGCGACAAGGCATCAAGGCGCATGCGCTCATCGATTCGCACAATGACTGGGATCCGCGTCACCTGATGGCGTACACGAGGTCGCAGGCCATCGCTGTCACGACCTACTCGCACATTTTCAATACGAACTCGCAGTTTAAGAATGCGAAGACGCTGCTGTTCGATGACGCGCACGCGGCCGAAGGCTACGTTGCTGACGCATGGTCGGTCGAAGTGAAGCGCGGGATAAGCGTGTACGACGACCTGTTCGACGCGTTCGGGGAAGCGCTCGATCCCAACCTTGCGGCTCGAATGACTGGTGAAGGACCGGATTCCGCATCGGATGGTGAAGTTCGACTTCTGCCGCAGCGGGCCGTACGCGATGGGTTCGCGGCGATTATCTCTGTTCTCGACGCCGGGCTGGAGAAGTACACGCCTGCCTGGTGGCGGTTCCAGATGGTTCGGGAGCACTTGTCGTCTTGCCTGTTCTTCGTGTCGCGAAGCAACTGGTACATCCGCCCGATGATCCCTCCGACGTTCGAGCATGGTCCGTTCACCGACCCCGTTCAGCGGGTCTACCTCTCGGCCACGCTCGGTGAAGCGGGCGAGCTCGAACGAGCATTCGGTCGGACATCCATCGCGCGCATCGCGGCACCGGAAGCATGGGAGCGAACCGGCAGCGGGCGACGGTTCTTCGTGTTCCCGGACCTCGCGGAGTTCGACCCCGACTATGACACGACTGTCGAGCCCGTGGAGGCGGACCCGGACGAGCTGGACGGCGTCGACGTGGTCGAGGAACCGTCGGCACTGAAGCGCGTCTCGGATCTCGTCGACAAGCGCCTCATCCTGACTCAAGGAACATCGGAGAGCGCCGAGATCGCGACGCTCCTCGAGGTTCCGAAGTCTGAACGGATTGTCGCATCGGACACCACGGTCGCAGCCTTCAAGGAAGCGGACGAGGGAACGTTGCTCGCCGCGAACCGCTACGACGGCATGGACATGGCGGGCGATGCGTGCCGATTCATGGTGCTTTCCGGGGTGCCGTCCGCATCTCACCTCCAGGACAAGTTCTTGAGCGGGAAATTGCGCGCGGGGGAGGTGCTGGCGGAGCGGGTTCGCACACGGATCGTTCAAGGGGCGGGGCGCTGCACGCGGGGGCCGCAGGACTGGGCGGTCGTCGCCGTGTACGGCCAGGAGCTCCTGAGGTACCTGTCGGACCCCGACAACGTGAAATCTATGCCTGTCGAACTCCAAGCGGAAATTGAGTTCGGTCTCGCCGCGAGCCACACGAACTACAGCAACCTGGTGGCGCTGACATACAGCGCACTCGAGCAGGACGAGGATTGGCGGGACAACGGCGAGGAGGCCATCGCGACGTATCGGTCGCGTGCTCAGCGTGTTGCCCAGTCGCTTTCCGCTCACCTCGCGGCGAGTGCCCCGCGCGAGGTTGTTGCCTGGCAGAAGGCATGGCAAGGGGACTGGGAGGCGGCGGGCAGGGCCGCGGTTGCCGTGCTCGAAGGGCTCACGGATCCGGGAGCACGCTCGTATCGTGCTCTATGGGCGTACCTCGCGAGTGCGTGGTTCGGTCTCTCGGCGGACGAAGGGAATGAGCCAGCTGCGGCGCGTTCCGCGGAACTGCTGAGAACGGCGCACGGCGTCGCCCTCGGCGCTGTCTGGCTGCGCGAGATCCAGCCGCTCCCGCCGGCAGAGGTCATCGCGGGCACCTGGGACGACGACGCAGCCGACCGTGTGCTGGCGCTCGTCGGCAGGCCCCTTCGCGGAAGCGCGAAGTTCGGAACGGCCGCCCAGACAATGCTCAACCAGCTGGGGCAGACGGAGGCGACGCAGTACGAGCTTGGTCTCGTCGAGCTCGGGCGATTCCTGGGCGCTGACTCGTCGAAGTCCTCCCAGGAAGGCAACTGCGACGCGGCATGGGTCTGGGACGACCTGTGGATCACCGTCGAGGCGAAGAGCGAACAGACTGCGAAGAACCTCAGCATGGAGTACGTCCGTAAGGCGAACACGCAACTCGACTCGCTCGCCGCGTTGAGGGGCGTCGAGGAGTTCCCGTCCGGGTCGGTGGGAGTCGTCGTTGCCCCGAGCAGGACCATCGTCCCGGGGGCGGTCCCCATCGCAGCTGCCCATCTTCACCTGTGCACTCCGGATGAGATTCTCGACATCGCTCATGCCGCGCACCGGGCGCTCGCTGCGATCCGCGCCCAGGTGAGCGTCAGCGACCAGGGAGCGAAGGCGGCAATCCAACAGATTCTGTGGGAGCACCGTGTTCTTCCCGCGCAGGTGAAGGAGCGCCTCACGGGGTACCCGATCCGCGGTGCTCATTGACGCAGCACGGATACACGAAGGAGCACCCTGAGATGCACAGACATCCTGGCCGGAAGGCTTCCCCACTCGTCACCTGGGAACAGTTCAAGTTGGCTGTTCGCAAGGCTGACCGGGACAGCCTGCTCGTTCACGCAGCGGCCGTGAGCGCGATGTTCGCCAATGGTGAAGATCTCGAGGAGTGGAAGCAATACGGCGTGACCCCGTGGACTGTCGCTGATGTTGCGCGGACGGCACTCGCGTGGGGTGGTCAGGGCCGCCACCGGGCGAACCTCGATACTCTGTTGCGCTTGTGCAGTTTGAACGCTCAACTCGTCGACGAAGATCGTCGCTTCTTTGCCGGAGGCGACGCTGAGGAGCAGTCGCCGGAGTTCATCGACGCTGCACACGAGCAGTTGGCTCGCATGTTGGCACGCATCTTCTTCGAACAGTTTCCGGGGCAGCGCTCCGTTCTCGCGGGCGTCGCCCGCTCCGTGCTGCTCTTCGGGTCGGCGGCAGAGTTCCCGGAGAACTTTGCACCGAAGGTGATGACCTCGGGGTGGTTCGAGCGGCTCACCGACGGGATAACGTTCGACGACTACATCGAAGCGATCTTCCTCTTCTCCGTGCTTGCGCAGAAGGACAGCGGGCTCGTGCCCCTCGATGTTCTCGACGCGCCCGGAGTGCGTGAACTATCGGAGGTGTTCGCGCTCGACGCCGCTCGTCGCGTCTTCACCGAACACCTCTTGACGACCGTCGCTGACTTCAAGGAAATCAATCGAGACTGGCAAGGCCCGCTGCCCACCTCACAGAAGAAGTTCGCCTTCAACCCACTCACCAACAAGCCGTTCGTTGAGGGGGTCGCCTCCGAGGCCGTCGCCCCGTGGACGCAAGCGGTTATTCAGAAGGCGCTCCCGCCGTCGATCTACTTCCTGCCGCCGACTGGACTCCGCAACGCCTTCGCGAGCGATCTCGGCCCGGTGTTCCAGCATTACACCGGTCGACAGCTCGACCTCATCAACGGGGAGCGCCATGTCCTCCCGGAGGTGCGCTACAAGTCCGACGGGAACCCTATCGATTCTTGCGATTGGTTCTTGGATCTGCCTGATGTGCTGGTGCTCATCGAATGCAAAGCGCGGCAGCCGATTGAGTCGCTCCGCGTGGGTGGGGACGACTGGATGGGCTCGATTGAGGACAGCATCGGGAAAGGCATCTTCCAGCTCAACCGTTCGAACAGGCACATCGACCTCATCAGCAAGCGTCTGCCCGGCATCGACACCAGCAAGCCCCGGGTCGGAATCGTTGTGACGCTGGAACCCTTCTACCTCAATCAGAACTGGCTGATCCGCGAGCGGATGACAGACCAGGCCGAGTACCCCATCGGAGTTCTGTCCGTAGGAGAGCTCGAGCAGCTGGTCCTCGTTGATGCCGTGCAGCTCGGTCGCGCGCTCCTCGAGGCTTCAGCGCAGGCGCACGACAACGTCATGTTTCTCAACCCTGCGCTCACGGAGGCGGAGGGGCGAGAGAATCCGCTGCTGGTTGACACCTGGGACTCCCTGCGCATGTTCAGAGCAATCGAGAGGGTCGCCGACGACCTCGGCTTGCCGCCCGAAGATTCTTGATGCGGCAACGCCGCGACTCATTCGTAGTTGCGCCCGCTGTCACTGGCTCCATGCCCAAGCGACGTGTCGGGCGTCCCGGAGCACGTCATCGAGCACCCAAAGACCTGTTTCTCGCCACGGAACTCGATGCCTGCTGCGTGTGGTGTGGAGCGAGCGAGCTTGTCGTCGACCCCGATGGCGCGCGGTCCGACCACCGGGCTGAGGGCGCGTGCGCTTAGATGCAAAGGTGACCAACTCTGAGACGACGTTTCGCGGCGCGACGCTTTCACTGCGACCCCCGAGAGTGGCCGTGCTCTTCCCAGTCGACGAACACTGGCGTGACTGGGCTATGCGGGCGCTTGAGTTCGCCTCTGAGTACTGGGGAGGTGGCGGTTTCATCCTGGTTCCGCACGACATGGCGACCGGCGAGCCATCTCCGAAGTTCGCCGAGATCGTGCGGGCGTACGACCCCGACCATGTGGTCTCGATGAAGATTCCCGCGCACGAGTTCGAATCCTGGTATCCGGGAAGTATCTCGACCCCCGACGAGATGTCGGGGGAGGAGCGCGCGACACTCATTCAGTCGATCCGCGAGAGCATCCCTGCCGCGCCGAGTGTTCGCGCACGTGACATCGTCGCTTCCTGGTGTTCGCCACTGCGCAGCTCGCTCGTGCAGCGAGGGCAGACAGCTCGGGCGCACGAGATACACAAGTCCCTGCGCGCAGTAGATCGCGGTGACCGTTTTCATCGGGGGCTTGCTGTCGCCCCGGTACCGGACACTCAAGTATTGGCGGCGTCATCGAGGTGGCGGAGCGATCTCGGGTTGATGTTGGCTGCGCGTGCCGGGGTGGTCGACGACGCCGTGCAGCCGCGCGCGGAACCTGCATCGGACGTGATTGAGTGGGCGATTCAGCGTGAGGGGACCGCACCCGCGTCGCTCATCTATCCCTCGGAGGACTCACGCGTTCAAGCCGACGAGATCTCGACGAGGTTCGACGTGCACCCGGGACTATTGCATGTGTCTCAGGGGATGTCTCAGGACATGGCGGCGGTCGTCGTCGGGGATACGGGCGCAGATTTCGCGCTTGCTCTCGCGTACGACAGGATTCTCGGCCGCGGTTTCTGGGTGACGAGCCGCATGCTGGACGACGAAGACGCTCTCTGGCAGCTTCGGTCGGCTCTGTGGTGGGTGACCTCCCAGCTCGAACAGCAGGCCGCGCATTTGACCGTGTCCTCGCACTCGCTGCCTGATGAGGCCGTCGCGGAGACCGCCGCGCGCCTGCAGGAACCCAACTACGAGTTCCAGCGTCTCGGCAGACGGCGCGAGGCCGTGCAGGATTCTGACACCGTTCAACTCCGGCCGCCGCAGATCGACCGCTCGTACACGCAACTCGTAGCCGAGGAGCATCTGAGCTCGTCGATTCTCCTCCCGATGCAGGCGACAAGTGACGGCACTCTCGAGTCGGTCAATGGCCTCGACTGCCCCGTTCCGACGTCATTGATGTATCCGGTCAGCTCTGGAAAGGTCCCGTACTGGTACGTGGACGTGACATTCGCCGGGGATGTTGCGCCGCGCGGTCGGGATCTCCCCGCGACGAGTCTGCATGCTCTCGACGTGGGCGCATTCCCGGAGGTCGCGATGCGGGCGAGCAAGATCGGCGTGACGTTCAACCCCGCGTCTATGGGGCTGGTCATGGGCAACTCCTTGCTGCGTGGGCGCCTGGGCCGTCCACGGCTGCGGAGTCTGTCAATGAGACGGTGGGTCGAGGGGATGGTGCGCCCTGAGGGGCTTGGGGTCCGGTTGTCACAGCCCGGCCGGCAGGCTGAGCTAGTCGCCCGGCGGCTGGGAGCTCGGGACCGGTTGATGGACGTCATCACGCCGACGACGCTTCCCCTGCTCCGGGCTTTCATCCGTCATGAGACGACGCCGAAGGCCCATGAAGCGGGCGTCGTGGTGGTGGCATTGGACCCGTATCTGACGTTCGCGAAGATGAGTGCGCTCGTCGGTTCGGCTGAGCAGGTCGTATCGCTCGTCGACACTCTCGCTTCGTCACGACTGCTTCGGCGGGGACTCGTGCTCCAGTGCAACGACTGCCGGCGCACGTCGTTCGTCGATGCGGACCGCATCGGGCAGGAGTACGAATGCCCGCAATGCGCGGCGACCAACCCGATGGTCTCGGCCCGGTGGCGGGAAGGAGCCGAGCCGGCCTGGTACTACGACCTGTTCACCCCCTTCCGCGATCTACTGAAAGAGCACGGCGACATTCCCCTGTTGGCAGCGGCGGAGCTGCGCCGGGAGAGCAGAGTGTACGCAGATGTGCCGGAGCTGGAGTTCTTCGACCTTGAAACCAACCGTGCCGTGGCCGAGATCGACCTCATCGCGAGCGTGGACAACGAGGTCGTGGTCGTCGAGGCGAAAAGCAGCGGCCACTTCGCGAAGCGATCCCGCGGAACGCAGACCAAGAAGATTCTCCGCATCGCTCGCGCGCTGCGCGCGGATCGTGTCATCTTGGCGACATCGGAACCAGAGTGGAACGCCACCGACCTCGCCCATGTGGAGCGAGAGGCAGCGAAGCTCACTCCGTTCCCCGCGACAGCGATCTCGATGACGAACCTCGGGCGGGTTTGAATCGGCCTCGCGTCCAACGCAGGCTCTCGGGCGTGAATAGCGGTTGCAGGTCTGTAACGATGTCCTGTACGCGCCTGAGAGCTTCCTCTCGGGCGACCGGGATATGAGTTCGCCTCCTATTGCTCAGCGCCAGTTCGACCGCCAATCCTGCGCCGATGACCGCCTTGCGATGGTTCCCTCGGACCATATCGGCGCGAGCGTCTCGCGCGAGTAGATGCGCCGGGGGTCCCCTCGGCTGGTCGCGCGACTAACGTCTTCGAACGTTTCGCGCGACACCGCGCGAGATTCCGTGCGCCACAGATAGAACGATGTCGGCCATACCGTTTCGGATGGGCCGGCGAGAGTGATGGAACGCACTGCCAGCCATCACCCTGTGCCGGGGGAAAGAGGTGCGGAGTGTCAATGAGTGTGTCATGGTCGCTCACCACGCCGATCCAACTGAGGAAGAAGTCAATCCAGACTGGGGCAAGTTCGAGGAGCCCGTTGACGGTGGGACCGGTTGCCGCCACCGTGCCCCTCTGCGTCGGCTACCCATGTTCTGCTTGGGGGAAGGGGAGAAGGTGAATGCGAAAGCTCGTAACCATTCGGCGGAGAACCTCGGTGGATCGGTCCGCCATTCGTAGATATTTGCCAGAAGAGGTACTCACCGGCCCAACTCGGAGACGCAATTTGCCATGGCCGCTGAATCGTCGAGGGCAACATCACCGCTGGCCTCACCGTGCAGAACTGGGCGTGGGCGCTGTAAACATGCCTAGTCCGTCGCTGGGAACCAGTGGTTCTCCCGGGCGACTGTCGCCAGGGACGGTGCCTTCTCGGATGATCGCCGGGCTGCGAGCTCGATGGCGACGCTCACCCATAATGAAGGCCACCTCTCAGGATTTCGAAGGATTCTCTTCTCCAACGATGCAGGCAAGCCGGTCACAGGAACGTCACCCCACGGTTCGACCTCGAACGCGGAACGGGCGCCCTCGAGTTGGCTTACATTCAGCTTGCGTCCCGTGTTAGAGAGCGTAACTATGGCTGCGCCATGGGTTGTCCCCGCGCCGAGCGCATCATCGAGCTTCATCGCGAGCTGCGGTGCGATGCGCTCTTTGGTCGCGTCCGTGCTGACAATTGACAACAGCCACAGGGCTCGGCCCGACAACGTCAGCTGCTTCAGCCGAAGCGCTTGCTGCACGTCAACGGATCGCCCCCGTCCCGCCCTCATCCCCCTGACCAAAGCATGCTCCACCACTCGGAACCGCAGCGGGTCAAGTCGCCCGATAGCAGAATCCAACTGACTCGCCAGCGCCACCAGCACCTGCGAGCGGGTATGCCGCAACACGCTCACTACCGCGTGGGCGAGCGCACGCTGCTCGCGCGCGGCAATCAGCAACGACCGCCACCATTCAAGGTTCCCGCGATTGGCGCGCGCTGCATTTTCAGCGCGACATGCATCCGCAAGCACCTGTGACCGGGCCGTCGTCGCGATGGCGTCGAGGTCAACGGCCAAGGGGACGTCCCCGACTGCCTGCCACAGGACCCACCCGTCACCCCACCCATCCGCGACGAGGTGTAGACGTTCACTCCACTCGGGCGAGGTCACGGGGGTCATGTGCCGCGCCCTCAACTCTGATGATGCGCGCTCGACTCGAGTGAGTATCTCCGACGTCGGCGCTGACTCGTCGGCGGGGCTGTCGCGTCGGTTGAGGACCGGACCCATCAACGCTGACGACGTCGCGACGACAAGCCGGGAGAGCCCTCGTCCGCGTTGAGTGACTCCGACAACGTCGATAGCACCCTCGTTGAGGTCGGCGAGGGCATAGTCCAGGATGCGGTCGTCGTTGCCTCCGTAGGCGCCGAGCCCCAATTGGTCCACATGCCATCGCTTCGACGGGGGAGTGGACAGGGAGCGCGCTAGCTGTTCGGAGCGCTCCTCGTCAAGGTTCCACAGGATGCCGAGGCGCGCCGCCGTGTCGAGCCATTGCGCACTCGGATCGTGGCGATCCCACCACCAGTCAGCTACCTCTTCTTGGTGGGCGTGCAGGCCGAGGCTGTCCGCGACGAGGGCGCGCATGTCATCGGATGACTCCACCTCCAACCGGCTCTTCAGGTGTCTGATCGCTTGATCTCGACCAGCCCCCACTCCGAACATGAGCGGCCATCCTGATGGGTCGAACGCTCCTGACACCGCGAACACGACGCCAGGACCGTCCAGCACGAAATCTACAATCGGCTGGATGTCTCGGTCACGAAGGCCATCGAAGATGCGGTCGCTGAGGACGAGTGCGGCCATAGCGCGAACAAGAGGTTGTGGGGCGACCTTGCCCTCCACAACTTGGAAGTTGTCTTGCAAGGCGCGGATCTCCCCGCGAGCGAGCATCCCGATGAAGAACCGACTGACGTTCGACCAGTACGGGCGTTCGAGAAGCGCGTTTAAGCCATCGTCGCGCGAGTTCCCGTGGCCTTTCGCAGTGAGGTTGTCGAACAGGTGACGGGCGGCGAAGTACTCGCGGAGGGACTGCACCTCGAACTCAAACGCGTCGTCTCGTTCCACGAGACACAGCACGCGATCTGTAAGGGCCGAATACAACTCGTCCGCCAGCTCGAGCTCCTTCGGTTGCCCCCGGAGGTACGTTCGCAATGCGTCACGAAGACCAGCACGCGTGATCCGCCCCGAACCGTGGCCCTGCTCCGCCATTGCTTGCAGATGCCAGCCGAGGAACGCGTGCGTGTCCTCAATCACACGCCGCTGCGCGGCCAGAAGCGGTTCCTTATCCTCCGTTTGCTCCCGGTCAAGGAATGTCTTCAGGTATTCCTCGTACAGTTCGGTGCGTTGCTGTGGGAGGAGTTGACGGCGATCCAGCAGGTGAAGGAGGATGGCCAACTGCATTGGATAGGACGCCAGCTCGTCGATGTGAGGCACGTTCTGACTGTCGAGGAACGTAGACCGCAACCGAGTCGCGGACTCTTCGGTGAGCCCCGCCACCACAACCCACCGGTCAAGGAACTGCAGACGAAGGCCTGGCGTGAGCTTCTGCAAGTGCAGGGTGGCGAAGGCTCCTGACGATGTCAACGGCTGGAGAGCGCTGCCGGGACGTGTGGTGACAAGGATGACCATGTCGGCAGCATCCGCTCCAAGACGGCCGCGCATGCGTGAAATCTCGGAGATGACGAGAGCGCGGTCATTGACGCTGGCCACCTCGTCGAGACCGTCGAGGGCGATAAGCGTCGGCTCGGTCGTCATCAGATGGACGAAGTCGTCCGGCTCGAAAGAGTGCGCGCCGATACGGGTACGGATCTCTTCGATCATGTACTCCTCAAGGCTGCGCCACGGGCGTGGGTTAGCACCTGCGTCGCGCTTCTTTCGACCCTTTCCATGCTTGCGAGGAGGGGTGTCGAGCGCCCACTTCACGTACTTGCGAAGCTCTACGCGGATCGGGAACCGCGCGGGCGACCCCGCGCGGGCCAGGTCTGTGCGCTGCCCTGTGTACGCGTCTTCACCCAGGCGTCGTGCGCGGAAGTATTGACAGAGGAACTGCAGCAGGGTGGACTTCCCCTGTCCGGGGCCGCCCACGATGACCGCGTGACCTGTCCATCTCGGGTCCAGGAGCGCTTGCGTAGCACCGACCACGGCAAGGCCGGTGGTGGACTCCAACGCGCCAGTGTCACCGGGGGATGTCTTGGCGATGTCCTCGACCAGCGCGGCGACGGGGGAGCCATCGCGTCGGCACCCCACGGGCACATCGACGAACATGGAATCGACGGACGGACCGCGGAGGTCAACCTGATGGAACTGGACTGTGTTCTCCGCGGCGTAACGGTCGCCGACGTAAGCGTTCAGCGCATCCCGCACTGCGTCTCGTTTTCGCTGCGACGCTTCATGTGCGCTCTTCATGTCCAGCAGGGTGTCAACCGAGAACCCCGCACCGTTGTCCGCGTCAATCAGTCGATGATGCGACGGGCACATGAGCATCAGGTTGTCATACCCGTCGACATCCTCGTAGTTGGGGTCATAGCGCGGGCCGCCTGTGCTTTGGGCCCGAATGTGCGCTTCGTCGCCGATGATCACAATCCTCGGGTCCCCGTCGCCCGGAAGATCTTGGGTCAGCGATTCGGGACACGAGGGGAAGGCGCACCGGTCGTGCGCACGTGACCAGAGCTTCTTGCGCGTCTGTGCGCTGATGGGCATCGCATCCCCCCGAGTAGCGGATCCCTTCAGTCTGGCATCTCCGAGGTGTGACAGCGGGCGAGAGGAAGTCGCATCTCAGCTGCTCCAGGCCCGAACGTTCTGGTTCTCCGCGCTCGGGAACGCCGTACGAGGGAATCCGCCGCGACCTCGTTGGCCCCATTCGGGTTGTGGAGGAGTGCGATGTCTGCGGGTGGCTCCTGGGCGAGCATCAGGTCAATGGGGCCGCCGCCGATAGCTTCCTTCACCTTGAGGGGTGTGATGTTGTCGTCCCGCCACCCGCTGTCACCTTTCCGCCTCCACGTCTTGTCAACTGAGGCGGCACTTGAGAGACGGCACCTGCCGCCCTCCGATGCTGAGCGAGGCACATTCGGCCGAGTGGGCGCATCTGCACGACGGCAGACACCTCTGCCGCGCGCCGCACTAGGTCGTGAACGCGGGCTGGATCGCACCGCCGACATCCGTGCGGCAGGGAGCGCGTGTGATGAGCGCCTAAGACAGCGCCAACTTCTATGAAGCAACGGGGCGTCAGTCGCTTGAGTCGCCTTCAGCGTCTCCTTGAGCCAACTGCGTCGGATCTGGGCCAGGATCATCGACTCCGCACATTCTGACACTCACGATGGAGGGCGGATGCCGCAGCATCCGCCCTTCGTCCATCTCGCTCTCCCGAAATGCCCTTTCGAGCGCTCGCGCGCGGACGTACACTCAGCCCGAGGGACACGGTTCGTGCGCCCTGATCGCGTGGCGTCGTGCCGGGCCGGCGTGCGGACGTCGAGGTCCCTCGGACTGGGGATCATCATGTTCGAGAATCTGACGGCGACAGCCGTGCTCCCGGCGAAGGACCTCGACCGGGCGCGGCGGTGGTGGCACGACATCCTGGGGCGCGAACCGGTGTTCGCCGACGAGGCGTCCGGCAACCTGTTCTACGACGTCGGCGGCACCGCGGTGCTGGTGTACCTGACCGACTTCGCCGGCACAGCGCAGAACACCGCCTTCAACCTCGTGTCCGACGATCTCGATCGCGACGTGGCCGCGCTGCGATCGCTCGGGGTCGTGTTCCACGAGTACGACTTTCCCGGCCTGAAGACCGTCGACGGGATCGCCGACATGGGCGGCCTCCGCGGCGCGTGGTTCAGTGACAGCGAGGACAACATCATCGCGATCGGGGAACCGTCTCCCGAGATGCAGGATCTCGCCAAGGCGATGCGCGCCGGCGCCGCAGGCTGAGTCAGCTCTCGACCTGCCACCCCCGTGTAAGCATCGGTGCCCGTCAGGTGGCGGTCGCCGCCTGACGGGCCGCTCGTCCTCCCGTTCAGGCGACCGGATACTCGACGAACGCGATCCGCGACCCGTCAGGCGACCAGCTCGGGACGTTCATGGTGCCCTGCCCGCCGCGGAGGCGCCGGACGTCGCGGATGCCGGTGCCGTCGGTCGCGCACAGGCGCAGGATGACGTCGCGATCCGCCGGGTGCCCCTCGGTGCCGGGCGGGAAGCTCACATAGGCGAGCCGAGACCCGTCGGGGGAGACGTGCGGGAACCAGTTCACCCTCTCATCGGCGGTGAGCTGCTCGGGATCCGTGCCGTCGGGCCGCATCCGGAACAGCTGCGCATGCCCGGGTGCGGTGCGCGCACGTTCGGAGTTGAAGTAGATCCACTCGCCGTCCGGGGAGAACTCCGGTCCGTCGTCCGGGAACGCGTCGTCGGTGAGCTGCATGTCCGGCCCGCCGGCCGCGGGGATCCTGAAGAGGTTCGGGGGCGTCCAGGTGCCGTCCGCCGCCACCTCGACGCCGACGTACGCCAGGGCGGCGCCGTCCGGGCTCACCCCGTGCAGGAAGTGCAGGCGCCCGTCGTCGTTCGTGATCCGCGTCGGAGCGCCGCCGGCCAGCGGCACGCGGTGGATGTGCCCGTCGTCCGCCGAGACGAAGATGTGCATGCCGTCGGGGTCGAGCACGTGGTCGTTGTTCAGATCGGGGAAGTCGCCGAGGTCGATCCGCTCCGGCGGGGTGCCGCCGTCGCCGAGCATGAGGCGGAAGAGGCGGCCGTCTCCGTTCAGGTACAGCGACGCCCCGTCGAGCGACCAGTTGGGCGCCTCGTACAGCACCTCGGAGGACTCATGGACGACGCGCGCGTCGCCGCTGTCGACATCGAGCGTCACGATGCGGGAGCGCTGACCGGGTGCGAGCGTGCGGGGCATGGTCGGATTCTGTCACGGGGTCGTCGAGCGGCGTTCAGCCGGTGACGAGCGCCGCCGCCTGCCGTGCCGCGCCGAGCGCGACGTACTCTCCGGGCTCGGGTACCTCGACCGGCAGCCCCAGCACTTCCGGGGCGATGACACGCACGGCCTCCGACTGCGCGCCGCCGCCGATGAGCAGGGCGCGCTGCAGCGGGATGCCGAGATCGCGGAGCGCGTCGAGGCCGGCGCCGAGGCCGCGCAGCATCCCCTCGACCGCCGCCCTCGCGAGGTTCTCGCGGGTCGTGGAGGCGAGCGTCATGCCCGAGAGCGTCGCCGTGGCGTCGGGGAGGTTGGGGGTGCGCTCGCCCTCGAAGTAGGGGAGCAATGTCAGGCCGTCGGCGCCGGGTGAGGCGTGCAGGGCGAGGTCGCTGAACTCGCTGTGCGTGACCCCGAGCAGGGCGGCGGTGGTGTCGAGCACACGCGCCGCGTTCAGCGTCGCGACGAGCGGCAGGAAGTTCCCGGACGCGTCGGCGAAGCCGGCGATGGTGCCGGTCGGGTCGGCGATCGGGGTGCGGCTGATCGCGCACACCGTTCCCGAGGTGCCGATCGAGACCACGACGTCGCCCGGGACGGCGCCGAGCCCGAGCGCCGCGGCGGCGTTGTCGCCGGCTCCCGCGCCGACCCTGCGCCCGCCGGCATCCGTCGTGGATTCCGCCGGACCGAGCACGCGGGGAAGCATGACGTCATGACCGAGGGCGGCGACGAGCAGCTCGCGGTCGTACTCGCCGGTCGCGGGGTTCCAGTAGCCGGTCCCCGAGGCGTCCGACCGGTCGGTGACGAGCTCGTCGAGCGCCGGGTTCTCCGGTCCGAAGCCGCGCAGGCGCCAGGTGAGCCAGTCGTGCGGCAGGGCGACGGCGGCCACCCGGGCGGCGTTCTCCGGCTCGTGATCACGCAGCCAGCGCAGCTTCGTGATCGTGAACGACGCGACCGGCACCAGGCCGGTGCGCTGCGCGAGCGCGGCCGCTCCGAACTCGGCGATCAGGTCGCCCGCCGCGCCCGCGGAGCGCGTGTCGTTCCAGAGCAGCGCGTCGCGGATGACGTTCCCGCCTGCGTCGAAGGCGACGAGCCCGTGCTGCTGGCCGCCGATCGACCAGGCGGAGACATCGTCGATGCCGCCGGCCTCGGCGATCGCTGCGTTCAGAGCACGCCACCAGGCCTCGGGGTCGACCGACGTGCCGTCGGGGTGCGCGGCGCGACCGGAGCGCACCACGGCCCCGGTGGCGCTGTCGACGATCACGGCCTTGCATGACTGGGTCGACGAGTCGACCCCGAGAACCAGCGGCATGACGATCAGCGGGCGCCGAGCAGGTGCTCGGTGGCGAGCTGCTGCAGGCGGACGAAACCGAAGCCCTTGCCGCCGAAGTACTGCGACGCGTCGAAGTCCTCGTACGCGGAGCGGTCGGCGAGGAAGTCGTCGTAGGACTCGCCCTCGCCCAGCGTCGGCACGGACAGCTCGTCGACGCGGGCGGCGGCCAGCGCCTCCTGCACCTCGGGGTCGGCGCGGAAGGCGGCCGCGCGCTCCTTGAGCAGCAGGTAGGTGCGCATGTTCGCGGCGGCGGAGTCCCAGACCCCGTTCTCGTCCTCGGTGCGGCTCGGCTTGTAGTCGAAGTGGCGGGGGCCGTCGTAGGCGGGGACGCCGCCGGGGCCGCCGTTCTCCAGCAGGTCCACGAGCGCGAACGCGTTGTGCAGGTCGCCGTGCCCGAACACGAGGTCCTGGTCGTACTTGATGCCGCGCTGGCCGTTGAGGTCGATGTGGAAGAGCTTGCCGTGGAACAGTGCCTGCGCGATGCCCGCGGCGAAGTTGAGCCCGGCCATCTGCTCGTGGCCGACCTCGGGGTTGAGGCCGACGAGCTCGGGGCGCTCGAGCGAGTCGATGAACGCGATCGCGTGGCCGAGGGTCGGCAGCAGGATGTCGCCACGGGGCTCGTTCGGCTTCGGCTCGATGGCGAAGCGGATGTCGTAGCCCTTGTCGGTGACGTAGTCGCCGAGCAGGTTCACGGCCTCGCGGTAGCGCTCCAGCGCCGCACGGATGTCCTTCGCGGAGTCGTACTCCGCGCCCTCGCGTCCGCCCCACATCACGAACGTCGCAGCACCCAGCTCGGCGCCGAGGTCGAGCTGGCGGAACACCTTGCGCAGGGCGAAGCGGCGCACCTGGCGGTCGTTCGAGGTGAAGCCGCCGTCCTTGAAGACCGGGGCGCTGAACAGGTTCGTCGTGACCATGGGCACGATCAGCCCGGTGTCGGCGAGGGCGCCCTTCAGGCGGTCGATCTGCGTCTGGCGCTCGGCCTCGGTCGAGCCGAACGCGAAGAGGTCGTCATCGTGGAAGGTGAGACCGTAGGCGCCGAGCTCTGCGAGCTTCTCGACGGCGTGCACGACGTCGAGCGCCGGGCGGGTGGGGCCGCCGAACGGATCGGCTCCGTTGTAGCCGACGGTCCACAGGCCGAAGGAGAACTTGTCGTCACGGGTGGGGGTGGGCATGGCCGCTCCTGTGCAGTCGCCGGATAAGTTGTGAGAGACAACATAACTCATGACGGGTCCGGCGTCCACCCCCTACAGTGAAGGGATGCCGTCACCGACGAGTCCCGCGCCGGGCACCCGCCCGTACAACCTGTCGCGCATCCTCCGGCTCGTGCACGAGGAGGGGGCGCAGTCCCGGGCCGCGCTCACCGAGGCGACCGGCCTGAACCGCTCCACCATCGCCGACCTCGTCGGCGAGCTGGTGCGGCACGGCCTCGTCGCGGAGCGGGTGCCGGAGCTGGCCGGCCGCGTGGGCCGGCCCTCACCGGTGGTCAGCGCCTCGCCCGACGTCGTCGCGATCGCGGTGAACCCGGAGGTCGACGCGGTGGAGATCGCCGCCGTCGGCCTCGATCGCAGCATCCGGATGCGCGAGCGCATCGTGAACACCGCGCCGCTCACGCCCGGCGGCGCGACCGCCCTGATCGCGGAGCGCCTCGGCGCCTGGCGCGCCGGCCCGCTCGCGGACGCGCGCATCGAGGCTCTCGGCATCGCCGTGCCGGGGCTGGTCCGCGCGACGGACGGCGTGGTGCGCAACGCCCCGCACCTGGAGTGGCGCGACGTGCCGCTCTCCGAGCTCGCCCGCGCGGCGACGGGCCTGCCGGTGTCGGTGGGCAACGACGCCAGCCTCGGCGCGCTCGCCGAGCACCGCTACGGCGCCGGCCGCGGGATCGACGACGTGGTCTACCTCAACGGCGGCGCGTCCGGCATCGGCGGCGGCCTGATCATCGGCGGCATCCCGGTCGCCGGCTCCGGTGGCTACGCCGGCGAGTTCGGGCAGAACCGCCCGCGGATCACCGACGATGACGATCGTCGCACGCGCGACGGCGTGCTCGAGGCCGAGGTGAGCCGGCGGATGCTGCTGGATGCGGTCGGCCTCGAGGAGGCCGACGACGAGGCGCTCGCCGCCGTGCTCGAGAGCGGCGAGGGTGCGGCCGTGCACGCGGAGGTCGCCCGTCAGGCGCGCGTGCTCGCGAGCGCCCTCGCGAACGCGGTCAACGTGCTCGACCCCGCGATGATCGTGCTCGGAGGGTTCCTCGCCACGATCGGCGAGCTCCGGTCTGAGCAGCTCGCCGCTGACGTCGCCGCACTCGCGATGCCCGAGAGTGCCGAGGGCCTGGAGATCCGCCCTGCCGCCCTCGGCGCGGACCGGCTGCTGGTCGGCGCGGCCGAGCTCGCCTTCGCCGCGCTCCTCGCCGATCCGGCGGAGCGGGCCTGAGCCCTCTCCGCCTCAGAGCAGCGCGGCGACCTTCTTCGCCGTCTCCTTCGCGGAGCCCGGGTTCTGACCGGTGACGAGCCTGCCGTCGGTCACCGCGTACGACACGAACGGCAGCAGGGCCTTCTCGTACAGCGCGCCGCGCTTCTTCATCTCCTCCTCGGCGTTGTACGGCACGAGCTTCTCGACGCCGGCGAGCACCTCCTCCTGCCAGGCGAAGCCGGTGACCCTGCGTCCGGCGACGAGAAGCGACCCGTCCGAAAGGGCGGTGTTCAGCAGGCCGCAGTATCCGTGGCAGACGGAGGCGACGACGCCGCCCTTCTCCCAGATCTCCCGGGTCAGGCGCTGCAGGCCCGCGCTGTCCGGGAAGTCGTACATCACCGCGTGACCGCCGGTGAAGTAGATCGCGTCGTAATCGGCGGCGTCGACGTCCTCGGGGCGGGCGGCGTCCTGGAGCAGCGCCATGCGTGCCGGGTCGGCGTGCCATGCCTTCGCCGATCGGTCGTAGCTCGGGAACTTCAGCGATCGCGGTTCGAGCGGCACCGCACCGCCCGCGGGGCTGACGATGGTCTGCTCGAAGCCGCGCTCGTCGAACACGTCCCAGGCGTGGGAGAGCTCGGAGAGCCAGAGACCGGTGGGGTGGGACGGGTCCTCGTAGTGGCCCACGTTGGTCACGACGTTCAGGATGCGAGTCATGGTCGATCTCCTCGGGTGGTGATGGATGCGGCGGATGCGCCGACGATCGCGGTGAAAGCCCCCCGCACGTGATTCGCGACGTCCTCGGGGGAGCGGGCGGCGAGCTTGCCGTCCATGTGCAGGTAGGCCATCCCGTGCGCGAGCGCCCAGCCGGCCGAGGCGACGGCGTCCGCGTCAGCGCCGGGGAAGACCTGCGACGCAGCCGCGCGAAGGAGGTCGTGGATCTCGGTTGCGGCGCGCACGCGCTCTTCGCTTCCCTCGTCGCAGGCGTTGCCGAACATCACCCGGAACAGGGCGGGACGACGCAGCGCGAACCCTACGTACGCCACGGCGAGCTCGGCGAGCTCAGCCGGGGTGGAAGGCAGCTCGCGTCCCGCGCTCAGGTCGGCGCTCAGGTCGCGCAGGCCCTGCGCGGCGAGGGCGGACTCGAGGGCGTCACGGTCTGTGAAGTGACGGTACGGGGCGGTCGGTGAGACGCCTGCCTCGCGCGCCACCGCGCGCAGCGAGAACTGCTCGCCCGCCTCCAGCATCCGCATCGCCGTCGTCAGCAGGGACGCTCGCAGATCGCCGTGGTGGTAGCTGGATCGCCGTGTTTCCGTCACGCTCGCACTCCGTTCGTCGCGGCGCTCTCCTGGCGGATGGCGTCGAGTCCCTGGCGATAGGTCGTCACGGCGAAGTCCGGGAACCGCACGGCGAACTTCGTCGAGTCGAATCGGTTGTCGTACCGGTAGCGCGGCAGGAGCTCTCCGATCTCGCGGGCCTGTGCCGAGAGCAGCCCGGCCGCGCGCAGCATCCACTCCGGGATCACCGTGTGATCGGGATCGCGCCCGAACGCCTCCGCCGCAGCTGAGGCGAACTCCCGGTACGTGTGGCGGTCGCCGTCGACCGGGAGGTGCCATGTCTGGCCGAACGCGTCCGGGGCGTTCCCCAGCGTCGCGAGACCCCGGCTGGCGTCCGGCGTCCAGATGAGGGTCCGCAGCCGGTCGTCGCGCACGGGCACGCGCGCCTTCCAGCCGGCGAGCAGCGGGTCGATGATCAGGGAATTCGTGAAGCTCTGCGTGCGCCCAGGGCCGTAGAACTCGGGCGCCCGCGCGATGAGCACGGGGATGTCGCCTCTCGCCATCTCGTCGAGGACCATCGAGGCCATCTCGGCGCGGACCCTGCCCTTGCGACCGACCGGGGCGAACGGGGTGTCCTCGGTCTGGACGCGGTCGTCCTGCGGGTACATGTACGTGTTGTCGAAGTACGCGAAGCTCGCGCCGGCGGTCCGGGCGGCATCGAGCGCGTTCCGGAGCATCGTCGGAAACTGCTGCTCCCACAGGCGCGTGTCGGCGGGGAGGCCGGCCGTGAAGTACACGACTTCGCTGCCGTAGACCGCTGCCGCGGTCTGGGTCGCGTCGAGGAGGTCGGCCCGGACCAGGGAGTCTGACACGTTCACGGCACGCGGATTGCGGCTCACGAGTCGCAGCTCGCTCGTGTGCGCGCGGTTCAGCTCGCGGGCGAGTTCGACCGCGATCTGCCCGTTCGCTCCCAGGATCGTCTGCATGCGTTCTCCTCCGCCCGCCCAATGTGTACACCGCTTACATTAGCACCAGACCTCGGCGGTTGAACGCACGGGGGCGGATGCCGCAGCATCCGCCCCCGCTTGCCGTCCCGGGAAGAGCTTCCGGCTACCTCCGGTGCGCCGCGTAGTACGCGAGCAGCGCCCTCGTCGACGGATCCTGCGCCGCGACGGCATCCGCGTCGCCCTCGATCGCCGGGGCGATCTGCATCGCGAGCTGCTTGCCGAGCTCGACGCCCCACTGGTCGAAGGAGTTGATGCCCCAGATCGCGCCCTGCGTGAACGTGATGTGCTCGTACAGGGCGATGAGCTGGCCGAGCACCTGCGGGGTGAGCGCGGGTGCGAAGATCGACGTCGTCGGGCGGTTGCCCGCGAACGTGCGGGCGGCGACCAGCGCGCCGGTGGTGCCCTCCGCCTCGACCTCGGCGGCGGTCTTCCCGAACGCGAGCGCCTTGGTCTGCGCCAGGAAGTTCGCGAGGAACAGGGCATGCACGTCCTGCCCGGCATCCGTCAGCGGGTAGGCCGGGTTCACGAAGGCGATGAAGTCCGCCGGGATCAGCCGCGTGCCCTGGTGGATGAGCTGATAGAAGGCATGCTGGCCGTTCGTGCCGGGCTCGCCCCAGAACACCTCGCCGGTGTCGGTGGTGACCGGCGTGCCGTCCCACCGCACGGACTTGCCGTTCGACTCCATGGTCAGCTGCTGCAGGTAGGCCGGGAAGCGGCTCAGCTGCTGGGCGTAGGGGAGCACGGCGTGCGACTGGGCACCGAAGAAGTTCACGTACCAGACGTTCAGGAGGCCCATCAGCACCGGGACGTTCTCTGCGAGCGGTGTGGTGCGCACGTGCTCGTCCACGGCGTGGAAGCCGGCGAGCAGGTCGCGGAACACCTGGGGGCTGAGGGCGATCGCGAGCGAGAGCCCGATCGCGGAGTCGACCGAGTAGCGGCCGCCGACCCAGTCCCAGAACCCGAACGCGTTCGCCGGGTCGATGCCGAAGGCGGCCACCTTGTCGAGCGCGGTCGAGACGGCCACGAAGTGGTGGGCGACGGCGTCGGTGCGGGACGCCTCGTCTCCGGCGATGGCGCCGGATGCCTCGAGCCCGGCCCACAGCCAGTCGCGGGCGAGTCGCGCGTTGGTGAGCGTCTCCAGCGTGGTGAAGGTCTTCGATGCGACGACGAACAGCGTCGTCTCCGGGTCGAGCCCGGCGGTCTTCTGCGCGAGGTCGGTCGGGTCGATGTTGGAGACGAAGAGCGCCTGGACGCCGGCATCCGCATAGGGCTTGAGCGCCTCGTAGACCATGACGGGGCCGAGGTCGGAGCCGCCGATGCCGATGTTCACGACGTGCGTGACCTTCTTGCCGGTGACGCCGAGCCAGTCGCCGGAGCGCACCCGATCGGCGAAGGCGGACAGCGCATCGAGCACGGACTGCACGTCGGCGTCCACGTCCTGCCCGTCGACGACGAGCGCGGGGGAGGAGCCGGCGGGGCGGCGCAGCGCGGTGTGCAGCACGGCGCGGTCCTCGGTGGTGTTGATGTGAGTGCCGGCCAGCATCGCCGCGTAGCGGTCGGCGACGCCCGTCTGCTCGGCGAGGCGCACGAGCGCGGCGAGCACCTCCTCGGTGACGAGGTTCTTCGAGAGGTCGACATGCAGGTCGGCGAGCGGCAGCGACAGCCGCTCGGCGCGAGAGGGATCCGCAGCGAACCAGCCGCGCAGATCGGGGGTGAGGGATGCGTGCAGGCCGCTGAGCTCGGCCCAGGCCGAGGTCGCGGTGGGGTCGATCGGGGCAGTCATGGGTACAAGGTACCCCTCCGTCAGCGGCGGGCCCGGCCGGATGACGGATGCCGCGGGACCTCGCCCGCGGCATCCGCCTTCCGGCAGCGATGCTCAGCGCCGGTGGATCACCTCACCGTCGCCGTGAACGAGCCCGAACCGGAGTACGCCTCCACCACGACCCGGTAGGTGCCCGACGAGGCGCTGTAGGTGAACCTCTCGTCGGCGTCCGCCGAGGTGCCCTGTGCGACGGTGTACCACCCGTACCAGGACTGCTTCTGCAGGTAGACGTCGAAGTCAGCTCCGGTCGGGCCGTCGAGGCACACCTCGACCGGGCCGGACGCGCGGGTGAAGGACCGCGACGCCGCCTGCTGGCCGTCGGTCAGCGTGCCTGTCGCGACCGAGGTGCCGGAGCACAGAGCGGGGTCGACAGCCGCGATCGTGAAGGTGAACGACGCCGAATCGGTGGTCGCAGGGCTCGACGCGTCCCGGACCGTCACGGTCACGTTCGACGTGCCCGCAGCCGTCGGCGTGCCCGTGATCGCGCCCGTCGAGGCGTTGATCGCGAGGCCGGCGGGAAGGCCGGTCGCCGAGAACGCGTAGGGCGCCGTGCCTCCGGTGGCGCTCACCGTCAGGTTCACCGCCTGCCCGACCTTGCCGGTCTGGGCGGAGATCGCGGCGAGGTCGACCGCGCTCGGCTCCGGCTCCTGCGTGCTCAGGAACCCGGTGTAGAGGAGACGGTTCGGAGAGGCGGCGTCGAGTCCGGTGAGCCTTCCGGTGGTGGAGTTCTCCACGAGTGCCGCCTGCACCTGCGCCGGGGTGGCCTGCGGGTGCTCGCCGAGGTACAGGGCGCTGGCGCCGGTGGTGTGCGGCGAGGCCATGGACGTCCCGGTGGCGGTGTATGTGGCGGTGTCGCCGGTGTACCAGGAGGAGAGGATCGATGTGCCCGGAGCCCAGACGTCGAGGCAGGAGCCCCAGCTGCTGGAGGAGGCCTTCGCATCGGTGCGGGTGGAGTTGCCGACCGTGATGGCCTCGGGCACGAGCTGCGGGCTGTACCGGCACGCGTCGTCGTTGCTGTTGCCGGCGGCCTGCACCCAGCTGACCCCGGAGGCGATGAGGTTCTTCACGGCCTGATCGGTGGCCGGGCTGGAGCAGGCGCTGCTGCAGCCGATGCTGTAGTTGGCGGTGGCGGGCTTGACCGCGTTCTCGGTGAGCCACTCGATCGCCTCGATGATGTCGGCGCTCGAGCCGGAGCCCTCGCAGTTCAGCACGCGCACCGGATACACCGTCGCCTTCTTGGCGACGCCGTAGGTGCTGCCCACGGCGGTGCCGGCGACGTGCGTGCCGTGACCGTTGCAGTCCTGGGCCGTTCCGCCGGCGGTGACGGCGTCGTAGCCGGGCCGGATCCGTCCGGCGAATTCGGAGTGGGTGCTGCGGATGCCGGTGTCGACGATGTACACGTTCACTCCTTCGCCCGCGGAGGCGGGGTAGGAGTACTTCTGATCGAGCGGCAGGCTGCGCTGGTCGATGCGGTCGTCGCCCCAGTTCGGCGGGCTCACCTGCTCGTCGAGGGCGTGGAAGGTCTGCGCCTGCTCGACGTACTCGACGCGCTCGTCGGCGGCGATCTGCTGCGCCTCCTCTTCGCTGAGCACGGCCGAGTAGCCGTTGAGGGCGGAGTCGAACGTGCTGATCACGTCTCCGCCGACCTGGTCGGTGAGCGCGGCGACGACGTCCTCGGCGATGCCGATCTCCGCGGGCGGCTTCAGCACGACGATGTACTCGCCGGGAATGGCGTTCGCGGAGCTCGCGCCGATGATCTCGGGATCGCCGGTGTCGGTGTCCGCTCCGGCGAACGACGGTGTCAGCACGATGGCGGTGCAGGTGAGGAGTGCGGCCGCGGTGGCGGCTCCTCGTGACGCGGCTCTGCGCCACGGGGTCTTCTCGAACAATGGATTCCCTCTCGTTGGGGGTGACGAGGGCGTCTTGTGGACGCCCCACGCCGGCCGAGGAGCCGGCGTGCGGCCGGACTGGTGCCGGTTCGCGACCGAAGGTAGAGGGACTGTTGATCGAGCGTCAATTGGCCTTTCGTGCCGTCGGCGCGACCCGAGGCGAGGATTTCTGCATGCCGTCCAGGAATTGCCCCAGTATTCCGGGGTTCCGGAATGTGGACGTTTGGCCAGGAACGGATGCGTGCGGTGCGGTCCTCTTCGCGCTCGGCGGTATCCTGGGAGACGCACCGACGACAGGAGATCCCGTGATCCTCAGCTTCATCCTCTTCATGATCATGTTCCTCGGAGGAATCGGGATGATGGGCATCGCGCACGAACTGCCCGACTTCCAGGCCCTCGTCTTCGTGGGCGGCCTGCTGCTGATGTGCCTGTCGCTCGCGTACATGATGCGCGCCGGCCGCGACGGCGCCACCCGCCGCTCGAACAGCTGGGGCGGCAAGGCCACCGAGTAAGGCTCAGCGCCTCTTCGCGAGGCGCGCCTCGAGGTTCGCCTTCACGGCCGGCCACTCCGGCTCGATGATGGAGAACTCCACGCTGTCGCGCAGCGCGCCGTTCCGGTAGCGGCTCATCGCCCGCATCACGCCGTCCTGCTTCGCGCCGAGGCGCTCGATAGCAGCCCGCGACTGGAAGTTCACCCACTGCGTCGTGAGACCCACGCGGAAGACGCCGAGGGTCTCGAACGCGTGCCGCAGGAGCAGCAGCTTCGATTCGGCGTTCGTTCCCGTGCCGTGCGCGGACGGGCGGTTCCACGTGTATCCGATGTGCAGACGCGGGACGTCGGCGTCGAGGTCGTAGTACGACGTCATCCCCAGGACGCGGCCGGAGGCGTCGATCGCCGTGAACGGGATCATCTCTCCCGTCCGGATCAGGCCGATCCGGCGCTCGATCTCGGCCGCCAGCCCCTCGGGCGACGGCACCGAGGTGTACCAGGCGTTCTTCCAGAGCTCTCCCTCCCGCAGGGCCTCGAGCAGCCCGTCATGGTGCGAGGGGTCGAGCGGACGCAGTTCGACGAGGCGGCCGGTGAGCGTGAGCGGTGCGGGAGTCGTTGCGAAGGGCATGCTGCCATTCAATCAGCGCGCGGCGCCCGCCCCGCCCGCTAGCGTGGGAGGCATGAAGAGCGTTCCCTTCGGATCCACCACCGCCCCCGCCGTCATCGCCGGCATGATGCGCATCGACGGGCGTGAGCATGCGGAGATCCGCGAGCTGTACTCCGCCGCGCGCACCGCCGGCATCGACTTCTTCGACCACGCCGACATCTACGGCGGCAGCATGCACGTCTGCGAGGCGAGGTTCGCGGATGCCCTCGAGCTGAGCGCGGCCGAGCGGGACGAGATCGTGCTGCAGACGAAGTGCGGCATCGTCCCGGCGCAGGGCATGTTCGACTTCTCGTACGAGCACATCGTCGCCCAGGTCGAGGGGTCGCTGAAGGCGCTGCGCACGGATCGGATCGACGTGCTGCTCCTGCACCGTCCCGACGCTCTCGTGGAGCCGGAGGAGGTGGCCAGGGCCTTCGACGAGCTGGAGGCCTCGGGCAAGGTGCTGTCCTTCGGCGTCTCGAACCACACGCCGCGGCAGATCGACCTGCTGCGCACCGCCGTGCGGCAGCCGCTCGTCGCGAACCAGCTGCAATTGTCGATCACCCACGCGCCGATCATCACTCAGCCGATGAGCTCGAACATGGCGGGCGAGGAGCAGAGCGTCGTCCGCGACGGCGGCGGCATCGTCGAGTACTGCCGCATCAACGGCATCACGATCCAGGCCTGGTCGCCGTTCCAGGGCGGCTTCTTCACCGGGGTCTTCCTCGGCAACCCCGAGTACGCGGAGTTGAACGCCGTGATCGACCGGCTCGCGGCGTCCTACGGCGTCACCCCGCTCGCGATCGCGACGGCCTGGATCACCCGCCACCCCGCGAACATGCAGGTCGTCCTCGGCACGACGACCCCGCAGCGGGTGACGGATGCCGCCGCCGGCGCCGACATCGTGCTCACCCGCGCCGAGTGGTACGAGCTCTTCCGGGCGGCCGGGCACCTGCTGCCCTGAGCGAGCTACCCTGAAGCCATGCCGTTCCTGTTCTCGCTCCTCGTCATCGCGCTGATGATCGGCGCGCTGATCGACATCATCACGCGGGACGACTCGCAGGTCCGGTACGTGCCGAAGATGGTGTGGCTGATCATCGTGATCCTGCTGCCGCTGATCGGCAGCATCCTGTGGTTCGCCCTCGGCCGCGAGTACTCCGAGGCCGGGATCCGCATCCCGCGGATGCAGCGGCAGCCGCGCTCCGGCCCGACACCGTCCCCGCAGGCTCCGCCCGCGCCGCCGGTCGACACGCGCACGACGGAGCAGCAGATCGCCGACCTCGACCGCGAGATCGAGGAGTGGCGGCTGCGGCAGGAGATCGAGAAGCGCAAGCGGGAGAGCCAGGACCCGCCGCCGGCTGCCTAGGCGGCGGTGCGGACGAGGCCGAACGACTCCCGGACCGCGTCCTCCAGCGTCGGGTGCCGGAACGTGAAGCCTGCGGCGAGCAGCTTCTCGGGCAGCACCCAGCGGCTCTTGAGTATCAGCTCCGTCTCGGTGCGGATGCCGATCGCGCCGAGTTCGAGCATCCACCGGGGCATCGGCGGGCCGACGCGCACGCCGAGCACCCGTCGCACCGTCGCCATGAACTCGGCGTTGTCCACGGGATTCGGCGACGAGGCGTTCACGGGCCCGTCGAGCGCCGGCGTCTCCTCGAGGAAGTCGATGATGCGCGCGATGTCCTCGACGTGGATCCAGCTGAACCGCTGCCGGCCGCGCCGCGCACCGGGGAGGTGCGCGGTCCCGGCCGCGCGGCGGGCCCTGCCGACCGGCCAGGGGCCGTCGTGCTGCGCGCCGCCGAGGCCCAGCCGTGCGAGTCCGCGCAGCGGCCCCAGCACGCCGCCGTCGCCGAGCACGATCGCGCTGCGAAGTGCGACGCGCCTGGTCGCGGGGAGGTCGCGGTCGAAGAGCGCCCGCTCCCAGGCCTTCGCGACGTCGACCGAGAAGCCGGTGCCCAGCTCGCCCGTCGACTCGGTCATCGGCCGGTCCTCGGCGTGCCGGTAGATCGTCGCCGTCGAGGAGTTGATCCACAGCGGCGGCGGGGCATCGGCTCTGGCGATGGCGGTGCCGAGAGCATCCGTGGTGGTGAGGCGGGAGCGGAAGATCTCGGCACGGTTCTCCGGCGTGTAGCGGCAGTTCACGCTCTTGCCCGCGAGCCCGATCACGAGATCTGCGCCGTCCACGGCCCGGTCGATCGCCGGCTGATCGCCCCAGCCGATGTCGGCGCCGGAGCGCGAGACGGTGACCACCTCGCGACCCTGGTCCCGGAAGCGGGGGAGGAGATACCGGCCCATGAAGCCGGTGGATCCTCCGATGACGACGCGGCCGGTGCTCATACGCTCGAGACTAGCGGCGCCGCTGCCTCTCAGCGGGAGCCGGCCGCGACCCGGGCGTCGACCTCGGCGGGGGACAGCACCTCACGGGCGACCATGACCGCCGCTCCGAGGACGGCGGCCCGCTCGCCGGTCGGCGACTGCACGATGGCGAGATGCTGCGTGGCGAGAGGGATGGAGCGGCGGTAGACGACCTCGCGGACTCCGGCCAGGAGATGCTCCCCGGCGCGGGCGATGCTGCCGCCGAGCACGATGACCGACGGGTTGAGCAGGTTGACGACGGTCGACAGCACCTCGCCGACATCGCGGCCGGCCTGGCGGAGCGCCTCGATCGCGACCGGGTTGCCCGCGCGCACCAGCTCCACCACATCGAGGCTGGACTCCGCATCGATGCCCTGCTCCCGCAGGGTGGCGGCGATCGCGCTGCCGCCGGCGAGATCCTCGAGATCGCGGTCCTCGCCGGCGGGATGAGACGAGTCGGGGGAGTGGGGCACGCGCACGTGCCCCATGTCTCCGGCAGAGCCCTGGGCGCCGCGCTGCAGCTGCCCGCCCGCGATGATGCCCGCTCCGATGCCGGTGGCGACCTTCACGAAGATGAGATCGGTCGTGTCGGGGAAGCTCGCGGTCTGCTCGCCGAGGGCGAGGATGTTCACGTCGTTGTCGACCAGCACGGGGACCGCGAAGGTGCCCTGGACGTAGGCGGGGATGTCGAAGCGGTCCCACCCCGGCATGATCGGCGGGTTGTACGGCCGTCCGGTGGAGTGCTCCACCGGACCGGGCACGCCGATGCCGACGCCGACGACGGGGGTGTCGCCCTTGGCGAGAGACCCCAGCAGGGCGCGCGCCTCGGCCACGACGAGGTCGAGCACGGCGACCGGTCCCGCCGCGATGTCGACCGGCCGCGTCTTCGAGGAGAGGATCGCGCCGCTGAGGTCGGACACGGCGACGGTGGCGTGCGAAGCGCCGAGGTCGACGGCGATGATCAGGCCGGCGCCCGGGTTGAAGGCGACGCGCGAGGGCGGGCGGCCGCCCGTGGACGCGGCCTCTCCGGCAGGGGCGACGAACCCGGCGCCGAGCAGCGCATCCACGCGTGCCGAGACCGTCGAGCGTGCCAGGCCGGTGAGGTGCACGAGCTCCGCCTTGGTGCGCGCACGGCCGTCCAGCAGCAGCTGGAGGATGTCGCCGGCACCCGTGGAACCGCCCCCTGGGGTGCGTTCGGCGTCGCTCATACGGTCAGTAAACCACACCCACTAATGACTGACTCGAAGTCAAGATCTGTCGATGACAGGAAATCTTTTGACGAACGACTAGCAAAAGTCTCCGAACTTGTGCCAGACTCGGCGACATGACAACGGACGTCACTGACACCGGCGTCGGAACGATCCGATCCGGCTTCCTCGGCGGAGGCTTCATGGCCCAGGTGCACAGCCGCGCAGCCCGCGCCGCCGGCGCGCGCGTCGCCGTGCTGGCCAGCTCGACCGCCGAGCGCGCCGCTCGTGCCGCCCGTGAACTCGGAGTCGAGACGGCCGCCGCCGACCTCGATGAGCTTCTCTCCGGTGACGCCGACATCGTGCACATCTGCACGCCGAACTCGACGCATGCCGACCTGGCCGGTCGCGTGCTCGCAGCGGGAAAGCACGTCATCTGCGAGAAGCCGCTGGCGACCACGCTCGCCGACGCCCGCGCGCTCGCCGCGGCCGCGACGGCGGCCGGACTCGTCGCCGCGGTGCCCTTCGTGTACCGCTACCACCCGATGGTGCGCGAGGCCAGGGCACGGATCGCCGCGGGAGAGATCGGGGCGCTGCTCACGGTCGACTGCGGCTATCTGCAGGACTGGATGCTGCTGCCCGAGGACGACGACTGGCGTGCGACCTCGGCCGAGGGCGGACCCTCCCGCGCCTTCGCGGACATCGGCTCTCACCTGTGCGACCTGCTGGAGTTCGTCACCGGCGAGCGCATCCTGCGGCTCACCGCGCGCACCCGCCGCGTGTACGAGGAGCGGGGCGGCCGCGCCGTCGCGAACGAGGACGCGGTGTCGCTCCTCGTCGAGCTCGAGTCGGGGGCGATCGGCACGCTGCTCGTCTCGCAGATGGCGGCGGGGCGGAAGAACGCCCTGACGCTGGAGCTGCACGGTGCGCACTCCAGCATCCGATTCGACCAGGAGCGCCCGGAGGAGCTCTGGATCGGCGGCCGCGAGAGCAGCCGACAGCTGCTCCGCGACCCCGCCACCGCGGCGCCCGGCGTCGCCCGCTTCTCGCGGGTCCCCGTCGGGCACGCACAGGGCTATCAGGACGCCTTCAACGCGTTCGTCGCCGATGCATACGCGGCGGTCGCCGGTGAAGTCCCCGACGGGCTCCCCACCTTCGTCGACGGCGTCCGCGCCGCACAGCTCACCGAAGCCGTCCTGCAGGCGGCCGCCGACGAGCGCTGGATCGACGTCACCCCCGAGCACGGCTGAGCGAGAAGGACAGACATGACTGACGACTACGACCTGATCATCGTCGGATCAGGGCCGAACGGCTCGATCGTCGCCCGGGAGGTGCACGAGAGCAGCCCCGAGGCGCGCATCCTCGTGATCGAGGCCGGACCGCAGATCACCGGCGTCGCCGGGGAGCACCTCGTCGAGGTCGACGAGAACGCCATGAACGCCTCCTACGAGGACCTCATGCGCCGTGCCAGGCAGATCGAGTACGTCAAGGGCGCGATGGTCGAGATCGAGGGCGACGGCTGGAACCCCGAGTCCACCGGCGTCTTCCCCGCGGCGTTCTTCGGACACGACTTCGCGCAGTTCCCCGGTGCGTCCCTCTCGTGGAACATCGGCGGGATGGGCGTGCACTGGACGGCCGCCACGCCGTGGCCGTACGCGGAGGAGATCCCCGGCTTCCTCCCGCGGGCGGAGTGGGACGCCGACCTGGAGACCGCGCGCAGCCTCCTGCGCACCTACGTCGGCCCCCTCGTCGAGAACCCGTTCACCGAGCCGATCTTCGCGGCGATCCGCGCGGCCGTGCCGAGCCCCGACCCCGAGCGCGAGTTCGGGTACATGCCGATGGCCGGCATCCCGCATGTCGATCGCCCGTTCGCCCGCACCGGACCGCGCGACATCGCGCCGTACCTCTTCGACGCGAGCGAGCCGAACGTGCAGCTGCGCACGGGACTGTTCGTCACCAGGCTCGAGCACGACGGCGCGCGGGTCACGGGAGTCGTCGCACGCGACCTCGCGAGCGGCGCGGACGTCCGCCTGAGCGCCGCGCGCGTCCTGGTGGCCGCCGATGCCCTGCGCACCCCGCAGCTGCTCTGGGCGTCCGGCATCCGTCCGGAGGCCCTGGGCGTGCGGCTCAACGAGCACGCGTCCATCGACGGCGATGTCGTGATCGACGCGGCCCGGCTCGGACTGACGGATGCCGACATCCCGACGCCGCCGGCCGGCGAGCCGTTCATCGGCTCGTACTGGAGCCCGTCGATCGGCGCAGAGCGCCCGGCGCACGGTCAGCTGATGGAGCGCGAATTCGACGGGAAGCACGTGCTCGGCGTCGGCTGGTACTGCGCGACCGAGATCCGCCCCGAGAACCGCATCGAGTTCTCCGACGAGCTCACCGATCCCCTCGGGATGCCGCGCATGACCGTGCACTTCTCCTACTCGGAGAACGATCTGGCTGAGATCCGCCGCACCAAGGACGTGCAGCGCGCCGCCGCGAACGCGATCGGCACCTTCTCGGATGCCGAATCCGAGGTGCTCCCTGCCGGCGCCTCGCTGCACTACACGGGCACCGTGCGCATGGGGCCCGAGGACGACGGCACCTCCGTGGTCGACACCGACGGCCGCGTCTGGGGCTTCGAGAACCTGTTCCTCGCGGGCAACGGCGTGGTCCCGACCGCGCTCACCTGCAACGCGACGCTCACCGGAGCCACCCTCTCCGTGCGCATCGCCCGTGCGATCAGCGCAACCCTCTGACCGACACCCGACACCGCATCACCCGACACAGCACCACCCGAATCTGCACCACCTACCCGAACAACGAAGGAGTTGACCGTGATCCACACCATGGCCTCGCGCCGCCGCAAGGCGCTCTACACCGGAGCGGCGTTCGCCGTTTCCGCCTCCCTGCTGCTCACCGGCTGCGGCCGGGGAGGCGACGGCCCGGCTGAGAGCGGCGAATCGACGACGATCGACGACAAGCCGGCCACCGGCACGCTCGAGATCTGGACCGAGGGCGCCGACGGCGCGAAGCTCCCCGAGATGTTCGAGAAGTTCAAGGAGGACAACCCGGACATCGACATCAAGATGACGGAGATCCCCGGCGAGGAGTTCCGCTCGAAGATGACCGCGGCGATCACGGCCGGCACCGTGCCCGACCTGATCTACTCCTTCACCGAGTCGCAGGCGCCGCTGATCGCGACCGGAGGATTCGACGCCGTGCCGGACGGCCTGGTCGAGGAGGACGACTTCTTCCCGGCGATGTGGGAGAACTCCCTCTACGACGGGGTCCAGTACGGCGTGCCGTGGTACACCTACGCGAACGTCAGCTACTACCGCAGCGACCTCGTCGAGGCCGCCGGCGCCGAGCTGCCCACCGACTGGGACAGCCTGCGCGCCTTCGGCGAGAAGCTCAAGGCGAGCGGAGTCGAGTACCCGCTCGGGCTGTACGTCGCCTACGACGACTACACCGCCTGGCAGCTCGGCGTCTTCGCCGCGCAGAACGGCGGATCCTTCATCTCCGAGGACGGCACCGAGTGGACCCTCAACACCCCGGAGAACGTCGAGGCGCTCGAGTTCTACTCCAGCCTCTTCAAGGACGGGCTCGCCTCGCCTGACGGCCCCGCGTTCCTCGACATCGTGCCGTGGACGAGCCAGGGCAAGAACGCGTCGATCATCGACGGCGGTCCCTGGTTCGCCTCCTGGTTCGACGACGCGAACGGCGCAGGCTGGGGAGCGGAGCACCTCGAGTTCATCCAGAACCCCACCGGCCCGACCGGCATCGCCGCATCCACCACGGGAGGCGGCAGCTGGTTCGTGCCGTCCGACTCCGAGAACAAGGACGCGGCATGGAAGTTCGCCCGCTTCATGTCCGAGCCGGAATCGCAGATCGAGTGGTACAAGATCTTCAAGAACATGCCCGCGGTCAAGGCCGCGTGGGATGACCCCGCTCTGAGCTCCGACCCGCTGCTGCTCGCGGTGCGCGAATCCCTCGAGAACGGCGTCAACCGTCCGAAGGTCGCGACCTGGAACCAGGTCGGCCTGGTCATCGGCGAGCAGATGGACAAGGTGATCCGCGGCAACACCTCGCCGCAGGATGCGCTGGACGAGGCGCAGAAGCAGGCCGAGGCGATCGGCATGGGCACGAAGTAGGCGCATGTCCACTTCAGCAACCCGCACGATGGTCACCCCGGGGGCGTCGACACGACGCCCCCGGGGCACCGGGAGATCGCATGAGGGCACGAAGGCGGAGGCGGTCACCGCCTGGCTCTTCCTCCTGCCCTTCCTCGCGGTCTTCGCCGTCTTCACGGCCGTTCCGACCGTTCTCGCGGTGGGAGCGAGCCTCACCGACATGTCGGCGCGCGACATCCGCAATCCGCTCGAGGTCAACTTCACCGGATTCGACGCATTCGCCGAGGTGCTCTCGAACCCGTCGTTCCAGAGCTCCTTCCTCAACACCGTGCTGTTCGTCGTGCTGTGCGTGCCGCTCAGCGTGGGGCTCGGGTTCGTCCTCGCCCTCGTGCTGAACAACGGCATCCGGCGGCTGCGCACCTTCTTCCGGGCCGCGGCCTACGTCCCCGTCATCACGAACATCGTCGCCGTGGCGGTGATCTGGCAGTACGCGTTCTCGGTCGCCGGCCCCGTGAACAACACTCTCGGCGGCCTCGGCCTGCCGCAGCCGAACTGGCTCGGCGAGCCGGAATGGGCTGTCACGACGGTCGTGATGATGGCCGTCTGGCGTACCGCAGGCACGTCGATGATCCTGTTCCTCGCCGGTCTCCAGGCCGTCCCCGAGGAGATCTACGAAGCCGCATCGACCGACGGTGCAGGCTGGGTGCGCCGGCTCTGGTCGATCACCCTGCCGCTGCTGCGCCCGACGACGCTGCTCGTCACCGTTCTCGCGACGGTGTCGTTCCTCAACATCTTCGAGGAGCCGTACCTGCTCACCAAGGGCGGTCCGACCGGATCCACCAGGTCGATCGCCGTGTGGGTGTACGAGCAGTTCGGGTTCGGCAACATCTCAGCCGCGATGGCCGGGTCGGTGCTCCTGCTCCTGCTCGTCGGCGTCGTCGCGATCGTCCAGTTCAGAATGCTGAGGCCGAAACATTGAACACGCCATCTCCGACCCGACAGGCGCTCAACTACACGTTCCTGATCGTCGTCACCGTCTTCATGCTGCTGCCGTTCGTCTGGGTGTTCTTCGGATCGTTCAAGACCCAGGCGGAGTTCTTCTCCGACCCCGGCGCCTGGTTCCCCGAGTCCTTCCAGTTCGGCAACTACGTCACGCTGTTCGCAGACCGGGGCTTCGGCACCTACCTGCTCAACAGCATCATCGTCTCGGTCGTCGCGGTCGTCGGCAACGTGCTGTTCAGCGCGATGGCGGGGTACGCGCTCGCGAAGCTGCGGTTCCGCGGCAAGGGGTTCGTGTTCCCGCTGGTGATCGTCTCGATGATCGTGCCGTACGTCGCGCTCTTCGTGCCGCAGTTCGTCATCGTCGTGCAGCTCGGCCTCGTCGACACGCTGACGGCGATCATCCTGCCGATCCTCGTGCTGCCGCTGTCGGTGTTCATCATGCGCCAGTTCGCGCACTCGGTGCCGTTCGAGCTGATGGAGGCCGCGCGGCTGGACGGCGCGGGGGAGGGGCGGCTGTTCTTCCGCATCTTCCTGCCGCTCACCGGACCGGGACTCGCCACCGTCGGCATCCTGTCGTTCCTCACCTCGTGGAACAACTTCCTGTGGCCGCTCGTGATCGCGCAGTCTCAGGGCACGTACACCGCGCCGGTGGGACTGACGGTCGCCTCCCAGGCATCCAACACGCTCTCCTTCGGCCTGCTCCTGGCCGGGGCGATGATCGTGCTGCTGCCGATCCTCATCCTCTTCCTCTTCCTCCAGAAGTACTTCATCCAGGGCGTCGCCACGGCGGGCCTGAAGTAGACCAGAACGGACCCGTCATGCAGCTGAAAGACCTGAAGTTCGCCCTCAACGCGATCCAGTGGATCAACGTCAAGGAGGATCCGTCCGACCTCGACAGCGCGAGCCTGTGGCGCTTCGCGGATCCCGCGTTCGTGGCCGAGTACCCGCAGGTGCTGAAGGCGATCAGGGATGCCGGGTTCGACGCGACCATGATGGAGGTGCTCGACACCCAGACGCTGCAGAACTACGCGGCGATGGTGGAGGCGTCCGGTCTGAAGCTCGCACCGGGGTACGTGCAGGTGCCGCTGCCCTCCGACCACGGCGGTCGGCTGGAGAAGGGCTCGTTCGAGCGGATCCACTGGTTCGACGGCGTCCGCCGCCGGGCGGAGGAGTCGAACTACTTCGGTCTCGACTCGGTGTTCGTCGCCGCCGAGGTGGATCAGTCGGGTTCCCGCTGGGAGAGGCCCGCGATCGGGCACGACTTCTCGCAGGATCGGCTCGACGAGTGGACCGAGATGCTGGACGAGGCCGTCGACGTGCTCAACGCGGAGGGCGTGCGTCCCGGTCTGCACAACCACGTCGGCACCTGGGTGGAGACCACGCAGGAGTACGAGCACGTGCTCAACAGCATCGACGCCTCGCGCCTCGGCGCCTCGTTCGACATCGGCCACCTCGAGTGGGCGGGGATCGACGCGAAGAAGGCGATCGCCGACTGGTCCGACCGCATCCTCGATCTTCACGTCAAGGATCTCGACCTCGAGATCGCGCGCCGCTCGCGCGAGGAGGGGCTGTCCTACGAGCGGGCCACCGATCTCGGGCTGTACCGCGAGCCCGGCCTCGGCGGCCTCGACATCGTCGACACGCTCTCCGCGCTGCCCGACGGCTTCGGCGGCTGGATCATCATCGAGGTCGACCGGGCGTCCATGGACCCGGTGGACAGCGCCCGGCACACCGCGCGCTGGCTCGCGGACGTCACGGCCTGAGACACGGAGGAGAACAGATCATGACGCTCACCCGAGAGCACTTCTCACTGAACACCCTGCAGTGGATCACCGTCGGCCTCGGCGACGCCAGCGGCGAGCCCGGCGAGGTCGGCTGGGAGTTCGACCTGTCGACCTTCCTGCCGAAGCAGCCCGTGATCCTCGGCCAGGTGAAGGAGGCCGGCTTCTCCTCGGTCATGCTGGAGGTCCTCCCCACACAGACGCTGCAGTCCTACGCGCGGGTCGTCGCGGACTCGGGACTCCGGCTGTCACCCGGCTACGTCCACATCGGTCTGCCCGAGGATTTCGGCCGCGACCACTCCGGCGACGCGGAGGCCCATTTCCGCTGGTTCGACGCCATCCGGCGCCGTGCCGAGGAGACGACGTTCATGGGGCTCGACCGGGTGTTCCTGGCCGCCGACATGGCGCCGGGGCGTCCGCGGATCGACGTCGCCGCCGCGGTCGGCCACGAGGCGGACCGCGCACGGCTGGACCGGGTCGCGAACATCATCGGCGAGACCGCCGAGGTGCTGAAGGCGGAGGGCGTGACCCCCGCGCTGCACAATCACGTCGGCACCTGGATCGAGACGGAGGAGGAGTACGACTACGTGCTGGATGCCGTTCCCGCGAGCCTCCTCGCGGCGGGGCCCGACATCGGCCATCTCGCCTGGACCGGCGCCGACGTGGTCGGCTGGATCGCCGGGCACGCGGAGCGGATCTCGGATCTGCACGTGAAGGACATGGACCTCTCGATCGCCGCCGCGACCAGGGCTGCGCGCACCCCGTACTTCGACGTGATGGCGCGGCGGTTCTTCCTGGAGCCCGGCCTCGGCGACGTGCCGATCGCGGAGGCGCTCGCCGGCCTGCCCGAAGGGTTCTCCGGAGATGTGATCATCGAGGTGGACAAGCCGAGCATGGAGCCCTTCGCCAGCGCGAAGACCAGCTGGGCGTGGATCGCCGCGAACTATCCGGAGGCCTCATGAGCGAGCAGCGCGCCGCGGCCCGCCCGGTCACCCTGTTCACCGGTCAGTGGGCGGACCTCCCGTTCGAGGAGGTCGCCCGGTTGGCCGCCTCCTGGGGGTACGACGGGCTGGAGATCGCGGCATCCGGCGACCATCTCGATCTGAAGCGGGCCGACGAGGACGACGCCTATGCCGCCTCGCGGCTCGAGATCCTCGACCGGCATGGCCTGCAGGTGTTCGCGATCTCCAACCATCTCGCCGGCCAGGCGGTGTGCGATGCGCCGATCGACTTCCGGCATGAGGCGATCCTGCGCGAGTACGTGTGGGGCGACGGGGATGCCGAGGGCGTGCGGCAGCGCGCGGCTGAGGACATGAAGCGCGCGGCGCGGGTGGCCCGCAAGCTCGGCGTCGACACCGTGGTCGGCTTCACCGGCTCGTCGATCTGGCCGTATGTGGCGATGTTCCCGCCGGTGCCGGCATCCGTCATCGAGGGCGGATTCGAGGACTTCGCGGCGCGGTGGAACCCGATCCTCGACGTGTTCGATTCCGAGGGCGTGCGCTTCGCGCACGAGGTGCACCCGGGGGAGATCGCGTACGACTACTGGAGCTCGGTACGGGCCCTGGAGGCGATCGACCACCGGAAGGCGTTCGGGTTCAACTGGGACCCCTCGCACATGATGTGGCAGAACATCGACCCGGTCGGCTTCATCGTCGACTTCGCCGACCGGATCCATCACGTGGACTGCAAGGACACCCGGATGCGTCCGCAGAACGGGCGCGCCGGCGTGCTCGGCTCGCACCTGCCGTGGGGCGACCCGCGGCGCGGCTGGGACTTCGTCTCCACCGGGCACGGCGATGTCCCCTGGGAGGACGCGTTCCGCGCCCTCGACGCGATCGGCTACGACGGCCCCATCTCGATCGAGTGGGAGGACGCCGGCATGGACCGGCTGCACGGAGCGGCCGAGGCGGTGCGGTTCGTGCGCTCGCTCCTCTGGCCTCAGCCCACGGCGTCGTTCGACGCCGCGTTCAGCAACCAGTGATCCGCACAGGGATCGGGGAGAGCGACGGTGTGGCGCGCCCTGCGTGAGCGGCTGTCGCCGGCCGTGCTCGCCCGGTCCTTCGCGGCTCTGCGCGACGCGCAGTACCGCCGGTGGAGCATCGCCGCGTTCGTCTCCGGCTCCGGGGGCACCGCCTCGACCGTCGCGATCGCCTGGCTCGTCGTCGAGCTCGGAGGCGACGGCGTCGCGTTCGGGGCGATCGTCGGCGTCGTGATGCTGCCGACCCTGCTGGCCGGTTCGTTCGCGGGGATGTTCGTCGACCGCTTCTCCCGGCGCTCCGTCCTCCTCGCGACGCACGTGCTGCAGATGCTCGTCGCCGCGGCGCTCGCGGTGCTGTCGTTCACCGGCACGGCCGGACTCCCCGCTCTGTTCGCCCTGTCGCTCGTGCAGGGACTGGCGTTCGCGGCGGACAACCCCGCCCGGCAGCTCCTCGTGCTCGATCTCGTCGGACCCGAGGGCACGACGAGCGCGGTCAGCATGAACGAGGTCGTCATCAACGCCTCGCGGATCTTCGGGCCCGCCGTCGCCGGGGCGATTCTGGCCGTCGGCGACCCCGGCTGGTGCTTCGTGTTCAACGCGGTCTCGTTCCTGCCGTCCCTCGTCGTGCTGCTCCGCCTGCGCGTGCCGCGGATCAGCACGGAGCGCGTGCCGGACGGCATGCAGGGGCGTGCGCCGGCTGCCGCGCACCGGCCGCGTTCCCCCTGGCGGTTCGCGATGGGCACGCCGCGGATCCGGACGACGCTGCTGCTCGCGATCGGCGCGGCGGCCTCCTACAACATCGCCGTGGTGATGCCCCTGATGGCCTCCGACGTGTTCCACGCCGGGGGAGGCGGCTACGCGGCGATCGCGGTGGCGTTCGGCGTCGGAGCGCTCCCCGGCGCCCTGCTGTCTGCCACGGGGCCGGCGGTGCCGCGCAGCGAGGAGGTGCGTGCGCTCGCCGTGGCCCTGGCAGGTGCGGTGCTGCTCGCCGCCTGGTCGCCCGTGCTGGGCGCGCTGCTCGTCACGATCGCGCTCGCCGGGGCGACCTCGATGTGGTTCATCGCGCGCGCGAACGCCCTGGTGCTGCTGGAGACGCCGGCCGCGATGCGCGGCAGGGTGATGGGCATCTGGGCGATGATGCTGCCGGGGTCCACGGTCATCACCGGCCTCCTGATCGGCGGGCTCGCCGATCTCGCAGGGCCGCGGGTGGCGTACGCGGCCGTCGCCGTGTTCCTCGCCGTCGTGGTCGCCGTCGGGTGGCGTGCTCTGCGAACCGCCGACGTCTGAGTGGCGCTCGTGCGCCGCTGGCCTCTCAGCCGGCGGCCTCGCGCAGCCGGACCAGCCGCTCGTGGCCGGTCTCCTCCAGCTCGGCGATGTCCTCGCGTGACTTCACGAAGTCCGAGAAAGAGCGGTAGCCGAGCGCCTTCTCGCTGAACGAGGGGTCCATGCGACGCATGTGCGTCTTCACGGCCGAGCTGTGAAGCCACTCGTCGGCACCGGCCTTGTCATGGCCGAGGCGGAGGGCCCGCTGCAGCAGCTCGGTGGCCTCGCCCTGCTCGTCGAGCTTCGCCGGCGCGGCTTTGGCCTTCGCCGTCTTCGTCTTGGGGGCGGCCTTGGCCTTCACGGCCGGCTCCGCCGCGGCATCCGTCGTCTCCGCCGGGGCGGGCGCCGCCTTTGCCGGGCGGGCCACACCGGGCAGGGAGTCGTAGGACTCGAACTCGTCGCAGGCGGCGGCGAGGGACTTCGCGGTGGAGCCGGCGACGCCGACGCCGATCACGTAGCGGCCGAGGCGCTTGCAGCGCTGCGCGAGCGGGACGTAGTCGCTGTCGCCGGCCACGATCACGACATGGGTGAGATCGGGGAGGCGGAACATGTCCTCCACCGCATCCACGGCGAGCCGGATGTCGGCGCCGTTCTTCGCGTACGCGGCCGCCGGGAACAGCTGCACGAGGTCCACCGCGCGCGCCACCAGCTGGGAGCGGTACTCGGCGTTCACGGGTGACGACCAGTCGGCGTAGGCCCGCGTGAGCACGAGGGTGCCGAACGACGCGGCGTAGTCGATGATGGCTCCGACCTCGATCATCGCCCGGCCGAGGCGGTCGAGCACCTCGGGGTCGTTCGGGTTGTCGGTGATGCGCTGCCGGTCCTTGCCGTAGGCGTTGCGGCCGTGCACGCGGTCGTACCAGGAGATGACGATGTTGTCGAAGTCCAGGTAGACGGCGACGCGCGCGTCGGTGAAGTCAGCCATTGGTCGTTCCCTCCTGCGGGTACCGCACGCCGATCTGCGCGCGGATCTCGTCGAGCGTGCCCATGATGGCCACGCTCTCGGCGATCGGGAGGACGTCGCTGTCGAGGAGGCCGTCCCGCACGAAGCGCTCCGCAGCCCTGGCCTGGTACTCCATGCCGCGGCCGGCGACCTCGGAGGAGGCGAACTCCTCGGCGACCGTGCCGTCCGGCAGGATCACGCGGAACGTCGTGGGGGAGTACCAGACGGTGTCGATCTCGATGCGGGCGGCCGTACCGACGATGCTGGCGACGTTGGGGCCGGCGGCGCGCGAGGAGGAGAGGGTCGTCGAGATCGCACCGCCCTCGTGCGTCATCACGGTCGCGACCTCGGCGTCCGCCCCGGTGTCGATGAGGCGCCCGACGGCGCGGATGCTCGTCGGGGCGCCGAGGACGTCCCAGACGAAGGAGATCGGGTAGATGCCGAGGTCGAGGAGGGCCCCGCCGCCGAGTTCGAGGGCGTTCAGCCGGTGCGCCGGATCGTCGGGCAGGAGCTGGGTGTGGTCGGCGCTCACCGCGCGGATCTCTCCCAGCGTGCCGGCCGCGACGATCTCACGGATGCGGGCCATGTGCGGCAGGTAGCGCGCCCACATCGCCTCCATCACGAGCAGCCCGCGCTCGGCTGCGAGGATCCGGAGGTCCTCCGCCTCCGCCCGGTTCAGCGTGAACGGCTTCTCCACGAGCACGTGCTTGCCGGCCTCGAGTGCGAGACGCGCGTTCTCGTGGTGCATCGGGTGCGGCGTGGACACGTAGACGATGTCGACGTCGGGGTCGGCGACGAGCGCCTCGTAGGAGGCGTGCGCCCGCGGGATGTCGAAACGACGGGCGAAGGCGTCGGCGGACTCCTGAGAGCGTGAGCCGACCGCGACGAGGTCGAGCCCCGCGGTGCGCAGATCGGATGCGAACGCGCCGGCGATGCCGCCGGTCGCGAGGATTCCCCAACGAAGACCAGTCATGGTCTCAGCGTAGCTTTTCCAAAACCGGTGCCGGGTGGGGATACACTCAAGCACCTCCTCCGCTCGGACGAGGTCAGCTTCGGCCGCCGATGGAGGCGCAGCATGGAGGAGACGGCGTCGCCGCAGGAACGACTGATCGCGATCGGGCGCGACGCGGGGTCGCAGCTGGAGCGGAATCCGGGGATGCCCTCCAGCACCTGGCGCCTGCGCAGCGACGCCTGGGAGTATCTCCTGTTCGCGGTGAAGCGACTGGCCCTCAGCGGAGACGGCGTGGCGGGTCTCGCCGCCGACGGCGAGATACATCGCTCGCTGCGGGCGCTGGAGACGATCGAGCTGTACTGGGCGGGCGTGGGACAGCGTTACGTCCGGGGCATCGGCGTTCTGCTGTCCGACGGCGACTTCCACACGGCCATGGAGCGCATCAGCCGGGTCGTGAAGCGCCTGCGCGGAGACACCCTCCCGGAAGAGCCGCGGGACGAGCCCCTCGACGAGCTCGAGCGGGTGGAGCTGGCGGGAGACGCCGACCCGCGCCCTCGCTTCGAGGTGCTCATCGTCGACGAGACGACGACCGCCGACCGCGACAGCATCCGCTCCGAGGTCCTGCGCCTGCGCGCGCCCGCCGACGCCTTCGTGTACGAGGCGGTCGTCGTCCCCTCGGCCGACGACGCCGTGGCCGCGGTGCTGACCAACCCGAACATCCTCGCCTGCGTCGTGCGACCGGGCTTCAGCGAGCGGACGCGCCAGCACCTCAGCCGAGACCTGCGCAGCGTCATCGAGCTGGCCCGCACGCACGGCACGTCGCTGCCGGGCGCGTCTTCGAGTCCTCTCGCCTCGGTGCACCGCGTGCTGGGCCTCGCCGACACGCTGTCCTCGATCCGCCCGGAGCTCGACCTCTACCTGATGGCAGGGGCGCACATCGAGGATCTCGCTGGCGTGCTCACCCGACGGTTCCGCCGCGTCTTCCGCCGGGAGGATCAGCTCGAGCTGCACCTGACGCTGCTGCGGCGCGTCTCGCACCTGTACGACACCCCGTTCTTCTCGGCGATCCAGGACCACGCGCGCCGGCCGGTCGGCGTGTTCCACGCGCTGCCGGTCGCCCGGGGCGGCTCCGTGGTCGGGTCGCGGTGGATCCGGGATCTCGCCGACTTCTACGGCCTCAACCTGCTGCTGGCCGAGACCAGCGCGACCTCGGGCGGACTGGACTCGCTGCTCGCCCCGGTGCGCACGCTCAAGAAGGCGCAGGCGCTCGCCGGTCGCGCCTACGGGGCGAAGCACACTTTCTTCGTGACCAACGGCACGTCGACGGCGAACAAGATCGTGCATCAGGCGCTCGTGGCGCCGAACGACGTCGTGCTCGTCGACCGGAACTGCCACAAGTCGCACCATCACGCGGTGATGCTCACCGGTGCGCGCCCGGCCTACCTCGAGGCGTATCCCCTCGACGAGTTCGCGTTCTACGGTGCGGTGCCCATCGAGCGCATCAAGAAGCTGCTGCTCGACTATCGCGCGGCGGGACGGCTCGACGAGGTGCGCATGATCACGCTCACCAACTGCACCTTCGACGGCATCGTGTACGACCCCGAACGCGTCATGGCGGAGTGCCTGGCGATCAAGCCCGACCTGGTGTTCCTGTGGGACGAGGCGTGGTTCGCCTTCGCCGCGTTCCATCCCGTCACCCGCCGGCGCACGGCGATGGCGGCGGCCAGGCATCTCGAGGCGCGGCTGCGCACGGCAGCGCATTCCGCGGCGCACCGCGCCCAGCGGGAGGTCCTGTTCGATGCGGAGGGGAACCCGGCACCCGACGAGGTCTGGCTGCGGGAGCGGCTCGTGCCGTCGCCCCAGGCGCGGATCCGGGTCTACGCGACGCAGTCGACGCACAAGACGCTGACGGCGCTGCGTCAGGGGTCGATGATCCACGTCTACGACCAGGACTGGAAGCGCGACGCGGAGGATCCGTTCCACGAGGCGTACATGACGCACACCTCGACGTCCCCCAACTATCAGATCCTCGCCTCGCTGGACATCGGCCGCCGGCAGGTGGAGCTCGAGGGGTTCGAGCTCGTGCAGCGGCAGCTCGATCTCGGCACGAGCCTCGCGCAGGCGATCTCACGGCACCCGCTGCTGCGACGGACCTTCCGCGTGCTCACGGCGCACGACCTGATCCCGGCCGAGTATCGCGGAACCGGGCGGCCGATGCCGCACCGTGGCGGACTCGCGCCGATGTGGCAGGCCTGGGCGGACGACGAGTTCGTCATCGATCCGAGCCGCGTCACGATCGAGATCAGCCGCACCGGCGTCGACGGGGACACCTTCAAGCACGAGCACCTGATGGACCGCTACGGCATCCAGGTCAACAAGACCAGCCGCAACACGGTGCTCTTCATGACGAACATCGGCACGTCGCGCAGCGCGATCGCCTACCTCATCGAGGTGCTGGTGAAGCTCGCGGAGCTGTTCGATGAGGACCAGGCCCAATACGACGCCGACGAGGACGCCCCTGCCGAGGCGCCGATGCCGCCGCTGCCCGACTTCAGCGCGTTCGCGCCGGAAACGCCACCGACGACGTGCTGCCGGACGGCGACCTCAGAGCGGCGTTCTTCCGCGGGCAGCGCCGTGGCGCCGTCGAGCACGTGCTCCCCGCGGAGCTGCGCGAGCGCGTCGAGCGCGGTGACCGTCCGGTCTCAGCCGGTTTCGTCACGCCCTACCCTCCGGGCTTCCCGGTGCTGGTGCCAGGGCAGATCATCACCCGCGAAGTGCTCGCGTTCATGCGGGTGCTCGACACCCGGGAGATCCACGGCTACGACGCGCGCCGCGGATACCGCATCCTGCTCAGGCCCTAGCGAGTGCCTGGTCCAGGTCGGCGATGATGTCGCGCGGGTCCTCGAGGCCGAGGGAGATGCGGATCGTGTTCAGCGAGATGCCCGCGGCGGCGCGCTGCTCGGCGTTCAGGTGCGAGTGGGTCATCGAGGCCGGGTGCGCGACCATGCTGCGGGCGTCGCCGATGTTCGCGATGAGGCGCACGACCTTCAGGCCGTCGATCACGCGCCCGATCCGCTCCTGCGTGCCCTCGTCCTCGGGGCCGGCCAGATCGAAGGAGAACACCGACGGCACACCCTGGGGCAGGTAGCGCTCGGCCAGGTCGTGCCAGGGATTGCCCTCGAGGCCGGGGTGGTTGACCTTCGCGACCGACGGATGCTGCGCCAGGAACTGCGCGACCGCGAGGGCGCTGGAGCTCTGCCGGGACACTCGCAGGTCGAGCGTCTCGATGCCCTGCAGGATCTGCCAGGCGTTGAACGGGGACAGCGACGGGCCGAGGTCGTGCACGTACTTCGACTTCACGAGCGCGGCGAACGCCTGTCCGATGCCGAAGCGCTCCCAGAGCACCAGGCCGGGGACGCGCCGGTACTCCGCGGTGAAGTGCGGCCAGCGCTCGGGCTCGGCGCCGAAGTCGAACGTGCCCTGGTCGACGACGACGCCGCCGAGGGAGGTGCCGTGCCCGGAGAGGAACTTGGTCGCGGAGTGCACGACGAAGTCGGCGCCGTGCTCGCCCGGGCGCACCAGGTACGGCGTGCCGACCGTGTTGTCGATCACGAGCGGGACGCCCGCCTCGTGGGCGATGTCGGCGACGAGGCGGATGTCGAGCACCTGAGCGACCGGGTTCGCGACCGACTCGGCAAACAGCGCGCGAGTGTCGGGGCGGATCGCGGCGCGCCACGCCTCCGGGTCGTCCTGGTCGACGAAGGTGACCGGGATGCCGAAGTCCTCGAAGGTCTCCTGGAACAGGTCGACGGTGCCGCCGTACAGCTGGTTGGCGGCGACGATGTGGCCGCGCACGCCGACGATCGCGAGGAGGGTGACCGCCACGGCGGCCTGTCCCGAGGCGACGGCCACGGCGGAGGCGCCGCCCTCGAGAGCGGCGACGCGCTCTTCGAGCACCTGCTGCGTCGGGCTGGCGTTGCGGCTGTACAGGTTGCCCGACTTGCGCAGTGCGAACAGCTCCGCGGCGTCGGCGAGCGAGGCGAACTGGTACGCCGCCGTCTGGTAGAGCGGAGGCACGGCGCTGTTCTGCGGCGTCCCGGGGACGTAGCCGGCCTGGATCTGCTGGGTGGCGAACTCGCTCATCAGACCATTTTCCTGAGCGGGCGCGCGGTGCCGCGGCGTATGTCGAACTGTTGCACAGCGTGACCCACCGGAGGACCATGAGCTCATGGGCGTCGTCGAGTTCGAGCTGGTGCGCGTGATCGACGCGCCGGTCGAGGAGGTCTTCGATCGGATCGCGGACATCGGCGGCTACGCGGACTGGATGCCGAAGCGGGGGAGCCTCCTGCGCCAGACCCGGCAGACCTCGCCGGGGCCGGTCGGCCTCGGCACGACGTACTTCGATCAGACCTCGGCGGGGGACACCCCGGGTGACGTCGCCGAGTTCGAACGCCCGACGGCGATCGTCTTCCACTGGTGGGACGCGTCGTCGAGAGGGACTCTCAAGGCCGAGGGGTGGCCGGGGTACCGTCTTCAGGCCATCGGCCCGCGCGCGACGGAGGTGCGCCATCACGCCCGGCTGCAGACCTACGGTGCCTCCCGCCTGATGACCCCCGTCTACCGCTGGCTGGCTCGGCGCGAGCGCACGGTGGTGATCGAGGCGCTGAAGGCCTCGTTCGATCGCCCGACCTGAGCTACGGGACCAGGATGATCTTCCCGTCGGCCTCGCCGGACTCGACGAGCTCGTGCGCCCTGGCCGCCTCCGCGAGAGGCAGCTCGGGGCCGAGCTCGATCGTGAAGTCGCCGGCCGCGATGAGCTCGATCGTCTTCGGCAGCGCCTCGGCCCGCCACGCCTTCTCCTGGTCGGTGAGGGGCACGGGCGACCCGCCGGAGAACGCGCGGATGCCGAAGTCGGCGGCATCCGGTCCGCGGACGATGGTGGCGATGCGGTCGCGATCCTCGACCAGCGCGAGGGAGGTCTCGATGGCCTCGTCGGTGCCGGCGCAGTCCAGCGCGACGGTGACGGGGGAGGGCGCAGCCGCGCGCACCCGTTCGAGCAGCCCCTCGCCGTAGGCCACCGGGATCGCGCCGAGCTCGCGGAGCTGATCGTGGCGTGCCGGGCTGCCGGTGGCGATCACGGTCGCACCCCACGCGACGGCGAACTGCACGGCCGCCTGTCCGACCGCGCCGGAGCCGGCGTGCACGAGAAGCGCATCGCCCGCGCGGACGCCGAGGGAGAGCAGCGACTGGTACGCGGTGCCGGCGGGGATGCCGATGCCGGCTCCCTCCGCGGCGGTGACCGCGTCGGGGAGGAGTGCGATGTTCTGCGCCGGGACGGCGAGCGCGGAGGCGTAGGTGCCGCGGGTGTCGTGGATCGCCACCCGGTCGCCGGGGAGGAACCCCTCGACGGCCTCGCCGACGGCGGTGATCACTCCCGCGCCGTCGAAGCCGACAGGGCGGGGCTCGGTGATCGGCGGTGACGGCCGCTTGGCGCTGCGCAGCTTCGCGTCGATCGGATTGACGCCGGCCGCCTCTATCCGCACGACCACCTCGTCGCGCAGCGGCACGGGATCGGGGATCTCGATGAGGTGGAGGACATCCGGGGAGCCGAACTCGGTGTAGACGATCGCGCGAGTCATGGTCTCAGGCTACGCCGTCCGCGTCTCGTCCCGCGCCGCTCGCTCAACGACCGGAGGCGGCGAGAGCCTTCATGATGCGCTGCGGTGACACCGGCTGCGCGGTGCCGAGGCGCTGCGCGAACACGCTCACTCTGTACTCCTCGAGCAGCCAGCGGGTCTCCGCGAGCGCGGGGGCGGCATCGGCGGGCAGCGGGATCGCCCCTCCGGCATCCTCGTAGGCCTTCGCCATCCGCTCGAACTCGCTCATGCGCGACCGGTCCTTGCCCGGCTCGTTCGCCAGGGTCTTCAGGCGTTCGAGCATCCCATCGAGATATCGAGGGAGGTGGGCGAGGCGCTCGACGCCGGTGGCGGAGACGAAACCGGGATGCAGGAGCCCGGCGAGCTGGGTGCGGATGTCGTTCAGCGGGCCGAGGAGGGCGAGCGAGTTCTGCGACTTGATGCCGCGCTCGACCTCGCGGGACTTTGTCAGGATCCGCGCCACGAGCGAGACGCAGGCGAACAGCTCGTCCACGAGCGCGGCGGAGACGGCGTCGCGCACGCGCTCGAACCCGGCCGCGGTGCGGACGATGCCGCCGGGGACGGTCCGCTCGATCACGGCGCGCGCGACGGCGGCGCGGCAGTCCTCGATCAGCGCCGCCGCATTCTGGTACGGCGAGGCCGCGAGTGCGAGCTTCTCCTGGCTGGTGAGGTGCTGCTGCACGTACGACGAGGGGGAGGGCACCGCGAGCAGCACGAGGCGCAGCACGCCCTCGCGGGTCGCCGCGGCTGCGGCATCCGCCGTCGCCTCGACCCGCACCGAGACCGTCTTGCCCTGATCGACGATCGCCGGATAGCCGCGCACGACGCCGCCGGCGACGCGGGTGTCGAGCACCTCGGGCAGGTCTCCGAAGGTCCACGCGGTCAGCCCGTCCTGCTCGATGCTCGTCATCGGGGCGGCTGCGGGAGTCTGCGATCCCGGTCGCGGCATCGCCGGCGCGGCGACGGACCGGGCGACGCTGCTGCGCGCCCGGCCGGCGAGCTGCGCCTGCAGGGCTGCGAGGTCGCGGTCGGATCCGGCGACGCGCCCGCGCTCGTCGACGGCGCGGAAGTTCATGCGCAGGTGCGCGGGCACCCGCTCGTCCTCGAAGTCGGCGGCGGTGACCAGCTGGTTGGCGAGCGGCTGGATGAGCCGGGCCAGCGCCTCCTTGAGGGAGCGCTGCGGCACCCCGCCATGCGACTCGGGGCCGTCGCCGGCGAGCTCGGCTCCGAACTTCTCGGCCCAGTCGGCGGCGGGGACGACGTGCCTGCGGATCGCCTTCGGCAGGGCGCGGAGGAGTCCCGTGATGAGCTCGGCGCGCAGGCCCGGGACCTGCCAGTCGAAGCCGCGGTCCTCGATCTGTGCGAGCAGGGCGAGCGGGATGACGACGCTGACGCCGTCATCGGCCGCGCCCGGCTCGAAGCGGTAGGCGAGTCCCAGCACCTGATCGCCCTGCGTCCAGCGCGTCGGGAACTCGCTCTGGTCCGCCCGGCTGTCGTCGTCGAGAAGGTCGCTCTCGCGCATGACGAGCAGCTTCGGCGTCTTCGCGAGGGCGTCGCGCCACCACCTCTCGAAGGAGCGCACGTCGAAGACGTCGGCGGGGATGCGCTCGTCGTAGAACCGGAACACGGCCTCGTCGCCGGCGAGGATGTCGCGACGGCGCTCCCGCTCCTCGAGCTTCTCGAGGCGCCGGCGGAGCTCGGCGTTGCTGCGCCAGAACGCGCTGACCCTCTTGTCGATGCGCGAGGGGTCCCACTCGCCCTCGACGAGGGCGTGGCGCACGAACAGCTCGCGCGAGGCGGCGCGATCGATGCGCGCGAACTGCACGCGGCGGCGCGGGATGATCTCCACGCCGAACAGGGTCACCTTCTCGTAGGCGACGGCGGCGCCGGCATCCTTCGACCAGTGCGGCTCCGTGACCTGGCGCTTGGCGAGGTCTCCGGCGAGGGCCTCCGCCCAGGCGGGGTCGATGGCGGCGACCGTGCGCGCGTAGGTGCGGGAGGTCTCCACGATCTCGGCCGCCATGACGGCCTGCGGGCTCTTCTTCCGCAGGCCGGAGCCGGGGAAGATCGAGAAGCGGATGCCGCGCGCGCCGCGGTACTCGGCTGCCCGCTTCTTCTTCGGGTCGAGCCCCTTGCCTGTGTTGCGCTCGTCGAGGATGCCGATCTGGGAGAGCAGGCCCGAGAGCAGCGCCCTGTGGATCGCGTCCGGATCCGCGGTGCCGGTGCCGTCCGGCGTCTTCACGAGGGAGCGCAGTTGGCGGTGCACGTCGAACCACTCGCGCACCCGCACGTAGTTCAGATGCTCGGAGCGGCAGAGGCGGCGGAAGGCGCTGGAGCCGAGCTCGCGCTGCTTCTCGCGGAGGTGGTTCCACAGGTTCAGGATCGACAGGAAGTCGCTCGTCGGGTCCGCGAAGCGGGCGTGCATCCGGTCGGCCTCATCGCGCACGCTCTGCGGCGCGTCCTGCGACGGACGCTCCCTGACGTCCTGGATGGACAGCCCTGCGACGATGGCGAGCACGTCGCGCGCCACGTCGGTCCTGCTCGCCTCGATGAGCATCCGGGCGAAGCGGGGGTCGATGGGGATGCGCGAGATGTCCCGGCCCACACGGGTGAGGCGCGGGGCGTCGCCGGAGCCCGACACGGCGCCGAGTTCGGTGAGCAGGTCGAGCGCCGCCTTCACGCCACGGGAGTCCGGCGGGGTGAGGAACGGGAAGGCGGTGATGTCGCCGAACCCGAGCGACAGCATCTGCAGGATCACCGAGGCGAGCGACGTGCGCAGGATCTCCGGTTCGGTGAACTCGGCCCGCTTCTCGAAGTCCTCCTCGCTGTACAGACGGATCGCGATGCCCTCGCTGGTGCGGCCGGCGCGGCCGGAGCGCTGGTTCGCCGACGCCTGCGAGATCGCCTCGATCGGCAGGCGCTGCACCTTGGAGCGATTGCTGTAGCGCGAGATGCGCGCCGTGCCGGTGTCGATCACATAGCGGATGCCGGGCACGGTGAGACTCGTCTCGGCGACGTTCGTGGCGAGCACGACCCGCCGGCGGACTCCGGCGACCGTGCTGCGCTCGAACACGCGGTGCTGCTCGGCGGCGGACAGGCGCCCGTACAGCGGCAGCACCTCGGTGGGGGAGCGGTCCTTCGCGTATGCGCCGCGCACGGCATCCGCCGCGTCGCGGATCTCGGCCTCGCCGGGGAGGAACACGAGCACGTCCCCCGGAGCCTCGCGGTCGAGCTCGCGGAGCGCAGCGACGATCTCCGTGACCTCGTCCTCGTCCTCGTCGGTCTGCGGCCGGTACCGGATCTCCACCGGATACGTGCGCCCCGAGACCTCGATGATCGGCGCCGGCGTGCCGTCGGCCCCGGCGAAGTGCTTCGCGAAGCTCTCCGGGTCGATGGTCGCCGAGGTGATGATCACCTTGAGGTCGGGGCGCTCGGGGAGGATGCGGGCGAGGTAGCCGAGGAGGAAGTCGACGTTGAGGGACCGCTCGTGCGCCTCGTCGATGATGATCGTGTCGTAGCGCTTCAGCAGCCGGTCGCGGTGGATCTCGTTGAGCAGGATGCCGTCGGTCATCAGCGCGATGCGCGTGTCGTCCGACACCTTGTCGGTGAAGCGCACCTTGTAGCCGACGACGCTGCCGAGCTCGACCTGCAGCTCCTCCGCGACGCGCTCCGCGATGGTGCGGGCGGCGAGCCGGCGCGGCTGGGTGTGCGCGATGCGCTCCCTGCCCAGGTCCAGGCAGATCTTCGGCAGCTGCGTGGTCTTGCCGGAGCCCGTCGCACCGGCGACGATGACGACCTGGTGGTCGCGGATGGCGTCGGCGATCTCCTCCCTGGCAGCGCTGACGGGCAGCTCCGGGGGATAGGAGATCACGGGGGAGGACATAGCCCTCCATCGTATGCCGGGAACGACCGCCTACGATTCATCGGGTGAACACTGAGCTGCCGCCCGCGCGTTGGTTCCGCCGGTTCGGCCGGCCGCCGCGCGTCCTCGGACTCGACGTGGCCCGCGGGCTCGCGATCCTCGGCATGGCGGGTGCGCACATCGGCGAGACCGAGGCCTTCGCCTGGGCGGACCCGGCGACCTGGACGGATCTCGTTCACGGGCGCTCGTCGATCCTGTTCGCCGTGCTCGCGGGGGTGTCCATCGTGCTGATGACAGGGCGCAGCTCGCTCCCGGAGCGCGAGCGGCTGCCCGGCATCCGCCTGAACCTCCTCGGACGCGGGGCGATGATCTTCGTCATCGGCCTGGCGCTGGAGATGCTGAACACGCCGATCGCCGTGATCCTCACGCTGTACGGGCTGCTCTACGTCGCCGTCATCCCCTTCCTCCGCTGGAGGCCCTGGCAGCTCCTGGTCGCAGCGGGCACGCTCGCCGTCGCGGGGCCGGCCCTGCTCGCGCTGGTCACGGCCGTGGCCATGCAGCCGTTCGGCGCCGGGATCGGCTTCGTCCTCTACGGGAGCTACCCGATCACGGTGTGGATGGCGTTCGTGTTCGCAGGCATGGCCCTGGGGCGGCTTCGCGTGGACAGCATCCGCACCGCGTGGTGGGCGCTGGCGACCGGGCTCGTCCTCGCGGTCACCGGCTACGGGCTCGGCGCGATCGTGCCGAGCCGCGCGGTCGCCGAGGCCGAGCCGGCGCGCGGCTGGGAGGACTACCCGCGGGCGCTCGCCGAGGCCGACCCGCTCGGCGCCGCGCTCTCGGCCTTCCTCGCCGTGGAGCCGCACAGCGGCGGCACCGCGGAGATCCTCGGATCCGGCGGGTTCGCGCTGGCGATGATCGCGCTCTGCCTCCTGCTCAGCCGTCCGCTGCGCTGGGCCGTCCTGCCCCTCGGCGCCCTCGGATCCATGCCGCTGTCGGCATACAGTCTCCACGTGACCACCGTGGCGCTGCTCGGCGGCCCCGGCGGGTTCTTCCAGAGCAACGCGTTCTGGGCGGCGACGGCGGTCGGGCTGCTCCTCATCGCCACCCTCTGGTCGATGTTCGCGGGGCGCGGGCCGCTCGAGCGCCTCGTCGGATGGGCCGCGCAGGCGATGGCGGCCCCTCGCGCCGGACCAGCTCATAGGGTGGAGGCATGACGATTCCCGCACTGGAACTGAACGACGGCCACTCCATCCCCCAGCTCGGCTACGGCGTCTTCAAGGTGCCGCCGGCGGAGACCGAGCGCGCGGTGAGCGAGGCTCTGGAGGTCGGGTACCGCCACATCGACACCGCCGCGATCTACGGCAACGAGGAGGGGGTCGGCGCGGCGATCGCCGCCTCCGGCATCCCTCGCGAGGAGCTCTTCGTCACCACAAAGCTGTGGAACGACCGCCACCACGACGACGAGCCGCGCGCCGCGATCGGCGAGAGCCTGGAGAAGCTCGGCCTCGACCAGGTCGACCTGTACCTCGTGCACTGGCCGACGCCCGCGAAGGACGACTACGTGCACGCCTTCGCCAAGCTCGTCGAGCTGCGCGACGCAGGGCTCACCCGCAGCATCGGCGTCTCGAACTTCCTCGTGCCGCACCTCGAGAAGACGGTCGCCGAGACGGGCGTCGTGCCGGCCGTGAACCAGATCGAGCTGCACCCGGCGTACCAGCAGCGCGAGGTCGTCGCGTGGGCGGAGGAGCACGGCGTGCGCATCGAGGCCTGGGGTCCGCTCGGCCAGGGCAAGTACGACCTGTTCGGCACGCCGGCCGTCGCCGACGCCGCTGCCGCGCACGGGGTCACCCCGGCGCAGGCGGTGCTGCGCTGGCACCTGCAGAAGGGGATCATCGTCTTCCCGAAGTCGGTGCACGCCGAGCGCCTGCGCGAGAACCTCGACGTCTTCGGATTCGAGCTGACGGATGCCGAGATCGCGGCGATCGACGCACTCGACCCGCTCGACGGATCCGGTCGCGTCGGCTCCCACCCGGACGACGTGAACTGAGGACCTCGGCCGAGGCGCCCAGGCGTAGCGTGAGGGCATGACCAACAGGCTCGCCGGCACCCTCAGCCCCTACCTGCGGGCGCACGCCGGCAACCCCGTCGACTGGTACCCCTGGGGCCCGGAGGCGTTCGCCGAGGCGCAGCGTCGCGACGTGCCGCTGGTGATCTCGATCGGGTACTCGACATGCCACTGGTGCCACGTGATGGCCAGGGAGTCGTTCTCCGACCCTGCGACGGCGGCGCTGATGAACGAGGGCTTCGTCGCCGTGAAGGTCGACCGGGAGGAGCATCCCGACGTCGACGGCGCCTACATGGCCGCCGCTTCGGCCTTCACGCAGAACCTGGGCTGGCCGCTCACCGTGTTCGCCACGCCGCGGGGTCGCGCCTTCTACGCCGGCACCTACTGGCCGCCGGAGCCGCATGCGCCGATGCCGTCGTTCCGGCAGGTGCTCGCGGCGGTCCAGGAGGCGTGGATCCTGCGGCGCGCACAGGCCGAGGAGTCGGCGGATGCCGTCGCCGACGCGCTCGCGCGCGCAGCGGCATCCGCCCCGTCCGCCCTCCCGGACGAGGACGCCCTCGTCCGCGCGGTCGACGCCATCGCCGCCCGCGAGGATCGGCTGTTCGGCGGATTCGGCGGTGCGCCGAAATTCCCCGTGGCGACCACCCTGCAGCTGCTGCAGAGTCCGCTCGTGCGCCGTGCGGCTCCGGAAGCCTCCGCCTCCGCCCGGCGCGCGCTCATCGCCATGGCGGCATCCGAGCTGTGCGACGAGGACGGCGGCTTCTTCCGCTACGCCACGCAGCGCGACTGGAGCGTCCCGCACTACGAGCGGATGCTGACCGACAACGCTCAGCTGCTCGAGGTGGCCGTGGATGCGGGGGAGGACGCCGTCGCGCGAGGGATCGCGGGCTTCCTCCTCACGACGCTGCGGACGACCGGGGGCGGTTTCGGCGCCGCGCAGGATTCGGAGTCGTGGATCGACGGGGAGCGCAGCGAGGGCGGCTACTATCGCCGGCCCCTCGCGGCCCGCGCAGAACTGGAGCCGCCGGCCGTGGACGGGAAGGTCATCACCGGGTGGAACGGCCTCGCGGTGAGTGCGCTGGCCAGGGCCGGTGCCGCGCTCGGCGAACCGGCCTGGATCGATGCCGCCGCGAAGGCTGCCGCGCGGGTGCTGGCGACGAACCGGGAGGCCGACGGAAGGCTCGCGCGCGCCTCTCTCGACGGCGAGGCGTCGTCGGCGGTCGCCACGGCCGGCGACCACGCGCTGCTGGCCGGAGGCCTGTTCGCGCTCGCCGCCGCCACGGGCGATGCCTCCTGGGCGGAACGGGGCAGGATGCTGCTCGACGCGGCGCTGGCCGGAGTGGGCGGCGACCCGCAGCTCGCCGCTCTCGGCATCCCGCCCGCACCGGATCACACCGACGGCGACCTTCCGTCCGATGATGCTGCGGTCGCGCAGGCCGCGCTCACCGCGTGGCGGCTGGGCGCCGGGGATCGGTACCGGGAGGCCGCCGCCGCCGCGGCGGAGCGACTCGCCGCCCGCGCGCTCGAGCAGCCGTTCGCGCACGGCAGCATCCTCCGCGTGGCCGCGGGCCTCGCCGAGCCGCCGCGACAGCTCGTCGTGGTCACGGAATCCCCCGACGGGGAGCTCGCGCGGGCCGCGCGGCGCGCGGACGCCGATGTGGTCGCCGTGCTCACGCCGGCGCAGGCACGCGCGTTCGCGGCGGCCGGATTCGAGCTCTTCGAGGCCAAGGGCGACGTCGACGGCGAGCGCGCCTACGACTGCCGGGCGTTCGTGTGCCGGCTGCCGGTGAGCGATCCCGCCGGGGTGAGCGCAGCGCGCTGAGTCTCAGCGGGCGTTCCGCGGATGCCGTGCGGCCGTGCGCTCATTCCCGCGCCGGTAGTTCCCGGTGACCCTCGCCATGAGCAGCTGCGGATCGCCGTGCTCGACCTGCTCGAGGAAGTCGGCGGCCCTGACGCCGCGGAGCACCGTCGCCGTGCGTCCGTGATGGCGGATGACGACCTCGTCTCCGCGCACGTCGAACTCGAAGCCGGCCGGGGAACCCATGAGGCGATGATAACGACCTCTCAGGGAGTGCTGTGCAGTCTGCACAGTACATGCTCGATCCGACCCGACCGACTGCGCGTGATGCGCACCGTTCGGTGCACCGTTTGCTCAGCCTCCGGCATCCGGTCTACCCTGACTCGACAGCAGGCGGAGCACCCCGATCCGCTGCCGATCACAGCAAGGACGCTCTGACGATGACTCTTCCCGCCCGCGCCGGACTCGATGCCGTTCCCGCCTACCGCCAGGGCCGCTCGGCGCCCGCCGGAGCCTCCAAGCTCTCGTCGAACGAGTCCCCGCACCCGCCGCTGCCCTCGGTGCTCCACGCGGTGCAGGAGCGTCTCGGCGGCATCAACCGCTACCCCGACATGAGCGCGGCCGCGCTGCGTGCCGAGCTGGCCGCGCGCTACGAGGTCGATCCCGCGCTCGTCACCGTCGGCGCCGGGTCGGTGGAGCTCGCCGCCCAGCTCATCCACGCCGTCGCCGGCGAGGGCGACGAGGTGATGTTCGCCTGGCGCTCGTTCGAGGCGTACCCCTCGCTGGTGCGTATCGCCGGTGCCACCCCGGTGGCGGTGCCGCTGAACGCCGCGCACGCCCACGACCTCGACGCCATGCTCGCCGCGATCACGTCGCGCACGCGGCTGATCCTCGTCTGCAACCCGAACAACCCCACGGGAACGGTCGTGGGCGCCGAAGAGCTCGAGAGATTCGTCGCGGCGGTGCCGCAGGACATCCTCGTGGTGATCGACGAGGCCTACGTGCACTTCGACCGCACCGGAACATACGGCGCCGGGATCGAGCTGTTCCGCCGTCACCCGCACGTGGCCGTGCTGCACACGTTCTCGAAGGCGTACGGACTCGCCGGCCTCCGCATCGGCTACGCGATCGCTCCCGCCGAGATCGCCGAGAACCAGCGCAAGGTCGCCGTGCCGTTCGGCGTCACCGACCTCGCGCAGACCGCCGCCAGGGCCTCTCTGGATGCCGAGGACGAGCTCGCCGTCCGCATCGAGGAGGTCGTCGCGCAGCGCGACCGTCTGCACTCCCTCCTCGTCGACGCCGGCTGGCCGGCCGTGGCCTCCCAGGCGAACTTCGTCTGGGTCCCCGCAGGCGATCGCACCGAGGAGCTCGAGGAGCTGCTGAGCGCCGGCGGCGTGATCGCCCGCGCGTTCCCCGGAGAGGGCGTGCGCATCTCCTCCGGGAGCATCGAAGACATCGACCGCGTCGCCGACGCACTGGTTCGCAAGGAGGCGACCGTATGACCGGAACCGAGGTGCCCGTCACCACGACAACCACCAAGGGGCTGCACCCCGGCCTGACCCGCCGTCAGATCTCGATGATGGGACTCGGAGGCGCGATCGGCGCCGGGCTCTTCGTCGGCTCCGGTCAGGCCATCAGCATCGCCGGCCCCGCCGTGCTCATCTCCTACCTCGTCGCCGGCGGCATCGTCGTGCTCGTGATGGCGATGCTCGCCGAGATGGTCGCCGCCCGCCCCAGCTCCGGCGCCTTCAGCTCCTACGCGCAGAAGGCGATGGGCCGCAGCGCCGGCAGCGCGGTGGGCTGGCTGTACTGGATCCAGCTCGTCGTCGTGATCGCCGCCGAGGCGACCGGCGCCGGCGGCATCGTGGCGAACTGGGTGCCCGGCATCCCCGCGTGGATCTGGGTTCTCGTGTTCGTCGTCGCACTGACGGCCGTGAACCTGTTCGGCGTGCGCAACTACGGACGCTTCGAGTTCTGGTTCGCCGCGATCAAGGTCGCCGCGATCATCGCCTTCCTCGTCGTCGGCGCGTGCGCGATCGTCGGACTCATCCCCGGGGTGCCCGCGACCGGCGTGGGGAACATCACAGGCAACGGCGGCTTCGCCCCGCACGGCATCACCGGCATCGCCGCCGCGCTCCTCATCGTCGTGTTCGCGTTCGGCGGCACCGAGGTCGTCGCGATCGCGGCGGCGGAATCCGACGACCCCTCGCGCAACATCCGCCGCATCGTGCGCGAGGTCGTCGTGCGCATCCTCATCTTCTACGTCGGCTCGATCTTCGTGATCGTCGCCGTCCTGCCCTGGGACGACGAGGCGGTCAAGGCCGGTCCGTTCTCCGCCGTGCTGAACACGCTGAACGTGCCGGGCGTCGGCCTGGTGATGGACCTCATCGTCGTGATCGCGCTGCTCTCCGCGATGAACGCGAACATCTACGGGGCTTCCCGCATGGCGTACTCGCTGGGGGAGCGCGGGCTCGCGCCGCTGACCGTCACGCGCACGAGCCCCAAGGGGGTGCCCTACGTCGCCGTGCTCGCCTCCGTGGCGTTCGGCTTCGTCACGGTCGGCCTGAACTGGGCGTTCCCCGACGTCGTCCTCCCGGCGCTCCTCAACGTGGTCGGCTCGACGCTGATCGTCATCTGGACGTCGACGGCGATCGCGCAGATCATCCTGCGCCGTCGCGCCGACCGCACCGGCGAGGCCATGCCGATGCGCATGTGGGGCTTCCCGTGGCTGTCCTGGCTCTGCCTCGCGCTGCTCGGCGTCGTGATCGCGCTCACGATGGTCGACCCAGGCGCGCGGGTGCAGCTGCTGCTCACCCTCGGCCTCACCGCCGTGCTGCTCGTGGTCGCGCGGCTCACCAGGGGCGCCTCCCGCCCCGGCGTCGTCCGCGAGCACTGACATGCGCATCGATCGCCTCGACGCCGCGCTCATCCGGCTCCTCACGGAGTCGCCGCAGCTGCCGCTGCTGGAGTGCGCGCGGCGTCTCGGCGTCGCCCGCGGCACGGTGACGAGCCGGCTCGCACGGCTGCACGAGGGCGGGGTGATCGAGGCGATCGTTCCGCGCGTCGACCCCGCCGGCTTCGGCTACGGCGTCGTGGCCTTCTGCCTGGTCGAGATCGATCAGAAGGTCGGCCACGACGACGTCGCCGGGGCGCTGGCCGACGCCGTACCGGAGATCGTCGACATGCACACGGTCACCGGCGCCAGCGACATGCAGCTTCGGCTGGTGGCGCGGGACGCCGCGCAGCTGCAGGAGGTCCTCGACCGGGTGGCGCTGGTGCCGGGAGTCGCCAGGACCGCGTCCTCCATCGCGATGCGCACGCATCTCTCCGGGCGCATCCTCCCACTCGTCGAGAACGTCGCGGGAGACGCGGGCTGACTCAGACCCAGCCGGGCAGCCAGTTGTGCACGAGCCAGAAATCGTACGGCACGCTCATGCCCGTCCACACCGGGTAGTAGAACGCCGAGATCACCACGACGAACGCCAGGAAGATCATCACCGTGCGCTCCCCGGACTGACGCCGGTGGAGCGGGTCGGCACGGCGCCCGGCCGCGACCCGCAGGGTCAGCGCCAGGCACAGCACGAGGAACGGCAGCATCGCGACCGTGTAGAACTGGAAGATCGTGCGCTCGGGGATCATCAGCCACGGCACGTAGGTCGCGGCGAGCCCGACGAGGGGGAGCCCCAGGGCAGGATCGGTCGGCTCCCGGGCGATCCAGCCGCGCACGAGCCGGTACACCAGGTAGGCGGATGCGGCGACCCCTGCGTACCAGATGAGCGGGTTCGGGATGCTGGAGATCGTCGCGATGCAGTGATCCACGCCGCAGGGCGCCGGGTCGGTGCCCACCCACACGGCGGTGGGGCGGAGCAGGAGAGGCCACTCCCAGGCCGGACTGGCGTAGGGATGGCCCTTGCTCAGCCCGACGTGGAACCCGAGGACCGACTGGTGGTAGTTCCACAGCGCGACGAACGGGTTCGGGTCGCTGCGGCGCGCGTAGCCGCCTTCGGTGACGAACCATCCGGTCCAGCTGGCGAGGTACACCGCGAGTGCGGGGAAGACCATCAGCACGAACGAGACGGGACCCTGCCGGAAGGCCGCGGCGGTCGGCCAGAGCACCACTCCGGCGCGGCGCCGAGCGAGAGCATCCGTCACGACGACGTACAGGCCGAAGGCGGCCAGGGCGTACAGGCCCGACCACTTGACGGCGCAGGCGGCGCCGAGGGCGAGACCGGCGGCGACGAGCCACGGGCGGCGCCAGAGCACCGGACCCCAGAACGGGTCGGGCGCGTCGGGGTCTCGGCGCTCGAGCAGCGGGATCGTCCGCTCGCGGTCGATGAGCACGAACAGCGCGCCCAGCAGGATGAAGAAGGTCAGCGGTGTGTCGAGGAGCGCGATGCGGCTCATCACGATGGCGAGGCCGTCGATGGCGAGGAGGGTCCCGGCGACGGTCGCGACGACCACGGATCCGCTGAGCCGGCGCGCGATGAGGTATGTGAGCAGGACCATGCCCGTGCCCAGGAGAGCCGTGGCGAGGCGCCACCCGACGCTGTTGTCCGGCCCGCCGATCGACATTCCGAGCGCGATCAGCCACTTCCCGAGCGGCGGATGCACGACGAACGAGCCCGTCGCCTCCAGCGGCAGCTGCTGCAGCGTGACGAAGGCCTCGTTCGCGTTCTCGCCCCAGGTGCCCTCGTAGCCGAGAGTCCACAGCGACCAGGCGTCCTTCACGTAGTACGTCTCGTCGAAGGCGAGCTGATGCGGGTGACCCACATTGACCAGCCGCAGCACAGCCGCGAGCAGGGTGACCACGAGGGGGGCGAACCAGCGGACCATCCGGCCCCAGTCCGGGTCGAGCAGCACGCGATCGCGCAGCCGACCGTAGCGCGTCGTGCGCTCCGCGAGGGCCGGCAGCAGGGGTGCGGGGACAGTCACCCGCTCAGCCTAGCTTCGGAGCCCGCTGTCTAAGCTGGGCTGGTGATCATCCTCGCCGCGACCCCGATAGGCAACCTCGGCGACGCGTCCCGCCGCCTCATCGAGGTGCTCGAGAACGCCGAGATCGTCGTCGCGGAGGACACGCGCACCACCCAGCGGCTGCTGCAGGCGCTGCAGATCGCCAACCGGCCGCGGCTGATCGCCCTGCACGACCACAACGAGAAGCAGAAGGCCGGCGAGCTCGCGGCTCTCGCTCTCGAGGCCGACGTGGTCGTCGTCAGCGACGCCGGGATGCCGGCGATCAGCGACCCCGGGTACGGCCTCGTGGCCGAGGCGGTGGCCCAGGGCGTGACCGTGACCGCGATCCCCGGCCCGAGCGCCGTGCTGATGGCGCTCGCGATCTCCGGCCTGCCGACCGATCGGTTCACGTTCGAAGGGTTCCTGCCGCGCAAGCCGGGGGAGCGGCGGTCGGCCCTCCGAGCCCTCGCCGCCGAGCCCCGCACGATGGTCTTCTTCGAGTCGCCGGCGCGGCTCGCATCCGCCCTCGGCGACATGGGCGAGGCCTTCGGCGCGGACCGGCGCATCGCAGTGTGCCGCGAGCTGACGAAGTTCTACGAGGAGGTGCGCCGCGGCACGGCCGCCGAACTCGTCGAGTGGGTGTCCGCCGGGGTCAAGGGCGAGATCGTCGTCGTGGTCGAGGGCGCGACCCGCCGCGAGGCCTCGGCCGACGACGCTCTCGCCCAGGTGCAGCAGCTCGTCGCATCCGGCATCCGCCTGAAGGATGCCGCCTCCGAGGTGGCATCCCTCACCGGGCTCTCCTCCCGCGATCTGTACCAGGCCGCGCTCGCCGCCCGGAACTCGTGAGCGACTCCGCGCGGTGCGACGCGAGATTCGGGAAAGCACACGAATCACGGCCGATTGCGGCGGATCGGGCCGAGTTTCGCGTACCTGACCGCGCGACGCGCGCGACCGAATCGGAGGACACGATCGCGGCCGCGTACGATTCCCGCGCGACCGAGTACATCCAGTCGCGGGGGACGGGAGGCAGGCGGGATCGACCTGTCGAAGGCGTTCGTCGCGTCGGCGCAGTCGCGGCATCCGGATCTGCAGTTCGAGGTGGCGAGTTTCCGTGCTCTTCCGTTCGAGGACGGCTCGTTCGGCGGCATCCTCGCCTGGTACTCGCTGATCCACACCCCGCCGGCCGACGTGCCCGCGGTGCTCGCCGAGTTCGCTCGCGTGCTGCGACCCGGCGGAGGGCTGCTGCTGGGCTTCTTCGACGGCGCGCCTCGGGAGCCGTTCGCGCACGCCATCGCCCCCGCCTGGTACTGGTCTGCCGAGGCGCTCATCGAGCTGCTCGCCGATGCCGGCTTCGCCGTCGATGGCGTCCGCCGCCGTGGGCGCGAGCCGGGCGAGATCAGCGCCCGCCCGCACGCCGACATCGCGGCGATCCGGAGGTAGGCAGCCGCCCCTCGGGTTTGTCAGCGCTCTGTAAGCGGTGTCCGGATCGTTCGGCGACCCGCACGCGTACGCTCGTCCTCATGGACAGCGTCACCCGGGTCACGCCGCAGGACCGGCTGCTCGCCGGTGCCGCAGGAGTCGCCGCCGTCGCCCTCGGTGCGGGGCTGGGGGAGCTGGCCGCCGCCCTCTTCGTTCCGGCCGCCAGCCCGTTCGCCGCGATCGGCGGCGCGCTGATCGACCTGGCGCCGAGCTGGGCCAAGGATCTCGCGATCGGATTGTTCGGGACGCGCGACAAGGATGCTCTGCTCACGGGCATCGCGCTCGTGCTCGCCGCCGTGGCGTTCGGCGCCGGTCTGCTGGAGCGCCGCCGCCCCTACGCCGGAGCCGTGGCGTTCGGCATCCTCGGCGTCGTGGGCGCCGCCGTCGCCATGGGGCGCAGCGGGATCGGCCCGCTCGCCTGGGTGCCGTCGATCGTCGCCGGCGGGGTCGCCCTCCTCGTCCTCCGGGCGCTGATCGCCCGGCTGGGAGCCGCAGATCCGGAGGCCGGCGCCGACCGGCGCCGCTTCCTCATCTGGACCGGCTCCGCCGCAGCCCTCGGAGTGATCGCGCTCGCCGCGGGCGCCGTCGCCCGCGCCGGCGCGCAGTCGCTCGAGGCGGTGCGGACGGCCTTCCGGCTCCCGGCGCCGGCTGTGCCCGCGGCACCCGTCCCGGCATCCGCTGAGCTCGGCATCGAGGGCCTGGCGCCCGTGATCACGCCGAACGACAGCTTCTACCGCATCGACACCGCCCTCGTCGTGCCGCGGCTCGACCCGGCCGACTGGAGCCTGCGCGTGCACGGCATGGTCGAGCGCGAGGTCGTGCTCACCTGGGACGAGCTGCTCGCGGCGCCTCTACAGGAGGCGCACGTCACCCTCGCCTGCGTCTCCAACCCCGTCGGCGGCGACCTCATCGGCAACGCCCTTTGGCTCGGCCTCCCCGTGCGGGAGGTGCTCGCCCGTGCCGGGGTGCAGGCGGATGCCGACATGGTGCTGTCGCGTTCGGTCGACGGGTTCACGGCGTCCACGCCGCTCGAGGTGCTCACCGACGACCGCGACGCGCTGCTCGCCGTGGGCATGAACGGCGAGCCGCTGCCGCTCGAGCACGGCTTCCCGGTGCGGCTGGTCGTGCCGGGACTGTACGGCTACGTGTCCGCGACGAAGTGGGTGACCGAGCTCGAGGTGACCAGGTTCGACCGCGCCACCGCGTACTGGACCACCCGCGGCTGGTCTGAGCGCGGGCCGATCAAGCTGCAGTCGCGCATCGACGTGCCCCGCGGCGACCGCGCGGACGCCGGAGACACCGTGATCGCGGGAGTCGCGTGGCAGCAGCACGTCGGAGTGAAGGGCGTGGAGGTCCGCATCGACGACGGCCCGTGGCAGACCGCGGAACTCGCGACGGCGATCTCCGACGACACGTGGGTGCAGTGGAGCATCCCGTGGACGGCGGAGCCGGGAGAGCACGACATCGAGTGCCGCGCGATCGGCGCCGACGGCGAGACGCAGACGGAGGACGTGCGTCCGCCCGCTCCCGACGGCGCGCAGGGGCGGCACCGGATCCGCGTCACCGTCGGCTGAGCGCCCGGTCGGGCGGCGTAACGCCCTCGGCGGTCCACCTAGAATCGACCTATGCCCGCTGGCGAATCGTTCTACATCACCACGCCCATCTACTACCCCTCCGACGTGCCCCACATCGGTCACGGCTACACGTCGGTGGCGGTCGACGCGCTCGCGCGCTGGCACCGTCAGGGCGGGGACGACACGTGGATGCTCACGGGCACCGACGAGCACGGCCAGAAGATGCTGCGCGCCGCCGCGGCGAACAACGTCACCCCGCAGGAGTGGGTGGACAAGCTCGTCACCGAGGCGTGGTTCCCGCTGCTGAAGACCCTCGACGTCGCGAACGACGACTTCATCCGCACCACGCAGGAGCGGCACGAGGAGCGCGTCAAGAAGTTCGTGCAGGCCATCTACGACCGCGGCTACATCTACGCGGGCGAGTACGAGGCGCTGTACTGCGTCGGCTGCGAGGAGTTCAAGCCGGAGTCCGAGATCCTCGACGGCACCGGTCCCTTCGAGGGCCTGAAGGTCTGCGCGATCCACTCCAAGCCGCTCGAGCTGCTCCAGGAGAAGAACTACTTCTTCAAGCTCAGCGAGTTCCAGGACCGCCTGCTCGAGCTGTACAAGGACCAGCCGGACTTCATCCGCCCGGAGTCCGCGCGCAACGAGGTCGTCTCCTTCGTCCGCCAGGGCCTCAAGGACCTCTCCATCTCGCGCTCCGCGTTCGACTGGGGCATCCCGCTGCCGTGGGACGAGTCGCACGTCATCTACGTGTGGGTCGACGCTCTGCTCAACTACGCCACAGCCGTCGGCTACGGCGACGACGACGCGACCTTCGACCGCCGCTGGCCCGCGTACCACGTGGTCGGCAAGGACATCCTGCGCTTCCACGCCGTCATCTGGCCGGCGATGCTGATGGCCGCGGGCCTGGAGGTGCCCAAGGGCGTCTTCGCGCACGGCTGGCTGCTGGTCGGCGGCGAGAAGATGTCGAAGTCGAAGCTCACCGGCATCGCGCCGACCGAGATCACCGACGTCTTCGGCTCCGACGCGTACCGGTTCTACTTCCTGTCGGCGATCGCCTTCGGCCAGGACGGCTCGTTCTCCTGGGAGGACCTGGCCGCCCGCTACCAGGCCGAGCTCGCCAACGGCTTCGGCAACCTCGCCTCGCGCACGACGGCGATGATCGAGAAGTACTTCGAGGGCATCGTCCCGCCGCCGGCGGAGTACACCGAGAAGGATCTCGAGATCCAGCGGATCGTGGCGGATGCCGCCGCGAATGCGGATGCCGCCATCGACCAGTTCCGCATCGACGAGGCGATCTCGTCGATCTGGACCATCGTCGACGCGCTGAACGGGTACATCACCGAGAACGAGCCGTGGGCGCTGGCTCGCGACGAGGAGCAGCGCGGGCGCCTCGGCACCGTCCTCTACACGTGCGCCGAGGGCCTGCGCGCGCTCGCCGTGCTGCTCTCGCCCGTGATGCCGCAGTCGACCGAGAAGCTCTGGATCGCGCTCGGCGCCGCCGAGGCGATCGGCCGCCTGCAGGACCAGCCGATCCGCGAGGCGGGCGCCTGGGGCGTGCTGCGTCCCGGCACCAGCGTGAACGGACTCGCCCCGCTGTTCCCGCGGGTGGAGTCCGCCGCCTGAGCATGACGAGCACCTATGTGAAGGCGCGGGACGGCGAGGGGCGCAAGGATCTGCGGTACCCCGCCGCTCCCGAGCCTCTGGCCGTGCCGGTCTACGACAACCACGCGCACCTCGAGATCGTGGACGGCGAGGAGCCGCTGTCGCTCACGGAGCAGCTCGACCGCGCGGAAGCCGTCGGCATCGCGGGTGTGATCCAGGCCTCCGGCGACATCGAGTCGTCGCGCTGGGCGGTCGAGGCGGCGGCATCCGATCCCCGGGTCCTGGCCGCGGTCGCGATCCATCCCAACGACGCGCCGACCTATGCCGAGCAGGGGCGGCTCGACGAGGCCATCGCCGTCATCGACGAGCTGGCCGCGCACCCGCGCACCCGCGCGATCGGCGAGACCGGCCTCGACTTCTTCCGCACCGAGCCCGAGCGCCGCGCCCCGCAGTTCGAGTCCTTCGAGGCGCACATCGCGCTCGCGAAGAAGCACGGCATCGCGATGCAGATCCACGACCGTGACGCGCACGACGCCGTGCTCGAGACGCTGTCGCGGGTCGGCGCCCCCGAGCGCACGGTGTTCCACTGCTTCTCCGGAGACGACGCGATGGCCAGGATCTGCGCGGATGCCGGCTACCACCTGTCGTTCGCCGGCAACGTCACCTTCAAGAACGCGCAGAACCTGCGCGACGCCCTCGCCGTCACCCCGCTGGATCGCATCCTCGTCGAGACCGATGCGCCCTTCCTCACGCCGGTACCGCTGCGCGGGCGGCCGAACGCGCCGTATCTCGTGCCGATCACCGTGCGCTTCATGGCCGCCGAGCTCGGCATCGAGGTGGACGAGCTGAGCGCCCAGCTGGCCGCGAACACGCTGCGGGTCTACGGCTCCTTCGAGGACTGAACCTCCTCGGCCGCATCGTCCACCGGCTTCGCCGAGACGATGTGCGAGATCGGCTTCCAGACCAGCAGAAGCGTCAGCGCCGCCCCCGCGAAGGCGAACCACCAGGGCGCGGTGAGTCCCCAGAACTGGGCGATGACGCCGCCCAGCGCCTGACCGATCACCATGCCGCCGAACACGCCGACGGCGTTCACCGACGACACCCGTCCCTGCAGCTCCTGGGGGACCAGCCGCTGGCGCACGGTCGTCGAGATCGTGCCCCAGATGAACGCGTAGGCGCCGAACACGAACATGATCACCAGCGCCACCCACCCGGTCGTGGTGAGCGCGAACGAGAGGTGCATGAGCACCTCCATCGACAGCACGACCCGCATCAGCGTCGCGAACGACACGTGCCGCTCCAGCCAGCCGAAACTCATGGTCGCGAGCAGGCCGCCGGCGGCGGACGCCGTGGTGAGCGCGCCGTAGCCGACCGCCCCCATGTGCAGGTGCTCGGTCGCGTACAGCACGAGGACGCCCCACGGGGCCGCCCAGGTGATGTTGAACACGAGGATGATCAGCACGAGCATCCGCACCGGCGGGTTCTGCCACAGCCAGTGCAGGCCCTCGGCGATGTCGGTGTGCACCGGCGCGTGCTCCTCCCGGGGTGGGATCGGCGTGCGCGCCATGCGCGAGATCAGGACGACCGCGAGGGCCAGGCACACGACCTCGAGCAGGAAGGGCAGCGCGGTGCCGGCGGCGAAGAGGAACGCTCCGAGCGGCGGACCGGCGAACTGGTTCGCCACCAGGTATCCCGCCTGCAGCCGGGCGTTGCCGATGCCGAGATCGGCCGGCTTCACGATCATCGGCAGCAGCGTGCTGCCGGCGGTGTCGACGAACACCTCGGCGGTGCCGTAGAGGAACGCCGCGGCGAGGACGATCCAGATGTTCGCCGCCCCGGTGAGGAGGAAGACGCACAGGCCGGCGATCACGAGGCCGCGCGCCGTGTTCGCGAAGATCACCAGCCGGCGGCGGTTGAACCGGTCGGCGATCGCGCCGGCGTGCAGGCCGAAGATCAGCCAGGGCAGGAACTGCAGCATGGCGCCGGCGGCCACGAGGACGGGCGAGGACGTCATCGACGCGATGAGCAGGGGAGCCGCGGCCAGGGCGACGCCGTCGCCGACGTTGCTCGTCCACGAGGAGGCGAGCAGCCAGCGGAAGTCCCTGCCCATCCGCCGCGGCGCGATCAGTTCACCGAGGGAGGGCATCCGAGAAGACTACCGACCGTAGGGGACAATGGGGGGATGACCGTCTCCCTGCTCGGCGCCACCGAGATCCGCCGCCTCGCCGCAGAACTCGATGTGACCCCGACCAAGAAGCTCGGCCAGAACTTCGTCGTCGACGCGAACACCGTGCGCAAGATCGTGCACGCCGCGCGCGTGCAGCCGGGCGAGCGGGTCGTCGAGGTCGGGCCGGGGCTCGGCTCGCTCACCCTCGCGATCCTCGAGGCCGGAGCATCCGTCACGGCCGTCGAGATCGATCACCGGCTCGCCGCGCGTCTGCCGCAGACCGTCGCCGAGCACGGCGTCCCGCCGGAGATGCTGACGGTGGTGGACGCCGACGCACTCCGCGTCACCGAGCTGCCCGGCGACCCGACGGTGCTGGTCGCGAATCTGCCCTACAACGTGTCCGTGCCGGTGCTGCTGCACTTCCTGGAGAGCTTCGACCACCTGCAGCGCGGCGTGGTGATGGTGCAGGCCGAGGTCGCCGAGCGGCTCGCAGCCAAGCCCGGATCGAAGATCTACGGCTCGCCCAGCGTGAAGGCCGCCTGGTACGGGGAGTGGAAGCTCGCCGGCACCGTGTCGCGCCAGGTGTTCTGGCCGGTGCCCAACGTCGACAGCCTGCTCGTCGGCTTCGACCGCCTGACCGGCGAGCGCGGATCGACCTCGGAGCGCACCCGCACGTTCACGATCGTGGACGCCGCCTTCAACCAGCGCCGCAAGATGCTCCGGCAGGCGCTGTCGGGCATCTTCGGAGGCTCGGCGGCGGCATCCGCCGTGCTGGAGGCCGCCGGCGTCGCGCCGACCGCTCGCGGGGAGGATCTGACGGTCGACGACTATCAGCGCATCGCCCAGCACGCGGTCGCCATCGACGACGTGGTGGCCGTGGAGGACTAACCTGGCACGGTGACCGACTCTCCGCGCTTCCGACCAGACGTCCCCGAGATCCACCGCCCCTACGCGGCGGAGGAGAGCCGCTACCGGCAGTTCGCCTACCGTCAGGTGGGCACGTCGGGTCTGTACCTGCCGCCGATCTCGCTGGGACTGTGGTGGAACTTCGGCGACAACATCCCGCTCGACAACCAGCGCGCGCTGCTGCGCCACGCGTTCGACCGGGGAATCACGCACTTCGACCTGGCGAACAACTACGGCCCGCCTTACGGCTCGGCGGAGAAGAACTTCGGACGCATCTACGCGGAGGACCTGCGGCCGTACCGCGACGAGCTCATCATCTCCTCGAAGGCCGGCTGGGACATGTGGCCCGGCCCGTACGGCGACTTCGCCAGCCGGAAATACATCCTCGCCAGTGCCGAGCAGTCGCTGACCCGGATGGGCCTCGAGTACGTCGACATCTTCTACTCACACCGGGTCGACCCGGTGACCCCGATCGCGGAGACGGTCGGCGCCCTCGACACGCTCGTGCGGCAGGGCAAGGCGCTCTACGTCGGCATCTCCTCGTACAGCGCGGAGCGCACCGCCGAGGCCGTCGCGGTCGCGAAGGAGCTCGGGACGCCGCTGGTCATCCACCAGCCCGCGTACTCGATCCTCAACCGCTGGGTCGAGGACGGCCTCACCGAGACCCTCGAGCAGTCCGGTCTCGGCGCGATCGCGTTCACGCCGCTGGCGCAGGGCCTGCTCACCGACAAGTACCTCGGCGACGGCACAGCGGAGCGCGCGCAGAAGCGCGGCTCGCTGCCCGACGCCCCCCTCACGGAGGATGCCGTCGCCACGCTCCGCGCCCTGAACGACGTCGCCCGTGAGCGGGGGCAGTCGCTTGCGCAGCTGGCGCTGCAGTGGACGCTGCGCAACCCCGTGGTGGCCTCCGCGCTGATCGGCGCCTCGCGACCCGAGCAGCTCGACGAGAACATCGCGGCCGTGAACGGGCCCGCACTGACCTCCGAGGAGCTCGCTCGCATCGACGAGCTGTCCGGAGCGATCGACGTCAACCTGTGGGCGAAGTCCTCGGAGCTGTGACGGAGGCCCCGCGATGAGCTTCGCCGCGAACGAGTCCGTGCACGTGCGGGCGCCGGGCAAGATCAACGTCTACCTCGGCGTCGGCGGCCGTCACGACGACGGCTACCACGCCCTCGCGACGGTCTTCCAGGCGGTCTCGCTGTACGAGGACGTCATCGCCCGGCACGCCGACGGCTTCTCGCTCACCGTGTCGGGCGTCGAGGATCCGGATGCCGTGCCGCTGGACGACCGGAACCTCGCGATGCGCGCGGCCAAGCTGCTGGCCGCCGCGGCGGAGTATCCCGGCGGGGTCGCGCTGGAGATCCGCAAGAGCGTGCCGGTGGCCGGTGGCATGGGCGGAGGGTCGGCGGATGCCGCGGCGGCACTCGTGGCCTGCGATGCGCTCTGGGGCACCGGCTTCCCTCAGGCGCGACTGCACGACCTGGCCTCCCGGCTCGGCGCCGACGTGCCGTTCGCCCTGCACGGCGGAACGGCGGTCGGCACCGGCCGGGGCGACCAGCTGAACCCCGCGCTCGCCCGCGGCCGCTTCGACTGGGTGCTGGTCATGAGCGAACAGGGGCTGTCGACTCCCGTCGTGTACGGACGGCTGGACGCCCTGCGCGACGAGGAGGGGGCCCTCGCCGACGATCCGCCCCTGTCACTCGACGTGCCCATCCCTGTGCTGCAGGCGCTCCGCTCCGGCGATCCGGAGCTGCTCGCGGAGAGCCTGCACAACGACCTGCAGGCGGCGGCCGTGTTCGAGCGGCCCGACCTCGCCGAGACGCTGCGGCTCGGCATCCGCGCCGGTGCGCTGCACGGCATCGTCTCGGGCTCGGGGCCCACCGTGGCGCTGCTGTGCTCCGGGCCGGAGAGCGCCCAGGAGGTGCAGTCGGTGCTGCGCGAATCCGGCCTCGACCCCCTGCACGTCCACGGCCCTGTTCCGGGCGCCCGCATCATCTGACCCGCCCGGGATGCGCCCGGCGGTCCCCGGGGACATAATGGGGTGACCGATGTGACCGTGCACATGCGAGGAGGCTGTGATGTCCACCGCCCCCGAGCGTGCCCGGCTGCCCAGCATCCGCGACGTCGCCCGTCTCGCCGGCGTCTCGCACCAGACGGTCTCCCGGGTGCTCAACGACCATCCCAGCATCCGGCCGGAGACCAAGGCGAAGGTCCTCGACGCGATCGCCGTGCTCGACTACCGGCCCAACCTCGCCGCCCGGGCGCTCGTCACGAGCAGGTCGAACATGCTCGGCATCCTCTCCGCGACGGTGGGGGAGTTCGGGCCCACGTCGTCGATCGTCGGCATCGAGGATGCCGCGCGCGAGGAGGGATACTCGGTCTCGACGCTGAATCTGCCGGCCACCACGCCGGAGGCGATCGGCGCCGCCGTACGGCAGCTGGCACGTGAGCAGGTGGACGGCATCGTCGTGCTCGCGCCGCAGGTGAGGGTCTTCCACGTGCTGGGCGGGATGGCGCTGGACCTGCCGGTCGTCACGCTGCAGACCGCATCGGGCTCCGACGGCATCAGCCACTCCGCCGATCAGGTGGCCGGTGCGAGAGCCGCCACCGAGCACCTGATCGCGCTCGGGCACACGGACATCCTGCACCTCGCCGGCCCGCAGGACTGGATCGAGGCAGAGTCGCGGATGCGCGGTTATCTCGACGCGCTGCGCGACGCCGACCTGCCGACCTTCCCGCCGATCCGCGGCGACTGGACGGCAGACTTCGGCTACTTCGCAGGCCAGGAGCTGTCGCGACGCCGCGACTTCAGCGCGATCTTCGTCGCGAACGACCAGATGGCCATCGGGCTCATGCACGGGTTCCGCGACGCGCGCGTGCGCGTGCCGGAGGACGTGAGCGTCGTCGGCTTCGACGACATCCCCGTCGCGGCGCACGTCGCTCCCACGCTCTCGACCGTGCATCAGGACTTCCCGGAGCTCGGCCGCAGGGCCGTCCGCATCCTGCTGGCGCAGATCAGGGGAGAGCGCTTGCCGGAGTTCGGCCCGCTGCAGACGACCCTGCGGGTCCGGGAATCCACCGCGCCGGCATAGGCGCGATTTTCGCTCGCGGGCTTGACACCTGCCCGTCGAGCGAGGACCATGTAATCCAATGTGAACGGTCACATCGAAGGTGACCGCCCGTCGCGAGGAAGATCCGTGAGCACAACAGCAACGTTGCCGGTCGTGTCAGGCCCCATCCTGGAGATGCGTGGCATCACCAAGGAGTTCCCGGGCGTCAAAGCACTCTCAGACGTCTCGATCACCGTCCGCTCCGGCGAGATCCACGCGATCTGCGGGGAGAACGGCGCCGGGAAGTCGACGCTGATGAAGGTCCTGTCCGGCGTGTACCCGTACGGTACCTACGACGGTGAGATCCTCCTCTACGGCGAGGAGCAGCGGTTCAAGGACATCGCGGCCAGCGAGCACGCCGGCATCGTGATCATCCATCAGGAGCTCGCGCTCATCCCCGAGCTCTCGGTCACCGAGAACATCTTCCTCGGCAACGAGATCCGCCGGTTCGGCCGCATCGACTGGCAGGCGCAGAAGCAGCGCACGCTCGAGCTGCTCGCCCGGGTCGGCCTCGACGAGGACCCGGACGTCGCCATCAAGCACCTCGGCGTCGGCAAGCAGCAGCTCATCGAGATCGCGAAGGCCCTGAACAAGGACGTCAAGCTGCTCATCCTCGACGAGCCGACGGCAGCCCTCAACGAGAACGACTCGCAGCACCTTCTCGACCTGATCCTGGGGCTCAAGGCCAAGGGGATCGCGTCGATCATCATCAGCCACAAGCTCAACGAGATCGAGCAGATCGCCGACGAGATCACGATCATCCGCGACGGCCGGACCGTCGAGACCCTCGACATCTCGCGCGGCGAGATCAACGAGGACCGCATCATCCGAGGCATGGTCGGCCGTTCGCTGGAAAGCCGCTACCCCGACCGGACGCCGCAGATCGGCGAGGTGTTCTTCGAGGTCAGGGACTGGTGGGTGCAGCATCCGAACGTCTCCGAGCGGATGGTCGTGAAGGGCTCGAGCATCAACGTCCGCCGCGGCGAGGTGGTCGGCATCGCAGGCCTGATGGGCGCGGGGCGCACCGAGTTCGCGATGAGCATCTTCGGGCGCTCCTACGGCAACTTCCTCTCCGGCACGCTGGTCAAGGACGGTCAGGAGATCGCCCTCCCCGACGTGGCGACGGCCATCAAGCACGGCCTCGCCTACGTGAGCGAGGACCGCAAGGTGCTGGGGCTGAACCTCCTCGACACGATCAAGCGGTCGACGGTCGCCGCGAAGCTCTCGAAGATCGCCAAGCGCGGGGTCGTCGACTCCCGTGAGGAGTATGCGGTCGCCGAGCGGTACCGCAAGGCGCTGCGCATCAAGACGCCGTCGGTGGAGGAGGGCGTCGGCAAGCTCTCCGGAGGCAACCAGCAGAAGGTCGTTCTGGCGAAGTGGATGTTCACCGACCCGGATCTGCTGATCCTCGACGAGCCCACCCGAGGCATCGACGTCGGCGCGAAGTACGAGATCTACGCGATCATCAACGAGCTCGCGGCTCAGGGCAAGGGCGTCATCGTCATCTCCAGCGAGCTCCCCGAGCTGCTGGGCATCTCCGACCGCATCTACACCGTGTTCGAAGGTCGGGTCACCGACTGCATCCCGTCCGATCAGGCAACCCCGGAGGCACTCATGCGCAGCATGACCTCCGCTACCCAGAAAGCATCCGCATGAGCACTGATCTCTCCTCTGAGAAGCGCGGCTTCCACTTCGGCGACATCAAGAAGATGTTCGGCGGCGGCCAGTCGACGCTCCGGCAGTTCGGCATCCTCGGAAGCCTCATCGTCATCCTGCTGGTCTTCCAGATCCTGACGTTCGTGATCAAGGGACAGGGCCTCACGCTGTCGTCGGGCAACCTGATCAACGTCGTCAACCAGTACTCGTACATCCTGATCCTCGCGATCGGCATGGTGATGGTGATCATCATGGGCCACATCGACCTCTCGGTCGGGTCCGTCGCCGCCTTCACCGGGATCATCGTGGCGAAGGCGATGTCGGAGGGGAATCTGCCCTGGCCACTGGCGCTGCTGCTCGGTCTCGGCGTGGGCGTGCTGGTCGGCGCCTGGCAGGGATTCTGGGTCGCCTACGTCGGGGTTCCGGCGTTCATCGTGACGCTGGCGGGCATGCTCTTCTTCCGCGGCGCCAACCAGTTCATCGGGCAGTCCACGACCGTTCCGGTCGACCCCGGCTTCAAGGTCATCGGCGCGGGATACCTGCCCGAGATCGCGCTGCCGCTGCCATTCAACATCCCGACGATGATCCTCGCGCTGCTCGGCGTCGCGTGGATCGTGTTCTGGGAGATCCGCACCCGCCGGGTGCAGAGGAAGATGGGCTCCGACAGCGCACCGGTGTGGGTGAGCGCGGTCAAGGTCGTCGTCCTGTCGGCCGTGATCCTCATCGCCGGCTGGCTGTTCGCTACCGGCCGCCCCGGAACGAGCTTCCCGATCTCCGGCGTCATCCTGCTCGTGCTCGTCATCCTCTACTCGTTCGTCACGAACAACACGGTCTTCGGACGTCACATCTACGCTGTCGGCGGCAACCGGCAGGCGGCTCGCCTGTCGGGCGTGAAGGACCGCTGGGTCGACTTCTTCGTGATGATGAACATGTCCGTGCTCGCGTCGCTCGCCGGCATGATCTATGTCGCCCGTGCCACGGCATCCGGTCCGCAGGACGGCAACGGCTGGGAGCTCGACGCGATCGCCTCGGTGTTCATCGGCGGCGCGGCCGTCTCCGGCGGCATCGGAACGGTGATCGGCTCGATCATCGGCGGTCTCGTGATGGCGTTCCTCAACAACGGCCTCGCGCTCCTCGGCGCCGGCGCCGACGTGGTGTCGATGATCAAGGGCCTCGTGCTGCTGTTCGCCGTCGCCGTCGACGTCTGGAACAAGCAGCAGGGCCGCCCGTCGATCACCGGCTTCATCCTGCGCAGGTTCATCCGCAAGGAGCAGCCGGCGTCCGACACCTTCGACGCCACCAAGACCTACGCGAACACCAAGTAGTCCCTACCCATCAGAAAGAGAGATCACATGAAGAAAGTCATCGTCACCGCGACAGCGCTCGTCGCAGCGGCAGCCTTCGCCCTCACCGGATGCTCGTCGGAGCGGGGCGGCACGCCCGCCGGCGGCTCGGGGGAGGAGACCACCGGGTTCGAGGAGGGCGCCTCGATCGGCGTCGCGCTCCCGGACAAGACCAGCGAGAACTGGGTCCTCGCCGGAAAGCTCTTCACCGACGGCCTGACCGAGGCGGGCTTCAAGCCCGACGTGCAGTACGCACCGGCCAGCAACACGGTCGCCGAGCAGCAGAACCAGATCCAGGCGATGGTCACGGGTGGTGCGAAGGTCATCATCATCGGCGCGAAGGACGGCAAGCAGCTCTCGACCCAGGTCGAGGCGGCGCGAGACGCCGGTGCGACCGTCATCGCGTACGACCGCCTGATCGAGAACACGGATGCCGTCGACTACTACGTCGCCTTCGACAACTTCCGGGTCGGCGAGCTCCAGGGGCAGGCCCTGCTCGACGGTCTCGCCGAGCGTGCCGGGCACGAGGCGCCGTACAACATCGAGCTGTTCTCCGGTTCGCCGGATGACGCGAACTCGAAGGTCTTCTTCGACGGCGCGATGAGCGTGCTGCAGCCGAAGATCGACGACGGCACGCTGAAGGTCGTGTCCGGCCAGACCGAGATCGCCCAGACGGCGACCGAGGGCTGGAAGGCCGAGAACGCTCAGCGCCGCATGGACTCGCTGCTGACCGCGAGCTACAGCTCCGAGACGCTGGACGGAGTGCTCTCGCCGAACGACACGCTCGCGCGCGCGATCATCACCTCCGTTCAGGGTGCGGGCAAGCCGGTCCCTGTCGTCACCGGTCAGGACTCCGAGGTCGAGTCGGTGAAGTCGATCATGGAGGGCATCCAGTACTCCACGATCAACAAGGACACGACGCTGCTCGTCGAGCAGTCGATCAAGATGGTCGGCCAGCTGCAGAAGGGCGAAGAGGTCGACGTGAACGACACCGAGTCCTACGACAACGGTGTGAAGGTCGTCGACGCGTACCTGCTCGACCCGGTCATCGTCACCAAGGAGAACGCGGAGGAGGCGTACGCCAACGTCCCGAGCCTCCTGGAGATCGTGAAGTCCTACCAGTAGGCGCACACGCCTCGGCGGGCCGCTCCGGATCATCCGGGGCGGCCCGTCGTCGTGTATTCCGGTGCGGGCATAGGCTGATTCCATGGGCAGTCAGGTCGCCGGTCGCGCGGAGTGGTGCGCGGCGATCCGGGTCGCGCGGGGTGAGGACATCTGGGCCTCCGCCCCGGTCACGATCTCGACATGGCTGCTGCTCGAGCATCCGGGGCCCTGGCCTTCCCACGGCCTGCCGGACGACCTCGACGACGCCACGGTGCTGGTGCTGAAGGCGGCCGAGGAGCGTGGCGTGCGCGTGCAGCTCATCCGCAGAGTGCGCGACCGGCGGCGTCCGGTGCGGGAGGTGATCCTCGCCGGTCGCGGCGGAGAACGCGGGTGGGCGGAGCGCCGCGAGATCGCCTCCCTGGCGGAGCTCTCGACGCTCGACCTCGACGCACTCGGCGCGGGGACCGCTCCCGGTTTCGGCGACGGGGTGGATCCTGGAACGCCGGTCGTGCTGGTGTGCACGCACGGTCGTCGCGACGTGTGCTGTGCGCGTCTCGGCCGGCCGGTCGCGGTCGAGCTGGATGCCGCGCTGCCGGGGCAGGTGTGGGAGACCACGCACATCGGCGGGGACCGGTTCGCGGCGAACGTCGTGACCCTCCCCGGCGGGCAGTATCACGGCGGTCTCACGGTCGAGGACGCCCGACGGATGGCGGACGCGATCCGCGACGGCGAGGTCGTGCTCGACCGCTGGCGGGGCGAGTGCGGCGTGCCCTCCGCGGAGCAGGCGGCGGTGTATTTCGTGCAGCGTCACCTCGGCGATCCGCGCCTGGGCGCGGCACGGGCTCTGCCCGTCGCCGCGGCGGTCGCCTCCGACGAACCGGTGATGTGGCTGGAGGTCGCAGTCACGGCGGGGTCGGCGGGCGACTTCAGAGTGAGCCTGCGGCCGATCGTCCTGGGCGAGCGGAAGACCTCCTGTGCAGACGGAGGGGCGATCGGCACCCCGGCAGGCTTCGAGCTGGTGTCGCTCGTGAAAGGGCCCGACGGTCCCGATGCTCAGCAGCCGGGCGCGGTGGGCTTCTCGGCGCAGGTGTAGGCCACGAGGGCTGTGTGGGCCTCGAAGATGCGGATCTGCTGCACCGGTCCGTCGGTGGTGAGCTCGCCGTCGACTGGGTACCACCCGGTGCCGAAGTCGATCTCGGCGGTGTAGCGGACGTCGACGTCGGCGGCATAGGTGCCGCGGTCGGCGTAGACGTGGCTGGTCGGCGTCGGGGTGAACTGCGCCTGGCCCAGTTCCTCCCAGGTGCGTCCCGGCGTCGCCAGGGTCGCGGTGGTGCCGTCACCGTAGGTGTAGTCGTAGCCGACCGGCGTGAAGCGCACGCTCAGCGGGTGCCCGAGGAGCGTGCCGGTCTGGGTGTGGACGGATGCTGTCGCCAGGAAGTTCGCCGGCATGTCGGCGATGCCGACGTTGTCCGGCTCAGCGGAGAGCGTGACCGGGGCTGGGGCGAAGGAGGCGAGGTCGGTGAGCGTGACGGTGGGCGTGCCTGGTGTGGCCTCGCCCGGGCGCTGGAACAGATAGTCCACGCAACGGCCGTTGAGGTAGGTCACACACGGAGGGAGCGGAGTGCCAGGGCTGACTTTGTCGGTGCCAGGGGCGTCACTATTCGACATTCCAGGAATCAATTGCGTCGCTTCCGCAGTGACCGTTTTCCCGTCGTTTCCATAAAGGAAGTTAGCGCTCCCCTCGCCACCATTCGCGCCTCCGCTCTCTGCGTTGGCGATCACAGATGCGACAAGGGTTGCGATTACGAAGCCACGCATGCTTGGTCCTCTGTGCGCTCGGCTGAGTCGACTAACAGACGCTCGCCATCATGCTCGAAGCCCACGGTCAGCGCATATATGTCCGGACGATTCGGGTTCACGAGCGAGTTACCTGAGGCATCAGTGACCGTTACGTCGCTGACGTCGAGACAGACAAGCGCTTCAACGTGCGTGAAGGGCGCAGTCGAGGAGGTGCCGGTGAATGAGAGTACCGTCGCGTCACCAGAGATCTTGTGTCCTTCGGCGTGCATTGTCGAGTAGTTTTCGCGATCCGCCTCCTCGAAAGTGCCGCTTGAGAGCTCGTAAACGGCCTCGAAAGTTTCAGTTTTAGATGGGTCAACGTCGTTCACGGCGGCGGTGAGCGCCCGGTACACCTCTTCCGCCGCAGCGAACGCCTCCTCCTCCGAGGCGAACGCCGCGGTCGGAGTCGGGGTCGGCTCGGCCTCCGGGGTGCATCCCACGAGCGCTGCGCCGGAGAGCGCGAGCGCGCCGAGCATCGCCAGCGGAAGTGTGCGTCGTCGTCGGAGAGTCACCAGCACACGGTAACCCGAACCTGCGCCTGTCGCGCGAGTTATCCACAGCTTCTGCGTCGCAGGAGTCGTCAGAACGGTGGCGGAACCCTTGGGACCAGGTCGGCATCCGATCTGCCCATGTGGGATTCGCTGAACACGACGGTATGCGGCGGAGGTGGCCGGTCGACGTAGGTGCGACCGGTGGGACTGGTCCACTCGAGCACGCCGCCGGGTCTCGGCGTGACCTGCCAGGGGGAGGAGTGCTTGAGCATGTGATGGCGGCGGCAGAAGGCCGCGAGATTCTCGTCGCACGTGGCACCGCCTGTGGAGGCGGAGTGATTGTGGTCGAGGTCGCACTTGCGGGCGGCGATTCGGCAGCCGGGGAATCTGCAGCGCTGGTCTCGGGCCTTGAGGAGCCGGCGCAGGTCTTTGTTGGGGCGATATCGGTCGACCGCGAGGACGGCGCCGGTGATCGGATGTGTCAGGACGCGGTTCCACCCGACCGCGTTCCCCGCGAGTGCGCGCGCGGTGGCAGCGTCGATGGGGACGATGCCGTCGAGTTCGGCAGGAATTCGGGACGCGGCGCGGAATCGGGCGGCCAGTTCGTCGGCGACCCCGGTCGCATGATCACCGCTCCCGTCTCCAGCGCCTGCGATGTCGTCGTCAAGATGGTCATCGGCTGCATCATCCCGAATGAGGCTGGTGACCGGAACAGTGACCTCGACTTCGGCGCGGATCTCGCCGAGGAGACCATCGGTGGTGTCGTGGCCCGTCGGTGCTCCGGTGAGCACGAGGTCGACGAGCAGATCCGCGCGGATCTCGTCGACCGTCCGCTCGTCGGGCTCGAAGGTCACATCGCCTGCGACCTTCGCGTCCCTGGCAGCACGGCGGTTCTCTTCGCGAATGGCGTGAGCCATCTTCGACAGCCGGTCCATCATCCCGTGGGCCAGGGTCGCAGACGTGTGGATGTGCAGATCGCCCATCCCGTCTTCGGCGTCAACGCTCCACACTCGTCGCCTGTCGCGCGCCGCCCGGTGTCTCTCGTCGATGCTGCGCGGCTGGAAGCGCTCCGCGATCCGCCGCGCCAGCGGCCGCAGCCGGTTCGGGGATTCTGCTTCGGCGATCGGCAGCACTGCTGCCGCGAAGGCGGCCCGATCACCGGCATCCGTCAGGTGACCGCCGGCCTCGACGATCACCGCCGCGTGGGCTGCACTCACGCGCCCCGCTCCCTGCGCCTGCCAGACGGCAGGGAACCCGTCGACCAGCCAGGAGGCCTGGGAGATCCGCCGCTCCACCGTCCGGTCGCTCACCCGCTGCACGGCACCGATCTCGGCGGCAACGGTCCGGATGGTCATGTCTGCGCCATCGGGATGATCGCCCTGTCGGGCGATGTCGACGGCGAGCCTGCCGGCGAGGGCGAGCAGCCCATCGCGGGCGGCGTGCATCGACGCCAGGGTCGCCTCCGCGGCCTCCAGCGACTCCACCAGATCGGCGAGCATCGCCATCTGGGAGTCCGTCGCATCAAGCAGAACCGCCATGCCTGCAGTACACCAGGAACCACCGACATTCGAACAAAGATACGAGGTATGCAAGATCACGAAACGATAACGAGTCGTGGTTGACTGACCGGATGCTCCTCAACGCGATCGACACCGGCCCGCCGATCGACACCGGTGCGCCAATCAACACGGCCACCCCGAACAGGACCGCCCTCCTCCTGCACGGTCTCATGGGCTCCGCCGAGAGCTGGTGGCGCGTCATCCCGCTCCTCGAGCGCCGCGGCTACCGGGTGATCGCGCTCGACCTCCCCGGCCACGGTCTGTCTCCCCGTGATCCCGACCTCACGATCGAGAGGGCGGCGGCATCCGTCGTCGAGACCGTCCGTCACCGCGTCGCCGGCCACGCGGAGATCCACGCCATCGGCCACTCCTACGGCGCCACGGTGCTCGCCGCGGCATCCGGCCGCCTGCGCCCCGCGACCGCCGTCCATGTCGACGCCATCCCGCGCATCACGGGTGGTCAGGACCGACGGGCGCTCACAGAGCGCTACGAGCAGGACCGGCGAAACCGCACCGACCCGGACTGGCTGCGCGCCACCCGCCCGTACTACTCCGCGACGGATGCCGCGGTCGAGGCCCGCGCCGCCGAGAGGTTCGATCCGGCGACGTCGGCATCCCTCTCCGCCGGAGCCGGCGGCGAATGGCCGATGCGCCCCGGCTCCATCCTGATCCTGCCCGACCCGAGCGGCCGGGTCGCAGACGCCGACGCCCGGAATGCGGCCCGTGGCGGCGTCGACGTCCGCACCGTCCCCGGTGCCGCGCACACCGTCTGGTACAGCCACTTCGAGGAGTTCACGGCATCCGTCCCGGAGATGTTCGGAACACGGTGAGCGCGCCCAGGCGGCGCGACTACCCTTGAGGGGACATGGCACATCTCCTCGGGGCAGAAGCCCTCCACCTCGAATACCCGACCCGAGTCGTCTTCGACTCCGTGACCCTCGGCATCGAGGAGGGCGACCGCATCGGCATCGTCGGCCGCAACGGCGACGGCAAGTCCAGCCTGCTCGGCATGCTGGCAGGCATCAAGGAGCCGAACTCCGGTCGCGTGACCGTCCGCGGCGGCATCCGGATCGGCGTGCTCGACCAGGCCGACACTCTCCCCGACGACCTGACGATCGCGCAGGCGGTGGTCGGCGACACCCCCAAGCACGAGTGGGCCGGCGACGCTCGCGTCCGCGACGTCATCGAGGGCCTCCTCGGCGGTCTGCCCTGGGAAGCCGAGATCGGCACGCTCTCGGGCGGCCAGCGGCGCCGGGTCTCGCTGGCGAAGCTGCTCGCCGGCGACTGGGATGTCATCGCTCTCGACGAGCCGACCAACCACCTCGACGTCGAGGCCATCACGTGGCTCGCCGGTCACCTCAAGAAGCGCTGGGCGGCGAACGCCGGCGCGCTGATGGTGGTCACGCATGATCGGTGGTTCCTCGACGAGGTGTGCACGGAGACCTGGGAGGTGCACGATCGCATCGTCGAGCCCTTCGAGGGCGGCTATGCGGCGTACATCCTGCAGCGCGTGGAGCGCGACCGGATGGCGGCGGCGACCGAGGCGAAGCGCCAGAACCTCGCCCGCAAGGAGCTCGCCTGGCTGCGCCGCGGAGCCCCCGCTCGCACCAGCAAGCCGAAGTTCCGCATCGACGCGGCCAACGAGCTGATCGCCGACGTCCCCGAGATCCGCGACAAGGTCTCGCTGCAGTCGCTCGCCGCCTCCCGCCTCGGCAAGGACGTCGTCGACCTCCTCGACGTCGGCGTCGCCTGGGACGGCCGCGACTTCCTCCGCGACATCGAATGGCGCATCGCGCCGGGGGAGCGCACCGGCATCCTCGGCGTCAACGGCGCGGGCAAGTCGACTCTGCTCGGGCTCATCTCCGGCACCGTCGAGCCCACCAGCGGCCGGATCAAGCGTGGCACGACGGTGCGGGTCAAGACCCTCACCCAGCGCCTGGAGGAACTCGAGGAGGTCTGGGACGAGCCGGTGCGCGTCGTCATCTCCCGGCTGCGCACCTCGTACACGCTCGGCGCCGGATCCAAGGCGCAGGACCTCACCCCCGGCCAGCTCCTGGAGCGGCTCGGGTTCTCCTCTGCCCAGCTGTCCACCCCGGTCAAGGACCTCTCCGGAGGTCAGCAGCGCCGCCTGCAGCTGCTCCTCGTGCTCCTCGACCAGCCGAACGTGCTGATCCTCGACGAGCCGACGAACGACATGGACACCGACATGCTCGCGGCCATCGAGGACCTCCTCGACTCCTGGTCGGGCACGCTCCTCGTGGTCAGCCACGATCGGTACTTCCTCGAGCGCGTCACCGACCAGCAGTACGCGATCCTGCCGGGGCCCGACGGCGCCGGCCGGCTGCGCCATCTCCCCGGCGGCGTCGACGAGTACCTGCGGCTCCGGCAGCTGCAGGATGCCGCTCCGGCGAAGCCCGCCGCGCAGGCCGAGGCCGCGCCGAAGGGCCTCGAGGGCGCCGCCCTGCGCGCCGCGCAGAAGGAGGTCTCCGCCCTCGAGCGTCGCATCCAGAAGCTCACGGAGCAGGTGGACGCCGCCAAGCACGCCCTCGCCGATCATGACCAGTCCGACTATGCGGGGCTCGGGGAGAAGATGAAGGCGATCGGCGAGCAGGAGGCGGAGATCGAGGAGCTGGAGCTGCGCTGGTTCGAACTCACCGAGGAGATCGGCTGACCGGTCCGTCGTTGTCTGGGATCACAGACATAGTCTGATGCAGATGCCTGTCGACGCCGCGGCGACTGTGCTGTGATCGGAGCATGACAGAAGCGGTTGCACACGGCCGGCTCGCCGGACTCGATCAGATCGACGGCGTCGGTCGCGACAGCGCTCGCGGCGGCTACTCCCGTCACCTCTGGAACGACGCCGACATGCAGCTGCGCAGCTGGTTCGTCGCCCGCGCGGAGCAGCTCGGGCTCTCGGTCGAGCACGACCGCAACGCGAACATCTGGGCGTGGTGGGGCGCGCCTGGGGATGACGCGATCGTCACCGGGAGCCACCTGGACAGCGTTCCCGGAGGCGGCGCCTTCGACGGACCGCTGGGCGTGGTCAGCGCGCTGGAGGCCGTGGCCGCGCTGAAGCGGGAGGGCTTCATCCCCTCGCGCCCCTTCGCGATCCTCGTCTTCGCCGAGGAGGAGGGCTCGCGCTTCGGCGTCGCCTGCCTCGGCTCGGCGCTCATGGCCGGTGCGATCTCGCCGGCTCGCGTGCGATCCCTGACGGATGCCGCGGGGCAGAGCTACGCCGATGTCGCGAAGCACGTGGGCTTCGACGCTTCCCACATCGGTCGCGATGAGGAGTCGCTGCGCAGGATCGGCCTCTTTCTCGAGCTTCATGTCGAGCAGGGCCGGGGCCTGATCGAGCTGGGCTCCGCGACGGCGATCGCCAGCAGCATCCTCGCCCACGGCCGGTGGACGCTGACCTTCCGCGGGCAGGGGAACCACGCCGGGGCGACGCTGATGACCGACCGCGACGATCCCATGGTGAGCGCGGCGCGTGCCGTGCTCGAGATCCAGCAGGCGGCCCTCGCGATGCCGGGCGCGCGGGCGACCGTGGGGCGCATCTCCGCCGTGCCCGGTGGATCGAACGTCATCGCCTCGACTGTCACCATGACGCTGGATGCCAGGGCCGCCAGCGACGAGGAGACGCGCGAGCTGGTCGCCGACATCGCCCGGCGGACGGGGGCATCCGAGTTCGTGGAGAACTCGTGGTCGCCGGAGGTCGCCTTCGACGCCGACCTCTCGGCGAAGCTCCAGGCCGCTCTCGGCGGGGTGCCTGCGCTTCCCTCCGGGGCCGGGCACGACGCGGGCGTCCTCGCGGCGTCCGTCCCGACCGGGATGATCTTCGTGCGCAACCCCACCGGTGTGTCGCACGCTCCTCAGGAGTTCGCCGAGGTCGATGACTGCCTCGAGGGGATCGAGGCTCTCGTCACCGTTCTGAAGGGCCTGCTGTGAGTCTGTGGTGCGAGCGACTGGTCACCGCGTCCGGCACGCGCGAGCGTGTGCGGATCGAGGTGGATGCCGACGGGATGGTGTCGTCGATCACGGCCGGCACCGACGCCCGCGCAGGTGACCTCCGTCTGGGCGCCGTGATGCCCGGGGTGGGGAACGCCCATTCCCACGCCTTCCATCGGGTGCTGCGCGGACGCACGCACGCCGACGGGGGAGACTTCTGGGTCTGGCGGCGGCAGATGTACGAGGCGGCCGGCCGCCTCGACCCCGAGAACTACCGGGAGCTGGCCAGGGCGGTCTTCGCGGAGATGCTCGCCGCGGGCTACACGGCGGTGGGGGAGTTCCACTACGCGCACCATCGGCCCGACGGGTCCCGCTACGCGGCGCACGACATGGAGGAGGCGCTCTCCGCTGCGGCGGAGGACGTCGGCATCCGGCTCACCCTTCTCGATACCGCCTATCTGCAGGGCGGGATCGGGCAGCCGCTGAGTCCCGAGCAGACGAGGTTCGGAGACGGCACCGCCGAACGATACCTCGAGCGCTGGTTCGAGCTGCGTCGCCGGATCCCGCGACTTGGGGCCGCTCTGCACTCGGTGCGGGCCCTCACCCCGGACGAGATCTCCCAGATCGCCGAGGGTCTCCCCGAAGACGTGCCTCTCCACATCCATCTGTCCGAGCAGCCGGCGGAGAACGAGGCGTGCGTCGCCACCTACGGCGTGACGCCCACGGAGCTTCTCGCCGAGCGAGGGGTGCTGTCCTCACGTCTCAGCGCCGTGCACGCGACGCATCTGACCGATCGTGACATCGAGCTCCTCGGCGGCGCCGGGGTCTCGATCGTGATGTGCCCGACCACCGAGGCCGATCTCGGCGACGGCATCGGCCCGGCGCGAGCCCTGAAGGATGCCGGGGCGACGCTGGCCCTCGGCTCGGATCAGAACGCCGTCGTCGACGCGATCCTGGAGATGCGCTCGCTGGAGATGCAGGACCGGCTCTCCTCAGGTGCGCGGGGGCGGTTCAGCCCGGCCGAGGTGCTCCATGCGGCCGGCGGCGGGGGCTATCGCTCGCTCGGCTGGGCGCAGGGGCCGCTGGAACCGGGAGGGCCCGCCGATCTCATCGAGGTCCGCACGGACTCGATGCGCACGGTCGGCGCGGCCCCCGAGCAGCTGATCTTCGCCGCGACCGCGTCCGATCTGACCCGCGTGGTCGTCGGCGGCCGGGTGGTGTTCGGCGACGGCGTGCTGGCATCGGGAGAAGAGCCCGCGCAGCTTCTCGCCCGCGGTCTGGCGGCGTTCTCGTGAGGCTTCTCGCCCGCTCAGGGCGCTCGGTCGCGCCCTGGCGCAACGGCGGCGGCCAGACCAGCGAGATCGCGGTGGCCCCGGCGGCGTCCGCGAATCGCGAGTTCGACTGGCGACTGAGCATCGCGCGCATCGACCGGGACGGCGACTTCTCGGCATATCCGGGAGTGGACCGGCTGCTGATGCCCCTGAGCGAGGGCGGACTGGAGCTGCTCGTGGACGGCGTGCGGCGGAGCATCCCGCGCTTCGACGTGATCCGGTTCCCCGGAGAGGCAGACGTGAGCGCGGCAGGCGTCACGGCGCCGAGCCTGGATCTCAACGTCATGGTGAACCGCGAGTTCGGAACTGCTTCGCTCGCGTGCCAGGTCGTGGAGCGCGTGCATCTCGTCGGCGGCCGCTCCGGCGAGGTGACCGCGATCATCGCGCTCGACGGAGATCTCCGTGTCAGCGGCGAGCGCCTCGAACGCGAGGACGCCGTGCTGAGCGACGAGGCGGAGACGATCGAGGTCACGGGCGCGGGGCGCATTGCGATCGCCCGGGTGCGTCCCGCCTGACCCGAAGGAATATCCTTCAGTCACCGCTGTTGGGAGGTGGTGATGGAAGGCCTCGAAATCACGGTCCTGCTCGGACTCACGATCCTCGCCGGCGCGCTCCTCGCACCCCGCATCCGGCTCGCCCTGCCGTTGGTGCTCGTGGTGCTCGGGCTGCTGCTCGGCTTCGTCCCCGCGCTCCGGGAGGTGCAGCTTCCGCCGGAGACGGTGCTGCTGCTCTTCCTGCCGGTGATGCTCTTCTGGGAGAGCCTGACCACCTCGCTGCGCTCGATCCGGCGCGACTTCCGCTACATCCTGCCGATGAGCACCCTCCTCGTCGTCGCCTCCGCCTTCGCAGTCGCCGGCGTGGGCGTGCTGTTCGGGATTCCGTGGGAGATCGCCCTCATCCTCGGCGCGGCGGTCGCGCCGCCTGACGCGACCGCCGTCGCGGCTCTCGGGCGCCTGCTGCCGCAGCGCATGTTCATGAAGCTCAAGGCCGAGAGCCTCACCAACGACGGCACAGCCCTGGTGCTGTACGCGATCGCGGTGTCGCTCGCCGTCGGCGAGAACATCACGCCGCTCACGGTCACGATGGCTGTCCTCATCTCCTACGCGGGCGGCGTCGCCGCCGGTGCCGTGATCGCGGCCCTCGCGTACCTCCTGCTCCGGCGCACCGCGCGCACCGCGATCATCAACGTCACCCTGCTGCTGGTGCCGTTCACCGCATTCCTGCTCGCCGAGATCGTGCACGCCTCCGGGGTGCTCGCGGTCGTGGTCGCCGGTCTCGTGATCGCGTACGTCTCGCCGCGCATCACCACGGCCTCCTCCCGCCGCCAGGCGGAGGCCGCCTTCCCGTTCGGCGTCTTCCTGCTCAACGGCGCGCTCTTCGTGCTCATCGGGCTGGAGGTCCAGTTCGTCGTGCACGAGATCTCCGGGGCTGCGATCGGCCGGCTCGTGCTCACCACCGTCGCCGTCTGGGCGGCGCTCCTCGCAGTGCGCTACCTCTTCCAGTGGATGAGCGTCCCGTTCCAGCGGCAGCCGGGACCGCGGCCGCCGCGCGGCCTGCGCTCGAGGGCGCGCGTCGTGTCCACCGTGGCCGGCATGCGCGGCGCCGTGTCGCTGGCGATCGCGCTCTCCGTGCCGGACGGCATCGGGGGAGCGGGCCGCGAAGAGATCGTGTTCGTCACCGCCGGCGTCATCCTGCTGAGCCTGCTCGTGCAGGGTCCGCTGCTGCCCGCCGTGGTGCGCTGGGCCCGGCTCCCCGCTGACACCGCAGCGGTCGAGGAGTACGAGCTCGCCGAACGGACGATCTCCGGTGCGGCGCTCGCGGCGCTCGACGACCTCGCCGCAGAGCACGGCATCGGGCAGGAGGTGCTCGACCGGGTCCGCTCCGAGGGCTACCTCATGCTCGAGTTCGCCAATGCGCGCACCCTGGCCCGTGAGCAGGCGCTCGTGGACGCAGAGGCCAAGGCGCTGGACGCGCTGCTGGACGCTCCCGACCCTTACGAGGAGCAGGGAGCGGATGCCGCGGCCGGCCTGCAGATGATCGCGACCTCCACCGCGGTCGATCTCGCCCAGCGCTCGCCGCTGATCCGCCACGAGGAGCACACGAGGCTCAAGCTCGCGCTGCTGGAGCGCAAGCGCGAGGTGCTGCTCGGACTGCGCCGCTCCGGCGCCGTCGACGACCTCGTCGTGCGTCGCATCTCGGCGCGGCTGGATCTCGAGCAGGTGCGCCTGCAGGGCATCGAGGAGTTCGACTGAGTCCCCAGGCTGGCCATGCAACCAGGCTGTGACGCCGTGTGACACCCGATTCCTCCGGTGCCGTACTGCGTGCCTACCGTTGGAGAGTCCCCCCAGAGAGGAACCCGCACACATCATGTCCCGTCGCACCACTTCCGTCATCGCCGCGCTCGCCGCGGCGCCCCTGTTCATCGCGCTCTCCGGCTGCGCCACGGCGTCCACCGACGGCGGTTCCGGCGGCGGAGACGAGACCGTCAGGATCGGCATCGTCGGCAAGGGCGACCCGCAGTGGGAGCCCTTCGTGGAGGCGGCCGCTGAGGAGGGCATCACGGTCGAGCTGGTCGACTTCGGCTCCTACGAGCAGCCGAACCCGGCGCTCGCCGAGGGGGAGCTCGACCTGAACCAGTTCCAGCACATCGTGTACCTCGCGGACTACAACGTGAACTCGGGTGAGGACCTCGTCCCGATCGGCTCCACGGCGATCTACCCGCTCGGCCTGTACTCGCAGAAGTACGACGACGTGAAGGACATCCCGAAGGGCGAGACCGTCGCCGTGCCCGACGACGCCTCCAACCAGGCGCGCGCCCTGCTGGTCCTGCAGTCCGCGGGCCTCATCGAGCTGAAGAGCGGCGGCACGATCTTCTCCGACCTCGCCGACGTCGACACCGAGAAGTCGAAGGTCAAGGTCACCGCGCTCGAGGCCGCCATCCTCGCGACCTCGCTGCCCGACGTGGCAGCCGCGATCCTCAACAACGACTTCGTCGCCGACGCCGGCCTGACCTTCGACGACGCGATCGCGCAGGACGACCCGTCCGACCCGAACGCACTTCCGTACGTCAACATCTTCGCCGCCCGTTCCGAGGATGCCGACAACGAGACCTACCTGAAGCTCGTCGAGATCTTCCAGACGAACGAGGACGTCCAGGCCGGCTTGCTCGAGTCCTCCGGCGACACCGCCGTGGCGCTGCAGACCCCGGTGAAGGATCTCCTCGCGTCGCTGGAGAAGGTCGAGAAGGACACCGCAGACCAGAAGTGACCTGCGACTGAGAGAATCGGGTGGCGCGTACCGCGCCACCCGATTCTCCGTCACCAGCATCAGACCGGAGCACCCACATGGCGATCGTCACCCTCACCGGCGTCTCGAAGGCGTACCCGTCGCGCACCCCCGGTGCCGGAGACGTGGTCGCCGTCGACGACGTGACCCTCTCGATCGAGAAGGGCGACGTGTTCGGCATCATCGGCTACTCGGGCGCCGGCAAGTCCACTCTCGTGCGCCTGATCAACGCGCTGGAGCCGGCCACGGGCGGCACGATCACGGTCGACGGCGTCGACATCACCGCTCTCTCAGAGCGCGAGCTGCGCCGGGTGCGCAGCGGCATCGGCATGATCTTCCAGCAGTTCAATCTCTTCGCGTCCCGCAGCGTCAAGGCCAACATCGCCTATCCGCTCAAGCTGGCAGGCTGGGCGAAGGCCGACATCGACGCCCGCGTCGCCGAGCTCCTCGAGTTCGTCGGCCTGTCGGACAAGGCCAAGGCCTACCCGGAGCAGCTCTCCGGCGGGCAGAAGCAGCGCGTCGGCATCGCCCGCGCGCTCGCCACCGGGCCGGCGATCCTCCTGGCCGACGAGGCGACCAGCGCGCTCGACCCGCAGACCACGCACGAGGTGCTGGACCTCCTCAAGCGGGTGAACGAGGAGCAGGGCGTCACCATCGTCGTCATCACGCACGAGATGGACGTCATCCAGACCATCGCCACCAAGGTGGCGGTGATGGACCGCGGCCGCGTGATCGAGCAGGGGGACGTCTTCGACGTCTTCTCGGCCCCGCAGAACCCCGCCTCGCAGCGCTTCGTCGGGACCGTCGTGAAGGGCATCCCTTCGCCCAGCGAGGTCGCCGTCCTCCGGGAGCGGCACCGAGGGCGCCTGGTCACCTTCTCGTTCCGGGACGGCGACTCGTCGCAGGCCCAGGTGTTCCTCGATCTCGCGGCCGCCGGTCTCGACTTCGAGCTCGTGTACGGCGGCATCAACGACATCCGCGGCCGTGCCTTCGGACACCTCACCCTCGCGATCCGAGGCGAGGACGCGGCGATCGACCGGGCGCTCGCCCCCATCGGCGAACGCGTGGAGGTCACCGAGATCGCCGGCGAAGTCGCCGGCGCCGCCGGAGAGGAGGTCCGCTGATGGATCGTCTGATGGAGCTGTGGCCCGAGTTCTGGGTCGCCGCGCTCGAGACCCTCTACATGACATCGATCGCGCTCGTCCTCGGCGGGGTGCTCGGCCTGATCTGGGGCGTCATCCTCTACATCACCCGCAGCGGCGGCATCCTGCCCAACCGCCCGGTGAACGCCGTGATGAACACGGTCATCAACATCTTCCGCCCCATCCCGTTCGTGATCTTCATCGCGGCAGTGTCGCAGCCCCTCGCCCGGGTCATCATCGGCACGGGCATCGGCACGAACGCCGGCGCCTTCGCGATCGGGCTGGCCGCGTCCTTCGCGATCGGCCGCATCGTCGAGCAGCACCTCGTGTCCGTGCCGCCCGGCGTCATCGAGGCCGCTCGATCGATGGGCGCGGGTCCCTGGCGGATCCTGTTCACCGTGGCGATCCCCGAGGCTCTCGGGCCGCTCATCCTCGGCTACACCTTCATCATCGTGGCGCTCATCGACATGACGGCGATGGCCGGTCTCATCGGCGGCGGCGGCCTCGGCGCCTTCGCGCAGATCTACGGCTTCCGCCAGTTCGAGCCCGTGGTGATGTGGGCGGCGATCATCCTCATCGTGGCGTTCGTGCACCTCGTGCAGCTGCTCGGCAACCGCCTGGCGCGGAAGGTCATGCGCCGCTGACGACGCAGACGGCCGCCCCGATGCCAGGGCGGCCGTCGCGCACGTCTCAGCGCAGCGGAGCGAAGAACTCGCGCAGGTCCGCGACGAGGATGTCGGGCACCTCCATCGCCGCGAAGTGCCCGCCCACCTCGTGCTCCTTCCAGAACACGATCCGGTCGTTGTCCCGCTCGGCGAACGGCCGGATCGAGTGGAAGTCGTTCTTGAAGACGGAGACTCCGGTGGGCGTGTGGTTGACGCGCTCAGAGACGCCCTCGCCGGCGTTGAAGCGCGCATCCTCCTTGTACTGCCTTGCAGAAGACCCGGCCGTGTTCGTGAACCAGTACAGTGACACGTGGGTGAGGATCTGGTCCCGCGTGAGAGCGGTCGGACGATCGAAGGTCGCCATGAGCTCGTTCCAGGCGAGCTGGCCGACCGGTGAGTCGGCGAGTGCGTGGGCCAGCGTCTGCGGCCGGGTGGACTGCAGCGTGGCGAACGCCGAGATCTCACCGAAGTCCTTCAGGATCTCGAGCGCCTCGTAGTCCTTCGGGCCGAGCTTCTCGAACTCCGTGGGGTCGCCGCTGGGGAACGAGAACAGCTGCAGCACGTGCGTGCCGACGAGGCCCTCGGGCGCGAGGATGCCGAGCTCGCGTCCGACCAGCGATCCGCCGTCGCCGCCGTGGGCACCGTACCGCTCGTATCCGAGGCGCTTCATGAGCGTGTCCCATGCCGCCGCCACCCGCGCAGAGCCCCAGCCGCTCTCGGTCACCGGAGCGCTGAACGCGTAGCCGGGGACGCTCGGGACGACGACGTGAAATGCATCCTCGGCTCGTCCGCCGTGCGCGACCGGATCGACGAGCGGCGCGATCATGTCGGCGAACTCGGCGAACGAGCCCGGCCAGCCGTGCGTCAGCACGATCGGAAAGGCGCCGGGCTCTGCCGAGCGCACGTGCAGGAAGTGGATGGGCTGTCCATCGACGGTCGTCAGGAACTGCGGGAAGGCCGCGAGTCGAGTTTCGACGGCACGCCAGTCGAACTCGTGCTGCCAGTACTCCGCCATCGCGCGCACCGCGGTGAGGCTGGCGCCGTATGCGGGGTCGGCGCCGGGCGCCTCCGTCGTGTACCGGGTGCGCGCGAGACGGTCGCGGAGGTCGGCCACGTCGGCGTCGGGGATCGCCAGCGTGAACGGAGCGATCCGCTCGTCGGCGAGGGGAGTGGTCTGCGGGATGCCGTTCGGCTCGTTGTTCGTCATGCCCCTACGGTAGGAATCAATGCGGAAGAATAGCTTCCGCATCATGAGAGAGGTTCGGCGGTGAATCAGACGGCCATGCGCGTGCTCCAGGTGCTCGCGCTGCTCCGGCAGCGGCGGGCGTGGACGGCCGCAGAGCTGGCTCGTCGCACGGCCGTGTCGACGCGGACGATCCGTGCCGACATCGCCCGGCTTCGCGAACTCGGCTACGTGATCGACGCCACGGCCGGCGCCGCCGGCGGCTACCGCCTCGACCGCGAGACGGATCTGCCACCGCTCATGCTGGACGACGACGAGGGCATCGCCGTCGCGATCGCCCTGCATCAGGTGACGACGAACTCGGTCGCGGGGATCGAGGGGAGTGCGGCGCGTGCGCTCGCCAAACTCGAGAACGTGCTCCCGCCGCCCCTGGCCGCTCAGGTGCGCGCCATGGAGGCCGCGACCGCGCCGCAGACTCGTGATTCCGGCGCCGATGTCGAGGCGTCCGTGCTCGCGGCCATCGCCCGCGCCGTTCAGGATGCCGAGTGGCTGCGGTTCGAGTACACGCCGTTCCAGGGCGAGCGCTCATCTCGTCGTGTGGAGCCGTACCGGCTCGTGAGCTGGGGACGACGCTGGTATCTCGTCGCATTCGACCTCGAGCGCGATGGGTGGCGCAGCTTCCGGGTCGATCGCATGGTGCTCCGCCCGCCGACCCGTCGACCGTTCACCCCGCGAGAGCTGCCGGCTGACGATGTGTCCGGCTATGTGCTGCGCGGCGTCGCCTCGGCCGGATGGAGATTCCGCGCCCGCGTACTGATCCACGCGCCCGCAGATGTCGTGGCAGACAGGATCGACCCGTCGGTCGGCCTCGTCGAGGCTGTCGACGACGAGCGCTGCATCCTCGCCACCGGAGCGGATCACCCGATGACGGTCGCCGTGCACCTCGCGCTGCTCGACCAGCCGTTCACGGTCGAAGGTCCGCCAGAGCTCCGGGAGGCGATCAGGACCCTCGCCCGGCGCTATGCCGAGGCGACCGTTGCGGCGGACCAGCCCCTCAGCCCGACGTGAACTCGAGCACCGGCTCGACGCCGAGGAAGGCGCCGCATCGTTCCGCGGCATCCTCGATCTCGGCGCGCTCGCGGCCATCGAGCCGGCGGTAGGGCGACACCGTGAAGACCGCCTTCGCGGCGCTCACGCTGCGCCGCATGCCGGCGACGATCTGCCCGTCGCAGAGCACCATGCCCATCGACGATTCACGCGCCCTGGGCACGACTCCCTCCGCGTCCAGCACCCAGCGCGAGTCCTGATATCCGCGGTACATCTCATCCAGGATCTGCAGCAGATGCGCGGGGCTGCGACCCGAGAACGGTGCGCTCCCCGGAACGTGCCAGTAGGTGCGCTCCTCATGCTCGAAGCACTCCAGCCGCTCCGAGACGGCCGAGATCGCGCGCCGCGCATCCGTCACGGTGAGGGTCGCCCAGTACGCGAGATCGCGATCGGTGGCCGGGCCGTGCGACGCGAGGTAGCCGAACGCCAGGCGGGCGAGCGCGTCGTCGCGGTCCACCGCCTCGCCCGCCGGCACCCGATCGTCCATCAGGGCATAGGTGTGCTGACCGTCGCGGGGCGCGCCGCTGATGATCATGCGGTGCAGCTCGAGCCTGCCCAGCAGCAGCGTCAGCTGCGAGGAGGGCAGCTCCAGCCCGCCCTCCGCGAGGGCGACGGCGATCTCGGCGCGGGTGAGACCGGGAGTGCCCGCGACGGCCTTCCCGATCGCATCGATGAGGTCGGTCATCCGGTCGGCCGACGGCTGCAGCTGCTGGTCGAAGACGGGCAGCACCCGCGGGGCGGTGAGAGCGATCAGCCAGCGGACGTCGTCGGCGTGCACGTAGTGCCACGTGGGGCGCAGCACGTGAGTGCGCACGACACGTCCGTCCGCCAGGGCCTTCCCCAGGTCACCCTGGTCTGGCGAGGTCGTGCGGGCCGCGACGGCCCATGCCGACTGGGCAGGGTTCTCGGCCTGCACGGCGAGCATGGTCCGCACCGCCGTCTCGGCGTCTGCGGCCGGCGCCTCGAGGAGCTGGGAGCGGAGGCGCCAGCGGGCGATGTCGCGGAGCGCCGTCACGCCGGGGCCTCCTGCAGGCGGCGCCGGGTCGTGAACGCGCGCGCCTCGCCGCTCAGCGGATCGGCGAAGCGCAGCTCCCTGGCCAGCAGCTGGAGCGGCTTCGCGAAGTCGTCGGGCGTCTCCGGCAGCAGGACCGGGTAGAACCCGTCGTTCAGGATGCCGAGGCCGAGAGCGGCGAGATGGACCCGCAGCTGATGCATCTTGCCGCTGTGCGGTCGCAGCAGCGTGTGCACGACGCGGTGGTCCGCATCCAGGATCTCGATGAGGGTCTCGGAGTTCGGCTCCCGTTCGTCGTCGACCCGCACGCACACCTCACCCCGGTTCTTGACGATGTGGTTGCGGTAGACGAGAGGAAAGCGGGAAGGATCCCAGCCGGCGGGACGGGGCGAGACCGCCTCGTACACCTTCTGCACCTCGCGGTTCTCGAACAGCAGCTGGTAGGCGCCGCGGGTCTCCGGCCGGGTCGAGAACATCAGCAGGCCCGCCGTCGCCCTGTCGAGGCGGTGGATGGGGGTGAGCTCCGGGATGCCGAGCAGGTTGCGCAGCCGCACGAGGGCGGAGTTCTGCAGGAACTTGCCTCCCGGCGTCGTGGGCAGGAAATGCGGCTTGTCCACGACGACGAGGTCGTCGTCCTGATGCAGCAGCTCGACGTCGAAAGGGATCTCCCGCTCGATGGGCGGCTCCCGGTAATACCAGACGAACTCCTCGGCCCCGAGTGGAGTGTCCCTGGTGAGGGCGCTGCCGTCGCGGGCGACGATCTCGCCGCGGTCGAAGCGGACCAGCAGCCGTTCCGGCTCGAGATGGAAGAACCGCTCCACCATGTACGCGGCGACGGTCGGCCATTCACCATGCAGCGGCACGTGCAGGCGGGTCGCTCCGACGCCGTCGCGCACCGGGAGGGGGGAGGGCATGCCCATTCCAGCTAGCCTACGCGGCCCGCGTGAATCGGGAGCGGTACTGCTGCGGTGCGATTCCGAGTCGCTCGCGGAAGTGCTTGCGCAGCGCCGCCGCGGTCGCGAACCCCGCGCGCGCCGCCACGTCGTCGACGAGGAGGTCGGTGGTCTCGAGCAGCTCCCTGGCGCGGTCGACCCGAGCATCGGCGAACCAGTCGCCCACGGTCCGCCCGGTCTCCGCACGGAAGCGCCGGGTGAGGGTGCGCACGCTCATCCCGAAGCGCTCGGCGACGGAGGCCAGCGACAGCGGTTCGTCGACGTGCGCGAGCAGCCAGCTCTGGATGTCGCTCGCGGAACCGGGGGCTGAGGATGCGACGGCCGGCCGGGCGACGAACTGGCGCTGCCCGCCTCCCCGGTGGGGCGCGGCCAGGGTGATCCGCGAGACCCCGGCCGCGACCGCGGTGCCGTGGTCGTGCGCGATGAGGTGCATGGTGGCGTCGACCGCGGCGGACGCGCCGGCGGCGGTCAGCACCGACCCTGTGTCGACGAAGAGCTCATCCGGCCGCAGGCGCACGCGCGGGAACCGCCTCTCGAACGCGTCGGAGGCGCACCAGTGGGTCGTCGCCTCCCTGCCGTCGAGGAGACCGGATGCCGCGACAGTGAAGGCTCCGGTGCAGTAGCTGACGATGCGCCGGTCGGCGTACGCGTGGAGTCCGATGGGATCCCCGGACGTCTCGGCGCCGCTCCACGGCGGCACGATGATCGTGTCGGCGATGTCCAGCGCCCTCCTGTCCGACATGGGCGTCACGGAGAAGTCGGCGTCTGTGGGCACCGGCTCGCCGTCGAGGGAGCAGGTCGTGACGGAGTAGAGCGGCGTCCCGTCGCGGAAGGCGGCCCGGAAGAAGCGCGCGGGCACTCCGAGCTCGTACGGGTAGACCCCGGGGAGGGCGACGACGACGACACGATGCATGGCCACATCATGACATATGTTGTCTTTCAAGCCACTTTTCGTGCGGGCGACCGTGGATCAGGCTGGATGTCGCGGTCGGAGCGACCGCAGGAACGAAAGGCGAACAGGTGCGTTCAGCGAAGTACTCCGGACCGGGAAGCGCGGCCGAGGTCATCTCCATCTCCGAGGTCGAGATCCCGGTCGCCGGGCCGGGCGAGGTCCTCGTGAAGGTGGGGGCCGTGGGGCTCAACCCCGTGGACGTGAAGATCCGCGCGGCCGCGACGGACTTCGGGCCGATCCGGTACACCGACCATCCGGGATGGGACGTCGCGGGGGTCGTGTCGGATGTCGGCGACGACGCGGGGGAGTGGGCGCCGGGCGACCGCGTCTTCGCCCTCGCTGCCTTCCCCGACGCCGCGCACACTCTCGCGGAGTACGCCGTCGTGCGGGCTCGCGATCTGGCCGCCGCGCCGGCGAGCTGGAGCATCGCGCAGGCGGGTGCCGCGCCGCTCGCCGCGCTGACGGCGTGGCAGGCGCTCGACGTCGCCGAGGTCCGCAGCGGGCAGCGCGTTCTCGTGCTCGGAGGCGCGGGCGGAGTGGGGCACCTGGCCGTTCAGCTGGCGAAGGCGCGGGGTGCCGAGGTGATCGCCACGGCGCGCCCCGGCAAGCAGGAGCTGCTGCGGAGCTGGGGCGCGGACACCGTGATCGATTACCGCGACGAGGCGGCGCTCGCCGGGATCGAGCGGGTCGACGCGGTCCTCATCACGGTCGACGACACCCTGCCGCCGCGGGGCGCGGTCGCCGACGGCACCGCGGTGGTCACCATCACCGGTCTCGCCGACGCCCAGAGGGCGCAGCTGGCCGGCTGGGGAGCCGACCCCGTGACGAGGATCCTCGTCGCGGCGAACGGCGCGCAGCTGACGGAGATCGCCGCTCTCGCCGACGCGGGGGAGCTGACCGTCCATCTCGACGCGGAGTACGGGCTCGACGATCTGGTCGCCGCCCACGAGCGCGTGGAGACGGGAAGGGTCACCGGCAAGGTCGCCGTGATCGTCGACGCGGACGTCTGAGGCCGGCGTGCGCCTGACCCGGGCCTGGCGCCCGGCCCGGGTCAGGCGTCGAAGCTGAGGCTCAGCTTGCGCAGCAGGCCGGCGAGCCGGTCCCGGTCGGCGCGGGACAGGCCCTGCAGCAGATCGGCCTCGACGTCGACGAGGCGCGTGATCGCGGCGTCCACCCGGATCCGGCCGTCGTCGGTGAGGGTCACCAGGACGCTGCGGCCGTCGTCGGGGTCGGCCTCGCGGCGCACGAAGCGGCGCCCGACGAGACGGTCGATGCGGTTCGTCATCGTGCCGCTGGAGACGAGGGTCTGCTGGAGCAGCTGCTTGGGGGAGAGCTGGAACGGGGCCCCGGCGCGGCGGAGCGCGGAGAGCACGTCCCACTCCCACGGTTCCAGGTCGCTGCGACGGAAGACGTCGCGACGGGCGCGGTCGAGGAGGCGCGTCAGCCGGTCCATCCGCGACAGCACCTCGAGGGGCGAGAAGTCGAGATCGGGCCGCTGGGTGTTCCACGCGCCGACGATCCGGTCGACCTCATCCGCCTCGCTCATCCGTCCATTATCCCGGGTCGACCCCGAGGGAGCCGGATGTCGCGGTCACCGGCGTCAGGGTCATGAAGGCGCTGTTCGGGTCGGGAAGATACCGCCCGAAGGCATCGCATTCGACGAATCCGGCGCTCGCGTAGAGGGCGCGGGCCGGTGCGAAGAAGGAATCGCGGCCGGTCTCGAGGGAGAGTCGGAGGATGCCGCGGTTCGCGGCGTCGTCGATGAGGAAGGCGAGCATCGCACGGCCGACGCCGCGCCCGCGCATGGTCGGCGCCGTGCGCATCGACTTGAGCTCCTCGTGCCCGTCCTCCACGGCGGCCAGGGCCCCGGTGGCGACGGCGTGGCCGTCGTCGTAACCGGCGAACAGGCGGATGCCCGGCTCCAGCAGTCGGTCGAAGGACAGGGCGTGCTGACTCTCCGGCGGGGCCGTCCCCTCCATCTCGGCGTGATGCGCGGCGACGAAGGCCGCCAGTGCCGGGGTCGCAGACTCGACACGCTCGATGACGATGCTCATGATGCCAGCATCTCAGGAACGTGTTTCCTCCGTGTGACGGCCCGGCCGTCATCGCACGCGGGTCGCGCACGGGCGGACATGGCAGACTTGACGCGCGGCCTCCTCCTGGGCGCCGCGGTCCGCCGTGGTGTAATGGCAGCACGACAGCCTTTGGAGCTGTGAGGTCTAGGTTCGAGTCCTGGCGGCGGAGCATGACTGAGAACAATCTCGCGATCATCATCCTCGCCGCAGGCCAGGGCACGCGCATGAAGTCGCGTCTGCCCAAGGTGCTGCATCCGATCGGCGGCCGTCCACTGGTCGGGCACGTGCTCACCACCGCCACGCGGCTGGGTGCCGATCACATCGAGGTCGTGGTCCGCCACGAGCGCGACCAGGTCGTCGCGGCACTCGCCGAGGACTACCCGGCCGCCGTCTTCATCGACCAGGACGAGGTCCCCGGCACGGGCCGCGCCGTGCAGGTCGCGATCGACGAGCTCCCCGAGGACTTCGACGGCGATGTCCTCGTGCTCTCCGGCGACTGCCCGCTGGCTGACGCCGACACGCTGCGGACGTTCCTCGACGAGCACCGCGCCGCCGAGGCCGCCGCGACCCTGATGACCGCGGTCGTCGACGACCCGACCGGATACGGTCGCGTGATCCGCGACGCGGACGGCGGGGTCGACCGCATCGTCGAGCAGAAGGACGCCACCGTGGAGGAGGCCGCCGTCCGCGAGATCAACGCCGGCATGTACGTCTTCCGCGCCGCGGTCCTGCGCGAGTACCTCCCAGCCGTCGGCGTCGACAACGCGCAGGGCGAGATGTACCTGACCGATGTGCCCGGGATGCTGCGCCGGGACGGCAGCCGTGTCGCGGCATCCGTCGTCTCCGACGTCACGGTCACCTACGGGGTCAACGATCGCGCCCAGCTCGCGGAGGTCGGCCGCCTGCTGAACCAGCGCATCGTGCGCCGCTGGCAGCTCGAGGGCGTCACGATCATCGATCCCGCGACCACCTGGATCGACGACGACGCCACACTCGCGCCGGACGTCACGATCCTCCCGCACACCCAGATCCTCCGGGCGACCACGATCGCGGCCGGCGCGATCGTCGGGCCGGACACCACGCTCGTCGACTGCGAGGTGGGGGAGGACGCGATCGTCCGACGCACCGACGCGACCCTCGCCGTGATCGGCGCCGAGGCGACGGTCGGCCCGTTCTCGTTCCTCCGCCCCGGCACGATCCTCGGCCCCAAGGGGAAGATCGGCGCGTACGTGGAGACGAAGAACGCCGAGATCGGCGAGGGCAGCAAGGTCCCGCACCTGTCGTACGTCGGAGACGCCACGATCGGCCGCGGAGTGAACCTCGGCGCGAGCACCATCACGGCCAACTACGACGACGTGAACAAGCACCGCACGATCGTCGAGGACGAGGTGCACACCGGATCGCACACGACCCTGGTCGCGCCCGTTAGGCTGGGAGCAGGCGCGAAGACAGGCGCCGGCGCCGTCGTCCGGAAGGACGTGCCCGCCGGTTCCCTGGCCATGAGCGTCGCGCCTCAGCGCAACATCGAGGGCTGGGTCGAGAAGAACAGGGCAGGCACGGGTGCGGCGGATGCCGCAGCCCGGGCTCGAGCGGCGGAGTAGGCACCAATGGCGCGCAAGAAGAAGACGGTCGATCTGGATCGGGACAACGGCATCGCGCCCGGACTCGTCGCCAAGACGAAGAAGCGGCTGGTCATCGCGGGCGGGCGCTCGCACCCCGAGCTGACGAAGGCCGTCGCCGCCGCGCTCGGCACCGAGATCGCACCCACCGAGCACCGCACCTTCGCCTCGGGCGAGATCTACTCGCGCTTCGAGGTCTCGATCCGCGGCTGCGACCTGTTCCTCATCCAGACCTTCGGCGAGCCGGTGAACGAGTGGCTCATGGAGACGCTCATCATGATCGACGCGGCCAAGCGCGCGTCGGCCAAGCGGATCACCGTCGTCGCCCCCTACTACCCGTACTCCCGCCAGGACAAGAAGGGGCGCGGACGCGAGCCGATCAGCGCCCGTCTCGTGGCCGACCTGCTGAAGACCGCCGGCGCGGACCGCGTGATGAGCGTCGACCTGCACGCGGCGCAGATCCAGGGCTTCTTCGACGGCCCGGTCGACCACCTGTTCGCCAAGCCGGTGCTGCTCGACCACTTCCAGCGCACCCTCAGCCAGGAGGACCGCGAGATCCTCACGGTCGTCTCGCCCGACATGGGCCGCGTCCGCGTGGCCGACACCTGGTCCGACAGCCTCGGGGCACCGCTCGCGATCATCCACAAGCGTCGCGACCCCAAGGTCGCCAACCAGGTCTCCGTGCACGAGATCGTCGGCACCGTCGAGGGCCGCACCTGCCTCCTCGTCGACGACATGATCGACACCGGCGGCACGATCGTGAAGGCCGCGCAGGCTCTCAAGGCGAACGGGGCGCACCGCGTCATCGTCGCGGCGACGCACGCGATCTTCAGCGACCCGGCATCCGAGCGCCTGCAGGACTCCTCGATCGACGAGGTGGTCGTCACCGACACCATCCCGCTCACGGAGTCGCGCCGCTGGGAGAACCTCACGGTCTTGCCGATCGCCCCGCTGCTCGCCCGCGCCATCCACGAGGTCTTCGAGGACGGCTCGGTCACCAGCATGTTCGGCGGCGACGCCTGACCGGTTCATCGTCACGGCACAGCCCGTGCATAGGACGGATGCCTACGGTCGATGGAGCACATCGATCCAGGACCGGAGGGCCTTCATGATCCGCACGACCGTACCGACCACCGTCCGCAAGGGCTCCGCCCTCGTCGGCATCGCCGGCCTCCTCGTCCTGGCGGGCTGCGCGGGCGCGGCCGACGCCGAGGAGAACCCCGCGGACACCGGCGCCGATTCGACCACGAGCGACTCGGGAGCGGGTGACTCGTCGACGGGCGGCGACTCCACGTCCGGCACCTATGCCGATGGCACGTACACCGCCGACGGCGCCTACCAGACCCCGGAGACGGTGGAGGAGATCTCCGTCACGCTGACGATCGCCGACGGCGTCGTGACGGAGGTCGAGGTCACCGGCGACCCGCAGGCGCCGGAGAGCCGGAACTATCAGGGGCAGTTCATCGACGGCATCGCCGATGAGGTCGTCGGCGTCGCGCTCGACGATCTCGACGTCAGCCGCGTCGCCGGTTCCTCGCTCACCAGCGGCGGCTTCAACGAGGCCGTCGAGTCGATCAAGGAGCAGGCCGCCGCGTAGGGGCCGGGCATCATGGCGGTCTGGCGATTCGACGCGATCGGCACCCGCTGGGAGATCGAGACGGCGCACACCCTCGACGAGGGACACCGTGCGGCCGTGGCCGCCGAGATCGCGCGGTTCGACGCCGAGTGGTCGCGGTTCCGTGCCGACTCGCAGGTCGCCCGTCTCTGCCGGGAGGGCGGCCGGCTGGCGGCGTCGGATGCGGGCGCGATGCTCGACGCCTACCGGGAGCTCTCCGCGGCCACGGCCGGCGCCGTCAACCCGCTCGTCGGCGACAGCCTCGCCGCGCTCGGCTACGACGCGGACTACTCGCTGACCGCGGCGGAGCCCCTCGCCGCGCCCGCGGCGTGGACCGATCTCATCCGGTGGACGGCGGACGGAGTCACCGCATCCGCTCCCGTGCTCCTCGATGTCGGCGCGCTGGGCAAGGGGCGGCTGGTGGACCTCGTCGTGGCGGTGCTCGCCGACGTCCCCGGTGACCTCGTCGTCGACGCGGGCGGGGACATGAGAGTGCGCGGCGGCGCCGTGCGCATCGGCCTGGAGCATCCGTACGACGCGGCGAAGGCGATCGGCATCGTGAGCCTGCGGGACGCCGCGCTCTGCGCCTCGGCCGTCAACCGCCGCGCCTGGGGAGACGGACTGCACCATGTGCTAGACGCCCGCACCGGCCTGCCGGTGCGCACCTGGGCGGCCACGTGGGCGCTCGCCCCGGACGCGATGAGGGCGGATGCCGTCGCGACCGCGCTGTTCTTCGACGGCGGCCCTGGCCTCGCCGCGGCCTGGGGCGTCGAGTGGGTGCGGATGACGACGGACGGCACGGCCGAGCGCTCGCCCGGCTGGCCGGGGGAACTGTTCACGGCCGGCCCTCGGGGCTGAGAAGTACGGAAGGGTAGAAGACGTGTTGACTGCATTCACCGCCATGAGGCAGCGGGTCCTCGCGCTGCTCGGCGCGATCTCGATGTACCGCCTCGTGCTGTTCTCGCTTCTCTCCCTCGCCGTGATCGCGCTCATCCTGTCGTTCTCGGGCCTCATCTCACCGCAGCCGCTCGCGCTGATCGCGTCGTTCGCGGTGCTCGCGGTGGCGATCTCCGCGGTGGACGCCGTGACCCAGCGGCTGCTGCACCTGCCGTGGCGCATCGAGTCGTCGCTGGTGACCTCCCTGATCCTGCTCTTCGTGCTGCAGCCGGGACTCGAACCCGCCCAGCTCGGCGGGCTCGCACTCGCGGGGGCGCTCGCGGCGGCGTCGAAGTACGTCATCGCCTGGCGCGGCCGGCACATCCTCAACCCCGCCGCGCTCGGCGCCGCGGTCGTGACGATCGCGGGGCTCGGCACCTTCTCGGCCTGGTGGGTGGGGACGCCGATGCTGACCATCCCGGTGGCGGTCCTCGGTCTCATCGTGCTGTGGCGCACAGAGAAGGTGCGCATCGTGCTGGTGTTCCTCGTCGTCGCGATCGCGGTGTCCGTGATCAGGCAGTCGGCGCTCGCCCAGCAGAACGGCCTCGACGTCGACGTGCTCCAGTCGCTCTCCTTCGCGGTGCTGCAGTCGCCGTTCCTCTTCCTCGGGGCGTTCATGCTCTCCGAGCCGCTGACCCTGCCGCCCCGGCGCTGGCAGCAGTTCTCCGTCGCCGCCCTCGTCGGGGTGCTCGCCGGCTGGCCGATCATGATCGGCGGCCTCTTCACGCTCGGGCAGGAGCGGGCGCTCCTCATCGGCAACCTGCTCGCCTTCGCCTTCGCGCTGCGCGGATCCGTTCGCCTCACGCTCGAGCGCCGGGACTTCATCACCCCGACGGTGCAGGAGCTCACCTTCCGTGCGAAGGGGAAGCTGGCCTTCCTGCCAGGGCAGTACCTGGAGCTGGACGTGCCGCACCGGCGGCCCGATGCGCGCGGCACGCGCCGCGAGTTCAGCATCGTCTCCGCTCCCGGAGATCTCCCCACGCTCCGCATCGCGTACAAGAACGGCGACCAGAAGCATCCGTCCAGTTACAAGCGGGCCCTCGCGGCCGCGGAGCCGGGGGCGACGCTGGCCGTCACCGGCACCTGGGGAGACTTCCTCCTGCCGCGAGGCGACATCCCGGTGCTGATGGTGGCGGCCGGCATCGGGGTCACCCCGTTCGTGTCCCAGCTGCGCCAGCTGCAGCTCGCCGGGCAGCACCGCGACGTCGTCCTCGTCTACGTGGTGTCCGATCCGGCGGAGCTGGCCTTCAGGGAGGAGCTCGCCGCCACCGATGCCCGCGTCGTCGTGTTCAGCCGAGAGGAGCCCGCGGCGCTGCCCTCGCACTGGACCTGGGCGCAGGGCGCGCGGCTCGACGCCGGCACGCTGGAGCAGTACGTGCCCGACATCGCGTCGCGGCACGCCTTCATCTCCGGCCCGCCGCGGCTGATCGCCGACCTCGCTCCTGCGCTGCAGAAGGCGCACGGACTCACCACGGACGCCTTCGCCGGGTACTGAGGCGGCGCCCCGCCTCCGGCTCAGTCGACGGACGCCGGCGCGGCCGGGTTCAGCGGGATGCGGACCGTGAACGTCGTGTCGCCCGGTTCGCTTGCGACGGTGATGTGGCCGCCGTGCCCTTCGACGATCGCCTTCGCGATGGCGAGGCCGAGCCCGGTGCCGCCGGTCTGGCGGGTGCGCGAGCTGTCCCCTCGGGCGAATCGTGCGAACAGCTCCTCGCGGACGCCGGGGTCGATCCCGGGCCCGTCGTCGTGCACCCGCAGCACGGCCTCGTCGCCTTCGCGGCTGACCCGCAGCGTGATGGACGTACCGGCCGGGGTGTGCGTGCGCGCGTTCGCGAGCAGGTTCGCCACGACCTGATGGAGCCGCCCGGCATCGCCGACGACGGTGACGGGTTCGTCAGGGACCTCGACGCTCCAGCGATGGTCGGGGGCTGTGGGTCGCGCGTCGGACAGTCCCTCGAGAGCGAGCCGGGTGAGATCGACGGTGCCGTGCACGAGTTCGCGGCCCTCGTCGAGTCGCGCGAGCAGGAGCAGGTCCTCGACGAGCCTCGTCATCCGCAGGGATTGGGCCTGGATGCGCTCCAGCGAGGTCGTCGTGCCCTCGATCACGGCCGGACCCTGCTGCTGACTGAGGGCGCGCAGGGAGAGCTCGGAGTATCCGCGGATCGATGCCAGGGGGGTGCGCAGCTCGTGGCTGGCGTCCGCCACGAACCGCCGCATCCGCTCCTCGTTCTTCTGCCGTGAGGCGAGGGAGCTGTTCACGTGGTCGAGGAGCTTGTTCAGCGCGGCTCCGACGAGTCCGGTCTCCGTGCGCGGATCGGCCTCGGATGCCGGCACGCGCTCGGTGATCTCCACCTCACCGCGGTCGAGGGGCTGGTTGGCGACGCGGGTCGCCGTCGCGGCGACGGCGCGCAGCGGACGCAGGCTCACCCGGATCGTGATCGCCGTGGTGAGGGCGAGCAGGATGAGCCCGCCGATGGTCGCCAGGACGATCACGGTGAGCAGAGTGGCGAGCTGGTTCTGGATGTCGCTGCGGGGGAGGCCCGTGACCACGATGACGCCGTCGGCGGTCGTCTTGGCCAGGATGCGGTACGAGCCGATGTCCTCGAGCGTGACAGTCGCGAACGGCCCGTCCTGGAGGGCCTCGCTGAGCTGCCTCAGCTGTGCGGCGCTCAGTTGCGCACTGTCGCCGCCGAGCGCGCCGTCGGCGCTGGCGAGGATGACGCCGCTCGTACCGGTGAACTGACCGGAGACGGCGAACAGCAGCCCCGGAACATCTGCGCTCTTGCCGTCGAGCGCCTCGGCGGCGGTGGCGTGGGTCGGCGGGAGCTCCGAGACCCATTGCGTCAGCTGGCCGGCGAACCCGCTGAGCTTCTCGTCGAGCTGCCCTTCGAGCGTCCTGCCCAGCGTTGCCGATGTGATCACGGCGACGATCACGAGGATCAGCGACACGAAGCCGATCACGGCGCTCATCAGCCGCGTCTGCAGGCTCATCGGACGCCGCAGCGCAGCGGTGCTGCTCACTGAGGCGCCTTGATCATGTACCCGACGCCGCGGACGGTGTGCAGCAGGGGCGTGCGGCCGGCGTCGATCTTCTTGCGGAGGTAGGAGATGTACAGCTCGACGACGGAGGACTTGCCGCCGAAGTCGTAGCTCCAAACGCGATCGAGGATCTGCGCCTTCGAGAGCACACGGCGCTCGTTGCGCATGAGGTAGCGGAGCAGCTCGAACTCCGTCGCCGTCAGCTCGATCTCGGTGCCGTCGCGGACGACCTCGTGGCTGTCCTCGTTGAGGGTCAGATCGGCGACTCGGAGAATGGACTGGGCGTCATCGGCGGTCGCGTGACCGGTGCGGCGGATGATGGCGCGCAGCCGGGCGATGACCTCCTCCAGGCTGAACGGCTTCGTGACGTAGTCGTCGCCGCCCGCCGTGAGACCGGCGACCCGGTCGCCAACGGCATCCTTCGCCGTGAGGAAGAGCACCGGGACCAGGCTTCCGGACTCACGCAGCCGCCGGAGCACGGACATCCCGTCGAGGTCGGGCATCATGATGTCGAGCACGAGGGCGTCGGGCTCGAACTCGCGTGCGACCTGCAGCGCCTCCAGGCCGGAGGACGCGGTGCGCACCTCCCAGCCCTCCATGCGCAGGGCCATCGCGAGGAGATCGGTGAGCATCTGCTCGTCGTCGACGGCGAGGATGCGCAGGGGGGAGCCGTCGGGACGGCGCAGATCGGGATGCACGGTGCTCATGCCCCTATTCTGCGGAGTCTCCTATGGGATTCCTATGGAATGGGCTATGCGTGGGCTGTGCGTGCACAGGACGAGGAGCGGATGCCGTATCCATAGGCTTCTCATCACGTACCCCTCGATCCCGCAGAAGTCGGCTTCCTAGCGTCGATCCCGGTCCGCGAAGTCCGCGGCGGAAGGAGCGAGATGTACGGAAGATACCTGCGGCGCGAACTGGCCGGCCGCAAGAAGCAGACGGCGATCGTAGCGGTGGGGCTGGCGATCGCGATCGCCCTTGTGATCATCGTCAACGCGCTCACGACCGGCGTGCGCGATGCGCAGGCGAAGGCGCTGGAATCCGTGTACGGCGTGGGCACCGACCTCACCGTCACCGGCGCCGCGGCGGAACCGGGGGCGGGCGGTCAGCGTTTCGACTTCGGCAGCGAGGACGGCACGACCGACGGCGACTCGACCACGCTCAGCCGGTCCACGCTGATGACCGAATTCCGCCGCGGGACGCTCGACGCCTCCGTGCTGGACACGGTGCTCGCGACCGAGGGCGTCGCCGCGGCATCCGGAGCGCTCAGCCTCACCAACTCGACGTTCAGCGGCGAGCTCCCCCGTGGCGGATTCGGTTCGCAGGAGGGCGACGAGGGGGAGATGCCGGCGGAGGGGGAGGCACCGCCGGGCGGCGGTTCGTTCGGCATCGACTCCTTCTCGGTGCTCGGCCTCGACCCGGCGGCCGACGCGGTCGGTCCGCTCGCCTCCACCGAGGTGAGCGACGGCCGTGCCTTCGACGCCGACGACGCCGGCGAGCCCGTCGCCCTCGTCGACAGCACCTACGCGGCGACCGAGGAGATCGCGGTCGGCGACGTCATCGACGTCGCCGGCACCGAGGTCGACGTCGTCGGCATCCTGGTCTCGGTCTCGGACACGGCCGACACCGCAGCCGACGTGTACCTGCCTCTGGACACCGCACAGGCCCTCGCCGGTGTGGAGGATGTCATCTCCACCGTCTACGTCCGGGCCGACTCGGCCTCCTCCATCGACAGCGTGCAGACGGCGCTCGCCGAGGAGCTGCCGGACGCGACCGTGACCTCGCAGTCCGAGCTCGCCGGCACTGTCTCCGGATCGCTGTCCAGCGCCACTTCGCTGATCACGAACCTCGGCAGCTGGCTGTCGATCATCGTCCTCGCCGTCGCCGTGCTGCTGTCGGTGCTGCTCACCCTCGCCGGAGTCTCGCGCCGCACGCGCGAGTTCGGGACCCTGAAGGCGATCGGCTGGTCGAACGGCCGCGTGGTCCGTCAGGTCGCCGGCGAGTCGATGGTGCAGGGACTGATCGGAGGCGCGGCCGGACTCCTGCTCGGCATCGCCGGCATCGTCGTCGTGAACCTCGTCAAGCCCACCGTCGCGGGTGCCGCGGAAAGCAGACCAGACGGCGTGGGCGGCCCGACCGGCGGAGGCGGCATGCTCCAGGCGTCGCAGGCGGCCGACATCGTGCTGCAGGCGCCGCTCACCGTGTGGGTGCTCGCCGTTGCGGTCGGCCTGGCGGTGCTCGCCGGTCTCGTCGCCGGCGCCTTCGGCGGGTGGCGCGCCGCCCGGCTCAGCCCGGTCGAGGCGCTGCGCTCGGTCGACTGACGGAATCACAACGAGAAGGAGACACACATGACCATCGCAGACACCGCACGCATCGCGGAGAACACGGATGCCGCCGCGCCGCTGTACCGCGTGAAGGACGTCACCCGCACCTACACGCAGAAGGGACGCGTCGTGAAGGCGCTCACCGGCGTCGATCTCGTGATCATGCCCGGCGAGTTCGTCACGATTCAGGGGCCGACGGGAGGGGGGAAGTCCACCCTCCTGCAGCTGCTCGGCGCGCTCGACAGGCCCACATCGGGGTCGCTTCTGCTGGCCGGCACCGAGCTCGCCTCTGCCTCGCCCAGGGAGCTCGGGCGGATCAGGGCAGAGGAGCTCGGCTTCGTCTTCCAGGGCTTCAACCTGATCCCGACGCTCACCGCCGCCGACAACGTCGACATGGCACTGGAACCGCTGAAGCTCGAGAAGGAGGAGAGGCGTGCGCGCGTCGACGAGGCGCTTGCACACGTCGGGCTCGCCGATCGCGGCGATCACCTGCCCGCGGAGCTGTCCGGCGGCCAGCAGCAGCGGGTCGCCATCGCGCGTGCGACGGTGAAGCGTCCTCGGGTGCTGCTCGCAGACGAGCCGACCGGGAACCTCGACGAGAGCATGCGCGACGAGATCCTCACGCTGCTGGAATCGCTCTGCGCCGAGGGCATCACGATGATCGTCGTCACACACGACTCGGCTGTCGCCAGGCGGGCGACCCGTCGCCTGCGGCTGGACAGAGGGGCCGTGCAGGACATCACCCGCTAGCAGGAAAGGCCCCCGGCGATGAGCCGGGGGCCTTTCCGATCACGTCAGGAGGCGTCAGTGGGTGTCTTCGGCTTCGATCTCGGTGCGGTCGCCGGACCACTGGGTGTGGAAGG
>NZ_JAAKXW010000006.1 GCF_011752045.1 Microbacterium hydrocarbonoxydans
ACGGCGAGTCCGACGACTCCGATGTTCGCTGATGCTTCGGGCACAGAATGCTCCTCGATCGTGAAGTAGGGGGATGGCTTCAGGGTATCGCGACGAGAGCACGGCGTCCGCCCGTGTGTCGTCCTTCTGGCATCCCGTCCTCACGCGCGCCCGGGGAGCGGGGCGCGTACCGGAGCCGGCTCAGTCCTTGCGGTAGCCGGAGCGGCCCAGCGAGAACAGGGCGGCGAAGGTCAGGCCGGCGGCGCACACGGTCATCGCGCCGATGAGCCAGGCGAGTGCGTGCGAGAAGAAGGCGCCGTCGAACATGTGATGCTCCGTGTTCTGCGTGGAAGAGATCGAGTGTCCTCAGCCTACCGGGTCATCCGGTACCATTGGGGGAGTACCTCGGCGAGGGACGCTTTCGCGCGTGCGCGGACGTCCGTTATCGACGCGGCGAAGCAAGCCCGGTGGCTTTCCTCACGCGTCTGCGCACGAGATCATGATTCCAAGACCACCGCGCGGCCGATTCGCTGCGTGCCCCGAAGGAGAACCTCATGTCTGAAGACACCAAGGTCCACGCCGAGCTCCGCGAGAGCTTCGGCAAGGGCTTCGCCCGTCGCCTCCGCGCCGCAGGCAAGATCCCCGCCGTCATCTACGGCCACGGCACCGAGCCGGTGCACGTCGCTCTGCCCGGCCACCAGGTCTCGCTCATCGTCCGTCGTGCCAACGCCGTGCTCGAGCTCGAGATCGACGGCAAGGGCGACCAGCTGACCCTCGTCAAGGACGTGCAGAAGGACCCGGTGCACCAGATCATCGAGCACATCGACCTGCTCGTGGTGAAGAAGGGCGAGAAGGTCGCCATCGACATCCCCGTCGTCGTGACGGGCGAGTCGGCTGCCGGCACCATCGTGAACCTGGACGCCACCACCCTCTCCATCGAGGCCGAGGCGACGCACATCCCCGAGCACATCGAGGTCTCCGTCGAGGGCCTCGAGGAGGGCGCGCACATCACGGCCGCCGACGTCGCGCTCCCCAAGGGCTCGACGCTCCTCTCCGACCCCGAGGTCCTCGTGGTCGCGGTCTCCGTCCCGGCGGCTGCCGCCGAGGACGAGGCGGCGGAGGCTTCCGCCGAGGAGGCTCCGGCCGAGGAGGCCGCCGCGGAGTGACCTCCGCGGGCTTCATCGCCTGACAGCTTCATCGCAGAGGGGGCGCGAGGACATCGCGCCCCCTCTGTCGTATCCTGACCGGGTCGCGGACCCGGCGTGAAAGGACGAGGACATGGCATCCACCTGGCTGGTGGTGGGACTCGGCAACCCGGGCCCGCGCTACGAGACGACCAGGCACAACGTCGGCCAGATGGTGGTCGACGAGCTCGCCGCGCGCCGCGGCGAGAGCTTCCGCGAGCACAAGGGCGGCGCCAGGGTCGTGGAGACCTGGCTGCGCCCCGGAGCCGACAAGCTCGTGCTCGCCAAGCCGAACACCTTCATGAACGTCTCCGGCACGCCGGTCGCCGCTCTCGCCCGGTTCTACTCGGTTCCGCCGGAGCGGGTCGTCGTCGTGCACGACGAGCTCGACATCCCGTTCGACACGGTCAAGCTGAAGGTGGGCGGTGGCCCCGGCGGTCACAACGGCGTCCGCGACGTCGCCAAGGCGCTCACGACGGCGGACTTCCCGCGTGTGCGCGTCGGCATCGGGCGCCCTCCGGGCCGTCAGGATCCCGCCGACTGGGTTCTCTCGCCGTTCGGCAAGGACGAGCGGACCAACCTGCCCATCCTCGTCTCGGATGCGGCGGACGCCGTGGAGCTTCTCGTCGCCGACGGGCTGCTCGCCGCGCAGCAGAAGCACCACGCCCCGCGCTGAGCCGGCGCGTCAGGGCAGGAAGCCGGCTGCCGTCCCCGCGCCGAAGGTCACCGTGAGCACGACCGTGTAGAGGATCGGACCGAGCGCGGCGAGCACCAGTGCCGCGATCCCGAGTCCTCGTCGCTGCCGCTTCCGGATCGCGAGGATGCCGACGACGATCGCGGCGATGCCTGCGAGGGTTCCGGCCCAGAACGCGATCTCGGCCCAGAGCACCTGATCACGCGCGGGGGAGAGCAGCGCGAGGAAGTCGGGGTCGTTCGGATCGGCGTCGGTGAGACCGGCGGGGATGCGGGCGCCGATCTCGAAACCGGCCGCGCCGGCGATGATGGGCGCGACGACGGCGGCCACCAGGGCGAGGATCAGCGCCAGAATCCCGAGGGACCCGGACTGCCGCTGCGGTGTCGCCGGGACGGCGTAGGCGCCGGCGGGGGCGGCGTAGCCGCCGACCGGCACCTGGTAGGCCCCAAGAGGGGCCGGCTGGACCTGCGCGGGCGCGGACGGAGGAGCTGCCGGATACACGGCAGGCGGGACCGGGGGATAGGCATGTGCGGGCGCGGTGTAGGGCGGAGGCGGCGTCGGGAAGGGGGTCGCAGGCTGCGGTTCGCCCGTGGGTGCGGGCGGTACGGGAGGAACGGCGCCGGGCGGGGGCAGCTGCGGATCGATCACGCCCCCATCCTAGGGGCGAGGGCGGTCAGACCCGGCGCAGCAGACCGACCCGGTCGTAGACGGCGCCGAGGGTCTCGTCCGCCACGGCATCCGCCCTGGCGGCGTTCTCCGCAAGGATCCGGTCGAGCTCGGCAGGGTCGTCCAGAAGCTCCAGGGCCCGCGCACGGACCGGCTCGAACTCGCCGACGACGACCTCCGCGAGCCCCTTCTTGAAGTCGCCGTAGCCACGACCCGCGTACTCGTCCTCGATGGCGGCGACCTGGCGGCCGGTGAGCGCCGCGTAGATCGTCAGGAGGTTCGAGACGCCCGGCTTGTTCTCCCTGTCGAAGCGCACGGAGCCCTCGTTGTCGGTGACCGCGCGCATGATCTTCTTCGCCGTCTTCGCCGGGTCGTCGAGCATCCAGATCACCCCGGCGTCGCTCTCCGCGGACTTCGACATCTTCGAGGTCGGGCTCTGCAGGTCGTAGATCCGCGCGGTGTCCTTCTGGATCACCGGGCGCGGCACGACGAACGTCTCGCCGAAGCGCGAGTTGAAGCGCTCCGCGAGATCGCGGGTGAGCTCGACGTGCTGCTTCTGGTCGTCGCCGACCGGCACCACATCGGTCTGGTACAGCAGGATGTCGGCGGCCATCAGCACCGGGTAGGTGAACAGGCCCACGCTGGTGGCGTCGGCGCCGTAGCGGGCGGACTTGTCCTTGAACTGGGTCATGCGGCCGGCCTCGCCGAAGCCCGTGATCGTGGAGAGGATCCAGGCGAGCTCGGCGTGCGCCCGCACGTGCGACTGCACGTACAGCGTCGACTGCGAGGGCTCGATGCCGGCTGCGATGTACTGAGCGGCGGTGCGGCGCGTCTTCTCGCGCAGCACCGCAGGATCCTGCGCGACGGTGAGCGCGTGCAGGTCGACGACGGAGAAATACGCGTCGTAGGAGCTCTGCAGATCCCGCCACTGCAGGAGCGCGCCGATGTAGTTGCCGATCTGGAGCGAGTCGGCGGAGGGCTGCATTCCCGAGTAAAGGCGAGGTTTCGTCACGGTATCAATCCTATGGGGATGCTGGTGCGCCTTCTGCCGGGCTGGCAGACTCGGCCTGTGTCGCGGAACGGGAGAGGCTCGGACGGGGTCGTCCCGGCGTTCGGCATCCTGCTGGTGATCCTGTTCGGGAGCGCGTTCGCGGTGTTCGCGTCGATGGCGCTGAGCAGCCGCTTCGGCGGGGGAGGGGACGATCCGCACGGCTATGCGCTGATCTTCGGCACGTTCTTCGCTCTCGGCGCCGGACTCGTCACGGCGCTCGGCATCCCGCTGATCTTCACGCCGCGGCTCCGCGCGACGGCGTTCCTCGGCAGTCTGATCGGCTACCTCGCGGTGGCGGCAGGGCTGGTCACGGCGCTGCTCACCGCCTGAGCGACCGCGGACTCAGTAGGAGTAGTCGACGACCACGGGGGCGTGATCACTCCATCGCTGGTCATAGGCGGCGGCACGGGCCACGTGGTAGGCCGTCGCGCGCTGGGCGAGAGCCGGGGTCGCGAGGTGGTAGTCGATCCGCCACCCGGAGTCGTTGTCGAACGCCTTTCCGCGCATCGACCACCACGTGTACGGGCCGTCGACCTCGCCGTGGATCATCCGGCCGATGTCGACCCAGCCGAGGCCGACGCCGCCGCCCTCGGATGCGAACGGTCTGGTGTCGCTGAGCTGTCCGACCATCCCGCGGCCGATGCCCTCCTGCCCGGTCACGGGGTCACCCGCGGCGCCGAGGAAGCGGTCGAAGTACGCGCGCTCGCGTGCGAGGAACCCTGCCTTCTTGACGTTGCCCTTCCAGTTGAGGATGTCGAGGGGCCGGTGTCCGACGTTGAGATCACCGGTGACGAGTGCGAGGGCCCCGTCCGCACCGAGCTCCGCCATGCGCGCACTCATCGCATCGAGGAACTTCCACTTCTCGTCCTGCTTCGGGGTGTCCGCCTCGCCGGTGTGCACATAGGCGCTGACGACCGTGAGCGGACGGTCGCCGATGAGGAAGTCGGCCTCGATCCAGCGGCCCTTCGAGTCGAAGTCGGCGTCTCCGAAGTCGGTGCGCGACGAGATCGCCGGGGTGCGGCTGGCGATGGCCACGCCCGCGCGACCCTTTGCGGTCGCCTCGTCGTGGACGAAGGTCCAGCCGGGGAGGGCCGCCTCGAGGTGCTCGTCCTGCCCGCGGACCTCCTGCAGGGTCAGGATGTCGATGTCCGCGGCATCCAGCCAGGCGCCCATCCCGTTGCGAGCCGCCGCTCGGATCCCGTTGACATTGACCGTGGCGATACGCAGATGAGGCATGCTTCCAGCCTAGGGGCGGGGTCCGACATTCCCCGATTCGGCCTCGCTCTCGGCATCCGCCAGCGACTCCTGGGCGCGGGCGACCGCACGGCGGGCACCGGCGCGGCGATACCAGGGCGCATCGCGGGCCTCTTCGACGGCTCGGCGCAGCCGCACCCTGGCAGCCAGCACGAGCGCCTCCTCCTCGGCCAGGCGGGCGGCGGTCTCGTCCTCGCGCTCCAGCGGCTGATCGTTGTCCTCGGCGGTCACGGCGATCCACGAGACGGCCAGAAGCTGCACGATCGCGAGCCACCGGCACCAGAGCAGGAGGCCGACGATCACCGCGAACGAGGCGAGCAGAGGATTGCTCGGCACCCGGGACAGCAGCAGGCCGGCGCCGAGCTGCAGCACCACCATCGCGCCCCCGCCGAGCGCGGCTCCCGGCCCGACGTAGCGCCAGCGCAGCGTGGTGCCGGCGAGGAAGCGCACGAGCAGGGCGAGAGCGCCGGCGTCGAGCACGAAGGCCACGCCGATGGAGAAGATGCGCACGCTGGCGTCGAAGAGCCAGGAGCCGGTGCTCCATCCCAGCAGGTGATACATCTGCTCGAGCGCCCAGACGCCCGCCCAGCTCAGCACGGCGCCGACGAGCATCGCTCCGCCGAACACCGTCGCGGCGAAGAAGTCCCGTGCTTTCAGCAGCCAGTACGCCCTCGTGTCGAACGGCAGGCCGAACAGGTCGCGCACGGCGCGCCGGGTGAACGTCACCGCACCCACCGCGGTCCACAGCGCGACCCCGAGCGCGAAGGCGCCGGTCACCCCGAGCACGCCCCCGGAGGAGCGGGCGATCCCGGTGACGTCGGACACGGTGAACACGCCGTCGTCGCCGATCAGGCCCGGGATGTACGTGTTCATCACCCGCACGAGGGCGTCGATCGCGGCGCTGCTGGCGCCGAGCCAGAGTCCCGCGCCGGCGAACGCCACGTACAGGAGAGCGAAGAGCGCGAACAGCACGTAGTAGCTCATCCCGGCGGAGAGCAGGAAGCCGTTCTTGAACGAGAAGTTGCGCCACACCCGGACGGGGAAGGCCGCGAGCGTGCGGTCCTTCAGCTGCGTGACGCGCTCGACGGCGCGAAGCGGGAGCGGCTCGGACACGCCCTCACCCTATCGGCGCGACGGGCCGGGACGCGGGAACGGGCGGGCTCCCGAGGGAACCCGCCCGTTCGCCGGATCAGGATGCCGGTCAGGGGCGACCGCGCAGCACCGCCTGCTTGACCTCGGCGATGGCCTTGGTGACCTCGATGCCGCGGGGGCACGCCTCGGAGCAGTTGAAGGTCGTGCGGCAGCGCCAGACGCCCTCCTTGTCGTTGAGGATGTCCAGGCGCACGGCGGCGTTGTCGTCGCGCGAGTCGAAGATGAACCGGTGCGCGTTCACGATCGCGGCGGGGCCGAAGTACTGCCCGTCGGTCCAGAACACCGGGCACGACGACGTGCACGCGGCGCAGAGGATGCACTTCGTGGTGTCGTCGAAGATCTCACGGTCGGCGATCGTCTGGATGCGCTCCTTGCCCTTCTCCGGCACGGAGTTCGCGACGAGGAACGGCTGCACCTCGCGGTAGGAGGCGAAGAACGGCTCCATGTCGACCACGAGGTCCTTCTCCAGCGGCAGGCCCTTGATCGCCTCGACGTAGATCGGCTTCGAGATGTCGAGGTCCTTGATCAGCGTCTTGCACGCGAGGCGGTTGCGGCCGTTGATGCGCATCGCGTCCGAGCCGCAGATGCCGTGCGCGCAGGAGCGGCGGAAGGTCAGCGAGCCGTCGACCTCCCACTTGATCTTGTGCAGGGCGTCGAGCACGCGGTCGGTGGAGTACAGCTCCACGTCGTAGTCGACCCAGTGCGGCTCCGCGTCGACCTCCGGGTCGAAGCGGCGGATGTTGAAGGTGACGAGGAAGGACTGGACTCCGCTGTCGTTCGTCGGAGCCTCGGCGACGGCATTCGACATCTCAGTACTTCCTCTCCATCGGCGGGTAGTTCAACTCGCCCTGCTCGTTCTTCGTGAACACGACCGGCTTCCAGTCGAGCTTGATGTGATCGCTCGGGTCGGACGAGTGCGGATCGCCGGTGAGGTAGGCCATGGTGTGCTTCATGTACTTCTCGTCGTTGCGGTCCGGGAAGTCGTCTCGCATATGACCGCCGCGGCTCTCCTCGCGGTTCTGCGCGGCGTAGACGACGACCTCTGCGATGTCGAGGAGGAAGCCGAGCTCGACGGCCTCGAGGAGGTCGGTGTTGAAGCGGTGGCCCTTGTCGTCGACGTGCACGTTCTTGTAGCGCTCGCGGAGGTCCGCGATGACGCCCAGCACGTGCTGGAGGGACTCGTGGGTGCGGAACACCTGGGCGCCCTTGTCCATCTCGTCCTGCAGCGTCTTGCGGAGCACGGCGATGCGCTCGGTGCCCTGGTTGTTCCGCAGGCCCTCGAGCATGCCGGACACGAACGCCGCCGGTTTCTCCGGCAGCGGCACGAAGTCGGCCGTCTTGACGTACTCGACCGCGTTGCGGCCGCTGCGCTTGCCGAACACGTTGATGTCCAGCAGCGAGTTGGTGCCCAGGCGGTTGGCTCCGTGCACCGAGACGCAGGCGCACTCGCCCGCGGCGTAGAGCCCGGGGACGACGGTGTCGTTGTCTGCCAGCACCTCGCCGTTGTTGTTGGTCGGGATGCCGCCCATCGCGTAGTGCGCCGTGGGCATCACGGGCACCGGCTCGACGACGGGATCGACACCGAGGTAGGTGCGCGCGAACTCGGTGATGTCGGGGAGCTTGGTCTCCAGGACCTCGGCGCCGAGGTGCGTGCAGTCCAGCAGCACGTAGTCCTTGTGAGGGCCGGCGCCGCGGCCGTCGAGGACCTCCTGGACCATGCAGCGCGCGACGATGTCACGCGGAGCGAGGTCCTTGATGGTGGGCGCGTAGCGCTCCATGAAGCGCTCACCCGAGGCGTTGCGCAGGATCGCGCCCTCACCGCGGGCTCCCTCGGTGAGGAGGATGCCGAGGCCGGCGAGACCGGTCGGATGGAACTGGAAGAACTCGAGGTCCTCGAGGGGGAGGCCCTTGCGCCAGACGATCCCGACGCCGTCACCGGTGAGGGTGTGCGCGTTCGAGGTCGTCTTGAAGATCTTGCCGAAGCCGCCGGTGGCGAAGATCACGGCCTTCGAGTGGAAGACGTGCAGTTCGCCGGTGGAGAGGTCGTAGGCGACGACGCCCGCGACCTGGGTCTTGCCGTCGGCATCCTTCACCGTGATGAGGTCGAGCACGTAGAACTCGTTGAAGAAGTTGATGCCGAGCTTGACGCAGTTCTGGAACAGCGTCTGCAGGATCATGTGGCCGGTGCGGTCGGCCGCGTAGCAGGCGCGGCGGACCGGGGTCTTGCCGTGCTCGGCCGTGTGGCCGCCGAAGCGGCGCTGGTCGATCTTGCCCTCGGGGGTGCGGTTGAACGGCAGGCCCATGTTCTCCAGGTCGATGACCGCGTCGATGGCCTCCTTGGCGAGGATCTCCGCCGCGTCCTGGTCGACGAGGTAGTCGCCGCCCTTGACGGTGTCGAAGGTGTGCCATTCCCAGCTGTCCTCCTCGACGTTCGCGAGCGCGGCGGCCATGCCGCCCTGCGCGGCGCCGGTGTGGGAGCGCGTCGGGTACAGCTTGGTGATCACGGCGGTGCGCGCACCGGGACCCGCCTCGATCGCGGCGCGCATGCCGGCGCCGCCGGCGCCCACGATGACGATGTCGAACTGGTGGTAGTGCACGCCGTCGCGGACGACGGAATCCTGGGCCTCAGTAGTCACTTTTTCGTATGCCTTCTCTTTGTCAGTTCGCCACGGCCTGGCAGGTGTCCCACAGGCTGCTCGACTCGGTCACGCCCAGGCACGGGTCGAAGGTGAAGACGACCAGAGTGCCGAGGATGATGAGGAGGCCCGCGGCGAGGACCAGCGCGCCGACGAGCGCCTTGCGCACCTTCTCCGTCGTGACGTAGTCATTCACGATCGTGCGCATCCCGTTCGCGCCGTGGATCAGCGCGAGCCACAGCATCAGCACGTCCCACCACTGCCAGAACGGCGAGGCGAACTTGCCGGCGATGAACGCGAAGTCCAGGGCGTGGATGCCGTCGCCGACCATGAGGTTGACGAACAGATGGCCGAAGATCAGCACGACGAGCACGATGCCCGAGGCGCGCATGAACACCCAGCCCCACTTCTCGAGGTTGACCCCGCGCTGACGGCGGGCGGGTGCGGCGACGGTCTGCGCGGTCATCAGTGACCCCCTCCGAATCCGGCGAACGCGAGCATCAGATGGCGGGGCACGAAGCCGGCCATGATGACGCCCCACACCAGCAGCACGCCCCAGAAGAGCTGACGCTGGTACTTCGCGCCCTTCGACCAGAAGTCGACGGCGATGATGCGGAGGCCGTTCATCGCGTGGAACACGATGCCGGCGACCAGCACGACCTCGCCGAGGGCCATGATCGGGTTCTTGTAGGTGCCGATGACGGCGTTGTACGCCTCCGGCGACACCCTGATCAGCGCCGTGTCGAGCACGTGCACCAACAGGAAGAAGAAGATCGCGACTCCGGTGATGCGGTGAAGCACCCACGACCACATGCCTTCGCGACCCCGGTAGAGGGTTCCGCGGGGGCTCTTGGAAGTGGTCTCCGAAATCGACGGTGTCAAGCGAGCGCCTGCGGACACGGTCGTCCTCCCTGGATCGAAACGACTCGGTCGCGTGCACTGCGGTGGTCCAAGTGTGAGCCTGGTGAAGCAGCAGGCACGGCCGATCGGAGTCCATCCTATTCCTGTCAAGTGGCTGGGAGCGACGAAGGGGAGCCTAAGTCTCTCGATGTCGAGAGTCTTTCTGCATCGTGTCCAGAGCCTCTCGACATGATGGGCGGCGGGTACCCTGGCGAGGTGAGCGAACCGATCAAGGACTTCTACGCGGTGATCCCGGCCGGAGGCATCGGCAGCAGGCTCTGGCCGCTGTCCCGTGCGGATGCGCCGAAGTTCCTGCACGACCTCACCGGCTCCGGTCACTCCCTGCTGCGGGACACCTGGGACCGGCTGTCGCCGCTCGCCGGTCCGGACCGGATCGCCGTGGTCACCGGTCGCGCGCACCGCGCCGCGGTCGAGGAGCAGCTCCCCGGCATCCCCGACCTCAACGTCTTCCTCGAGTCGGAGCCCCGCGAGTCGGCGGCGGCCATCGGTCTCGCGGCGGCGATCCTGCACCGGCGCGATCCGGACGTCATCATCGGCTCCTTCAGTGCCGATCACGTCATCCGCGGTACCCGGGTGTTCGAGTTCGCGGTGCGCGACGCCGTCGAGGTCGCCCGCGAGGGCTACATCTGCACGATCGGCATCGCCCCGACGGAGCCGGCGGTCGGCTTCGGCTACATCAAGAAGGGTCCCGAGCTCGTCGTCGACCGCGCGCGGGAGGCCGCACTCGTGGAGAGCTTCGTCGAGAAGCCCGACCTCGAGACGGCGAAGGCGTACATCGCCGACCGCGGCTACCTCTGGAACGCCGGCATGTTCATCGCGAAGGCGAGCGTGCTCCTCGACGAGCTGGCGGCGAACGAGCCGGAGCTGCACGCCGGGCTGATCGAGCTCGCGGAGGCATGGGACGACCGCGAGCGCCGGGGGCCGGCGGTAGACCGCATCTGGCCGCGGCTCAAGAAGATCGCCATCGACTACGCGGTCGCCGAGCCCGCGGCGAAGCGCGGTCGCCTGGCGGTCGTGCCCGGCCATTTCGACTGGGACGACGTCGGCGACTTCGCCTCTCTCGCCAAGCTCGTCCTCAACGGGCGCAAGAACGACCTCGCGGTGCTCGGCCCGCACGCGCGAGTGCTGTCGGACGCCGCGAGCGGCATCCTCGTGAGCCAGACCTCACGCGTGATCAGCCTCGTCGGCGTCCAGGACATCGTCGTCGTCGACACCCCCGACGCCCTTCTCGTCACCACCGTCGAGCACGCGCAGCGCGTCAAGGGAGTGGTGGAGTCCCTCAAGCTCACCGGGCGCGGCGACGTGCTCTGATGAGCACTCCCACATGCTCATCCGCGGTATTGATTTCAGGTTTGTAACCTTTCGCTAGCGTCAGCCGCCGAGGTATGCACAAATGTCGCAACAGTAGGTAACTTTGAGCGATCCGCGATGGCCGCGGGTTCGTTGAGGAGGCATCAGTTGACCATCTCCACCACCAAGAAGCTTCTCGGCGCGACGATCGCCGCCGGCGTCGTCTTCGCTCTCGCCGGCTGCGGTCAGGCGCCCACCGAGACTCCGGGCGGCGCGGAGGAGCCGGTCGATTCCGACTTCCTCCCCTGCCTCATCTCCGACGCGGGCGGCTGGAACGACAAGTCGTTCAACCAGTCGGCCAAGGAGGGCATGGACGCCGCTGCCGACGAGCTCGGCATCAAGCCGCTCGAGTTCGAGTCGGCCAACGACAACGACTACGCGCCCAACCTCGAGACCGCCGTGTCCGAGGGCTGCTCGCTCATCGTCTCGGTCGGCTTCAAGCTCGCGGCCGCGACGGTCGAGTCTGCACTCGCGAACCCCGAGATCGACTACGCGATCATCGACGACTACGCCGACACCGACTTCGACGGCACCACGGATGCTCCGAACATCAAGCCGCTCGTCTTCGACACCGCTCAGGCCGCCTACCTCGGCGGATACGCCGCGGCCGGTTGGTCCGCACAGAGCGGCGTGAACAAGGTCGGCACGTTCGGCGGCATGCAGATCCCGTCCGTCGCCGTGTTCATGGACGGCTTCGCGCTCGGCGTCGAGAAGTACAACGAGGACAAGTCGGCAGCCGTCGAGGTCTTCGGCTGGGACGTCGCGACGCAGAAGGGCTCGTTCACCGGCGGCTTCGATGCGAACGACACCGCCAAGCAGACCGCTCAGGGCGTGCTCGACCAGGGCGTCGACGTGATCCTCCCCGTCGGCGGACCGATCTACCAGAGCGCTGCGGCAGCCATCGCCGACAGCGGCAAGGACACGCTGATGGTCGGTGTCGACAGCGACCTCGCGGTCGCCGATCCGAGCGTGGCGGACGTGACGATGTTCTCGATCATGAAGGCGATCAATGTGGCCGTGAAGGATGCGACCACCGCCGCCGCGGCCGGCGAGTTCGACCCGGAGCCCTACGTCGGCACGCTCGAGAACGAGGGCGTCAAGCTCTCCGGATTCGGCGACTTCGAGGGCGAGCTGCCCGACGGCCTGCTCGACGAGATCGCGGCGCTGCAGGAGGCGATCATCGCCGGCGACATCACGGTGGAGTCCCCGAACTCCCCGTGATCTGATCCCAGGTTCCAGGGGCGGGGCGAGTGGCCGTGAAGGTCACTCGCCCCGCTCCGTGGACGGGCGACGACGATTGTCCGCACTCCCTCCGGATGCCCCGGAGAAAAGGGTGCGATTCCATGGATTCTTCTGGATAAGGTGCAGATATGAAGCTCGAACTTCGCGGCATCACAAAGCGATTCGGCAGCCTCGTGGCGAACGACCACATCGACCTCGTCGTCGAGCCGGGTCAGATCCACGCGCTGCTCGGCGAGAACGGCGCGGGCAAGTCCACGCTCATGAACGTCCTCTACGGTCTGTATCAGGCGGATGAGGGCGAGATCCTGCTCGACGACGTCGTGCAGCACTTCCGCGGGCCGGGCGATGCGATGGCGGCGGGCATCGGCATGGTGCACCAGCACTTCATGCTCGTGCCGGTGTTCACCGTCGCCGAGAACGTGATGCTCGGACACGAGCAGACCAAGGGGCTGGGCACCCTCGACATCGCGAAGGCGCGCGCACACGTGCGCGCCGTCGCCGAGCGGTTCGGCTTCGACATCGATCCGGATGCGATCGTCGGCGACCTGCCCGTGGGCGTCCAGCAGCGGGTCGAGATCATCAAGGCGCTGTCGCGCGACGCGAAGGTTCTCGTGTTCGACGAGCCGACCGCCGTCCTCACCCCGCAGGAGACCGATGAGCTGATGGGCATCATGCGGCAGCTGCGCGAGGAGGGCACCGCGATCGTGTTCATCACCCACAAGCTGCGGGAGGTGCGCGAGGTCGCCGACAGGATCACCATCGTCCGTCTCGGCCGCATCGTCGGCGAGGCGTCGCCGACCGCGACGAACGCCGAGCTCGCGTCGCTCATGGTCGGCCGCGCGGTCGAGCTCACGGTGCACAAGGAGCCGCCGCGTCCCGGCACCGGCGGGCTCGAGGTCAAGGGCCTCCGGGTGCTGACCCCGACCGGCGCCATCGTCGTCGACGGCATCGACTTCGCGGTGCGCCCCGGGGAGGTCCTCGCGATCGCAGGAGTCCAGGGCAACGGCCAGACCGAGCTGGTCGAGGCCATCGTCGGTCTCGCCGCGCGCGTGGAGGGCTCGATCTCCCTCGACGGGACGGAGCTGGTCGGCAGGAGCGTGCGGGGGATCCTCGACGCCGGCGTCGGGTTCGTGCCGGAGGACAGGAACGAGGACGGCCTGGTCGGCACGTTCTCGGTGGCCGAGAACCTCATCCTCGACCGCACGTCCGATCCCGCCTTCAGCACAGCGGGCACCATCCGCCGGGCCGCGCTCGACGAGTTCGCCCGCGCGCGCATCAGCGAGTACGACATCCGGGCGCAGGGGCCGCAGACGTTCGCCGGCACCCTGTCCGGCGGCAACCAGCAGAAGGTCGTCATCGCCCGCGAGATGAGCAGGGAGCTCCGGCTGTTCGTCGCCGCGCAGCCGACGCGCGGCGTCGACGTCGGCTCGATCGAGTTCATCCACAAGCGCATCATCGAGACGCGCGACGCCGGAATCCCCGTGGTCGTCGTGTCCACCGAGCTCGACGAGGTGGCAGCCCTCGCCGACCGGATCGCCGTGATGTACCGCGGCACCATCGTCGGGATCGTCCCCGGCGACACCCCACGAGAGACCCTCGGCCTCATGATGGCCGGAGCAGCAGAGGGAGAGGTGGCCGCATGAGCGACGCGACCCCCGGTACGAGCGCCGCGGCGGGCGAGGTTCCTCCGCCCACGGCCCCCTTCCGATCCGAGCCCGGCGAAGTGCCGCCCCCTCCGCGCGCCAACGTCGTCATCAAGGAGATGCTCCGCGGGAGCACCGTCACCACGATCCTCGCGATCGTCCTGGCGATGCTCGTCGGCGGCGTGCTCATCGCCTTCACCAACTCCGACGTCCAGGCGGCATCCGGCTACTTCTTCGCCCGCCCGGGTGACACGATCGCCGCAGCCTGGAACGCGGTGTACAACGGCTACGAGGCGCTGTTCCGCGGCGCGATCTTCAACGCCCGCGGCGCGGACTTCGCCGCGCAGATCCGCCCGCTCACGAACACCCTCGGATTCGCGGCCCCGCTGATCGCCGCGGGTCTCGGCGTGGCCCTCGCATTCCGGGTCGGCCTGTTCAACATCGGCGCCCGCGGGCAGATGCTCATCGGCGTCGCGGTCGCAGGCCTCATGACGTTCTCCCTCGACCTGCCGATGTGGCTGCACATCCCGGTCACCCTGATCGCCGGCATCGCCGGCGGCGCGCTGTGGGGCGCGATCGCCGGTCTCCTCAAGGCGCGCACCGGCGCGCACGAGGTGATCCTCACGATCATGCTCAACTACGTCGCGTACTACCTGCTGCTGTGGATGATCCGCACGCCGGGGCTCCTGCAGAAGCCGGGCACGAACCAGGCGCTCGGCTTCGCGACGCCGGAGTCCGCGCAGTTCCCCGAGCTGCTCGGAGACAAGTTCCCGCTGCTGGACCTCGGATTCGTCCTGGTCGTCATCGCCACGCTGTTCGTGTGGTGGCTGATCGAGCGCTCGGCGCTCGGCCTGCGCATGCGCGCCGTGGGGGAGAACCCGAACGCGGCGAGGGCCGCGGGCATCAGCGTGCAGCGCATCTACGTCTACGCCATGCTGCTCGCCGGTGCCCTGGCGGGCCTCGCGGGCATGAACCAGCTCCAGGGCGCGGTCACCTCCGGCATCACCGAGACGATCGACGCGGGCATCGGATTCGACGCCATCACCGTGGCGCTGCTCGGCCGCAGCCGCGCGTGGGGCACCTTCGCCGCCGGCATTCTCTTCGGCGCGCTCAAGGCCGGCTCCTTCTCGATGCAGGCCCAGGACATCCCGGTCGACATCGTGCTCGTCGTCCAGTCGCTCGTCGTGCTGTTCATCGCCGCGCCGCCGCTGCTGCGCACGGTGTTCTTCCTCCCCAAGTCCGATGTGGAGAAGGCCGTCAAGGCCAGAGCCAAGGCTGCGAAGAAGGCGGTGACCGCATGATGTCGCTCGTGCAGACAGAGGCCGCAGACGGCACCGTCCAGCTCGCGACGGTTCGCGAGCGCAAGCTGAAGACCCCGGTCTCCCTGGCCGTGGCCACGGCCCTGCTCGCCCTGCTGTTCGTGCTGGTGCCCCGCACCGGCACCAGCATCTTCCGGCTCGGCGACGCCTCCTCGGCCTTCGCGCTGCCCGATGTTCCGCTGCCGACGGGCCCGACCAGCTGGGTGCTGATCGGCGTCCTCGTGGTGCTCGTCGTGGCTGCCTTCCTGCAGGCGTGGAGCTACCGGACGCCGGCGCTGTGGATCGTGATCGTGTTCGGCGTGCTCGCCGTCTTCGCCTTCCTCGTGTGGGCGTCGGCGGGCGGGCTGGTGCCGGTCACCAGCCTCCTGGTGGGTGCCGTCTCGCTCTCGGTGCCGCTGGTGTTCGGCGCCCTCGGCGGCGTGATCGGCGAGCGCGCCGGCGTCGTCAACGTCGCCATCGAGGGGCAGCTGCTCCTCGGCGCATTCGCCGCCGCGCTCCTCTCCAGCATCACCGGCAACCCGTTCGTCGGCCTCATCGGCGCGATGATCGGCGGCGTCCTGGTGGCGAGCGTGCTCGCGGCCTTCGCGATCAAGTACCTCGTCGAGCAGGTGATCGTCGGCGTGGTGCTGAACGTCCTCGTCACCGGACTCACCGGCTTCCTGTACGGCGCGCTCCTCGCTCCGAACGAGGAGAGGCTGAACACGCCGGTGCGCTTCGACCGTCTGGAGATCCCGCTGCTCAGCGACATCCCGATCATCGGCCCCGTGCTGTTCAACCAGACCATCATCGTGTACCTCATGTTCGTGACCGTCGCACTCGTGGCGTGGGGCCTGTACCGCACGAAGTGGGGTCTGCGGGTCCGCGCCGTGGGCGAGCATCCGAAGGCGGCGGACACCGTGGGCATCAAGGTGAACGCGACCCGGTTCTGGAACGTCCTGCTGGCCGGCGCCATCGCCGGCATCGGCGGCGCGTACTTCACGCTCGTCTCGGTGCCGCAGTTCGGCAAGGACATGACTGCCGGTCTCGGCTTCATCGCCCTCGCCGCGGTCATCTTCGGCCGCTGGGACCCGATCAGGGCGACGCTCGCCGCGCTGCTCTTCGGCTTCGCGACGAACCTGCAGAACCTGCTGACGATCCTCAAGACGCCGATCCCTGGCGAGTTCATGCTCATGCTGCCCTACGTGGTCACCCTGCTCGCGGTGGCCGGTTTCGCCGGCCAGATCAAGGCGCCCGCGGCCGACGGCAAGCCGTACATCAAGGGGTGACGATGACCGACATCGACTGGGACGAGCTGCGCCAGGTCGCCGCAGATGCCATGACGAAGGCGTACGCGCCCTACTCGCGCTACCGCGTGGGCGCCGCCGCTCTCGTCGGCGACGGACGGATCGTCGCCGGGTGCAACGTGGAGAACGCCTCGTACGGGGTGACGCTGTGCGCCGAGTGCGCGCTGGTCGGAGACCTGCACATGTCCGGCGGCGGCAAGCTCGTCGCCTTCGTGTGCGTGAACAACGAGGGGCAGACGATCATGCCGTGCGGCCGCTGCCGTCAGCTGCTGTTCGAGCACGCCATGCCCGGGATGCTGCTGGAGACCGTCTCCGGCATCCGCACGATCGATGAGGTGCTGCCGGACGCGTTCGGCCCCCGAGACCTGGAGGACGTTCGCTGATGTCTGTTGAGCCCTACGACGCCGTCGACGTGATCCGCGCGAAGCGCGACGGCGGCGCGGTGCCGGAGCCGGCGCTGCGCTGGATGGTCGACGCGTACACCCGCGGCTACGTCTCCGACGCGCAGATGGCGTCGTTCGCGATGGCCGTGTTCCAGCGCGGCATGGAGCGCGACGAGATCCGTGTGCTGACCGACGCGATGATCGCCTCGGGGGAGCGGATGAGCTTCGCGACCCTCGGCAAGAAGACCGTCGACAAGCACTCCACCGGCGGCGTCGGCGACAAGATCACGCTGCCGCTCGCACCGCTGGTCGCCGTCTTCGGCGTCGCGGTGCCGCAGCTGTCCGGTCGCGGTCTCGGCCACACCGGCGGCACCCTCGACAAGCTCGAGTCGATCCCCGGCTGGCGCGCGGCGCTCAGCAACGAGGAGATGTTCGCGCAGATGCAGTCGGATGTCGGCGCCGTGATCTGCGCGGCGGGCTCCGGTCTCGCCCCCGCGGACAAGAAGCTGTACGCGCTGCGCGACGTCACCGGCACCGTCGAGGCGATCCCGCTGATCGCCTCGAGCATCATGTCGAAGAAGATCGCCGAGGGCACCGACGCGCTGGTGCTGGACGTGAAGTTCGGCTCCGGCGCCTTCATGCAGGACATCGACCGCGCTCGCGAGCTCGCCCGCACGATGGTCGCGCTCGGCACGGACTCCGGCGTCGCGACGACGGCGCTGCTCACAGACATGAACGTGCCGCTCGGCCTCGCCATCGGCAACGCCAACGAGGTCCGCGAGTCGGTCGAGATCCTCGCAGGCGGCGGCCCCGCCGACGTCCGCGAGCTCACCGTCGCCCTCGCCAGGGAGATGCTCGCCCTGGCAGGTCAGCCGGATGCCGACGTCGAGGCGGCCCTCGACGACGGCAGGGCGATGGACAGCTGGAAGGCCATGATCCGCGCGCAGGACGGCGACCCGGATGCTCCGCTTCCCACCGCCCGCGAGACGCACGTCGTCACCGCCCCCGCGGACGGCGTCGTGTCCCGCATGGAGGCCCTGCCGTTCGGCATCGCCGCCTGGCGCCTCGGCGCCGGCCGCGCCCGCGCCGAGGACCCGGTGATCTTCGAGGCCGGCATCGACCTGCACGCCAAGCCCGGTGACCGGGTGGTCGCCGGCCAGCCGCTGTTCACGCTGTCCGCCGCCGAGGAGGCGCGGTTCCCCCGTGCCCTCGAAGCGCTGGAGGGTTCGTGGGCCATCGGCGACGAGGCTCCTGCGGCCGGCCCGATCGTGCGCGAGCGCATCACGGCGTGACCGCGACCACTAGCCTGAACTGAGCGAACCCCGCGACCGAGAGGAATCCCATGTCGATCGACGCGAACGGCGACGTCACCATCCAGGGCGCGTCCCTGCGCAGACTGCCGAAGGTGTCGCTGCACGACCACCTCGACGGCGCTCTGCGCCCGGCGACCATCATCGAGCTCGCGGATGCCATCGGCCTCGAGGTTCCGGAGTCGAAGCCCGCCGCGCTGGGGAAGTGGTTCGCGACGCAGAGCGACTCGGGCTCGCTGGTCGAGTACCTGAAGACCTTCGATCTCACCACCGCCGTCATGCAGACCGAGGAAGGGCTCACCCGCGTCGCCCGGGAGTTCGTCCAGGATCTGGCCGCGGACGGCGTCATCTACGGCGAGGTGCGCTGGGCGCCCGAGCAGCACCTCAGCCGCGGTCTCAGCCTGGAGCAGGCCGTCGAGGCGGTGCAGCAGGGCATCGAGGAGGGCGAGGACGCCGCTGACCGCGCCGGCAGCAGCATCCGCGTCGGACAGCTGATCACGGCGATGCGTCACACCGATCGTGCGCGGGAGATCGCGGAGCTGGCGGTGGACTTCCGTGGCCGTGGTGCGGTCGGGTTCGACATCGCGGGCCCGGAGGACGGGTTCCCGCCGTCGAACCACCGTGCGGCGTTCGACTACCTCGCCGAGCAGTTCTTCCCCGTGACAGTGCACGCCGGTGAGGCCGCGGGCCTCGCCTCGATCCGGTCGGCGCTGATCGACGGGCGGGCGCTGCGCCTGGGGCACGGGGTGCGGATCGCGGAGGACCTGCAGGTCGTCACCCAGGAGGGCGACGAGGTGCAGGTGCAGTTCGGCGACCTGGCCCGGTGGGTGCGGGACCGGGAGATCCCGCTGGAGCTGTCGCCGTCGTCGAACCTGCAGACCGGGGCGATCGCCGCGTGGGGGAACACGCTCGCCGACCACCCGTTCGACCTGCTCTACCAGCTCGGGTTCGCCGTCACCGTGAACGTCGACAACCGCACCATGAGCGCCACCTCGCTGACGCGGGAGCTGGCGCTGCTGGTCGAGACCTTCGAGTACGACCTCGACGACCTCGAGACGTTCCAGTTCAACGCGGCCGCCGCCGCGTTCCTGCCCGTCGAGGAGCGCGAAGAACTCGTCGAGATGATCGCCGACGGCTTCGACATCTGACCGCAGGTGACATCCGGGGGGAGCAGGCGACGCAGGGCCGTCGCCGTCATCATCAGTGCGGTCGTCCTCCTGGGAGGGGGAGCGGCCGGAGCGTACGCCTGGTTCACTCGTGCACCCGAGGCGCAGGCGCCGAGGGAGGTGGCGGCGTCGATCGAGCATCCGCTCTCGCCCGCCGAGCAGCTCGTGGCGGAGGCCGGCGATCCGCTCGCCTGCGCCGTGACCTTCGTGGGCGAGGGAGCACCGGCGGAGCCGATGCTCCAGTGGCAGAACGGGCTGTACCAGGCCCTGCCGATCCCCGCCGCCGACGGACGGGTGTTCGCCGGCTGGTACGGCTCAGAGGCCGATGCGGCGGCGTTCAGCATCGCGGGCCGGGTGAACGGCGCGGACCCGGTGGTGTGCACCGCTCAGCGGATCGAGCTCTTCGCCGCGTGGAAGACGCCCGAGGAGAACATCGCGGAGGACGCGCAGATCCCGATCCTCATGTACCACCAGTTCACGGCGAAGCCCGAGGGCGAGTCGGGGTGGCTTCGCGGGAACTACGCGTACATCGGCGACTTCGAGGCGCAGATGGACCACATCGCGACGACCGGCTTCTATCTGCCCACGTGGGACGAGCTCAGCGCGTTCATCGACGGACGGCTCTACCTTCCCGCGCACTCGGTGATCATCACCGACGACGACGCCGACCAGACCTGGTTCGATCTCGCGGTGCCGGTGATCGAGAGGAACCGCCTGCTGGCGACGTCGTTCATGATCACCGCGTACCGGCAGGACCCGCCGCCGTCGATGTACGTGCTGCGGCGCTCGCACACCCACGACATGCATCAGGCCGGAGCGAGCGGCGAGGGCCGCATGGTGAACTGGACCGCTGACGAGATCGCCGCGGACCTGAGCGCGTCCGCCGATGTGCTCGGCGTGCGCGAGGTGATCGCCTATCCGTTCGGCCACTACAACGACACCGCGAAGCAGGGCGTCGCGCAGGCCGGGTTCGAGATGGCCAGGACCATCGAACCGGGCTACGTGGCGATCGGCACGGACAAGTACGCGCTCCCCGTGGTCCGCATCGACTACGGGATGGGGCTCGACGCGCTGATCACGCGAATCGGCTGAGCGGACGCAGCAGGGGAGGATGGGCGTATGCCCGCAGCTTCCGTGTTCATCGCCGGTCCGGCCTCGTGGAACTCGATCGTGGTCCTCGACCGGCTTCCCGAGCCCGTACCGCACATGCAGTTCGCCGAGGAGGCCTGGGACACCGTCGGGGGCACGAGCGCGGGGAAGGCGCTGAGCCTGACCGCCCTCGGTCGGCCGGTCCTGCTCCACGCCCTCAGCGCGGAGGACGAGCAGGGCGAGCGCGTACGCGCGGCGCTGCGGGCGGCGGGCGTGCCGACCCACTGGGGCGCCGGTGTCACAGAACGGCACCTCAACCTGATGACCAGGGCGGGCGACAGGGTGTCGCTGTACCTGTCCTCGCCGTCGGCCACCGCCGGTGAGGACGACGACGGGCTGCGTGAGGCGATGGCCGCGGCCGGCGCGATCGTGATGGACCTCGCCGCGGAGCCGCTGCGGCTGCTGCCGATCGCCGCGGCCAGCGGGCGCCCGATCTGGGTCGACGTGCACGACTACGACGGCGAGGCCGAGTTCCACCGCCCGTTCCTCGACGTCGCCGATGCCGTCTTCTGCAACGCCGACCGCCTGGAGGACCCGGTGACCTTCCTCCACGCCTGCATCGAGGGCGGGGCGTCGCTCGCGGTGTGCACGCTGGGCGCAGACGGTGCGGTGGCCGTGGACGCCGACGGCGCCGAGCATCGCGTGGCCGCCGTGCCGGTGGAGGTCGTCGACACGAACGGCGCCGGGGACGCATTCCTCGCGGGAGTGCTCGACGCCACGCTGTCTGGCGCGTCCGTCCCGGAGGCGCTGCAGGCCGGAGCACGCTCCGCGTCCGGCGTGCTCGGTACCAGGCATCTGCACCCGCTGCTGGACTCCGTCCTGGGCTGACCCCCGGGGCGGCGAGCGGAAGGCGGTCAGACCTGGTCCAGCGCCGCCTGCCGGGCAGCGACCGCTTCGCGGATCGCCGGGAAGAGCGGATGCTCGGGATCGAGCCCGGTCGCGCGCGAGGTGAAGACCTCGGCGCTCTCGGCGCGCAGCAGGGTCTGCATCTGCGTCGACTGCTCATCGGCGGGATCGTCGAACTCCAGCGCCGCGGCGACGGCATCCACGAGCGCCCGTGTCGGCAGTCCGCGTTCGGCGGCCATCGCCGCAGGGCCGATGAACCGCTCGTGCCGGGAGATCTTGCGCAGCGGCTGCCGGCCGACGCGCTGCACGGTGTCCACCAGAGCGGGGTTGCGGAACCGGTCGAGGATCGTCGCACGGTAGGCCGCGAGCTCTTCCGGATCCAGGCCGTGTTCGGCGACGAGGACGGCTGAGGTCTCCTCGAGAGCCGCCGACACGCGTGCGGCGATGTCCGGATCGGCGAGTGCGTCGGAGATCCGCTCGATGCCGGCCCTGGCGCCGAAGTACGCGGTGGCCGCGTGGCCGGTGTTCACGGTGAACAGCTTCCGCTCGATGTACGGGGCGAGGTCGCCGACGAAATGCGCCCCCGGGATGCGCGGCGGCTCGGCGCCGAACGGGCCCGCTTCGATCGCCCACTCGAAGTACGGCTCGACCGTGACGTCCACTCCGCTCCCGTCCGGCTGCGCGGGGACGATGCGGTCGACGGCGGTGTTGGCGAAGACGGCACGCGACAGCAGCTCGTCGGCGTCCGCACCGGCCGCTGCCCGGATCTCCTCGCGGAGGAGGTCCGTCGCCCCGATGGCGTTCTCGCACGCCATCACCTGGAGCGGGCGGGCATCCGGCGAGCGCCGGGCGAGTCCCGCGACGATGGTCGGCGCGACGAACCGCAGCACGGTGGGGCCGACCGCCGTCGTGACGACGTCGGCGGTGCCCACCTCCTCGGCCGCGGCATCCGGGTCGGTCCGGCTGTTGACCGCGCGGAACCCGGTCACGAGGTGGTCGGTCCCTCCGGGGCCGGCCTCGTGCACGGTGTACGCGTCGGCCGCTCGGAGGGCGTCGACGAGAGCATCCGCGACATCCGAGAACACCACCTCGTATCCGCCCTGGTGCAGCAGCAGCCCGACGAATCCGCGCCCGATGTTGCCGGCCCCGAAGTGGACCGCCTTCATCAGTCGTTCACCGCCGAGAGCAGGGCGAACAGCTCGTCGGGCGTCTGCGCGGCCGTGAGCTTCGCGACCTCGTCCTCATCGGAGAACAGGATCGCGATCTGCGAGAGGATCTCGAGGTGCTCGTCGCCGCGGCCGGCGATGCCCACGACGAACGTCACCGGCTCGCCCGCCCAGTCGACGCCGCCGTCGTAGCGCACGACCGAGAGGGCGGAGGCGACGATCGCGTCCTTCGTCTCGTTCGTGCCGTGCGGGATCGCGAGGCCGTTGCCCATGTACGTCGACACGGTCTCCTCGCGCTGGCGCATCGCGTCGACATAGGCGGGGGTGACCGCGCCCGCGGAGACGAGGATGTCGGCGGCCTCCTGGAGGGCGGCCTCCTGCGACGCGCCGCCGGAATGGATGCGGACCTGACCGATGCTGAGAACGTCCATCATGCTTCCTCTCGCTGCTCGCGCACCATCTCGACGACCTCGTCGTACTGCGGCGCGTTCATGAAGTTGTCGACCGAGACGTGGATCGACTTGGGCGACTGCGCCCTCGCGCGATCCGTCAGCTGCTGCTGGGTGATCACGAGGTCGGCGGTGCCGTCGAGGTTCGCGATCGCCTGGTTGACGACCGTGACATCCTCGATGCCCGCCTTCTTGAACCTGTTCCGCAGCACGCTGGCGCCCATCGCGGACGAGCCCATGCCGGCGTCGCAGGCGAACACGATGCTGCGGATCGGGGTCGTGGCCACTGCCGTGCCCGTCGCCGCGGCTGAAGCGGCCAGGTTCGACAGCGTGCTGGACGACTTGCCCTTGTTCGCCGCGGTCTTCGCGATGGCGGCGGCGAGCGGGTCGCCGCTGGCAGCCTCGGCCGCGATGTCCCGCTTGCGCGACGCGAGCAGGATGGGTGCGGAGATCGCGAAGCTGACGGCAGCGGAGAACACCACGGAGCAGATCACGCCGAGGTGGCTGCCCGGAGCCGTCTGGATCAGCACCGCGAAGATCGATCCGGGGGCCGCCGGTGCGACGAGGCCGGACTGGAAGATCATGTTGGTGAGGACGCCTGTCGCGCCACCCGCGATGAGGCCGACGATGAGGAGCGGCTTGGCGAGGACGTACGGGAAGTACACCTTGTGGATGCCCCCGAGGAACTGGATGATGAACGCTCCGGGCGCGGTGGCCCGTGCGACCCCCACGCCGAACAGCGTGATCGCGAGCAGCATGCCGGCTCCGGGGCCGGGGTTCGCCTCGACGAGGAACAGCAGGCTGCGTCCGACATCCTGCACCTGCTCGGTGCCGAGCGGGGTGAACACGCCGTGGTTGATCGCGTTGTTGAGGAACAGCACCTTCGCCGGTTCGACGATGATGCTGGCCAGCGGCAGGAGGCCGGTCTCGACGAGCCATCCGACGGCGCCGCCGAGCAGGTCGGTCAGCCAGCGCATGATCGGCGCGAGCCAGAAGAACGAGGCCAGTGCCATGAAGAACGCGACGAAGCCGGCGGAGAAGTTGTCCACCAGCATCTCGAAGCCCGGCTTGATCCTGCCCTGCCACGGCTTCTCCACCTGCTTCAGGATGAGCGCGGTGAGCGGGCCGGCGATCATGGCGCCGAGGAACATGACCGTGCCGGATGCGCCGCTGATCACGCCGAACGCGGCGACGGCGCCCACGACGCCGCCGCGGTGGCCGTGCACCATGCGGCCGCCGGTGAAGGCGATGAGCGTGGGGAGCAGGTAGGTGATGATCGGGCCGACGAGGCCGGGGTAGGTGACGCCGTCGACCTCGCCTCCGCCGAGGATCGCGGAGTCGGCCCACTGCCACGCCTCCACCGGGCTGTTGCTGCCGAGCCACCCGTCGGGGATGAACAGGGCGGTGATGAAGCCCCAGGCGATGAATGCGGCGATGTTCGGCATGACCATGCCGGAGAGGAACGTCCCGAATCGCTGAACGCCCACGCGGATACCGCCCGTGCTGGGGGCGGGTGATGACGTCGTCGTCATGATGTCGTCTCTTTCTTGTGTGAGGGGAGGGATGCTGCGGCCTCGAGGACCGCCAGGCGGGCGCCGGCGGCGTCGTCCGCGGCCAGCGCCGCCTCGGCGAGAGCTCTGGCCTCGTCGAGGGTGCGTTCGGAGAGGGAGTGGCGTACGTCGGCCAGAGCCGACGGAGCCATCGAGAGACTCGTGGCGCCGAGGCCGACGAGCACGATCGCCAGCAGCGGGTCGGCGGCGGCCTCGCCGCAGATGCCGACCGGCTTGCCCAGGCGGGCGCCCGCGGCCCCGACCTCGCGGACGAGGCGGAGCACCGCGGGGTGCCACGGGTCCTGGAACGAGGCGACCGATCCGAGGAGCCGGTCGGCGGCCATCGTGTACTGGGTGAGGTCGTTCGTGCCGATCGACGCGAAGTCCGCGTGTGCGAGCACGCGATCGGCGAGCAGGGCGCTGGCCGGGACCTCCACCATCACGCCGGCGGTCTTCAGCCCGTACTCCCGCGCGAGCGCCGTGAAGTACTCGGTCTCCTCGACGGTGGCGACCATCGGCGCCATCACCCACAGGTCGGCGTCCGTCTCGGCATCCGCCTCGGCCAGCGCCGTGAGCTGCTCGCGCAGGATGTCCTCGCTGGCGCGCAGGGCGCGCAGGCCCCGCAGTCCGAGCGCCGGGTTCTCCTCGTGCGCGTCGTTGAGGAAGGCGAGCGGCTTGTCCGCTCCGGCGTCCAGCATCCGGACCACGACCTTCTTCCCGGGGAAGGCGGCCAGCAGCTCCCGGTACGACTCGCGCTGCTGCGCGACCGTCGGGGCCTGCGCCGAGGAGAGGAACAGGAACTCGGTGCGGAAGAGGCCGACGCCCTCTGCGCCTCGGGCCACGGCGTCGGCGGCGTCCGCGGGCTTGCCCAGGTTCGCCAGCAGGGCGATCGGCGTGCCGTCGGCGAGGGCGCCGGCGGTCGGCGGCAGCGTGACGGCGGACTCCCGGGCGGCGGCCCGCTGCGCCGCGCGCTCCTTCTCGTCGTCCGTGGGGTCGGCGGTCACGACGCCGGCGGCGGCATCGACGATGACGTGCTGTCCGGTGGCGAGGGACGCGGCCTCGGCGGCGCCGACGATCGCGACGATGCCCTTCTCCCTGGCGAGGATCGCGGTGTGCGAGGTCGGCCCGCCGTCGAAGGTCACGAGCGCCAGCACCTGGCCGAGATCCAGCAGGGCGGTGTCAGCGGGGGCCAGATCGCGTGCGACGAGGACGAACGGATGCCCGGGGTCGGGCACACCGGGGGCGTCGACGCCCTGCAGCCGAGCCAGCACCCGCTGCGCGATGTCATCGAGATCCGCGGCGCGCTCGCCCAGGTACCCGCCGACGGCCTCCAGGGTCGCCTTGAAGCCGGCGAAGGCGTCGTGCACGGCCCACTCCGCTGTGGAACCGGCGTCGATCCGCGCGTCGATCTCGGCCTGCAGCGTCGGGTCCTCGGCGATCATCGCCTGCGCCTCGAGCACGTCCTGCGCCGATCCGCCGGCCGCCTCACCGCGCGCGGTGAGCTCCGCGGCCACGGCGGACACGGCGTCGCGCACCCTGATCCGCTCGGCGTCCGCGCCGACCGTGCTCGGGGAGTTCTCGGGAGCCGGCAGCGCCTCGGTCATCCGCACTACGACGCCCTGCGCCACGCCGAGCCCGATCCCCACTCCTCGGAGCTCGCTCATGCGCCGGCATCCTGGTCGTGGTCGGTGGTCAGCAGCTCGGTGAGCGCGTCGAGCACGCTCTCGGCGGTGTCGCCTTCGGCCGTGAGCGTGACGTAGTCGCCGTGCTCGATGGCGAGGGCGATCACGCCGAGGATGCTGGCGGCGTTGACCGGCTTGCCGGCGTCCTTCGCGATCGTGACGGGGATGCCCGCCTCCTTCGCCGCCTGGGCGAAGAGCTTCGCGGGGCGGGCATGCAGTCCGTGGGAGGAGCCGATCCGGACGGTGCGTGAGACGGTCATGATGTTCCTTTCGGGGTGTTCCTGACGTCGGCGATGATCGAGTGCACGAGGGCCAGCGTTCGCGCGCCGTCGCGGTCGGCGAAGACGTCGTCGGGCAGCACCGCCACCGGGACGTCGATCCGGGCGCGGATGGCTGCGGCCCGGTCGGCGAGATGAGGGCCGATGAGGACGATGTCGGGGGCGAACTCCGCGATGGAATGCTCCATGCCCGCTGACGTCTGCCAGTCCAGGCCGGTTTCGGCTGCGGCACGCCGGAGCCGCTGCGCGACGAACGTGCTGGACGCGCCGGCGCCGCACACCACGAGGATCCTCATCGATTCCGTCCTTCCGACACCAGTCTCCGGAAGCGGAGGCCGTCGCCGCCAACACGTTCCTTTCCGCCCCTGCGGAACCCGGTCTCCGAGGCGCGGCCACCGCGTTCCTGACATCATGGAGTGACGTCGGACGGTGCAGTCACCACGTGGAGGAGTCGGAGGGATCATGTCGCGCCAGCGTCAGGACCAGCTCCTCTCAGTTCTGCTGCGCCAGGAGGGATGGGCGACGGCGGCGAGTCTCGCCGACCAGCTGGGCGTCACGCCTCGCAGCATCCGCTCCTATGTCGTGGCCCTCAACGCCCGCGCCGGCACCGGCGACGCCATCGAATCGGGACCGGCGGGCTATCGAGCCGGGGCGGGCGCGCGCGACGCGCTGCATACCCGGCAGCCGGGGGACTCGGCGCCGAGGGAGCGCATGCACACCCTCGTCCGCGCGCTGCTCCACGAGCCCGCGGGCATCGACGTGTTCGAGACCGCGGAGGAGCTGCACGTCAGCGAGGCCACCGTCGAGGCCGATTTCGCGCGGGTCCGGGCGCTCCTCGAGGGCACCGGTCTGTCATTGGAACGCGACCGGGAGATCATGCGCCTGCGCGGCACCGAGACCGCGCGACGGCGTCTGCTCAGCCGTCTGGCGCACGACGAGATGGATGCCGCATCCTTCCACCCCGAGACGTTGCGCCGCGCCCTCGCAGGCAACGCCATCACCGCGGATGCCGTCGGGCCGTTCAAGTCCGCCCTGGTACGGGAGCTCGGCGCCCTGGGCTACTACGTCAACGAGCTCGCGATCGCCGACGTCCTCCTGCACGTCGCCATCGCGGCCGACCGGGTGGCGGCCGGGCACGCCCTCGAGGCCCGTCCGGCCGGCGCGCGCGAGGAGATCCCCCGGCTCGGTGCGGTGATCGCGGGGCTGGCGGCCGAGCACTTCGGCGTCGCCCTCGGGGAGGGAGACAGCGGTCACCTCGCCTCCCTCGTGCTGACCCGCATCGTCGCCCCGGATCGCGACGCGACCCGCGAGGTGGCTCGCACCGGCGTGGACCCGGAGGTCGAGAGCGCCGTCCGTGCGGAGATCGCGCGCGCCGCGGACGACTTCCAGGTCGACCTCGTCGACGAGACGTTCGTGCTGCGCCTCGCGCTGCACGTGCAGAACCTCCTGCGCCGTGCTGAGGAGAGCGCACTGACCCGCAACCCGCTCACCCGCTCTCTGAAATCCTCCTATCCGATGATCTTCGAGGTCGCGGTGTCGATCGCCAGCGGGCTGCACGACCGCATCGGCACGCCGATCCACGACGACGAGATCGCCTACATCGCGCTGCACGTCGGCGGCCGGCTCGAGCGCAGCCGCAAGGCCGAGTCGATCCTGACCGCGACCATCGTCTGCCCCGGCTATTCGGAGCTGCACGAGCTGCTGCGCTCCAGCGTCGATCGCTCGCTGGGGGCGATCGAGGTCACCAGCGTGGTGACGAATGTCGACCCGGACTGGTCGTCGTTCGACACCGACCTCGTGCTCACCACGATCGAGCCCGGTGCCGGAGGGGACCGCTTCGTCCGGATCCAGCCCTTCCTGTCCGACGCCGACATCGACCGCATCCAGCAGGCCGCCGCGCGTCTTCGACGCAGCCGGCGTCTCACCCGCCTGCGTGCGGAGCTGGCGCGCTACTTCGTCGCCGACGCCTTCGTCCGCCCCCTCCCCGACGAGGGAGAGGAGTCGATCATCCGGCGCCTCGGCGGGCTCCTCGTGCACGCGGGCCTCATCGACGAGGACTACATCGACAACACGATCGCCCGGGAGCGGATGTCATCCACGGCGTTCACCGACGCCCTCGCCGTGCCGCACTCGCTGCAGATGACCGCGACCCGCACCGCCATCGCCGTCGGCGTCGCGGAGGGCTCCGCGGCGTGGGGGGAGGGGCGCGTCCAGGTCGTCGCGCTCGCCGCCTTCAGCGAAGGCGACCGTGCCGCCTTCCAGACCGTCTTCGAGCAGCTCGTGGAGGTGTTCAGCGAGCGTGACAGCGTGCAGCGCATCGTCCGTCGAGGAACGACCTTCGAGGCGTTCCTCGACGAACTCGTCGCGGTCATCGACGGCTGAGCCGCCTCAGGAGCGCTCCTCGAGGAGCGCCCGCACGCCGGCCTCGAGCTCCGCGATCGTCGCGCGCGCCCCCTCGGCCGAATCGGCTTTCGCATCCAGGTAGACCTTGAGCTTCGGCTCGGTGCCGCTCGGGCGCACGATGACGCGGGAGCCGTCGACCAGCCGGTATCTGAGCACATCGCCGGAAGGCTGTCCGGGTGCGGCCTGGAGGAGATCCTCCGCCGAGGCGATCGCGTGCCGGCCGAACTGCGCGGGCGGGAGCGAGCGCAGGGACAGCATCACGTTGCCGATCACAGACAGGTCCTGCACGCGCACCGACACCTGGCCGCTGGCGAAATGTCCGTAGGTGTCGCCGAGCTCCGTCAGAAGATCCGCGAGGGTGACGCCGCGCTCGCGGGCCTCGGCGGCGAGGCCGAGGATCGCGACGGCCGCTGAGATGCCGTCCTTGTCGCGCACCGTGCCCGGGTTCACGAGGTAACCGAGGGCCTCCTCGAAGCCGAACACGATGCCGGGGGCGCGGGAGATCCACTTGAAGCCCGTGAGGGTCTCGTGGAAGTCGAGACCGTGGTGTGCCGCGACGGCGGCGAGACCGGGCGAGGAGACCAGAGAGCACGCCAGTGAGGCGCCGGGGGTGCCCTCCGCGGCTCGGGCGGCGCGGGCGCCCAGGAGCAGGCCGACCTCGTTGCCGGTGAGCCGGCGCCAGCCGCCCTCCGCAGCCTCGTCGGGGATGGCCACGGCGAGGCGATCGGCATCCGGGTCGTTCGCGAGGATGAAATCGGCCCTCGCCCGGCGGGCACGCGCGAAGGACAGGTCCATCGCGCCCGGCTCCTCGGGGTTCGGGAAGGCCACCGTGCGGAAGGTCGCATCGGGGGAGAGCTGCTCGTCGACCACGGCCGGCTGAGGGTAGCCCGCGGCCTTCAGGATGCGGGAGAGCGTCTCCCAGCCGACGCCGTGCATCGCCGTGTAGACCCAGCGCAGGCCGGATGCCGCGTCGGGGGCCGGGGCCACCTGCGCGGTCGCCGCGACGTACGCGTCGACGACGTCCTCTCCCGCGGTCTCGTAGTCCGTCGATCGCGGCAGGGCCGAGATGTCGCCGGCCTCGGCGACGCGCTCGATGAGCGCGGCGATCTCGGCGTCCGCCGGGGCGACGATCTGCGAGCCGTGGTCGGCGCCGCCGAGATACACCTTGTAGCCGTTGTCGTTCGGCGGGTTGTGGCTCGCGGTCACCATCACGCCGGCATCCGCGCCCAGGTGGCGCACCGCGAAGGCGAGAACCGGGGTCGGCAGCAGGCGGGGCAGGAGGATCGCGCGGAGGCCGGCACCGGCGAAGAGCTCGGCGGAGTCCGTGGCGAACACGCGGGAGTTGCGGCGGCCGTCGTAGCCGATGACCACCGTCGGCGTGCCGCCGTGCGCCTTCTCCCGCAGGTAGGACGCGAATCCGGCCGCCGCCTGAGCGACGAGGACCCGGTTCATGCGGTTGCTTCCCGCACCCAGCTCTCCGCGCAGGCCCGCGGTGCCGAACGCGAGCCGGGAGCCGAAGCGGTCGTCGAGCTCGGCGACGGCCTGCTCTTCGCCGCTCGCGGCGCGCGTGATGAGGCCGGCGAGCTCATCGCGGGTCTCGTGATCGGGGTCCTGCCGCATCCAGGCGCGGGCCTGGGCCAGCCGCGCCTCGTTCACAGCGCCTCGACGACGCGGGCGAGGAGTGCGGAGATCACCGGTTCGGCTTCGCGTCCTGCGTCGATGACTTCGGCGTGGCTGAGGGGGGTGGTCTGGATGCCGGCGGCGAGGTTGGTGATGAGGGAGAAGCCGAGGATCTCCATGCCGGCTTCGCGGGCGGCGATGGCTTCGAGGGCGGTGGACATGCCGACGATGTGGCCGCCGATGTGCTTTGCCATCTGGACCTCGGCCGGGGTCTCGTAGTGGGGTCCGCGGAACTGGGTGTAGACGCCTTCGTCGAGGGTGGGGTCGACGGTGCGGGCGATGTCGCGCAGTCGCTTCGCGTACAGGTCGGTGAGGTCGATGAAGGTGGCGCCTTCGAGGGGGGAGTCGGCGGTGAGGTTGATGTGGTCGCTGATGAGGACGGGCTGTCCGGGCTTCCAGGTCTCGCGGATGCCGCCGGCGCCGTTGGTGAGGACCATGATCTTCGCCCCGGTCGCGGCGGCGGTGCGGACGGAGTGCACGACCCGGCGGACGCCGTGGTTCTCGTAGTAGTGGGTGCGTGCGCCGATCACGAGGACGTTCTTGCCGCCGGGGGTGCGGATGCTGCGCAGGGTGCCGACATGGCCCTCGAGCGCCGGCTTGGAGAATCCGGTGACCTCGGTCGCGGGGACGGTGGCGACGGTCTCGCCGAGCAGGTCGGCGGCCTTGCCCCAGCCGCTGCCGAGGGTGAGGGCGATGTCGTGGTTCTCGACGCCGGTCAGGCGGGCGATGTCCGCCGCCGCGGCCTGTGCGACCTCGAACGGATTCGCGGTCGGGTCATCGAGGGGATTGCTGTGAGTCTCGGGCATGGATCCACTTTAGGAAGGTGGAAGGCCGCCCGCCAGGATTGCGGAAGAATGGATTCCATGTCTTCCACCACTTTCGAGCGCACTCAGCGCGTCGCCGTCCTCGGCGGCGGTCCCGGCGGTTACGAGGCGGCTCTCGCGGCCGCACAGCTCGGAGCCGAGGTGACCCTGGTGGAGCGTGTCGGCGTGGGCGGCTCCGCCGTGCTGACCGACGTCGTCCCGTCGAAGAGCCTCATCGCCACGGCGGATGCGGCGGTCGCGATCGCCGAGGCGAGCGATCTCGGTGTGCAGTTCTACGCGAAGGGCGAGAACGGCAAGCCGCTGAAGCCGGAGATCGCCATCAACCTCGCCGCCGTGAACAAGCGGCTCATCGCCCTCGCCGGTCAGCAGTCCGAGGACATGCGCTCGACGCTGCTCGAGGCGGGCGTGCGCATCCTGTCCGGCCACGGCCGGCTCGAGGGGCCGAACGCGATCGTCGTGTCCACCGGTCAGGGCGGCACCGACTTCGACCGGATCGAGGCCGACACCATCGTCGTCGCGGTCGGCGCCTCCCCGCGCGAGCTCGACTCGGCCAAGCCCGACGGCAAGCGCATCCTCACGTGGACGCAGCTGTACGACATGAAGGAGCTCCCCGAGCACCTCATCGTCGTCGGATCCGGCGTCACCGGCGCCGAGTTCGCCTCCGCGTACATGAACCTGGGCGCCAAGGTCACGCTGATCTCCAGCCGGGACCAGGTGCTGCCCGGGGAGGACCAGGACGCCGCCCGCGTGCTGGAGAAGGTCTTCAAGCGCGGCGGCATGCAGGTGCTGTCGAAGTCCCGCGCGGACAAGGTGGAGGTCACGAAGGACGGTGTGACAGTCACCCTCTCCGACGGGCGCACCGTCGACGGCAGCCACTGCCTGATGGCGGTCGGCTCGATCCCGAACACCGCGGACATCGGACTCGAGAGCGCCGGCGTCGAGCTGACCGAGTCCGGACACGTCCGCGTGAACCGCGTGGCCCGCACCTCGGTCCCGAACATCTACGCCGTCGGCGACTGCACGAACTTCTTCCCGCTCGCCTCGGTGGCCTCCATGCAGGGGCGCACGGCCGTGTTCCATGCCCTCGGCGACATCGTCATCCCGCTCGAGCTGATCAAGATCACCTCGAACATCTTCACCGCCCCGGAGATCGCGACGGTCGGCTACTCGGAGAAGGACGTCGAGGACGGCGTCGCCGACGGGCTCGTCTACAAGCTGCCTCTCGCCGCGAACCCGCGCGCGAAGATGATGGGAATCAAGGACGGCTTCGTGAAGCTCATCGCCCGCAAGGGCTCCGGCACGGTGATCGGCGGAGTGATCGTCGCTCCGAAGGCGTCAGAGCTCATCTATCCGATCGCGGTCGCCGTCGAGCGGCGCCTCACCGTCGATCAGGTCTCGCGCGTCTTCGCGGCCTACCCGTCGTTGTCCTCGAGCATCACCGACGCCTCCCGGGCGATGCACCTGGTGAACATCTCCTGAGGCATGCGAAAGGGCGCCCCGCCGAGGCGGGGCGCCCTTCGCATGTCCTGGGCGGCTCAGCTGATGGTGAGGAGCTGGTGCCCGGCGGAGACCGTGGAGCCGGCATCCGCGTTGATGTTGCCGACGACGCCGTCCTTGTGCGCCTGCAGCGGCTGCTCCATCTTCATGGCCTCGAGGACGACGACGAGGTCGCCCTTGACGACCTGCTGGCCCTCCTCGACGGCGACCTTGACGACGGTGGCCTGCATGGGCGACTTCACCGCGTCGCCGGAGGCGCCGGCGTTGACCGTCGTGGCGTGGCTGCGGCGGGACGGGGGAACAGCGGCGGGGCGGCCGGTGGCGCCGGGGGCGACCGCGACGCGGTCGGGCAGGCTGACCTCGAGTCGCTTGCCGGCCACCTCGACGACCACGGTGTGGCGGTTCTCCGCGGCCGCGGGGGACTCCAGCTCTCCGTCCCACGCGGGGATGTCGTTGACGAACTCCGTCTCGATCCAGCGCGTGAAGATGCCGAACTCGCCGTCCTCCGCGGTGAAGGCGGGGTCGTTCACGACCTTGCGGTGGAAGGGCAGCACGGTCGGGAGTCCCGCGACCTCGAACTCGTCGAGGGCGCGGCGCGAGCGCTCCAGCGCCTCGGCGCGGTCCTTGCCGGTGACGATGATCTTCGCCAGCAGGGAGTCGAAGGCGCCCGACACCGAGTCGCCGGCGGTGACACCCGAGTCGAGGCGGATGCCGGGGCCGCCGAAGGTCTTGAAGACGTGGATCGGACCCGGCTGGGGGAGGAAGCCGCGACCGGGGTCCTCGCCGTTGATGCGGAACTCGATCGAGTGGCCCTGCGGAGTCGGGTCGTCGTAGTCGATGGTGCCGCCGGCCGCGATGCGGAACTGCTCGCGGACGAGGTCGATGCCGGTGACCTCCTCGGACACGGGGTGCTCGACCTGCAGGCGGGTGTTCACCTCGAGGAACGACACCGTGCCGTCTGCGCCGATGAGGAACTCGCAGGTGCCAGCGCCGACGTAGCCGACCTCCTTGAGGATGGCCTTGGACGCCGAATACAGCTGGGCGTTCTGCTCGTCCGTGAGGAACGGGGCCGGGGCCTCCTCGACGAGCTTCTGGTGGCGGCGCTGCAGGGAGCAGTCGCGCGTGGAGATGACGACGACGTTGCCCGCGGCATCCGCCAGGCACTGGGTCTCGACGTGGCGCGGCTTGTCGAGGTACTTCTCGACGAAGCACTCACCGCGGCCGAAGGCGGTGACCGCCTCGCGGGTCGCGGACTCGAACAGCTCGGCGACCTCGTCCAGCTCGCGGGCGACCTTCAGGCCGCGTCCGCCGCCGCCGTAGGCGGCCTTGATCGCGATCGGCAGGCCGTGCTCCTTCGCGAAGGCGACGACCTCGTCGGCACCGGACACCGGGCCGGGAGTGCCGGGGGCGAGCGGGGCGCCCACCTTCTCGGCGACGTGGCGCGCGGTGACCTTGTCGCCCAGCGCCTCGATGGCCTCGGGGGACGGGCCGATCCAGGTCATGCCCGCCGCGATGACGGCGCGTGCGAACTCGGCGTTCTCGGCCAGGAAGCCGTAGCCGGGGTGCACGGAGTCGGCGCCCGCGCGGCGTGCCACGGAGAGGATCTTCTCGATCAGCAGATACGTCTCGGCGCTGGTGGTGCCGTTGAGGGCGTACGCCTCGTCGGCGAGGCGCACGTGCATCGCGTCACGATCCTGGTCGGCGTAGACGGCGACCGAGGCGATCCCCGAGTCGCGCGCTGCGCGGATGATGCGGACGGCGATCTCGCCGCGGTTGGCGACGAGGACCTTGGCGAGCGGTGCCGGAACAGTCTGGGGCATGCTTGCCAGCCTAGCGAGAAGGCCCCCGTTCCATTTGACGACTCTCCACAAGAAAACCGCGGAAACGTCGAGGGTGCCCTACGACCAGAGGTCGGTCCAGGCCACGCCGAGATCCGCGGCCAGCCGGCGGACCGTGGACAGCGACATGCCGACGACGGTCGACGGATCGCCGTCGACCCGTGTGATGAAGGCGCCGCCGAGGCTGTCGACGGTGAAGGCGCCGGCCACGTGCAGCGGCTCGCCGGAGGCGACGTACGCCGCGATCTCGGCATCCGTGATGTCCTCGGCGAAGCTCACCGCGGCCTCGGCGACCGCCGCGGCCTCCACGGGCGCCGCCCCGGGGAGCACACGATGAACGGAGTGCCCCGAATGCAGGATGCCGGTGGCGCCGCGCATCTCATGCCAGCGCCTCGTCGCCTCCTCCGGCGTGTAGGGCTTGCCGTAGACGCGGCCGCCGAGGGCGAACATGGAGTCGCCGCCGATCACGAGTCCGTCGAACTCTCCCTCGGCCGCGAGCCGGCTCGCGACATCTGCGGCCTTGGCTCTTGCGAGGAGCATCACCAGCTCGGCCGGAGGCAGCTGCTCGCCCCGCTCGGCGGCCGCGGCGGCAGCCAGGGCATCCTCATCCACCTCCGGCGACATCGTCAGCGGCTCGATCCCCGCCTGGCGCAGCAGCATCAGACGGGCGGGGGACGTGGAGGCGAGGCAGACGCGCATGCTCTCCACCGTATCCTCGTAGGATGACTTCCTCCCCGGCCCTGCTCGATCTGGACATCACCGGCATCGCGCACGGCGGCACCTTCATCGCCCGCCACGAGGGGCGCGTCGTGTTCGTCTCCGACGCCGTCCCCGGGGAGCGGGTGCGGGCGCGCCTCATCGACCCTGCCACCGGCACCGGGGCCGACTCCCGGAGCTTCTGGCGTGCCGAGACCGTGGAGGTCCTGGAGGCGTCCCCGCACCGGCGTCCGCACATCTGGGCGGAGGCGGACGTGTCCCGCGATCCCGCCGACCGTCCCGGGGGTGCCGATCTGGGGCACATCGACCTCGCCCACCAGCGGGCGCTGAAGCGCCGCGTGCTCGGCGAAGCGCTCGACCGCTTCGCCGGGGAAGGCCTCGACGCCCCCGAGGTCGAGGCGGTGGATTCCTCCGACGGCACCGGATGGCGCACCCGCGTGACCCTCCACGTCGACGACCGCGGCGAGGCCGGCCCCTTCGCGGCCCGCAGCCATCGGGTGATCCCGGTCGGCGCTCACCCCCTCGCCCGTCCTGCGATCGCGGAGGCCGCGCTCGCTCTCCGCGGGGAGAAGCCGGGACGCATAGAGCTCATCGAACCCGCCGACGGCCGGGTCCGCATCGTCCGTCACGAGGACGTCGAGAGGAAGGCCGTCCGCGGGCGCGGGAAGGGCCGCCGGCCCGCACCCGAGGTCGTGCACGAGCAGGTGGGGGACCGCCGCTTCCAGGTGGATGCCGGCGGCTTCTGGCAGGTGCATCCGCGGGCGGCCTCCGTCCTCGACGCCGCCGTCTACGGCCTGCTCGAGGACGTCGTCGACGCGGACGCCACGCACTACGACCTCTACGGCGGCGTCGGGCTGTTCTCCGCCACGCTCGCCGACCTCGGGGCGACGGACATCGTGACGGTGGAGTCGAGCCGGCGTGCGACCGAGCACGCCAGGGCCAACCTCGCCCCGCTCGACGTCACGGCGGTCACGGCGCGCGTCGACCGCTACCTGGCCGGGCTTCCCGCCGGGGCGAGCGCCGGAACCGTGGTCCTCGACCCGCCGCGCGCCGGCGCCGGCCGTGCCGTGGTCGACGCCCTGCACGCGCTCGCGCCGGAGGCGATCGCCTACGTGGCCTGCGACCCGGTCGCGCTCGCCAGGGATCTCGGCACGTTCCGCGGTCACGGCTGGCAGGTGTCACGGATGCGCGCGTTCGATCTCTTCCCGCACTCGCATCACTTCGAGACGGTCGCGCTGCTCACCCGGTGACCGCGCGCGCCGGGACGACGACCAGGACTCAGTAGGCTGGGCGGATGAGCAGGGTCGCCCTCATCGATGATCACGAGTCCGTCCGCCTCGGCCTGGAGGCCGCGTGCGCACGCGACGGCGCGCAGACGGTGATCTTCTCCGGCAGCACCGTCGGCTCCTATCTGGAGTGGCGCGCGTCCACCGGAGCCGCCTCTGCCGACGTCGTCGTCCTCGATCTCACGCTCGGCGACGGCACCACGGTGACCGAGAACGTGACCGGGCTCGTGGCCGACGGCGCCAGCGTCGTCATCCACAGCGTGGCCGACCGGCCCGCTGCGGTGCGCGAGGCGCTCGCCGCCGGGGCGGCCGGCGTGGTCAGCAAGTCCTCGGCCCTCGACGACGTGCTCGACGCGATCCGCACGGTGGCCAGGGGAGAAGCGCTGAACAACGTCGAGTGGGCGAGCGCCGTGGACGGCGATCGCGACTTCGCCGACGCTCAGCTGTCCACCCGCGAGCGCGAGGTGCTCCGGCTCTACGCGACCGGCCTGCCTCTCAAGGCCGTCGCCGAGCGGCTCGGCGTCGCATACTCCACGGCGAAGGAGAACATCACCCGCATCCGCGTGAAGTACGTCGACGTGGGGCGTCCCGCGCCGACCAAGGTGGATCTGCTCCGCCGGGCCATGGAGGACGGCATCGTGGCCGCGGACGGGGCACCGGGTGGCCGCTGAGACGCTCAGCATCCGCGACGCCTGGAGTCAGATCCCCTCTCCGGGCGCTGCGGAGACCGAGTTCGAGCGCTTCACGGGCAAGCGCATGGAGCGCATCCTCGCGATCGTGGTCGCGATCGGTTCGGCGGTCCTCGGCGCGCAGGCGCTGATCGCGGCGCTGACGACGATGTCGCGCGCCGACCTCCCGCACATCGGCACGCTGCTGTTCGTGTTCGTCCCGCTCGCCGCGATGCTGCTCGCCTGCGTCGTCGGACGGGGCGTGCGCACGGCATCGGGGGCGTTCGCGGTCGCCTACGTCGTCGCGCTCGCCGCGTGGCCCCTGGTCGTGGACCCGACGAGCAAGGAGGCCTCCGATCAGCCCTGGATCTTCTTCCTCGTCAACGTCGGCGTCGTCGCCGCCATGCTCGCCTTCCCGCAGTGGCTCCAGTTCGCCTGGGCGTTCGGGATGCCGTTCGTGTACGGCTACGTCCGCCTCGTGCAGGGCGAGTTCTCCGGCGAGTTCTGGGTCACCACCGCGTTCGACGTCTCCTTCACGCTCATCCTCGGCATCGTGATCGTCTCGCTCGGCTGGATGTTCCGCTCCGTCGCCGCCGGCGTGGACGACGCCCGCGGGCACGCGGTCGCATCGTATGCCGCGGCGGCCGCCGCCGCGGCGGCCGAGGAGGAGAGGGTCGCGATGTCCGCCCTCATGCACGACAGCGTGCTCGCGGCCCTGATCGCGGCCGAGCGGGCGGAGGGGGAGCGGGCCCAGGACCTCGCGGTCGCGATGGCCCGGGAGGCCCTCACCCGCCTCGCGAACACCGAGGCGGCCGTCGCCCAGGAGGGCAGCGATGAACCGGTCAGCACCGCGCAGATCGTCGTCGAGCTGCGGCGCGCCCTGTCGGAGCTCGGCGCCGATGCGATCGTCGAGGAGATCGGCGGCGTCGGCCTGATCCCCGGCCGCGCGGCGAGGGCACTCGTCCTGGCGGTGCGCCAGGCCCTGGGCAACGCCGTCACGCACGCGGGCGGACGAGGTCTGCACGTCGTCGCGGAGGGGATGGGGGACGAGGGAATCGTCGTCACCGTCTCCGACACCGGCCCCGGCTTCGACATCGACGGGATCGGCGCCGACCGGCTCGGCATCCGCGCCTCGATCTTCGCGCGGATGGCGGGCGTGGCAGGCACCGCGGACATCGACTCCGGCGAGCACGGCACCACGGTCACTCTCGGCTGGCGGCGCTCGTGAACCGGTCGGTGCGGGGCGTCGCGACCTCTCTCGCGGTGGGCTTCGCGATGTACTTCGCCGCCCGCGGCATCTGGTGGATCGAGCAGCCTTCCGTGCCGCTGCTGATGGTGGCCGCGATCGCGCTCTACCTGATCGTGGTGAACGTGGCGATCCTCTGGGATTCCGCCGCATCGGTGCGCATGCCGCACTGGACGGCGGCGCTCGCCGTCTTCGCCGCAGCGGTCATCCCCGTCCAGGTGACCCTGTCGCTCGACCCGGCCTCACTCACCGCGCCGTTCGCCACCTGGTACATCGGCGCGCTCGGGCTGCTCGGCGTCGTGTGCATGGTCCGCCGCCGCTTCCTGGCGGCATGGCTGGTCCTCATCGCCCTCGTGATCGCCTCCTCGATCAGTCTCGGCTTCCTCACCGCGCTGTCGCTGGGTCTCGTCGGCTCGGCCATGTGGGTCGCCGTCGCACGGCTCCTCGTCTTCTTCTGGGATCGTGCGGTGCGGGACACCGAGCGCCTGGCCGGGATCCAGCAGGCCGTCTCCGCCTGGCACGCGACCCAGCAGGTGCGTCAGCGCGAGCGGCGCCTGCGCACCCAGTTCGCCCTCTCGGTGGCCGGACCCGTGCTCAGCCGCACCGTCGCCGCGCATGGTGCTCTCGACGAGGCCGAGCGACTCGAGGCGCGCCTGGCTGAGGGGCGGCTCCGTGACGAGCTCCGTGGCGCCGACCTCCTCAACGACGCCGTTCGCGACGCGATCGCCGACGCGCGCCGCCGCGGAGTGGCCGTGACGGTGTTCGACGAGGGCGGCCTCGACGGCATCGAGGAGCCCAGGCGAGAGCAGATCAGGGACGAGCTCGCCGCGGTGCTCTGCGACGCGCAGGCGGGACGGCTGATCATCCGGGCGGCGCGGGACCCGCGGATCGCAGTGACGGTCGTCGGGCGCGCCGGATCGGGTGCGTCGAGCGACGAGGACGACGTGGAGCTGTGGCACGAGATCCCGCGGGAGCCGGCCGCGAACTGATCGCGGGAGCCGCGAACTGATCGCGGAAGAGAGTGGGCGAGGGGCGGCGAAGCCGCCCGCCCCTCGCCATGCGGCCCAGTTACCCGAAAACTGTCCGCTGGTGGCCGATCACCGTCTGTCTACCCTGGGACAGAGAGACCAGCCGAACGCGAAGCGTCCTCTACAGTCTCACCGTTCGCGAACACATTGTCTGTAGGTATTTTGGGGGACACGGTTTGTCCCCGCGATGGGAGAGGATGGGACGATGGGAATGCGTCGCGGCACCAATCTTCCTCGCATGGGCGACTTCAATCAGTCGGTGATCCTCGAGACCATCCGCCGCTCGGGGGAGGGACTCAGCCGGATCGAGCTCGTCGACACCACCGGGCTCTCGGCGCAGACCGTCACCAACATCACGCGGCGCCTGCTCGACGACGGCTTCATCGCCGAAGCCGGGCGCACCATCAACGGGCCGGGAAAGCCGCGCATCACCCTGCGCCTCGTGGCGGAGAGCCGCTTCTCGATCGGGGTGCACCTCGACCCCGCGGTGATCACGTGCGTCCTGCTCGATCTCGCAGGCACCGTGGTGCGGCGACGCGCCGTCCGGACGCCGTCGAGCGACCCGCACCGCATCGTCGACACGATGGCGCAGACCATCGCCGAGCTGATCGAGGATGCCGGGGTCGACCGCCGGCTGATCGAGGGCGTCGGGGTCGCGGCTCCCGGCCCGCTGGACGCCGAGAAGGGCACCGTCATCGATCCGCCCAAGCTGCACGGCTGGCATCGCGTGCCGCTGCGCTCGGCGCTCGCGGAGGCGACGGGCTTCGATGTCACGCTCGAGAAGGACACCACGGCGGCGGCCGTGGGAGAGCTGTGGACGGGGCAGGGGCCCGCGGACGAATCGTTCCTGTTCATCTACCTCGGCACGGGCATCGGCGCGGCGCTCGTCCGCAACGGCGACCCGGTGCGGGGCCGGTCTCGCAACTTCGGCGAGATCGGGCACATCATCGTCGACGCCGACGGGCCACGATGCCTGTGCGGCTCGCGAGGCTGCGTCGAGGTCGTGTGCACGCCGCAGGCGATCGTCGAGCAGGCGGAGCGGGCCGGTGTGTTCCGGGATGACCGCGAGGGGAGCGACGTCGAGTCGGTCGAGGAGCGGTTCACCCAGCTGTGCGAGCGCGCCTCGGCGGGGGAGGCGCCGGCGGTGGACGTCGTGCGCCGAGCCGCCGCCAACCTGACGATCCTGATCGCCGCGCTGACGAACGTCGCAGACGTGGACCGCGTCGTCCTCGGCGGTCCGTTCTGGTCGCGCCTCGAGGTGATCTACCTCCAGGAGATCCCTGGCCTCCTGGACGCCCGCAGCGCCACCCGAGCGCTGCACACGCTTCCCGTCGACGGCACGGTCGTCGGCGACGATGTGGGCGCCGTCGGTGCGGCGTGCGTGGTGCTGGACTCGGTCCTCACCCCGCGCGCATCCGATCTCTACCTCGAGGACTGAGGAAGACCACGTCGAATCCGGAGAAAAGTCTTGACAGCAATATCTCTATTCGATGTACTATTACTCGTACGCCGATCTGGGGAGATGCGCGAGATCTGTTCCCGCATCATTCGGTGGAGGTTGTCTGCGTGATCCGTGAGCTGGGGGGCTCACGGATCCCGCAGACGCAACCGAGGTCGAGCCGAAGGCTCCCTCGGCACGGCTCCTGATGGCCGGCGGATGCTCAGCCGGAGAAGCGTCCCCACGGGATGTCGCGGCGCAGAGGCCGGCGCAGCGGGCGCTGCATGCGGGTCCACGCCGAGACGTGCGGCTCCTCGGCGACGGCATCCGCCGACTCCTGGACGTAGGCGTCGCTGACGACGGCGATGAGCGCCGCCAGCTCCTCCTCGGTCGCGGATCCGCGGATGATCTCGATCGTCGGCGGGTTCTCCTCGTGCCGCTCGCTCACAGCGGGATGTTCCCGTGCTTCTTCGGAGGCAGCTCGGCGCGCTTGCCACGGAGGGCGCGCAGCGCCTTCGCGATGGAGACCCGCGTGTTCGCCGGCTCGATGATGCCGTCGATCTCGCCGCGCTCGGCCGCCAGGAACGGGGATGTGACGCTGTAGGTGTACTCGTTGGCGAGGCGGGTGCGGACTGCGGCGACGTCCTCGCCGGCTTCCTCGGCCTTCTTGATCTCGCCCCGGTAGAGGATGTTCACGGCGCCCTGGCCGCCCATGACGGCGATCTCAGCGGTCGGCCACGCGAGGTTCACGTCCGCGCCGAGCTGCTTCGAGCCCATCACGATGTACGCGCCGCCGTAAGCCTTGCGCAGGATCACGGTGACCAGCGGCACGGTGGCCTCGGCGTAGGCGTAGATGAGCTTCGCGCCGCGTCGGATGACGCCGGTCCACTCCTGGTCCGTGCCGGGGAGGTAGCCGGGCACGTCGACGAGGGTCACGATCGGGATGGAGAACGCGTCGCAGAATCGCACGAAGCGGCTGGCCTTCTCGCCGGCCTCGATGTTCAGCGTGCCCGCCATCTGCGACGGCTGGTTGGCGATGATGCCCACGGAGCGCCCCTCGACCCGGCCGAAGCCGATCACGATGTTCGGGGCGAACAGCGGCTGCACCTCGATGAAGTCGCCCTCGTCGACGACGTGCTGGATGATCGTGTGCATGTCGTACGGCTGGTTGGGCGAGTCCGGGATGATCGTGTTCAGAGTGCGGTCGGCATCCGTCGTCTCCCACTCGAAGTGGGTCTCGTAGCCGGGGATCTCCGCCATGTTGTTGTCCGGCAGGAACCCGAGGAGGGTGCGGGCGTAGTCGATCGCGTCGTCCTCGTCCTCGGCCAGGTAGTGCGCGACGCCGGAGCGGGTGTTGTGCGTGAGCGCGCCGCCGAGCTCCTCCATGCCGACGTCCTCGCCGGTGACGGTCTTGATGACGTCGGGGCCGGTGACGAACATCTGGCTGGTCTTGTCGACCATGATCACGAAGTCGGTCAGCGCGGGGCCGTAGACGGCGCCGCCGGCCGCCGGGCCCATGATGATCGAGATCTGCGGGATGACGCCGGAGGAGCGCGTGTTCAGGCGGAAGATCTCGCCGTACTTGCTGAGGGCGAGAACGCCCTCCTGGATGCGGGCGCCCCCGGAGTCGAGGATGCCGATGATCGGCATGCCGTTGGTCAGCGCGAACTCCATGATCTTGATGATCTTGTCGCCGGAGACCTCGCCGAGGGACCCGCCGAAGGTGGTGAAGTCCTGCGAGTACACCGCGACGGTGCGTCCGTGGATGGTGCCGACGCCCGTGACGACCGAGTCGCCGTAGGGACGGTTGCGGTCCATGCCGAACGCGGTGGTGCGATGCCGGACGTACTCGTCGAACTCGACGAAGCTGCCCGGATCCACGAGCAGCTCGATGCGCTCGCGGGCGGTCATCTTGCCCTTGGCGTGCTGCTTCTCCTTCGCGACCTTCTCAGCGTCGACAACGGCTTCGTTGTAGCGAGCGCGGAGGTCTGCGATTCTGCCGGCGGTGGTCGAGAGTTCGGGCTTGTCCGTCACGGAATCCACCCTATCGCCGGGTCGGCCCGGTCCGTTGGATGCTCGACACAACGGGGCGCCGGATCCTTTGGCGGCTGTCGCGGGTGAGCGGGCTCATCGACGAGGCGTCCATGAGCCGCCGTTCTCCCAGAACTGGCCGATGTCCTCGAGCGGCCGGCCCTTGGTCTCGGGTGCGAGCCGGGCGACGAAGAGGAACGCGGCCACGGCCATCGCACCGAGGATGGTGAAGGCGAGCGTGCCGCTGGCCTCCAGGATCGGACGGAAGGCAAGGCCGACGATGACGTTCGCGACGAGGTCCGACGTGAGCATCACCGTCGCGCCGAGCGCCCGCAGGTGAGAGGGCATCGCCTCGCCGGCGTACACCCACACCAGGGAGCCGAAGCCGAACGTGAATCCGGCGGTGAAGAGCACGAGCCCGATGAAGCCGAGCACGGTCAGAGCGCCGTCGAAGGATCCGCCGCCGATCGCGAACACGGCGATCAGGAGGACGTTGGCGACGATCATCACGGCGATGCCGATGAGGAGCACGGGTCGCCGTCCCATCCGGTCGATCACCATCAGCGAGATGAACACGGCCACGAGGCCGGCCACCTGCACCAGCGCGGAGAGCCCGAGGAGGGTGACCGGCTCCGTGTAGCCCATCGACTCGAAGATCGCCGGGCTGTAGTACACGATCGCGTTGATGCCGGTGATCTGCACGAAGAAGCCGAGTCCCACGACGAAGATCGTCGCCCGCAGATACGGCTTGCGCAGCAGGTCGCGCCAGCTCGACGTGTGCGCCGAGGCGAATCCCGCGGTGATGACCTCGATCTCCCTGTCGATGTCGACGCCGTCGCCCTCGATGAGGGTCAGCGTCTTCCTGGCCTCCGCAGGACGGCCCTTGCTGATGTACCAGCGCGCGGTGTCGGGAAGCCGGAGGAGCAGGAGGGTGATGATCAGTCCGGGGATGGCGGCGAGACCGAGCATCCAGCGCCAGCTCTGAGTGGGCGCGAGCGCCATGGCGATGAGGTAGCCGAGGATGATGCCCGTCACGGTCGCCACCTGGTACAGCACGAGGAAGGCGCCGCGGGATCGCGCGGGCGCGGATTCGGCGACGAAGACGGGGACGACGACCACCGAGATGCCGATCGTGACGCCGAGCAGGATGCGCGCGATCACGAGGATGATCAGGGTCGGGGCGATGCCGCTGAGCAGGGAGAACAGGGTGAAGGTGGCGGCGACGAGCACCATCGTGGGCTTGCGGCCGACGCGGTTGGCGAGCGCCCCGCCGAACAGGGCGCCGGCGATCTCGCCGAAGACGACGGTGCTGGTGACCCAGCCCTCCGCCGCCGGATCGAGCGAGAAGTCCTCGCGGAGGTAGAGAAGGGCGCCGCCGATGTTCGACGAGTCGTAGCCGTAGATGACGCCGACGGTCGCGGCGGCGACGCCGACGAGCAGCGCGAGCCGCGTCAGCCTCGGTGTCTCGGTGAGTGCGTGCATCCTTGCGCTGCCTTCCTGTGGCCGGTGTGCCTGAAGTGGCCTGTGTGGCGAGAATGGCCCTGCCGGCTCATCCGTGTCAACTGGGAAGGATGCTGACAAAACCGGAGGTGCAGGGCCGCCGCCTCACACCACGAACCGCCACACGTACTCCAGCCCGTCCGCCTGCCGGAACCAGGCGATGGACACGACCACCTCGTCGAGATCGGCTGAGCACAGGCAGAGCTCGATCCGCTCGGCGGGGAGCACCTGGCCCCAGAGCTGGGTGCGCTCGTGGCCATCGGCGTCCTCGCGGAACACGCGGACGAAGTCGGCGCTCTCGGAGCCGTGGTTCATGACCACGGGGTGGGCGGGGTCGTCGCGCAGCACGTGCCAGGGCACGCGGTAGGCGAGGGGCGGAGGGGTCTCGGCGGGGTCGACGGGGCGGAGCATGCCGGTCACGTTAGGAACAGCGACCGACGCCGGGGACCCGTTCCGTGCCGCTCCCCGGACGGCTGGGGAGATCCCCTCAGCCGAGGGGGGGCGTGGAGGAGGAGTCCGAGCCGATCTCATCGGGGAGATCGTGGCCGCCGGCGGCTTCGAGTGCGGCAGCCTCCCTCCCCCGGCGACCCAGCGATGCGACGCGGCGACCGGCCCAACCGACACCGCGGGCGGCCGTGCCGGCGGCACCGGCGACGGCGCCCCCGAGGAACTGCGCGCCGTGCAGCATCCGCCGCTCCAGCCTCTCGGCACCCGCGACGGGCTCCAGCTCGAGGGGCAGATCGATCGGGGCGGCGCCGAAGGCGCGATGCGAGGTCGTGAGCACCCGGCGGCCGAGGATGTGGTTCCCCGCACCGCCGATCGCGGCACCGACGCCGAACGGCAGCGCCTTCCCGAGGAAGGATGCGCCGCCGCGCGCGGCGAACTGCTTCACGAACATGCTCTTGAGCTGATCGACCATCGGGCCGACGGCGGCCCGCGGGAGCGACTTCGTGACGAGCTCGCCCCAGTAGGAGGAGCGGCTGCCGCCGCGGCCGGTGACCTGGCCGGCGAGCTGGCTGACCAGGTCGACCCCCTCCTTGCCGAGCATGAGGGTCATCACCAGTGCGCGTGCCCGGTCAGGATTGGCGACGGCGATGCCGTGCACCTCGGCGACCGACTGGGCGAACAGGGCGGTGGACTCCACGAACCCGAGCGTCTCGACCCCCGACAGCGCCAGGGTGACGCCGGTACCGATGCCGGGGACCACCGCGGTGGCGCCGACGGCGGCCCCGCCGGTGGTCACTGCGGCGAGATAGCGGCGCTCCAGGATGCGGATGATCTCCGCCGGGGTCGCCTGCGGGTTGCGGAGGCGGATGCTGCGGATGTGCGCGAGCACCAGCGGGCGCTGGATCGACAGCACCCGGTCGAGTCCCCTCACGACGATCGGATGCTCGTCGGAACCCACCGGGGGCACGCCCCTGTCCCACGGAGCGTCGTCCGGGAGGGAGTGGATCTTGTGCACCTTCTGGCCCATGACTCAGATCCTAGGAACGGATGCCGCGAAAACGCCGAAAGCCCGGCTCCTCGATGAGGAGGCCGGGCTTCCGAGTCCGGTGGTCGATCAGACGAACTGGTTCGCCCGCTCGAGGTCCTCGGCGAAGTCGATCTCGACCGCGTAGAGGTCGGAGACGTCCATCGGCTCGAGCAGCAGGCCGTCCTCGGCGATCGCGAGCTCGAGACCGCGCTCGAAGTAGTCCTGGTCCTCGACGCGCTGCAGCTGGCGCATGAACGCCTTCTTGTTCGCGGAGGAGATGTAGTTGATGCCGACGGCCTCTCCGAGACCGCCCTTGACCGTCTTCGACAGCTCCTTGATGTAGCCCTCGGCGGTGACGGTGTACTTCACCTCTTCGTCGCTGACCTTGGAGGTGTTGACGGTGACGAACGACTGGTCGCGCTCGATGTACTCGAGCGCGCGGCCGAGGATCATCGGATCGAAGACGACGTCGCCGTTCATCCACAGCACGCCGGACCTGCCGGTCGCGCCGAGGGCGCGCAGCAGGCTCTTCGACGTGTTGGTCTCGTCGTAGCGCTCGTTGTGCACGTAGTTGACGTTCGGGAACGCCTCGATGATGGTCTCCGCACGGTAGCCCACCACGGTGGTGATGCGGGCGTCGGAGCCGAAGGCGGCGCGGATGTTGTCATGCTGCTGCTGCATGATGGTGCGGCCGTCGCTCAGCTCGGTGAGGGGCTTCGGCAGGGCGCGGCCCAGGCGCGAGCCCATTCCGGCTGCGAGGATGACGGTCTGAAGAGTCACGAGAGCTCCTAAAGGAAGTTGTGTTCACGGTCGGTTCACCAACCAGACACTTCGTCGTGCCGAGATTCATGGTAGCGATCGAGTCTGGGAACCCCCGGGGGTTCCGGGGCCCGTTGTCATTTCGTGATCGAGTACACACCGAACACTCAGATTCGCCGGCGCCCCCGTCTTCGTCATGAATATAGTCCGAAACATCGGTATGGGGCCGGTGTTCGTCGGGGCCGTTGATACCTTAGGACGGTGACTGCTTCCCCCGACGACCGCACCGAAGAGGCGGCTGACGCCCCGATCGCGCCCGCGAGGAAGACGCCGGTGACGAAGGCGCCGACGGCGGACCGTCCGGCGAAGAGGACCCCGGCCAAGAAGGTCTCGTCGACGACGGGGGCGGCCAAGTCCCCTGCGGCCAGGAAGGCCCCTTCCCAGGCGGCCGCGGAGAAGCCGGCGGCCAAGAGCCCCGCGGCCAAGCCGGTGGCGAAGAGCCCCGCGGCCAAGCCGGCGGCGAAGAGCCCCGCGGCCAAGCCGGCGGCGAAGAGCCCCGCGGCCAAGCCGGCGGCGAAGCGCACGCCGTCGAAGGCGGCTGCGGAGAAGGCGGCGGCGACGGCCGAGACGGTCGCCGAGCCCCAGTCGAAGGCGGATGCCGCCGCGGCGCCCAAGCGCACCACGACCGCCGCACGCACGGCGGCGGCACGGAACTCCGCGGCGAGGACAGCCGCGACGAAGAGCACCGGCCGGACGACCGGCGCACGCAGCTCCGCGGCGAAGACCACGGCCGCGAAGGCGGCGGCCGAGAAGTCCGCTGCGGCGAAGACGCAGGCCCGCACGGCGGCGGCCCGCTCGAACTCGGCGAAGGCCGCTGCGGCCAAGGCTGCCGCGACCAAGGCCGCGGCAGCGAAGGCGCGTGCGAAGGCGGAGAAGGAGGAGGCGGTCGAGGCGCCGGCATCCGAGGAGATCTTCGAGCTCGTCGCCCCGGGCGCTCTGCCCGACTCCGCCGTCGCGGAGGAGCCCTCCACTGCAGCTGCTGATCCGGCTGAGGATGCGCCGGTTCCCGATGCTCCGGTCGAGGATGCGCCGGCTTCTGATGCGCCCGTCGAGGATGTGCCTGAGGAGGCAGCCGTCGAGGCTCCGTCCGAGCACGTCGACGAGGCGCCGAGCCCCGAGACGTCCGCTGCGGAGGAGGCGCCGATCGTGCTGCCCACCGACGCCGCCGCGACCGGGGAGGTGGTCGCGGACGTGCCGGCGGCCTCCGCCGCAGAGGCGATCCGCGTCCGGGGGCTCGTGAAGTCGTTCGGCGACAACGCGGCGGTGAACGGGATCGACCTCTCGGTGCCCGCTGGCTCCTTCTACGGCATCGTGGGGCCGAACGGCGCAGGAAAGACGACGACGCTCTCGATCGTCGCGGGTCTCCTGCGGGCCGACGCCGGCAGCGTCGTGATCTGCGGAGTGGATCAGCGGGCGAAGCCGCTGTCGGCCAAGCGGCTGATGGGAGTGCTGCCCGACCGGCTGCGCACCTTCGACCGGCTCACCGGCCGGCAGCTCCTCTTCTACTACGGTCTGCTCCGCGGGCTCGCCTCCGACGTGATCGAGAAGCGCGTCGGAGACCTCGCGCGCGCCTTCGATCTCGGCGACGCACTGAGCCGCGTGGTCTCCGATTACTCGGCCGGCATGACGAAGAAGATCATGCTCGCCGGGGCGCTCATCCACTCGCCGCGCGTGCTGGTCCTCGACGAGCCGTTCGAGTCCGTCGACCCGGTGTCCTCGGCGGTGATCCTCGACATCCTCCGCGCCTACGTGGCGCACGGCGGCACCGTCATCCTGTCCAGCCACGGCATGGACCTCGTCGAGCGAGTGTGCTCCCGCGTGGCGATCATCGTCGGCGGCGAGGTCCTCGCCGAGGGCACGATCGACGAGGTGCGGGCGGGCCAGACCCTCGAGGCGCGTTTCGTGGAGCTCGCAGGATCCATCGGCGAGGTGGAGGGGCTCGAGTGGCTGCACACGTTCTCCGACTGAGGGCGGCGCTCCTGATCGGATCGCTGCGCGGCGAACGACGGGTGCGCACGCTCATCCTGCTCGGCGTGGTCGTCGCGCTCACCGGGGTCGTCTGCGCGGCCATCCTCAGCCTCGACGACGCTCCCGTCGCCGTCGCCCGCACCGTGACGGTCCTCGGCAGCGCCGCCGTGCTGATCGGCTTCGTCGTCGGTCCGATCCTCGTCGGATCCGTCGACCAGCTCGACCCGCGCCGGTTCGCCGTCTTCGGGGTCGATGAACGGCAGATGCCGTGGATCCTCACGCTCGCCGCCTTCGTCAGCGTGCCGAGCCTGGCGCTGCTCGCCATGAACGCGAGCGTGTGCATCGTGGCGATCCGGCTCGGGGCTCCCTGGCCGCTCGCCGTGCCGATGAGCTTCCTCACCCTCGTCTGCACGATCCTCACGGCGCGCATCGGCATGGCCGTCAACGCGCTGCTGCTCCCCGAGCGCCGCTCCCGCGAGCTCACCGCGCTGTTCGCGCTGGCCCTGATCGTCATCGCGTTCCCCGTCGCGGTGTTCCTCGCCTCGCTCAAGTGGGACGGGCACGTCCCGGCGGCCGTCGCCTCGATCACGGCGACCGTGGGGTTCACGCCGCTCGCGGCCGGTCCTGGCTTCCTGTTCTCGCTGGCTGCGGACGACGTCGCCGGCGCCTGGATCAGCGGCATCATCGCCGTGCTCACCGCGGCCGCGCTCTGGGCGGTGTGGAGCTGGCTGGTGCAGCGGCTGCTCACCACGACAGAGCGCCCTGTCGCCTCGCGCGAGCGCACCGGCCTCGGCTGGTTCGGACTGATGCCGTCCAGCGCCTTCGGGGCCATCGCCGCGCGCAGCCTGGTCTACTGGCTGCGCGACCGCCGCTACATCATGAACCTCATCGTCGTCCCCGTGGCCGGCGCCCTGACGGTGCTCCCGCTGCTCGTCGCGGGCGTCCCGCTGGAGATCGCCGCGCTCGTCCCCGTGCCGGTGATGGCGCTCTTCTTCGGGTGGCTCCCGCACAACGACGTCGCCTACGACTCGACGGCGCTCTGGACGCACGTCGCGAGCGGGGTGCGCGGCGTTCCGGATCGGCTCGGTCGCCTCGTCCCCGTCGTGCTCGTGGCGGTTCCGGTGCTCGCCGTCGCCGTGCCGCTCACGCTGCTGTGGATCGACGACTGGCGGCTGCTCCTGCCTCTCACGGGAGTGGCCGCGAGCCTCCTGCTGTCGGCGCTGGGACTGTCCAGCATCGTCTCGGTCGTGGCCCCGTACGCCGTGTCGAGGCCGGGCGACAGCCCGTTCCAGCAGCCGCAGCGCCCGACGGCGCGGGGCGTCTACGGCCCCGCTGCCGCCTTCCTCGGCGCGATCGTCGTCAGCATCCCGACCGTCTGGCTGTTCGTGCTGACCGCCCTCGAGGGCTCGGAGTACGCTCCGGCCACGCTCTGGGCGGGCCTCGCCACCGGGTTCGGCATCGCGGCCCTCGGGATCGCGATCGGCGGGCGCATCTTCGAACGCGGCGGCGAGCGGCTGATGGAGTTCGTCGAGACCGCGTGACCGCCGCCCCGGCAGGGGTCTCACGCGACTAGAATCACGGGATGAGTACTCCGCTGGACAGCCCCGATCAGGGCGGCGTGGCAACGCTTGATCGCGAACTGGAAGAGCTCCTCCGCGAGGAGAACCTCGAACCGGGCGACCATGAGCGCTTCTCGCATTACGTGAAGAAGGACAAGATCCTCGAGTCGGCGATCACCGGCAAGCCGGTCCGCGCGCTGTGCGGCAAGAAGTGGACCCCGGGCCGTGACCCGGAGAAGTTCCCGATCTGCCCCACGTGCAAGGAGATCTACGAATCCATGGTGGGCTGACCCCTCGGCCGGCTCAGGGGCCCGAGGGGTCTACTGCGCCTCCACGAACTCCGTCGGGATCGCCGGGTCGGACTTGCTGAGCGCGAGCGCCCGCACGGGCAGCTCCTCGCGCACGCGCAGGTGGTGCGCGCGAGCGGATGCCGTGCCCGCGGCACCCTCGTAGGAGGCGTCGATGTCGCCCGCCTCGACGAAGGCGACCTGCAGAGGGCGCCCGTCGGCGTGCTCTGCAGGGGTGTCCAGTTCCTCGAAGCCGTCGGAGACGACGACGGTCTCCGCGACGGCGACGCCGTCGCGGAGGGTGCGGAACGCCGCCTTGCGGCCTCCGTGCGACGCCTTGTCGGTGGAGGCCTTCGCCACGCCGATCCAGGCGCCGTCGGCATCCTGCCTGGCGACCAGCTTGTAGACCATGCTCGCCGTGGGGTAGCCGGAGCCGGTGACGACGGATGTGCCCACGCCGTAGGCGTCGACGGGGGAGGCGGCGAGGGCGGCGATGGCGTACTCGTCGAGGTCGCTGGTCACCGTGATCCGCGTGCCGGTCGCGCCGAGCTCGTCGAGCTGCGCCCTGACCTCGGCGGCGACGATCGGGAGGTCACCCGAGTCGATGCGGACCCCGCCGAGACCGGTGCCGGCCACGCGGATCGCGGTCTCCACGCCGGTGCGGATGTCGTAGGTGTCCACGAGCAGCGTGGTGTCCGTCCCGAGGCTCTCGATCTGCGCGCGGAAGGCGTCCTCCTCGCTGTCGTGCAGGAGGGTCCATGAATGCGCGGCCGTGCCCATCGTGGGGATGCCCCAGGTGCGCCCCGCCTCCAGGTTGCTCGTCGCCCCGAAACCGGCGATGTACGCCGCCCGGGCGGCTGCCACCGCCGACTGCTCCGCTGCGCGACGGGAGCCCATCTCGGCGAGCGGGCGCTCGCCGGCCGCGATGCTCATGCGCGAGGCCGCCGTGGCGACGGCCGAGTCGTGGTTGAGCACGCTCAGCGCGAGGGTCTCCAGCACGACGGCGTCGGCGAACGTGCCTTCGACGGTGAGGATCGGTGAGCCGGGGAAATAGAGCTCGCCCTCGCGGTAGCCGCGGATGGAGCCGGCGAACCGGTAGTCCTCGAGGTACTTCAGCGAGGCCGCGTCGACCACGCGCTCATCGCGCAGGAATCGCAGCTCGTCCTCGCCGAACCGGAACTCGCGCAGCAGCGCGAGCAGTCGTCCGGTGCCTGCGACGACGCCGAACCGGCGCCCGCCGGACAGCCGGCGGGAGAAGAGCTCGAACACGCTCGGGCGGGACGCGGTGCCGTCGCGGAGGGCTGCGGCGAGCATCGTCAGCTCGTAGCGGTCGGTGAGAAGCGCCGTGGACGTCGTCATGCGCTCAGCTTAGTGAGCGGCGGAACCTCGCCCGCAGCCGAAGGGTAGGCTGGGGAGTCATGAACGACGCCCCGATCGGAATCTTCGACTCCGGTGTCGGCGGGCTGACGGTGGCCAGGGCCATCCGCGCCCAGCTGCCCCGCGAATCGTTCGTGTACATCGGCGACACCGCGCACTCCCCGTACGGTCCGAAGCCCATCGCCGACGTGCGCCGCTACGGCCTCGAGGTCCTCGACACCCTCGTCGACCAGGGCGTCAAGATGCTCGTGATCGCCTGCAACACGGCATCCTCCGCCATGCTCAGGGACGCCAGGGAGCGCTATGACATCCCCGTCGTCGAGGTGATCGGCCCCGCGGTGCGCCGGGCCGTCTCGACCACGCGGAACGGTCGCGTCGGCGTGATCGGCACCGTCGGCACCATCGGCTCGCGGGCGTACCAGGACATGCTCGAGGTGGACGAGCGGCTCGAGGTCTTCACGGCCGCCTGCCCGCGTTTCGTGGAGTTCGTCGAGGCCGGCATCACCGGAACCCCCGAGGTCCTCGCGGTGGCGGAGGAGTACCTCGCGCCGCTGCGCGAGGCCGATGTGGACACGCTCGTGCTCGGCTGCACGCACTACCCGTTCCTGCGCGGCGCGATCAGCTACGTGATGGGGGAGGGCGTGACGCTCGTCTCCAGTGACGACGAGACTGCCGGGGACGTGTACCGCCAGCTCGTCCGCGGCGACCTCCTCGCCTCTCCGGACGCCAACGCCACCTATGTCTACGAGGCGACCGGCGCCTCCACCGCCGAGTTCACGGCGCTCGCGAACCGCCTGATGGGGCGCGAGGTCCGCGATGTGCAGCTCGTGCAGACCGGAGTCATCGACCTGCCGGCATCCGTCTCCCCGTCGCTCTGACCGGCCCGAAATCCCCGACCGAAGGAAGTCCATGTCCAGCATCGTCCGCGCCGACGGCCGCGCCCCCGACCAGCTCCGCGAGATCACGATCGAGCGCGGCTGGAGCGCGCACGCCGAAGGGTCCGCGCTGATCAGCTTCGGCGGCACCAAGGTGCTCTGCACCGCCTCGTTCACCAACGGCGTGCCGCGCTGGCTCACCGGGAAGGGCAAGGGGTGGGTCACCGCCGAGTACGCGATGCTGCCGCGGGCCACCAACAGCCGCAACGACCGGGAGAGCGTGAAGGGCCGCATCGGCGGTCGCACCCACGAGATCTCCCGCCTCATCGGCCGCGCGCTGCGCGCCGTCGTCGACACCAAGGCGCTGGGCGAGAACACGATCGTGATCGACTGCGACGTGCTGCAGGCCGACGGCGGCACCCGTACGGCCGCGATCACGGGCGCCTACGTCGCGCTCGCGGACGCGATCGAGTGGGGCCGGGAGAAGAAGTTCATCGGCAGGAACGCGAAGCCGCTGCTCGACACGGTCGCCGCCGTCTCCGTCGGCATCATCGACGGCGAGCCCATGCTCGATCTCGCATATGTCGAGGATGTCAGGGCGGAGACCGACATGAACGTCGTCGTCACCGGCCGCGGCCTGTTCGTCGAGGTGCAGGGCACCGCCGAGGGCGCGCCCTTCGACAAGCGAGAGCTGGACGCCCTGCTCGACCTCGGCGTCGCCGGGTGCGCCGACCTCAAGGTGCTCCAGCTGGGCGCGCTGGCGCCTGCGGCGGACGCCGGGACACCGGCGTGAAGGTCGTCCTCGCCACCCACAACGCGCACAAGGTCGCGGAGTTCCAGCAGATCGTGGCACAGACGCGCCCGGACCTCGAGGTCGTCGCCTACGACGGGCCGGAGCCGGTCGAGGACGGCGTGACGTTCGCGCAGAACGCGCTGATCAAGGCGCGCGCGGCATGCGCGCACACGGGGCTTCCCGCGCTCGCCGACGACTCCGGCATCTGCGTCGACGTCCTCGGCGGATCTCCCGGCGTGTTCTCCGCCTACTGGGCGGGGCAGAAGAAGGATGCCGCGGCGAACCTCGAGCTGCTGCTCGATCAGCTGCGCGACATCGCCGACCCGCACCGCACCGCGCACTTCAACTCGACCATCGCGCTGGTGACGCCCGACGGGCACGAGCACGTCGTCACCGGCATCTGGCCGGGCCGTCTCGCCACGTCGCCGGCCGGCGACGGAGGCTTCGGCTACGACCCCGTCTTCATCCCCGACGGACAGCCGGCGGAGGCCGAGCGGACGGTGGGCGAGCTCACCGACGAGGAGAAGCAGGTGCAGTCGCATCGGGCCCGTGCGTTCGCGGAGCTGATGCCGCTGCTCGCGGGACTCTGAGAGCGGGCGACCCAACCACTACTCTTGACGTACTTCAGGAGTAGTGGTTAAGTGAGTGCATGCGAGAACTCACCTACTACGTCGGCGTGACCCTCGACGGCTTCATCGCCGGCCCCGAGGACGAGGTCGACTTCTATCCGCTGACGCCGCAGTTCGAGGACTTCATGGGCACCGAGCTGGCCGATCTCCAGCCGGCGCACGTCCGCGCCGCCCGGGGCGCCGCGGAGGCCCCGCTCACGCGGTTCGACACGGTCGTGATGGGCCGGCGCACCTACGAGCCGGCGCTGCAGTACGGCATCACCGACCCGTACGCGCACCTGCGCACCGTGGTCTTCAGCACGACGCTGGAGGACCGAGGCGAGCCGAACGTGGAGATCGTCGGCACGGACCCGGTGGCGCGGATCCGCGAGCTCAAGGCCGAGGAGGGCCTCGGGATCTATCTCGCGGGCGGTGCAGGGCTGGCGGGGGAGCTCTTCGACGAGATCGACCGTCTCATCGTGAAGAAGTACCCGGTGCTCGCCGGGAGCGGCGTCCCGATGACGGCGCACGGGTTTTCGCCGCGGCGGTTCGCCCTCGAGGACGTGCGGACCTTCGACAACGGCTGCGCGGTGCTCAGCTACGCGAAGGCGGACCTCGGGGGGAAGTGAGAATCAGCATCATTCCCGACTAGCCGGAATGGCCCCGGAGGCCCGGAATCCCGGTCTAGCCTGGGGACATGCACGATCACGCCCCCGCCGCCGGCATCCGCTCGGCGAGTCATCGCCGCCTCCTGGCGATCTCGCTGAGCCTCACCGCGACGATCATGGTCGTGCAGGTCGTCGGTGCCGTGCTGACCGGCTCCCTCGCGCTGCTGGCGGATGCCGCGCACATGTTCACCGATGCCTCGGCGCTCGTGATCGCGCTGATCGCGGCCGCGGTGGCCGCGCGCCCCGCCGACGACCGCCGCACCTTCGGGTACCAGCGGGCCGAGGTCTTCGGGGCGCTCGTCAACGCCGTCATCCTCATCGTCCTGGCGGGCTGGGTCGGCGTGGAGGCGGTCGGCCGGCTCATCGACCCGGGCGAGGTGGAGGTCGCAGGAGGGCTGATGCTCGTCGTCGCCGTCGTCGGCCTCATCGCGAACGCGATCTCGATGTGGCTGCTGAGCCGTGCGCAGCGCACGAACATCAACGTGCGCGGCGCCTATCTCGAGGTCATGGGCGACCTCATCGGCTCGGCGATGGTGATCGTCGCGGCCGTGGTCATCGTCACCACGGGATGGATGCCGGCGGATGCCATCGCCTCGCTGTTCATCGCGGTCATGATCGTCCCGCGGGCGATCTCGCTGCTGCGGGAGGTGTTCTCCGTGCTCGCCGAATCCGCGCCGAAGGGCACCGCGGTCAGCGAGATCCGCCGGCATCTCCTGGACTATGAGGGTGTCGTCGGGGTGCACGACGTGCACGTCTGGCAGCTCACCCGGGGCGCCCCGGTGTTCACCGCCCACGTCAGCGTCGTCCCCGCTCTGCTCGCCGACGGCCGGTCGGCGAAGCTGCTCAGCGATCTGCAGACCTGCCTCGCCGATCACTTCGACGTCGAGCACTCGACGTTCCAGATCGAGCCGGCGGAGCAGTCCGACTGCGAGCCGCACCACGCCTGAGCGTCAGCTCTCGCGCACGACCTCTTCGGGCCGCTTGTCGGGCCGAAGGCCGCGCCAGCGCGCGTGACGCAGGATGCCGTCGGGCGTCCAGTTCCCGAACTCGACCTCGCCGACGAGCTCCGCGCGCACCCACAGGGCATCGGAGGCGTCGAGCGCCGGCACGCCGTCGAGCGGCGGCCGGTCGATGCGCAGGGGCTCGAGTCGCGCGAGCAGGTCGCGCAGGGTGCGGTCGGTGAAGCCTGTGCCGACCCTGCCGACGTAGCGGAGACGGCCGCCGTCCATCACGGCGAGCAGCAGCGAGCCGATCGTGCCGTCGCGGTCGCCCTTGCCGGGGCGGATGCCGACGATCACGACCTCCTGCATGAGCGTGTTCTTGAGCTTCAGCCACGACGGGGAGCGCTGGCCGGGGCGGTACCGGGATCCGGCGTCCTTCACGACGACGCCCTCGAGCCCGAACTCACGGCTTGCGGCGAGGGCGGCGTCGACGTCGTCGAAGACGGGCGGCACCTGCATCGGCGCGTCGAGGTCGGAGACCACATCCTCCAGGAGCGTGCGGCGCTGCGACAGCGGCATCGACGTGAGGTCGTGCCCGTCCAGGCGCAGCAGATCGAAGACGAGGTACACGATCGGGGTGCGCACCACCTCGCGCTCGATCTCCCGCTGCCGGGTGAGGTGCATCCTGTTCTGCAGCAGCGAGAAGCTCGGCCGCCCCTGGGCGTCGAAGGCGACGATCTCCCCGTCGACGACGGCATCCGCCACCGGCAGGTGCGGGGCGCCGTCCGCCGTGAGCTCCGGATAGCGGGATGTGATGTCCGTGCCGCTGCGTGCGTGCAGCAGCATCCGTCCGTCCGACCAGGTGCCGAGCGCGCGGATGCCGTCCCATTTCACCTCCACCCAGGGCGGAGTGCCGAGGCCTCGGGCGAGGGCCGGAGTGCCGTTCTCGGCGAGCATGGGGGAGAGGGTGGGGAGCGTGCTCTGCGCCGCCGGCTTCGCAGGGGCGGTCGGGAAGCGCCGGCGCCGGCCGGCGCCGTCCTTCATCCGGTGCAGGAGCCACGAGGACTTCTCCCCGGATCCCTGCGTGCGGATCAGCGCGAGCCGAGCGCTGCCGAGCGGCCCGCCCTCGCGGCCGGTGAAGGTGCCGATGACCTCGTCTTCGCGCCACTTCTCCAGCTCCACGGTGCCGGTGTCCCAGACGGTCATCTCCCCGGCGCCGTACTCCCCGGCCGGGATCTCCCCTGCGAACGTGAGGTACTCCATCGGGTGCGGCTCCGTCATCACCGCGAGGTGGTTGCGGTCCGTTGTCTCCGGCACGCCCTTGGGCACGGCCCAGCTGACGAGCACGCCGCGGTCCTCGATGCGCAGGTCGTAGTGCAGCCGCCGGGCGTGATGCTCCTGGATCACGAAGCGGCGGGTCATGCCGGAGGTGGCGCCGCTGATGCGCTCGGGCATCGGCTCGGGCGTGCGCTCGGCATCGCGCTTGGCGAGATACGGCGCGAGCAGCTGCCCGTCGTGCGGATGCAGCGAGGCGAAGGGATCGATGCCGGCGGCCATCCGCTCCAGCACCTCGTCCATCTCCAGGTGCCGCAGGTCCGGATCGTCGAGCTCCTCCCAGGTGCGGGGAGCGGCGACCCACGGGCGGGCGCGGCCGCGCAGCGAGTACGGGGAGATCGTCGTCTTCTTCCCGTTGTTCTGGCTCCAGTCGAGGAACACCTTGCCGGTGCGCTGCGCCTTCGCCATGACGCTGGTGGCGAGGTCGGGGTGGTCGTTCTCGATGAGCCTGGCCATCTCCTTCACCACGGCGGAGATCTCGTCGCTGGTCTGCGCGCCGGGGAGGGCGGCGTAGAGGTGGATGCCCTTGCTGCCGCTCGTCACCGGCACCGGGTCCAGGCCGATGCCGGTGAGGATGCCGCGGGCGATGCGCGCCACCTCGGCGCACTCGGCCAGAGCGGTGCCAGGGCCGGGGTCGAGGTCGAGGACGAGGCGGTCGGGGTTGCCGGGGCTGCCGTCGGGGGCGAACCGCCACTGCGGCACGTGCAGCTCGATCGCCGCGACCTGGGCGAGCCAGACGAGCGTCGGCACGTCGACGACGAGGGGATAGTCCTTCGGCCCGTCGGAATGCTGGATGGCCTGCCGGGGGATCCAGTCGGGCGCCCCGGGCTCGAGCTGCTTGGTGAAGAACGCGTCGGCGGGAGCATCCGCCGTGCCCACCCCCTCGACCCAGCGCTTGCGGGTCACCGGGCGGCCGGCGAGCAGCGGAAGCAACAGGGGCGCGATCTGCGTGTAATAGGCGATGATCTCGCCCTTGGTGGTGCCGGTTTCGGGATAGACGACCTTCTCGAGGTTGGTCACGCGCAGGCGGCGGCCCTCCACCTGCACGATCTGCGCCTCACCGACCATGACCACAGCGTAGTCAAGGGGCTGGTCGTGACGACTGTGACTGGTGTCTACTGGTGTGATGAGGACGATCTGGAAGGGCGCGCTCACCTTCGGTCTCGTGAACGTGCCGGTGAAGGTGTACTCCGCGACGGAGGACCACGACGTGCCGCTGCATCAGGTGCACGAGAAGGACGGCGGTCGCATCCGCTACCAGCGCACCTGCGAGGTGTGCGGCGAGACGGTCGCCTACGCCGACATCGATCGCGCCTACGTCGACGACGGGCAGACCGTGGTGCTCACCAAGGAGGACCTCGCCGCGCTGCCGGCGGAGAAGAGCCGCGAGATCGACGTCGTCGAGTTCGTGCCCACCGAACAGGTCGACCTGCTCACCCTGGACAAGCCGTACTACCTGGAGCCGGACTCGAAGTCGCCGAAGGCCTACGTGCTGCTGCGCAAGACGCTGGAGCAGACCGACCGCACCGCGATCGTCCGGTTCACTCTGCGGCAGAAGACCCGGCTCGCAGCTCTCCGCGTGCGGGGCAAGGTGCTCGTGCTGCAGACTCTGCTGTGGTCCGACGAGGTGCGCGAGGCGGAGTTCCCGATCCTCGACGAGGACGTGACGATCTCGAAGAAGGAGCTCGAGCTGTCGTCGTCGCTCGTGGAGAGCTACTCCAGCGACTTCGACCCCGAGGAGTACGTCGACGAGTACCAGAAGGAGCTGCGCACCCTCATCGACGCGAAGATCGAGGCCGGCGACACCTTCGACGTCTCCGAGACCTTCGCCGAGGAGGATGCCGGGGCCAAGGGCGGCGAGGTCATCGACCTCATGGAGGCGCTGCGCGCCAGCGTCGCGCGATCCAAGGCGGCGCGCTCGGGGGGCGCGGATGCCGAAGGCGAGAAGCCGAAGAAGAAGAGCGCCGGCAAGAAGAAGGCCGGCTGAGCCCTACTTCTTCTTGTGCTCGTCGCCGTCGAGGTCGAGCGCGAGAGCCTGCGCCTCGGCGGCATCCGTCACGACGTCCTCGCCGGCGGCCGCGGCCTTCTTCGCCTTGTAGCGCTCAGAGAGGTAGTGCCACAGGGTGACGATCGCGGTGCCGCCGACGGCGGCGAGCAGGATGAGGTCGATGTAGCTCTCCACGAACTCGGCGACCGGCGGGATGAACCCGATGAGGTACCCGAAGACCGTGAGACCGAAGCCCCAGATCACCGCGCCGATGAAGTTGTAGAGCGTGTAGCGGCGCCACGGCATGTGGCCGACGCCCGCGGCGACCGGGGCGAAGGTCCGCACGATCGGCACGAAGCGGGCGAGGATGACGGTGATGCCGCCGAAGCGCTCGAAGAACGCATTCGTGCGCTCGACGTTCTTGCGGCTGAAGACGCCCGATTCCTTGCGCTCGAAGACGGCGGGCCCGCCCTTGTGGCCGATGAGGTAGCCGACCTCGCCGCCGACGAAGGCTGAGAGTCCGATCAGCAGCGCGACGATCCAGACGTTGACCCCGAAGACGCCGTTCGGCAGAGCCGCGGAGGAGTGCGAGAGGAGCCCCGAGATCACGAGGAGGGTGTCGCCGGGAAGCAGGAACCCCACGAGGAGGCCGGTCTCGGCGAAGACGATGAAGCACACGACGAGGAGCGCCCAGGGGCCGGCCGTGCCGATGATGGTGGCGGGGTCGAGCCAGGGGATGAGAGCGGCGTGGTGCATGGGTTTCCCGTCGTAGATGTCGTGCGGCGGTCAGTTCTGAGTGCGGAAGGTGGGACTTGAACCCACACGCCCTAGGGCACAGGAACCTAAATCCTGCGTGTCTGCCGATTTCACCACTCCCGCGCGGTGGATTCAGTCTACTGACCGGCGCGCAGGACGATCCTGAGCATCCGCCCCGGCTTGGGCTGTGGATAACTTCCGCGGCGATTCCGCGATTCTTGCGAGGATGCTCGGGTGAGTCATCCGTCCGTCGTCGTCGCCGAGCGCGTGCGCCTGCGGCTGCGCGCCGACGGCATCGACCCCTCGGCTGATGCCGAGTCCGCACGGCGGGTCGCGATCGCGGAGGTGCGCCGGTTCAACGACAGCGCCCTCTCGCGCGGCGACGCCACGATCGACGACGAGCCGCGGTGCGTGCGGGACGTGCTCGCGGCCGTGAGCGGCTTCGGCGCCCTGCAGCCGCTGCTCGACGATCCGGAGATCGAGGAGATCTGGCTGAACGGCCCCGAGCGCGTGCACGTCGCCCGCGGAGGCGTCGCCGAGCGGATCGACCTGCGCCTCACGGAAGTCATGCTCCGCGACCTCGTCGAGCGGATGCTGCAGTCGACGGGCCGACGGGTGGACATCAGCCAGCCCTTCGTCGACGCCTCGCTGCCTGACGGCTCGCGGCTGCACGTGGCCATCGCCGACGTGGTGCGCGGCTCGTGGGCGGTGAACATCCGGAAGTTCCTCCCGCGCTATCGCTCCCTCGAAGCGCTGACCGCGCAGGGGGCGATGCCCGCCGACGTCGCGACGATGCTCCGCGACGCGATGCGCGAGGGGCGGAGCGTGATCGTGTCGGGGGCCACCCACGCGGGGAAGACGACCCTGCTCGGTGCCCTGCTGGCCTCCTGCGCCGATGCGCAGCGCATCATCACGGTGGAGGAGACGTTCGAGCTCGCGGTCGACGGTCCGGACCTCGTCGCGCTGCAGGGTCGCCAGGCGAGCCTCGAAGGCACGGGCGAGATCACGCTGCGGCGACTGGTGAAGGAGGCGCTGCGGATGCGCCCCGACAGGCTCGTGGTCGGCGAGGTGAGGGATGCCGAAGCGCTCGACCTCGTGCTCGCGCTCAACACCGGCGTGCCCGGTGCCGCGACGGTGCACGCGAACTCGGCGGTCGAGGCGCTCGACAAGCTCGCCCTGCTTCCGCTGCTGGCCGGCCGCAACATCGACCGGGACTTCATCGCTCCCGCGCTCGCAGCATCCGTCGACCTCGTGGTCCACTGCGCGCGCGGCGCCGACGGCGTGCGCAGGGTGCGCGAGGTCATCGCCCCGACGGGGGAGGTCGTCGAGGGACGCATCATCACGCGGCAGATCTTCACGGATGCCGCGCACCGATCTGCGCCCGCGACCCGAGGCGGGCTGCGTCGCATCGAGGTCGGGTCATGACCCTGTTGCTCGGCGCTCTCCTCGCCGCCGGACTGCTCCTCTGCACGGCGCCGTGGCTCTGGCCTGCCGGCACCATGCAGGAGCGCGTCGCACGACGAGGCCCGCTGACCCGCCTCATCGAGGAGGCCGGCTACGGAGCCCTGGCGCCCCGCCTCGTCGTCACGACGATGATCGCGTGCGCACTGGTGGCGGCATCCGTCGTGTGGCTGCTGACGGGCATCCCGGTGCTCGCCGTGCTGGCGGCGCTCGCCGGAGGTTCGGCGCCGGTGCTGCTGCTGCGCGCGCGCCGGCTGCGGCTGCGGAAGGTGCGGCGCCAGCTGTGGCCGGACGTGTGCGACCTCCTTATCGCGTCGATCCGCGTGGGTCTCTCGCTTCCCGATGCGGTCGCGAGCCTGGCGGAGTCCGCGCCGTCGATGCTCCGCCCGGCGTTCATCGTGTTCGCCCGCGACCTCCGCGCCACCGGGCGGTTCGAGACGAGCCTCGACCGGCTCAAGGCGTCGCTCGCCGATCCGATCGCCGACCGCATCATCGAGACGCTCCGCATGGCCAGGCAGGTGGGCGGCACCGAGCTGACGAGCGTGCTGAGGGCGCTGTCGTCCTCTGTGCGCGCCGACGCCGCGCTGCGCGGCGAGGTCGAGGCGCGGCAGTCGTGGATCCGCGGCGCGGCGGTCCTCGGCGCCGTCGCCCCGTGGGTCATCCTCGGCCTCCTGGTGATGCGCCCCGAGGGCGCCGACGCTTACGGCACCCCGGAGGGCGTGCTGGTGATCTGCATCGGCGCCGTCGTGTCCGTCGTCGCGTACCGGATCATGATCCGGATCGGGCGCCTGCCGGAGCCCGGGCGGTGGTTCGGATGAGCGGGATCAGCGCGCTGGCCACGGCCGTGCTGATCGGCGGGACGTTCGCGGCCGGAGTCCTCAGCGTCCTCGCCGCCCTCCCGCGCTGGCGTGCCGCCTCGCTCATGACGAGGATCGCTCCCTACGTGCGCGACGTGGTCTCCGACCAGGATCTGCCCCGAAGCGCGCTGCCTCGGCTCTCGCCGCTGCCCACGAGCGGGCGGACGCTGTGGCAGCGGGCGCAGGGCGCGCTCGACGCGATGCTCGGCGGCGGCGAGATCCTTCGGCAGCGGCTGGCCCAGGCCGGTCTGACGATGGCGCCGGCGACCTTCCGGGCGCGCCAGCTCGGCTGGGCGATCGCCGGGATCGGCGGCGGCGCGGTGGTGCTCATCGCCCTCGTGCTGACAGGAAGGATGACGGCGCCGGTCGCGCTCCTTCCCATCGTCTTCGGCGCCCTGGCTGCCGTCGGCTACGACATGTTGCTGACGACGCGCGCGAAGGCGCGGCGTGCCCGTCTCACCGATGAGCTGCCCACCATCCTGGAGTTCCTCGCGCTGTGCCTGTCGGCGGGGGAGGGGTTCCTCGACGCGCTGCGCCGGGTCGCGGCGATCGGCTCCGGCGAGCTCACCGGCGAGCTCCGGCAGGTCGTGCTGGCGGTCAGCACCGGGTCGCCGCTCGCCGAGGCGCTGGGCGAGATGGCCGCCCGGCTGCAGCTCCCCGGCCTCTCGCGCGCCGTCGACCAGGTCGTCGCCGCCCTCGAGCACGGGGCCCCGCTCGCCGGAGTGCTGCACGCACAGGCAGGCGATGCCCGCGAAGACGCGAAGCGGGTGCTGATCGAGCAGGCAGGGCGGAAGGAGATCCTCATGCTCCTCCCGCTCGTCTTTCTGATCCTCCCCTTGAGCGTGCTCTTCGCGATCTATCCGGGACTCTTCATCCTGCGACTCGGCATCGGCTGAGCGCTCCACGAAAGGACGACCATGACGACACTCCGACGATGCTGGAGGGACCTCGCCGCGCGCGTGCGCGATCTCGCGGACGACGAGCGAGGGGACGTACCAGGATGGGTCCTCGTGACCCTGATGACCGCCGGTCTGGTGGTCGTGATCTGGGCGGTGGCGGGTCCCGCCCTCACCGCCCTCTTCGAGCAGGCGATCCAGCGGGTGTCCGGCCTCTGACATGAGCCTGCGTCGTGCGCTCGCGGATGATCGCGGATCGAGCCCGGTCGAGTTCGTGCTGGTCGGCACGCTGCTCACCGTGCTGACGCTCGCCGTGCTGCAGCTCGCGCTCGCCGTGTACGTGCGCAACGTCGTCCACGACGCGGCCGTCGAGGGCGCGTACTTCGCGGCGCTCGCCGACACCTCACCGGAGGAGGGCGCCGAGCGCACCAGGGAGGCGATCAGCCGGGCCGTCGGCGCCGCGTACGCAGAGGACGTCATGGTGGGGCAGTCCCAGGAGCAGGGGCATCCGACGATCGAGGTCCACGTCCGCACGACGCTGCCCGTCATCGGGCTCGTCGGCATCCCGTACGCGCTGGAGGTGGAGGCACATGCACCGGTGGAGTCGCTGGGCGAGGAATGACGAGGGCTCGGCGGCGCTCGAGTTCATCGCCGTCGGAGTGATCCTGCTCGTCCCTCTCGTGTACCTCGTCGTCGCGCTCGGCGTGATCCAGGAGCAGACCCTCGGCGTGGAGGCCGCGGCCCGCCACACCGCGCGAGTGATCGCGCTCGCCCCCGATGCCGCGACCGCCGACGCGCGCAGCGAGCGGGTGATCGCGGCAATCGTCGACGAGTACGGGCTCGCCGCGGATGCCGTCGACGTCACGCTGACCTGCGCCCCGTCGGTGCCGGAGTGCCCGTCGGCCGGCGCGACGCTCGTCGTCACCGTCACCACGCGCGTCACGCTTCCCCTGATGCCGCCCCTGTTCGGGCTGGACAGGGCGGCCGCGATCCCCGTCGAGGCCGCGGCGGCGCAGAAGGTGTCCCGGCTGTGGGGAGAAGGATGACCGTGCAGAGCGGACGGGCGGAGGACGAGGGAAGCATCCTGCTGCTCACCCTCGGCTACGCGCTGCTCGCCCTCGCCGTGGTCTTCGTCTGCGTGTGCGCGACCGACCTCTACATCGCGCAGAAGCGGCTCGACGCCCTGGCAGACTCCGCCGCGCTCGCCGGCGCCGACGGCTTCACTCTCGAGGTCGATGGGGAGGTCGTCCGCGCCGAGCTCACCGATGCCGGTGTGCAGGAGCAGGCCGCGGCGCTCCTCGCGGCGCTGCCCGGAGACGCTGTCCTCGTCTCGGCGCAGACGCCGGACGGGGTCTCCGCACGCGTCACCGTCGCCGGCGCCTGGCACCCGCCGCTGTTCTCGCCGTTCGTCCCCGACGGGGTTCCCCTCGAGGCGACCGGCACCAGCCGCACCGCGTTGCAGTAGTCCCGTCACGGGCGGGCAGGTTGTTACAGACCCTGTCCCGGACGGTAACAGAGGGGAAACACCCGGGCGGGATCATGACTCCATGAACGACCTGTCAGACAGCTGGACAGCCCAGCCGGGCGGCCGCGTCGGCGCGGTCGAGTACGTGCTGCGCGACCTGCGGGAGGCGATCACCGCCGGGGTGGTCCGCGTCGGCGACCGGCTGCCGTCCGAGCAGGCGCTCGCCGCACGCTACGGGGTCTCCCGAACCGTCGTGCGCGAGGTGCTGCGCGTGCTGGAGACCCGGGGCATGACGGTCACTCGCACCGGCCGAGGCACCTTCGTCACCGCCCGTCAGCCGGCCCGCGAACTGAGGTTCGGCGGCTACTCGGCGGCAGATCTCATGGAGGCGCGTCCGCACATCGAGGTGGCCGCGGCGGGGCTGGCCGCGGTGCGGCGCGATGAACGCCAGATCGCCCGGCTGCAGGAGCTCCAGGAGCAGCTCGAGGCCGAGCAGGACGCCGAGAGATGGGTCGAACTGGACTCCGCCCTTCACGCCGAGATCGCCACGGCATCCGGCAACCCGGTGTTCGCCGACGTGCTCGACCACGTGCGCTTCGCGCTCGCGCACCAGTCCTCCGTGATCAACCTCACGCCGGGAAGACGGGCGCAGTCCGACAGCGAGCATCGGGCGATCATCGCCGCGATCGCACGTGGCTCGGTCACGGAGGCCGAGGACAGCATGAGCTTCCATCTCGATCAGGTGAAGGAGGTTCTTCTCGAGATCACCGCGCTCGACGAGCAGCGCTGATGGCGTCGCGCTTCACGAGCGGTCGACACGCACCACCTTTCGAAAGGCAACTGTCATGACCGACAACCACACCGTTCCCTCCCTCGACCCCGAGGACGCGCTCGAGAACGACCGCGAACTCGTCGGCGACCGCACCGCCGCCGTCGAGGACTTCTCCAGCGAGGAGGCCGGGTACCACAAGACGCTCAGACCACGGCAGATCCAGATGATCGCGATCGGGGGTGCGATCGGCACCGGCCTGTTCATGGGCGCGGGCGGCAGGCTCGCCTCCAGCGGCCCCGCGCTGATCCTGGTCTACGCTGTGTGCGGCTTCTTCGCCTTCCTCATCCTCCGAGCCCTCGGCGAGCTCGTGCTCCACCGACCCTCTTCCGGCTCGTTCATCTCCTACGCGCGGGAGTTCTACGGCGAGAAGCTCGCATTCGGCGCCGGCTGGCTGTACTTCCTGAACTGGGCGATGACGTCGATCGTCGACGTCACGGCCGCCGCCCTGTACGTGAAGTTCTGGGCGCAGTACTGGGAGCCGCTGCAGGACGTCCCGCAGTGGGTGATCGCGCTCGTCGCGCTCGTCGTCGTGCTCTCCCTCAACCTCGTGAGCGTGAAGCTGTTCGGTGAGATGGAGTTCTGGTTCGCCCTCATCAAGGTCGCTGCCCTCGTGATCTTCCTCATCGTGGGGACGTGCTTCATCGTCTTCAACGGCACCACGGACATCGGCGTCACCGGCTTCTCGGTGATCGGCGACAACGGGGGAGTCTTCCCGATGGGCTTCGTCGCACCTCTGCTGGCGGTCAGCGGCGTCGTCTTCGCCTACGCAGCGATCGAGCTCGTCGGCACCGCGGCCGGGGAGACGGCGAATCCCGAGAAGGTGATGCCGAAGGCGATCAACACGGTCGTCATCCGCATCGCGATCTTCTACGTCGGATCCGTCCTGCTCCTGTCGCTGCTGCTCCCGTTCGACGTCTATCAGGCCGGGCAGTCGCCCTTCGTGACGTTCTTCTCCCACATCGGCTCACCGCAGACAGGGGCGGTCGCCGGTTCCGTGATGAACTTCGTCGTGCTCACCGCGGCGCTCTCCAGCCTCAACGCCGGTCTCTATTCCACGGGCCGGATCCTGCGCTCCATGTCCGTCAACGGCTCGGCCCCCGCGTTCACCGCGGCGATGAGCAGGAACGGCGTGCCGTACGGCGGCATCCTGCTCACGGCGGTGATCACCCTCGCAGGCGTCGGCATCAACGCGCTGTGGCCGTCGCAGGCGTTCGAGATCGTCCTCGAGATCTCCGCGATCGGGATCATCGGAGGATGGGCGACGATCATGCTCTGCCAGATCCGGCTCCAGCGCTGGGCGAAGGAGGGAAAGGTCACCCGGCCGTCGTTCCGCCTCTTCGGCGCGCCCTACACCTCGTACCTGACCTTGGCCTTCCTCGCCTTCGTCCTCGTGACGATGGGCTTCTCGGAGACCGGGCGCTGGGTGCTGGCATCGCTCCTCGTGCTCATCCCCGCGCTCGTCATCGGGTGGTTCGCGGCACGAGGGCGGATCGCCGCCGCCGCTCGCGCACGGGAGGGCTACACCGGCGCAGCACCCATCATCGCCGAGCGCGCCGCGACCGACGCGCTGCGGAAGCGGAAGTGACCAGGGCGGGCGGCGGGGCGACTCGCCGCCCGCCTGACCGCGCTCGGCGACCTCATCCCCGGAGGCGCCCCCGCAGCCGCTCCACCCGCCCGGCGAAGCCGTCCGGCACCTCTGCGGGCAGAGCGTCGATCGGCCACCACCGCACATCCTCGGACTCCGCGCTCACCAGCAGCGGCGATCCCGGTTCCACGACCACGGCCACGCCGATGTCGAGGTGAGACGAGCAGCGCCCGAACGCCGCCGACAGCGCATGATGGTCCAGGTCGTAGGCGAACGATGCCGGCACCGAACCCGCGACACCGGTCTCCTCCTGCATCTCGCGCAGCGCAGCATCCGCGATCGATGCGTCGCCGGGCTCCAGATGCCCGCCGGGCTGCACCCAGAACCGCCCCTTGCCATGGAAGACGAGCAGGGTGCGGGTGAGCGACGGATCGAACACGAGCGCAGAGGCGGTCGCGTGATCGGGGCCGTCCTCGCGGGCGACCGGGCCGTGGTCGTCGGCGAAGAACGCGAGGAAGTCCGCCTTCTCGGCGTGCTCGCGCTCCGACCGCGGCTCGTACGCCGAGACCAGCCTGCGCACGTCGGCGCCGAGGCTCACTTCCCGCCCTCCGCCGAGGGCCGCGGCGCGAACCGCGGGATCCAGCGGAGGAATCCGGCTGCGCCGATGAGCCCGACCGCGCCGATCACCGCGGCCGCGACCGGGAGCGACGCGGCCGCGGTGATCGCAGACACCAGCAGCGGGGCGACCGCGCCGCCGGCATCCGTCAGCGTCCGCCAGGACCCGAGGAACGCAGCCGGCTCGCGCTTGGGCGCCACGTCGGCGCCGAGGGTGAGCAGGATGCCGCTGGAGAGTCCGTTGCCGACCCCGAGCATGGCCGCGAACATGCCGAACCAGAGCACGGAGGCCTCGAGGTCGTGCGTGACCGAGAGGGCGAGGAACCCGGCGCCCATGAGCACCATCGCCGGCATGGCCGCCCACAGCCGGCCGAACCGGTCCATCACCTGCCCGCTCGCATAGAACAGCGCGAAGTCGATCGCACCGGAGACGCCGACGACGAGGGCGATCGTCGATGCGTCCAGGCCGAGCGACAGACCCCACAGCGGGAGGACGACCTGGCGGGCCGAGCGCACGGCCGACAGCGACGCCGCCGCCAGGCCGAGACGGCTGAGCACGGCGCGCTGCTGCCACATCGTGCGGAACAGCCCGGCGCGCTCGATCGTCGGGATCGAGCCGCTGACGGCCTCGCCGGAGTCCTCGACGATCGGAGTCGTCCGCGTCGTCGCCGCCGGGTGCGCCTTCTCCGGGTCGGGACCGAGGAGCACGAGCAGCACCATGACGACGAGGCATCCGAGGAAGAACCAGATCGCCGCCGTCTCCGTTCCGAACAGCTGCAGGAGACCTGCGGCGACGAACGGTCCGATGAAGATGCCCAGGCGGAAGCTGCCGCCCAGCAGCGACAGGGCGCGGGCGCGGAAGTCGAGCGGCACCCGGGTGGTCATGAAGGCGTGGCGGGCCAGCCCGAACGCCGCGGCGCAGAAGCCCAGCAGGAAGACGGATGCGGCGAGCACCGCGAGGGAGGGGGCGAACACCATGCCGACGCCCGCCGCGATCGCGACGACGCCGGCGATCACCATCGTGAGGCGCTCGCCGATCCGTGCCACGGCCCAGCCGGACGGCAGGTTGCCGCAGAGCTGCCCGACGACGAGGGCCGAGGCGACGAGCGCGGCGAAGGCGACATCCGCGCCCATGGAGGCGGCGAGCACCGGGATCAGCGGGATCACCGCGCCCTCGCCGAGGGAGAACAGGATCGTCGGCAGGTAGACCATCGGCCCGAACCGCCTGAGGACCGTGGATGCGCTGCTCACCTGGTTCACGCTACTCCCGTTCCGATCGCGTATCCGCGCGGACAGGCGGCACGTTAGGCTGGGAGGGCCATGCTCGAACTCGATCTCTCCGCCGACATCCAGGCCCTCCGCGTCACCTACGGTGACATCCGCGAGGTCGTCGATGTCGATGCGCTCCGCTCCGACATCGCCCGGCTCAGTGAGGAGGCGGGCGCTCCCGACCTCTGGGACGACACCGAGCGCGCCCAGAAGGTGACCAGCGCCCTCAGCCACCGTCAGTCGGCCCTCGCCCGCATCGAGGGCATCGGCAGCCGTCTCGACGACCTCGAGGTGCTGGTCGACCTCGCGAACGAGATGGGCGACGAGGATTCGGCGATCGAGGCGAGGGCCGAGCTCGCCGCGCTGACCGAGATCATCAACCAGCTCGAGGTGCAGACGCTCCTCGACGGCGAGTACGACGACCGCAGCGCGATCATCACGATCCGCTCCGGCGCCGGCGGCGACGACGCCACCGACTTCGCCGAGATGCTCATGCGCATGTACCTGCGCTGGGCCGAGCAGCACAAGTACCCGGTCAAGGTCATGGACACGTCCTACGCGGAGGGCGCCGGCATCAAGTCGGCCACCTTCGAGATCGACGCCCCGTACGCGTTCGGCACGCTGTCGGTCGAGGCCGGCACGCACCGGCTCGCGCGCATCAGCCCGTTCGGCTCCGCCGACAAGCGGCAGACGTCGTTCGCGGCCGTCGAGGTCATCCCGCTCATGGAGGAGGCCACCGAGGTCGACATCCCCGAGGGGGACATCCGCGTCGACGTGTTCCGCTCCTCCGGCCCCGGCGGCCAGTCGGTCAACACGACCGACTCCGCCGTGCGCATCACGCACCTCCCGACCGGCATCGTCGTCTCGATGCAGAACGAGAAGTCGCAGATCCAGAACCGTGCGGCCGCCATGCGCGTGCTGCAGACCCGCCTCCTGCTGCTGCAGAAGGAGGAGGAGGCGGCGAAGAAGAAGGAGCTCGCGGGCAACATCACCGCGAGCTGGGGCGACCAGATGCGCTCCTACTTCCTCTACGGCCAGCAGCTGGTGAAGGACCTGCGCACCGGACACGAGTCCGGCAACCCGGCCGCGGTCTTCGATGGCGACCTCGACGGCTTCATCTCGGCCGGCATCCGCTGGCGCAAGCGCAAAGAAGAGGACTGAGGACACGAAGAAGGCCCCGGAGCGATCCGGGGCCTTCTTCGTGCCGGGTGGGCTGCTCAGCGGGCGGCGCCGGCGAGCGTGCCGATGACGTCCTCGTAGCTGAAGACGACGCACTGGATCTTCCGGTCGTCCCAGCGGTTCCAGGAGCCCTTGGTCGGCACGTACCAGTAGTAGTCGAGCTCGGAATCCTCATAGCTCTTGCCGACGAAGTTCTCGAACTCGGCGATGCACAGCTCGTCGGCCTGGGACTGGATCTCGTCGTCTCCGGGGAAGTCGCCGTCGGGGAGTTCCGTCACGAGATACACCTCGTCGGTGTGCGGCTGATCGCACGGCACGACCGGGACCTCGGAGACCTCCTCCTCCCAGTCCTCGACGAGCGGCAGGCAGTCGCCCACTTCGAGTTCCGACACGGCGATCAGCTCCGCGCCCTCGATGTCGGCGGGATCCTCGGTCGCCGGGTCGTCCTCCGACGACGGCTGCTCGCTCGGCGCCACCACGGGGCCGTCGTCCGCCTCCTGTGCACGGTCGAACCCGAGCGAGATCAGCGAGACGGCCACGGCCAGCACGCCGCCGAGAACGGCGACGCCCAGTCCGGTGATCCCCGGCCACTTCGTGCCGGGCAGGAACAGGGAGACCAGCGAAGCCACGAGCGCGAGGCCGAGCACGACCCAGCCCGCGACGGCGATCGGCGGGATGCAGGCGAGTACGACGCCGACGACGGCCGCGCCGAGGCCGATCAGTCCGAGGACCGACGTCTTGCGAGCCGGGGCCGCGGCGGCGCCGGGCGGATAGCCGCCGGCCGGAGCGTAGCCGTGCGACGGAGGATACCCCTGCGACGGCGGATACCCCTGCGACGGAGGCTGGCCGGGGGCGGTGGACTGCTCGTGCGCCGACGTGGCTGCCGACGTGCCGGCCGGCATCGCGTAGGGAGGCGTGAAGGCCTCGGCCTCGGTCGTCGCTTCGGACGACCGAGGAGTGGAGCCGTCGACGGTCGCGGTGTCGACGGGCGACGGCTCCGCGGCGGGTGCCGTCTCCGATGACGGGTCGGTCGCCGGGGGCGTCTCCGCCGTGCCGGACGATCCCGGCTCGGCGGCTGCCGCGGTCGGCGCCGGAGCGACGTGCTCGGTCCACGCGGTGCCGTCCCACCAGCGCAGGCGGCCGGATCCGTCGTCGTACCAGCCGGCAGGGGTGGTCATGTGGTCCTCAGCTCTCTCGGCCGTCAGCCGACGGCCGGTTCGACGGAGATGCGCGCGATCTCCTCGAAGAACTCGTTCTGGATGATCACCACGTACGAGGCGCTCTGCGCGACGTCGAACGTGACGAAGCCCTCGACGGTCTCGCCGGCCCCGATGCCGTCGCCCTCGATCTGGCCGTCGGTGAAGAAGTCGTAGTCGCCCTCCGTGCCCTCGGCGGTCTCCGCCGAGAAGTAGAGCGGATCGACGTAGGTCTCGCCATCGACGCCGGTCCACGTCAGCTGCACGGTGAGGAAGCCGCCGTTCACCGGGGGGAAATCCGTGCCGTTCGTCGCGCTCCAGGAGGCCGCGGTCAGCGTGACGTCGGCGCTGCCCGAGATCTGCTGGACCGTGAGCTTCTCGCCGAGCTTGCCCTCGACGACCTCGGCGGGCGCGCCGAACCCGGTCCCGCCGTCCTCGCCCTCTTCAGGTTCTTCGATGCCGATGGAGGGCGGCGCATCCGGGCCGGATTCGATCGCCTGGCCGAGACTCGTGGCGAACCACACGACGATGACGACCACGCTGATGATCGTGCCCACCACCGAGACGATCAGGCCGGTGATGCCGGGCCACTTCCGGCCCTTCAGGAACAGGGAGATCAGGGACACGATGAACCCCGCGCCGAGGATGACCCACCCGATGGCGGCGATGACAGGGATGCACGCGATGATCGTGCCGACCACCGCGAGGCCGAGGCCGACGAGGCCGACGACCGACAGGGGAGCGGGGCCGGCCGGCGCTGCGGCGCCGTACGGCGCCGCGTAGCCGGCGACAGGGTAGCTCTGAGCTGCCGGCGGGTAGGCGCCGGTCGTGCCGGGGTAACCCGCGGAGGCGCCCGGGTACGCGGGTGCCGCCGGAGCGGGGTAGGGCTGCGGCTGCGACGGGTAGGCGGCCGCGGCGGCAGCATACGGCGGCACCTCGCCGGGCAGCGGCGTCGTCGGAGCGGTCGCTCCGGGTGCCGACCACGACGGTGCGGGCTCCGGCGCGACGACCGTCTCGGCCGGTGCGTCCGGCGTGATCACGGTCTCGGATGCAGGCTCCGAGGTCCCGGATGCGGGAACGTCGGGTTCGCCGGGCTCGCCAGGCTCGGTGGTGGCGTCGCCGGGCTCGGTCGGGGCTTCGTGACCGGTCGGGGTCTCGGGCACGACGGGAGACTCGGGCTCGGCCGGCGTCTCGGGCTCGGCCACGGGCGCGAAGTGCTCGGTCCACTGCTGGCCGTCCCACCATCGCTGGCGGCCGGAGCCGTCGTCGTACCAGCCTGCAGGCGTCGTCATCATGTCCCCCTCGGAAGCTCGGCGTCCGCGGGTGGCACGGACCTGGCACTCTCATGTATATCAGCGGGGAGGGACGCCCACAGGCCCCGAGCATGGGCAGAGCTCACCACCTTCGGCGGCGTGTCGGCGCCGAGGGGTGTCGCTGGCGCACTGGCCCGGTGCCGCGCATAGGCTCGTAGCGCCATGATTCGGTTCGAGAACGTCACGAAGCGCTACCGCGGGACCTCGAGGCCCGCCCTGTCCGGCGTCGATTTCGAGGTCCAGCGAGGAGAGTTCGTCTTCCTCGTCGGCGCCTCGGGTTCCGGCAAGTCGACCTGCCTGCGGCTGATCCTGCGCGAGGACGTGCCCACCTCGGGGCGTGTCGCCGTGCTCGGCCGTGATCTGCGTTCGCTCGCGAACCGCAAGGTGCCCTACTTCCGGCGCCACATCGGGTCCGTGTTCCAGGACTTCCGCCTGCTGTCGTCGAAGACGGTGTTCCAGAACGTCGCGTTCACGCTCCAGGTGACCGGCTCCTCCCGCGGGTTCATCCAGCAGGCCGTCCCCGAGGCGCTCGCCCTCGTCGGCCTCGACGGCAAGGAGAAGCGGATGCCGCACGAGCTCTCCGGCGGAGAGCAGCAGCGCGTCGCGATCGCGAGGGCGCTCGTCAACCGTCCCCAGGTCCTGCTCGCCGACGAGCCGACCGGAAACCTCGACCCCGCGACATCCGTCGACATCATGCAGCTGCTCGCCCGGATCAACGCCGGAGGCACGACAGTGCTGATGGCGACTCACGAGGCCGGGTTCGTCGACCAGATGCGGCGACGAGTCATCGAGCTGCGCGACGGCGTCATGGTGCGCGACGAGGTGCACGGCGGATACGGCGACACCTCCAACATCCCGCGCCTGGTGCCGGAGGAGGTCCGCGGCGCCGCCGCGGCGGCCGCACTCACGGCGGTGCAGGAGGTCCAGCGCCAGACCGCCGACCTCTCCACCGTCCGCGCCGAGCTCGCGGCGGAGCTGAGCGCTCAGCGCGCTGCTGCCGCCGACGCCGTGCCCGCGGCCTCCGAGCTCCCGGAGGCGCAGGCCGCACCGGCGGAGAAGACCGCGCCCGCCGACGAAAAGGCACAGGCCGAGCAGGCGCCCGCCGAGACGGCGAAGCCGGTCGGTCCGCGCACGCATCCGATCGTCCTCCCGCAGGTGGACGTCGCCGAGCTGGGGGTCGCCGACCGGCTGGGGCTCTCCGACGACGGCGAAGAGGAAGTGGGGCCGACCTCATGAGAATCGGGCTCATCCTCATGGAGGCGCTGGGCGGCCTCCGCCGCAACATCTCGATGGTGATCTCCGTCGTCTTGGTCACCTTCGTCTCGCTCACGTTCGTCGGTGCGGCGATGCTGATGCAGGCGCAGATCGGCACCATGCGCGGCTACTGGACCGAGCGCGCGCAGGTCGCGGTCTACATGTGCTCGGCGATCTCGGAATCGACGACCTGCCTCGACGGCGGGGCCACCGAGGACCAGGTGAGCGCCGTCCGTGCGCAGCTGGAGGGAGAGGCGCTGGCGCCGCTGATCAGCGAGGTGACCTTCGACTCCAAGGAGGACACCTACGCGAAGCTCGTCGAGCAGCTCGGCGAGGAACAGGCCAGCGTCATCACGGCCGACCAGGCGTTCGAGGTCTTCTTCGTGACGATGAAGGATCCGGGTCAGTCCCAGGTGATCGCGGAGGCGTTCAACGGGGTCGCCGGGGTCGAGCAGGTGCAGGACCAGCTGCAGTACCTCGAGCCGCTGTTCTCGGCCCTTACCGTCGCCACGTACATCGCGGTGGGCATCGCGGCGCTCATGCTCATCGCGGCGATCCTCCTCATCGGCACGACCATCCGGCTGTCCGCGTACGCGCGGCGGAAGGAGATCGGCATCATGAGGCTCGTGGGCGCCTCCAACCGCTTCATCCAGACGCCGTTCGTGCTGGAGGGCGTCTTCGCGGCCTTCCTCGGCTCGGTGCTCGCCAGCGCGGCGGTGGTCGCCGGCATCCACTTCGGCGTCGACGGCTACCTCCGCGGACGCGTGCCCTTCATCACGACCTGGGTGAGCATGCAGGATGCGACCTACGTCGTCCCGGTGCTGATCGGCATCGGCGTCGTGCTCGCCGCGCTGTCCGCCGGTTTCGCGATCCGTCGCTGGCTGCGCACCTGAGGTAGGCTGATGGGCTGGCCGAGAAGAGCCGGCCGGATCAGCAGAGAGCAGGAGCATCATGCCCAGGGAACGCGGGGAGAAGGTCGTCGCGACCAATCGTCGCGCACGTCACGACTACAACATCGAGAAGTCGTACGAGGCGGGGATGGTGCTCACCGGCACCGAGGTCAAGTCGCTGCGCCAGGGGCGCGCCAACCTCAGCGACGGCTACGCCTTCGTCAAGGGCGGCGAGGTCTTCCTCGATGCCGTGCACATCCCGGAGTACTCGCAGGGCCACTGGACCAACCATTCGGCCAAGCGCATCCGCAAGCTGCTGCTGCACCGCGAGGAGATCGCCAAGCTGCAGCACGCCGTCTCCGCCGGCGGCTACACGCTGATCCCGCTGAAGCTGTACTTCTCCGACGGTCGCGCGAAGGTCGAGATCGCCCTCGCCAAGGGCAAGCGCGAGTTCGACAAGCGCCAGGCCCTGCGCGAGCGTCAGGACACCCGCGAGGCCGAGCGCGCGATGCGCACCCGCAACCGCATGGGGGAGTGACGCTCGGGGCGCTCGCTCAGGGAGCCGGGGTCGGTGTGAAGCCGAACACCCTGCCGAGGAACGCGATCTCACGGTCCAGCGCGTCGACGATCGTCTCCGCGCGGCGGAAGCCGTGCCCCTCTCCGGCGTAGAGCACGTACTCGTGATCGATGCCGTGCGCGGCCAGCGCATCGCGGATGGCCTCCGACTGCGACGGCGGGACCACGCGATCGTCTGCGCCCTGAAGGATCAGGACCGGGACGTCGATCCGGTCGACCCGGGTCAGGGGTGAGCGCTCGAGGTACAGCGCCTCGGACGCGGGGAGAGGTCCGACCAGCCCCTCGATGTACGAGGCCTCGAAGTCGTGGGAGTGCTCGGCCAGGGCGCGCAGATCGGTCACGCCGTAGCGATCGACTCCCGCGGAGAACGCGCCGCCGCGGACGAGCGCCGAGAGCACGGTCCAGCCGCCCGCCGAGCTGCCGCGGATGGCGAGACGGGCGGGGTCGGCGAGCCCGGCGTCGGCGAGTCCGCGGGCGGCGGCGATCACGTCGTCGACGTCGACGACGCCCCACTGCCCGAGAAGCCGCTCGCGATAGGCGCGGCCGTACCCGGTGGAGCCGCCGTAGTTGACGTCGAGGACCCCGATGCCGCGACTCGTGTAGAACGCGACGGCGGCGGAGACGGCCCCCGTGACGTGAGCCGTGGGCCCGCCGTGCACGAACACGACGTACGGAGGCAGCTCGCCCGCCGGCGGGGAGACCTCGGGGTTCGCAGGGGCGTACGCGAAGGCGTGCACCGGTCCGTGCGGACCGTTCACGACGAGCTGCCGGGCCGGCGGCATCCATGCGGCGTCGACGCGGTCGCCCCCGGTGATCGTCGTGATCGTGGCGGTGTCGAGGTCGGCGCACCAGACGCCGGGTGTGGACTCGGAGCCGTTCCCCGAGAGCAGCACGCGGGAGCCGGACACGTCGTCCACGCTCACGTGCCCGTCGCAGGGGACGGCGAGCGGGGAGACCGCCCCGTCGGGCGCGATCACGACGACCTCGTCGCGTCCGTTCGTGCGCACCGCGACGATGCGGCCGTCGGCGAGCGGCTGGTACCAGCGGTTGCCGAGCACCCAGAGCCCGTAGCCGGTGTCGGCGTCCGCCGGGGCGACCGGCTCCGCGTCGGCGCCTGATCCCGGACGGATGCGGTGCAGCGCCCACCGCCCCGACGGATCGTCGGCGTACAGCAGCTCGTCATCGCCCGTCCACTCCGGCTGCAGCGCGGCCCTGGCCGGGAGCTCGCTGACGGTGCCGTCGGCGTCGCGGATCGCGAGTCGTGCGGCGTCCCACGGCATCCGGTCGGCGCCCCAGCGCACCCAGGCGACGCGTGAGCCGTCGGGGGAGAGGGCAGGGTGCGCATGGAAGCCGCCGTCCTCGGCGATCACGATGACGGCGCCGGCGTCCTCTGCCGCGGAGCCGTCCGTCGGCACCTCGACGATCGCCCGGAGGTGCGGCTCGGACGTCAGGTCCTCGCGCACAGCGAGCAGGCGCCCCTGCTGGAGCCGCAGCCCGCCGTGGGCGGGCCCGGCCGGCGTGAGCGGCACGGGGGCGGAACCCGGATCCAGCCGGTGGATGCGCTGATCCGCCGCGTCGACGAAGAACAGCGTGCCGTCGGCATCCGCCGTCCACGCGCCGCCGCCGTACTCGTGCACACGGGAGCGCGCGCTCCACGGTGCCGGGAGCACCTCGCGACCGGTCGAGCTGCGCACCGTCACGCGTCCGCCCTCCGAGGGAACCGACTCGCCCCACCAGATCTCCTCACCGGCGAAGCGCGCGCCGTCGATGCGCGGGGCGGATGCCGCGACCGACGCGGCGGTGAACGGGGAAGGCCAGGAGCCGAACGGCGACGACATGCCTCGAGCCTATGGCCCGGCGACACACGGCGTCACACAGGATGCGGGCACCCGTCGCCGTGTTCTACCGTGCTGGAAACGCCCCGATTCGCCCCGGAGCGTGGAGCGACAGCCGAGCCCGGCACCCGCCCGCGAATGAAGCACCTGTGTGCCTCGTCGCGGCCCCGTGCCCGCCCTGTCCCCAGGAGATGCAGATGTCCTTCGAGACGCTGAACCCCACCGAATCGTCGAACGCCGCCGTGCCTTCGCGCGGCCGCGTGCCGTTCTCCTTCGAGCTCTACCCGCCGCGCTCGGCGTCGAGCGAGGAAGCCCTGCACGAGACCGTGCGACGGCTCGCCGAGGCGGGGCCCGACTTCATCTCGGTGACGTACGGCGCCGGGGGATCCACGGGAGGCCGCTCCCTCGAGGTGCTCCGCTTCATCCGCGAGAACACCGACGTCGAGCCGCTCGCCCACATCACCTGCGTCGGCAACACCTATGCCGGCGCCGCCGCGCTCATCCGCGAGTTCCTGGACGCCGGCATCCTCAGTTTCCTCGCCCTCCGCGGCGACCCGCCCGCCGGCCAGGACGAGCCGTTCCTCGGCGACCTGGAGAGCGCCGCGCAGCTCGTGCAGCTCATCGACCGGGTGCAGGCCGAGCGCGCGCCGTACGAGGAGTCGCCGGTACCGGGCTTCCCCGGAGCCGCCCGCGTGGCGCCGCGCCGCAAGGCCTCGATCGCCGTGGCCGCGTTCCCGAACGGGCATCCGCGTTCCCTGCACCGCTGGCAGGACGTCGACGCGCTGCTCGCGAAGCAGGCGGCAGGCGCCACCTCCGCGATAACGCAGCTGTTCTTCCACTCCGACGACTACCTCGCCTTCGTGGAGCGGGCCCGCGCCGCCGGCGTGACGATCCCGATCCTCCCCGGCATCATGCCGATCGTCTCGCCGGTGCGCCTCGCACGGGTGCTCGAGCTCACCGGCGAGGAGCTCCCCAGCGAGCTCGCGATCGCCCTCGACGTCGAGCCCACCCCGGAGGGACGTCACGAGATCGGCGTCGAATGGGCCGCCCGCCTCGCCCGCGAGGTCGTCGCCGGCGGCGCGCCCGGCGTGCACCTCTACGCCTTCAACCAGCACGACACCGTGCTCACCGTGCTGGAGGAGGCCGGCGTCCTCCCCGCCGCCCGAATGCGCTGACCCCGCCCGGTCGACACCACCGCACGCAGCCCGCGCTGCAGCGGTGCTCGTCGACGCCGAAAACCCGTGAACCGACCCCGCTGAACCCCGCTGAACCCCCGCTGAAAGGAAAGACAATGTCCGCTCTCCCCGCAGGCACCATCCTCGGATACCCCCGCATCGGCCGACGCCGTGAGCTGAAGAAGGCCGTCGAGGCGTTCTGGGCCGGCCGCATCGGCGAAGCCGAGCTGGAGGCGGCATCCGCCGGACTCCGTGCGGCGACGCGCGACCGGCTGGCCGCGCTCGGCCTCGGCCGCACCGACTCGGCGATCCCCGAGTCCTTCTCCTACTACGACCAGGTGCTCGACGCCGCGGTAACCGTGGGCGCGATCCCGCCCCGCTTCGAGGACCTTCGCGACGCGGACGGCACGATCGGCCTCCCCGCCTACTTCACGATCGCCCGCGGCGAGGGTGAGCGGGCCCCGCTGGAGATGACCAAGTGGTTCGATTCGAACTACCACTACCTGGTGCCCGAGATCGGTCCCGAGACCGCGTTCTCCCTCTCCAGCGACCGCCTCGTCCGCGAGGTCGCCGAGGGCGTCGCCGCCGGCTTCGTCACACGTCCGGTCGTCGTCGGCCCCGTGACGCTGCTCGCCCTGGCGAAGGCGTCCGACGACGCCCCTGAGGGCTTCGACCCGCTGTCCCGCCTCGACGACCTGCTCCCGGTGTATGCGGAGCTGCTCGCGGCGCTCAAGGCAGCCGGCGCAGAGTGGGTGCAGCTCGACGAGCCGGCGCTCGTCAGCGAGTCGCTGCCCGCCTCGGTCGCGCAGCTGGCGGATGCGGCGACCCGTGCGCTCGCCGTGCTCGGCGGCGCCTCCGAGCGCCCGGCGATCCTCGTGGCCGCGCCGTACGCCGACCTCGGCGAGGTCTTCCCGGTGCTCGCCGCCGCTCCGGTCGAGGCCATCGCCGTGGATCTCGTCCGCGGCGCCGTTCCCGCGGCCGCCGCCGGCCTCGAGGGCAAGACCCTCGTCGGCGGCGTGGTCGACGGCCACAACATCTGGCGCGGAGACCTCGCAGCAGCCTTCGAGAGGCTCGAGGAGCTGCGCGGTCTCGGCGCGGCATCCGTCTCGGCGTCCACCTCCACCTCGCTGCTGCACGTCCCGCACGACGTCGCCGACGAGTCGAAGCTCGACGCCCGGCTGGTGTCGTGGCTCGCGTTCGCCGACCAGAAGGTGGAGCAGATCGTCACGCTCGCCCGCGGCCTCGCCGAGGGGCGCGAGGCGATCGCGGACGACCTCACCGAGGCATCCGCCGCCCTCGCCGACCGGCTGTCGGCGCCCGGTGTCAGCGACGGTGCGGTTCGCGAGCGCGCACTCACCGAGGCCGACTTCTCCCGGGTCTCGTATGAGGAGCGCGAGGCCGCGCAGGAGTCGCTGGGGCTCCCGGCCCTGCCGCTCACCACCATCGGCTCGTTCCCGCAGACCGGCGACATCCGCCGCGCCCGGGCCCAGTACACCCGCGGCGAGATCCCGGCGGAGGACTACGAGGAGTTCCTGCGCCGGGAGGTCGCCAGCGTCGTCTCGCTGCAAGAGGACCTGGGCCTCGACGTGCTCGTGCACGGCGAGCCGGAGCGCAACGACATGGTGCAGTACTTCGCCGAGAACCTCGACGGCTTCGCCGTCACGGAGAACGGATGGGTGCAGTCCTACGGCTCCCGGGCGACCCGCCCGTCGATCCTCTGGGGCGACGTCTCGCGTCCGGCGCCGATCACGGTCGACTGGTCCGCGTACGCCCAGTCGCTCACGACGAAGCACATGAAGGGCATGCTCACCGGACCGGTGACGATCCTCGCCTGGTCGTTCGTGCGCGACGACCAGCCGCTAGGGGAGACCGCCAACCAGGTGGCCCTGGCGCTGCGCGATGAGATCGCCGACCTCGAGAAGGCCGGCATCGCGATCATCCAGGTCGACGAGCCCGCGCTGCGGGAGCTGCTGCCGCTCAAGTCCGCCGACCAGCCGGCGTACCTGAAGTGGTCCGTCGACTCGTTCCGCCTCGCGACCGGCGGCGCGGTGGCAGGCACCCAGGTGCACACCCACCTCTGCTACTCGGAGTTCGGCGTGGTGATCGATGCGATCCGTGCGCTGGACGCCGACGTCACCTCGATCGAGGCGGCGCGCAGCCGCATGGAGGTCGTCGCGGACATCGCCGAGGCCGGCTTCGACCACGGCATCGGCCCGGGCGTCTACGACATCCACTCGCCGCGCGTGCCCACCGTGGAGGAGGTCGAGTCGCTGCTGCGCCGCGCCGTGGACGAGATCCCGACGCGTCAGCTCTGGGTGAACCCGGACTGCGGGCTGAAGACCCGCGGCTACGACGAGACCACGGCGTCCCTGCGCAACATCGTCGAGGCGACCAGGCGGGTGCGCGAGGACGTGGCCGTCGCGGTCTGAGCCCCGGTATGGAAGAAGCCGCCCTCCCCGTTCTGCGAGGAGGGCGGCTTCGTCGTCCGGCGCGCGGTCTACACGGCGCGCAGCACCGCCACGACCTTGCCCAGCACGACCGCCTCGTCGCCGAGGATCGGCTCGAAGGCCGAGTTGCGCGGCAGGAGCCAGGTGTGGCCGTCGCGCCGGCGGAACGTCTTCACGGTCGCCTCGCCGTCGAGCATCGCCGCCACGATCTCACCGTTCTCGGCGCTGCTCTGCGCGCGGATGACGACCCAGTCGCCGTCGCAGATGGCCGCGTCGATCATGGATTCGCCGGACACCTTGAGCATGAACAGCTCGCCCTTGCCGACGAGCTGCCGGGGGAGCGGGAAGATCTCGTCGACCTGCTGGTCCGCCGTGATCGGGACGCCGGCCGCGATGCGACCGACGAGGGGCACCAGGGCGGCATCGCCCACGGGGGTCGAGACGTCGGCCGGGTTCTCACCGCTCGTGCCGGGGAGGTCGATGAGGACCTCCATCGCGCGGGTCTTGCCCGGGTCCCGGCGCAGATAGCCGCTGAGCTCCAGCTGACCCAGCTGGTGCGTGACGCTGGAGAGCGACTTCAGTCCGACCGCGTCGCCGATCTCCCGCATGCTCGGCGGGTAGCCGTGACGGCTGATCGAGCTCTGGATGACCTCGAGGATCGCCATCTGCTTCGGGCTGAGGCTCTTCCGGCGACGGGTGCGCGGAGCCTCGGACTCGGGGGCGGAGTTCTCGCTCATGGTGCTCCTCTGCGGTGCGATGCCGGCGTCTCGGTTCGAATGTCGGAGGCCCGTGATGGGGTGTTCCTGTCGAAACCGTATCCGAGAATCCGGCAGATCTGGAAGATCTGTTCGAGCGTGTCGCCGGATTCTCGGATCAGGTTTCGAAGAATCCTTGACAGATGTTCGAACTCGAAGATATCTTCGGAACGTAGCTTCGCATTCACGGCTCCCGGCCGAGTCGCGGATGCGAACGCTACGCCAACTTCCTCCGCTCGGCGGGGGTCTCAGCACAGAAGGAGCAGAGGATGAGCACCATCACCTTCAGCAGCGCAGCGGTCGTCCCGGCACCTCCGGTCACGCGCTTCCGGCTGACGGCACGCGGTCGTCGTGTGCTCCTGGCACTTGCGACGGTCCCGCTGGCGCTGGGGATCGGCTTCGCCGCGATCAGCGGCGGCAGCGCCGTCGCTTCGGGTGAGGATGTCGCGACGGCCACCTTCGAGACGCTGACGGTGATGCCCGGCGACACCCTGTGGTCGATCGCCGAAGGCATCGCCCCGGAGTCCGACCCGCGTGACGTGATCGGCGAGATCAGCCGTCTGAACATGCTCCAGGGCGGGGCGCTGCAGATCGGCCAGGAGCTGGCGATTCCGGCGCAGTACTCGAACTGAACGGGACGCAATGCGCCGTCACTCGGCGTGAGCCCCGGGGCCTGGCGTCCTAGCATGGGAAGGGTGACCGCTTCCCTCGCCGATCTCCCCCTTCGCGACGACCTTCGCGGGCTGACGCCCTACGGCGCCCCGCAGGCGCCGCTCCCCATCGCCCTCAACGTCAACGAGAACACGCATCCGGTGCCGGATGCCGTGGCGAGCGACATCCTGGATGACATCGCCGTCGCCCTCCGCGACGTGAACCGCTACCCGGACCGTGAGTTCACCACTCTTCGCGAGGGATTCGCCGACTACCTCGGCCACGGGCTGACCGCCGACCGGATCTGGGCTGGCAACGGCTCGAACGAGGTGCTGCAGCACATCCTCCAGGCCTTCGGTGGTCCCGGGCGCACCGCGTTCGGCTTCGCGCCGACCTATTCGATGTACCCGCTGCTCACGCAGGGCACCGGTGCGCGCTGGATCGCCGGCGTACGCGAGCCCGACTACACCCTCACCGCCGAGGATGCGGTGGCGCAGGTGCAGGAGGCCGATCCCGACATCGTCCTGCTGTGCTCGCCGAACAACCCGACGGGCACGCCGCTCGGACTCGACGTCGTGGAGGCCGTCTACGAGGCGGCCAGGGGAGTGGTCGTCGTCGACGAGGCCTATCAGGAGTTCGCCCCGAAGGATGCGCCCTCAGCGCTCACCCTCCTCGAGGGGCGGCCTCGGCTCGCGGTCTCCCGCACGATGAGCAAGGCGTTCGCGTTCGCGGGCGCCCGGGTGGGCTACCTCGCCGCCGACCCGGCATTCATCGACGCGCTCCGTCTCGTCCGGCTGCCGTACCACCTGAGCGCGCTCACTCAGGCCGCCGCCGTCGCGGCGCTGCGCAACTCGGACGTGATGCTGGCGATGGTCGACGAGATCGTCGAGCAGCGCGACCGCATCTCGGCGACCCTCGAGGCGCTCGGCTACACGCCGCACGAGTCCTGGTCGAACTTCGTGCTGTTCGGCGGCGTCTCCGACCCGAAGTCCACCTGGCAGCGGCTGTACGACCGCGGCGTGCTGATCCGCGACGTCGGGATCCCCGGCCACCTCCGCGTCACGGCCGGCACCGAGGCGGAGACGACCGCGTTCCTGGACGCGCTGGCCTCGATAGGATCGGCATCATGAGCACCCCCGCACAGGCCCCGCGCACCGCACGACGCGTCCGGAGCACCTCGGAGTCGACCGTCGAGCTCGAGCTGAACCTCGACGGGACCGGCGCCAGCCGTATCGACACCTCGGTGCCGTTCTTCGACCACATGCTCACGGCCTTCGCGAAGCACTCGCTCACCGACCTCACCGTCCGCGCCTCGGGCGACACGAACATCGACGCGCACCACACCGTGGAGGACATCTCCATCGTGCTCGGACAGGCGATCCGCGAGGCGCTCGGCGACAAGGCGGGCATCTCCCGCTACGGCGACGCGCTCGTGCCGCTGGACGAGGCGCTCGCACAGGCCGTCGTGGACATCTCCGGCCGTTCGTACCTCGTGCACGAGGGCGAGCCAGCGGGCTTCGAGCACCACCTCATCGGCGGACACTTCACCGGATCGCTGGTCCGGCACACCTTCGAGGCGATCGCGTTCAACGCCGGACTCACCGTGCACGTCCGCGTCATCGGCGGCCGGGACCCGCACCACATCGCCGAGGCGGAGTACAAGGCGTTCGCCCGTGCGTTCCGGCAGGCGAAGGCGCTCGACCCGCTGGTCGACGGCATCCCCTCGACCAAGGGCGCGCTGTGAGCAGCGCACCCCGGGTCGCGGTCTTCGACTACGAGTCGGGGAACGTCCACTCCGCCGTGAAGGCGCTCGTCGCCGCCGGCGCGGATGCCGTGCTCACGCGCGACAAGAAGCAGGCGCTCGAGGCCGACGGCCTCGTCGTCCCGGGCGTCGGCGCGTTCCAGGCCGTCCGCGATGCGCTCCTCGCCCACGGCGGTGACGAGATCATCGACCGGCGGCTCGCCGGCGGCCGCCCGGTGCTCGGCATCTGCGTCGGCATGCAGGTCATGTTCGAGCACGGCGTCGAGCGCGGTCATGACACGCAGGGGCTGGGGGAGTGGCCCGGCGCCGTGACCGAGCTCAACGCTCCGGTCCTTCCGCACATGGGCTGGAACACCGTCGAGCCCGGCGCGGACACCGTGCTGTTCAAAGGCATCGAGAACGAGCGCTTCTACTTCGTGCACTCCTATGCGGCGCAGTCCTGGGAGCTCGACGTGATCCCGCCTTTCCCGCAGCCCGTCCTGACCTGGACGACCTACGGCGACCCGTTCCTCGCCGCAGTCGAGAACGGTCCGCTGTCCGCGACCCAGTTCCACCCGGAGAAGTCGGGTGACGCCGGCATCCGCCTGCTCCGCAACTGGGTGTCCAGTCTCTGAGGTCCGCGGGGCGTCACGCATTTGAGTGACGCCGGACACGGGGGTACCCTCGGTTCTCGTGCCTCTAAGGGCGCATCCTCTTCACCCAAGGACGTCATGAACGACTTCGCGCAGTCCCCCTCGCTCACCCTGCTCCCGGCCGTCGATGTCGCGGGCGGCAAGGCCGTCCGCCTGACCCAGGGCGAGGCCGGCACCGAGACCAGCTACGGCGACCCGCTCGACGCGGCAGGGGAGTGGGTCTCCCAGGGCGCGAAGTGGATCCACCTCGTCGACCTCGACGCGGCGTTCGGCCGTGGCAGCAACGCCCCGATCCTGCGCAAGGTCATCAAGCAGTACCGCAATGTGAACGTCGAGCTGTCGGGCGGCATCCGCGACGACGCCACGCTCGAGGCCGCGCTGGAGAGCGGCGCGAGCCGCATCAACCTCGGCACCGCGGCGCTGGAGAACCCGGAGTGGGCGGCCGACGTGATCGGGCGCTTCGGCGAGGCCATCGCGGTCGGTCTCGACGTGCGCGGCACCACCCTCGCCGCCCGCGGCTGGACCAAGGAGGGCGGCGACCTCTGGGAGGTGCTCGCGCGCCTCGAGGACGCAGGCTGCAGCCGCTACGTCGTCACCGACGTCACCAAGGACGGCACCCTGAAGGGCCCGAACCTCGAGCTGCTCCGCGAGATGACCTCGCGCACCCCGAAGCCCGTCGTCGCCTCCGGCGGCATCGCGAGCCTCGATGACATCGCCGCGCTCCGGGAGCTCGTGCCGCTCGGTGTCGAGGGTGCGATCGTCGGCAAGGCCCTCTACGCCGGCGCGTTCACGCTGGCAGAGGCTCTGGATGTCGCCGGAGACTGACGCGCACTCCTGCGGACCGGAACCGCACAGCCGCGGCGACTCCGCAGGCGTCCCGTGGCAGGGGCGCAGCTTCGAATCGAACCCGCACGCCGCGGACGACGGCTCCGCCGACCCGGCGCTGCTCGCTGCGCTCCTGCGCTTCCGGGCAGGGGAGGGCTCGCAGGCCGAGGTCGTCGACGCGTTCCGCTCCGCCCGCGTGCTGATCCCCCTCGTCGCGGAGAGGGGCGACGAGGGGATCGGTCCGACCGGACTCGCGGTCGACAAGACGCAGGAGCTGTCCATCGTCACGGTCGCCGCCCCGGACGGACGCCGCGTGCAGCCCGTGTTCTCGTCCGTCGAGACGATGCAGCGCTGGGATCCGAAGGCCCGCCCGATCCCCGTCGAGGCGGTGCGCGCCGCGCTGGCGGCATCCGCCGAGGACACCGATCTCATCGTCCTCGACCCGACGTCAGACACCGAGTTCGTGATACGCCGACCCGCTGTGTGGGCGGTCGCGCAGGAGCACGACTGGGAGCCGAGCTTCCTCTCGCCCGAGGTCTTCGCCGCTCTTCAGGAGAGCGTGGCGCACGAGCTCGCGGTCATCGACGTCGCGGTCGCGCCGGGGGATCCCGATGCGCGGCTGCGCGGTCCGGAGCTCGTCGTCGTCCTCGAGCTCGTCGACGGACTCGAGCGGGAGGTCCTGGATGCCGTGCTGGCCCGCCTCGCTCAGCGCTGGGCCGCCGACGACCGGATCGCCGTCCTCGCCGACTCCCTCACCGTCAAGCTCCGCCGCTCCGCCTGACTCCAGCCCGCCGCCTCTTCTTGCTCCAGCCGCCGTCTACGGGACGCAAGGGCCCAGGCCCGGAAGGCGGAGGGATGTCCTCGTGGGGCAGATCGGGAGGGGCCCGCGAAGCGGGAGGGTTCCCGCTCTCTGCCCCACGAGGACATCCCGGAGCCGGAGGACCGGACCCCACGAGATGCGGACTAGTTGACCGGCCCCGTCCACTTCTCGCCCGGCCCCTTGCCGATCGGGTCAGGGATGGTCGACGCCTCGCGGAAGGCGAGCTGCAGGGAGCGCAGGCCGTCGCGCAGGGATCGCGCGTGCATGTCGCTGATCTCGGGTGCGCCGGCGGTGATGAGGCCGGCGAGCGCGTTGATGAGCTTCCGGGCCTCGTCGAGGTCGAGCTGCGCCTCGGGGTCGTCTGCGAGGCCGAGCTTCACGGCGGCCGCGCTCATGAGGTGCACGGCGGTGGTGGTGATCACCTCGACGGCGGGCACGTCGGCGATGTCCCTGGTGGCGGACGCGGCCGCCTCCTCCTGCCGTGCCCAGCGCTCCTCGCGCTCGCGTGCAGCCTCGTCCGTTGCCTGGTTCGTCACTTCGCCTTGCCTTCTGTTAGACTTTGTCGGGCTCCGGAGCATCATGCTCCGGCACGAAAGAGGATTCACTTCCCACCCGCGCTTGCCGTTCAAGGCTACCGGGTCTTGCACTCCGCCGGATCGCGTCGTAAAGACGGGTCCGGTAGACAGGGTGCGAAGCCGGCGTCTGAATGCCGGCGGGTGGGGACGATTCCGATTTCGCCCGGGATGCTGACAGCATCCTGGTGGCCGAATCCCATCGTCTAAGGAGTTCCGCATCAGCGATCCCCGCACCAATGAGCGCATCCGCGTCCCCGAGGTCCGCCTCGTCGGCCCTGCGGGTGAGCAGATCGGCGTCGTCCGCATCGAGGCGGCGCTGCGCCTTGCGCAGGAGGCCGACCTCGACCTCGTCGAGGTGGCACCCAACTCGAAGCCGCCCGTGGTCAAGATCATGGACTACGGCAAGTTCAAGTACGAGGCTGCCCAGAAGGCGAAGGAAGCCCGTCGCAACCAGGCGAACACGATCCTCAAGGAGGTTCGCTTCCGTCTGAAGATCGAGGCTCACGACTACACGACCAAGCTCAAGCGCGCTGAGGGCTTCCTCAAGGCGGGCGACAAGGTCAAGGCGATGATCCTGTTCCGCGGTCGCGAGCAGTCGCGTCCCGAGCAGGGCGTGCGCCTGCTCCGCAAGTTCGCCGAGGACGTCGCCGAGTTCGGCACCGTCGAGTCGAACCCGACCATCGACGGACGCAACATGGTCATGGTCATCGCGCCGCTGAAGAACAAGTCCGAGGCGAAGGCCGAGCAGAACGCGGTTCGCGATGCCAAGAAGCAGGCCGCGCGCGAGGCGCGATCCACCGATGCCGCGGCCGAGGCCGCAGCGGAGTGACGTCCGCCCCACAGACTCCCGCACAGCGGGTTGACACCGTCGCCTGAGAAGGCGCCATACGAAGGAAGAGAAGATGCCGAAGCAGAAGACCCACTCGGGTGCCAAGAAGCGCTTCAAGATCACCGGCAGCGGGAAGCTGAAGAAGCAGCAGGCGAACATGCGCCACAACCTCGAGCACAAGTCGAGCCGTCGCACCCGTCGCCTCAACCAGGACCAGGTTCTGTCGAAGGCAGACTTCAAGGTCGCGAAGAAGCTCCTCGGTCGCTGAGCGCCCGAACGCAGGATAGGAACACAGGAAAATGGCAAGAGTCAAGCGGGCGGTAAACGCCCACAAGAAGCGTCGCGTCATCCTCGAGCGCGCCTCCGGCTACCGCGGTCAGCGTTCGCGCCTCTACCGCAAGGCCAAGGAGCAGGTCATCCACTCCCTGGTCTACTCGTACCGGGACCGTCGCAAGCGCAAGGGCGACTTCCGCCGCCTCTGGATCCAGCGCATCAACGCCGCTGCACGCCAGAACGGCATGACGTACAACCGTTTCATCCAGGGCCTCGGCCTCGCGGGCGTCACGGTCGACCGCCGCATCCTCGCGGACCTCGCGGTCAACGACGCGGCGACGTTCACGTCGCTCGTCGAGACGGCCAAGAAGGCTCTGCCTTCTGACGTCAACGCTCCGAAGTCGGCTGCGTAAGCATCTCTTCGCACAGGGCGCTCTCCTCCGGGAGGGCGCCCTGTGTCGTTCACCCGCCCTTTGGCGCGGTGGAACCCCGGTGTTCCCTAGACTGAGAGCGTGCTGGAGAACCCCCGGTCCCCCCGAGTCCGTGCCGTCGCGAAGCTGACGAAGCGCAGTGCGCGCACCGAGACCGGCCTGTTCCTCCTCGAGGGTCCGCAGGCGGTGCGCGAAGCGCTCACCTATCGGCCGGAGGCGATCGTCGAACTGTTCGCGACGCCGGCCGGCTGGGAGAAGCATCCCGACATCCGCGCGAAGGCGGCGGACGCCGACGTGGACGTCGAGTACGTGACCGAGTACGTCCTGAACGCGATGGCCGACACGGTCACCCCGCAGGGACTGGTCGCCGTCGTCCGGCAGACGCCGACGTCGCTTCGTGAGGTGTTCGCCGCGTCGCCCCGCCTCGTGGCGATCTGTCAGGAGATCCGCGATCCCGGCAACCTCGGCACGATCATCAGGGCGGCGGATGCGGCCGGAGCGGATGCCGTCGTGCTGACGGGACGAACGGTCGACCCGTACAACCCGAAGGTCGTCCGCGCGACGACCGGATCCCTGTTCCACCTGCCGGTCTCGGTCGGCGGCGAACTGTCCGACGTCATCGACCGCGCGCACGCCGCGGGTCTGAGGATCCTCGCGGCGGACGTCAAGGGCGACGATCTGCTCCGTGCGCGTGCCGAGGGGGTGCTGGCGGAGCCGACGGCCTGGCTGTTCGGGAACGAGGCGCGCGGCCTGGAGGACGACGCGCTGGCGCTTGCCGATCGTGTGCTCCGGCTGCCGATCTTCGGCCGTGCGGAATCGCTGAACCTCGCCACCGCCGCGAGCGTCTGCTTGTACGAGAGTGCCTTCGCCCAGCGGGCCGGCGACGGCCTCTGACCCCCCGACGCGCCGGCCAATCCCGTAACTCATCGGGTTTTTACCCGGTCACAAGTCGATAACAGCGCGCGATGTTCTCGCTCACATCGGCGCGTACTCCTAGTGTGGGGGGCATGGCAGAAACCGGCACGCCCCTTGTGGTGGTGGAGAACGTTCAGAAGCACTACGGCGAGTTCCAGGCGCTGACCGACATCGACCTGACCGTCAACGCCGGCGAGGTCGTCGTGGTGATCGGCCCGTCGGGTTCGGGCAAGTCGACGCTGTGCCGCACCATCAACCGCCTCGAGACGATCACGAGCGGGACGATCAGCATCGACGGCAAGGCCCTGCCCGCAGAGGGCAAAGGCCTCGCGCATCTGCGCGCCGACGTCGGCATGGTGTTCCAGTCGTTCAACCTGTTCGCCCACCTCACGATCCTCGAGAACGTCACGCTCGGTCCGATCAAGGTGCGCGGCATGAAGAAGGCGGATGCGGAGAAGGAGGCGATGGATCTCCTCGAGCGCGTCGGCGTCGCCAAGCAGGCCTCCAAGCTCCCCGCCCAGCTCTCCGGCGGACAGCAGCAGCGCGTCGCGATCGCCCGCGCCCTCGCGATGCATCCGAAGGTCATGCTCTTCGACGAGCCGACCAGTGCCCTCGACCCGGAGATGATCAACGAGGTCCTCGACGTCATGGTCGAACTCGCCCGCCAGGGCATGACCATGATCGTCGTCACGCATGAGATGGGCTTCGCCCGCAAGGCCGCGAACCGCGTCGTGTTCATGGCGGACGGCCGCATCGTCGAGGAGGCCACGCCCGAGGAGTTCTTCACGAACCCGAAGAGCGACCGAGCCAAGGACTTCCTCTCGAAGCTCCTCACCCACTGACTCACATCCCGCACACACAGCACACGAAGGAGACGCACATGCGACGCACACGGACCCTGGCCGGTATCGGCATCGCGGCGGCGGCGCTGCTCGCGCTGACCGCCTGCAACAGCGGCAGCCCGGCGAACCCCGGCGGCGGAACCGGAGGCGGAGAAGAGGGCGGCGAGGAGTCGACCTGGTTCGAGGTCGCCGAAGACGTCCAGCTCGAAGGCAGCCCCACGTTCGACGCGATCACCGAGCGCGACAAGGTCGTCGTCGGCGTCAAGGAGGACCAGCCGGGTCTCGGCTACCTCGACGTGACGACGGGCGAGCGCACCGGCTTCGACATCGACATCGCGCGCTGGATCGCCGCGTCGCTCGGCTACGACGAGGACAAGATCGAGTTCAAGCCGATCGCCTCGGCGAACCGCGAGCAGGCCATCACCAACGGCGACATCGACTACTACGTCGGGACGTACTCGATCAACGACAAGCGCAAGGAGCTGATCGACTTCGCCGGACCCTACTTCATCACGGGTCAGGGCCTCCTCGTCGCGGCCGACGCTGAGGACGCAGAGGCGCTGGAGGACTTCAACGGCAAGACCGTCTGCTCCGCGACCGGTTCCACGCCGATCCAGAACATCAAGGCGAACTTCCCTGACATCAAGACGCAGGAGTACGACCTCTACTCGGCCTGCGTGCAGGACCTGATCGACGGCAAGGTCGACGCGGTCACCACCGACCAGGCGATTCTGATCGGCTACGCCGCGCAGTACCCCGACGACGTCAAGGTCACCGGCGGCCTGTTCACGGAGGAGCGCTACGGCGTCGGCCTGACGAAGGGCGACGACGTGCTGCGCGCGCACATCAACGACCTCTTCACGGAGGGCGGCGACATCTGGCAGGCGATCTTCGACAAGAACCTCGGAGAATCCGGCATCGAGGTCGAGCAGCCCGAGGTCGACGCGTACTGATCGGCACGGGGTGGCCTCCGCTCGGAGGCCACCCCGCGCAGTCTCACCAATCAGCCTGAAGAAGGGGAGGGTGGCGTGGACGTCATCTTCGGCAATCTCGACCTGTGGGGCGAGGCGATCGGCAACACGCTGCTCGTGTTCGCCTTCGGCGGGATCATCGCGCTGGTGCTCGGCATCGTCGTCGGCGCGATGCGAGTCTCGCCGGTGCCGATCGCGAGGGGCGTCGGCACCCTGTACGTGAACACGGTCCGCAACACGCCTCTCACCCTCGTCTTCTTCTTCTTCGTCTTCGGCTATCCCCAGCTGGGTCTGCCGAAGCTGTCGAATCTCGTCCTCGGCATCCTGGCGATCGGCATCTACACCGCCACCTACGTCGCCGAGGTGCTCCGGGCCGGCATCAACACGGTGCCGGTCGGACAGGCCGAGGCGGCACGGGCGATCGGGCTGCCGTTCGGCCAGGTGATGACGCTGGTCATCCTGCCGCAGGCGTTCCGCTCGGTCGTCCCGCCGATGATGAGCGTGTTCATCGCCCTGCTGAAGAACACCACGGTCGCGGCCGGCTTCTCCGTGGCGGAGCTCGCTGCCCTCCGCTCCACCATCAACGACTCGGCCGATCGCCCCGGCAACCCGATGGAGGTCCTGCTCTGGGTGGCCGTCGTCTTCGTCGCGCTGGTCATGCTGATGAGCTGGCTCCAGCGGCATCTCGAGAACCGATGGAGGATCGCCCGATGAGCTCAGTACTGTACGACGTTCCCGGTCCGCGGGCGATCGCCCGCAACCGCATCCTCGCGGTCGTCACGATCATCGCGGTGCTCGCCGTCATCGGCTTCGTCGTGTATCGCATGGTCGAGACAGGCCAGTTCTCGCCGGAGAAGTGGTATGTCTTCACGTTCTCCGCCGTCTGGATGGGAATCCTCAAGGCTCTCGGCAACACCCTCGCCGCATTCGCCGCCGCGGCGGTTCTGAGCGTCGTCCTCGGATTCGTGCTCGCCATCGGGCGCCTGTCCGATCACGCCTGGGTGCGCATCCCGGTGACGGTGATCACGGAGTTCTTCCGGGCCGTGCCCGTGCTCGTCTTCATGATGCTCCTGTACTACGGCCTGCCGGTCGTCGGCATCAAGATGGAGCCGTATCACGCCGTCGTCATCGCGCTGATGGTCTACAACGGATCCGTCCTCGCCGAGGTGCTCCGAGCCGGCGTCGAGTCTCTGCCTCGAGGGCAGAAGGAGGCCGGCTACGCGATCGGCCTCCGCAAGAGCGGAGTCATGCGCCTCATCCTGCTGCCGCAGGCGATCCGCGCCATGCTTCCGGTGATCGTCGCCCAGCTCGTCGTGACGATGAAGGACACGGCGCTCGGCTTCATCATCACCTACCCCGAACTGCTGTACTACGCCAAGCAGCTGACCTCGCAGCAGGGCCGTCCGATCCTGCAGTCGGCGTTCGTCATCGGCGGCATCTACATCCTCATGTGCCTCATCCTCTCCGGGATCGCCCGCTGGGTCGAGATCCGGACGCGCCGCTCGCCGAAGGTGCAGGCGATCGCCGCCGCCGGCGGCAACATCGCGGCGGACGACGAGTCCACGCTGACCGAGGCGATCGCGATGCAGAAGGGCGCAGGCAGGTTCGACAGCACCAGCGGTCCAGGCAGCTGACATGACCGACCCCTACCGCGTCGAGCCCGTCACGGGGCTCCCGTCCGCATCCGGCCGGACGCTCGAGCAGTGGCTCGACGCGGAGTATGCGGCGCAGACCCCGCCCGAGGCGCCGACGCGGCTCCGGGAGATCGCCCGGGACCGCGCCGCTCGCCGCGGACTCTGGGCCGCGTTCCTCGGCATCGGGATCTCGGCGGTCATGGCAGCGTTCGGCCTGTACAGCCTCAACGGGAACTCCCGTACGCTGGCCTGGGCGCTCGGCGGCACCCTGCTCGCCGCTGTGAGCGTCGTCATGATGCGTCGCGCCGGAAGCCGGGTCCCTCCCAGCGGGCGAACGACGACCACCCGCGGGCCCGGATCCCTACCCGCGGCGCTCGGCCTCGCCGGAGCGGTGCTGCTCGCCCTCAATCTCCTACTGCTCCCGAGCATCCTGATGGGATGGGGCGGCATCCGCACCGTGATCCTCGTCGACACCGGCATGGTGCTGCTGCTCGCCTCGGTGCTGGTCGTGCCCGCGGCGGTGATGGGCGACGCACGGGTCTCGCTGCGCCGCGCCGCCATGGCCGACGAGAAGCTCGCCGCCGCGCTCGAGCGGGAGCGCGAGACGTGGACGCCCACGCCCGGCGTACCGATGTTCGGCCCGCTCTGACGCCGCTTCACGGGGAAGAGGGGCACGTCGTCCCCGGTAGACTCGACTCTCGTGTCTGAGTCTCTCGAAATCACCCCTGACGCGGTCGAAGCCGCCGTCGCGGCGGCGCTCGAAGCCATCGCCGCCGCCGCCGACACCGCCGAACTGAAGGCGGCTCGCGCCGCGCACGTCGCCGAGGGGTCGCCGCTGGCCGTCCTGAACGCGTCGATGCGCCAGGTCGCGCCCGAGAACAAAGCCGCGTTCGGCAAGCTCGTCGGCCAGGGCCGCGGCCGGGTCAACCAGGCGCTCACCGCCAAGGAGGCCGAGCTCGCCGAGGCGGAGGTCGCCGCCCGGCTCGAGTCCGAGCGCGTCGACATCACCGCCGTGCCCTCGCGCACGCGTGTCGGCGCCCGGCATCCGCTGACCCTCCTGCAGGACCAGGTGTCCGACATCTTCGTCGGCATGGGCTGGGAGATCGCGGAGGGACCCGAGCTCGAGCACGAGTGGTTCAACTTCGACGCCCTGAACTTCGACGTCGACCACCCCGCCCGCCAGGAGCAGGACACCTTCTACGTCGACCCCGCCTCGCGCCACCTCGTCATGCGCACGCACACCAGCCCCGTGCAGGTGCGCTCCATGCTCGACCGCGAGGTGCCGATCTACGTGCTCTGCCCTGGGCGCGTGTACCGCACCGACGAGTTCGACGCCACGCACCTGCCGGTGTTCACGCAGTTCGAGGGCCTCGTCGTCGACAAGGGCATCTCCATGGCGCACCTGAAGGGCACGCTCGACCACGTCGCCCGGCAGCTCTTCGGCCCGGAGGCGAAGACCCGCTTCCGCACGAACTTCTTCCCCTTCACCGAGCCGTCCGCGGAACTCGACCTCTGGCACCCGACCTTCAAGGGCGGCGCACGCTGGATCGAGTGGGGCGGCTGCGGCATGGTCAACCCGAACGTGCTCCGCGCGGCCGGGATCGACCCCGACGTGTACAGCGGCTTCGCGTTCGGCATGGGCATCGAGCGGGGACTCATGTTCCGCAGCGACGTCCAGGACATGCGCGACATGGCCGAGGGCGATGTCCGATTCAGCGAGCAGTACGGGATGGTGGTGTGATGCGCGTCCCGCTTTCGTGGCTGCGTGAGTACGTCGATCTGGCAGCGGATGCCACGCCCGAGGATGTCCTCGCGGCGATGGTGTCGGTCGGCTTCGAGGAGGAGGACGTGCACCGCTTCGACATCACGGGTCCCGTGGTCGTCGGGCAGGTCCTGTCCTTCGACGACGAGCCGCAGTCGAACGGCAAGACCATCCGCTGGTGCCAGGTCGACGTCGGCGAGGCGCAGGGCGGTGTCCGCGGCATCGTCTGCGGCGCGCACAACTTCGCCGTCGGCGACAAGGTCGTGGTGACCCTGCCCGGCGCCGTGCTCCCCGGGCCGTTCCCGATCGCCGCGCGCAAGACCTACGGCCACGTGTCCGACGGGATGATCGCCTCGGCGCGCGAGCTCGGTCTCGGCGACGAGCACAACGGCATCCTGATCCTGTCCGAGCTCGGCGTCGACGCGCCGGTCGGCGCCGATGCGATCGCGCTGCTCGGCCTCGACGACGTGGCGGTCGACATCAACGTCACGCCGGACCGCGGCTACGCGTTCTCGGTGCGCGGTGTCGCCCGCGAGTACTCGCACGCCACCGGGGCCGCGTTTCGCGATCCGGCCGAGCGCGACTTCGCGGAGCTGCAGCCGGGCGCCGGGCACACCGCGGTCGTCGACGACGTCGCCCCCGTCCGGGGCCGCGTCGGCGCGAGCGAGTTCGTCACCCGCGTCGTGCGCGGTGTCGACCCGTCCCGCCCGACGCCGCCGTGGATGGTCGCGCGGCTCACGCTCGCGGGCATGCGCTCGCTCGGCATCCTCATCGACATCACGAACTACGTGATGCTCGAGCTCGGGAACCCGATCCACGGCTACGACCTCGACAAGCTCACCGGCTCCATCACCGTGCGTCGTGCGCTGCCCGGCGAGAAGATGACCACGCTCGACGGGCAGGAGCGCGCGCTCCACGTGGAGGACCTCCTCATCACCGACGAGTCCGGTCCGATCGGTCTCGCCGGCGTCATGGGCGGCGGCACCACCGAGATGACCGAGACGACCCGGAACGTCCTCATCGAGGCCGCGACCTTCGACCCGACGACGATCGCGCGCTCGGCGCGTCGCCACAAGCTGCCCAGCGAGGCCTCCAAGCGCTTCGAGCGCGGCGTCGACCCGCTCATCCCGTTCGTGGCCGCCCGTCGCGTCGCCGACCTCATGGTCGAGCTCGCCGGTGGCACGCTCACCGACGAGGGCGGCGCCCTGTTCTCCGAGGTCTTCGTCTCCGAGATCGAGCTCCCCGCCGGCTTCGTGCAGGGCCTGATCGGCGTCGACTACACGGATGCCGAGATCGCCGGCTCGCTCGCGACGATCGGCGCCGAGGTCACCGCGACGGATGCCGGCTGGACGGTCATCCCGCCGACCTGGCGCCCCGACCTGACCGACAAGTGGACGCTGGCCGAGGAGGTCGCGCGGATCCAGGGGCTCGACCGCATCCCCTCCGTCCTGCCGACACCGCCGTCCGGTCGGGGGCTGACCGCGCTGCAGGAGGGCCGTCGCCGCGTCGCGAACGCCCTGGCCGCCGCCGGCCTCGTGGAGACCCCGGCCTTCCCGTTCACCACCGAGGCGCAGAACGACCTGCACGGATCGGCCTCGGGCGAGCACCTGCCGAGCATCCGCCTGGCGAACGCCCTCGACGGGGCGGCGCCGTACCTGCGTCGCTCGTTGATCCCGGGCCTTCTCCAGACCGCGCACCGCAACATCTCGCGCGGTCTCACCGACCTCGCGATCTTCGAGACCGGCATCGTGTTCCTCCCGGAGCCCGGCGTCGTCTACGGCACCGACGAGGTGCCCCCGCTCGGGGTGCGTCCGTCGGATGAGACTCTCGCGCAGCTGAACGCCTCGATCCCGCCGCAGCATCGCCACGTCGCCGCGCTCTTCACCGGCAACGTGAGCGCGCGCCAGCCGGGCCGCCCGGCCGAGGCGGCAGGTCTCTCCGAGGCGCTCGACGCCGTGCGCGTCATCGCCGCGGCCGCGGGCGTCGAGATCGACGTCGTGCAGACGCAGCGCGCGGCCCTGCACCCCGGACGCGCCGGCTCCCTGACGGCCGCTGGTGTCGAGGTCGGGTACGTCGGCGAGCTGCACCCGGCGGTCGCGGAATCGGCAGACCTCCCGGGCCGTGCCGTCGTGGTCGAGCTCGATCTCGACCGGATCCTCGAACTCGCCGGTCCCCGGAGCGTCGCGGCCTCGCTGTCGACCTACCCGGCGGCCACGCAGGACGTCTCGCTGGTGCTGCCGGCCGAGGTCGCCGCCGCCGAGGTGCGTGCGGCCCTGGCCGACGGCGCCGGCGCGCTGCTCGAGTCCATCCGTCTTGTCGACGACTACCGCGGCGAAGGCGTTCCCGAGGGGCAGAAGAGCCTGACCTTCGCGCTGCGCTTCCGCGCAGAGGACCGCACCCTCACCGCCGCCGAGGGCACGGAGGCGAAGCTCGCCGGCGTCGCCGTCGCGTCTGAGCGGTTCGGGGCGACCCTGCGGGACTGATCGGCCGGATCCTTCGGCATCCGCGGACGCCGGGGTAGCGTGACGGGATGAGAATCCTCCCGCAGAGCACCCCGGCGGCCGTGCCGGAGGGGAGCCGGCCGATGGGCGCCGGGCCTTTCCTCGCGCCCGGCGATCAGATCGACTGGCACTACCGGGCGCCCGGATGGCAGCCGGGGGACGCCTCGACGATCTCACCGATGCGCGTCGTTCGCGACGACGAGCGCGGCCTCGTCGCGTGGCTCGCACCCGGCACGCTGCAGGAAGGACAGGGGACGCCGGCAGGGGAGCGGGTGCGGACCGTGCCGCTCGATCGCCGCTGGGTCGATCCGCGCACCCGGATCGTCGAGGAGTGGTGGGGTGGCGGCATCCTGCGCATCGCGCCGGCAGGCGTCGCCTGGTCGGTGTGGCTGTTCTGGAACCACGCCGACGGAGCGGACTGGGACTTCTCCGGGTGGTACGTGAACCTGGAGAACGCGCACCTGCGCACCGAGCACGCCACCTACTCGTCCGACCACATCCTGGACGTGTGGATCGAACCCGACGGGTCGGCCCACCTGAAGGACGAGGACGAGGTCGTCGCCGCGATCGCGCAGGGACGGCTCACCTCGGCGCAGGCCGCGCAGATCGAGAGGCACGCGGATGCCGCGATCGCGTCGTTCCGGGACGGCGACTGGCCCTTCGACGAGGAGTGGGTGCGATGGCGCCCCGATCCGTCGTGGACCGTGCCGCAACTCGCCTGGATCCACGAGCTGCGGACGCTCTGACGCCGGCGTCCGCTCTGCTCACGGCGGAATCGCTTCCCGCGCTGCCCGGATGCTGCTGACATGGACGCATGACGAAGGTTCTCATCCTCGGCGGCACCGGCTGGCTCTCCGGTCGCATCGCCCGGCACTGGCTGGAGGCGGGCGCGGACGTGACCTGTTTCGCCCGCGGCGGCCGTCCCGCGCCGGAGCGCGCCGCACTGGTGGTCGGAGATCGCGACGATCCCGGCGCCTACGCCGCGCTGTCGAGCCGCGACTGGGACCACGTGGTGGACATCTCCTCGCGGTCCGACCACGTCGCCGCGGCCGTGGCGGCCCTCGGCGACCGGGCGGCACGCTGGACGTACGTCTCGTCGATGTCCGTCTACTCCGACGATGCGTCGGTCGATGCGGACGAGTCCTCGCCTCGGCATCCGCCCGCCGTTCCTGGGGACCCGTACGAGTACGGTGCGCAGAAGTCGGCCGCAGAGGATGCCGTGCGGGCCCTCGGCGACCGTGCCCTCGTCGTCCGTCCGGGGCTCATCGTCGGCGACGGCGACCCCAGCGACCGCTTCGGCTACTGGGCGGCGGCGTTCCTCCGTGCCGGCGAGGGGCCGGTGCTCCTCCCGCCGCTCGACGGGCGCTCCGTGCAGGTGATCGACGTCGAGGATCTCGCCGCGTACATCGTGCGCACGACGCTCACCGGAGCCGTGAACGCGATCGGCGATGTGCACCCGCTCGGGGACGTGCTCGCTCGCGTCCGCGCGGCTGCGGGGCACTCGGGTGCCGTCCTCGTCGGAGAGGAGGACCGGCTCATCGAGCGAGGCGTGCAGTTCTGGGCGGGGGACCGGTCGCTGCCGCTGTGGCTGCCGGCGGACATGACCGGGTTCATGACCCGCTCGAACGCGCTGTTCCTGCGGAGCGGGGGCGCGCCGCGCCCGCTCACGGAGACGATCGCGCGGGTGGTCGACGACGAGCGGGAGCGCGGCGTCGATCGCGAGCGCCGGGCAGGTCTGCGCCGCGACGAGGAGCTCGCCCTGCTCCGGGAACTGGAATGACGACGACGGGACCGAGAGGTCACGATCCGGGCTGTGGCGACCGTCCGAGCAGGGCTTCGGCCAGAACGAGGTCCTCCCAGGACATCCCGGAGCTCTTGAACACCACCGGCCGATCACCCCGCACAGCGGCCTCGCCGCGCACCAGCGGCCCCAGCGGGATCAGCGAGTCCTCGGTGATCGCGCCCTCGGCGACGGCCATCACGACGTCACCGCTTTCGCGCAGGGCGGTGCCGACGTCCTCGACGATGACGTCGGCGCGCCCGAGCAGCGCCGACGGCAGCTCCCGCGCGTCCGCCTCGTGCGAGCCGATCGCGATCACCACCGCATCGTCGGCGACGAGCTCCGATTCGAAGAGCGGGACGCGCGCCGTGGTCGCACAGACGATGACCCCGGCGGAGGCGGTCCTCTCCCGGGCCTCGGGACTCCCCGCCCTGAGCACGTCGTCGAAGGCGTGGCCGGATGGGAGCGCTGCAGGATTCCGCACGACGGCGGTCGCGGATGCGACATCGCCGACGACGTCCACGATGGTGCGCAGGTGAGCGGCGGCTTGAGGGCCTGCGCCGTAGAACACCGCCCTGAGCGGCGCAGGGCGGGCGCGGAGCACGTCGCGCACGGCAGCAACGGACACCGCGGCGGTGCGCAGGTCGGTGAGTGCGGGGCCGTCGATGACCGCGCGGGGAGCGAGGGTGTCCGCGTCGAAGAGGATGTAGACGCCCTGGATGCGGGGCAGCTGTCGCGCCGGGTTCGCGGGTGCCACCGTGATCACCTTGACGCCCGCGGCGGAAGGGGTCTGCGACGGCATGAGCAGGAACTCTCCGCTGGCGACGGAAGCGGCGGTGCGCCTGAGATCGTGCTCGGGAGCGAGTCCTCCGGCGAGGGCGTCGCGGAGCACCTGCACGGCCTCTGCGGGACGCAGCGCGCGGCTCACCGCGTCGGCGTCGAGGAACGGCAGCGTGTTCATCGCAGCACGAACCCGGGTACCAGGGCGTCGCGTTCATCGACGACGAAGACGTGCTCGCCGGTGCGGAACGCCATGCCGGTGACCTGAGGCACGACGGCGTCGCGGCCGGCGACGCGAGCCGAGCCGACGACGGACGCCGTGAACTCGGAGCCCACGATCGAACCGTGCCGGAGTGTCCCTCCGGGGGGAAGGACGCCGGACTCGGTCAGCGCGGCCACCCGCGCCGAGGTGCCCGAACCGCACGGCGACCGGTCCAGCTCGCCGTCGGCGAAGACGGTCGCGTTGCGCTGGTGCACGGCATCCGTACCGCCGAGGTCCTCGAAGACGATGGTTCCGTAGATGCCGTTCAGACGGTCGTCTTCGGGGTGCGCGGCGTGCGCCCCGCCGTCGAGAGCCTGCTTGATCTCCCGGCCGAGCGCGATGATCTCGCCGGCCTGCCCTGGGACGACCGAGAGACCGGCGGAGCGTGCGTCGATCTGGGCGTAGATCGCGCCGCCGAAGACGATGTCGACCTGCAGGTCGCCGCGGGAGGTGGACACCGGGACGTCTTCGGCGAGCACGTAGCTCGGGACGTTGATGAAGTCGACCGCGACGACGGCGCCCTCGTCGTCGGTGTGCACGCGGGCGGTCACGCGCCCGGAAGGCACGTCGATCACGACGTCGGTGCTGCCGGAGGGATCGACGGCGACTCTTCCCGTCTCGATCGCCCAGACGCCGAGCGCGATGGTGCCGTGGCCGCAGGCGGTCGAGAACCCGTCCTTGTGCCAGAACAGCACGCCGAAGTGCGCTCCGTCGTCATCCGGCTCGACGAGGAAGCATCCGTACATGTCGGCGTGGCCGCGCGGCTCGAAGCAGAGGATCTGACGCGCCCGCTGGACCTCGGGGGAGCCGATGGCGAACAGGCGCTTCGCGGGCACGTCGTCCCCCAGGATCTCGAAGGGCGTCTCGGCCACGATCCGGAAGGGCTCGCCGGCTGTGTGGTAGTCGACGGTCGCGTAGCGCTCGTTCATGGGCTTCTCCCTCGGTGCGATGGCAACAACACTAGCCGGTAGCTGGGCAAAGTAATACATACTGAAATGGTGGATTCGGAGCGGCTGGCGTCAGATCCTTCTGATTCCCTCGTCATAATGGCAAAGTTATCTGTACAAGATCGCTGATTCCTTGCTACGCTGTGCGAACAGGTACCCCGGCGATGGAGCTGCGAAGGAAAGACATGACGGCAATTCATGTGGACCGCCTGACGGTCACGTACGGCGACAACACCGTGATCTCCGACATGGACCTCACGGTCGAGGACGGCGAGTTCTTCACGCTCCTCGGTCCGTCCGGGTGCGGCAAGACGACGCTGCTCCGCACGATCGCCGGCTTCATCACTCCCGCTTCCGGGCGGATCGCCTTCGGTGACCGCGACGTCACGCAGGTCCCCACGCACCGGCGGAACATCGGGATGATGTTCCAGGACTACGCTCTGTTCCCCGACAAGACGGTCGCCGCCAACGTCGCCTACGGGCTGAAGGCCCGCAGGACGCCGAAGCCGGAGATCCGGACGCGGGTGATGGAGGCGCTCGAACGGGTGGGCATGGCCGGATTCGCCGAGCGTCACCCCGGCGCCCTCTCAGGAGGTCAGCGGCAGCGGGTCGCCCTCGCGCGGGCGCTGGTGATCCGTCCCAGCGTGCTGCTGATGGACGAGCCCCTGTCGGCGCTCGACACCAAGCTGCGCCTCCAGATCAGGGAATCGATCATGGATCTCCAGCGCGAGGTCGGCATCACGACGGTGTTCGTCACGCACGATCAGGAGGAGGCGCTGGCGATGTCCGACCGGATCGCGCTCTTCCGCTCCGGGAACATCGAGCAGCTCGGCACGCCGTCTGAGATCTACCGGGTGCCGGTGTCCAGCTATGCGGCCGACTTCATCGGCGCCGCCAACGTGCTGCGCGTCACGGTTCCCGAGGCGTCGGCGGGCCCGGCCGGCGGCGGGATCACCGTCGCGCTCGGAGACGTCTCCCTGCGCGGTCTGCGGCGCACCGACCTCGCGGCGGGCGACGCCTTCGCCATCGCACGTCCGGAGCACCTGCGCGTACTGGCCGCCGACGAGAGAACAGGCGAGGGGGTGACGGCGCTCGCGGGGGAGGTGGTGCGGCAGCAGTATCTCGGACACCGTCAGCAGCACCGCATCCGCCTCTCCACGGGCGCCGAGGTCGAGACCTCCGAGCCGGCGACGAGCCGCGGATTCTCGGCGGGGGACCGCGTGGTGGTGCTCTTCCCCGAGCACGAGACGCTGGTCCTGGCATCATGAGCCGATCCACGGAGCCGCAGACCCAGGCGTACCGCATCGTCCAGGAGAAGCGCCGGCGGGAGTTCTCGCCCTGGCTCGCGCTCACGATCGGCGCCGTGCTGCTGGCCCTGCTCTTCGTCGCCTGGCCGATCCTGAACGTGCTGATGAAGTCGTTCTCAGGAAGCTCCGGGGACCCGCTCGCCGGCTGGGCGGAGTTCTTCGCGGACCCGACGTATCTCACCGCCGTCGGCAACACCCTGCTCCTGGCCACGATCGTCACCCTGCTGGCGACGGCCCTCGGCGTCTTCCTCGCCTACTTCACGGCGCGCTTCTCGTTCTGGGGCAAGGCCGCCGTCGCGGTGCTGCCGGTCACCGCGATCCTCGTGCCCGAGGTGATCGTCACCCAGGCCTGGCTGATGTTCCTCGGCAACAACGGGTTCCTGACCAGGTTCGTCCGCGACGTCCTCGGCATCCAGCTGCCGACGCTGTACGGCTGGAGCGGGCTCATCCTGATCCTGCCGCTGCTGTACTACACGTACGTCTACCTCGGCACCCTCGCGGCGCTGAAGGGATTCGACTCGCTGCTGGAGGAGGCGGCGATGAGCCTGGGCTCCTCGCCGCTGGCCGCGCGGCTGAACGTGATGATCCCCGCGATCTTCCCCGCCGTGGCGAGCACCTCGATGGTGGTGTTCACGCTCACGATCGGCAACTTCGCGACCTCCACCATCATCGGCGGCAAGGTCGAGCTGCTCGCCCCGCTCACCTACCGGGCCTTCCTCGCCGAGACCGGCGGCGACCCGCTCATGCAGTCCACGCTCGCGACCGTCGCGATCGCCATCGTCGCGCTGGTGCTGTTCGTCCAGCGGATGACCGTCGGCAAGCGCAAGTACGAGATGGTCCAGGGGCGCTCCTGGGTACCGATCCGCCTGCGCGGTGCCTCCGGCGCGGTCCTCGCGACGATCGCGGCGCTCATCCTCATCGCCTCCACGCTGCCCCTGGCGATGGTCGCGGCGATGGCGTTCACGAAGAGCACCGGACCGGTGCTGCGCTGGGGCGAGTTCTCGCTCGACAACGTCACCAAGGTGCTGGCCCGCGAACCGCAGCCGATCCTCAACACCATCGGGTTCGGCGCCATGGCCTGCCTCATCGGCGTCTTCGTCAGCGTGATCGTCGCCGTCCTGATCGTGAAGAAGAAGACCTTCCTCACGCCCTTCCTCGACTACCTCGTGATGCTGCCGATGGCACTCTCCGGAACCGTCCTCGGCATCGGCATGATCACGGCGTTCGGCCCAGGGGGGATCTTCACGCTCTCCGGCACGACCGCGATCATCGTGCTCGTGTTCGTGATCCGCCGGCTCGTGCACGGCGTGCGCAACGCCTCGGCGACGCTGCACGCGATCCCGGACTCCCTCGAGGACGCCTCGGTCAGCCTCGGCGTGCCGCCGTTCCGCTCGTTCCTGAACGTCGTGCTCCCGCTCATGATCCCCGGCATCGCCGCGGCCACGGTCCTCACCTGGGTCACCATCATCGGCGAGCTCTCGGCGTCGCTCGTCGTGTACTCGGCGGGCAGGGAGACGATCACGATCAAGGTGTTCCAGCTCATGAACACCGGGCTGAACGCCCAGGCCGCCGCCTACGGACTGATCCTGATCCTCCTCGCGATCGTGCCGATCGCCATCGCGACCAAGGTCTTCAAGATCCGGCTCTTCACCTGACCCCCCGAGCATCGAATCCTCACATCCCGAACACCCGAATCCCGACACATTGGAGCAATGATGCCCATTCGACGAATCACCACCCTCGGCGCCCTGGCCACCGCGACGGCGCTCCTTCTCGCCGGCTGCGCGTCCGGTGACGCCGGCGACGCCGGCGGCTCCGGAGGGGGCGGCGAGACCGGCCCGCTCTCCGCCGTGATGTACAGCTCGAACAACGAGACCGTCATCGGCGTGGTCACGGACGCCGCCTCGGCGCACGACCCGGCTCTGAAGGTCGACGCCGTCGCCGGAAGCTCCGGCCCGCTTCTGCAGCGCATCGAGTCCGAGGCGGCCGAGCCGGCGGCCGACGTCTTCTACAGCGCTCCCGCGGCCGTGCTGGAGCCCTATGCCGACTTCATCGAGCCGTACCGGTCGCCCGAGGCCGACGCGATCCCCGAGGAGCTCGTCGACCCTGAAGAGCGCTGGACGGCGACGAACACCCACGTCGTCGCTCTCATGGTGAACACCGACCAGATCGAGGGCGGCGAGCCGCCGACCACCTGGCAGGAGCTCACGGAGCCGGAGTGGAAGGGGAAGATCATCTCCGCCGACCCCGCGCAGTCGTCCACGGCGCTCACCGCCCTCTACGGCGCCTACAAGGTGCTCGGCGAGGAGGACTTCGCCAAACTGGCGGCGAACCTCGAGATCACCGAGAGCTCGAGCAACGTGTACCCCGCGGTCGCGCAGGGCGAGTACGCCGTGTCGATCGGCTACGAGTCGAACATCTACCCCTACGTCGCCGGCGGTCAGGCCGGCATCGAGATGGTGTACCCGGAGGACGGCACCTTCGTCGAGCACGACGCCGTGCTGATCGTCAAGGGCGGCCCGAACCCGGAGGGCGCCAAGGCGCTCGTCGACGTGATCCTCGCCAAGGAGACGCAGGAGGAGAACCTCGCGCAGTCGTTCCGCCGCCCCAGTCGGGAGGACATCGACGTGACCGAGTTCGTCGAGTTCACGCCTCTCGACGATCTCGAGATCGTGGACATCCACGGCGAGGAGGACGTCCAGGGCCGTCAGGACTTCCTCTCCTACTGGTCCGCGCTCTGAGACCCCTGGCGGTGCGGGACCGGACAGGTCCCGCACCGCCGCAACGACGACGATCGAAAGGCAGGGCATGACGTTCGCCCAGCACCCCCAGCTCGCCGAGTTCCTCGAGTTCATCCAGGAACTCGGCGACACGGCGCGCCGCGTCCTCACCGAGCGGCACGACGACGGACGGTTCGAGACGAAGGCCGACCGCAGCCCGGTCACGGAGTTCGACCGCGGCGTGGAGGCGGATCTGCGCTCGATGATCCGCGGGCGCTTCCCCGAGCACGGCATCATCGGGGAGGAGTTCGAGCCGGAGCAGGCGGACGCGGAGTTCGTCTGGATCATGGACCCGATCGACGGCACGAAGTCCTTCGTCGCCGGCGTCCCCGTGTTCACGACGCTCGTCGCCCTGTGCCGCGACGGGGTCCCCGTGATCGGGATGATCGACGCCTCGGTGTCGCGCGAGCGCTGGGTGGGCGTGCAGGGGCGGGCGACGACGCTCAACGGGCAGCCGGTGCGCACCAGCGGGCGCAAGGACCTCTCCGGGGCGACACTGAGCTGGAGCCAGCCGGACAACGTGCTCGATGAGCACCGGGAGGGATTCCGGAGCCTCAGCGCGCTCGCAGCCTGGAGCGTGTTCGGCGCTGCGTCCTACGGATTCGGTCGCCTCGCCGCCGGTGCGATCGATGTCGCCGCGTACAGCGGAGGGATCGGAGCCTACGACGTGTGCGCGCTCGTGCCGATCGTCGAGGGCGCAGGGGGGCGGATCACGGATGCCGACGGCTCCCCGCTCACGCTCGCACCGCCCCGCGGCTGCGTCGCCGCGGCGACCCCGGCATTGCACGCCCGGGTGATCCACGTCCTCAACACTCCGACGCCTGCCGGCCCGATGCCGTCCGGAGCCGGACGGTAGGGTAACGGCATGGCGTCGCAGCATCCCCTCTATTCGCGGATCTACGCGGTGATGGCCGACCGCATCCGGTCGGGGGAGTGGGCCGAGGGGATGCGGCTGCCGAGCGAGGAGAAGCTGCGCGACGAGTTCGACGCCTCCCGCGGCACCGTGCGTCAGGCCCTCGGCCTGCTCAGGGCGGAGGGGCTCATCACCGGCGGGCGCGGGGCGCCGCCGAGGATCCGCAAGATCGTGCCGTCCCAGCCTTTCGACACCTACATCTCCTTCACTGAATGGGCGGAGTCGATGGGCCGGGTCCCGAGCGGGCGGGTGATCGAGGTGAGTCGCAAGCTCGCTGATCCGTCCCTCGCCCTCGCGCTGGATGTGCCCGAGGCGAGCCCCGTCGTGGCGGTCGTGCGCATGCGCGGCTTCGGGGACGAGCCCGTCATGCTCGAGCGGAGCGTCTACATCAAGGAGGTGGGCGAGCAGCTGCTCGCGGCCGACCTCGAATCGAGCAGCATCTATCGGATCTTCCGCGAGCACGGGGTCGTCCCGACCCGCTCGCGCAACGTCATCGATGCGGTGGCGGCCGACGAGCTGGACGCGCGCTGGCTCGAGGTGCCGGAAGGGGGGCCGCTGCTCCGGGTGCGGCGCACGTCGTTCGATCAGGGCGGCCGCATCATCGACGTCACCGACAATCGCTATCTGCCGGAGCGAGCGACCTTCGTCGTGGAGAACGCCGCGGCCAGCCCCAGCCCGTTCACCACCCAGGTGCCCGAGGGCGCCTGAGAAGCGCCGGTCGCGCGAGAGTAGCATGTGCCACATGACATTCCAGGGACGAGAGCGGTGAGCGGGTTCACGGCGATCACCACGCCGGCGGAGAGCCTCCGCGAGCAGGTGGAGGAGCAGCTGGCGTCACGGATCGTCTCCGGCGAGATCCCGCCAGGAGACGTGCTGACGGTGCCGACACTCGCGGGCGACTTCGGGGTGAGCGCCACGCCCGTGCGGGAGGCGATGCTCAACCTGGCGCGGCGCGGGTTCCTGCGTCCGCTCCGCAACCGCGGCTTCGAGGTCACGGAGGTCTCGGATCAGGAGCTGAAGGAGCTGTGCGAGGTCCGCCTGCTCCTCGAGGCGCCGCCGATGCGGCAGATCGCCGGAACACTGGATGCCGAGACCGTCGCCCGGCTGCGCGGACTCGCCGAAGAGATCGTCGCCGCCGGCCGGGAAGGCCGCTTCGCCGAGTATCTGGCGGCCGACACGGCCTTCCACCTGTGCACGCTGGAGGCCACAGGCAACGGTAGGCTCGTCGAGGTCGTGCGCGAGCTGCGTCAGCAGACGCGGCTCCTGGGCCTGGCTCACCTGGCCGAATCGGACGAGCTGATGTCCACGGCGCTGGAGCACGCCGAGCTCGTCGACCTGCTGGTGGCGGGTGACGGGGAGGCCGCCGAGGAGCTCATGCGCCGCCATATCCGCCACGTCGGAGGAGTGTGGAGCGGGCGCGACGAGCGCTGAGTCCGCTGGGGGTGGTGATCATCGCTCCGGGAGAGTAATATGTCACGTGTCACATGGTTTTCGATGAGGAAGGGCGGACGATGAGGATCGTCGTGATCGGTGCGGGTGCGATCGGCGCGGCCTGCGCGCTCGCGCTGACCGAGGCCGGCGCCGAGGTGATCGTGGTCGACCGCGTCGGCGTCGCCGGCGAGACCTCGAGCCGCTGCGAGGGCAACATCCTCGTCTCCGACAAGGAGCCCGGCGCCGAGGCGCTGATGGCCATCGAGGCAAATCGTGCCTGGCGTGAGCTCGCCGCCCGGCTGGACGCCGACCGGGTGCCCGGTCAGCCCGCCACCGAGTTCGAGGCGAAGGGCGGCGTGGTCGTCGCCTTCGCCGGGGGTGCCGCGGCACTGGAGCGGTTCGCGAAGAAGCAGCGTGAGATCGGCATCCGCGCCGAGGTGCTGGACGACGCGGCGCTGCGCGCGGCGGAGCCGAACCTCGCGCCCGACGTGGCCCTCGGCGTGCACTACCCGGACGACGCGCAGGTGCAGCCCAGCCTGGCCGCGCAGGCCATGCTCGCCCGTGCCCGTCACTTCGGCGCCCGGCTCCGCATCGCGGAGATCACCGGCGCCGTGGTCGACGGCGGCCGCGTGCGCGCGGTCCTCACGTCCGGAGGCCGGATCGACGCCGACGCCGTGGTGAACTGCGCAGGGCCCTGGGCGGGCGCCACCGCAGACCTGTTCGGCGCGCGCCTGGACATCCGCCCTCGGCGGGGAACGATCCTCGTGACAACGGCCATGCCCCAGCGGGTGTTCCACAAGGTGTACGACGCGGACTATGTCAGCGCCGTCGGATCGGGGGATGCGGCGCTGCAGACGTCCACCGTGGTGGAGTCGACCCCTTCGGGAACGGTGCTGATCGGCTCGAGCCGGGAGCGGGTCGGCTTCTCCGATGAGGGTCTGCTGCCGCCGCTCTCCGAGATCGCCGCGAAGGCCACCCGCCTCTTCCCCTTTCTGCGGGACACGATGCTGCTGCGCACCTACTTCGGCTTCCGCCCCTACGCGCCCGACCACCTGCCCGCGATCGGCGCGGACCCCGGCGTCGCCGGCCTCTTCCACGCCGCAGGGCATGAGGGGGCGGGCATCGGCCTCGCCCCGACCACCGGCGCGCTCATCGCGCACGCCGTCCTGGGCACCGCGGCTCCGCTCGACCCGACCCCCTTCCTGCCCTCGCGCAGCAGCCTCCAGGGAGCGGCCGCATGAGCGTCGGCATCCGCTTCGACGGCGAAGCGCTCACCGGACGCGAGGGCCAGACGATCGCCGGCGTCCTGCTCTCCGGCGGGCATCGGACGTGGCGGGACGCGGCAGGGCAGGAGCGCGGCATCTTCTGCGGCATCGGCATCTGCCAGGACTGCATCGTCACCGTCAACGGCGTCGAAGGCGTGCGGGCCTGTCAGCGCACCGCGTGCGACGGCGACGTGGTCGAGCGGGAGACGCGGGCATGAGCGGCGCGCGCGTCATCGTGATCGGCGCCGGGCCTGCGGGCCTGGCCGCTGCTGCCGCGGCGGCGGGAGGCGGGGCCGACGTCGTGCTGGTCGACGAGGGCGAGCGGGCAGGGGGGCAGTTCTGGCGTCATCATCCCCGGTTCACCGACCGCCGCCTCCAGCACCAGCTCGGTCGCTTCGACGAGCTCCGGCGAGGCCTCGACCGCGTCCGGGTGCTGTCGTCGGCGAGCGTGTGGCGCGTCGAACCCGGGTCGCCCCTGCGCGTCTACGCCCTGATCGGCCCGGCGGATGCCGCCGATCGCCGCGGCGAGATCCTCGAGGCGGATGCCGTCGTCGTCGCCACCGGCGCGCACGACCGCGTGCTCCCCGTGCCCGGCTGGACGCTTCCCGGCGTGACCTCCGCCGGCGCGGCGCAGGCGCTGGCCAAGCGCGACGGCATCGCGCTCGGCAGGAGCACCGTCGTCGCCGGAGCGGGGCCGTTCCTGCTTCCTGTGGCGCAGAGCATCTCCCTGCTCGGCGGAGAAGTGGCGGAGGTGGTCGAGGCGGCATCCGCCGGCACCGTCCTGCGGGGCTGGGGTGCGCGGCCCTGGGAGCTCACGGCAGCGGCGGGCAAGGCCGGCGAGCTCGGCTCGTATCTGGCCTCCCTGGTGCGCTCCCGCACGCCCTACCGCTTCGGCAGCGCCGTCACGCGCATCCACGGCGTGTCGTCGGTCGAGGCGGTCACGGTGCAGCGCGTCGACGCGCGCTGGCGCCCGATCGCGGGCACGGAGCGGACGGTGCACTGCGACGCCGTCGCCCTCGGGCACGGGTTCACGCCGCGCCTGGAGACCGCGATCCAGTTCGGCTGCGAGATCACCTCCGACCGCTTCGTGCGCGTCGACTCCCAGCAGCTCACCTCCGTCCCCGGCGTGTACGCCGCGGGAGAGGTCACCGGGATCGGCGGAGCCGATGCCGCGCTCGCCGAGGGCGAGATCGCCGGGCTCGCTGCGGCGGGCGTCGCCGAGGCCGACCTGCGCTATCGCGCGCCGCTGGCGGCGCGACGCCGGATGCGCGCCTTCGCGTTCCGGCTGGGCGTGCACCGCATCCACCAGGGCTGGACGGCGTGGCTCGACGAGGACACCGTCGTCTGCCGCTGCGAATCGGTGACGAAGGCGACCGTCCGGGAGTACGCGCACGCCTCCTCGCGGGGCATGCGCCTCGCCACCCGCGCCGGTCTCGGCGCCTGCCAGGGCCGCACCTGCGGCCGCAGCGTCGAGGAGATCCTCGGCACCCCGATCGGCATCGACCGCCGACCGGTCCTGTCTTCCGTGCGCATCGGCGAACTCGCCGCGCACTGCACCACCGCCGCCCTCGACCCCGGGCATGCGGCCGAATCGGCCACACACGCCGAAGCAGTTCACCCCACACAGGCTCACAGCACACAGGAGCAGATATGACTGAGCAGACCATGGACCTCGGCGGCGTCGTCGTTGCCACCACCCTCGCGTTCAAGGAGGACGCATCCGCGCCGGCCGGCCTCGCCGTCGACTACGACCGATTCGCCGAGCACGTCGACTTCCTGATGGCGAACGGATGCCGCGGCGTCGGGCCGAACGGCTCCCTCGGCGAGTACTCCTCTCTGACCGACGAGGAGCGCCGCAAGGTGATCCAGGTCGCCGTGGAGGCGGTCGACGGCCGCGGCATCGTGATCGCGGGCGTGCACGGCGTCGGCAGCCACCAGGCGCGCACCTGGGCGGAGCACGCCCGCGAGGACGGCGCCGACGGGGTGCTCCTGCTGCCGCCGACCATCTACCGCGCGAACGACTCCGAGGTCATCGCGCACTTCGAGGAGGTCGCGAAGGTCGGCCTGCCGATCATGGCCTACAACAACCCGTTCGACACCAAGGTGGACCTGGTGCCGTCCCTGGTCGCGCGGCTCGCCGAGATCCCGGAGGTCGTCGCGATCAAGGAGTTCTCCGGCGACGTGCGCCGCGTCTACGAGATCAAGGAGCTCTGCGACATCGACATCATCGCCGGTGCCGACGACGTGCTCTTCGAGCTCATGGTCAACGGAGCCGTCGGCTGGTTCGCCGGTTACCCGAACGCGTTCCCGCGTGAGGCCGTCGAGCTCTACAACCTCTGCCGCGACGGGAAGTGGCACGAGGCCAAGGCGCTCTACGAGCAGCTGGTCGCGGTGTTCCGCTGGGACTCGCGCACCGAGTTCGTCCAGGCGATCAAGCTGTCGATGGACATCTGCGGCAACTCCTATGGCGGACCGACGCGTCCCCCGCGCGGTCCGCTCTCGGATGAGCAGCGAGCCCAGGTGACGGCCGACACCGAGCGCGCGCTCGCCGCACTCGCCGCGCGCTCGGCGGCGGTCGCGTGACGCATGTGACGATTCTCGGCGGGGGCGCCGCACTGCGGCGTCCCCGCTGTCCCCTCATCTTCAACGGAGGCAGCTGATGCGCGCGAGACGCACCATCCAGGCCGTCGACTCCCACACCGAGGGCATGCCGACGCGTGTCGTGACCGGCGGCGTCGGCCTCATCCCCGGTGCCACGATGAACGACCGCCGCCTGTACGCCATGGAGCACCTCGACGGACTTCGCGGCTTCCTGATGGACGAGCCCCGCGGCCACGCCGCGATGTCCGGAGTCCTGCTGCAGCCACCGGCCCGAGATGACGCGGACTGGGGCATCGTGTTCATCGAGGCGTCCGGTTTCCTGCCGATGTGCGGCCACGGGACCATCGGCGCGGCCACGGTGCTGGTGGAGACCGGCATGGTCGAGGTCACCGAGCCGATCACCGAGATCCGCCTCGAGGTGCCCGCCGGTCTCGTGATCGCCCGGGTCCGAGTCGAGGACGGCCGTGCGGTCGACGTGACGATCGAGAACGTCCCGAGCTTCGTCGACCGGCTCGACGAGCGCATCGAGGTGCCCGGCATCGGCGAGATCACCTACTCCGTCGCCTTCGGCGGGAACTACTACGCCCTGGTCGATCTCGATCAGGTCGGGCTGCCGTTCGACCGCGCCCGCAAGGACGACATCCTCGAGGCGGGGCTGCGGATCATGGATGCCATCAACACTCAGGCGCCGCCGAAGCATCCGCAGATCCAGGGAACGGACCACGTCCACCACGTGGAGTTCATCGCCCCCGGATCGGATGCCGTGCGCTCGCGCCACGCAATGGCCATCCACCCGGGATGGTTCGACCGCTCGCCCTGCGGAACCGGGACCAGCGCGCGCATGGCAGAGCTGCACGCACGCGGCGAGCTCGCCCTCGACACCCCGTTCGTGAACGAGTCCTTCATCGGCACGGAGTTCACCGGCCGGCTTGTGGGGGAGACCACCGTGGGCGACCGTCCTGCGGTCATCCCGACGATCACCGGACGAGCCTGGATCACCGGCCTCGGGCAGTACCTGCTCGACGAGAACGACCCGTTCCCCGAGGGATTCGTCTTCTGAGGAGAGAGACATGACAGACAACGACAACACCGTCGACGACGTCGCGGCCAGGGCGGCGGCAGCTGGCCGCGCCTTCGCCAGGACCAGTCCGCGCGAGCGCGGCGCCGCGCTCGTCGCCGTGGCCGACGCCCTCGACGCCGCAGGCGCGGAGCTGATCGCCGTCGCCATGCGCGAGACCGGACTCGGCGAGGCGCGCCTGGCCGGGGAGCTGCGCCGCACCACCTGGCAGCTGCGCCTGTTCGCCGACACCATCGTCGACGGCTCCTACCTCGACGCCCGCATCGACCTCCCCGACCCCGACTACGTCATCGGCCCGCGGCCCGACGTGCGGCGGATGCTCGAGCCGGTGGGGCCCGTGCTGAACTTCGCGGCGTCGAACTTCCCGTTCGCCTTCTCCGTGGCGGGCGGCGACTCCGCGGCCGCGCTCGCCGCGGGCTGCCCCGTCGTCGTGAAGGCCCACTCCGGGCACCCCGAGCTGTCACGGCGCACAGCCGGGATCGTCGCCGGTGCGCTGCGCGACGCCGGCATGCCCGACGGGGTGTTCCAGCTCGTCTCCGGACAGGAGAACGGCACCGCGCTGCTCAGGGACGAGCGCATCCGCGCCGGCGCGTTCACGGGTTCCACGCACGTGGGGCGGATGCTGGCGGACATCGCGGCATCCCGGCCGACGCCGATCCCGTTCTACGGCGAGCTCGGCAGCGTCAACCCGGTGTACGCCACGTATGCCGACGCCGCGCTGCTCGACGGTTTCGTCGCGTCGGTGTCCGGTTCGGCGGGTCAGCTGTGCACCAAGCCCGGCTTCCTCTTCGTGCCGGAGGAGTCGGATCTGAGCCCCGTCGCGGACGCCGCCGGCGCGGTGCCGGAGCATCGGCTGCTCAACCCGGGCATCGGTCGCGCCTTCGTGCAGCGCCGGGAGGATGTCCTGGAGGCGGATGACGTCACCGTCCTGTCCCGGGGCGAGGTGCGCGTCGACGATGCCGGTCAGACCTACGCGACGCCGACGGTCGTCGCCGTCGACGTCGACACGCTGATCGCCCACCGCGAGGCGCTCCTGGAGGAGTCCTTCGGCCCGCTCTCGGTGATCGTGCGCTACGCGGACCGTGCAGCCCTCCCCGAGCTGCATGCCTCGCTCTTCCCCGGCAACCTCACCTCGACGGTGCAGGCGCGGCCCGAGGAGCTCGCAGACGGATCGCTCTCCGCGCTCGTCGACGCCCTCGCCGAGACGAGCGGCCGCGTGCTGTTCGGCGGCTGGCCGACCGGCGTCGCGGTGACGCCCGCCATGCAGCACGGCGGGCCGTACCCGGCGACGACCACCGACGCGACCAGCGTCGGCACGGCGGGGATCACGCGCTTCCTGCGTGGGGTCGCCTACCAGAACGCTCCGCAGGAGCTTCTGCCGGCGCCGCTGCGCGACGACAACCCGTGGGAGGTGCCGCAGCGGCGCAGCGAACCCGGAGGCTCGACGTCGTGGGGATCCTTCGCGCGCTGAGAGCCTCTGCCGGCGGCGCCGCTGAGGGCGCCGCCGGCACCCCGGCAAGGGGCACGATGAGGGAGAAGCGCCTTCGCTAGACTGCGAGCAGTGACACGGGGTGCCGCATCCGCGGCTGAGAACAGACCCGTCGAACCTGATCTAGTTCGTACTAGCGAAGGGATGTCGCAATGAGCGATCTTCTGCGTCTGGAATCCGCCCCCGCCGTCGTCGAGAACCCCTCTTTCGAGGGGGACGTCCGACGCCCGCCGGTCGTCGCCGTGCCGCGCGTGCTCAGCATCGCCGGCAGCGATCCGTCCGGAGGCGCGGGGGTACAGGCGGACCTGAAGTCGATCGCCGCGAACGGCGGCTACGGCATGGCGGTGATCACCGCACTCACCGCGCAGAACACTCAGGGGGTGCGAGCCGTGCACGTGCCGCCGGCCGAGTTCCTCCGTGCGCAGCTCGATGCGATCTCCGAGGACATCGTCGTCGACGCCGTGAAGATCGGGATGCTGGCGAACGCCGAGGTCATCCGGACCGTGGACGCGTGGCTGGCTGCGGTGCGACCTCCGGTCGTCGTGATCGACCCGGTCATGGTCGCCACCAGCGGCGACCGGCTGCTCGACGCCGAGGCGGAGGGCGCGCTGGCCGAGCTGCTCCGGCGAGCGGACATCGTGACGCCGAACCTCGCCGAGCTCGCCGTGCTCGCCGGGCGCCCGGTGGACGGCTGGGACGATGCGCTCGCCGCGGCCGAGGAGCTGTCGGCCGCGGCGGGCGCCGGCGTGCTCGTCAAGGGCGGGCACCTCACCGGCGATGAGGCCCCCGACGCGCTCGTCGACGCGGTGCGGGGCCTGCGCCGGGTGTTCCCCGGCTCGCGCATCGACACGACCGCCACCCACGGCACCGGATGCTCGCTGTCCTCCGCGCTCGCCACCCGCCTCGTGGCAGGGGAGGAGCCCGCGACGGCGGTCGCCGCCGCCCGTGCCTGGCTGCGCGAGTCGCTGCGGGGCGCCGACGGTCTCCGCGTCGGCGGCGGCCACGGTCCGGTGAGCCACTTCGCCGGGCTGTGGGAGCGCGGCGGCCTCGGCACCCGCCCCCTCCCGGAGGAGATCGCGGCCGAGTGGTGGGAGGCGATAGCCGGCATCCGCTCCGCCATCGACGAGCTGCCGTTCATCCGCGCGCTCGCCGACGGCAGCCTCGAGCGCGAGCCGTTCCTCTTCTACCTCGCGCAGGACGCGCTGTACCTCCGCGACTACGCGCGCGTGCTCGCCGAGGCCGCGCGGCTGGCGCCGACCTCCGCGGAGCAGGCGTTCTGGGCGCAGGCCGCGCACGGTTCCATCGTCGGCGAGCTCGAGCTGCACGCGTCCTGGCTGACCCCGGAGCACGGCGTCACGGACGAGACGTTCGCGGCCGACCCGTCTGCCGTGACCACGGCCTACCTCGACCACCTGCGCTCCGTCGCCTTCGGCGGCGACTACGCGGTGCTCGGCGCGGCGCTCCTGCCGTGCTTCTGGCTGTACACCGACCTCGGCCGGCGCCTGCACGCCGGCGACTTCGGCGCGTACGCCCGCGACCCCGAGCATCCGTACGCGTCCTGGCTCGCCACGTATGCCGACCCTGCCTTCGAACTGGCCAACGACACCGCGATCAGGTACGTCGCCGAGGCGGCCGCCGTCGCGACGCCCGAGGCCAGGGACCGGATGCGGCGCGCCTTCGAGGCCTCCAGCGCCCACGAGCTCGCCTTCTTCGCGATCCCGCTCTGAGCGCCGGTCACGGTGCCGATTTGCGGCGGCCGCGACCTCCGCGCTATGGTCGCGGCATGCCTTCGGCCGTCACCGCCATCGAGACGCTGGTTCCCAGCGTCATCGTCGTGCGCCGACGCCGCGGCGGCCGCCGATTCTAGGCGACCCCGCGCTCCTGCCTGCACACGCACGGCGGTCGAGTGCCGGTGTCGCCGCCCCGGCCCCCGACCTCAGCGTTTCGACATGCGTCCGCGTCTCGAAAAGCACGACCGTTAAGGTAGAAGCATGACGTATACCGTCGCCGTCTCCGGCGCATCCGGCTACGCCGGCGGGGAGATCCTGCGCCTCCTCGCCGATCATCCCGACATCGAGATCCGCACCGTCACGGCGCACTCGAATGCCGGGCAGAAGCTCATCGAGCACCAGCCGCACCTGCGATCGCTGGCGCATCTGACACTGCAGGAGACGACACCGGAGATCCTCTCCGGCCACGACATCGTGTTCCTCGCGCTCCCGCACGGTCAGTCCGGGCAGTACACGGATGCGCTCGGTGACGCCCCTCTCGTGATCGACGCCGGCGCCGACCACCGGCTCACCTCGAAGGACTCGTGGGACGCGTTCTACGGCGGCGACTTCCACGAGCCGTGGGCCTACGGCGTGCCGGAGCTGCTCGTCGGCGGCCGCAAGCAGCGCGAGAACCTCCGCGGCGCCACGCGGATCGCCGCCCCCGGCTGCAACGCCTCGACCGTGAGTCTCAGCCTCGCGCCCGGCGTCGCCGCCGGCGTGATCGACCCGTCCGACATCGTCTCCGTGCTCGCCGTCGGCCCGTCGGGCGCCGGCAAGAGCCTGAAGGCGAACCTCCTCGCCAGCGAGATCCTCGGCAGCGCGAACCCCTACGCCGTCGGCGGCACCCACCGGCACATCCCGGAGATCCGCCAGGCGCTCGCGGCCGCATCCGGCGCCTCGGCCGACGGCATCCGGATCTCCTTCACTCCCGTGATCGTTCCGATGTCCCGCGGCATCCTCGCCACGTCGACCGCCCCGATCGCCGAGGGCGCGACCGATGCGCAGATCCGCGAGGCATGGGAGAGCGCCTACGGCGACGAGGCCTTCGTGCAGCTGCTCCCGGCCGGCCACTTCCCCCGCACGGCCGACGTGATCGGCGCGAACACCGCGCTGATCGGCCTCGCGATCGACCGGGCCGCGAACCGCGTCACGGTCGTCACCGCGGTCGACAACCTCGTCAAGGGCACGGCCGGTGCCGCCATCCAGTCCATGAACATCGCGCTCGGCCTCCCCGAGACCCGCGCCCTCTCAGTGAACGGAGTCGCCCCGTGAGCGTCACCGCCCCCGCAGGATTCGAGGCGGCCGGAGTCGCCGCCGGACTCAAGTCCACCGGCAAGCCCGACGTGGCCGTCGTCGTCAACCGCGGGCCGCGCAAGGTCGGTGCCGCCGTCTTCACCAGCAACCGCGCCAAGGCGAACCCGATCATCTGGTCGCAGCAGGCGGTGGCCGACCGCGTGGTGGAGGCCGTGGTGCTGAACTCCGGCGGGGCGAACTGCTTCACCGGCAGTTTCGGCTTCCAGACGACGCATCAGACCGCTGAGAAGGCCGCGGAGCTCCTCGGCATCAGCGCGGGCGACGTGCTGGTCTGCTCCACGGGGCTCATCGGCACGGGCGACGAGGTCTTCCGCGGGAAGGTGCTGGCCGGCACGGCGCAGGCCATCGCGGAGCTCAGCGCCGACGGCGGCGACAGCGCCGCTCAGGCCATCATGACCACCGACACCGTGCCGAAGACAGCGGTGATCAGCCGGGACGGCTGGACCATCGGCGGCATGGCCAAGGGCGCGGGCATGCTCGCCCCCGGGCTGGCCACGATGCTGGTCGTCCTCACCACGGATGCGGTGCTCGAGCCCCTCGAGGCCGATGCGGCCCTGCGCCGGGCGACCGGCCGGACCTTCGACCGCCTCGACTCCGACGGCTGCATGTCCACGAACGACCAGGTGACTCTGCTCGCCAACGGCGCCTCCGAGATCGCGCCCGACTTGGAGGTGTTCGCCGATGCGCTCGCCGAGCTCTGCCAGGAGCTCGCGGTCAAGCTGCAGGGCGATGCGGAGGGCGCGAGCCACGACATCACCATCGAGGTGCAGCACGCCGTGTCCGAGAAGGATGCCGTCGAGGTCGGCCGGTCGGTGGCCCGCAACAACCTCTTCAAGGCGGCGATCTTCGGCAACGACCCGAACTGGGGCCGGGTGCTCGCCGCGATCGGCACCACGAGCGCGCAGTTCGACCCCTACGACGTCGACGTGTGGATGAACGGCGTGCGCGTCTGCAGCGAGGGCGGCCCCGACCGCCCGCGCGAGGAGGTCGACCTCACCCCGCGCGCCACGCACCTGCTCATCGACCTGAAGGTCGGCGAGGCCACGGCGACGATCCTCACGAACGACCTCACCCACGACTACGTGCACGAGAACAGCGCCTACGCCTCATGACCGATCTCCAGGACACCACCCCCGACGTCGCCGCCGCGAAGGCCTCGACGCTCATCGAGTCCCTCCCGTGGCTGAAGAAGTTCCGCGACCAGATCGTCGTGGTCAAGTACGGCGGCAACGCCATGGTCTCCGACGAGCTGCAGGAGGCGTTCGCGCAGGACATCGCCTACCTCCGCTACGTCGGCGTGCAGCCGGTCGTCGTGCACGGCGGCGGCCCGCAGATCTCCGACATGCTGGGGCGGCTCGACATCCCGAGCGAGTTCAAGGGCGGGTACCGCGTCACCACGACCGAGGCCATCGGCGTCGTCCGCATGGTGCTCACCGGGCAGGTCAACCCGCAGCTCGTGTCGAAGATCAACTCGCACGGTCCCATCGCCACCGGCCTGAGCGGCGAGGACGCCGGACTCTTCGGCGGACGCCGGCGCGGTGTCGTCGTCGACGGGGAGGAGATCGACCTCGGCCGCGTCGGAGACGTGGTGCAGGTCGACCCGACCGCCGTGCTCGACCATCTCGCGGCCGGGCGGGTGCCCGTGATCTCCTCGATCGCCCCGGATCTCGACCACCCTGGGCAGTCGCTCAACGTGAACGCGGATGCCGCGGCCGCCGCCCTCGCGGTGGCGCTGGGGGCGCGCAAGCTCGTGATCCTCACGGACGTGCCGGGGCTGTACGCCGACTGGCCGAACCGCGACTCGCTCGTGTCCCACCTCACCTCGGAGGAGCTCGTCGGGATGCTGCCGAGCCTGGAGTCCGGCATGATCCCGAAGATGCGGGCCTGTCTGGATGCGATCGAGGGCGGCGTGGACGCCGCGGCGATCATCGACGGACGGGTGCCGCACTCGGTGCTCGTGGAGCTCTTCACCAGCAAGGGAATCGGAACAGAAGTGGTCATGGGAAGCGCAGGGACGAAAGCATGAGCGACTGGCAGGATGACGCGGCGAGCCATCTGATCCTCAACGCGGGGCCCCGCCTCGCGATGCTCACGCGCGGCGAAGGGTCCTATCTCTGGGATTCCGAGGGCCGCCGTCTCCTCGACTTCCTCGCCGGGATCGCGGTGACCTCGCTCGGCCATGCGCACCCGGTGTTCGTCGAGGCCGTCTCGCGTCAGGCCGCGACGCTCGCGCACGTGTCGAACTACTTCGCGACGCCTCCGCAGCTGGCGCTCGCCGCCCGGCTGAAGCGCCTCGCCGGCGCCGGCATCGACGGCAGGGTGTTCTTCTCGAACTCCGGGGCCGAGGCGAACGAGGCCGCGTTCAAGCTCGCCCGCCTCCACGGAGGCAGCGCGAAGCCGCGCATCATCGCCCTCGAGAACGGCTTCCACGGCCGCACGATGGGCTCCCTCGCGATGACGGCGAAGGAGTCGATGCGTGCGCCCTTCGAGCCGATGCCCGGGGGAGTCGAGCACATCCCGGCGACCGTCGAGGCGCTCGAGGCGTCGATCGACGACCGCGTGGCCGCGGTCATCGTCGAGCCCATCCAGGGCGAGGCGGGCGTCGTCGAACTGCCTGAGGGCTACCTCGCCGCGGCACGGGCGCTCACCCTCAAGCACGGGGCGCTGCTCATCGTCGACGAGATCCAGACCGGCGCCGGCCGCACCGGAGCATGGTTCGGGTTCAGCCACGAGGGGATCACGCCCGACGCCATCACCCTCGCGAAGGGCATCGGCGGCGGCTTCCCGATCGGCGCCCTCGTCACGTACGGCGCCGCCAGCGCGCTGTTCACGCCCGGCTCGCACGGTTCGACCTTCGGCGGCAACCCGCTGGCGACGGCTGTCGCCGACGCGGTGCTCGCGGAGATCGAGCACGCCGGCCTCGTCGACAACGCCGCACGTCGCGGCGAGCAGCTGCGCGAGGTCATCGCGGGCATCGACTCGCCGCTCATCGACGGCGTCCGCGGGCGCGGCCTGCTCATCGGCGTCGGGCTGTCCGCCCCTGTGGCAGGGGAGATCGTGGCCGCCGCCCAGCAGCGGGGCCTCATCGTCAACGCCGCGAACCCCGAGACCGTGCGCATCGCGCCGGCCCTCACCATCGGCGATGCCGAGATCGCGGAGTTCCGCGACCTGTTCAGCGGCGCGCTCGCCGACGTCCAGGCATCCCTCATCGACTCCGGAAAGGCCCACGCATGACCCGCCACCTGCTGCGCGACGACGACCTGACCCCCGCCGAGCAGGCGGAGATCCTCGACCTCGCCCTGGAGCTGAAGAAGGACCGCTGGGCGAACAAGGCGCTGGCCGGTCCGCAGACCGTCGCCGTCATCTTCGACAAGTCGTCGACGCGCACCCGTGTCTCCTTCGCGGTCGGCATCGCCGACCTCGGCGGCTCGCCCCTGATCATCTCGACCGCCAACAGCCAGCTCGGCGGCAAGGAGACCCCCTCCGACACCGCACGGGTGCTGGAGCGCCAGGTCGCCGCCATCGTCTGGCGCACCTATGCGCAGGCCGGTCTCGAGGAGATGGCGGAGGGCACCAGGGTGCCGGTCATCAACGCGCTCTCCGATGACTTCCACCCCTGCCAGCTGCTCGCCGACCTGCTCACCATCCGCGAGCACAAGGGCGATCTGAAGGGCCTCACGCTGACCTTCTTCGGAGACGCGCAGAGCAACATGGCGCACTCGTACGCGCTGGCCGGGGTCACTGCCGGGATGCACGTGCGGATGGCCTCGCCCGTCGACTACGCGCCTCGTGCCGACGTCGTCGAGGCGGCCGACCTCCGCGCCGCCGAGACCGGCGGATCGATCACGCTCTACACCGACCCCGTCGAGGCGGCGGCCGGAGCCGACGTCATCGTCACCGACACCTGGGTGTCGATGGGCAAGGAGGAGGAGAAGATCGCGCGCATCCGCGACCTCGGCGGCTACAAGGTCACCCCGGAGATCATGAGCATGGCGGCCCCCGAGGCGATCTTCATCCACTGCCTCCCCGCCGACCGCGGCTACGAGGTGGACTCGGAGGTCATCGACGGTCCGCAGAGCGTCGTCTGGGACGAGGCGGAGAACCGCCTGCACGCGCAGAAGGCCCTCCTGGTCTGGCTGCTCGACAAGAACGAGAAGGTCGCCTGATGACCACCGCCAAGAACGAGGGCACGAACGAGGGAGCCCTGTGGGGCGCGCGGTTCGCCAGCGGGCCGTCGCCGGAGCTCGCCGCACTCAGCCGGTCGACGCATTTCGACTGGATCCTCGCGCCGTACGACATCGCCGGGTCCCACGCGCACGCGAAGGCCCTTGCCGCGGCCGGCTACCTGGAGCCGGACGAGGCCGCACGGATGCACGCGGGTCTGGACGCCGTGGCCCGCAAGGTCGCGGAGGGCGCGATCGTGCCGCTCGAGAGCGACGAGGACGTCCACGGCGCCCTCGAGCAGGCGCTCATCGCCGAGCTCGGCCCGGAGCTCGGCGGACGTCTGCGCGCCGGCCGGAGCCGCAACGACCAGATCGCCACGCTCGTGCGCATGTACCTGATCGATCACGCCCGCGTGATCGCGCGCGACATCCTGCGCGTGATCGATGCACTCGTGGCGCAGGCGGAGGCGCACCCCGATGCGATCCTGCCGGGCCGCACGCACCTGCAGCACGCCCAGCCGGTGCTGCTGGCGCACCATCTCCAGGCCCACGGCTGGCCGCTGGTGCGCGAGCTCGAGCGTCTCGTCGACTGGCGCCGTCGCGCCGGAGTGTCGCCGTACGGCGGGGGAGCCCTCGCCGGCTCCACGCTCGGCCTGGACCCGGCGCTGGTCGCCACCGAGCTCGGCCTCGACCGCCCCGCGGAGAACTCTCTCGACGGCACGGCCGCCCGTGACGTCGTCGCCGAGTTCGCCTTCATCACGGCGATGACCGGTGTCGACCTCTCGCGCCTGGCCGAGGAGATCATCCTCTGGAACACCCGCGAGTTCGGCTTCGTCACTCTGCACGACAGCTACTCGACCGGGTCGAGCATCATGCCGCAGAAGAAGAACCCCGACATCGCCGAGCTCGCGCGCGGCAAGTCGGGCCGCCTCATCGGCAACCTCTCCGGACTGCTCGCGACGCTCAAGGGCCTCCCGCTCGCGTACAACCGCGATCTGCAGGAGGACAAGGAGCCGGTCTTCGATTCGGTGCAGACCCTCGAGGTCGTGCTCCCCGCGTTCGCCGGCATGGTCGCGACGCTGCGGTTCGACACGCAGCGGATGGCCGCGCTGGCCCCGCAGGGCTTCTCGCTCGCGACGGACGTCGCCGAGTGGCTGGTGAAGCGCCGGGTGCCGTTCCGCGATGCCCACGAGATCTCCGGAGCCCTCGTCCGGGCCTGCGAGGAGCGCGGGATCGGACTGGAGGATGCCACCGACGAGCTGCTGCGCTCGGTGTCGGAGCACCTCGTCCCGGAGGTGCGCGAGGTGCTCACGATCGAGGGATCCGTGGCGTCGCGCACCGGTGCGGGTGGCACGGCGCCGCAGCGGGTCGCCGAGCAGCGCGCCGAGCTCGTCGCGCGGGCTCAGGCCGCGGCGCACGCCCTCGGCCTGTAGTCCCGCCCGTCCCGTGACGATTCGCGGAGCCCGTGACGGTTCACGGACGCTTCGGCGGCGTTCCTTCCGCTGATCGTCATCGGCTCCGTGAATCGTCATCGGTTCCGACGCAGGGCGGCGATGATCGCCTCCTGCACGGCCGGCCAGCCGTGCACGATCTGCGCGTAGTCGAACCGGAGCGTCTCGTAACCGAGACGCGAGGCAGCGGCATCCCGGATGCGGTCCCGATGCCGGTGCGCCGGCGACCCGTGGTTCTCTTCGCCGTCGGCTTCGAGGATCAGGCGCTTCGCGATGACGAAGTCGACCCGTCCGACGCCCTCGATCATGACTTGGCAGTCGAGACGGATGCCGAGCAGATGCAGTCGCAGCCGCAGCAGCGACTCGAGTCCGCTGTCGGCATCCGGACGTGCGAGGTCGATGAGCCATCGGGCCGTCCGCGGCAATGCGTTTCGGATGCGCGCCCTGGCGTCGCGGGAGAGCCTGCTCCGTCGCCACGCCGATTCGTAGGCGGCGAAGAACGCTTCGTCCCCGGCACAGCGGTACAGATGCAGGAGCGCGGCCTCGATGGATGCCGCGCCGAGCGGCGGACGCCCCCGGTAGTGGTGCGAGACGCACCGGCAACCGGGATGGCGGAGCGGATGCCGGTGCGCGCCCATCCAGACGTGCGGACGATCGTCAGCGGAAAGCACCCAGATGCCCGCCTCTCGCAGCGCACTGACGCAGGTGAGGGCTCCGCCGTGCTCGACGGCGGTGCGCCGTTCGCCGGACAGCCCGACGGCGAAAACGCCGTCGCGGACACGGTCGATCGTCCCGCGCTTCACGTCGGCGGCGAGGGATTGGCGGGTGAAGCCGAGCCCCTGGAGAGTGGTTCCTCTGGCGATGCCGCCGAGACGGCTGATCGTGTCCTTCGCTGACAGCATCCGCCCAGTCTCCGACGAGGGAGAGAGTGCGCCGTGCCGTCGGATGCCGATTGTGGAGAGTTCCGCCGGTCCTCCGGCTGTGGAGGAGAGGTCGGTTCGTGACGATCTGCGGAGCCGATGACGATTCACGGACGTTCCCGCGTCGTACTCTCCGCTGATCGTCGCCGGCTCCGTGAACCGTCGCCCGCGGCACCGGAGCCCGAGCGACGGACACGTCACTCAGTGGAGTGCCGTGTCCGCGGCGGACCTCGTCCAGCGGGTGAACCGCACGACGAGTCCCTGCCGGGTCGGGGCGGCGAGGAACGGGCCGGCGGATGCCGCGGCGTCGCCGTCGAACGGCGCGACGCGCACGAGCCGCCATTCGCCGTCGTCGGCGCGGGCGCGCACGATCACGGCATCCGCCCACCGGCTCACGCGCACGGTGATCTCGCTCCCATGCCAGTCGTCGACCCAGCCGACCGACCAGTCCGAACTCGCATCGGTGACGACGGCGCCGAGACCGAGGTGCCCGTCGGCGTATTCGACGCCGGCCTTGATCCAGTGCTCGTCGTCGACCCGCACGAACACGCCCGCCTGATCGAACTGCCCGTCCCACGGCGCGCGGAACGAGACCTCCATGGCCTCGCCGACCGCGAGCGGTGCGAGGAGGGCGTGCTCGGTGTCGTGCACGAAGCCGTATGCGGTGCGCCGCCAGGCGTCGCTGCCCTCGACGGCGGTGACATCGAGGGCAGTGGCTGCGGAGACGAAGGCGGCGGGAGGGTTCGTCCACGTCCCCGCTGTCCAGTCGATGATGTTCGATTCAGGCATGAATCCAGACTATAGACAAATAGGGCATAACAAAAGAGTTATTCATGATATGGTTATCGCCATGGTCATCGCAGTGCTCGCCGACATCGTGGGGTCTCGCCGGCTCGACGATCGCACGGCCGCGCAGCACATCCTCGACAGCACCATCGCCGCGGTCGAGGCGGAGGCCCCCCTGGCCGTCCGGCCGCTCACCCCGACGGTCGGCGACGAGCAGCAGGGGGTGTACCGCGATCTCGGTGAGGCGCTGACCTCCCTGCTGATGATCCAGCTGCGGCTGCCGGACGGCATCGCCTTCCGCTTCGGGATCGGCGTCGGCGAGGTCCGCGCGGTGGATTCCGTGCACGGCGAGCTCGCCGACGGCCCCGGCTGGTACGCGGCGCGCGCGGCGATCGAGACCGTGCACGACCGCGAGGGGCGCGCCGTGCCGCGCACGCGCACCTGGATTGTCGGAGCCCCGGGGCAGGATGAGGTCATGGAGACCACGATCGCGGCATCCAACGCCTACCTCCTCGTGCGAGACGAGCTCGTCGGAGCGATGAGCGAGCGCGAGCGCCGGCTCACTTACGGGCGTCTCGTCGGCCGCTCCCAGCAGGAGCTCGCGGCGGAGGAGGGCATCTCCCAGCCGAGCGTCTCCAAGTCCCTGAAGCGGGCGGGCACCGCCGCGATCATCGAGGGCGTCGCGGCCCTCAGGGGGGAATCGCGATGATCGTCGCCGGGTTCCTCCTCCTCGCCGTCGGCGCGGCCGACCTGGTGCGCCAGTTCGCCCCTCGGCGCTGGATCGGCTATCTCACCGTGGCCGTCATCCTGCTGCTGCTCGGCAGCGTCAGCGACGCGCTCCTCCCGATGCTCGCAGCGCTCGTCGTCGGCGCACTCTGGGTGTGGTGCATGCCCGCCGAGCGGATCGCCCCGCTGGGCTTCTGGCCCGCGGTGCTGCTCGGGATCGTCAGCGTCGGCGCCGTCGTGTGGATCGCGCCGCGCACGGAGGCCGGACTGGTCGGGGAGGTGTGGAGCCTGCGATCCCCGTTCGGAGATGTGTCCTTCGATCTCGCCATGCTCGTCCTCGGATCCGGCGTGTTCCTCCTCGAATCGGCGAACCTCGTCGTGCGTGCCGCCCTCGACGGCGAGCACACCTGGCGGCCTCTCGACCTCAACCGCACGCCCGGGGAGGAGCCGTCCGCAGACTCGTCCGCAGATGCCACGGTCCTCCCGCCCGCCGAGACCCCTCAGGCCGGGGCGGACGCCGCTCAGGCCGTGGCCGACCGCCGCAGCGGATTCAAGGGCGGTCGCCTCATCGGCCCCCTCGAGCGGATGCTGGTGCTGATCCTCACCCTCGCCGCGGCGTATCCCGTGCTCGCCGCGATGCTCGCGGCGAAGGGCATCGTGCGCTTCCCCGAGATCTCCCGCGACGGGGAGACCGGAGCGCGGGCGGAGTACTTCCTCGTCGGCAGCCTGGTCAGCTGGGTGATCGCGCTCGGCGCCGCCTTCCTGGTGTGGTGGGCGGCGCACAGCTGAGCCATCCGGCGCTGATAGCCTGGACCGCGTGTCAACTCCCGCTCTGACGACCGCAGCTCCGGCGATCGATCCCACGTTCGAGAACGTGTGGGACGAACTCGTGTGGCGCGGCCTCGTCCATGTGTCCACCGACCAGGAGGCGCTGCGCGCCCTGCTCGCGGGAGACCCGATCACGTATTACTGCGGGTTCGACCCGACGGCGCCGAGCCTGCATCTGGGCAACCTCGTGCAGCTGCTCACGCTGCGCCGCATCCAGCTCGCCGGTCACAAGCCCCTCGGCCTCGTCGGCGGATCGACCGGTCTCATCGGCGACCCGCGTCCCACGGCGGAGCGCACCCTGAACACGCGCGAGACGGTCGGCGAGTGGGTCGACCGCCTGCGCGCCCAGGTCGAGCGCTACCTGAGCTTCGACGGCGCCAATGCGGCGCGCATCGTCAACAACCTCGACTGGACTGCGCCCCTGTCGGCGATCGACTTCCTGCGCGAGATCGGCAAGCACTACCGGGTCGGCACGATGCTGAAGAAGGACGCGGTCGCCGCGCGCCTGAACTCCGATGCCGGCATCAGCTACACCGAGTTCAGCTACCAGATCCTGCAGGGGATGGACTTCCTCGAGCTGTACCGCCAGTACGACTGCGTCCTGCAGACCGGCGGCTCCGACCAGTGGGGCAATCTCACCAGCGGCACGGACCTCATCCACCGCGTCGAGGGCGTCTCGGTGCACGCGATCGGCACGCCGCTGATCACGAACAGCGACGGCACCAAGTTCGGCAAGAGCGAGGGCAACGCGATCTGGCTGGATGCCGAGATGTGCAGTCCCTACCGGATGTACCAGTTCTGGCTCGGCACCGCCGACGACGACGTGATCGACCGGCTGAAGGTGTTCACGTTCCTGACGCGCGCCGAGATCGAGGAGTACGCGAAGCTCGTCGAGACCGAGCCCTTCCGACGTGCCGCGCAGAAGCGCCTCGCTCTCGAGGTCGTCGCAACCGTGCACGGCATCGACGCGACGGCGGCGGTGATCGCGGCATCCGAGGCGCTGTTCGGCCAGGGCGACCTGACCGCGCTCGACGCGTCGACGCTGCGGACGGCACTCGAGGAGCTGCCGAACGCGACGGTCCCTGCCGGGACTCCGGTCGTCGAGGCGCTCGTCGCGACCGAGCTCGTGTCCAGCCTGTCCGAGGCGCGGCGCGCGATCGCCCAGGGCGGTGTGTCGCTCGACGGCGTGCGCGTCGAGGACGACACGGCCACGGTCGAGGGAGGACTGCCCGGGGGCGTGTCCGTGCTCCGCCGCGGCAAGAAGACCCTCGCCGGCGTGTTCGTCGGCTGATCCGAGCGGATGCCGTTCACCCCGAGTCACGCGCTGGTCGCGCTGCCCTTCGTGCGCACGCCGCTCGTGCCGGCGGCGATCGCGATCGGTGCGATGACGCCGGACCTGCCGCTGTTCGTCCGCGGCACGGCCCTCGACTACGGCTTCACGCACACGTACGCGAACGTGCTCTGGACGGCTCTCGCGGCGTTCGCGCTGTTCCTGGTGTGGCGGGTCGTGCTGCGGCCGGCGGTGCCGGAGCTGTCGCCGCGGTGGCTCGCGGCGCGGCTCCCCGCCGACTGGCGCTCCGGTGGCATGTCGGCGCTGCGCATGGCGGTGACCGGCGGGAGCCGCCTGTATCCGCTGATGCTCGCGGTGTCGCTCGTGCTCGGGGTGCTCTCGCACATCCTCTGGGACTCGTTCACGCATGAGGGCCGGTGGGGCGTCACCGCCGTGCCCGCGCTCGAGGAGTCGTGGGGACCGCTTCTCGGGTACAAGTGGCTGCAGCACGGCTCGAGTGCGATCGGGCTCACGATCATCGGGGTCTGGGCGATCGTCCGCGTGCTCCGGGCGACCCCGGCTGCGCGCACCGAGCAGACCCTGCCTGCCGGCGTGCGCATCGCCTGGTGGCTCTCGCTGCCGAGCATCCTGCTCACGTCCTGGCTGCTCGGCCTTGCGGCTTACGGACCGCTGACCGGCGACTTCACCGTGGCGCACCTGGGCTACCGGATGCTGCCGCCGGCGTGCGCGGTGTGGGGCGGGCTCACCCTCGTGCTCTGCCTCTCGCTGCCGCTGTTCCGGCGGAATCACCAGCGCGGCTGATCGCCTCCCCAGGGCCGGGGCGCCGCGAACTCGAGACCGGGGAGTGCAGGCCGCGCCGTCGTGACGGTCCGGCCTCCCACGTCGAAGACCGCCGTGTGCGGAGCGGGGTCGATCGTCCGCTCCGGTTCCGGATGCTCGCGCCGCGGCATCCCCAGCAGCTCCGCGGCGATGCGCCGCAGCGAGGTGCGCACCTGCCAGGTGCCGCCCTCGAGCCGGCGCCGCTCCAGAAGCGCGACGACGGATGCCGCCAGCAGGTATCCGGCGCTGTGGTCGAGCGCCTGCGCGGGGAGGGCGCCCGGCCGCTCGCCGTCCGGCGACTCGACGACCGCGATGCCGGACTCCGCCTGGACGAGGCTGTCGAAGCCCGCCCGGTCCGGATGCTCCGCACCCCAGGCGCTGAGTTCGGCGATCACGAGACCGGGATGCCGCGCGGCGAGGAGGTCGGGGGAGAGGCCGAGCGTTTCCAGCGATGACGGACGGTACCCGAGGACGACGACGTCGGCGGCGGACAGGAGGTCCGGCATGACGGCCGAGCGGGCATCGAGCAGGGCGGTGCGCTTGCCGTGACCGGTGTCGTCGTGCTGCCACACCGGCTCGGGGAGGTGCGGTGGATCGATCCGGAGCACGTCGGCGCCGAGCAGTGCCAGGGTGCGGGTGCACACCGGACCTGCGATGACGCGGGTGAGGTCGAGGATCCGGACACCGGTGAGTGGCAGCGCGTCGGGCGCGGAGCGGATGCCCCGCGACGAGGAGGCGTCTGTGCGGCGGACGTCGAGCAGGGGACCGCGACGGAGTGCCGCGTCGCGAGCGGGCACCTCGGAGGCGACGGCGACGGCGAGGCCTCCGGCGCCGGTGATCGCGGCGACGGCTTCCGCGGAGGTGCGCTCCGCCATCGCCTCGAGCATCCGATCGGCGACACGGATGCCGAGGCCGCGCAGCAGGCCTTCCGCGTGGTGCGGGTAGTTGCCGTGCGTGCGGACCCAGCCGTCGCGGGTGCGCCAGAACCCCGAGAGCGGAGACCACACCGAGGGCGCCTCGCCGCCGATCATCAGGAGACGGTCGCTGCGATAGACGAGCGCCACCCGGTCGGGGTCGGGCACGGTGCGGATGCCGGCGACCACGCAGACGGCACCGACGCTGGCCCACGCCAGGTCGCCGGTCGCGAGTCGTGACGGCAGCGGCACGGGATGCGGGGGAGCGGGGTGGTCTGTCGTGGCGCCGGACGCGGCGCCGAGCTCCCCGAGCACGCGCTCGAGCAGGTCGCGTGCAGCGTCAGCGGACGACGTCGAAGACATGCCAGCGATCGTACTCGCGAGGTCGATCTCGGCTGATTCGCTCCCTGGACTGGGGGAAACCCGTGATGGGCAGTCGCGACACGCCCGGGCGGGGTGCTTCGATTTGCCAGCCCCCCGGAATCCACGTAAGTTATTACCTGTTCGCCCCACAGGGAAGCGGAGAGGCCGAGAGCCTCACCCCCCTCAAGCGGAGAACCACTCCCGATTCCCCCTCACTTGTGAGAACAGACGCCTGCGTCTAGGATGGGAGATCCACCCCTTCTGCGGCCTGTCTCGGCTGCGCAGCGGATCTCAGATTCGCGCGGCGCGCCGATTTGACAAGCGAGAGAGGGTGGGTAAGATAGAGAAGTTGCCCTGCGGGCCTGGTTGTGATGGCTGGGTCGTGGGAGCATCCGATCCTTGAG
>NZ_JAAKXW010000007.1 GCF_011752045.1 Microbacterium hydrocarbonoxydans
CTCAAGGATCGGATGCTCCCACGACCCAGCCATCACAACCAGGCCCGCAGGGCAACTTCTCTATCTTACCCGCGCCATTCCGGCTGTCAAATCGACACGCCGTGAGGCTCGGGACCAGATCTGCTGCTCGGCGCTCAAGGCGCCGAGGCAACTTCACTAGCTTATCCGTTTCCGTCTTGCTGTCAAATCGACGCTTTCGGGAAGTGGAAGCTCCACGTCAGACAGAAGTGTGTCCGCGATCCGCTCCGAGGAGCTGATCTTGGTGGAGGTGGTTCTCCGCTTGAGGGGGGTAAGGCTCTCGGCCTCTCCGCTTCCCTGTGGGGCGAACAGGTAATAACTTACGTGGATTCCGGGACCTCGGCAAATCAGTGCCGACTCTCGGGCGTGTCGCGCTTCTTCAGGTGCGAGGAGGCAGGCCTCGGGCCGCACGCTCCTCGGCCTCGATCTTCGCGTGCGCCTTGCGCTCGGTGCGATCGAACCGGAGGATGCCGCGGATCACGAAGAAGAACACGGCGCTCACGCCGATGGTCGGCAGGATGGACCATGCTGCGGCGAGCCAGAAGTTCTCCATGCCTCCATGGTAAGCGCGGCCCACTGCTTCTCCACATCTGCGGATTCGGCCGGATCCGGTCCGCACGCCTGTGGAGTTCGCCCATCGACGGCACGCTCCTCGCACACTCTCGGCATGACCACTGTTCTCAGAGCCTCCGACTCCGCCGAGTTCCTCCGCATCGTGCCCTCCCTCGCCGGGTTCACCCCGACGCGGAGCATCGTCCTCCTGCCGTTCAGCGGCAAGCGCACCTATGGCGCTATGCGCCTCGATCTGCCCGATGCCGAGATCGAGCTCGAGGAGTACGCCGACGCTGCCGTCGGTCTCGTCTCCCGGGTGGAGGGCACGGATGCCGTCGCCCTGGTCCTCTACTGCGACGACCCGCCGATGCCGACCCGCGACGGCCTGGTCCTCCCCTTCGGGGTCGAAGTGGACGAGCTGCTGGGCTGCGCTGAGGACGCGGGTCTGCGTATCGTCGACGCTCTCTGCGTCACGCCCGGCGGCTGGGCGAGCTACCTGCTGGAGGAACCTGAGCTTCAGCCGCTCGCTGAGATCGGGGGCGCACCGGAGGTGCCTGGCATCGGGGATGTCTCCGGTGACCAGCTGGCCGGCACCGAGCTCCCTGCTGCTGACCTCGCGGAGCGGGAGCGGGTGGGGCGAGCGCTCCTCGACCTGGACGATCTGCTCGACCGCGATGCCCAGGGACGCCTGACCGGCCGGGAGAACCCGCAGGCCATCGCCGCCCTCGTCATGCTCGATGACATCCCCGCGTTCTTCGAGTCGGTGCTCGAGCGACCTCAGGACCTGCCGGCGTTCGCGACCGCTGCGCTGCTCTGGTGCTTTGATCGGCCGCTCTTCCGGGACGTCGCGCTCACCCAGTGGGCGTCCGACCTCGCCGGCGGCATCCGAGCGCTCGACGCGCAGCTCGCGTTCTCGGAGAACGGCACGACGATCCCCGATGAGGTCGGATCTGTGTTCCTCGGCCAGGGCCCCGCCCCTGACCCTGATCGGCTGCGCCTCGCCCTGGCGGTGGTGAGACTCGCCGCTTCCCGCGCACCGCGTCCGTCACGACGAGGGCCGCTCACGGCTGCGGCCTGGCTGTCCTGGGCGCTCGGCCGGTCCACGCATGCCGGGCATTATCTCGAGCTCGTGCGCGAGATCGACCCGGAGTACGGACTCGCGGCGCTCCTCGAGACCATGATCGGCGCTGCAGCGCTTCCGGAGTGGGCGTTCCGGCGCGGAGCGGCGGGCGGAGCGTCTACTTGACCAGCGGGAAGAGGATCGTCTCGCGGATGCCGAGGCCGGTGATCGCCATCAGGAGACGGTCGATTCCCATGCCCATGCCGCCCGACGGCGGCATGCCGTGCTCGAGCGCGCGCAGGAACTCCTCATCGATCCGCATCGCCTCGAGGTCGCCCTTCGCCGCGAGCTTGGCCTGCTCGACGAAGCGGTCGCGCTGGATCACCGGGTCGACGAGCTCGGAGTATCCGGTCGCGAGCTCGAAGCCGCGGACGTACAGGTCCCACTTCTCCACGACGCCGTCGATCGAGCGGTGCTCGCGCACGAGCGGCGAGGTGTCGACAGGGAAGTCCATCACGAACGTGGGGCGCACGAGGTCGCCCTTCACGAAGTGCTCCCACAGCTCCTCCACGAGCTTGCCGTGGGTCGGGTGCGGCGGAAGGTCGACGCCGTTGGCCTCGGCGAAGGCGATGAGATCCTCGACGGAGTCCTGCGGGGTGACCGCGCGGCCGGACGCAGCCGACAGCGACTCGTACATCGAGATCCGGTCCCACTCGCCGCCGAGGTCGTACTCGGTGCCGTCGGCCCAGGTGACCGTGGTGGAGCCTGCGACCGCGATCGCCGCCTGCTGCACGAGCTCCTGGGTGAGCGCGGCCATCTGGTTGTAGTCGCCGTAGGCCTGGTACGCCTCGAGCATCGCGAACTCCGGGCTGTGCGTGGAGTCCGCGCCCTCGTTGCGGAAGTTGCGGTTGATCTCGAACACCCGCTCGATGCCGCCGACGACGGCGCGCTTCAGATACAGCTCCGGTGCGATGCGCAGGTACAGCTCGGTGTCGAAGGCGTTGGAGTGCGTGATGAACGGGCGGGCGGATGCGCCGCCGTGCTGCACCTGCAGCATCGGCGTCTCCACCTCGAGGTAGTCGTGGCTGCCGAAGGTGGCGCGCAGGCTCGCGTTGACGGCGGCGCGCGCACGCACGGTGGTGCGGGCCTGCTCGCGGACGATGAGGTCGAGGTAGCGGCTGCGGACGCGACCCTCCTCGCTGAGCTCGGCATAGGCGTTCGGAAGCGGGAGGATCGCCTTCGACGCGATCGCCCAGTCGTCGGCCATGATCGACAGCTCGCCGCGCCGGCTCGAGATCACCTCGCCGTGCACGAAGACGTGGTCGCCCAGGTCGACGTACTCCTTCCAGTCGGCGAGCGACTCCTCGCCGACGTTCGCGAGGGAGATCATCGCCTGGATGCGCGAGCCGTCGCCGGCCTGCAGCGTGGCGAAGCAGAGCTTGCCCGTGTTGCGGCTGAACACCACACGTCCGGCGACGCCGACCACGACGCCGGTCTCGGCGCCGGCCTCGAGTTCGCCGTACTCGGCGCGCAGCGCGGGAATCGTGTGCGTGACCGGGACGCCGACCGGGAACGCGCCGCCACCGGCATCCGCCCGCTTCGCGATGAGACGCTCGCGCTTGGCGAGACGCACGGCCTTCTGCTCGTGGACGTCCTCTTCGGTGGCGTCGGGGGTCGGCTCGGGCGCGGCGGACGCGTCAGTCATTAGGGGGCTCCTTGAAAGTCCCAGCCAGTTTACCGGCGCGAGCTCACGCCCCCTGCGCTCCCGCTCGATACTCTCTGTCCATGGCCGCCACCCGCCTCCTCCATGCCATCGCCGCCGTCGCCCTCGCGGCTGTCGCCCTCCTCGTCCCGGCGACCGCGGCGGCCGCGGACCCGGCGAGCGCGGCGACCACGTCTGTCGCATCGAACGCGAAGAGCGCGAAGGACGCGGACGCCGTCGCAGCGGCATCCGTCCGGTCCGATGTGAACGACTTCTCGTACGCCTCGTGGGATGCACGATTCGAGGTCGGCCTGGACGACGAGGGACGCGCGCGGATGCACGTCACGGAGACGCTCGCCGCGCGGTTCCCCGACTTCGATCAGAACCGCGGGATCGTCCGCGGTCTGCCCACGACCTACGAGAACGCGAGCCTCGAGCTGGAGGTGACCTCGGTCACCGATGGCAACGGCGCGCCGGTGCCCTACGAGATCGAGGAGGACGACGGCATCCTGTACGTCCTCACCGGCGACGACGATTTCGTCCGCGGCCTCACCACGTACGTCATCGAGTACGAGACGCGCGACGTCATCCTGAGCCGCGACGACGGCCGCGCGGATGAGTTCTACTGGGACCTGCTCCCGCTCGACAGCACCCAGGCGATCGAGGCGTTCCAGGCGGAGATCCTCTTCGACGGGAAGATGAGCGACCGGCTCAGCGGCAGCACCTCCTGCTACGTCGGCTACTACGGCGTCTCGACCCGCTGCGAGCTCACGCAGCGCAGCGAAGACGGCCGCAGCATGTTCGCGGTCTCTGCGGAGGGGCTCGACGCCGGCGAAGGCGTGACCGTCGCCATCGGCTTCGAGCCGGGCACCGTCACGCAGGCGCCGGCCAGGCAGCCGAACCCGGTCACCGACACCGTCCCGGCCCTCGCCGCGGCAGGTGGCGTGCTCCTGTCGCTCGGCAGCTGGGTCGCCCTCCTGCTGTTCCGGCGCTCGAGACGTCGAGCGACGGGCATCATCGTCGCGCAGTACGAAGTCCCCGATGACATGCCCCCGCTGCTCGCCGCGGCGATCGTCCCGGGAGCGGAGAACGTGATCCCCGCCGAGATCGTGCATCTCGCCGTCCGCGGGACCCTGCGGATCGAAGAAGGCTCTCAGCCCGAGCAGCCGCGGCTGCGTCGCCTGCCGGGCACGCCGATCCCCGATCAGCTCGACGTCGAGGCTCTCGACGCGCTGTTCGCCGGGAAGAAGCGCAAAGACGTCGTGACCCTCCCTCGCGCGAGCGAGACGTTCGCCGGCCGGATGAGCGCGCTCGAGAAGCGCGGCAAGGACGCGGCGACGGCCAGGGGGCTCACGACCACCGCGCGCAGCCGGGCCGCCGTCGTCGTGCAGTGGATGGCGATCGCCGTGGTCGCGGTCGGGTTCGTCCTCGCGCTGTGGGGCGTGATCAGCGGCCGCGTGACGGCCGTCCCCGCGATGGTCGCGATCTCTGTGGCTGTGGTCCTGGTGCTGCTCTCGGGCCTGGTCACCTTCATCAAGCACACCGTGGCGAGCGCCGAGGGCGCACGCGCCTATGAGCACCTCATGGGCGTACACGAGTTCATCCGCGTGGCCGAGGCGGATCGTCTGCGGATGCTGCAGTCGTACTCGGGAGCCGAGCGCCGGAAGGACGGCACGGCCGACGTCATCGTCCTGTACGAGCGCCTGCTGCCGTACGCGATGCTGTTCGGGATGGAGAAGCAGTGGGGCAAGGTGCTCGAGGCCGCGTACGAGCAGGAGCAGCACGGCGCCTCGTGGATCGGGGACCCCTCGGCTCCGTTCGCGCGCTCCCAGCTCACCGCTTTCGCTGCCTCGACGCACGCCGCCGCGACGTACTCGGCGCCGACCACCGGCAGCTCGTCGAGTTCAGGCGGATCCTTCGGCGGCGGGTTCTCCGGCGGAGGCGGAGGCGGCGGTTTCTCCGGCGGGCGGTGAACGCGATGCACGCCGTCACCGCGAGGTGACTCTCTCGTGCCTTTCATACGCGAGGTGCGCCTCATCGTCGCCTCTCGCACGGAAGACGACGACAACGCGCACCTCGAACGGATGCTCTCGCACACGGGCCACGCGAGGTGCGCCTTGCGGCCACGCCGCGTCGGGGAGACCGGCAAGAACGCGCACCTCGAGGCGGGCGGAGGTCGCCGGCACAGGCGTCCCGGGCGCGGTCAGCTCAGAGCAGCGGCGATGGATCGGATGCTTCGCGCAGCGCGCGCTCGACCGTGGACTGGACGAGCGCGGAGAGGTAGCCCCCGGGGTTCTCCACGCCGATGTCGCGGAGCCGCGCCGTGGACTGGCCGATGATCGACCGGGAGAACGCGGTCACCGCCTCGATCGCATCGGCGTAGGCCGCCCGGTCGCCCTCCGCGACGACCACCGGCTCGCACCCCATCTCCACCGCGAGCGCCTGCGCGATGGGCAGGACGGGTGGCGGCGCGGTGACCGCTGCGTACCCGGCCTGCAGCTGACGCAGGTCCATGGACGTCCCGGTGAACGTGATCGCCGGATGCACGGCGAGCGGGATGGCCCCGCGCTCCGCCGCCGGCCGCAGCACCTCGACGCCGTAGGCCGGGTCGGTGTGCAGCACGAGCTGTCCGAGCTGCCAGCCGCCCAGCTCGGCGATGCCTGCCACGAGCTCGGGGAGCTGGTCGTGCGGCACCGCGAGGATCACGAGCTCGCTCCGCCGGACGACGTCGAGCGGATCCAGCACGGGCACGTCGGGCAGCACCGCGGATGCGCGCTCGTCGTCGGATCCGCTCGTGATCCCGACGACGGCGTGGCCTGCGCCGGCGAGCGCGGCGCCGATGACGGGGCCGACCCGGCCGGCGCCGATCACGCCGACGCCGAGACGACCGTCGCGGCGCAGCGGATCACTCATGCGACGGCACCTGCGGCGGCACGGCGGGCGGGGCCGGCGGCGGCACGGCGGGCGGGGCCGGTGGCACGACCGGCGGAGCGGGCGGCACGGCCGGCGCTGCGGGCGGGGC
>NZ_JAAKXW010000008.1 GCF_011752045.1 Microbacterium hydrocarbonoxydans
GGGTAAGATAGAGAAGTTGCCCTGCGGGCCTGGTTGTGATGGCTGGGTCGTGGGAGCATCCGATCCTTGAGAACTCAACAGCGTGCACTTGTCAAATGCCAAATTATCCTCGTCCAGCTTCGGCTGGTTGAGAATTCCTTTGGATCAAAGACCATTCCTTTTGGGGAGTGGCAACGGATAGTCAGCAATGATTTATCTCTTTGGTCAGCATCAAACTCGCTGCTTCATCGTTTTCCCGATGGGGTATGCATTTCTTTTTTACGGAGAGTTTGATCCTGGCTCAGGATGAACGCTGGCGGCGTGCTTAACACATGCAAGTCGAACGGTGAACACGGAGCTTGCTCTGTGGGATCAGTGGCGAACGGGTGAGTAACACGTGAGCAACCTGCCCCTGACTCTGGGATAAGCGCTGGAAACGGCGTCTAATACTGGATACGAACCGCGAAGGCATCTTCAGTGGTTGGAAAGATTTTTCGGTTGGGGATGGGCTCGCGGCCTATCAGCTTGTTGGTGAGGTAATGGCTCACCAAGGCGTCGACGGGTAGCCGGCCTGAGAGGGTGACCGGCCACACTGGGACTGAGACACGGCCCAGACTCCTACGGGAGGCAGCAGTGGGGAATATTGCACAATGGGCGAAAGCCTGATGCAGCAACGCCGCGTGAGGGATGACGGCCTTCGGGTTGTAAACCTCTTTTAGCAGGGAAGAAGCGAAAGTGACGGTACCTGCAGAAAAAGCGCCGGCTAACTACGTGCCAGCAGCCGCGGTAATACGTAGGGCGCAAGCGTTATCCGGAATTATTGGGCGTAAAGAGCTCGTAGGCGGTTTGTCGCGTCTGCTGTGAAATCCCGAGGCTCAACCTCGGGCCTGCAGTGGGTACGGGCAGACTAGAGTGCGGTAGGGGAGATTGGAATTCCTGGTGTAGCGGTGGAATGCGCAGATATCAGGAGGAACACCGATGGCGAAGGCAGATCTCTGGGCCGTAACTGACGCTGAGGAGCGAAAGGGTGGGGAGCAAACAGGCTTAGATACCCTGGTAGTCCACCCCGTAAACGTTGGGAACTAGTTGTGGGGTCCATTCCACGGATTCCGTGACGCAGCTAACGCATTAAGTTCCCCGCCTGGGGAGTACGGCCGCAAGGCTAAAACTCAAAGGAATTGACGGGGACCCGCACAAGCGGCGGAGCATGCGGATTAATTCGATGCAACGCGAAGAACCTTACCAAGGCTTGACATATACGAGAACGGGCCAGAAATGGTCAACTCTTTGGACACTCGTAAACAGGTGGTGCATGGTTGTCGTCAGCTCGTGTCGTGAGATGTTGGGTTAAGTCCCGCAACGAGCGCAACCCTCGTTCTATGTTGCCAGCACGTAATGGTGGGAACTCATGGGATACTGCCGGGGTCAACTCGGAGGAAGGTGGGGATGACGTCAAATCATCATGCCCCTTATGTCTTGGGCTTCACGCATGCTACAATGGCCGGTACAAAGGGCTGCAATACCGTGAGGTGGAGCGAATCCCAAAAAGCCGGTCCCAGTTCGGATTGAGGTCTGCAACTCGACCTCATGAAGTCGGAGTCGCTAGTAATCGCAGATCAGCAACGCTGCGGTGAATACGTTCCCGGGTCTTGTACACACCGCCCGTCAAGTCATGAAAGTCGGTAACACCTGAAGCCGGTGGCCTAACCCTTGTGGAGGGAGCCGTCGAAGGTGGGATCGGTAATTAGGACTAAGTCGTAACAAGGTAGCCGTACCGGAAGGTGCGGCTGGATCACCTCCTTTCTAAGGAGCATCTGACACCTTCGGGTGTCCAGAACCCAGATCGAGCCCGAACGTGGTTCGCTGGGAGCTCATGGGTGGAACATTTGACATGGCATCGAGAGTCGATCTCGGATCAGTACGCAGCTTGCTGCAGGAACGTCTGGGTGAAGGGTTTCGGTGCCTGCACGCTGTTGGGTCCTGAGGGACCGGATGCGGATCTTTCGGGATCTGGTCTGTACCTCTGGGCCTTTCGTCGTCTCCCTGGTGGGAGGGGATGAGGGGTACCGCCCGTACTTTGAGAACTACACAGTGGACGCGAGCATCTTGCAACCGGCTTCGGCTGGTTGCGCAAGATGATCTTAAAGATCATTAGTCAATTTCTGATCCGGTCTTCGGGCCGGGTCGAGTTTTGATTCAACTCATGTGATTTCAAGTCTTTAAGAGCAAACGGTGGATGCCTTGGCATCTGGAGCCGAAGAAGGACGTAGCAATCTGCGATAAGCCTCGGGGAACTGATAAGCAAGTTTTGATCCGAGGGTGTCCGAATGGGGAAACCCCGCTGGGCGGCGTGCCGACCCAGTGACTCCCGCCTGAATATATAGGGCGGGTAGAGGGAACGTGGGGAAGTGAAACATCTCAGTACCCACAGGAAGAGAAAGCAACCGCGATTCCGTTAGTAGTGGCGAGCGAAACCGGATCAGGCTAAACCTAGCGTGTGTGAGAGCCGGCAGGCGTTGCACGTTGGGGGTTGTGGGACTTTTCAGTCGTTTCTGCCGAGACGACGGCGTTACACGATGGTATAGACGAACGGTCTTGAAAGGCCGGTCATAGAGGGTGCCAACCCCGTAGTCGAAATGCCAACCGTGGCGCGAAGAGTATCCCAAGTAGCACGGGGCCCGTGAAATCCCGTGTGAATCTGTCAGGACCACCTGATAAGCCTAAATACTCCCAGATGACCGATAGCGGACAAGTACCGTGAGGGAAAGGTGAAAAGTACCCCGGGAGGGGAGTGAAATAGTACCTGAAACCGTTTGCTTACAAACCGTTGGAGCACCCCTGGTAGGTGTGACAGCGTGCCTTTTGAAGAATGAGCCTGCGAGTTAGCGATATGTGGCGAGGTTAACCCGTGTGGGGTAGCCGTAGCGAAAGCGAGTCTGAATAGGGCGATTCAGTCGCATGTCCTAGACCCGAAGCGAAGTGATCTATCCATGGCCAGGCTGAAGCGACGGTAAGACGTCGTGGAGGGCCGAACCCACTTAGGTTGAAAACTGAGGGGATGAGCTGTGGATAGGGGTGAAAGGCCAATCAAACTTCGTGATAGCTGGTTCTCTCCGAAATGCATTTAGGTGCAGCGTTGCGTGTTTCTTGCCGGAGGTAGAGCTACTGGATGGCCGATGGGCCCTACAAGGTTACTGACGTCAGCCAAACTCCGAATGCCGGTAAGTGAGAGCGCAGCAGTGAGACTGTGGGGGATAAGCTTCATAGTCGAGAGGGAAACAACCCAGACCACCAACTAAGGTCCCAAAGCGCGTGCTAAGTGGGAAAGGATGTGGAGTTGCTCTGACAACCAGGAGGTTGGCTTAGAAGCAGCCACCCTTGAAAGAGTGCGTAATAGCTCACTGGTCAAGTGATTCCGCGCCGACAATGTAACGGGGCTCAAGCACGCCACCGAAGTTGTGGCATTGACATTATTGGTAGGCCTTCGTGGTCCAGCCGTGTTGATGGGTAGGAGAGCGTCGTGTGGCGAGTGAAGCGGCGGGGTAACCCAGCCGTGGACGCCACACGAGTGAGAATGCAGGCATGAGTAGCGAAAGACGTGTGAGAAACACGTCCTCCGAAAGACCAAGGGTTCCAGGGTCAAGCTAATCTTCCCTGGGTAAGTCGGGACCTAAGGCGAGGCCGACAGGCGTAGTCGATGGACAACGGGTTGATATTCCCGTACCGGCGAAGAACCGCCCCAGTCAATCCAGTGGTGCTAAACGTCCGAGCCTGAGCATCGTCACCTTCGGGTGGCACCGTTCAGGGGAGCACGTGACCCCATGCTGGTGCGGCTAGCGTATTAACAGGTGTGACGCAGGAAGGTAGCCCAAGCCAGGCGATGGTTGTCCTGGTGCAAGTGCGTAGGCCGAGTCGTAGGCAAATCCGCGACTCATACAGGCTGAGACACGATGCGGATGAAAAGTGGGTGATCCTATGCTGCCGAGAAAAGCATCGACGCGAGGTTCTAGCCGCCCGTACCCCAAACCGACTCAGGTGGTCAGGTAGAGAATACCAAGGAGATCGAGAGAATCGTGGTTAAGGAACTCGGCAAAATGCCCCCGTAACTTCGGGAGAAGGGGGGCCTTCGACGTATTAGGACTTGCTCCGAAAGCGTTTGGAGGCCGCAGAGACTAGTGGGTAGCGACTGTTTACTAAAAACACAGGTCCGTGCCAAGTCGCAAGACGATGTATACGGACTGACGCCTGCCCGGTGCTGGAAGGTTAAGAGGACCGGTTAGCCGCAAGGCGAAGCTGAGAATTTAAGCCCCAGTAAACGGCGGTGGTAACTATAACCATCCTAAGGTAGCGAAATTCCTTGTCGGGTAAGTTCCGACCTGCACGAATGGCGTAACGACTTCCCAACTGTCTCAACCGCGAACTCGGCGAAATTGCATTACGAGTAAAGATGCTCGTTACGCGCAGCAGGACGGAAAGACCCCGTGACCTTTACTACAGCTTGGTATTGGTGTTCGGTGTGGCTTGTGTAGGATAGGTGGGAGACTTTGAAGCAGGGACGCCAGTTCTTGTGGAGTCATTGTTGAAATACCACTCTGGTCACTCTGGATATCTAACTTCGAACCGTAATCCGGTTCAGGGACAGTGCCTGGTGGGTAGTTTAACTGGGGCGGTTGCCTCCCAAAAAGTAACGGAGGCGCCCAAAGGTTCCCTCAACCTGGTTGGCAATCAGGTGTCGAGTGTAAGTGCACAAGGGAGCTTGACTGTGAGACTGACAGGTCGAGCAGGGACGAAAGTCGGGACTAGTGATCCGGCAGTGGCTTGTGGAAGCGCTGTCGCTCAACGGATAAAAGGTACCTCGGGGATAACAGGCTGATCTTGCCCAAGAGTCCATATCGACGGCATGGTTTGGCACCTCGATGTCGGCTCGTCGCATCCTGGGGCTGGAGTAGGTCCCAAGGGTTGGGCTGTTCGCCCATTAAAGCGGTACGCGAGCTGGGTTTAGAACGTCGTGAGACAGTTCGGTCCCTATCCGCTGCGCGCGTAGGAAGTTTGAGAGGATCTGACCCTAGTACGAGAGGACCGGGTTGGACGAACCTCTGGTGTGTCAGTTGTTCCGCCAGGAGCACCGCTGATTAGCTACGTTCGGGATGGATAACCGCTGAAAGCATCTAAGCGGGAAGCCGGCCTCAAGATGAGACTTCCATACCTTCGGGTGAGAGGCTCCCAGCCAGACTACTGGGTTGATAGGCCAGATGTGGAAGCACGGTAACGTGTGCAGCTGACTGGTACTAATAAGCCGATGACTTGATAACACACCGATTTGTTGGTGCTTGCGTCCACTGAGTGGTTCTCGATGTACGGTCGAGAACCGCATAACAACAATGACTTGTTATGTGTTTGATTGAAACATCAATAGTGTTTCGGCGGCCATAGCGTGAGGGAAACGCCCGGTTACATTCCGAACCCGGAAGCTAAGCCTCACAGCGCCGATGGTACTGCAGGGGGGACCCTGTGGGAGAGTAGGACACCGCCGGACTCCTTTTAGACA
>NZ_JAAKXW010000009.1 GCF_011752045.1 Microbacterium hydrocarbonoxydans
CGTCAGGAGGCGTCAGTGGGTGTCTTCGGCTTCGATCTCGGTGCGGTCGCCGGACCACTGGGTGTGGAAGGTGCCGGGCTTGTCGGTGCGCTTGTAGGTGTGTGCGCCGAAGAAGTCGCGCTGTCCCTGGACGAGGGCGGCGGGGAGGCGGTCGGCGCGGATGCCGTCGTAGTACGACAGTGAGGAGCTGAACGCGGGGGCGGGGATGCCGGCCTGCGCGGCGGTCACGACGACGCGGCGCCAGGCGGCCTGGGCGCGGGTGAAGGCCTCGGCGAAGTACGGGGCGGTCATCAGGACGGGGAGTCCCGGTTCGGCGTCGTAGGCGTCGGCGATGCGGTTGAGGAACTGGGCGCGGATGATGCAGCCGCCGCGCCAGATCTTGCTGATCGCGCCGAGGTCGATGTTCCAGTCGTATTCGGCGGCACCGGCGCGGATCTCGTCGAAGCCCTGCGAGTACGCGACGATCTTCGACGCGTACAGCGCGAGGCGCACGTCCTCGATGAACGCGTCGACCTGGTCGGCGGGGACGGTGAAGTCCTCGCCCGGACCGGGCAGCGCGGACGCGACCGCGCGCTGTTCGGGGTGGGAGGACAGCGAGCGGGCGAAGGTCGCCTCGGCGATCCCGGAGACGGGCACGCCGAGCGACAGCGCGGTCTGCACGGTCCACGCGCCGGTGCCCTTCGCGCCGGCCTGGTCGAGGATGACGTCGACGAGCGGCTTGCCGGTCTCCGCGTCGATCTGGCGGAGCACCTCGGCGGTGATCTCGATCAGGTACGACTCCAGCTCGCCCTTGTTCCACTCGGCGAAGATGTCCGCGATCTCCGCGGGGGTCTTCCCGGTGCCGCGGCGGATCAGGTCGTACGCCTCGGCGATGAGCTGCATGTCGGCGTACTCGATGCCGTTGTGCACCATCTTCACGAAGTGACCGGCGCCGTCGTGACCGACGTGCGTGACGCACGGCTCACCCTCCGCGACCGCGGCGATCGAGCGGAGGATCGGGCCGAGCGTGACCCAGGACTCGTCCGAGCCGCCGGGCATGATCGACGGGCCCGTCAGCGCACCCTCCTCACCGCCGGAGATCCCGGCGCCGACGAAGTTGATGCCCGTCTCCCGGACCGTCTTCTCGCGGCGGATCGTGTCGGGGAAGAACGCGTTGCCGCCGTCGACGATGATGTCGCCCGGCTCGAACACCTCGACCAGCGAGTCGATCACGGCATCCGTGGGGGCACCGGCCTTGACCATGATGATCGCGGTGCGCGGCTTCTGCAGCGAGTCCGCGAACTCCTGATACGTCGCGGCCGGGATGAAACCGGCCTCCGGGTGCGCGTCCAGCACGGACTGCGTCTTCTCAAAGCTGCGGTTGAAGATCGCCACGGTGTTGCCCTCGCGGCTCGCGAGATTGCGGGCGAGGTTCGAGCCCATGACGGCGAGTCCGACGACTCCGATGTTCGCTGATGCTTCGGGCACAGAATGCTCCTCGATCGTGAAGTAGGG